>NZ_JNBQ01000026.1 GCF_001019615.1 Cellulosimicrobium funkei | reverse complement strand
GGCGAACTCCGTTCCCTCGTAGGCGAGGTCGAGGCGGACGCGCACGACGCCGTCGGGCGGGTCCTGCCGCACGCTCGACCCGGAGGCCGCGTCCCCGCCCGGCGCGTCGGGTGCGGGGTCGTCGGGGCGTGCGTCGGGGGCAGGGGCGTCGCTCACGGGAGTTCACCGTAGTCGCCCGGCCGTGCGGCGCGCTCGCCGTCGTGCCTACGCTGCCGCCCATGACCGGCGACCGCGCAGACGTCCGCACCCTCGCCGTGGACTGCGGCGGCGGCGGGATCAAGGCGAACGTGCTCGACGCGTCGGGCACCGCGCACGCCGCCGCCGTCCGCGTCCCGACGCCGTACCCGCTGCCGCCGGAGCTGCTCGTCGAGACGATCGCCGAGATCGCGGCCGCGCTGCCCCCGGCCGACCGGGTCACCGTCGGCATGCCCGGCATGATCCGGCGCGGCGTCGTCGTGCACACGCCGCACTACGTCACGCGCAGCGGCCCGCGCTCGCGCGTGGACCCGGCTCTCCTCGAGGCCTGGACGAGCTTCGACGTCCAGGCCGCGGTGGCCGCACGCCTCGGCGTGCCCGCGCTCGTGCTCAACGACGCCGAGGTGCACGGCGCCGGCGTCGTGGCGGCGTCGGGGCTGGAGCTCGTGCTGACGCTCGGGACGGGGCTGGGCTCGGCGCTGTTCCACGGCGGACGGCTCGCGCCGCACCTCGAGTGGTCCCGCGCACCGGTGCGCCGCGGCACCACCTACGACGAGTACGTCGGCGAGCCCGAGCGGCGCCGGCTCGGCAACGGGCTCTGGTCGCGGCGCGTGCTCGCGGTCGTCGAGGGCCTGCGGCCCGTCTTCTGGTGGGACCGGCTGTACCTGGGCGGCGGGAACTCGCGCCAGATCACCCCGAGCGTCCTCGACCGCCTCGGCGACGACGTCGTCGTCGTACCCAACTCGGCGGCGCTCGTCGGCGGGGCACGCGCCTGGGAGCTGCCGCCGGCCTGACCGCCTCAGCGCGCGACGGCGCGGCGCGGCGCGACCCCGGCGGGCGCCGGCCCATCCGCCCCGGGCGCCGGACTACCCGTCGCGACCGCGCGGTGGGCGTCGAGCAGGACCCGGTTGAACGCGACGGGCGCGTCGAGGCTCACGAGGTGCCGAGCGCCCGGGACGACCACGAGCCGCACGGGCGCTCCCCCGCGCCGGGCCGCCTCCACGAAGCCGCGCTCGCCGAACCGGAAGTGGTCCCACCGGCCGTTGACCAGCCACACGGGCGAGTCCGTGGCGGCGAGGGCCGTCACGGGGTCGACCGCCTCGACCTCGCGCAGGATCGCGCTCATCACGTCGAGCGCGAAGCCGCCCGCCGCGAGGTCGGCCGCGCCCTGCGGCGTGAGCGCGCGGTCGACGAGCGCCTGGTTGAGCCCCGCTCCGCCGTCGGGCAGCCGCTCGATGCCGCGCGCGACGAGGAGCCAGCCCCCGCGCAGCCGCGTGGCAGGCGGGGTCGAGCAGGCGGCAGCCACGAGGCCGACGACGCGCTCGGGGTGCCGCGCCCGCGTCTCGATCGCGACGTAGCCGCCCAGCGACAGACCGACGACGAGCGCGCGACCGCCCACGTCGTCGATCCCGGCCGCGACGGCCTCCACGGCACCGTCCAGGGTGAACGCCTCGCCGCGCCGCGCCCCGTGCCCCGGCAGGTCCACGGCGAGGGCGTCGACCCCCGCACGGCGCAGGGCCGCGAGCTGGTCGCGCCACATCGACCGCGACGTACGCGACCCGTGCACGAGGACGACGGGCGGCCACGCGGCCAGGGAGGAGTCGACACTCGTCACGTCTCGACGGTAGGCCCTCCCCGCCCCGAGATCGACCCGTACGTCCCGAGATCGGCCCTCTGAAGGTCGATCTCGGTCGTGCGGGTCGATCTCACGCGGCCGCCCTCGTGGCCGGACGCACGCGGAAGCCGTCGGGACGGCAGAACGCCGCAGGGCCCGGGACCGTACGGTCCCGGGCCCTGCGGCGTGGGGTCGCGGAGGACCCCGAGAGTCGATCGAGGAGGCTCAGGCCTCCTTCTTCTCCTCGGCGGCGTCCTCGACGGGCGCGTCCTGGACGTCCTCGGCGGGAGCGTCCTCGACGGCGGCGGGAGCGTCCTCGACGGGCGCGTCCTCGACCGCGTCGGCCTTCTTGGCCGGCTTGTCAGCCTTCTTCTTGCTCGCCTTCTCCGCGGCCTTCTCCGCCTCGCGGACGACGGCCTGCTTGGGGCTGACGGGCTCGGTCACGAGCTCGATCACGGCGAGGGGCGCGTTGTCGCCCTTGCGCGTGCCGACCTTCGTGATGCGGGTGTAGCCGCCCTCACGCTCCGCCATCTGCGGGGCGATCTCGGTGAACAGCGTGTGCACGACGGACTTGTCGCGCACGACGCGCAGGACGCGACGACGCGCGTGCAGGTCGCCACGCTTCGCGAACGTGATGAGGCGCTCGGCCACCGGGCGCAGGCGCTTCGCCTTGGTCTCGGTGGTCGTGATGCGGCCGTGCTCGAAGAGCTGGGTGGACAGGTTCGCGAGCATCAGACGCTCGTGAGCCGGTCCGCTGCCGAGCCGGGGGCCCTTGGCGGGGGTAGGCATGGGATGTGCTCCTTGGGAAGTGTTCGCGCCGCAGGTGCGGACCCGGACGCGCTGAGGTGTCTA
This sequence comes from Cellulosimicrobium funkei, assembly GCF_001019615.1. Taxonomy (GTDB): domain Bacteria; phylum Actinomycetota; class Actinomycetes; order Actinomycetales; family Cellulomonadaceae; genus Cellulosimicrobium; species Cellulosimicrobium cellulans_E. Next base: position 52,734 of record NZ_JNBQ01000026.1, on the reverse strand, counting down.
GAGCCGCAGGCTCAGTACTGCTGCTCGGTGTCCGAGAACGTCGCCTCGTCGTCGTCGCCGTCGTAGTACGCGGCGGCCGACGGGTCGAAGTCGAGCGGCGAGTCCTTGAGGGACAGGCCGAGCTCGGCGAGCTTCTCCTTCACCTCGTTGATGGACTTCGCACCGAAGTTGCGGATGTCCAGCAGGTCCGCCTCGCTGCGTGCGACGAGCTCGCCCACCTGGTGGATGCCCTCGCGCTTGAGGCAGTTGTACGAGCGGATCGTGAGGTTGAGCTCCTCGATCGGCAGCGCCAGGTCCGCGGCGAGAGCCGCGTCCGTCGGCGACGGGCCGATCTCGATGCCCTCGGCCTCGACGTTGAGCTCACGGGCCAGGCCGAAGAGCTCCACCAGCGTCTTGCCCGCCGACGCGAGCGCGTCGCGCGGCGAGATCGCCGGCTTCGTCTCGACGTCCACGACCAGCTTGTCGAAGTCCGTGCGCTGCTCGACACGCGTCGCCTCGACCTTGTAGGTCACCTTGAGGACCGGCGAGTAGATCGAGTCGACCGGGATGCGCCCGATCTCGGCGTCGAACGACTTGTTCTGCGAGGCCGAGACGTAACCACGGCCGCGCTCGACGGTGAGCTCGATCTCGAGCTTGCCCTTGTCGTTGAGCGTGGCGATGTGCAGCTCGGGGTTGTGGACCTCCACACCCGCGGGCGGGACGATGTCCGCCGCGGTGACCGCACCAGCACCCTGCTTGCGCAGGTACATCACGACGGGCTCGTCGTTCTCCGAGGAGACGACGAGGTTCTTGATGTTGAGGATGACCTCGGTCACGTCCTCCTTCACACCCGGCACGGTGGTGAACTCGTGGAGCACACCGTCGATGCGGATGGAGGTGACCGCCGCGCCCGGGATGGACGACAGCAGCGTGCGACGCAGCGAGTTGCCGAGCGTGTAGCCGAAGCCGGGCTCCAGCGGCTCGATGGAGAAGCGCGAACGGTTCTCCGAGATGACCTCTTCGGTCAAGGTGGGGCGCTGTGCGATCAGCACTGGTGGTTTCCTTTCGGCGAGCGTCCGCCATATGACGCTGCACGGTTCAAGGCGAGGTGCGCGCCTGCGGCACGCGGCCCCGGCCGGGACTCTGTCCACCCGGCCGGGAGGGTGCGTCGACCCCGTCAGGAGGCGTCTGCCCCGTGACGGGCGCCGTCGACGGGCTCGGCCGGTCGGTGACCGGGCGGCCCGTCGACGGCACGCCGACGACGAGGGTCAGACGCGACGACGCTTGGGCGGGCGGCACCCGTTGTGCGCCTGCGGCGTGACGTCCTGGATCGAGCCGACCTCGAGGCCGGCCGACTGCAGCGAGCGGATCGCGGTCTCGCGACCGGAGCCCGGGCCCTTGACGAAGACGTCGACCTTCTTCATGCCGTGCTCCTGCGCCTTGCGGGCAGCAGCCTCGGCCGCGAGGCCCGCGGCGAAGGGGGTCGACTTGCGCGAGCCCTTGAAGCCGACGTCGCCGCCGGAGGCCCACGCGATCACGGCGCCCGACGGGTCCGTGATCGACACGATCGTGTTGTTGAACGTGCTCTTGATGTGCGCCTGGCCGGCGGGGACGTTCTTCTTGTCCTTGCGACGAGGCTTGCGCCCAGCGGCGGCGCGAGTCTTGGGAGGCATCTTTCGTTTCTCTCCTGGTCTGAGGTGGTCTGACCGCGGGGATCTCCGACCGGGACGACGTGGACCGTGCGGCCGACGTCAGCGCCCGAGCGGGGCCCGCCCTGCGGACTGGCTCAGCGGGCCTTCTTCTTGCCGGCCACGGTGCGCTTGGGTCCCTTGCGCGTACGCGCGTTGGTCTTGGTGCGCTGACCGCGCACGGGCAGGCCGCGGCGGTGACGCAGGCCCTGGTAGGTGCCGATCTCGACCTTGCGGCGGATGTCGGCGGCCACCTCACGACGGAGGTCACCCTCGAGCTTGTAGTTGCCCTCGAGGTAGTCGCGGAGCGCGACGAGCTCGGCGTCGCCGAGGTCCTTCACGCGCGCGTCCGGGCTGATGCCGGTCGCGGCCAGCGTCTGCTGGGCGCGGGTACGGCCGACGCCGTAGATGTAGGTGAGCGCGACCTCGAGCCGCTTGTCGCGGGGGAGGTCGACGCCGATGAGACGTGCCATGTGCCTTTCGGCTCCTCGTGCTTCGTCGGAGGTCTGTCGCACCGCCCTCCCACGGGGAGCTCCGTGGGCCCCGGCCTCCGAGCCGGGGGTTCCCCTGCCTGTGGCGTTCTCCTCCCGGACTCGCGTCCGGGGTGCCGAGCAGGTTCGTGGTGGTGCGCTGGTGGCCGGCCGTCGTCGTGACGGGCGGCCTGGTGACCGCGGTCCCGAGGGACCGTCACCCGTGGCGCAGGCGCGGGCTCAGCCCTGGCGCTGCTTGTGCCGCAGGTTGTCGCAGATCACCATGACGCGACCGTGCCGGCGGATCACCTTGCACTTGTCGCAGATCTTCTTGACGCTGGGCTTGACCTTCATCTTCGTTCCCTCAGTGGTGCCCCGCTCCGGGCGCGACCGACGAGCGGTCCCGGGATCCGGGTGGCGAGGCGGGTGAGTGGGTGGACGCGTGGCGACTACTTGTAGCGGTAGACGATCCGGCCGCGGGACAGGTCGTACGGGCTCAGCTCGACCACGACCCGGTCCTCGGGGAGGATCCGGATGTAGTGCTGGCGCATCTTGCCCGAGATGTGCGCGAGAACCTTGTGACCGTTGGCCAGCTCCACGCGGAACATCGCGTTCGGCAGGGCCTCGACCACGCTGCCCTCGATCTCGATGACACCGTCCTTCTTTGCCATGTCCTCCGCTAACTCTCGTCTGAACTGCTGGTACTCCCGCGCACGACCGACCCGCGGGTCGTCCGTTCGTGGGAGGTGCGTGGAGCCGCGTGCGGGGTCGGTCGCCCGGGTCCCGAGGGACGGGGGCCGGTTGAACGACGTGCACGGACTACACCCGACGGACCATCCTACGGCATCCGACAAGAGTCGCGAAACCGGGGCGTGCGTCGGGAACCGTGCGACGCGTCACTCCCCCGCCGCGCCCGGGGCGGGCCGACGCGTCGGGCGAACCGAGAGCTCAGGCCGCGAGCGGTGCGACACGGACGCCGAGCTCCGCGAGCTCGGCCGCCCCGCCGTCGGGTGCGGTGAGGACCCAGATCCCCTCGTCGAGGATCGCGACGCTGTGCTCCCAGTGCGCAGCACGAGCACCGTCGTCGGTCACGACCGTCCAGTCGTCCTCGCAGACCTCGGTGAACCGGTCGCCGAGCGTCAGCATCGGCTCGATCGCGAGGCACATGCCCGGGCGCAGCCGCGGGCCCTTCTCGCGCGTACGGTAGTTCGGGACGTCGGGCGGCTGGTGCATCGCGGAGCCGATCCCGTGGCCCACGTACTCCTCGACGATCCCGTAGGAGACGCCGTCGGCCTCGCCCGAGACCCGGACCGAGTCCTCGATCGCGGCACCGACGTCGCCGAGCCGCTCGCTCGTCGCGAGCGCGGCGATACCCGCCCACATCGCGCGCCGCGTGGCCTCCACGAGGGCCTCGTCCCGCGGCTCGCCCTCGCCGAGGACGAAGGAGACGGCCGAGTCGCCGTGCCAGCCGTCGACGATCGCCCCGCAGTCGACGGAGACGATGTCGCCCGGGCGCAGCTCACGCGGACCGGGGATGCCGTGCACGACCTCGTCGTTCACCGACACGCACAGCGACGCCGGGTAACCCTCGTAGCCGAGGAACGACGGCGTCGCGCCGGCGTCCGCGATCACCGCCGCGGCGAGCGCGTCCAGGTCGGACGTCGTCATGCCCGGACGGACCGTCTCGCGGACCGTCTCGAGCGCTCGCGCGACCACGAGGCCGGCACTGCGCATGGACCGGACCTGGTCGTGCGTCTTGTACTCGATGCGCTCGCGACCGAACACCCTGCTGCTCCCCAGAACCTGACGGACGAACGACCGGCGCTCAGCCGACGAGCGCGGTCAGCGCCGTGACGATGCGCCCGGTGATCTCGTCGACGTCGCCGATACCGTCGACACGGACGAGGAGGCCGCGCTCGTCGTACGCGGACGTGAGCGGCGCCGTCTGCTCCGCGTAGATGTCGAGGCGGCGCGCGATGGCCTCCTCGGTGTCGTCCTCGCGGCCCTCGATCTCCGCGCGCTTCGCCAGGCGGGCGAGGAGCTCGTCGCGGTCCGCCGTGAGCTCCACGACGCCGTCCAGGGCGACGCCCAGGTCCGTGAGGATCGTGTCGAGCTCGACGACCTGGGCAGCGTTGCGCGGGTAGCCGTCGAGGATGAACCCCTGCGCCGCGTCGTCCTGGGCGAGGCGGTCGCGCACCATCGCGTTCGTCACCGAGTCGGGGACCAGGTCGCCCTTCGCGGTGTACTCCTGCGCGAGCCGGCCGAGCTCCGTGCCGCCCTTGATGTTCGCCCGGAAGATGTCTCCGGTCGAGATCGCGGGGATGGCGAGCTGCTCGGCGAGCCGGGCGGCCTGCGTCCCCTTGCCCGCGCCCTGCGGGCCCATGATGACGAGGCGCGCGGGACGCGCGGCGGACTGGCCGTCGGTGGCGTTGCTCAACGGAGGAACCCTTCGTAGTGGCGCTGCTGCAGCTGGGAGTTGATCTGCTTGACCGTCTCCAGGCCGACGCCGACGACGATGATGATCGAGGAGCCACCGAACGGGATGTTCGTGCTCACGCCGAGCCCGATGAGGACCAGCGTCGGCAGCAGGGCGACGAGCGCGAGGTAGATGGAGCCCGCGGACGTGATGCGGGTGATGACGTAGTCGAGGTACTCGGCGGTCGGCCGGCCGGCACGGATGCCCGGGATGAAGCCGCCGTACTTCTTCATGTTGTCCGCGACCTCGTCCGGGTTGAACGTGATCGACGTGTAGAAGAAGCAGAAGAACAGGATCATCAGCACGTACAGCACGATGTGCAGCGGCGCGGCCGGGTCGGCGAGGTTCGTGCTGACCCAGATGACCCAGTCGGCGCTCTGGTCGCCGAACTGCGCGATGAGGCCCGGGACCGCGAGCAGCGAGGCCGCGAAGATCACCGGGATGACGCCGGCCATGTTGATCTTGATCGGGATGTAGGTGCTCGACCCGCCGTACATGCGGCGCCCGACCATGCGCTTGGCGTACTGGACCGGCACGCGGCGCTGGGACTGCTCGACGAACACGACCAGGCCGATGACGACCACGATGACCGCGATCATGATGATGAAGTTCGTCGCGCCGTTCGCACCACCGGCGATCGACCACAGGGCGGTCGGGAAGCTCGCGGCGATCGACGTGAAGATGAGGAGCGACATGCCGTTGCCGACGCCGCGCTCGGTGATGAGCTCGCCGAGCCACATGATGAGCCCGGTGCCCGCGGTCATGGTGATGACCATGAGCGCCATCGTCACGAAGCTGCCGTCGGGGATGACGTCGACCGAGCAGCCCTGGAAGAGCAGGCCGTTGCGCGCCGTCGTGATGACGGTCGTCGACTGGAGGATGGCGAGCGCGATCGTCAGGTAGCGCGTGTACTGCGTCAGCTTCGCCTGGCCCGACTGGCCCTCCTTGTGGAGCGCCTCGAAGCGAGGGATCACGACGCGCAGCAGCTGGACGATGATGCTCGCGGTGATGTACGGCATGATGCCGAGCGCGAAGATCGACAGCTGGAGCAGTGCGCCGCCGCTGAAGAGGTTGACGAGGCCGAGCAGGTCGTTGCCGTCGGCGGTCTCCGCGATGCACTGCTGCACGTTGGGGTAGTCCACACCCGGCGTGGGGATGAACGACCCCACCCGGAAGATCGCCATGATCGCGATCGTGAACAGCAGCTTGCGCCGCAGGTCGGGCGTCCGGAAAGCCCGGGCGAATGCGCTGAGCACCTATCCTCCTGGCCCGCCGAGGCGGGATGTCGTGTCGCCGGGAGGCCCGGCGAGGTGTGACGCACGGCACCGGCGCCAAGAGGCACCCTAGCCGTAGCGCCGCGTCGAACGGCAAGTCGGTCCCGACGACCGGACGGACCGACCGCGGACCTGCGAGTGACGGCGGTCACCCCGGGGTGCGGGGAGACAACCGTCGGAGAGTCTAACCGTGGCGCGCTGCCGGACGGACCACGGGTCGTGCGGGAGGGCCTTCCCCAGACGCGGACAGGGCCGACGGCGCGAGCGCGCCATCGGCCCTGTCCAGGGGTGTCAGTCCTCCGAGACCGAACCGCCGGCCGCGAGGATCTTCTCGCGAGCGGCGCCCGAGAGGGCGTCGACCGCGACCTCGAGCTTGACGGTGATCTCGCCCGTGCCGAGCACCTTGACGAGCTGGCCCTTGCGGACCGCGCCCTTCGCGACGAGGTCCTCGACGGTGACCTGGCCACCCTCGGGGTACAGCGCCGCGAGCTTGTCCAGGTTCACGACCTGGTACTCGGTGCGGAACGGGTTCTTGAAGCCGCGCAGCTTCGGGAGGCGCATGTGCAGAGGCATCTGCCCGCCCTCGAAGCGCTCGGGAACCTGGTAACGAGCCTTCGTACCCTTGGTACCGCGGCCCGCCGTCTTACCCTTCGACGCCTCACCACGACCCACGCGGGTCTTGGCCTTCTTGGCGCCGGGAGCCGGACGCAGGTGGTGGATCTTGAGCGTGCCGCCGGCACCCTCGGTCTGCTTGCCCGACTGCTTCGCAGCAGTCGCGGACTCCGCCTTCGCGGGGGCCTTCGCAGCAGCCTTCTTCTTCGGAGCCTCGGCGGTCTCCTTGGTGGCCTTCTCAGCCATGGTCACTCGACCTCCTCAACGGTGACGAGGTGCGCCACCGTCGCGACCATGCCGCGGATCTCCGGGCGGTCCTCCTTCACGGCGGTGTCGCCGATCCGCTTGAGGCCCAGAGTGCGCAGCGTGTCGCGCTGGTTCTGCTTGCCGCCGATGGCGGACTTCGTCTGGGTCACCTTGAGCCTGGCCATCAGGCGTTCACCCCCGCAGCACGGGCACGCAGGAGCGCGGCCGGGGCCACGTCCTCGAGCGGGAGACCACGGCGCGCGGCGACAGCCTCAGGCTGCTCCAGGTTGCGCAGGGCCTCGACGGTCGCGTGCACGATGTTGATCGCGTTGGACGAGCCGAGCGACTTGCTCAGCACGTCGTGGATGCCCGCGCACTCCAGCACGGCGCGCACCGGACCACCGGCGATCACACCGGTACCGGGAGCGGCCGGGCGGAGGAACACGACGCCGGCGGCGGCCTCACCCTGGATGGGGTGCGGGATGGTGCCCTGGATGCGCGGGACCTTGAAGAAGTTCTTCTTGGCCTCCTCGACACCCTTGGCGATCGCCGCGGGCACCTCCTTCGCCTTGCCGTAGCCGACACCGACGGTGCCGTCGCCGTCGCCCACCACGACCAGCGCGGTGAAGCTGAAGCGGCGGCCGCCCTTGACGACCTTGGAGACGCGGTTGATGGTGACGACGCGCTCGACGAAGGCGTTCTTCTCGGCTGCGTCGCCACGGCGACCGTCGCGACGGTCACCGCGACGGTCGTCGCGGCGCCCCCCGCGCGCGTTCTGGTCGCTCGACTCGTTGGCGGCACCCGTGGGGGCGCCGGTGTTGCTGCGCTGCCCTGCAGCCATCAGAGAATCCTTTGCTTCCGTGTGGGGATGGTCGGCGTCGTCACAGGGACAGACCGCCCTCGCGGGCGCCGTCGGCGACCGCAGCGACCCGACCGTGGTACTTGTTGCCGCCACGGTCGAAGACGACCGCGTCGACGCCCTTGGCCTTCGCACGCTCGGCGACGAGCTCGCCGACCTTGCGGGCCTTGGCGCTCTTGTCGCCGTCGAGCGCACGCAGGTCCGCCTCGAGCGACGAGGCCGACGCAACCGTCTGACCGATCGTGTCGTCCACGACCTGGGCCGTGATGTGGCGCGTGGAGCGTGTCACCACGAGGCGCGGACGAGCGGCGGTCCCCTTGATCTTCTTGCGCAGGCGCAGGTGGCGGCGCTGACGCGCGACGGCCTTGCCCTTGCCGAGAACCTTCAGAGCCATCGTTACTTACCAGCCTTTCCGACCTTGCGGCGGACGACCTCGCCGGCGTAACGCACACCCTTGCCCTTGTACGGCTCGGGCTTGCGGATCTTGCGGATGTTCGCTGCGACCTCGCCGACCTGCTGCTTGTCGATGCCGGAGACCGAGAACTTCGTCGGGCTCTCGACCGCGAACGTGATGCCCGCGGGCGGCGTCACGACGACCGGGTGGCTGAAGCCGAGGGCGAACTCGAGGTCCGAGCCCTTGGCCGTCACGCGGTAACCGGTGCCGACGATCTCGAGCTTCTTCTCGTAGCCCTGCGTCACGCCCTCGACGATGTTCGCCAGGAGGGTGCGCGTGAGGCCGTGCAGCGCGCGGGACTCGCGCTCGTCGTCCGGGCGCGACACCACGAGCGTGGCGTCCTCCTGGGCGACCTGGATGGGGGCGGGCACGTGGTGCTCGAGCGAGCCCTTGGGGCCCTTCACGGTCACGAGCGCGCCGCTGATGGTGACGTCCACTCCGGCGGGAACCGGAACGGGGATCTTGCCGATTCGAGACATGGCGTATCTCCTTTCCGATTACCAGACGTAGGCGAGGACTTCGCCGCCCACGCCCTTCGTGGCGGCCTGCTTGTCGGTGAGCAGGCCGGAGGACGTGGACAGGATCGCCACGCCCAGGCCGCCGAGAACCTTCGGCAGCTCGGTGGACTTGACGTACTTGCGCAGGCCCGGCTTGGACACGCGGCGCACGCCGGCGAGGCTGCGCTCACGGTTCGGGCCGAACTTCAGCTGGATGGTGAGGTTCTTGCCCACCGTCGCGTCCTCGACGCTCCAGCCGGAGATGTAGCCCTCGGCCTGGAGGATCTCGGCAATGTGCGACTTCAGCTTCGAGTACGGCATGGTCACCGTCTCGTGGTAAGCCGAGTTCGCGTTCCGCAGACGCGTCAGCATGTCTGCGATCGGGTCGGTCATCGTCATCGGGCTCTAGCCCTTCCTCGACGTGGTATCCGGGCGGAGGCGCGCCGTGCGGCGCGCTCCGCCAGGACCTACGACGTAGTTGTTACCAGCTGCTCTTGGTGACGCCGGGAAGCTCACCACGGTGGGCCATCTCGCGCACGCAGATGCGGCACAGGCCGAACTTGCGGTACACCGAGTGCGGACGACCGCACTTCTGGCACCGGGTGTAGGCGCGGACCGCGAACTTGGGCTTGGCGGCCGCCTTGTTGATCAGGGCCTTCTTCGCCATGTCAGTTCTCCTTGAAGGGGAAGCCGAGACGGCGCAGCAGGGAGCGGCCCTCGTCATCGGTCGTCGCCGTGGTCACGATCGTGATGTCCATACCGCGGACACGGTCGATCTTGTCCTGGTCGATCTCGTGGAACATCGACTGCTCCGTGAGACCGAACGTGTAGTTGCCGTGCCCGTCGAACTGCTTGGGCGACAGGCCGCGGAAGTCGCGGATGCGCGGCAGGGCGATCGACAGGAGACGGTCCAGGAACTCCCACATGCGGTCGCCGCGCAGCGTGACGTGCGCACCGATCGGCATGCCCTCGCGCAGCTTGAACTGCGCGATGGACTTGCGGGCCTTGGTCACCTGCGGCTTCTGGCCGGTGATCGCGGACAGGTCGCGGATGGCGCCCTCGATGAGCTTCGAGTCCTTGGCGGCGTCACCGACACCCATGTTCACGACGATCTTCGTGACGCGGGCGACCTGGTTGACGTTCTCGTGCCCGAACTCCTCGCGCAGACCGGAGACGATCTCCTCGCGGTAGCGCTGCTTCAGACGGGGCACCTCGGGGGCGACGATCTCGGTGCTCATCAGATGTCCTTCCCGGAGCGCTTGGCGACGCGCACGCGCACGGTGCGCTTGCGGCCGTCACGCTCGACCTCTTCGGTGCGGTACCCGACGCGGGTGCCCTTCTTGGTCTCCGGGTCGACGACCATCACGTTGCTGATGTGGATCGGGGCCTCGACGGTCTCGATCCCACCGGTCCGCGTGCCGCGCTGCGACTGGCCGACCTTGGTGTGCTTGGTGACGCGCTGGACGCCCTCGACGATGACGCGGTCACGGTCGGTGAGCACCTCGAGGACGCGGCCCTGCTTGCCCTTGTCCTTGCCGGCGATGACGACGACGAGGTCGCCCTTCTTGATCTTGGCCATGGTCAGAGCACCTCCGGAGCCAGCGAGATGATCTTCATGAACCGCTTGTCGCGCAGCTCGCGCCCGACCGGGCCGAAGATGCGCGTCCCGCGCGGCTCGCCGTCGTTCTTGAGGATCACGGCGGCGTTCTCGTCGAACTTGATGTAGGAACCGTCCGGACGACGGCGCTCCTTGGCGGTGCGGACGACGACGGCCTTGACCACGTCGCCCTTCTTCACGTTGCCGCCCGGGATCGCGTCCTTGACGGTTGCGACGATGACGTCGCCGATTCCGGCGTAGCGACGGCCCGAGCCACCGAGAACACGGATGCAGAGAATCTCCTTGGCACCCGTGTTGTCGGCGACACGAAGTCGCGACTCCTGCTGGATCATGTAATGAACTCCTGTCGTCGAGCCGGTTCTCGCGCGAGGCGAGCCTTGCCGAACGGATAGCTGTCAGTGCCGGGTCCCTCGCGGGTGAACCGGCCAGGACCGGGCGGTGGACCCGCCCGACCTGTCCTCACTGGTTGCCGCACCGCGGTGCGGCACGAGAGCGGTCGTGACGAGCGAGCCGGGGCTCGCCCGTCACGACCGGTGGATCACTTGGCCTTCTCGAGGATCTCCGCGAGGCGCCACCGCTTGGTCGCGGACAGCGGGCGGGTCTCCATGATGAGCACCAGGTCGCCCACGCCGGCAGAGTTCTGCTCGTCGTGCGCCTTGACCTTGCTCGTGCGGCGGATGACCTTGCCGTAGAGCGGGTGCTTGACCCGGTCCTCGACCTCGACCACCACGGTCTTGTCCATCTTGTCGCTCACGACGTAGCCGCGGCGCGTCTTGCGGTTCGCGCGCTCCTCGGCCGCCTCGGGCGCGTTCGTTGCGTTCTCGCTCATTCCAGCCTCACTCACTCGGCACTCGGCGCGGTACGGATGCCGAGCTCGCGCTCACGCAGGATCGTGTAGATCCGCGCGATGTCGCGGCGGACGGCCTTGAGGCGCCCGTGGCTCTCCAGCTGGCCGGTGGCCGACTGGAAGCGGAGGTTGAAGAGCTCCTCCTTGACCTTCTTGAGCTCGGCGACGAGCGTCTCGTCGTCCATGGCGTCGAGGTCGACGGGGGCGAGCCCCTTCGTTCCGATTGCCATCAGTTGCCACCACCCTCGCGCACCACGAAACGGCACTTCATCGGGAGCTTGTGGATCGCGCGGCGCATCGCCTCGCGAGCCAGGTCCTCCGGGACACCGGCCAGCTCGAAGACGATCCGGCCCGGCTTGACATTGGCGACCCACCACTCGGGCGAACCCTTACCGGAACCCATGCGGGTCTCGGCAGGCTTCTTGGTCAGGGGACGGTCCGGGTAGATGTTGATCCAGACCTTGCCGCCACGCTTGATGTGGCGGGTCATCGCGATACGAGCAGCCTCGATCTGGCGGTTCGTCACGTACGCCGGCTCGAGAGCCTGGATGCCGTACTCGCCGAACGCGATCTGCGTGCCACCCTTCGCCGCGCCGGAACGCGACGGGTGGTGCTGCTTGCGGTGCTTGAGCCTGCGCGGGATCAGCATGACTCAGGCCTCCGTTCCGGTCTCAGGGGCCTTCGCCTCTGCGGCGGGAGCAGCCTGCTCGGGCGCCGCCGGCGACTCGGACGCGGGGGTCCGCTCGGCCGAACGCTCGGGACGACGGCCGCCACCACGACGGTCGCCGCCGCGCTCACCGCGCGGGCCGCCACGGCCCTGGCGCGGAGCGGCCGTGGCCTGCTGCGCGGCGAACTCCTTCTCGGTGACGTCGCCCTTGTAGATCCAGACCTTCACGCCGATGCGGCCGAAGGTCGTGCGGGCCTCGAAGAAGCCGTAGTCGATGTACGCACGGAGCGTGTGCAGCGGCACACGACCCTCGCGGTAGAACTCCGACCGGCTCATCTCGGCGCCGCCGAGGCGGCCGGCGACCTGCACGCGGATGCCCTTGGCACCGGCGCGCTGGGCCGACTGGATGCCCTTGCGCATCGCACGACGGAACGAGACGCGGCTCGCGAGCTGCTCGGCGATGCCCTGAGCGACGAGCTGCGCGTCCGTCTCGGCGTTCTTCACCTCGAGGATGTTGAGCTGCACCTGCTTGCCCGTGAGCTTCTCGAGCTCGCCGCGGATGCGGTCGGCCTCGGCGCCACGGCGGCCGATGACGATGCCCGGGCGTGCCGTGTGGATGTCCACGCGGACGCGGTCACGGGTGCGCTCGATCTCGACCTTGGAGATGCCTGCGCGCTCGAGACCGGTGCTCATGAGCTTGCGGATCTGGACGTCCTCGCGGACGTAGTCGCGGTACCGCTGTCCGGGCTTGGTGCTGTCGGCGAACCAGCGCGACCGGTGGTCGGTGGTGATGCCGAGGCGGTACCCGTGCGGGTGAACCTTCTGTCCCACTATCGGGCACTTCCCTTCGTGTTCTCACGCGGAGCGACGACCACGGTGATGTGGCTGGTGCGCTTGAGGATGCGGTTCGCACGGCCCTGGGCCCGCGGGCGGAAACGCTTGAGGGTCGGGCCCTCGTCGACGAACGCCTCACGCACGACGAGCTCCTGCTCCTCGAACGCCTCGCTCGCACGGTCTGCCTTCACCCGGGCGTTGGCGATCGCGCTCTCCACGACCTTGCGGACGGGCTCGCTCGCCGCCTGCGGTGCGAACTTCAGCACCGCGACGGCCTCGGAGGCCTGCTTGCCACGGATGAGGTCCACGACGCGCCGGGCCTTCTGGGGCGTGACACGGACGAACCGCGCCTGCGCCTTGGCTTCCATTGCTGTCCTGCCTTCTTGTCTCTTGACCGTCCAGGTCGTCACCAGACTGACCCGGGGGTCAGCGGCGACGACCCTTCTTGTCGTCCTTCACGTGGCCGCGGAAGGTCCGCGTGGGAGCGAACTCGCCGAGCTTGTGGCCGACCATCGACTCGGTGACGAACACCGGCGTGTGCTTGCGACCGTCGTGCACGGCGAACGTGTGACCGAGGAAGTCGGGCGTGATGACCGACCGACGGGACCAGGTCTTGATGACGTTCTTGGTCCCCTTCTCGTTCTGAGCGTCCACCTTCTTCTGCAGGTGGCCGTCGACGAAGGGGCCCTTCTTCAGGCTACGAGGCATGTCTCCAGGCTCCTATCAGCGCTTCTTGCCGGTACGGCGACGACGCACGATCAGCTTGTCGCTCGGCTTGTTCGGACGGCGGGTACGACCCTCCGGCTGGCCCCACGGGCTCACCGGGTGGCGACCACCGGACGTCTTGCCCTCACCACCACCGTGCGGGTGGTCGATCGGGTTCATGGCGACACCACGGACGGTCGGGCGCTTGCCCTTCCAGCGCATGCGGCCGGCCTTGCCCCAGTTGATGTTCGACTGCTCGGCGTTGCCCACCTCGCCGACCGTGGCGCGGCAGCGCAGGTCGACGTTGCGGATCTCGCCGGAGGGCATGCGCAGCTGCGCGTACGGCCCGTCCTTGGCGACGAGCTGCACGGACGCACCGGCCGAGCGGGCGATCTTCGCGCCGCCACCGGGCTTGAGCTCGATGGCGTGGATGACCGTACCGGTCGGGATGTTGCGCAGCGGCAGGTTGTTGCCGGGCTTGATGTCCGCGCCCGCACCGTTCTCGACGACGTCGCCCTGCTTGAGCTTGGCCGGCGCGATGATGTAGCGCTTCTCGCCGTCCGCGTAGTGCAGGAGCGCGATGCGCGCCGTGCGGTTGGGGTCGTACTCGATGTGCGCGACCTTGGCGGGCACGCCGTCCTTGTCGTGGCGACGGAAGTCGATCACGCGGTACGCACGCTTGTGGCCACCACCCTTGTGACGGGTGGTGATCCGGCCGGAGCTGTTGCGGCCGCCGCTCTTCGAGAGCGGGCGGACCAGAGACTTCTCCGGCTGCGAGCGCGTGATCTCGGCGAAGTCGGCGACGCTCGCGCCGCGGCGGCCGGGCGTCGTCGGCTTGTACTTACGGATTCCCATGGGGATCTGTCCTCAATCTGCTCTCGTCGGCTCAGCCGAAGATGTCGATCGTGCCCTCGCGGAGGGTGACGATCGCACGCTTGGTGTCCTTGCGCTTGCCCAGGCCGAAACGCGTGCGACGCGTCTTGCCCTTGCGGTTGATCGTGTTCACCGAGGCGACCTTGACCGAGAAGATCTGCTCGACGGCGATCTTGATCTCGGTCTTGTTGGCCCGCGGGTCGACGACGAACGTGTACTTGCCCTCGTCGAGCAGGCCGTAGCTCTTCTCGGAGACGACCGGCGCGAGGATCACGTCACGGGGGTCCTTGGTCACGGTGGTCACTTCGCGGCCTCCTCGGCAGCAGTCTCGTCCGCCTCGGTGGAGGTGGCGACGGCCTTCGCGGAGCGACCCGTGGCCGGGCCCGCCAGGAACGCGTCGAGCGCGCCCTGCGTGAAGACGACGTCGTCGGAGACGAGCACGTCGTAGGTGTTGAGCTGGTCGGCCACCAGGAGGTGGACCTGCTCGACGTTCCGCAGCGACTTGATCGTCAGCTCGTCGCCACGCTCGGTGACGACCAGGACGTGCTTGCGCTCGGAGAGCTTGGCGAGCGTCGAGACGGCGGTCTTGGTCGACGGCAGGCCGTCGACGCCGAAGCCGGTCACGACGTGGACACGGCCGTTGCGGGCGCGGTCCGAGAGGGCACCGCGGAGCGCGGCGGCCTTCATCTTCTTGGGCGTCCGCTGGTCGTACGAGCGCGGCGTCGGGCCGTGGACGGTGCCACCGCCGGCGAACTGCGGCGCACGGGTCGAACCCTGGCGGGCGCGGCCGGTGCCCTTCTGCTTGTACGGCTTGCGACCACCACCGCGGACCTCGCCGCGGCTCTTGGTGTCGTGGGTGCCCTGGCGTGCAGCGGCACGCTGGGCGACGACGACCTGGTGGATCAGCGGGACGTTGAGCTCGACGTCGAACACCTCGGCGGGGAGCTCGGCGGTGCCGGCCTTCTTGCCCTTGGGGTCCAGCACGTCAACGGTCAGAGCGGACATGGTGTTCACGCTCCCTTCGCGGCGCTGCGCACGAGGACGACGCCGCCCTTGGGGCCGGGAACCGCGCCCTTGACGAGCAGCAGACCCTTCTCGGCGTCGACCGCGTGGACGGTCAGGTTCTGGGTGGTCTGGCGGGCGTTGCCCATGCGACCGGCCATGCGCAGGCCCTTGAACACGCGCGACGGGGTCGAGGCCCCACCGATCGAGCCCGGCTTGCGGTGGTTGCGGTGCGCACCGTGCGAGGCGCCCACGCCGGAGAAGCCGTGGCGCTTCATGACACCGGCGGTGCCCTTGCCCTTGGTCGTGCCCACGACGTCGACCACGGCGCCGGCCTCGAAGGCCTCCGCGGTGATCTCCTGGCCGAGCGAGTACTCGGCGGCGTCGGTGGTGCGGACCTCGGCGACGTGGCGGCGCGGCGTGACGCCGGCCTTCTCGAAGTGGCCCTTGAGCGGCTTCGTGACCTTGCGCGGGTCGATCTGCCCGTAGGCGAGCTGCACGGCGGCGTACCCGTCGGCGTCGGCCGTGCGCACCTGCGTCACGACGTTCGTGCCGACGGCGACGACGGTCACGGGCACGAGGCGACCGGCCTCGTCCCAGAGCTGCGTCATCCCGAGCTTCGTGCCGAGCACCGCGGTGACCGGACGCGCGTTCTGCTGGGGAATAGTCATGATGTCCTCCAGCCTCAGAGCTTGATCTCGATGTTCACGTCGGCAGGCAGGTCGAGACGCATGAGCGAGTCGACGGCCTTCGGCGTGGGATCGATGATGTCGATCAGCCGCTTGTGCGTGCGCATCTCGAAGTGCTCGCGGCTGTCCTTGTACTTGTGAGGCGACCGGATGACGCAGAAGACGTTCTTCTCCGTCGGCAGCGGCACCGGACCCACGACCGTTGCACCAGCGCGCGTCACCGTGTCGACGATCTTGCGCGCCGAGCTGTCGATGACCTCGTGGTCGTAGGACTTGAGCCGGATGCGGATCTTCTGTCCCGCCATGGCGTCGTCTGACTCTCTCTCTCGAACCGCTAGCTGTCCGACCCCCGCGCTCGGGCGTGTCGCGTAGTCGCGACGCACCTGGGCGCACACGCCGAGAGGCGCAGGGCCGTTGGATATGTGATCCACCGTCCGCACCGTGCTGACGCACGGCTCCGCGGAGCGGACCACAACGTTTGTGCGAGCCTGGTCGGAACATGTGTTCCGCGGGGTACTCGATCCATGGCGACAGAGAGCTCAACCCGCAGACCCGGGACGAGGTCCCGGGGTCCTGGTCCTCCTCGAGAGGACCGGTTCAACACACTGTTCGACACGTGAAAGAGCGCACCCGTAACAGGCAACCTGAACAGTCTGCCACACGAAGGCCGCCCGGGCCAAGTCGAGACCGGGACGGGCACTGTGACGGTGACCGCAGGGACGGTGCAGGCCGAAGGCCCGGCCCCGCGGACGGGACCGGGCCTTCGACGAGTGCTGCGGAGGCAGCGTCAGATCACTTGAGGATCTTGGTGACGCGGCCCGAGCCGACGGTGCGGCCACCCTCACGGATGGCGAAGCCGAGGCCCTCCTCCATGGCGATCGGCTGGATGAGCTCGACCGTCATCTCGGTGTTGTCGCCGGGCATGACCATCTCGGTGCCCTCGGGCAGCGTGATGACGCCGGTGACGTCCGTCGTACGGAAGTAGAACTGCGGACGGTAGTTCGAGTAGAACGGGTTGTGACGGCCACCCTCGTCCTTGCCCAGGATGTAGACCTGCGCCTCGAACTGCGTGTGCGGGGTGATCGAGCCCGGCTTCACGACGACCTGGCCGCGCTCGACGTCCTCGCGCTTGATGCCGCGCAGGAGCAGACCGGTGTTGTCGCCGGCCTGAGCCTGGTCCATCTGCTTGTGGAACGTCTCGATGCCCGTGACCGTGGTCTTCTGGGGCGAGCGGATGCCGACGATCTCGACGTCCGAGTTGAGGTCGAGCGTGCCACGCTCCACCTTGCCGGTGACGACGGTGCCACGACCGGTGATCGTGAAGACGTCCTCGACGGGCATGAGGAACGGCTTGTCGAGCTCGCGGACGGGCTCGGGCACGTTCTCGTCGACGGCCTCCATGAGCTCGATGATCTTCGAGGTCCACTCGGGGTCGCCCTCGAGCGCCTTGAGACCCGACACGCGCACGACCGGCGCGTTGTCGCCGTCGAACTCCTGCGAGGAGAGGAGCTCGCGCACCTCCATCTCGACGAGCTCGAGGATCTCCTCGTCGTCGACCATGTCGGACTTGTTCAGCGCGACGAGCAGGTAGGGAACGCCGACCTGGCGGGCGAGCAGGACGTGCTCGCGCGTCTGGGCCATCGGGCCGTCGGTCGCGGCGACCACGAGGATCGCGCCGTCCATCTGGGCGGCACCGGTGATCATGTTCTTGATGTAGTCGGCGTGACCCGGGGCGTCGACGTGCGCGTAGTGGCGCTTCGGCGTCTCGTACTCGATGTGCGCGATGTTGATCGTGATACCGCGCTGCTTCTCCTCGGGAGCCGCGTCGATCTCGTCGAAGTTGCGCTGGACGTTCGCCGGCAGGTCCGGGTACGTGTCCGCGAGCGTCTTCGAGATCGCCGCCGTCAGCGTCGTCTTACCGTGGTCGACGTGACCGATGGTGCCGATGTTGACGTGCGGCTTGGTCCGCTCGAACTTGGCCTTAGCCACTGGGGTCCTCCTGGGACTTGGGTAGATGTGCCGAACGTTGCGAATGTCGACCGAGAGATCCTACATCCGCGGGGCGTTGCGGTTTTCCTACAGGTTGATGGTTGTGCGGGTCTTCGACCTGTGGGGACTCACTCGCCCCGGGTCTTCTTGATGATCTCTTCGGCAACGTTCCGAGGAACCTCGGCGTAGCTGTCGAACTGCATCGAGTACACGGCACGACCCTGGGTCTTGGACCGGAGGTCACCGATGTACCCGAACATCTCTGACAACGGTACTTGGGCCCGGACGACCTTCACACCCGTCGCGTCCTCCATGGACTGGATCATTCCACGACGTGAGTTCAGGTCGCCGATGACGTCGCCCATGTACTCCTCGGGCGTACGCACCTCGACCGCCATCACCGGCTCCAGCAGAACCGGGTCCGCCCGCTTGACGCCCTCCTTGAGGACCATCGAGCCGGCGATCTTGAACGCCATCTCCGAGGAGTCGACCTCGTGGTAGGCGCCGTCGAGCAGCGTCGCCTTGACCCCGACCAGCGGGAAGCCGGCGAGCACGCCGAGCTCCATCGCGGACTGGATACCGGCGTCGACGCTCGGGATGTACTCGCGCGGGATGCGACCACCGGTGACGGCGTTGGAGAACTCGTAGAGCTCGCCCTCGGCCGTGTCGAGCGGCTCGAAGGTCACCTGGACCTTGGCGAACTGCCCGGAACCACCGGTCTGCTTCTTGTGCGTGTACTCGATCTTCTCGGCCTTGCGGCGGATCGTCTCGCGGTACGCGACCTGCGGCTTGCCGACGTTCGCCTCGACCTTGAACTCGCGACGCATGCGGTCGACGAGGATGTCGAGGTGGAGCTCGCCCATGCCGCCGATGACGGTCTGGCCGGTCTCGTCGTCCAGCTTGACGCGGAACGTCGGGTCCTCCTCGGCGAGCTTCTGGATCGCCGTCGAGAGCTTCTCCTGGTCGGCCTTCGTCTTCGGCTCGATCGCCACGTCGATGACGGGCTCGGGGAAGGTCATCGACTCGAGGATCACGGGCGCGTCGAGCGCGCTCAGCGTGTCACCCGTCGTGACGTCCTTGAGGCCGATGAACGCGTAGATGTGACCCGCGCTCGCCTCCTCGACCGGGTTCTCCTTGTTGGAGTGCATCTGGAAGAGCTTCCCGATGCGCTCCTTCTTGCCCTTGGTCGAGTTGAGCACCTGGGCGCCCTGCGCGACCTTGCCCGAGTAGACGCGGACGTAGGTGAGCTTGCCGAAGAACGGGTGCGACGCGACCTTGAACGCGAGCGCGGAGAAGGGCTCGGTGGCGTCGGGGTGACGCTCGACGATCTTCTCCTCGTCCTTGACGTCGTGGCCCTCGATCGCGGGGACGTCGAGCGGCGACGGCAGGTAGTCGATGACCGCGTCGAGCATGGGCTGCACGCCCTTGTTCTTGAACGCGGACCCGCACAGGACCGGGAAGGCCTCGCCGGCGATGACGAGCTTGCGGATCCCGGACTTGATCTCCGCGATCGTCAGCTCCTCGCCACCGAGGTACTTCTCGAGCAGCTCCTCGTCAGCCTCCGCGACGGCCTCGATGAGCTCGCTGCGGTACTGCTCGGCCTTCTCGAGAAGGTCGGCCGGGATCTCCTCGGTGTCGTACGCCTCGCCGAGCTTGGTCTCCCCGTGCCAGACGAGGGCCTTCATCTCGAGCAGGTCGACGACGCCGGTGAAGTCGTTCTCCGAGCCGATCGGGAGCTGGATGACCAGCGGCTTCGCCTTGAGGCGGTTGATGATGGTGTCGACGGTGAAGTAGAAGTCCGCACCGAGCTTGTCCATCTTGTTGACGAAGCAGATGCGCGGCACGTTGTACTTGTCCGCCTGGCGCCACACCGTCTCCGACTGCGGCTCCACGCCCTCCTTGCCGTCGAAGACGGCGACGGCGCCGTCGAGCACGCGCAGGGAGCGCTCGACCTCGACCGTGAAGTCGACGTGGCCGGGCGTGTCGATGATGTTGATCTGGTTGTTCTTCCAGTAGCAGGTCGTCGCGGCCGACGTGATCGTGATGCCGCGCTCCTGCTCCTGCTCCATCCAGTCCATCGTCGACGCGCCGTCGTGCGTCTCACCGATCTTGTAGTTCACACCCGTGTAGAACAGGATGCGCTCGGTGGTCGTGGTCTTCCCGGCATCGATGTGGGCCATGATGCCGATGTTGCGGACCTTGTTCAGGTCGGTCAGCACGTCAAGTGCCACGGTCTGTTTCCCTCGCTAGGTGGGTTGAGTCGGGGGCGCTGCTCGGACCGGGGTGGCCGGCCGGAGACCCGCCGACGGCCTCGGGGACCGTGAGGTCCCCGAGGCCGGTCGGGCGGACTACCAGCGGTAGTGGGCGAAGGCCTTGTTGGACTCCGCCATCTTGTGCATGTCCTCGCGACGCTTGACCGCGGCGCCGAGGCCGTTGCTCGCGTCGAGGATCTCGTTCATGAGGCGCTCCGTCATCGACTTCTCACGACGCGCGCGCGAGTAGTCCGTGAGCCAGCGCAGCGCGAGCGTCGTGGCACGCGCGGGACGCACCTCGACGGGGACCTGGTAGGTCGCGCCACCGACGCGGCGCGAGCGGACCTCGAGCGCGGGGCGGACGTTCTCGAGCGCACGCTTGAGGACGACGACCGGGTCGCCGTCGGTCTTCGCACGGACGCCCTCGAGGGCGCCGTAGACGATCGACTCGGCGGTGGACTTCTTGCCGTCGAGCAGCACCTTGTTGATGAGCTGCGTGACGACGGGCGACCCGTAGACGGGGTCGACGATGAGCGGCCGCTTCGGGGCCGGGCCCTTGCGAGGCATCAGCTCTTCTCCTTCTTGGCGCCGTAGCGGCTGCGGGCCTGCTTGCGGTTCTTCACGCCCTGCGTGTCGAGCGCGCCGCGCACGATCTTGTAGCGCACACCCGGGAGGTCCTTCACACGACCGCCGCGCACGAGCACGATGGAGTGCTCCTGGAGGTTGTGGCCGACGCCGGGGATGTAGGCCGTGACCTCGACCTGGGAGGAGAGCTTCACGCGAGCGACCTTGCGCAGCGCGGAGTTCGGCTTCTTCGGGGTGGTGGTGTACACGCGCGTGCACACACCGCGCCGCTGCGGGGAGCCCTTGAGGGCGGGGGTCTTCGACTTCCCCACCTTCGAGGTCCGCCCCTTGCGGACGAGCTGCTGGATCGTAGGCACTACGTCTCCGTGTCTTCTCGAGCTACCGGGGCTATCCCCGATGGTGGTCGTGCTGGCTGCTGGAGCCGATCGCACGAGGCACCCGCAGCGCGAGACACGCTGCAGCAGCCACCTACCACCGGCTCGATGGTCCGTCCCCCGCCCGCGGGCACGAAGGCGCCGCATGGACCGGGATCCGGAGTGCCCGGGCACTCACATCGGCCCGTCCGGAGCCCGCTGCGCGGAGGTGGGAGCGATCGCTCGCTGACACCGCCCCGCCAGGGACATCACGGAGGGCCCGACGGCGCGGGCACGGTTTACCAGGTTACCTGCCGCCCGGCAGGTAGTCAAAGGAGCAGGTCACCGCCCGCCGTCGGTGGGCGGTGCGCTCCCCCGGGACGCCGAACGGGTGCCCCGCGGCGCCCGCACCCGAGGTGCGGGACGCCGTCGGGCACCCGTCCGGCTGTCGAGGAACGTCAGCGGTAGTCGCCGAAGTCCAGGTCCTCGAGCGGGATCGCCTCGCCGGAGCCCATGCCGAGCGCCGGGAAGTCGATCTCGTCGTAGCCGAAGCTCGGGTAGAGCTCCGTCTTGGCCTGCTCGGTCGGCTCGACCTGGACCTTGGTGTACCGGGGCAGACCGGTACCGGCCGGGATGAGCTTACCGATGATGACGTTCTCCTTGAGGCCGAGGAGCGGGTCGCGACGACCGCTCATCGACGCCTCGGTGAGCACGCGCGTCGTCTCCTGGAAGGAGGCCGCCGACAGCCACGAGTCCGTCGCGAGCGACGCCTTCGTGATGCCCATCAGCTCGGGACGGCCGGAGGCCGGCTGGCCACCCTCCGCCACCGCGCGACGGTTCGCGTCCTCGAAGCGGCCGCGCTCGGCGAGCTCGCCCGGCAGGAGGTGCGAGTCGCCCGAGTCGAGCACGGTCACGCGACGCAGCATCTGCCGCACGATGACCTCGATGTGCTTGTCGTGGATGTCCACGCCCTGCGAGCGGTAGACCTCCTGGACCTCGTCCACCAGGTGCTTCTGCGTGGCGCGCGGGCCGAGGATGCGCAGGACCTTCTTGGGGTCCACCGCACCCTGGACGAGCTGCGTGCCGACGTTCACGTGGTCGCCGTCCTGCACGAGCAGGCGGGCACGCTTGGTCACCGGGTACGCGATCTCCTCCGAGCCGTCGTCCGGCGTGAGGACCAGACGGCGCGAGCGCTCCGAGTCGTCGATCGCGATGCGGCCCGAGAACTCCGCGATGGGCGCCTCACCCTTGGGGGTGCGGGCCTCGAAGAGCTCCGTGACACGCGGCAGACCCTGCGTGATGTCGTCCGCGGAGGCCACACCACCGGTGTGGAAGGTACGCATCGTCAGCTGGGTGCCCGGCTCACCGATCGACTGGGCGGCGATGATGCCGACCGCCTCGCCGATGTCGACGAGCTTGCCCGTGGCGAGCGAGCGCCCGTAGCACTTGGCGCACGTGCCGACGCGCGACTCGCACGTGAGGACCGAGCGCACCTTGGCCTCGCGCACGCCCGCGGCCACCGCGGCGTCGATGAGGACGTCGCCCGCGTCGTCGCCGGCCTTGCCGACGACGTTCCCGTCGGGGTCGACCAGGTCGGCCGCGAGGGTGCGCGAGTAGACGCTCGTCTCCACCTTCGGGTGGCGCACGAGGATGCCCCCGAGCTCCTCCGCGATCGGCAGGGTCAGGCCGCGCTCGGTGCCGCAGTCCTCCTCGCGGACGATGACGTCCTGCGACACGTCCACGAGACGACGCGTGAGGTAGCCCGAGTCGGCGGTCCGCAGCGCGGTGTCCGCCAGACCCTTGCGGGCACCGTGCGTCGCGATGAAGTACTCGAGGACGGACAGGCCCTCGCGGTAGTTGGACTTGATCGGGCGCGGGATGATCTCGCCCTTCGGGTTCGCCACGAGACCGCGCATACCGGCGATCTGACGGACCTGCATCCAGTTACCACGGGCACCCGAGCCGACCATGCGGTACACGGTGTTGCGGTCGTTCGCCTCGAGGTTCTCGCGCATGACGGAGGCGACCTTGTCCGTCGCCTGGGTCCAGATCTCGATGAGCTCCTGACGACGCTCGTCGTCCGTGATGAGACCACGGTCGTACTGCTGCTGGACCTTGAGCGCACGCTCCTCGTGCTGCTCGAGGATCTCCGCCTTCGCCGCCGGGGTGGCGACGTCGGAGATCGCGATCGTGACGCCCGAGCGGGTCGCCCAGCGGAAGCCGGCGGCCTTCAGCGCGTCGAGCGACGCCGCGACCTCGACCTTCGGGTAGCGCTCCGCGAGCTCGTTGACGATCGCCGAGAGGCGCTTCTTGTCGACCACCGAGTTCACGTACGGGTAGTCGACGGGGAGCGTCTCGTTGAACAGCGCGCGACCGAGCGTGGTGTCGAAGAGGATCGGCTGACCCTCCTCCCAGCCCTCGGGAGCCTCGAAGCCGGAGACCGGCGGGACGAGGTCCGTCGTGCGGATCTTCACCTCGGCGTTCAGGTCCAGGGTGCCCTGGTCGAACGCCATGATCGCCTCGGCGACCGAGCCGAACGCACGACCCTCGCCCTCGGCACCCTTGCGGTCGCTCGTCAGGTGGTACAGGCCGATGATCATGTCCTGCGAGGGCATGGTCACCGGACGACCGTCCGACGGCTTGAGGATGTTGTTGCTCGAGAGCATGAGGATGCGGGCCTCGGCCTGCGCCTCCGCGCTCAGGGGCAGGTGGACGGCCATCTGGTCACCGTCGAAGTCCGCGTTGAACGCGGCGCACACGAGCGGGTGCAGGTGGATCGCCTTGCCCTCGACGAGCTGCGGCTCGAACGCCTGGATGCCCAGGCGGTGCAGCGTCGGCGCACGGTTGAGCAGCACGGGGTGCTCGGTGATGACCTCTTCGAGCACGTCCCACACGACCGGGCGAGCACGCTCGACCATGCGCTTGGCGCTCTTGATGTTCTGCGCGTGGTTGAGGTCCACGAGCCGCTTCATGACGAACGGCTTGAACAGCTCGAGCGCCATCTGCTTCGGGAGGCCGCACTGGTGCAGCTTGAGCTGCGGGCCGACGACGATGACCGAACGGCCCGAGTAGTCGACGCGCTTGCCGAGCAGGTTCTGACGGAAACGACCCTGCTTGCCCTTGAGCATGTCCGAGATGGACTTCAGCGGACGGTTGCCCGGGCCCGTGACCGGACGACCACGACGGCCGTTGTCGAACAGCGAGTCCACGGCCTCCTGGAGCATCCGCTTCTCGTTGTTGACGATGATCTCCGGGGCGCCCAGGTCGAGCAGACGCTTGAGGCGGTTGTTCCGGTTGATCACGCGGCGGTACAGGTCGTTCAGGTCGCTCGTCGCGAAGCGGCCACCGTCGAGCTGCACCATCGGGCGCAGGTCCGGCGGGATGACCGGGACGGCGTCGAGCACCATGCCGGTGGGCGAGTTCGTCGTCGTGAGGAACGCGTTGACGACCTTGAGGCGCTTGAGGGCACGCGTCTTGCGCTGCCCCTTGCCCGAGCGGATGGTCTCGCGCAGGGACTCGGCCTCCGCCTCCAGGTCGAAGTCCTGGAGACGCTTCTGGATCGCCGCGGCGCCCATCGAGCCCTCGAAGTAGGTGCCGTAGCGGTCCTGGAGGGCGCGGTAGAGCATCTCGTCGCCCTCGAGGTCGGCGACCTTGAGGTTCTTGAAGCGGTCCCACACCTGGTCGAGGCGGTCGAGCTGGGCGTCCGCGCGCTTGCGGATCTGCGCCATCTCGCGCTCGGCCGAGTCGCGGACCTTGCGGCGCGCGTCGGCCTTGGCACCCTCGGCCTCGAGCTCGGCCAGGTCGGCCTCGAGCTTCTGGGCACGGGAGTTGATGTCGTTGTCGCGAGCGTCCGCGATCTCCTTCTTCTCCAGGTCGATCTCGTTCTGGAGGTTGGGGAGGTCTTCCTGACGACCCTCGTCGTCGACCGACGTGATCATGTACGCCGCGAAGTAGATGACCTTCTCCAGGTCCTTCGGGGCGAGGTCGAGCAGGTAGCCGAGGCGCGAGGGCACACCCTTGAAGAACCAGATGTGCGTGACGGGCGCGGCGAGCTCGATGTGGCCCATGCGCTCACGACGCACCTTCGAGCGCGTCACCTCGACGCCGCAGCGCTCGCAGATGATGCCCTTGAAGCGCACGCGCTTGTACTTGCCGCAGTAGCACTCCCAGTCCCGGGTGGGGCCGAAGATCTTCTCGCAGAAGAGTCCGTCCTTCTCGGGCTTGAGGGTGCGGTAGTTGATGGTCTCGGGCTTCTTCACCTCTCCGTGCGACCACGCACGGATGTCGTCGGCCGTGGCCAGGCCGATGCGCAGCTCGTCGAAGACGTTGACGTCGAGCAAGTTGTCCTACTTCCTTCGTCTGCCGGGACCGGCCGGGGCCGGTGCCGACGCCATAAAGACGGTTGGTGTGGGGGTCGTCGGCGGGAGCGGGGTGACCCGCTCCCGCCTGCCCGAGATCAGATCTCGTCGACGCTGGACGCCGCGTTGGGGCGGCGCGACAGGTCGATGCCGAGCTCTTCTGCTGCGCGGTACACGTCGTCGTCCGACTCCCGCATCTCGATGGACACGCCGTCGCTCGAGAGCACCTCGACGTTCAGGCACAGCGACTGCATCTCCTTGAGGAGGACCTTGAAGGACTCCGGGATGCCCGAGTCGGGGATGTTCTCGCCCTTGACGATCGCCTCGTAGACCTTGACGCGGCCGGGGACGTCGTCCGACTTGATGGTGAGGAGCTCCTGGAGCGTGTAGGCCGCGCCGTACGCCTCGAGGGCCCACACCTCCATCTCGCCGAAGCGCTGTCCACCGAACTGCGCCTTACCACCCAGCGGCTGCTGCGTGATCATCGAGTACGGTCCGGTCGAGCGCGCGTGGATCTTGTCGTCGACCAGGTGGTGCAGCTTGAGGATGTACATGTAGCCCACCGACACGGCCTCGGGGAACGGCTCGCCGGAGCGGCCGTCGAAGAGGCGCGCCTTGCCGTCGGCGCCGACCATGCGGTCGCCGTCGCGGTTCGGGATCGTCGTCGAGAGCAGGCCCGTGAGCGCGTCCTCGTGGACGCCGTCGAACACCGGGGTCGCCACGGGGCGACCGGGCTCGGACGTCGCGGCGATCTCCGGGACGTTCTCCCGCCAGGAGAGGTCCTTGCCCTCGGCCAGCGAGATGTCCCAGCCCTGCTTCGCGACCCACCCGAGGTGCGTCTCGAGGACCTGGCCGACGTTCATACGACCGGGGACGCCCAGCGGGTTGAGGACGACGTCGACCGGCGTCCCGTCCGCGAGGAACGGCATGTCCTCGACGGGCAGGATCTTGGAGATGACGCCCTTGTTGCCGTGACGGCCGGCGAGCTTGTCACCGTCCGTGATCTTGCGGCGCTGCGCGATGTAGACGCGCACGAGCTGGTTCACGCCCGCGGGCAGCTCGTCGCCGTCCTCGCGGTTGAACTCGCGCACGCCGATGACCGTGCCGGACTCGCCGTGGGGCACCTTGAGGGACGTGTCGCGCACCTCGCGCGCCTTCTCGCCGAAGATCGCGCGGAGCAGGCGCTCCTCCGGGGTCAGCTCGGTCTCGCCCTTCGGGGTGACCTTGCCGACCAGGACGTCGCCCGCGCCGACCTCGGCACCGATGCGGATGATGCCGCGCTCGTCGAGGTCCGCGAGGACGTCCTCGGAGACGTTCGGGATGTCCCGCGTGATCTCCTCGGGGCCGAGCTTGGTGTCGCGCGCGTCGACCTCGTGCTCCTCGATGTGGATCGAGGAGAGCACGTCGTCCTGCACGAGACGCTGGCTGAGGATGATCGCGTCCTCGTAGTTGTGGCCCTCCCACGACATGAACGCCACGAGCAGGTTGCGGCCGAGCGCGAGCTCGCCCTCGTCCGTCGCCGGGCCGTCCGCGAGGACGGAGCCGGGCTCGATGCGCTGGCCCTCGTCGACGAGCACGCGCTGGTTGTAGCTCGTGCCCTGGTTGGAGCGCCGGAACTTCGCGATGCGGTAGCTGCCGGTCGTGCCGTCGTCGTTCGCGACGAGCACGAGGTCGGCCGAGACCTCGGTGACGACACCGGGCTTCGTCGCGACGACGACGTCGCCCGCGTCGACCGCCGCGCGCCACTCCATGCCGGTCCCGACGAGCGGGGCCTCGGAACGGACCAGCGGCACGGCCTGACGCTGCATGTTGGCGCCCATGAGGGCGCGGTTGGCGTCGTCGTGCTCGAGGAACGGGATGAGCGCGGTCGCGACCGACACCATCTGGCGCGGCGAGACGTCCATGTAGTCCACCTGTGCGCCGGGCACGATCTCGACCTCGCCGCCCTTGGTGCGCACGAGCACGCGCTCGTCCGCGAAGGAGCCGTCGACGTTGAGCACCTGGTTCGCCTGCGCGATGACGTGGCGGTCCTCGTCGTCGGCCGTGAGGTAGACGACCTCGTCGGTGACCTTGCCTGCCTCGACCTTGCGGTACGGCGTCTCGATGAAGCCGAACGGGTTGATGCGCCCGTACGACGCGAGCGAGCCGATCAGACCGATGTTCGGGCCTTCAGGGGTCTCGATCGGGCACATGCGGCCGTAGTGCGACGGGTGGACGTCACGGACCTCCATGCCGGCGCGGTCGCGCGACAGACCACCCGGGCCGAGGGCCGAGAGACGACGCTTGTGCGTCAGGCCCGCGAGCGGGTTGTTCTGGTCCATGAACTGCGAGAGCTGCGACGTGCCGAAGAACTCGCGGATGGACGCTACGACCGGGCGGATGTTGATGAGCGTCTGCGGCGTGATCGCCTCGACGTCCTGCGTCGTCATGCGCTCGCGCACGACGCGCTCCATCCGGGACAGGCCCGTGCGGACCTGGTTCTGGATGAGCTCGCCGACGGCGCGGATGCGACGGTTGCCGAAGTGGTCGATGTCGTCCGTCTCGACGCGCACCTCGACGGCCTCGCCGTTCCGGGTGCCCGGGATGGACGCGTGGTCGGCGTGCAGGGCCGCGAGGTACTTGATCGTCGCGACGACGTCCGAGACGGAGAGCGTGGAGTCCGTGAGCGGCGCGTCGATGCCGAGCTTCTTGTTCGCCTTGTAGCGCCCGACCTTCGCCATGTCGTAGCGCTTGGGGTTGAAGTAGAAGTTCTCGAGGAGCGCGCGGCCGGCCTCGACGGTCGGCGGCTCGCCCGGGCGGATCTTCCGGTACAGGTCGACGAGGGCCTCGTCCTGGGTGTGGACGTGGTCCTTCTCGAGCGTGTCGAGCACCGACGGGAAGTCGGCGAACTGCTCGCGGATCTCCGACTCGGTCAGGCCGAGCGCCTTGAGCAGCACCGTGACGGACTGCTTGCGCTTGCGGTCGACGCGCACGCCGACGGCGTCGCGCTTGTCGATCTCGAACTCGAGCCAGGCGCCGCGCGAGGGGATGATCTTCGCGGAGAAGATGTCCTTGTCGCTCGTCTTGTCGGCCGCGCGCTCGAAGTAGACGCCGGGCGAACGGACGAGCTGGGAGACGACGACGCGCTCGGTGCCGTTGATGATGAAGGTGCCGCGCTCGGTCATGAGCGGGAAGTCGCCCATGAAGACCGTCTGGCTCTTGATCTCACCGGTGTTGTAGTTGACGAACTCCGCGGTGACGAAGAGGGGCGCGGCGTACGTGAAGTCCTTCTCCTTGCACTCGTCGGCCGTGTACTTCGGCGGCTCGAAACGGTGGTTGGAGAACGACAGCGACATCGAGGACCCGAAGTCCTCGATCGGGGAGATCTCCTCGAAGATCTCCTCGAGACCCGACGTCGAGGGCACGTCCTGGCGGCCGGCCGCGGCCGCGGCGGCGACACGCGCCTGCCACGCCTCGTTGCCGAGGAGCCAGTCGAAGCTCTCGGTCTGGAGGCCCAGCAGGTCGGGGACCTCGAGGGGCTCGTAGATCTTGGCGAAGGAGAGGCGACGCGATGCGGTGCGGTTCGCGATGGCGTCGGCGGTCGGAGCAGAAGGGGTGCGCGAGGCAGCCAAGAGGGGTCCTTCCCTGCAGATCGAAAGAACGCTGCACCGCCGGGCTGGACACGATCACCGCCGCCACGACACCTCGCGGACGCGCACGTACGTCGACGAGGGGGTCGGGGGTATCTGAGATCGGGGGCACAGGACAGCGCAAAGCGTGAGCATACCCCAAGAAGGCGTCGCCACACAACCCCGGGGCGCACTCCCCCGTCCGGCCCCAGACGCCTGCGCGTCTCACCGGTACTCGCGCGGGCCTCGTCGCCCGCCGTCGACCCGTCTCGCGGGTCGCGAACCTGCTGCCGTCGACCTCGCTGTCCTGCGTCGTCGACCCGCACATGGTGGCACACTCGTGGCCGTTCCGTGAAGCCGGTGCGCCCGCCCGGGTGCCCGACGACGTGCACGTCCCCGTCTGCGCCGCGCTCCCCGGCCCACCCACGCCGTCGTGCGGCAGGAACGACGACGAGGCCCGCACCCCGGGTCGGGGTGCGGGCCTCGTGCGGCGTGCTGACCGGTCCCGTCAGGACGGGACCGGCGAGATCACTTGAGGGTGACCGTGGCGCCGGCGCCCTCGAGGGCAGCCTTGGCCTTCTCGGCCGTCTCCTTGTTCGCGCCCTCCAGGACCGGCTTCGGGGCACCGTCCACGAGGTCCTTGGCCTCCTTCAGGCCGAGGGACGTGAGCGCGCGCACCTCCTTGATGACCTGGATCTTCTTGTCGCCGGCAGCCTCGAGGATGACGTCGAACTCGTCCTTCTCCTCCTCGGCCGGGGCGTCGCCCGAGCCACCCGCGGGGGCGGCGACCGCGACGGCGGCGGGGGCGGCGGCGGTGACCTCGAAGGTCTCCTCGAAGGCCTTCACGAACTCGTTGAGCTCGATGAGGGTGAGCTCCTTGAACTGCTCGATGAGCTCGTCGGTGCTGAGCTTCGCCATGATGGCGTTCCTTTCGGTCGGTGCTCGGCAGCGGCCCGGTGCGGGCCTGCCAGAAGCGGGGTGTGTGCTTGCGCTGCGTGGATCACGAGACCGGGGAGTGCCCCGGGCGCGGGATCAGGCGGCAGCGCCCTCCGATTCCTGCTTCTGACGCAGGGCATCGATGACGCGGGCGGCCTGGGCGGTGTTCGCGGTGAAGACGTAGGCAGCCTGGAAGAGCTTGGCCT
Source organism: Cellulosimicrobium funkei (assembly GCF_001019615.1). GTDB lineage: Bacteria > Actinomycetota > Actinomycetes > Actinomycetales > Cellulomonadaceae > Cellulosimicrobium > Cellulosimicrobium cellulans_E. The sequence goes on along the minus strand of NZ_JNBQ01000026.1, from coordinate 22,657 downwards.
TCATCGCGCCGGCCGCCTTGGCCAGCAGGACCTCGCGGGACTCGAGGTCCGCGAGCTTCGTGACCTCCGCGGCGGTCAGGGGGCGCCCGTCGAGGACACCACCCTTGATGACCAGCGCGGGGTTCGCCTTGGCGAAGTCACGCAGACCCTTGGCAGCCTCGACCGGGTCCCCGGTGACGAAGGCGATTGCCGACGGGCCCTGCAGGTCGGCGTCGAGTCCCTCGACACCGGCCTCCTTGGCCGCGATAGCGGTCAGCGTGTTCTTCACCACGGCGTAGGTTGCGTTGCCGCTGAGCGACCGACGCAGCTGCTTGAGCTGCGCGACGGTGAGCCCGCGGTACTCGGTCAGCACGGCAGCGTTCGAGTCGCGGAACTTGTCCGAGATCTCGGCGACTGCGGCTGCCTTGTCCGGCCTCGCCATGGCAATCCTTCCGGTGGTGGTACCACCGGCGTCCGTCCCGGAACGAGAACGAGCCCCGCGCAGGCGCGGGGCTCGCAGTCGCACGCACGGCGGGACCGGGCGGACGTCGTCGATTCGCTACCTGCGCTGGCCTCCACCTCGTGGTGGGACTTCGGTCCGTCACGTCCTGCAGACGGAGTCTGCGGGCAGCGTCGGACGACCGGCGGTCTTGGGTACACGCCCATCGTACGGGACGACGGCGGGTGCTCCAAACCGCGGCACGCGACAGACGCGCGACGAGGCCCCCGGCGCGCGGCGCGCCGGGGGCCTCGGGAACACGTCAGACCGCGACGGGCGCGAAGCCGCGACCCGCAGGCTTCTGCACGTGCGGCTGCGTGTACGGCGTGGGCAGGATACCCGCCGCCAGCGTCCAGTCGTGCGGCTGACCGTACGGCGTCGGCAGGACACCGGTCGCCGACTTCTGCAGCGGCGTGCTGTACGGCGTCGGCAGCACACCGGTCGCCGACTTCTGCAGCGGCGTGCTGTACGGCGTCGGGAGCACACCGGTCGCCGACTTCTGCAGCGGCGTGCTGTACGGCGTCGGGAGCTCGCCGAGCGCCGACGCCCCGGTCGCGAGACCGCCGGTCAGCAGCGCCGAGGCCATCAGGACGGTCGTGAGACGAGCAAGCGAACGCTTCATCATTCCCCCAGGAAGAACGGATAGATGCCGCAGATGCGACTGTCCCGACGCTATCGACGAAACGTGCGCCAGGTCCACGGTCGTCTCGGAGTCCGGGAGGTTGTTACACGGTGACTTCAGACGACGAGCGGGCCGAAGCAGACGAGCGGGACAGGCTCGGGCTCGTCGGCGATCGCACGAGCGAGCGCCGTCCCGGGCATGGCGCCGTCGCGCAGCTCGGCGTGGAGCGACGGCATGACGCGCGCGGCGACGTCGTCGCGCAGCGGGGCCACGCTCGCGATCACGGCGCGCGCGCCGAGCCGCAGCAGGACGCTCGTCAGGCCGAGCGACTCGCCGCCGATGCGTGGCGTCGAGAGCCCCACCTCGCACGCCGACAGGACGACCACCACGCCGTGCAGGTCGATGCCGTCGAGCTCGTGCGCGAACAGCGGGCCGTCGGCGAGGCGCAGCGAGGAGAAGAGCGGGTTGTCGGTCTCGTGCGTCCCGTGCGCAGCGAGGTGCACGACCCCCGCCGACCGGAGCCCCTCGACCACGGCCCCGCACGTGGCGCCCTCTCCCGCGAGTGCCTCGGCACCCTCCCACACTGACGCGACGAGCTTGGCCTCGGCGCCCGAGAACCGTAGCCCCGGGCCGGCGACGACGAGCGCGTCGTCTGCTCGGCGGACGGGCTCCCCACAGCGCAGGTCGACCCAGGAGTTCGCCCACGTCCGCCGGCCCCGCCGTGAGGGCAACGAGGCCCACGGGAGCGCGAGCAGGAGGTCGCGTGCGGCGAGGTGCAGGTCGCCCTCGGCCTCCAGGGGGACGACCAGGGCGTCGTCGAGCGCGGCGAGCGTACGCGTGAGCGACCCGACCGCCGCCTCCCGCATCGGGACGGGGATGAGCACGTTCGAGAGCACCGCGAAGTCGGCCCGGGCGCGGCGCACATGCTCCGAGACCGCCGTGCGCGACGCGAGCCGCACGAGCCGCGTCCGCTCTGCGGAGACGCGGACCGCGAGCACGTCGTCGCCGTCGAGCACCAGGTCGGCGACGACCGCCGCCGACCCGGAGGCGCCGAGCGCTGCGCGCAGCCGGCGCTCCGTCGCGGCGACCGGGGTCGTGGCACCTCCCCCGTGCTGCCACGCGCGCCGTCGCGCGTCGTCCTGCAACCGACGCGCCGCTCGCAGGTGGTCCTGTCGTCGAGCGAGGTGTGCCGGGTCCGAGGGAGCTCCGAGAGCACGTGCCACCTCGACCTCGCGACGTGCTGCGGCGAGGAGGTCCGCGAGGACCGGGTCCGACGGCGGTCGCACGCGGCCCGTGCCCGCGAACGCCGCACGGCCGCGCTCGACCGCGTCGAAGATGGTTCCCGGTCGCCGCGTCCGCAGCGCCGCCTCGACGTCGACGTTGCCGAGCCGGACCCCGTGCACCGCAGACGCCGTCACGGCATCGACGGAGCCGAGCCGCGCGCGGTGCTCGGCGAGGGCCGACTGCCCGCGACGAACCGCCCGCACACCGCCGCGACGGTCCCCGGCCACGAACGCGAGCTGGGCGAGGACGGCCTCGTGCTGCAGCCGCACGGGAAGCGGGGCGCGGTCGAGTCGCGCGGGGACCTCCGCGAGAACGTCCTGGGCGGCCGGGACGTCGCCCGAGGACACGAGCCACTCGGCGGCGAGGAGCCGAGCAGGGATCGTCACGCCAAGGCCCGCGACGCTGCCGAGCGCGCCGCCCTCGCGCGCGAGGTCGAGCGCCCAGGTCGCGTGCCGCCGTGCCGTCGTCGGTGTCACGTCGTCCGCGCGGTGCTCCGTGAGCGCCGCCTGCAGCTCCGCGACGCGGGCGCGCAGCATCCACGGGGCGTTTCCGAGCTGGTCGAACCGGCGCGAGGCCGAGCGCGCGAGCCGACGGGCGTCGGCGTACCGGCGCAGGCCGAGCACGACCCGCGACCGCACGAGATCCACCTCCGCGAGGTCGCGCACCATGCGGTAGCGCACGAGATGCTCTCGTGCCTCACGGAGTGCGTCGTCCGCCTCCGTGAGGAGCCCGGCGTCGAGCAGGACCTGCGCCCGATCGATCAACCCGACCGCGGCGTGCCGTTCCGGCGCCTCCACCGCCGCCTCGTCCATCGCCCTCAGCGCGGCGGGGAGGTCTCCGTGCAGGTACTCGGCGTACCCGAGGTTGTGGCGTGCCTTCGAGGCGACCAGGACGTCGTCACGCGCCAGCGCCAGGTCCACGGCACGCGAGAGGTCGTCCGTGGCTCCCGGGATGTCACCGAGCTCGAGCCGGAGCGATCCGCGGTTGAGCAGGAGGACGGGGACCTCGGGCGCGCTCAGGTCGACCACCCCCGTCAGTCCGCGGTCCATGGCACGCACCGCCTCGACCGCTCGGCCTGCACGGTGGAGCAGCAGGCCACGCTGTCCGTGCACGAGCACGAGCAGACCCGGCGCCTGCGCGCCGGAGACCGACTCGGCGGTCGACAGATACCCGAGGGCCTCCTCGATGCTCCCCGAGTGCTCGGCGACGCACTGCGCGAGGCCGACGAGCGAGCGCACCTGGACGTAGACGTCCGGAGCGTCGCCCGCGGCCTCGCGCAGGAGCGCTCGGTAGTGGCGTGCCGCGACCGCGAACCGCCCCTGGGCGTTGAGCGCGGCCGCGACGGCGAGGCGGTCTCTCAGAACGCTCTCACCGGCCACGTCACCCTCACCCCGTCGGTTGCTCCTCGGTCGGGACCAGTCCCGTCGACAGGGTAATGGCACCCCACAACCAGGCGCACCGCGCAGGGTCTCCGGCGCCCGGTGCGGAGAGATGCGGGTCCGGGTCCGGTCGTCCCGACGCGGCGTCGAGCAGATGCGACGCGAGCTCCCCGGCCAGGACCGGCGCGGCGAACGACGTACCGCTCCATGTCGCGAACCCTCCCTGGAAGCCCTCCGGGTCGATCGTCGCCCGGCGGCCGGGCCCCCAGAGCTCGTCGACCGAGCGCGACGGTGCCACGGCGCCGTCGATCGTCGTCGGAGCGGTGGACACGAGCGAGGCACCGGGTCGCGTGCAGGTGACCCACGGACCGTCGTTGCTGAAGAGCGCCACCGTCCCGTCAGGGTTGGTCGCGCCGACGGTCAGGACGGGCGGCTCGTCCCGGAGCAGCTTCTCGCCGGGCAGCGGCACCGGCGGCACCTGCTTGCGGTCGAGGCGGGGAGCGAAGGCGGCAGGGTAGCTCGGGCGGGTCTGCCCGTCGTTGCCGGAGGACACGACGACCAGGACACCGTAGCGCCGCAATGCCTTCAGCAGGGCCCCGAACGGGGCGTCGAACGCCGCGTCCTCCGGGCGCTCGTGGTAGTAGCCCAGCGAGAGGACGACCACGTCGACGGGCGCGTAGTCCGATCGGCCGACGAGCCCCAGCACGTGCCAGAGAAGCAGCCGGCGGAGCGACCGCAGGAGCTCACGCTCGGGGACGACCCCCGACCCCCCGTAGAGCCGCGGCGCGAGGATCACCGCGTCGGGGCACTTCTGGTGCACGAGCCCCGCGATGAACGTCCCGTGGCCCGCGACCGGGTCCAGCGGCCCGGTCAGGGGCGCGACCGAGACGCCTCCGATCTCCGGGTCCTCGTAGGCGTACTCGGTCTCCGGCAGCACGGAGAGCGGCTCGCCGAGCAGCATCGGCTCGCGGTCCACGATCTGCCCACGGCGCTCCAGGTCCTTGTCGAACCAGGGGTGTGCTCCGACACCGGTGTCGAGGACGGCGACCACGGGGCGACGGGTCCCGTCGGAGCCGACGAAGCGGTCGTCCGACGGGCCGAGTGCGCGCCGCGGGACGGGACCGACCCAGTTGACCGGTGTACGCCCCCCGGACCCCGCCGCCGCGTACTCGGCCGTACCCGCGAAGGGCAGGCCCTGGGTGTAGGGCAGACCCTGCGTGTACGGCAGGCCCTGCGTGTACGGCAGACCCTGCGTGTACGGCAGACCCTGGGTGTACGGCAGCCCCTGCGTGTAGGGGAAGGGCTGCACGTACGGCTGGCCACCGATGAAGGGCGACGGCGCGATCATGTGGTCCAACGCGAGGCGAGGGCTGCACCTGTCGTCAGGGCAGAGCCTGCCCTGGAGCTCCTCGATCAGCGACCACGCGTCGGGTAGCTCGCCCTGGCGATCGTCCCGGTACGTCAAGCGGACCGAGTATCCGAAGACGCGAAGAAGGTCCGCCGTCGTCTCCCCGTCCAGTCCAGCGCGGCGCACCAGCTCCGCGTCGTGGAGGCTCTCCTCCTGGACGTCGACCCGGAGGCCACGTTGCTCCGCGGCAGCCTCGAGCCACCGGAGCGAGCGGTTTCCCTCACGGTCGAACGGGGACTCCGGGACGAGGATCCGGTCACCGACGTACCAGGTCGGGTGGGGAGACGGCTTCCCCGCGCGACGAGGCGCCGAGACGGGGTCGATGGTCCGGGTGCGCCACTGCAGCCGGCTCGGACGGTCGCCGTAGTACCGACCGCCCTCCGGCGTCGGTTCGGTGGGCTGGTCTGGGGTCTCGCTCACGTGCTCCTCCTCGAGGGATGACGTTCAGTCGGTGCCGCGGGCGTCGTCGTCGACGGACAGCGGCTCGCGCGCGGGGGCGCGGAAGGAATGGGGGGTCGGGACGTCGTCGTGCCGCGGGCGAGAGGTCGCCCGCGGCACGACGACGGCTAGAGCTCGATGACCGGCGTGCTCACGGCGCCGCCGGCACCGTCGGCACGGCGCACGACGAGGCTCGCCGGGCCGCGGTCCACGGCGTCGAAGACGAAGCGGCCGTCGTCGTCGCTCGTGGTCTCGCTCACGGTGCCGGGGCGGTGCAGCTCGACGCGCAGCGCCGTCGCCGGGGCGGCCCAGCCGTCGATGCGGATGCGGCCGTCGTCGGTCGGCGAGAGCGAGATCATGACCGTGACGGACTCGGACGTGAACGTGATGGTGCGCGCCTCGACGGGAGGTGCGTCGCCCCGCACGGACATCTCCGGGACCTGGACGTACTCCAGCTCCATGACCTCGGCCTCGAGACCCGCGAGGGTGATCGCGAACAGCGACCGCTCCACGAGGCCGTCGGGCACGGGGTCGATCTCCTCGGCGATGCGCGCCAGCTCCGCGAGCAGCGCGAGGTCGACGGCGTCGAGCGGCTCGTCGGGGCTGTGCGTCGGCTCGGTGCTCATGATGCTTCCCACGATTCCCCCTGGTCGTCGATGATGTCGCGCAGCTTGGCGAGGCAGCGGCCGCGCGTGGAGCCGATGCTCCCGACGGGCATGCCGATCGCGGCCGAGATGGCCTTGTAGTCGGGTCGGTCGGCGAGCGACACGAGCCGCAGGAGCCGCCGGCAGCGGTCCGGCAGCTGGTCCAGCGCGGCCCACAGCGTGCGGTCGCGCTCGTTGCGGAGCACCTCGACGTCAGGCGTCGGGTCTCCCGAGGGCAGCTCCGGCACGCCCTCGTCCGTGTCGTCGGGGAGCTCGGTGCGGCGCTTCGCCTCGTCCCGGTGCTTGCGCACGGCCTCCCACGCGGCGCGCTTGGCCGTGATGAGCAGCCACTTCAGGACCGCGTGCGGCTCCTTGATCGTCATCGCGTTGCGCACGAGGGCGACCCACACGGTCTGGACGATGTCGTCGGCCTGCTCGCGCTCGACGCCCTGGGCGCGCACCGTGTGCCACAGCAGCGGCGTCGCCTCGCGGACGAACTCGCCGAGCGCGTGGGGGCGACCGTCCCGGTACTCGAGGAGCGCGAACGCACCCCGGTCCCCCAGGCTCAAGCCGGGTTCGTCGGTGTCGGCCACCTCGTCGGTCGTTCTCGTCATGGGGGGCACCGTCCTCGGCGCGCTCGTCCGGTCAGGCATCAGCGGGGGGTCCCCGGAAGCGCCTGATTCTAGGGCCGGGCCGGTGGGGTCGACAACCATCGTCACTGGTCACACCCCTCCTGGCTCGTGCGGCTGCGTCCCATCTCGCTCCTTCGACACGCGAGTCGGAGCGTCGGGCCGACACTCCTCCACCCGGACAAGAGGGCCGGGCCGCCCGTCTGATACATCCGTCGCCCACGGGTCTGCGCGACGCCGCCCACGCGCTCAGGATCGCCGTCCGGCGGGGTCGCCGTCTAGGTGTTCCCCCGTATGCGAGGCCCGGGAACTGCCGGGGAATCCCTCATGCGGCGGCGCGGCGCGGGCTCCTAGCGTGCAGACGACCCCTGCACCCACCGCGGGTGCGGACCGGCGGGGCGCGACGTCGCGGCCCGCCCGAGCACGAGGAGCACTTCCGTGAGAACAGTCCTCTCCGGCCGCACGCGCGGCCGCACCGGGCGCGCGCTGCGCGCCCTCGCCACCGTCGTCGCGGCAGCGACCGTCGCCGCGGGCGGCGCCCTCGCCGCCGCGCCCGCGACCGCGGCGCCCGCGCCGGCCGTCGCTGCACCCGCCGCCGCGGCCGCGGGCAGCACGCAGTGGCTCACCGGCTACTGGCACAACTTCGACAACGGCTCGGTGACGATGCGCCTGTCGGAGATCCCGCAGGCGTACAACCTCGTCGCGGTCGCCTTCGCCGACAACCTGACCGGCACGCCGGGCGGGATCACGTTCAACCTCTCAAGCGCCGAGCTGGGCGGCTACACGGAGGCGCAGTTCAAGGCCGACATCGCGACGATCCGCTCGCAGGGCCGCAAGGTCGTGCTCTCCGTCGGAGGCGAGAAGGGCAACGTCATCGTCTCCAACGCGACGGAGGCCAAGAACTTCGCGGAAACCGCGTACGGGCTCATGCAGAAGTACGGCTTCGACGGCGTCGACATCGACCTCGAGCACGGCATCAACGCGACCTACATGTCGAGCGCGCTGCACCAGCTCTCCGCGAAGGCCGGCCCGAGCCTCATCCTCACCATGGCGCCGCAGACGATCGACTACCAGGCGACGAGCATGGGGTACTACCAGCTCACCCTCGCGATCAAGGACATCCTCACGATCGTCAACACCCAGTACTACAACTCGGGCTCGATGATGGGCTGCAACCAGCAGGTCTACTCGCAGGGCACCGTCGACTTCCTCACCGCGCTGACCTGCATCCAGCTCGAGATGGGCCTGCGCCCCGACCAGGTCGGCATCGGCGTGCCCGCCGTCCAGAAGGCCGCCGGGGGCGGCTACCAGCCGCTCGCCAACGTCGTGAAGGCCGTCGACTGCCTCGAGGTCGGCACCGGCTGCGGCGCCTTCAAGCCCGCGAAGCCGTACGGCAAGATCGGCGGCGTCATGACCTGGTCGATCAACTGGGACAAGACGAACAGCTACCAGGTCGCGTCCGTCATCGGCTCGCGCCTCGCGAGCGGCCCGACCACGCCGACGGACCCCACGGACCCGACGGACCCCACCGACCCCACGGACCCGACCGACCCCACGGACCCGGGCACCTGCACCGCCCCGGCGTGGTCCGCGTCGGCCGTGTACACGGGCGGCAACCGCGTCTCGCTCCAGGGCCGCACCTACGAGGCGAAGTGGTGGACGACGAACGAGAACCCGACGCAGAGCGGGCAGTGGGGCGTCTGGAAGGACCTCGGCGCCTGCTGACCCGGTCCTCCCGCTGAGACGACGACGGCGCGGCACCCTCGCAGGGTGCCGCGCCGTCGTGCGTGGTGCGGGTGTGGACCACCCGCGGGAGGACTGCCGTCAGGCGGCGTCGTCCTCGAGCAGCTTCGTCGTCTTGGACTGGTCCAGCGGGATGCCGGGGCCCATCGTCGTCGTCAGCGTGGCCTTGGTGATGTAGCGGCCCTTCGAGGACGACGGCTTGAGACGCAGGACCTCTTCGAGGGCCGCCGCGTAGTTCTCCACGAGCGCCTTCTCGTCGAACGAGACCTTGCCGATGATGAAGTGCAGGTTCGCGTGCTTGTCGACGCGGAACTCGATCTTGCCGCCCTTGATGTCGGACACGGCCTTCGCCACGTCCATCGTCACGGTGCCGGTCTTCGGGTTCGGCATGAGACCACGGGGACCGAGCACCTTGCCCAGGCGGCCGACCTTGCCCATGAGGTCCGGCGTCGCCACGGCGGCGTCGAAGTCGGTGTAGCCACCGGCGACCTTCTCGATGAGGTCGTCGCCGCCGACCTCGTCGGCACCGGCCGCACGGGCCTCCTCCGCCTTCGCGGCGTTCGCGAAGACGATGACGCGGGCCGTCTTGCCCGTGCCGTGGGGCAGGTTGACCGTGCCACGGACCATCTGGTCCGCCTTGCGCGGGTCGACACCCAGGCGGAACACGACCTCGACGGTCGCGTCGTACTTCACGGTCGACGTCTCCTTGGCGAGACGGACCGCCTCGAGCGGCGCGTAGAGACGCTCGCGGTCGATCTTCTCCTCGGCGTTGCGGTACGCCTTGCTGCGCGTTGCCATCTGCTTCTCCTTCTGCAGTCGTGGTCTGCGGGTCCGCGCGGACCCTGCCACCGTCGTCCGCGAGGTGCGGATCGACGTCGTGCCCGAGGCCGGCACGCGGTGCGTGCCGGCCTCGGTACGTCGTCCGGGGCGCCTCGGGCGCCCGGGACAGACGTGGTCTGTCGTCAGCCCTCGACGGTGATGCCCATCGAGCGGGCCGTGCCGGCGATGATCTTCGACGCGGCGTCGAGGTCGTTCGCGTTGAGGTCCTCGAGCTTGGTCTGGGCGATCTCGCGCACCTGGTCGGCGGTGATCTTCGCGACCTTGACGGTGTGCGGCGTCGCCGAGCCCTTCTGCACGCCCGCGGCCTTCTTGATGAGCTCCGCGGCCGGCGGGGTCTTCGTCACGAACGTGAACGAACGGTCCTCGTAGACCGTGATCTCCACGGGGATGACGTTGCCGCGCTGCGACTCGGTCGCCGCGTTGTAGGCCTTGCAGAACTCCATGATGTTGACGCCGTGCTGACCGAGCGCGGGGCCGATCGGCGGGGCGGGCGTCGCCGCACCGGCCTGGATCTGGAGCTTGATGAGGCCGGAGACCTTCTTCTTGGGAGGCATGACTCTTCCCTGTCTTTCTTCTCGTGGACCGACGCCGTGGGCGATGACCCGGTTGCAGTACTGCGCTCACGCGGGGCGGCTCGTGCCGCCCGTACGTCAGATCTTGGCGACCTGGTTGAACGACAGCTCGACCGGGGTCTCCCGGCCGAAGATGGAGACGAGGACCTTGAGCTTCTGGTTCTCGACGTTGATCTCGGAGATCGTGGCGGGCAGCGTGTCGAACGGGCCGTCCGTGACGGTGACCGACTCGCCGACCGTGAAGTCGACCTCGACGGGAGCCTTCGCGGCGGCCTGGGCGGGCTTGCCGGGCTCCGGGGCGGGGGCCAGCATCGGCGCGAGCATCGAGAAGACCTCGTCGAGCGTCAGCGGCACGGGCTGGTGGGTGTGGCCGACGAACCCGGTGACACCGGGCGTGTGGCGGACGGCGCCCCACGACTCGTCGGTGAGGTCCATGCGGACGAGGACGTAGCCGGGGATGCGCACGCGTCGGACGATCTTCTTCTGCGCGTTCTTGATCTCGGCCACCTCCTCCATGGGGACCTCGATCTGGAAGATGTAGTCCTCCATGTTCAGGCTCTGGATGCGGTTCTCCAGGTTGGCCTTCACACGGTTCTCGTAGCCCGCGTAGGAGTGGATGACGTACCAGTCGCCGAGCTGCGTGCGCAGCGTGCGCTTGAACTCCGCGACCGGGTCCTCGATGACGTCGCCGTCCTCGTCGACCGGGCGCTCCTCGTCCGACTCCTCGTCGTCCGCGGCGGCCTCGTCGTCCGACGCGACCTCGTCGACCGTCTCGTCAGCCTCGTCGACCGTCTCGTCAGCCTCGTCGACCGTCTCGTCAGCCTCGTCGACCGCCGGGGCGTCCGTGGTCTCCTCGACGTCGTCCTGGGCACCCTCGGGCTGCGTCGGGTCGACGTTCTCCGTCTGGTCCAGCGACTCCTGGGACACGAACGAACCTGCTTTCTGACGAACTGCTCGATGACTTCTTCTGGAAGCGCCGACGGCGCCCCGAGGGGCGCCGGCTGCCGTGGTGAGGCCCGGCGTGACCGGGCGGAGGTGCGCTCGCTAGCCGAAGACCCACATGACGGCCTTGCCGATCCCGAGGTCGAGCACGGTCACGAAGGCCATGACCACGACCACGAAGACCAGGACCACCGTCGTGTAGGTGATGAGTTCCGAGCGCGTCGGCGTGACGACCTTGCGGAGCTCGGCGACCACCTGGCGCACGAACAGGGCGATGCGCGCGAAGATGTTGGGCTTCTTGTCCGCGGACGGACCGCCCTTCTTCTTCACCTCGTCGGCGCGTGCGCCGCCTGCACCCACGGCCTCTGACGGCGATTCGCTCACTCGTTCTTCCCCATCGCTCACGTACGGGACCTGCTCGAACCCTCGGTGCGACCCGGTGCCGGGCCGCGCGCGGTTCCCGGGAAGGTCCCACGAGAGCCACGCCGTGCAGGGTAGACAGGACTCGAACCTGCAACCTGCGGTTTTGGAGACCGCTGCGCTACCAATTGCGCCACTACCCTTCGTGCTCGACGACGCCGTACGAGCCCCCGGCCCCGGGACAAAACACGTCTCACGGGCGCGGACCAGCGTGGCGGGCGTCAACCACCGAGGGATCACTGTACGCGACGCGAGGCCCCTGGTCGAACCACCGTCCACCGATCGGTGGACACGAGGTCCGGACGAACGGCCGTCGCGGGCGACCGGACCCCGCCGACACGCTGGTCCCATGACGACGACACCCCTCCCCACCGGCTCCCGCACCGCCGGCCCCGGGTCGAGCGGCCCGGCCGTAGACGTGCGCGGCCTGCGCAAGCGCTACGGCGCCAAGCAGGCGGTCGACGGCGTCGACCTGCGGGTCGAGCGCGGCGAGATCTTCGCCGTCCTCGGACCCAACGGCGCCGGCAAGACGACGACCGTCGAGATCCTCGAAGGCTTCCGGCGGCGCGACGCGGGCGAGGTCCGCGTGCTCGGGGAGGACCCCCAGGCCGCGGGCCGCGCCTGGCGCTCGCGCATCGGCGTCGTGCTCCAGGACTCGCGGGACCAGGCCGAGCTCACGGTCGCCGAGATCGTCCGGCACTTCGCGACGTTCTACCCCGCGCCGCGCGACCCGGACGAGGTGATCGACGCCGTCGGGCTGCGGGAGAAGGCCCGGACCCGCACGCGCCAGCTCTCCGGCGGCCAGCGTCGGCGCCTGGACGTCGCGCTCGGCATCGTGGGGCGCCCGGAGCTGCTGTTCCTCGACGAGCCGACGACCGGGTTCGACCCGCAGGCGCGCCGCGCGTTCTGGGCGCTGGTCCGCTCGCTGCGCGAGGACGGCACGACGATCCTGCTCACCACGCACTACCTGGACGAGGCCGCGCACCTGGCCGACCGTGCCGCCGTCGTGCGCGCGGGCCGGGTCGTCGCGCTCGACGCGCCCGACCGCCTCGGTGGCCCGGACGCGCGCCGGCCGGAGGTCCGTTGGCTCGACGACGGCGCCTGGCGGTCGGAGCGCACCGACTCCCCCACCGCGCTCGTCGCGTCCCTCGCCGCGCGGTACGCGGGACCCGACGGCGAGGTCCCTGGCCTCGCGGTCACCCGCCCGAGCCTGGAGGACGTCTACCTCGAGCTCATCGGCGAGCCGGCCACGGCGCCCGGCGCCGCGCCTGCCCCCACGACCGCACCCGGTTCCCTCGACGCGCCCGCCGAGGATCCCACGCCCGACCGCACGACCGCCGTCGTCCCCGAGGAGGCCCGACCGTGACCACCGCCCCGACCGCTGCCCGGACGACGCGACCGCCCCGCGCCGCGGCCCTTCCCGGCGCCGGCCGGCTGGGGATCGAGCGCACCCGCGCCGAGCTGCGCGCGTTCTTGCGCGAGCGCGACGCCGTGATCTTCATCTTCACGTACCCGCTCATCATGCTCGCGATCTTCGCGACGGTGTTCGACGGGCAGGACCAGGGCACGGCCGCCTACTCCGTGCCGTTCGCGCAGTACTTCCTGCCCGGCATGATCGCGACCGGCGTCATGCTCACGAGCTTCCAGTCCCTCGCGATCTCGATCGCGGTCGAGCGCGACGACGGCTCGCTCAAGCGCCTGCGCTCCACCCCGCTGCCGCCGTCCGCGTACTTCTACGGCAAGATCGGGCTCGTCCTGCTGACGTCGGTCGTGCAGACCGGTCTGCTCCTGGCGCTCGCCGCGACGGTCTACGACGTCCCCATGCCGTGGGAGATGTCCGACGGCGGTGCGCGCCTCGCGACGTTCGCGTGGGTGTTCGTGCTCGGGTGCGCCACCGGCGCGGTGTGCGGCGTGGCGTTCTCGTCGCTGCCGCGGTCCGGCAAGTCCGCGACGGCGGTCGTGACCCCTGTCGTCCTCGTCCTGCAGTTCATCTCGGGCGTGTTCTTCGCGTTCTTCGCGCTGCCGTCCTGGATGCAGACCGTCGCGTCGCTGTTCCCCCTCAAGTGGATGGCGCAGGGCATGCGCTCGGTGTTCCTCCCCGAGCAGGCGGCGGCGCTCGAGCCGTCCGGGTCGTGGCAGCACGGCGCGACCGCTGCTGTACTGGTCGCATGGCTGGTCGTGGGGCTCGTGGTCGGTGCACGCTCGTTCCGGTGGCGGCGCCGTGACGACGGCTGAGACGCCGTCGCCGGGCGGGGCGGTCGCGGGGGTGGTCGACGGGACGTCCGCCGACGCCGCGACCGCCCAGCTCGACGGCGCGTGGGCCCGCGACGTGCGCTGGTGGGACCTGGCGTTCTACGTCATCGTCGTGCTCAGCGCGCTCGCGCTGCTCGCGGCGGGCGTCAGCGGGAGGGCGCTGCTCGTGTCCCTGGCGGCGGTCGCGACGATCCTCGTGACCTACCTCGCCTGGGGCCGCCGGGCGGCGCGCACCCGCGACCAGGTGCCGGCCCACGTCTACCTCGTCGTCGCGATCGCGTGCACGCTCGTCGTCGTCGGCCAGGACGCGCTCGGCACGCTCCTCCTGTTCGCCGTGTTCACGCAGATCTGGATGCTGTCGGAGCACCTGTGGGCCCAGGTGGTGCTGTGCGTCGCGCTCGCGGCCGGCACGGCGCTCGCGCTCGCGTTCGACCCGCAGACGGGGCGGGTCGAGCCCGAGGAGCTCGCGAGCGCCGCGCCCCAGATGGGCGTCGCCCTGGCGTTCGCGCTGAGCCTCGGTCTGTGGACCGCGCACACGCTGCGGCAGTCGGAGCGCCACGCGCGGCTCGTCGACGAGCTGCGCGCCACGCAGGCCGAGCTCGGCCGGGCCTCGCACGAGGCGGGGGTGCTCGCCGAGCGCGAGCGCGTCGCCCAGGAGATCCACGACACGCTCGCCCAGGGGTTCACGAGCGTGGTGATGCTCGCCCAGGCCGCGCGCGCCGACCTCGACCGGGACGCCCCCGACGCGGCGCGCGAACGCCTGGCCCTCGTGGAGTCGACGGCGCGGGACAACCTCGCGGAGGCTCGCGCCCTCGTCGCCGCCTCCGCCCCCGCCCCGCTCCAGGGCGGCACGCTCGGCGAGGCGCTGCGCCGGCTCGCGGACCGGTTCGCGGAGGAGACCGGGACGCGCGTCGAGCTCACGGCGCCGGAGGCACTCCGACTGTCGAGCGCGGACGACGTCGTCCTTCTGCGGTCCGCCCAGGAGGCGCTCACGAACGTCCGGCGCCACGCGGACGCCTCGGCCGTACGGGTCGGCCTTCGGCAGGACCACGCGGGCACGGTGCTCGAGGTGACCGACGACGGGCGCGGCCTGCCCGCCGACGCGTCCGGTTTCACCGAGGGCTACGGCCTGCGGGGCATGCGTGAGCGCGTGGCCGCGGAGGGCGGGAGCCTCGAGGTGGGTCCGGCCCTCGGCGGCGGCACGCGCGTCGCGGTCCGCCTGCCCGCCGGTGCGTCGCCGGACGGACCGTCCACGGGCACGCGGGCGGCGACGCGGACCGGAGACGCCCGATGAGCCCGGCCGGGAACGGCGTCGTCCGGGTGCTCGTCGTGGACGACCACCCGGTCGTGCGCTCGGGGATCATCGGCATGCTGGCCGCCGAGCCCGACCTGGAGGTCGTCGGCGAGGCGGGCGACGGCGAGCGGGCGGTCGCGCTCGCGGGCGAGCTCGCGCCCGACGTCGTGCTCATGGACCTGCGCATGCCCGTGCTCGACGGGGTCGGCGCGACGGCGGCGATCGTCGGCACGCCCGGCCGGGGCACGGGGCGCGGGACGGTGTCCGCCCCGCGCGTGGTCGTGCTCACGACCTACGAGACCGACGCGGACATCCTGCGCGCGGTCGAGGCCGGGGCGACCGGCTACCTGCTCAAGGACACGCCGCGGGACGAGCTCGTGGCCGGGGTGCGTGCGGCGGCGCGCGGGCAGACCGTGCTCGCGCCGAGCGTCGCGACCCGGCTCGTCACGTCGGTCCGCGGCGCGGACCGGCTCACGGACCGGGAGATCGAGGTGCTGCGGCTCGTCGCGCGCGGGTTGTCGAACGCGGCCGTCGGGAGCGAGCTGTTCATCACGGAGGCGACCGTGAAGACCCACCTGCTCCGCGCGTTCGCCAAGCTCGGCGTGGACGACCGGACCGCCGCGGTCACGGTCGCCATGCAGCGCGGGTTCCTCACCGGGACCTGACCGGCGTCCGGTGTGACGGGGCCCGTACGGGGGGCGGGCTGCCGTCGGGACCCTGCCCCGTGCGCGACGCGCGGGTCGGGTCCGCGTGACAGACTCCCCGTGTGCGAGACCTGGCGACGCTTCCCAAGGCCCACCTGCACCTGCACTTCACCGGGTCGATGCGCCCGGAGACGCTGCGCGACCTCGCCGCGCAGTACGGCGTGCGGCTCCCCCACGCGCTCGTCGACGGCGACCCGCTCCGGCTGCCGCCGACCGAGCGGGGCTGGTTCCGGTTCCAGCGCCTCTACGACGCCGCGCGCGCGTGCGTGCGCTCCGAGGCCGACATGCGCCGCATCGTGCTCGAGGCCGCGCAGGACGACGCCGCGGAGGGGTCGGGCCGCCTCGAGATCCAGGTGGACCCGACGTCGTACGCGCCGTTCGTCGGCGGCATCACCCCGGCCGTGGAGATCGTGCTCGACGCGGCGCGGTCCGCGAGCGCCGCGACGGGGACGGAGGTCGCGGTGGTCGTCGCGGCGTCGCGCATGCGGCACCCGCTGGACGCGCGCACGCTCGCGCGCCTCGCGGCGCAGTACGCGGGCGAGGGGGCCGGGGAGGTCGTGGGGTTCGGCCTGAGCAACGACGAGCGCCGCGGGGACACGGCGGAGTTCGCGCGCGCGTTCGCGATCGCGCGACGGGCCGGGCTCGCGTCCGTGCCGCACGGGGGCGAGCTGCTGGGGCCGGCGCACGTGCACGAGGTGGTGCGCGAGCTCGTCCCCGACCGGCTCGGCCACGGCGTGCGGTCCGCGGAGGACCGGCGGGTGCTGGACGACGTCGTGGACCGCGGGATCGCGCTCGAGGTCTGCCCGGCCTCCAACGTCTCCCTCGGGGTCTACGAGGACGCCGGGCAGGTCCCGCTCGGGGCGCTCGTCGACGCCGGCGCCCGTGTCGCGCTCGGCGCCGACGACCCGCTCCTCTTCGGGTCCCGCCTCGTGGCGCAGTACGAGACGGCACGCCACGAGCACGGGTTCTCGGACGACGAGCTGGCCGCGCTCGCGCGGTCGTCGATCCGGGCGAGTCGCGCCTCGGGCGGCACGAAGCAGCGTCTGCTGACCGGCGTCGACGACTGGCTCGCGGGGGGCTGACCGCGGCGGCTCCTGCCCCGGTCGGGGTCGAGCACGCGGCGCGGGTCGGGTCAGGCGCGCGTCGCGACGACGAAGACACGGCGGAAGGGCAGGACCGTGCCGTACCCGCGCTCGGGGTACGCCCCCCGGAGCGCCGCGGCGTACTCGGCGACGAACGCGGCGCGCTCGGCGTCGGGCAGCGCCTGGAGGACGGGGCGCGCGCCGGTCGCGGAGATCCAGCGCAGGATGGGGTCGGGCCCGTGGAGCACGTGGAGGTAGGTCGTCTCCCACGCGTCGACGGCCCAGCCGAGCCCGGCGAGCCGGTCAAGGTACGCCTCCGGGTCGTGCGCTCCCGGTCGGTCGACGCCCGACGCGTGCTCGGCGTACGGCGGGCGGGCGGCGATCTCGCGGAGCAGTCGATGGCTCGGGGCGTCGTGGTTGCCCGGCACGGAGAAGGCGAGGGCCCCGGCGGGCGCGACGTGGCCCGCGAGCCGGGCGAGAAGGTCGAGGTGGTCAGGGACCCACTGGAGGGTCGCGTTGCTCACGACGACGTCGGCCGGGGCGGGCGGTGCCCAGGTGCGCACGTCGGCGAGCTCGTACCGGACCCAGGGGGCGGAGGCGTCCCGCCGCGCGCGCTCGACCATCGCGGGCGACGCGTCGACGCCGGTGATCGTCGCCCCGGGCCAGCGCGCGTGCAGCAGCGCGGAGAGGTGGCCCGGGCCGGAGCCGAGGTCCACGACCGTCCGGGCGTCGACGGGCACGCGGGCGAGCAGGTCGGCGAAGGGGCGGGAGCGCTCGTCGGCGTGGCTCAGGTACAGGGCGGGATCCCAGTCGCGGGGCATCGGTGCTCCAGTCGTCGAGCGGACTCTTTCGGCATCAACATTCTTGACATCAAGATACATCGCGCAGCCCCGCTTCTCATGTGCGTCTCATCCTGCTCTCGGATACTGGGCCCATGACTCGTCGGACCGTCGCGTGGCTCGTGGGGGCGCTCGTGCTCGTGCTCGGGGGCGCGGCTGCCGCCGGCGCGCTGGCCTCGCGCCCGCAGGACCGCGAGGTCGGGGGTGCCGTGGTCGTGACGCCCGCACCCACGACCCCCGCCCCGACGACCACCGGCGACCCGTCGCCCATCACCTCGCCCGACGACGACGATGACGACGACGACCGTGTGACGCCCGCCCCGCCGTCGAGCGACGACGATGACGACGACCACGACGACGGGTCCGACGACGACGGCGGGTCCGACGACGACGGGGACGACCGCAGCGGCTCCGACCAGGGCGACGGATGAGCCCCCGGGCGCGTCGTGCCGGGCTGACCGTCCGTACCCGCATGCTCGCGGCGTTCCTCGGGCTCTCCGCCCTGGCGCTGCTGCTCGCGGGCGGCGCGGCCTGGTTCCTGCAGCGCGGGCAGATCGACGCGCGCATCGACGAGAGCCTGACCCGGAGCGCGAACGAGCTCGCGCAGCTCGCGGAGTCGGGGCTGAACCCCGTCACGGGCGAGCCGTTCACGTCCGCCGAGGACGTCGTCGTCGCCTCGATCCAGCTCACCGTCCCGGCGCACAACGAGGGCATCCTCGGGCTCCGGGAGGGCCGCACGCCGCTCGTCTCGCAGCAGGACGTGCGGCTGCGGCTCGAGGACGACCCCCAGCTCGTCGCCGCGCTCGCGCCGCTCGTCGCGGGGGACGACGTCGTGCTGCGCTCCCCGCGCACCGCGACGGCCGAGTACCGCGCCCTCGTCGCTCCGGTGCAGTCCCTCGGCGGTGCGGGCACCGCCGCGGACCAGGCGCCCGCGGCGCTCGTGCTCGCCTACGACCGCTCGGCCGAGCACGCCGAGTTCGCGCAGGTCTTCCGGACCTACGCCGTCGTCGCGCTCGGCGCGCTCGTGCTCATCGGCGTCGTGGGCTGGGTCGTCGCCGGGCGCCTGCTCCAGCCGATCCGGACGCTCTCGCGCACCGCCCAGCGCATCGGCGACACGGACCTGTCCGCCCGCATCCCCGTGACCGGCAACGACGACCTCTCCGACCTGTCACGCACCGTGAACGGCATGCTCGACCGGCTCGAGGGGTCGTTCGAGTCGCAGCGACGCCTCATCGACGACGTCGGGCACGAGCTGCGCACGCCGCTCACCGTGGTGCGCGGCCACCTCGAGCTCATGGACCCGCGCGACGCCGCCGACGCGGCCGAGACGCGCGACCTCGCGCTCGACGAGCTCGACCGCATGAACCGCCTCGTGGACGACCTCGTGACGCTCGCGACCGCCGGCCGCCCCGACTTCGTCCGCCCCGGCGACACCGACCTCGGTCGCCTCCTCGACGACGTGCACGACAAGGTCCGCACGCTGGGCGAGCGCCGCTGGCTCGTCGACGCGCGCGCCGACGTCGCGGTCCTCGCGGACGGGCAGCGCCTCACCCAGGCGCTCCTCCAGCTCGCGGCGAACGCGGTGAAGTTCTCGGCGCCCGGGTCCGTCGTCGCGCTCGGCTCGGCGGTGTCCGACGACGGCGCGCGCGTGCGCGTGTGGGTCCGCGACGAGGGCGTCGGGATCGCGACCGAGCAGCAGGAGCGGATCTTCGAGCGCTTCGCCCAGGCGACGACGCCGGGAAAGACCCACCCCGAGGGCGCCGGGCTGGGGCTCGCGATCGTCGCGGCGATCGCCGAGGGGCACGGCGGCCGGGTGCTGGTCGCATCGACGCCCGGTGTCGGGTCGACGTTCACGCTCGACCTCCCGCTCGCCCCGGTCGCGGGCCCGTCCTCCGGGGCGCGTGCGGACGCCGTCGGGCCGCACGCTCCCGCGCTCGACGGGCGGCACGGGCAGGCACCGGGTGCGCTCACCGCGCCGACCGTGCCGAGCGCGCCGTCGGCCGCCACCCCCTCGCTGCCCCCGCCGACCTCCGGGCCCGCGCCGGCCGTGCCGCCCGCCGTCGGGCCGGACGACCAGCACCCGCCCGCGCACCCCGCCCCCGACGGAAGGACCACCCGGTGAGCCAGATCCTCGTCGCGGAGGACGAGACCCGCATCGCGTCGTTCGTGGCGAAGGGCCTGCGCTCGGCGGGCTACGCCAGCACGACGGTCGCGACGGGGCGAGAGGCGTTCGACCTCGCCAGCACCGGCGACTTCGCGCTGCTCGTGCTCGACCTGGGCCTGCCCGACCAGGACGGCTTCACCGTGCTGCGCCGCCTGCGGGAGACGGGCAACGCGATCCCCGTCATCATCCTCACCGCGCGCACGTCGGTCACGGACACCGTCGCCGGGCTCGAGGGCGGCGCCGACGACTACATGGCCAAGCCGTTCCGGTTCGAGGAGCTCCTCGCGCGGATCCGGCTGCGTCTGCGCACCGAGCCCGCGGGCGAGGTCACGGTGCTCACGCACGGCGCCCTCAGCCTCGACCTGCGCACGCGCCGCGCCCGCACCGCCGACCGCGAGGTCGACCTCTCCGCGCGCGAGTTCGCGCTCGCCGAGGCGTTCCTGCGCAACCCGGGCCAGGTGCTCAGCCGCGAGCAGCTCCTGTCGCGCGTGTGGGGATACGACTTCGACCCCGGCTCGAACGTCGTCGACGTCTACGTGCGCTACCTGCGCAACAAGCTCGGTGCCGAGCACTTCGTCACCGTGCGCGGCATGGGCTACCGGCTGGCCGACGCCACCCGCTGACGCGCCGAACCCGGGCCCGCAGGTCCCGAGGTGGTCCCTCGTGACCCGCAGACCCGGGTGCGGCCCGGTCGCGCGGTCCGGTCGATCAGCCGGGCGCCGAGATCAGTCGGCCGACTGCGGCGACGGCGGCGTGACCGGGCTGGGCGGGGTGTTCGGGGTCTGCGGCGTGTTCGCCGTGTTCGCCGTGGGCGGGGTGTTGGGCGTGTTCGGGGTCTGGCTCGTCACGGCCGAGCCGGACGTGTTCGCCGAGCCCGCGGTGCTCGGGGAGGCGGAGGTGTTCGCCGTGACCGTCGTGATCGACGTCCCGTTCTGCACGTCGGCCGGGCTGGGCGTCGCGGACGTGGTGGGCGCGTCGGTCGGCGTGCTCGACGACGTGCTCACCTGGACCGAGGGCGAGACGGTCGCCGGCTCCGGGGCGTCGAACGCCCCCTGGGCGGTCGCCACCGTGGCCCCGAGACCGACCGCGCCGAGCGCCCCGGTGACGATCCATGCGCTGCGTGCCTTCATGATCCTTCTCCTTCGTCCGATGGTGCGCACGACCCCTCGGCCGTGCATGGTGCGAGCCTCGCGGTCACCCGTGAGATGCCGAGGAGGCGCCGATGAGAGTGCTCTCAGGAACGGGGACGAGCTCGTCGGCGACCGTCCCGAGGGCCGCGTCCAGCAGCTCCTCCGCGACCCGCAGCCACGCGTCCGCGAGGTCGCGCGACGCCGCGCCCGTCGTGAGGGACAGCACGACGCCGGCCGCGCGCGCCCGCAGCGCCGCGGGGTCGACGCGCTCGTCGAACACGGCCAGGCAGCGGTCGACCAGCGCCCCCACGCCGCCGTACGTCGCGGGGGCGAGCGTCGGGAGCACGGCGAGGTGCGCGACGAGGCACGCGAGGTCGTCCACGCGGCGGCCCGGGCCGAGCGTGTCGACGTCGAGCAGGACGCCGACGCGGGCGCGTCCCCGCGAGGCGGGGTCGCCGGGTGCCGCCGGGACGTCGAGCAGGACGTTCGCCTCGTAGAAGTCGCCGTGGGTCGCGACGACCGGCCCGGGGTCGCGCGTCGTGACGGCCGTCCGGACCGCGCGCGCGACGCGGTCCACCCGGTCCGCGTCGAGCCCGTGCACCGCGAGCGCCGACGCCGCGTAGTGCTCGATGCGCTCGGCCCACGCCGGGCGGCGGCGCAGGGTCGTCGCGCGCGCCGGGAGGGCGTCGAGCGCGCGGAGGAGCTCGCGCGGGTCGATCGCGCCGGGCTGGTCGTCCGGGTCGAGCGCCGCGAGGTGCTGCGCGAGCGACGGGCCGCGCGCCTCTTCGAGGACGACCACGCCGTCGTCGTCCCACGCGAGGCAGCGCGGGGCGCTCACGGTGGTGGACCGGAAGAGGTCGTGCCGACGGACGAGCGCGCGCGCCCGGTCCGGCCGGACCACCTTGACGTAGACCGTGCGCGCGGACGTCCGCGCGCGCAGCACCGCGCGCCGCAGGGGGCGGTAGGCGACCATCATCACCGACTCGACGGCCTCGCCGGGCACGAGCGCCCCCGAGGCCGCGAGCCGGCGCGTGAGCTCGCCCGCGTCGCACGCCGCCGCGAGGCCGGGCAGCATCGGGTCGGCCGGGTGCCGCCACACGTGCACGACGCGCGGTCCGTCCGCGAGACGGACGACGCCGGGTCCGGCCGCGTCCGGCGACAGGGGCGCCGTCGTGGCGAGCAGGTACTCGGCGGCGTCGACCGTGGCGGCCGCCGCGTCCGGGCGTGCCGCGAGCGCCCGGCGCGCGACGACGTCGTACCCGACCGTGACCTCCGCGCCGGGGCGCGCGTGCACCTGGTGCACGCGCCACGTGTCGAGGCTCGCACCGTCGGCGCCGAGCGCCACGGCCAGCAGCTCTCCCGCCTCGGGGGCGGTGAGCAGGTCGAGCCAGGCGCGCTGGTCGGGCGCGGGAGGGGCGAGCGTCATGAGCCCAGCGCACCGCACGCGCGTGGGTCGGCGGTGAGACGTGCATGAGAGACCTCTCATGCACGGCGCCGGACGGCGCGGCGCCCGGCGGGTCTTGACCGACCCGGGTCGCCGTGGGAATGTACTGATGTGTTGATACAAACTTCGCCCGAGGAGCCGCAGGGCGTCGACCTCTTCCTCCCGGCGGGCTACGACCTGTTGTGGAGCGGTGCCGTGCTGGCCGTGCTCGTGGGGCTCGGCGTCGCCGTCGTGCTGGTCGTCCGGGCGGCGACGCGCGCGCCCGAGCCCTCGCTCCACGGGCTCGCCCAGGAGGACCCCGTGCGCCGCGCCGCCCGGCGGCACGCGACCACGGTGAGCGCCGCCGCG
>NZ_JNBQ01000025.1 GCF_001019615.1 Cellulosimicrobium funkei | reverse complement strand
CGCCCGTGGCACCGAAGACGACGACCAGGCGGCCCGGGGTCGTCGGGCGCAGCGCGTCGAGGGCGAGCGCCAGCGCGTCCGGGTTGTGGGCGAAGTCCACGACGACGCGCGGGCGGTGCGGCGGGCGCGAGACGAGCTCCATGCGACCGGGCACCGCCGGGGCGAGCCCGCCCGCCGCCTCGAGCGCCGCCTCCACGTCGCGCGGGTCGGTCCCCGCCTCGAGCACGAGCGCGAGGGCGAGCGCCGCGTTGGCGACGTTGAACGCGCCCGGCAGGGCCGTCGTCGTGCGCACGCTCCGGCCGTCGCGGTGCCGCAGCGTGAACGCGGAGCCGCCCGCTGCCGAGGGCTCGACGTCGTGCACGGTCCAGTCGGCGACGGGCTGCTGGTCCTCCGGGCTCCGCACGCCGACGCGCAGCGTCGCGACCGGGATGCGGGCGGCCGCGACCATGCGCTCGCCCCACGCGTCGTCGACGACGACGACGCCGCGGCGGGCGTGCTCGGGCGTGAACAGGAGCGCCTTCGCCTCGAAGTACTCCTGGAGGTCGCCGTGGAAGTCGAGGTGGTCCTGGCTGAGGTTGGTGAAGCCCACGACGTCGAACACGAGCCCGTCGACCCGGTGCAGCGCCAGCGCGTGCGACGAGACCTCCATCGCGAGGGTGCGCACGGCGTCCTCCCGCATCGCCGCGAGCAGCGCCTGGAGGTCGGCGGCCTCGGGCGTCGTGAGCCGGCTCGGCAGGACGCGGTCGCCCGACCGCATCTCCACCGTGCCGATGAGCCCGCCCTTCCAACCGAGCGCGCGCAGCGCGTGGTCGACCAGGTACGTGGTGGTGGTCTTGCCGTTCGTGCCGGTCACGCCGAACGTCGTGAGGTCCTGCGCGGGACTGCCGTAGACCCACGCGGCGACCGGTCCGAGCAGCGCGCGCGGGTCCGCGGCGACGAGCACGGGGACCCCGAGGCCCGCCTCGGCCACGAGCACGGCGCCCTGCTCGTCCGTGAGGACGGCGTGCGCCCCGCGCGCGACGGCGGCGGGCGCGAATCGCGCCCCGTGCGCGCGGGCGCCGGGGAGGGCGACGAAGAGGTCGCCGGCGTCGGCCGTCCGGTCGTCGGACGCGACGGACCACACCTCGACGCCGCCCGGTGCGGACGAGCCTCCGGGCCCGCCACCTGCGCGGACGTCGAGACCGAACCGTGCTGCCAGGTCCTCGACCGACCGACGGGTGGTCGCGGCAGGACGAAGGCGGTCGATCGGGGATGTCACGTGTAGAACCTACCGTGCCGCGACGGGCACCCTCGCAAGCAGTGGGGCCCCGGACACCGCGCGGGAGCGCGCTTCACCGGACCTTCACCGACGGCGCGCCCCGGCTCCCGCGACCTGGTGAGGTTCACCACGTCGTCGGGAGCGGCACGTACGGCTCCGTGCTCGGCTGCACGCCCTCGTGCTCGAGCGTGAAACCCATGATCTCGCTGAACACGGGCGCCGCGACCACGCCGCCGTAGATGGACGAGTGGGGGTTCTTGAGGAACACCGACACCGTGTACCGAGGGTCGTCCGCGGGGGCCACGCCGATGAACGACGCCATGATCCCCGACAACCGGCCGTCGTCCCCGGCGGCCTCCGCGGTCCCGGTCTTGCCCGCGACGCGGTAGCCGGGTACCGCCGCGCTCGACCCCGTGCCCTCCTCGACCACCGACTCCATCATGTGCAGCACCGTGTCTGCGGTCTCCTGCGAGACGACACGCACCGGAGCGGGAGGATCCGCGGGGACGAGCTCACCTCGCTCGTCCGTGGTGCCCGCGACGATGCGCGGCGTCGCGCGGACGCCCCCGTTGGCGATCGTCGAGAAGACGCTCGTCGCCTGGATGGCGTTCACCGACACGCTCTGGCCGAACAGCACGGCGTACTCGGTGCGCCCGTCCCACGCGTCGGCGGGGTGCAGGATCCCGGCGGACTCGCCCGGCAGGCCGAGGCCGGACTTCTGCCCGAAGCCGAACTTGTGCAGGTAGTCGTAGCGCACCTGCTTGGGGATCTTCTCCCCGACCTGGACGGTGCCGGTGTTCGAGGACTCGGCGAGGATCCCCGCGAGGGTGAGGCGCTGCACCGGGTGGTCGTGCGAGTCCTTGAACGTCTGCCCGTTGGGCGTGGTGTAGCGGTCGGGCACCTCGAACTGCGTGCCGGCGTCCGCGTAGCCGCCCTCGATCGCGGCGGCCATCGTGACGACCTTGCCCGTCGACCCGGGGTCGAAGACGTTCGACACCGCGCGGCTCGGCCGGGCGACGGCGTCCGTGGTCCGGTCGTTCGGGTTCACGGTACCCGAGTCCGCGAGCGCGAGGATCTCGCCCGTGCGCGTGTCCTGCACCACGGCGATCGCGTACTCCGCGCCGGTCTCGCTCACCGCGCGGTCCACGGAGTCCTGCGCCTTCCACTGCACGTCGCGCGAGACCGTGAGCTGCACGTTCCGCCCGGGCACCGCGTCCACGACGTCGCACCGGCCGGTCGGGATGACCTGACCGCCCAGCCCGGCCTCGCACTCGCGCGACCCGGAGACGCCGGCGAGGACGTCGTCGTAGGACGCCTCGACGCCGCCGCCGCCCGCCTGCTCCTCGTTGACGAACCCCACGAGGTTGCCCGCGACCGTGCCCGCCGGGTACGTCCGCTCGCTCGTCATGGTCGTGCGCACGTAGGCGGAGAGCTGGAGGTCCGCGATCTGGCGCTGCACCTCGGGCGTGACGTCCTTGGCCAGGACGACGTACCGCGACGTCCCGTTGAGCTGCGCGGCGAGCTCCGGGGAGGACTTCCCCAGGATCGGGGCGAGCAGCTTGGCCACGCCCACGGCGCCGCCCTCCTCGAGCGGCTCCCCGTCGACGAGGTCGGCGCTGCGGGGCGTGAAGTCGGCGATCGTCTTCGGGTCCGCCGCGACCGTGTACCGGTCCACGGACGTCGCGAGCACCACGCCGTCGGCGTCGGTGATGTCGCCGCGGTGGGCCAGCAGGGTCGAGCTGCGCGTGCGGTCGGCGCGCGCGTCGGCGGCGAGCGCCGGCCCGCGGAGCACCTGGACGTTGACGAGCTGGCCCACGAAGACCGCCGTGATCACGCCCGCGACCACGATGAGCCAGCGCTGGCGCCGCTCGGGTCGTCCCGGCTCCCGGGTCCCCCGGGCGGGGCGCGCTGGCGGGCGCCCGCCGCCCCTCGGCGCGCGGGGCACCGTCGTCCGGGGCGAACGGGCGGGTGCGTCCGCCGCGCGCGCGCCGGTCCCTCGCGCGGTCGCGGCGGCTCGCGTGCCGGAGCCGGCACCCGTTCCGGCGGCCCCACGAGCGGCACCGGAAGCACGACGACCTCCCGGCACGGGCCGGGAGGTCGTGGGGGTCGGACGTGACTTCTGCGAGCTCGCGACCGGTCGGGACCGGCCGGCACCTCCTGCTCCGGTCTGTCGCGTCACTGCCCGGCCTCCTCCTGCGCGCCGCCGAGGACGGTGCCGTCGGACAGCCGGACCATCGCCGGGTCCTCCGCGGGCACCATGCCGAGGGAGGCCGCGGTGTCCGGCAGCGAGGTCTTCTGGGCGGCGACCTGTGCCTCCAGGCTCTGCGTGTCCTGGGCCACTCGGCTCACCTCCCGGCGCAGCTCCGACATCTCGTAGGAGTTGCGCGCCATCGTCGTGTTCACCAGGAGAGCACACAGGAGCGCCGCACCGAGGATCGACATGCAGACGACGAGGAACGGGATCTTGGACCGCGCCTGGAGCGGCGCCCGGACGAGCTCGAGACGCGAGCGGAGCGCGCGCTCCGACGCGCCGCCCGGCAGCGCCGTGAGCGACGGGCGCGGTGCCGGGCGCGCGGTGCGCGGGAGCGGGCGGGCGGCGGTCGACCTCTGTGCGCTCATCGTGTCCTCTCCCCCGGGTCGTGCGGTCGGTCGGTCGGTCGGTGCGTCGGGCGGCGGTGCGGCGGCGTGGGCCGGGTGCGCTCGGCGCCGCGGAGCCGCACGGACGCCGAGCGCGGGTTGGACTCCCGCTCGACGGCCGACGCCTCCTCCGCGCCGCGGGTGAGGAGCCGCAGGTACGGCTGGTCCTCCTCCGGCACGACGGGCAGCCCGGGCGGGGCGCTGATCGTCGCCCCCGCGGCCAGCACGCGCTTGACGATCCGGTCCTCGAGCGAGTGGTACGACTCGACGACGAGGCGCCCGCCCACGGCGAGGACGTCCACGGCAGCCGGGACCGCGCGCTCGAGCACCTCGAGCTCGCCGTTCACCTCGATCCGCAGCGCCTGGAAGGTCCGCTTGGCCGGGTTCCCGCCCGTCGTCCGCGTCGCGGCCGGGATCGCGTCGCGCACGACCTCGACGAGCTCGGCGCTGCGCTCCCACGGGCGCTGCTCGCGGCGTCGGACGATCGCGCGGGCGACGCGCTGCGCGAACCGCTCCTCGCCGTAGTCGCGCAGGATCCGGGTGAGCGCGCGCTCGTCGTAGGTGTTGAGGACGTCGGCGGCCGTCTGTCCGGTCGACGGGTCCATGCGCATGTCGAGCGGCGCGTCGTGCGCGTAGGAGAACCCGCGGTCGGCCTCGTCGATCTGGAGCGAGGACACCCCGAGGTCCATGAGGACGCCCTGGACCGGCCCGCCGACGACGTCGGCCACGACGTCGCCGATCTCGTCGTAGACGGCGTGCACCGCGCGGAACCGGTCGCCGAACCGCTCGAGGCGGCGCGACGCGCGGGCGATGGCCTCGGGGTCGCGGTCGATGCCGACGACACGCGCCGTCGGGACCTGCTCCAGGACGGCCTCGGTGTGCCCGCCCATGCCGAGCGTGCAGTCGACGAGGACGGCGCCGGGCTCCGCGAGCGCGGGGGCGAGGAGGTCGACGCAGCGCTGGAGGAGGACCGGGACGTGCCGCTCGGCGGCGTCGTCGGGGGTGCTCGTCATGTCCGTCTCCTCTCCGTGCTGGTCGTGGCCGGTCCGTACCGTCCGGTGGTGCGCCTCGCCCGGCCGGTCCCCGTACGGTCAGGTCTCCCTCCGCGTCCTTTCTGGCGCCGGGGAAGTGCGTCAGACCGGGCGGGAGGAGGCCTCACCGTGCGGGAACCGTGGGTCGTGCCCTAGAAGCGCAGGTCAGGGAACACCTCCTCGGAGGTGTCGGAGTACGCCGACTCCTGCTCCGCGAGGTACGTCTCCCAGGCCTGCGCGTCCCAGATCTCGACCCGCGTGCCGGCGCCGATCACGGCGACGTCGCGATCGAGCCCCGCGTACGCCCGCAAGGGCGCGGGGATCGACACGCGTCCCTGCTTGTCCGGGATCTCGTCGCTCGCTCCCGACAGGAAGACGCGCAGGTAGTCCCGGGCCTGCTTGCTCGTCACCGGCGCCTGCCGGATCTGGTCGTACATGCGCCGGAACTCGTCCATCGGCAGCAGGAACAGACAGCGCTCCTGCCCCCGCGTCATGACGAGACCCGGTGCGAGCCGCGACCGGAACTTCGCGGGGAGGATGAGCCTCCCCTTGTCGTCCAGACGTGGCGTGAAGGTGCCCAGGAGCAGGCCGGAGGAACCGCCGAGCACGTCGTCCACGAAGCCGGACATGCACCTGGCACCTCCCCTCCTGCTCCCTTCTCCTCCACGGTACTCCACTTCCCTCCACCGCTCTCGGTGAATCCACGGGCTTTCACCCGCCTTCGCAGGATCTCCGCAGGTCACGCCGGGTGGAGCGGGGTGGAGGGGAGCACTCCCCATGGCGCGTCGCGACCCCGGTCCGGGGGCGCGCACGCAGCGGCCGGGGTACCGCCGGCCCTCGCGCCGGCGCTCGGCGCAGCGCCGGCGGTCCACTAGGCTCTTCCCACCCGCGGTCTCCCTGGTCCGCGGCACTGCGCCACCGACGACGGAGGTCTCCGTGCTCCCCGACATCGCCCCTGTCGCGCCCTCCGACGATCCCGGGGGCGACGCCCTGGCCGGCCTCGACGAGCTGGTCGAGACCACGGGCCGGATCCGCTCCGGCATCGAGTCCGTCGTCACGGGCCGTCCCGACCTCGTGACCGTCACCGTCGCCGTCCTCCTCGCCCAGGGCCACCTCCTCATCGAGGACGTCCCCGGCGTCGGCAAGACGACGCTCGCCAAGGCGCTGGCTCGCACGATCGACTGCAAGGTCGGCCGCATCCAGTTCACGCCGGACCTCCTGCCGAGCGACCTCACCGGCGTCAACATCTACCGTGCCGCGAACCACGAGTTCGAGTTCCGCCCGGGCCCGGTCTTCTCGAACATCGTGATCGGCGACGAGATCAACCGCGCCTCTCCCAAGACGCAGTCGGCGCTCCTCGAGTGCATGGAGGAGGGGCAGACCACGGTCGACGGGACGACCCACCCGCTGCCGAGCCCCTTCCTCGTCGTCGCGACGCAGAACCCCGTCGAGATGGAGGGCACCTATCCCTTGCCGGAGGCGCAGCGCGACCGTTTCATGGCGCGACTGACGGTCGGCTACCCGGACGTCGACGCCGAGCTCCGGATGCTCGACCGGCAGGAGTCGGACAACCCGTTGGCCCACCTCCGCCCCGTGACCACGGGCGCGGCCGTCCTGCGGTTCGCCGAGGTGGCGCGCGCCGTCTACGCGTCGACCGCCGTCAAGAGGTACGTGCTCGCCCTCGTCACCGCGACGCGCGAGCACCCGGGCCTGCGGCTCGGGGCGTCGCCCCGGACGACGCTCCAGCTCCTGCGCGCGGCGAAGTCCCTCGCGGCCATGGCGGGCCGCGACCACGTGCTCCCCGACGACGTGCAGTACCTCGCCGTCCCCGTGCTCGCGCACCGGCTCGTCATCACGACCGAGGCCCGGCTCGCGGGCCAGGACGCCGAGGCCGTCGTCGCGTCGATCGTGGCGCAGACGCCGATCCCCGCCCTGGACGCGACCGAGCGACGCTGACGTGCGCGCCCCGTCGTTCCTCGCGCGGCTCCGCGGCAGGGGCAGGAGCCTCGCCAGCGCGCGCCTGACCCGCCGCGGCACCGTGGTGCTCGCCGCCGGCGCCGCGCTCGCCGTCCTCGGTGTCACGCTCGGGCTGCCGGACCTCGTCGGGCTCGGCGCCGCCGGGGCGCTCGCCGTCGGCGCCGCCTGGTGCTGGATGGCCGTCCGCCGGATCGACCGTGGCCGTGGCGCCCTGCACGTGACGCGCCGCGTCCAGCCGAACCCCGCCGTGCGCGGGCAGTTCACGACGGCGCGCCTCACGGTCGCGGCCACGCGGGCCACGTCGTCCACGGCCACGACGCTCGCCCGCCTCCGGATCAGCGAGCAGGCGGCGCACGAGCTGTGCGACCAGGGCTCCTTGCGGGCACAGGTCGCGACGGTGGGCGACCACATCGCGGTCCGCTACCGCCTGCGCCCGCTCCGCCGCGGCCGGTGGCCGCTCGGACCGCTCCTCACGACGCGGGTCGACCTCTTCGGCCTGGTCAGCGCGACCCAGGAGCTCGGCGACCCGACCGCCGTCGCGGTGTGGCCGCGCACGGTCGAGCTGCCCGTTCGCGGGTCGCGGGCGTTCGGCGAGCACGAGCGCTCCGCGTCGGGTGCTCGGCTCGCGTCGAGCGACGACTCGGTGCTGCGCGACTACGTCGCCGGCGACGACCCGCGGCGCGTGCACTGGGCCAGCGCGGCCCGGCACGGCCAGCTCATGGTCCGCGCGGACGAGAGCGCGGGCCTGCCGCCCGTCAGCGTCCTCCTGGACCGCGGGCTCCTGCCCCACCCGGAGCTCGCCGCGTCGAGCCCCCGCGCCCTCGAGGACGGCGAGTGGGCGGTCGAGTGCGCGGCGTCGATCGGCGTGTCCCTCCTCCAGGCCGGCCACCCCGTCCGGCTCGTCCCGACGTCGCTCGCACCGGTCGTGTCGGGCACGGGCTTCCGCGTCAACCGCTCGGGCGAGGGGCCTGCCGACCTCCTGGACGCCACCGTCGACCTCCACGGGCACCATGTGGTCGCGGACGCCGACCGCTCCGTCGTCGCGACCTCCGAGGCGCTGCGGCGGGACCGGCGCCCGGGCGAGATCACCGTCGCGGTGCTCGGCCCGCTCGGCTCCGTCGCCCGGCACACGGTCGCGGCCATGGCCGGGGACGGCCTGCACCGCGCGCTCGTGGTGAGCGCACGGCCCTGGGCGCCCGAGCACGCCGACGCGCTCGAGACCGTGGCCGCCCTGCGGTCCACCGGGTGGCACGCAGCGCTCGTCGACCCGTCGGCGTCCCTGGAGCACGCCTGGACCCTGCTCGTGGAGGGCTCGCGATGACCACGTCCCGACCGGACACCACGGCCCCCGTGGGCCTCCGCGTGCTCGCGACGAGCGCGCTCGTCGCCGTCGCCGTCGTTGCGTCGACCTACGCGCTCGGCAGCGTCATCGGTCCGGGCGGCTGGACCGGCACCGCCGTACGGACCATCGTGGTCCTCGCCCTCGTGACCGGCGTCTCGCGCTACGCCCTCGAGCGGGGCCACGCGGCACGGGGCGACGTCCTCGCCCCTCCGGCCGCGCTGCTTCCCTCGCTCGCCGGTCTCGTCGTCGGCCTCTGGGCCCTGCTCGGGCTCTACGGGGGCCCGACCGACCGCTTCTCTCTCCTCATCGGCCTCTCCAACGTCGACCGGGTCCTGTCCCGGCTCTCCACCGCGCGGGACCTCACGCTCGCGGAGGTCGCCCCGATCGACCCGAGCCTGCCGATCGCGCTCATGGCGGTCGGGGGCGCGGTCGTGGTCTTCCTCGTCGCCGACCTCATGGCCGGCGGGCTCCGCCTGAGCGCCGGGGTCGCGCTGCCGCTCCTCGCCCTGTGGATCCCGGGACTCGTCATCATGGGCGAGATCCCTCCCCTGGCGTTCGTCGTGACCGTGGCCGCGCTCGTCCTGCTCCTCGCGGTCGACAACCCGCACCGCACCGTGCGACGCGGCGCGTCCGCGCGCCGCGCGGACGGCCGTGCGGCCGGCGGCCTGCGGGCCGTCGGCGCCCTCGTCGTGGCGGTCGCCGTCGCGGTCGTCGCCCTGGGTCTCGGTTCGGCGAGCGCCTCGCTCCCCGAGGTCGCGTCCGCGTCGTGGTCGCGCCTCTTCTCCTCGACCGGGCAGACGGTGCGGCTCTCCGACGACCTCGACATGCGTCGCGACCTCGCGGAGCGCTCGGGTGAGGTCGTGCTGCGCTACCGGACCGACGCGGACGAGGTCGGCCCGCTCCGGGTGTTCACCCTCACGGGTTTCGACGGCACCAACTGGCGGCGCGGCGCGGACCGCGACGGCACCCCGATCGAGGCGGCCGACCAGATGCTGTGGCCCACCGACCCGGCCGGCGTCGAGGAGCCCACGTCCGTGCGCGTCACGCTCGAGTCGCTGCGGGACACCAGGCTCCCCGTCCCGACCGAGCCCCGCACCGTGGACATCGACGGCGACTGGTCGTACGACGACGTCCGCGACGAGGTGCTCGGGGACCAGCCCACCGGCGCCGGAACCGCGTACGAGCTCGCGGTCTTCTCCCGGCCGCTCGACGCGGCGTCGCTGCGCGGGGCGACGGGCGCGGACCCGGACGACCCCAACTACCTCGACGTGCCCGCGACCGAGCACGAGCAGGACATCCGCGACCTGGCCGCCGCCGTGGTCGACGGGGCGCCGACGCGCTACGACCAGGCGCTCGCCCTGCAGACCTACTTCCGCGACGTCTCGCAGTTCACCTACTCGACCGAGGTGCCGCCGGGCGACTCCGGCGACGCGGTCTGGGACTTCCTGCAGGACCGCACGGGGTACTGCGTCCAGTTCGCGACCTCGATGACGATGATGGCGCGGACCCTCGGCATCCCCGCACGTCTCGGCGTCGGGTTCCTGCCGGGCGAACGCGTCGACGACTCGAGCTTCCAGGTCACCGGTCGCGACTCCCACGCCTGGCCGGAGCTCTGGTTCCCGGGGCAGGGCTGGGTGCGGTTCGAGCCGACCCCGGCCCAGCAGACGGGCCCGACCCCGCGGTGGGCGACGCCCGTGGCCGTGACGCCGGGAGGGCCGGGAGACCCGGGCAACGTGCCGACACCGGGCGCGACGACCGCGGCTCCCTCCGCGCCCGCGAGCCCCGTGCCCACCGCGCCCGGCACGGGCGGGCCGACCGGCGGCGCTCAGGACGACGGGGCACCCTGGCTGCTCGTCGTGGGCGTCGCGCTCCTACTCGTCGCGATCGCCGTCGGCGGGGCGCTGTGGCTCGCGCTCCGCCGCCGGTCCGAGACGCAGAGCCTGCGGGACGCCGAGGACGCATGGGCGGAGCTCACCGACCGGCTGGGGGCGCTCGACGTCCGGTGGCCGACGTCGACCACGCCCCGGCGCGTTCCCGCGGCGGTCGTCGCAGCGCTGCAGGCCCGTCGCGGGCAGCACGCGCGGGACGAGGACGTCGCCGAGGCGGTCTCCGGGCTGGCGTCGGCCCTCGAGGCCGAGCGTTACGCCCCGGAGCCGCGGACGGTCGCCCGTCCCGACCGGCTCCAGGAGCTCGTCGACTCGGCGGTCGAGGCTGTCGAGGAGTCGCTCAGCGACCGTCCTGCTCGCGCCGACGGTCCCAGCGCTCTTCCAGTCGGCTGAGGAAGGGCTTGCGGGCCGGCTTGCTCGGCGCGGCCGGGCGGACGGTGCCGTCCGCCTCGACGGTCCCCACCGGTCCCTTGCGCGACGAGCGCGGAGACTGGAAGACCAGGACGACGCCCCCGAACATGAGGACGAAGCCGATCACCCCGAGCCAGGTCTGCGACAGCGCAGCACCCAGCACGAGGAGGAGGAGGCCGCCGACGACGCCGACTCCGGCCAGGACATAGCGCAGCGCCGAACGTCGTCGTGGCGCCTGGAGCGTGTTCGCCAACCGCGGGTCGTCCGAGGTGAGCGCGCGCTCCATCTGCTCCAAGACCCGCTGCTCGTACTCAGACAGAGGCATGAGCACCCCGTTTCTCCACGGTGGTCGTGTGTCACCCTCAGGATAGATCGACATCCGCGGGGGTGGTAGTCGAGCGGGCCCTCGCGGGCCCCATGGCGATGGATCTCACCCCGAAGCGCCCTCGGACCGCGTCGACGGCCTCCTCCACCCGTCGCCGGGCGGCGTTCGTCTCCTCGACGGCTTCCTCGAGCGTGGGCTGCACGACGGCGTCCGCACGGGGTTCGAGGCCCTCCGCGCGGACTCCCACGAGCCGGACGGCGAGGCCCCGCAGGTCGACGCTCGCGACGAGCTCGCGCGCCACGAGGTAGATCTCGCGTGCGACGTCCGTCGGGGCGCCGAGGGTCCGCGCGCGGGTCACGGTGCGGAAGTCGCTCGTCCGCACCTTCACGCTCACGGTGCGCGCGACGAGACCCTGGTGGCGCAGCCGGCCGGCGCACCGGTCCGCGAGCTCGAGCACGCGCGCCTGGACCGCCGCGAGGTCGCGCAGGTCGTGCGCGAACGTCGTCTCGGCACCGATGCTCCGCTCCGACCGCTCCGGCTCGACCGGCCGGGGGTCGCGCCCCCACGCGAGGTCGTGCAGGTGCGCTCCCGCGACCTTGCCGACCGCCGCCTGGAGCGACGCGACGTCCGTGTCGGCGAGCTGGGCGACCGTGCGGATGCCCCACTGCGCGAGCGCGCTCTCGGTCCGCTCCCCCACGCCCCACAGCGCGCCGACGGGCAGCGTCCGCAGGAACGGGACGGTGGCGGCCGCCGGCACGAGGAGCACGCCGTCGGGCTTGGCGTGCGTCGAGGCCAGCTTGGCGACGAACTTGTTCGTCGCGATCCCGACCGAGCAGGTGATGCCGTGCTCGGCCCGCACGCGACGCCGGAGCTCGGCCGCGATCCGCGTCGGAGGCCCGAGGCGCCGCCGCGCCCCGCTCACGTCGAGGAAGGCCTCGTCGACGCTCACCTGCTCCACGAGCGCGGTGATCTCGCCGATGACCGCCATGACCGCGCGGGAGACCTCGTAGTAGCGCGTGTGGTCCGGCGGGACGACGATCGCCTGCGGGCACAGCCGGCGCGCAGTCACCATGGGCATCGCCGAGTGGACGCCGAACGCCCGCGCCTCGTAGGTCGCCGCGAGGACGACCCCTCGTTCCGCGCCACCGACGACGACCGGTCGCCCCACGAGCTGAGGACGCCGGGCGAGCTCGACGGACGCGAAGAACGCGTCCATGTCGACGTGGAGGATGGAGCACCCCTCCTCGTCGTCGCCCCAGTCTCTGCGGACGAGCGCGCGCGGCCCGCGGCTCATCGCCGCCTCACCGGGCGCTCGACGCAGGCCGCGCCTGGGTCACGACGCCACCGTCCGCAGACCGGGCAGCCGGACGAACCCGGCGTCCGGGTCGACGAGCATCGCGACCTCGTCACGGAAGTCCTCGGCGCACGCCATGAGCTCGTCGGCCCGGCGCGGGTCCACGGCGTCGAACCGACCCGCGTCGACGGCGGCGCGCACGCGCGCCCCGCTCGCGAAGTAGCCGGACCACGCGGCGAGCGACGGCTCGGCGTCCGCGAGCTGGTCCCACACCGAGCGGGCCCGCCCGCGACGCACCGGTCGGGCGCGCAGCGCGACGACCGCCGCTGCGGCGCGCAGAGCGCCAAGATGGGCGTGCACGAACCGCTCGCCCGCGTCCTGCGCGAGCGCTGCCGCGACGAGCTCCGCGTCCGCGCGGTCCAGCAGCCGACGGACCTCGGCGGGGACGGCGACCGCCCCCCTCGCGCCTGCTTCGTTCGACATCGCGCACCTCCTCCTCCACTATCGAACACCTGTTCGATCCTGTCAACGCCGGGCGGCGTCCAGCCCGTACGGTGAGCACATGGCTCGCCGCACCTCCCGACGCTCCTCAGGGTCCTCCGCGCCACCCACACCGTCCCGGCGGCGGGGCAGCGGGGGCCGCGGCGGAACCGCGAGGCCGGAGCTCCCGGCCGGGCCCGTGCCGACGTCGACGGGCACCGCGCACGTCGAGCGCGACCCGGACGTCCCGTCGGCCGTCACGCTCTTCGTCAACGGCGTCCCGAGCTCGTACCTCGACCTCGACGACCCCGGGATGCTCGCGTTCGAGTACATGCAGCACATGGCGGCCGTCATGGACGAGCTCGGCGCGGCCCCCCTGCGCGCGCTGCACCTCGGCGCGGCGGGGTGCAGCCTGCCCCGCTGGGTCGAGCACACCAGGCCGGGGTCGACCCAGCTCGGGGTCGACCTCGACGCCCGCCTGCTCGAGCTGGTGCGCACGTGGTTCGACCTGCCGCGGGCACCGCGCCTCCGGCTGCGTCCCGACGACGCGCGGCACGCGGTGGCGAGCCTGCCCGACGCCTCGTACGACGTCGTCGTGCGCGACGTGTTCGACGGCGACCGCACGCCCGACCACCTCGCGACCCTCGGCATGGCGGTCGAGGTGCACCGCGTCCTGCGCCCGGGCGGCGTCTACCTCGTCAACTGCGCCGACCGTCCGCCGCTCACGACGGCGCGCCGCGAGGCCGCAACCCTCGCCGCCGCGTTCGGGGAGACGTCCGCAGCGGAGGGCCGGGTCGCGGCGATCGCGGAGCCCGCGCAGCTCAAGGGCCGGCGCTACGGCAACGTCGTGCTGGCCGCGGTCCGTGCCGGGTCTGGTGCGCCGAGCCTGTCGAGCACGACGCTGGCGCGCGCCGTCCGCTCGCTCGCCGTCCCGGCGCGCGTCGTCACGGGCGACGAGCTCCGCGCGTTCGTGGGCACCGCGCCGGTGCTCGACGACCCCGAGGGGGCGCCGCCCGGCGGCACCGTGGCGGACAGGTCGTGAGACGCGACAGGAGCCGCGCCCGAGGGGGCGCGGCTCCTGTACTGCTGCGACGACCGGGTGGCCCGGCCGCCAGACGTCGGGGACGTCAGAGCGGACGAACCTTCTCCGCCTGCGGGCCCTTCGGCCCCTGGGTGATCTCGAACTCGACCCGCTGCGCCTCGTCGAGCGTGCGGTACCCGTTCGACTCGATCGCCGAGTAGTGCACGAAGACGTCGGCACCGCCGCCGTCCTGCGCGATGAAGCCGTAGCCCTTCTCGGCGTTGAACCACTTCACAGAACCCTGCGCCATGCTCTTCCTCTGACCTTCTGTCCATCCGGGGACATCAGCGAGCGGACCCTTCGTCCACCCCCGTGCGCCGCAATGCCATGTCCCACGTCCTTCGCCGGCGCCCCGGCCGTGTGCGGCCGGCAGGCCCGACGCCGGACCACCCCGCCGGGCGGACCCACGTACCGGCCCTGCACCGGGTCGTGCGCAAGTACGTCACTGCAACGGGTGACAGTGTGGCACGGACCACGTCTGGTCCGCCATGGAACTCGCCACCTCTCGTGATGATTTTTCGGCACATTCCACCCCGGTCCGGAACCGGGGCGAACCGGGTCGACGCGGCTCAGTCGCCCGACTGCTGCGCGAGGAAGCGCTCGAACTCGGCGCCGAGCTCGTCGGCCGTCGGGATCGGCGCGGACTCCGCGAGCAGGCTCGTGCGCCCGACGGAGCGCGCGAACGCGTCGTACTGCTCCTCGAGGGCGCGGACCACCGCGGCGACCTCCTCGGAGTCGCGCACCTGCCGCTCGACCTCGGTCTTCGCGTCCTGCACCGCCTCCGCGAGCCCGCTCGTCGCGAGGTCCAGACCGGTGACGCGCTGCACGTGCTCAAGCGCGACCACGGCCGCCGGTGGGTACGACGACTGCGCCAGGTAGTGCGGTACGTGCACGGTGACGCCGAGCGCGTCGTGCTCCGCCCGGCCGAGCCGCAGCTCCAGCAGGGCCGCCAGGCTGGCCGGGACCTTCACCGTGCCGAACCACGACGTGTGCTCCCCCAGCAGCTCCGGCCGCGTCGCGTGGGCGGTGACCGACAGGGGCCGCGTGTGCGGGATCCCCATCGGGATGCCGTGGAAGCCGACCGTGAGCGACACGCCGAGGCGCTCGACGACGTCGCGCACCGCGGCGACCACGCGCTCCCACTGCACGTCGGGCTCGGCGCCGTGCAGCAGCAGGAACCCCGTCCCCTCGGCGTCGCGCACGTGGTCGATCACCAGGTGCGGCTCGTCGTAGTCGGACCAGCGGTCCGTGCTGAAGGTCATCGTGGCGCGCTTGGAGCGGTAGTCGAGGAGCTGGTCGACGTCGAACGTCACCACACGGGTGACCTCGCCGATCCCCAGCAGGTGGTCGACCGCGACCTCGCCCGCGCTGCCCGCGTCGACGAACCCCGCGACGGCGTGCAGCAGCACGGGCCCCGCGCCCGGCTCGGGCGGCGTGGGCCACAGGCGTGCCACCGCCTGCTCGTCGAGCTCGTAGATCCCGCGAGGGTCCAGCATGCATCCTCCTCGTGACGTCCTTCGCCCGTGCGCTGCCGACGGCGCGCGACGGGCCTGACGAGGACAACACGGCTCGTCCCGCGGTTCTTCCCGACGCGGCCAGACCCGCTCGGGTACCCGGCGGGTCCCCGGAGCGGCACGCGCCGGCTCAGCGACCGGGCAGCCGCACCACGGAGACGAAGAAGTCGTCGATCTGGCGCACCACGTCGATGAAGCGGTCGAAGTCGACCGGCTTGGTGACGTACGCGTTGGCGTGCAACGAGTAGCTGCGCACGACGTCCTCCTCGGCCTCCGACGTCGTCAGCACGACGACCGGGATCTTGCGCAGCGCCTCGTCCGCCTTGAGCTCGGCGAGGACCTCGCGCCCGTCCATACGCGGCAGGTTGAGGTCGAGCAGGATCAGGTCCGGCGTCGGCGCGCCCTCGTGCTCGCCCTCCTTGCGCAGGAACTGCAGCGCGCTCACACCGTCGGAGACCACCGAGAGGCGGTTGGTGACCTTGTGGTCCTCGAACGCCTCGCGCGTCATGAGCACGTCGCCGGGGTCGTCCTCCACCAGGAGGACGTCGATCGGCTTGCTGCCGTGGCTCATGCGGGGCTCTCCTCGTCGTCGTGGCGTGCGCGGGCAGGGATCACTCGGGGATCACTGCTCCGCGCCGTCGTGGTCGGAGCGAGCGTAGCCGACCTGCGCGTGCACGTACGCGTGGGCGAGCGTGAAGCGGATCGTCGTCCCGCCGTCGCGCGGCTCGATCCAGATCCGGCCGCCGTGGTACTCGACGATGCGCTTGCACAGCGCGAGGCCGATGCCGGTGCCCTCGTACACGTCCTTCGCGTGCAGCCGCTGGAAGATGACGAACACGCGCTCGGCGTACTGCGGGTCGATCCCGATCCCGTTGTCCTCGACCGAGATCTCCCAGTGCGTGTCCCGTGCGAGCACGCCCACGTGCACGGCGGGCGCCCGCTCGGGGTCGCGGAACTTCAGCGCGTTGCCGAGGAGGTTCGCCAGGAGCTGGTGCAGGAGCGCCCGCTCGCCGACGACGACGGGCAGCGGGTCGTGCGTGATGCTCGCCCCGGTCTCCGTGATCTTCTCGGACAGGTCCTCGAGCACGCCCTCGAGCTCCCGCTCGAGGTCCACGTCCACGCGCTCGTTGCCCGTCCGGCCGACCCGCGAGAAGCCGAGCAGGTCCTGGATGAGCCGCTGCATGCGCTTGGCGCCGTCGACCGCGAAGTCGATGTACTGGTCCGCGCGGTCGTCGAGCTCGCCGCCGTACCGCTTCTTGAGGAGCTGCGTGAAGCTCGCGACCTTGCGCAGCGGCTCCTGGAGGTCGTGGGACGCGACGTAGGCGAACTGCTCGAGGTCGCGGTTGGACCGTTCGAGCTCACGTGCCTGCTCCGCGAGGAGCTCGTGCGAGCGGGCCGCGTCCTCGTGCGACGCCTTGATCTCGGCGACCTGGTTGACGAGCTCGACGCGCATGTGCTCGACGTCCTGGGCGAGGTCCGCGATCTCCGCCGGGCCGGAGGTCACGACCGGTTCGTCGAGGCTCCCGGAGCTCACGAGCCGCACGCGGTGCGCGAGCTCGGCCATCGGTTCGGTGACCCAGCGCTTGAGGCACACCCAGAGGATGATCCCGACCGCGAGCGCCGAGCCCACGAGGACGAGGACGCTGCCGAAGAGGGCCCTGCTCCAGCGGTCGAGCGTGTCGAGCCGCTCGAGGCGCTCGGCGCGGATCGCGTCGACGTAGCGCGCGGTGTCGGCCCGCGCGTCGGCGAACAGCTCGGCCCCGTGCGCCTGGTCCACGGCGCGCACCCGCCCCGGGCCGTCGTCCTCGGTGGTCGCGATCGCGCGCTCGGCGTAGTCGGTGACCCAGGCGCGCACCGACGCGTCGGCCTGCGCGAGCGTCGCCGCCTGCTCCTCGTCCAGCCCGAGCAGGTCCACGAGCGCGGGGTCGGGGACGACGCCCTCGGCGTCCGTCCCGACCGCCCGGGTGTAGGCCTCGAGCGCCGTGTCGTCCCCGGTCGCGACGTACGCGCGCACCGCCACCTCGGCGTCGAGCAGGCCCACGTACGCGGCGTCCGCCTCGGTCACCGCGTCGAAGAACGGCCCGGTGACCTCGCCCTGGGTGGTCAGCACGCGCGAGAGGGCGATGGCCGACGTCGCGAGCACGCCGAGCAGGATCACGCCCGCGACGACGAGCGCCCACCCGAGCCGGCGGCGCAGGGTGGGGGCGCGCCGCCGCCTGGAGTGCGGCGTACCGGTCGTCTCGCTCACCGCCGGCGTCACCGGGCCCACTCGTCCGAGTCCGCGAGGGTCGCCGTGCGCTCGCCGGGGGTGCCCTCGTCCCCGCCCCAGCCGAGCACGAGGAGCGCGGCGTCGTCCGCCAGCGGGCCGCCGTGCAGGTCGCGCACGCGGCGGAAGACGCGCTCCACGACCCCCTCGACCCCCAGTTCGAGAGCCCTGTCGACGGCGCGGCGCAGGCCGTCGACGCCGACGCGCTCGGGCCGGGCCCGTCCCGCCGGGACCCCCGAGCCCGCGACCGTCGCCTCGACGAGCCCGTCCGTGTAGAGCATGAGCGCCCAGCGCTCCCCGAGGTCGACGGACTGCGACGTCCACCCTCCCTGGACGGGGATCCCGAGAGCGCGGCCGCGGGCCGTGGGCGTGATCTCGGTCGCGGTGTCGCGCAGCAGGAGCGGTGCGAGGTGCCCCGCGAGGTAGACCTCCGCACGCCGGCGGTCTGCGGAGACGACGACCTGGCAGAGGGTGACGAAGACCTCGGGACGGGCGCGCTCGGGCACGAGGACGCGCTCCAGGAGGGGAAGGATGCCCTCCGGCCGGGTGTCGGAGAGGACGATGGTGCGCCAGGCCGTGCGCAGCGTCGCGCCCAGCGCCGCCTCGTCCGGACCGTGGCCCGCGACGTCGCCGATGACGCACAGCACCGTCCCGTCCGGGCGCTCGACCGCATCGAAGAAGTCACCGCCCAGGAGACCGTTGCCGCCGGGGACGTAGCCCACCATGACGTCGAGCCGGTCGTCCTGGACGAGCGGCGTGGGCAGGAGCGCGCGCTCCAGCCGAGCGGTCTCGGCCGCCCGTACCTCGCTGCGGTACAGCGCGCGCTGCTGCTCGACGGACATGCGCCGCTGCACGGCGTAGCGCACCGACCGGCCCAGGAGGTCGCCGTCGACCTCCCCCTTCACCAGGTAGTCGTCGGCGCCGGCCGCGACGGCCTGGACGCCGAGGTCGATGCCCGAGTGCCCGGTGAGGACCACCAGGGCCGGCGGGTGGGTGCCGGTCCGCACCCGCTCGACCGCCGACAGCCCGACGGAGTCGGGCAGCCCGAGGTCCAGCAGGACGCAGTCGACGGGCCGGGAGGCGAGCATCTCGAGCGCGGCGTCGAGCGTCGTCGCGCGATGGAGCTCGACCGTGAGGTCGCCGTCCGACAGCAGCTCCTCGACGAGGATCGCGTCCCCGTCGTCGTCCTCGACGAGGAGGATGCGCAGCTCGTCCGTGGGGGCGAGGACCGCGCGCTCGGACAGCACCTGGTCACGCGCGCCGGCCTCGTCGCCCCGCGCAGAGGGTCGCGCGGGGACCTGACGGTCGGTCCCGGTCACGACGCCCGCTCCCCTCTGGTCGCCATGGCCCACGATCCTAGCGTCAGCCGCGCGTCGGGCCCGGTCACGGGTGCGGGACGCGCCGAGGACCGGTCCGTGGCCGGGCGCCCGTGGGCCATAATGGACGGCCGTGTCACGGGCGTGCGCTCGGGCGCGACGCCCGGCCGAGGGAAGGGACAGCGTGGGACGCAACGACGAGCTCAGGCTCGAGCAGGAGGTCGTGGACACCCTCTACGCGCGCCTCGACGAGCTGCGTGCCGCCGCCCGCGCGCGGCTCGACGGCGTCCGTCGGTCCGGACCGTCCGGCTCGCCGCAGAACCGGAGCGAGCGCGACGCGTTCGCGACGCTGTACGAGGACCGCGTCGCGCAGCTCGACGCCGTCGAGGACCGGCTCGCGTTCGGCCGGCTCGACCTCGACGACGGCACGCGCCGCTACGTCGGGCGCATCGGCCTGACCGACGCCGAGCACACGAGCCTCCTCACCGACTGGCGCGCGCCCGCGGCGCAGTCGTTCTACCGTGCGACGGCGGCCCACCCCGACGGCGTCGTCCGGCGGCGGCACCTGGTGACGCGCGGGCGGGACGTGACGGGTCTGGAGGACGAGCTCCTGGACCTGGACGCGCCCGAGGCCGTGACCGGGACGACGCTCTCGGGCGAGGGCGCGCTCCTCGCCGCGATGGCGGCGGGCCGCACCGGCCGCATGGGCGACATCGTCGCGACGATCCAGTCCGAGCAGGACACGATCATCCGGTCCGCGCTGGCGGGGGCGCTCGTCGTGCAGGGCGGCCCGGGCACGGGCAAGACGGCCGTCGCCCTGCACCGCGCCGCGTACCTGCTCTACGCGCACCGGAGGGTGCTGGAGCGTTCGGGCGTCCTTCTCGTCGGTCCGAGCCACTCGTTCCTGCGCTACATCGACCAGGTGCTGCCGTCGCTCGGCGAGACGGGGGTCGTCAGCACGACGATCGCCGACCTCCTCCCCGGCGTCGTCGCCGACGGCGCGGAGGACCCCCGCGTCGCCCGCGTCAAGGGCCGGGCCGTCATGGCCCGGGCGGTGCGACGCGCGGTGCGGGCGCGCGAGCGCGTGCCCGCGGCGGACGTCCCGGTGCGCCTGGACGGCCACGACCTGCTGATCCGGCGCCGCGACGTCCGCGACGCGATCGCCAAGGCCCGGCGCACGCACAAGCCGCACAACCTCGCGCGCGTGACCTTCGTCCGCGAGATGCTCTCGCGGCTCGTCGACCAGTACGGCCGCCAGCTCGGCGAGCCGCTCGTCGGCGAGGACCGCGCGCTCGCCCTCGAGGACCTGCGCTCCCATCGGGACGTACGCGTCGCGCTCAACCTCGCGTGGCTGCCCCTCACGCCGGAGCGCCTCGTCGAGGACCTCTGGACCAAGCCGCACCGGCTCGCCGAGGCGGCGCCCGAGCTCTCGCCGGCCGACCGCCGCCTGCTGGAGCGACCGAAGGGCTCACCGTGGACCCCGGCGGACGTCCCGCTCCTCGACGAGGCCGCCGAGCTGCTCGGCGAGGACGACCAGGCGGAGCGGGCCGAGGCCGCCGCCCGGGCGGCGCAGCGCGCGCAGGACCTGGAGTACGCACGTCAGGTGCTCGAGTCGTCGGGCGCCGGCGGCGGGATCGTCGGCGCGGACGTGCTGGCCGAGCGCTTCTCGGCGAGCGGCCCACGCCTCACGACGGCCGAGCGCGCCGCGCAGGACCGCACGTGGACGTACGGGCACGTCGTGGTCGACGAGGCGCAGGAGCTCTCGGCGATGGCGTGGCGCATGCTCGTGCGCCGGTGCCCGACGCGCTCGTTCACCGTCGTCGGCGACGTCGCGCAGACGTCGTCGCTCGCGGGCGCGCGCTCGTGGAAGGGCATGCTCGACCCGGTGTTCCGCGACGCGTGGCGCCTCGCGGAGCTGACCGTCAACTACCGCACCCCGGCGACCGTGGCCGACGCCGCACGGCGCGCCGCCCTCGCCGCCGGGCTGCCGGTCTCGCCGCTGACGTCCGCGCGCGACGT
Source organism: Cellulosimicrobium funkei (assembly GCF_001019615.1). GTDB lineage: Bacteria > Actinomycetota > Actinomycetes > Actinomycetales > Cellulomonadaceae > Cellulosimicrobium > Cellulosimicrobium cellulans_E. The sequence goes on along the minus strand of NZ_JNBQ01000025.1, from coordinate 34,844 downwards.
GGAGGACGCGCTGCGCGTCGTCGAGGCGGCGCCCGCCGACCTCGCCGCCCTGGTCCGGGCCGAGGCCGAGGCCGCCCGCGCGGAGTTCGTCGCCGCGGAGTCGGGGCGCGTCGCCGTCGTCGCCGCCGCTCCGGCCGTCGCGGACCTGCGCGTCGCTCTCGGCCTCGAGGACGCCGGTCCGGACGCCCCGGTCACGGTGCTCGACCCGGTGCAGGTGAAGGGGCTGGAGTTCGACGCCGTCGTGCTCGTGGAGCCCTCCGACGTCGCGACCGGCCCGTCCGGCGCGTCGGACCTCTACGTCGCCATGACCCGCCCGACCCAGCGCCTGGTCGTCGTGCACGCCCGCGCGCTCCCCGCGGGCGTCGCCGGCAGCGCGCCGGGCGCCGAGACGCGAGCGGGCGCCGGGGTGAGCATGCGGGTGAGCACGGACGCGGACGGCGGTGCCCGCGTCGCCCCGTGAGGCGTCGGGTCCGGGCCGCGCGGGTCGGGCGTTCACCTCGTCCCGAGGGTCAAGACCCGTTTGGTCCGGACCGCGGACCGGGCGCACCATGGGATCGTGCTACGCGCCCTCCTCCTTGAAAACCTGCACCCTCTCGCTGCCTCGAACCTCGAGGCGGCGGGGATCGACGTCACCGTCCGCACCGGCGCCCTCGACGAGTCCGAGCTGATCGAGGCCCTCGACGGGGTCCACCTGCTCGGCATCCGGTCCAAGACGAACGTCACCGCGAACGTGCTCGAGAACGCCCCCGACCTGGTGGCGCTCGGCGCGTTCTGCATCGGCACGAACCAGATCGACCTGCGCTCCGCCGCGACGCAGGGCGTCGCCGTGTTCAACGCCCCGTTCCAGAACACGCGCTCCGTGGTCGAGCTCGCGCTCGCCGAGATCATCGCGCTCACGCGCCGCCTCACCGAGCGCGACCGCGCGCTGCACGAGGGCCGCTGGGACAAGTCGGCGGAGGGCGCGCACGAGGTCCGGGGCCGCACGCTCGGCATCGTGGGCTACGGCAACATCGGCACCCAGCTCTCGGTCGTGGCCGAGAACCTCGGCATGTCCGTGGTCTTCTACGACACGGCGGAGAAGCTCGCGCTCGGCAACGCGCGCCGCATGGACACGCTCGACGAGCTGCTCGAGCAGGCGGACGTCGTCACGCTGCACGTCGACGGCCGCCAGGGCAACGCCGGACTGTTCGGCGCCAAGCAGTTCGCCCGCATGCGCCAGGGCTCGATCTTCCTCAACCTCTCGCGCGGGTTCGTCGTGGACTACGGCGCGCTGCGCGAGGCGATCGTCGAGGGTCGCGTCTCCGGCGCCGCCGTCGACGTGTTCCCGCAGGAGCCCAAGCGCAAGGGCGACAGCTTCGACTCCGAGCTGCGCGGCCTGCCGAACGTCATCCTCACGCCCCACATCGGCGGCTCGACGGAGGAGGCGCAGGAGGCGATCGGCCAGTTCGTGTCGGCCAAGCTGCGCGACTACCTCACGACGGGCTCGACGACGCTCAGCGTCAACGTGCCGAACCTCGCGCTCGAGCAGACCACCGGGATCACGCGCATCACGCACCTGCACCGGAACACGCCGGGCGTCCTCGCGGCCGTCAACGCGACGCTCGCGGAGCACGGCACGAACATCGAGGGCCAGCTGCTCGCCACCCGTGGCGAGATCGGCTACGTCGTCACCGACGTCGGCTCGCGCGTCGAGCCCGCCGTCATCGACGCGCTGGCCGCGATGGAGCAGACGATCGCCCTGCGCGTCCTGGACTGACACCCACCTCGAGCGATCTCGCCGCGTGCGCCGGCCGCCCGGCGCACGCGGCGAAGGTCCTCGGGCGGCATGACCTTCGCCGCTGAGCGCCGCGTCCGCGTCGGTGCCACGATGAGGCATGACCGGATACACGCACGACGGGCCGCAGATCCTCGACGCCGACGCGTCGTGGGACCTCGTGGAGGGGACCCACGTCGCACGCCTCGCCGTGAGCGTGCGGGGCGAGCCGGACATCTACCCCGTCACCGTGCGGGCGCACCAGCGCACGCTCGCGTTCCGCACCGTGCCGGGGACCAAGCTCGCGACCCTCGCGACCAACGAGCGCGTCGCGCTCGAGTGGGACCACGTCGACGACGACGGGGCGTGGAGCGTCGTCGCCCGGGGGACCGCCCACCGGGTCCGGAACGAGCACGAGGTGGACGCCGTCCAGGACGGTGCGGACCCGCTGGTCCCCACGGTCGACGTGCCGACCGAGGAGTGGGTCGTGGTCGAGGCCCGTGAGCTCACGGGACGGCGCTTCGCCCGGTCGGAGGACTGACCCCGGACACGTGTCGTCCGGCCGCCCCGTTGCGGGACGACCGGACGACGGGACGCAGGTCAGCCGGACTTGCGGCGGAACGTGCGCTGGACGGGGCCGACGGTCTCGGAGCCGTGCACCGACCCGGTGTTGGACTCGCCGTCCGCCGTGCGGTGGCGCGCCGCGTTCTTCCGGTCGAGCGCCTCCCGGAACTTCGCCTTGGCCTCGTCGGTCGGTGCGGTGTCTGCAGCGGATCGCTGCTGGTCGGACGCCATGGCGGTCTCCTCGTCGATGGGGAACTCGGTCGTGCACTGCGGTGTCGGCCCGACGGTGCGGGGCACCTCGCCAGCCTCCCGCACCCCGTCGCCGGACGCCACCTGATTTGTCCCCGGCTCGCCGGCTCCCCGACGGCCGTCGGACGGCGTCCGGTAGGTTCGGCACCGTGCCGCCCGACGCCTCTCCTGCCCCCGCCGCCCGACCGAGCGCGCCGCCGTCGCCCACGGACGGCGCCCCGCCGCCGCACCGCCGCCTCGGTCGTTCCGGGCTCGCGCTGCCGACCGTCTCGCTGGGCCTGTGGCAGAACTTCGGCGACGCCGACCCCCGGGCGACCCAGCGCGAGATCGTGCTCCACGCGGTCGACCGCGGGGTGACCCACCTCGACCTCGCGAACAACTACGGGCCGCCGGGCGGAGCGGCGGAGGAGTCGCTGGGTCACCTGCTCGCGCGCGAGCTGCGGCCGGTCCGCGACGAGCTCGTCGTGACGACCAAGGCCGGTTACCGCATGGGACCGGGCCCCTACGGCGAGGGCGGCTCGCGCAAGTACCTGCTCTCCTCCCTCGACGCGTCGCTGCGCCGCCTCGGGCTCGACCACGTCGACATCTTCTACTCCCACCGCTTCGACCCGACGACGCCGCTCGAGGAGACCGTCGGCGCGCTCGCCACGGCGGTCCGCTCGGGGCGCGCGCGGTACGCGGGCATCTCCTCCTACTCGGCGCGCCGCACCCGGGAGGCGCTGCGCGTCGCGGAGCGGCTCGGCGTCGACCTGGTCGTGACCCAGGTGTCGTACTCGATGCTCAACCGGTGGGTCGAGGAGCCCGACCCGCACGATCCCGCGGGGGCGTCCGTGCTCGACGTCGCCGGGGCCGAGGGCCTCGGCGTCGTGGCCTTCTCGCCCCTCGCCCAGGGGATGCTCACCGACCGGTACCTGCGCGGGGTCCCGGACGACTCCCGTGCGGCGCGCGGCGGGCCGCTGCGTCCGGCGTTCCTCTCGGACGCGAACCTCGACCACGTGCGCCGGCTCGACGGCCTCGCCCGCGCCCACGGACGCAGCCTCGCCACGACGGCGATCCTCTGGGCGATGCGGGACGAACGCGTCACCACGGTCCTGCTCGGCGCCAGCTCGACACGCCAGCTCGACGAGAACCTCGCCGCGCTCGACGCGCCGGCTCTCACCGCGGAGGAGCTCGCCGCGGTCGACGCCCTGCCCGCGGACACGGGCATCAACATCTGGGCGTCGCGGTCCAGCGACCTGTAGCACCGCGGACGCGGTCCGGTGACCACGACGCGGGAGCGACGACGGGGCACGGTGTCGCCGTCTCAGGCGTGGGGCGCGGGCTCCTCGCGCACGTCCTCGGCGGGAGCGGCGCCGTCCGGGCCCTCGGCCCGTGCCGCCGACTCGCGCTCCTCGCGCTCGACCCGGAGCGAGGTGATGGCGCTCTCGAAGTCCTCGAGCGAGTCGAACGCCTGGTAGACGCTCGCGAAGCGCAGGTACGCGACCTCGTCGAGCTCACGCAGCGGCCCGAGGATCGCGAGCCCGATCTCGTACGCGTCGAGCTCCGCGCTGCCGCTCGCCCTGATCGTCTCCTCCACGCGCTGCGCGAGCACCGCCAGGTCGTCCTCGTTGACGGGGCGTCCCTGGCAGGCCTTGCGCACGCCGTTGACGATCTTCTCGCGCGAGAAGGGCTCCGTGACGCCCGAGCGCTTGACCACGGACAGGCTCGCGGTCTCGATCGTCGTGAAGCGGCGGTTGCACTCGGGGCACTGGCGGCGCCGACGGATCGACGCGCCGTCGTCCGAGGTGCGCGAGTCGACGACGCGGGAGTCCGCGTGGCGGCAGAACGGGCAGTGCATGGCGGGCTCCTCCGCGGGTTCGCGCCGACGGGTCGGCGCGACGAACGTATGCCGTCGCGGCGGGGCGGTGCAACACGCCTCCGACGAGGGGACCCCGCCGAGGGTGGGACGACGGCGCACAGGCGGCCGGCCGTGGACAGCAGAACGGGGGCGGTCGTGATCGACCGCCCCCGTCGGGACGCCCCCGTCCCCATCACGCGCGTGACTCGCCTCACGCGCGGCGACGTGCACAGGAGTCGCGGTGGACCGCGCGCTCCTCGCCTCGTCCGCCCAGCCCCCCAGCCGGCGTTGTGAGGTGACACTAACTTAGGTGCGCCTAATCAGGGATGCAACCCCTGCGACCCGACACACGAGGGTTTCCTGCCGTGTCCTGCGTCACACCGGACTCGGACCCGCCGACGACGACGGGCTGCGCGCGCCCCCTAGGCGGACGCCGGGAGGAGGATCTTCTGCCCGGCCTGGAGGCCCGACGACGAGAGCCCGTTGAGCTCGGCGAGCCCGTTCACGACGTCCCGCAGGTCCTCGCCCGGAGCCGCCACGCCCTGCGCGAGCTCCCACAGCGTCTCCCCCGCGGTGACGACGTGGACCCGGACCTCCACGGGCTCGCCCGGCGCGCTCGCGACGGCGACGCCCACGCGCGCAGCGAGCAGCAGCAGCACGGCCGCGAGGAGCACGAGGACCACACGGCCCCGCCGCGTGAGCCGCAGCGGCCGCTCGCCCGCGCGCTCCGGCACCGCAGCCCCGCCCGCGCGGCCGAGCGGCCCGACCGCCGAGATCGCCATCGCATCCATGCCTGCTCCGTCCCGGCCCGCGGGCCCGATCGCCTTCCCCGGTCGATCGGACGCCGCGAGCCTCTTGCCTCCGTGCCGACCGGGTCGGTCGAACACGTGTACGTAGAACACCTGTACGAAGGTCTATCACGAACGACCGACAGAGTCGAGACATGCTCGAACAGGTGTTTGATTCGTGTCGCAACCTCCCCTAGCCTGGTGTCAGGTCGGTTCGCCGGACATGTCCGCTCGGACCTGGAGGAACGACCGAGGTCCCGAGGCGCACGCCCCGGGGAGGGGAGGCCGCAGGCCGGGAGGCGTCGGCGGCCGCGACGGACGAAGGCGGAGCGACCATGGCGGCACGAGGCACGGACAGGGCACGGGGGCTCGCCGAGGTGCGCGAGCTCCCGGACGGGTCGGCGGGGGGTGACGGGCTCACGCCGCGGCAGCGCCTCGTGCTCGAGACCATCCGCGCCTGCGTCGAGCAGCGTGGCTACCCGCCGAGCATGCGGGAGATCGGCGAGGCCGTCGGCCTGACGAGCCCGTCGTCCGTGAAGCACCAGCTCACGACGCTCGAGCGCAAGGGCTTCCTGCGGCGCGACCCGAACCGCCCCCGCGCGATCGAGGTCGTCCAGCCGGACGACGCGCGCCGCGCGACCCCGCTCGGGACGGCGGGCGCCGCGCCCCAGCCCGCGTACGACGAGGCGCACCCCGCGCCGTCGTACGTCCCGGTCGTCGGTCGCATCGCCGCCGGCGGGCCGATCCTCGCGGAGCAGGTCGTCGAGGACGTCTTCCCGCTGCCCCGCCAGCTCGTCGGCGAGGGCGAGCTCTTCCTCCTGCGGGTCCAGGGCGACTCGATGATCGACGCCGCGATCTGCGACGGGGACTGGGTCGTCGTGCGCCGCCAGCCGGTCGCGGAGAACGGCGAGATCGTCGCGGCGATGATCGACGGCGAGGCCACGGTGAAGTCTCTGCGTCGCGCGGACGGCCACGTGTGGCTCATGCCGCACAACGCCGCGTACGACCCGATCCCGGGCGACGACGCCCAGGTCCTCGGGCGCGTCGTCTCCGTCCTGCGCAGCCTCTGAGCGACCGGGGCCCGACCCCGCAGCACGCCGAGAGCCGGGTGGTCGTCGACCACCCGGCTCTCGCGGTGCTCGGGCCCGGCCGCCGGGCCCGGCCGGTCAGAGACCGAAGCGGCGGGCGACGGCGCGCAGCGACTCGGCGGACGAGCGCAGGCCGGCGAGCTCCTCGTCGGCCAGCGGGACCTCGACCCGCTCGGCGGCGCCCCGGCGGTCGACGAGCGTCGGCAGCGAGAGGCACACGTCGTCGAGCCCGTACGCGCCGTCCAGGAGCGTCGAGACCGGCAGGATGCGGTGCTCGTCGTCGAGCACGGCCTCGATGATGCGCGTGCCCGCGAGCCCGACGGCGTAGTTCGTCGCGCCCTTGCCCTCGATGATCCGGTAGGCCGACTGCACGACCTCGCGCGCGATGTCGTCACGGACCTCCCCCGTGAGGGGCCCCCGCCCGCCGAGGCCGGGCCACTCGAGCAGCGGCACGCCGCCGATGGTCGCGGAGCTCCACAGGGGGATCTCGCTGTCGCCGTGCTCGCCCGCGATGTACGCGTGGACGTTCTGCACCGCGACGCCGCAGTGCTGGGCCACGAGGAAGCGCAGGCGCGACGAGTCGAGCACCGTCCCGCTGCCGAAGAGCTGCGTCGGCGGCAGCCCGGAGAACTTGAGCGCCGCGTACGTGACGATGTCGACGGGGTTGGTCACCATGACGTAGACCGCGTCCGGGGCGACCTCCACCAGCCCGGGCAGGATCGTGCGCATGAGGCCGATCGTGCCCTCGGCGAGGTCGAGCCGCGTCTGGCCGGGCTTCTGCTTCGCCCCCGCCGTCACGACGACCACGTCCGCCCCCGCGCACACCGCGACGTCGTCCGAGCCCTCGACCCGGGCCATCGGCATGAACTGGATGCCGTGCTGGAGGTCGAGCACCTCCGCCTCGACCTTCGCCCTGTTGACGTCCAGGAGCGCCACCGTGCGCGCGGCGCCGCGCATGAGGGCCGCGTACGCGAGCGTCGACCCGACCGCGCCGGCCCCGACGATCGCGAGCTTGGTGGTCCGCGCTCCCCCTCCCGGACCGCCCGTGGTCGCGTCGCCGGTGCCCTGCGGGGACGTGCTCGTCGTCATCTCGCCTCCGTGAAAGTTCGCTGGATTCCCTGATGCTCGCGGGAAGGACTCAGCCTAGGGCGGCGAGGCGCCGGAGCGCAGCGGTAGCGACGTCGCGGTCGGTCGTCTGCCAGAACCCCGGCATGGACCGCGTGAGGAACGTGCCGTAGCGCGCGGTCACGAGACGCGGGTCGAGGACCGCGACCACGCCCCGGTCCGCCATGGACCGCACGAGCCGGCCGGCGCCCTGCGCCAGCAGGAGCGCGGCGTGCGTCGCGGAGACCTGCATGAACCCGTTGCCGCCCGCGGCCTCGACCGCACGGGCCCGGGCCGACTTCACCGGGTCGTCCGGGCGCGGGAACGGGATGCGGTCGATGAGCACGAGCTGGCACGACGGGCCCGGCACGTCGACGCCCTGCCACAGCGACAGCGTGCCGAACAGGCACGTCGCCGGGTCGGCGGCGAACTCGCGCACGAGCGTCGGGAGCTGGTCGTCGCCCTGGCACAGGACCGGCACGTCGAGCCGCTCGCGCATCGCCTCCGCCGCGGCGACCGCGGCGCGGCGCGACGAGAACAGGCCGAGCGTGCGCCCGCCCGCAGCCTCGACGAGGGCCGCGATCTCGTCGAGCTGGTGCTCCGTCGACGCCTCGCGGCCCGGAGTGGGCAAGCGCTTGGCGACGTAGAGGATGCCCTGCCGCGCGTAGTCGAACGGGCTCCCGACGTCGAGCCCGCGCCACCGCGGCGCGTCGGCGTCGCCGCCCTCGCCGCCGTTCCCGAGGCCGAAGGTGCGCGCGACGGCGTCGAAGCTCCCGCCGAGTGCGAGCGTCGCGGACGTGAACACCCCGGTCCGCTCGGCGAGCAGGTGGGTGCGGATGAGACCGGCGACGCCGAGCGGGGCGGCGTGCAGGCGGCTGGCGCCCTCGCCGAACCGGTCGGCCGACCAGCCGCCCTCGGCGGGGCGGGAGCACCAGAGCACGTCGTGCCCGGTCGGGTCGGCGGCCATGCGCTCGGCGACCTCGAAGAGCTGCAGCATGGTCGACTGGGCCATCTTCAGCCCGGAGTCCGGCTGGGCGGGCTTGGTGACCCCGGTCTCAGGCTTGAGCGTCGAGAGGACCTCGCGCGCCGCGTCGCGCACCGCCGCGACGGCCGAGCGCGCGGCGTCGGGCAGCCCGTCCGGGAACCGCTCGGCGGGCAGAGCGCCGACGACCGTCCCGAACGCCGCCGACGCCGCGTCGAGCGCGTCCGTCGTGACGCCGCCGTGCCGGCGCGCGAGCCGTGCCGCGCTCTCGATCGCCGGGACCGACAGGTCGACCGTCGCGGCTGCCGTCACCCGGTCCGCGAGCTCGTGCGCCTCGTCGACGACGAGCACGTCGTGCTCGGGCAGCACGCCGGGCGAACCCATCGCGGCGATGCCGAGCATCGCGTGGTTGGTCACGACCACGTCGGCCTCGCGGGCCGTCGCGCGCGCCTTCTCGGGGAAGCACTCGGCGAGCATCGGGCACCGCTGGCCGAGACACTCGAGGGCGGTGACCGAGACCTGCCGCCACGCCTTGTCGCTCACGCCGGGCACCAGGTCGTCCCGGTCGCCGGTCGACGTCTCGTCGGCCCACTCCCGCAGCCGCACGACCTGCTCTCCGAGCGCGGCCGCGCTGGTCCCGCCGCGCGCGGCGGGGTGGTCGGCGGCTCCCGCGGACTCGCCCGGCAGGTCGAACAGCGTCGGCTCGTCGGCGGGGTACCCGCCCGCGACCTTGTGGACGCACAGGTAGTTGTGCCACCCCTTGAGCAGCGCGATCGTGGCGGGCCGCGGGAGACGGTCCGCCACGGCGTCGGCGACGAGCGGCAGGTCGCGCGTGATGACCTGACGCTGGAGCGCGAGGGTCGCCGTCGAGACGATCACCCGCTCGTCCGTCGCGACGGCGTGCCGCACGGCGGGCACGAGGTACCCGAGCGACTTCCCCGTGCCCGTGCCCGCCTGGACGACGAGGTGCTCCGACCCCTCGATCGCCTCGGTGACCGCGCGCGCCATCGCGTGCTGGCCGTCGCGCCGCGCACCGCCCAGCCGCGTGACGGCGACGTCGAGGAGCGCGTCCACCTCGGGCACGTCGCTCATACCCGAGGTGCCGGCCGTCGTGCCCGACCCCTCGGCGTCGACGCGGTCGGGGGCGGGTCGTGTGGAGGGGGGCACCCGCCGAGTCTACGGTCGGGCGCCCACGGGCCGGCCGCCCTGTGGACGACGGCGCGGGCACGGGCACGACCCCGCACGACGCATGCCGTACGGGGTCGCGGAGGACGTCGGGCCGGCCTCCCGGCGCGACGTGCTCAGCCCTGCGTCGAGACCCCGACGAGCTCGGTCGCGAGCGCCTGGGCGACACGACCCCGCAGGAGCGTGCCCTCGGGCGTGTGCTCCTCGTGGTCGATCTCGCCCTCGGTGTGCACGCGGTGCACGAGGTCACCACGGTGGTAGGGCACGACGACGTCGATCTCCACGTCCGGGCGCGGGAGCTCGTGCGCGATGAGCTCGCACAGGTGCTCGATCCCCTCGCCCGTGTGCGCCGACACGACGACCGTGCGCCGCTCGCGCAGGCGGATGCGCGCGATGGTCTCCGGGTCCGCGAGGTCCGCCTTGTTCAGGACGATCACCTCGGGCACGTCCTCCACGCCCGGGATGTCGGCCAGGACGTGCCGGACCGCCGCGATCTGGCCCTCCGGGTCGGGGTGCGACGCGTCCACCACGTGGAGCAGCAGGTCGGCGTCGCCGACCTCCTCGAGCGTCGAACGGAACGCCTCGACGAGCTGGTGCGGCAGCGCGCGCACGAACCCCACGGTGTCGGCGAGCGTGTAGACGCGGCCGTCCTCGGTGCGCGTGCGGCGCACCGTCGGGTCGAGCGTCGCGAACAGCGCGTTCTCGACGAGCACGCCCGCTCCCGTGATCGCGTTGAGCAGGCTCGACTTGCCCGCGTTCGTGTAGCCGGCGATCGCGACGGACGGCACGGCGTGCCGCTTGCGCGAGGCGCGCTTGGTCTCGCGCCCCGGGGCCATCGCCTGGATCTCGCGGCGGAGCTTCGCCATGCGGTTGCGGATGCGGCGGCGGTCCAGCTCGATCTTCGTCTCACCGGGGCCGCGCGACCCCATGCCCGCGCCGGCGCCGCCGACCTGGCCGCCGGCCTGCCGGGACATCGACTCGCCCCACCCGCGCAGGCGCGGGAGGAGGTACTCGAGCTGGGCGAGCTCGACCTGGGCCTTGCCCTCCCGGGACTTGGCGTGCTGGGCGAAGATGTCGAGGATCAGCGCGGTCCGGTCGATCACCTTGACCTTGACGATGTCCTCGAGCGCACGACGCTGGGACGGCGCGAGCTCGCCGTCGATCACGACGGTGTCCGCGCCGCTGGCGGCGACGACGTCGGCGAGCTCCGCCGCCTTGCCGGAGCCGAGGTACGTGCCCGGGTCGGGCTTCGCGCGGCGCTGGATGACGCCGTCGAGCACCTGGGAGCCCGCCGTCTCGGCGAGGGCCGCGAGCTCGCGCAGCGAGATCTCGGCCTCCTCCGCGGAGCTCGGCGCGCCGTCCTCGCGCGGGTCGGCGCCGGGGCTCCACAGCCCGACGAGCACGACCTTCTCGAGTCGCAGCTGCCGGTACTCGACCTCGGTGACGTCCTCGAGCTCGGTCGACAGACCGACCACGCGGCGCAGCGCGCTGCGCTCCTCGAGCTCGAGCTGCTCGCCGTCGTGCTGTGCGTGGACCGTGCCGCCCTCGGCGCGCGCCGTCCCGGCCCGAGCGAGCACCCGTGCCACGACGTCGCTCGCGATGTCCCGCGTCGCGCCGGTCGGCTCGTCCTGAGCCGGGGTGGGGGTCGCTGGGGTGTTTGCCGGGGTAGCGCTCATGTGCCGCCTTTCGTCAGGGAGCGGCGCTCGTGCGCCGTGGTAGGAGAACAAGCGTGGCACGGAAAATCGTCCCGAGGCCAGCGGATTAGCGGGTGAGGCCCGTGCCGAGGGGCCGGGCCGGCGTCGTCGAGGGACGCCTCCGCGTAGGATCGGCCGACGTGACCGAGGACCAGGACCCCGCCGCCGACCCCGCGCAGGACGGCTCGCACGACCACTACTTCACCGCGAAGCCGGCCTCCGCCGCCGAGCGCCGCACGATCTCGGCGCGCCTGGCAGGCCGGGACGTGGAGGTCGAGGTCGCGTCCGGCGTCTTCTCCCCCGGTCGCCTCGACCTCGGCACGCAGGTACTGCTCCGCACCACCCCGCCGCTCGACGAGGTCGTGGCGGCCCGGGCCGGCGCCGGCCCGGCCCACGTCCTCGACCTCGGCTGCGGCTGGGGCCCCGTCGGGCTGACGATGGCGCTCGAGGCCCCGGACGCGACCGTGTGGGCCGTCGACGTCAACGAGCGAGCGCTCGACCTCGTGCGGCGCAACGCGGAGCGGCTGGGCCTGCCGAACGTCCGCGCCGTCGGCCCCGACGACGTGCCCGACGACGTCGCGCTCGCCGCCCTGTGGTCCAACCCGCCGATCCGGGTCGGCAAGGACGTCCTGCACGCGATGCTGCTGCACTGGCTCCCGCGCCTCGCGCCGGGCGCGAGCGCGCACCTCGTCGTGCAGCGCAACCTCGGGTCCGACTCGCTCCAGCGCTGGCTCGCCGAGGCGCTGCCGCCCCTTCTGCCGGGCGCGGTCGTCGAGCGCGCCGCGAGCGCGAAGGGCTTCCGGGTCCTGGAGGTCGTGGCGCCGGGCTGAGCCGGACCGACGCGTCGCGACCGGTCCGCCGGACCGAGGGCGCAGCAGTCCGTCAGACCGCGGTGCGCTCCGCGTCCGGCGTCCCGTCAGGGACACCCTCACCGGAATCGGTGCGTGGGGCGCCCTCCGACCCGTCGTCGCCCTCGGGCGCCGCGTCGGCGGCGCCCTCGGCCTCCGCCGCCGCGGGGGCGGGCAGGAACGACGCGAGGTCGACCTCGCCCGCGTACACGAGCTCGGCAGGCCCCGCGAGCTCGACACGGTCCCCCTCGAGCGCCCTCACGCGGACGGTCCCGCCCGGGACGTCGACGAGCCAGGTGTCCGGCGCGTCCGGGCCGCCCCAGACGCGGACCGCGAGCGCCGCGGCGCACGCGCCGGTCCCGCACGACGGCGTCTCCCCGACCCCGCGCTCGTGCACGCGCATGCGGACGCGCCCGACGAGCGTGCCGTCGTCGGCCGTCGTCTCGCCGAGCGGCACCACGAGCTCGACGTTCGTCCCGTGCGTCGGGTGCGGCTCGACGACGGGCGCCTCCGTGAGGTCGGCGCGGTCGAGCAGGTCCTCGCGCGCGACGGCGAGCACGGTGTGGGGGTTGCCGAGGTCGACGCTCAGCGCGGGCCGCGGGACCTCCCAGCCGCGCACCACCACCGTCGCGTCGTAGCCGTCGTGCAGCGCGGGACGGCCGCCGGGCAGGAACCAGCGACCCATGTCGACCGCGAACCAGCCGTCGGCCTCCTTGCGCACGCGCTTGACGCCCGCGCGCGTCCCGACGGGCACCTCGGTCCCGCCCGCGAAGCTCACGAGCCCGAGCCGCTCGGCGAACGCGGCGAACACGCGCACGCCGTTGCCGCACATCTCGGCCACCGAACCGTCGGCGTTGCGGTAGTCCATGAACCAGATGGCGTGCGGGTCCTCGGCGAGGACCTCGCGCGACTCGGGCACGAGCGCGGTCGGCACGAGGCGGATGACCCCGTCGCCACCGATCCCGCCGCGGCGGTCGGCGAGCGCGCGCACGAGCTCGGGCGTGAGGTCGAGCTCGCCCTTCGTGTCGGCGAGCAGCACGAAGTCGTTGCGGGTCCCGTGGCCCTTGGTGAAGCGGGTGCGCGTCATGAGCCCAGACTACGGCGCACCGGGGCGTCGCTGTCCGCTTCGTCCGGCTCGGGGACGTCGCCCCGCGCGACGGCGTCCGCGTGCTCGTCCGCCCGGGCCACGAGGGTCAGCGCGTCCTCGATGCGGGTCGGGGACTGCGCGTCGAGCCAGTGCACGCGCGGGTCGCGGCCGAACCAGCCCATCTGCTTGCGCGCGAGGCGACGGGTGTTCGCGGTGACCGCCTCGCGCGCCGCGTCCTCGGTCGTCTCCCCGTGGAGCGCGGCCAGGACCTCGGCGTACCCGACGGCGCGGCGCGCCGTCCGGCCCATGCCCTGCGCCTCGACGCGGCGCACCTCGTCGACGAGCCCCTGCGCCCACATGCGCTCGACCCGTCCGGCCACGCGCGTGTCGAGGACCTCGCGGTCGCAGTCGAGACCGACCTGGACGGTCGGGCGCACGTAAGCCTGCCGCGGGAGGTTCGCCGTGAACGGCTCGCCCGTGAGCTCCATGACCTCCAGGGCGCGCACGATCCGCCGCGTGTTGGCGGGGCCGATGCTCGCGGCGGCCGCGGGATCGCGCCGCGCCAGCTCGTCGTGCAGCGCGCGCGTGCCCTCGGCCTCGGCGCGCGCCTCGAGCGCCGCGCGCACGGCCGGGTCGGTCCCGGGGAAACGCATGTCGTCGAGGAGCGCGCGCACGTACAGGCCCGACCCGCCGACGACGACCGCGCGCGCCCCGCGCGTGGCGATCTCGTCGAGCACGCGCCGGGCCTCGGCCTGGTAGCGCGCGACCGACGCGTCCTCGACGGGGTCGATCACGTCGAGCAGGTGATGACGCACGCCGCGGCGCTCGTCGACGGGGACCTTCGCGGTGCCGACGTCCATGCCACGGTAGAGCTGGTAGGCGTCGGCGTTGACGATCTCCGCCGGAGCCCCGGGGACGGACAGCCGCTCGGCCAGGTCGAGGGCGAGGTCCGACTTGCCGGTGGCGGTCGGGCCCACGACGGCGACGACGACGCGGCGGTCGCGCCGATCGCCCCCGTCCCGCGCGCCGGTCGGGTCGTGCTCGGTTTTCACCCGCGCAACGGTACCGGCCGGGTGGCCCGGACCTGGGTCGTGTGGGCGGTGATGCGTAGTGTGTCCGGTGGACGGTCCGCCTGCTCGCGGGCCCGCCACCCAACCCCGTCGCGTGCTCCGACCTGCCCTCTCGCGGGCGGTGCACGGACCCTGACACCGACGACAAGGACTCGAGACATGGGTTTCTTCACCAAGCCGGACGCCGCCCCGACGAGCCAGAACGCGCCGCTGACGCGCGAGCGGGTCGAGGCGTTCCTCAAGAGCCGCGACTGGAAGTACTTCGTCGACTCCGACGGAGACCTCGGCGGCAACTGGGACGGCAAGGTGTTCTTCTTCTTCCTCATGGGCGAGAAGCAGGAGATCCTCCAGGTCCGCGGCCGGTGGAACCGGACGCTGCCCGCCGCGGCGGAGGCACAGGTCGTGCTCGTCGCCAACGAGTTCAACCGCGACAAGATCTGGCCCAAGGTCTACACGCGGGTCGAGGACGACCAGGTCGCCGTGTACACCGAGGTCGCGACCGACCTCGAGTTCGGCGCGGCCGACGACCAGCTCGGCCAGCTCGTCGAGTGCGGCCTCTTCACGGGCCTGCAGTTCTTCGACGCGCTCGACGAGCGCTTCCCCGACACGGCGGCGCAGGGCGTGGTCCCCGACGGCACCGCCGACGTCGACGCGCGGTGAGCGCGGCGCACGAGCGCACCGACGGCGGGCGCCACCCGCACGGCACGACCCCGGGCGGGGACGCGACGGCGGCGTTCCAGGTCGACCTGCGGGGCGTCGTGGACCTCCTCGCCCGGCACCTGTACTCCAGCCCGCGCGTGTACCTGCGCGAGCTCCTGCAGAACGGGGTCGACGCGATCACGGCGCGCGTCGCCCTGGAGGGCCCGGAGACCCCGAGCCGCATCCTGCTGCGCCCGCTCCCGGACGGCGGTCTCGAGGTGCACGACTCGGGCGTCGGCCTGACCCGCGACGAGGCGCAAGAGCTGCTCGCGACCATCGGGCGCAGCTCGAAGCGCGACGTCGAGCTGGGCTCGGGGCGCGAGGAGTTCCTGGGCCAGTTCGGCATCGGGCTGCTCTCGGCGTTCATGGTCGCCGACGAGATCGAGCTCGTGTCGCGCTCCGCCCGCCCGTCGCCCTCGGGAGGACGGGCGGCCCCGGTCCGCTGGCGGGGCCGGGCGGACGGCCGGTACGAGCTCGTCGAGCTGGGCCCGGACGACCCGGACGCGCCCGCGGAGCCGGGGAGCGTCGTGCGGCTGCGCCCGCGCCGGGACACCGAGCACTGGCTCGCACCGGAGACGGTGGTCGCGCTCGCGCAGGACTTCGGCTCGCTCCTGCCCGTCGAGCTGCTCGTCGAGACGCGTCTCGACGGCGAAGCCGCCGACGGCGCGGACGCCGCCCCCGTCGTGCTGCGCCGACTGAGCGGCGACGAGCTCCCCTGGCGGGCCGCGCACCCGACGCCCGCTGCCCGCGACGCGGCCCTGACGCGCTACGCCGAGCGGACGTTGGGCTTCGGCCCGCTCGCCCGGATCGACCTCGACCTGCCCCTCGCGGGCCTGTCCGGCGTGGCGTACGTGCTCCCGGCCGCGGTCGCGCCGACGACCACGGCGCGGCACCGGGTCTACGTCAAGCGCATGCTGCTCGGCAGCGCGGTCGACGACCTGCTCCCCCCGTGGGCGTTCTTCGTCCGGTGCGTGCTCGACGCGTCCGTGCTGCGTCCGACCGCGTCGCGCGAGGGCCTGTACGAGGACGAGGTCCTGCTCGCGACCCGGGACGCTCTCGGCGCGCAGGTCCGCCGGTGGCTGCTCGAGACGCTCGCGGCGGACACGGTCCTCGCGCGACGCTTCCTCGAGACCCACCACCTCGCGGTCCGAGCCCTCGCGCTCACCGACGACGAGATGCTCGACGTCGCGGCGCGCGTGCTGCCGTTCGAGACGACCGCCGGGACCGGGACGCTCGCCGACCTCGTGGACGCTCGACCGGAGGGCCGCCTGCTCTACACCTCGAGCGTCGAGGAGTTCCGCCGCATCGCCCCGGTCGCGGCCGCCCAGGGCCTGGCCGTCGTCAACGGCGGGTACGTCTACGACGCGGACCTGCTCGAGCGCGTCGCGGCGCGGTTCCCGCAGTGGCGGCTGTCGCCGGTCTCCGCCACGGACGTCGCGCACGTCCTCGCCGAGGTCGAGCCCCTGCGCGAGCTCGAGGTCGCGGAGGCGCTCGCGTCGGTCGACGCCGCGCTCGCCGACCAGGACTGCGACGTCGTGCTGCGGCGGTACGAGCCGGACGCCCTGCCCGCGATGCTGCTGCACGACCGCGACGGCGACCACGCGCGCGAGGCGGCCCGTGTGGCCGAGACGGACGACCTGTGGGGCGAGATCCTCGCGGGTCTCAGCGGCCCGGCCCGCCCTCGTCGGCTGGTCCTCAACGACACGAACGACACGGTGCGTGACCTGCTCGCGAGTCCCGACGCCGACGTCCGTAGCGCGGGGGTCCGGTCCCTGTACGTCACCGCGGTGCTGGCGTCGGGCAAGGCGCTCCAGCCCGTCGAGGCCGCGCTCATGAACGACTCGCTGTCGCTCCTGCTGGCCCGCGCCCTCGCAAACCCCCGCCCCGGCCAGCACACCGAGCACACCGAGCACACCGACGAGGAGAACCGATGACCCGGTCCGTGGACCAGGTGAACGCCGCGCTGTACGACGTCCGCCGCATGCCCTACGGCCTCGCCCGCTCCACGGCCGCCGCGGCCGAGGTCGAGCGCGTCGAGGCCGAGGGGCCGGACGGGACGCGCGCGTACGCGCTCTTCGTCCTCGTCGAGTCGTACGTCTGGGGCGGCGAGGTCACCAAGGCCTACCTGCCGTTCACCAAGATGCTGCGCTGGTGGGACGAGCGCCCCGAGCACTTCGACGCGGAGGACGCGCACTCGCTCTTCTGGTCGTTCAAGTGGATGGTCGGGCACCTCATGGAGTTCCCCGCCGTCCCCGCCGCGCAGATCGAGCGCACGCTCGACGACATGGCGCGGCGCTACGCGCTCGCGGGGAACGGGACGAACGCCGTCGAGCTGGAGCGCTTCGAGTGGGCCCGCGAGCGGGGCGGCGCGGACGTCGAGGACGCGTATCGCGCATGGGTCGCGACCCCGCGGGACGAGTACTCCCAGTGCGAGGCGTGCGAGCCCGGCGACCGCGCCGCGTACCTCTTCGAGACGGGCCGCCACGAGGAGGGCATCCGGCTCCTCGAGCAGGTACTCCAGGGGTCGCCGTCGTGCGCCACCGAGCCCGGTGACATGCTCTCCCACCTCCAGCTCGCGTACGTGGAGGTCGGCGACGCCGAGGCTGCCGCCCGCACGCACCGGCGCGGTCTGCGACACCTCGACACCGGGGTCTCGATGACGGGCCCGAAGGGTCGGCACGTCGAGTTCCTCGCGCGCACGGGCAACGCGTCGCGCGCGCTGCGCCTGCTCGGCGAGCACCAGGCGTTCCTCACCGAGGCCGACTCGCCGGGCGACCGTCTCGGCTTCCTCACGAGCGTGAGCGTCGCCACAGGCGTGCTGCGTGCCGAGCACGCGGACGCGCCGCTCGCCCTGCGCGACGTGCCCGCGACGACCGTCGCGGAGCTCGACGACTGGGTCCGCCGCGAGGCGGCCGACCTCGCATCCTCGTTCGACGCCCGCAACGGCACGCCTGCCGCGTCCGAGCGTCTACGGGCCGCGTGGGACCAGGGGTCCCGCACGCTCCGCGTCGACCTCTCGGTCCTGTCGCCCGCGCCGGAGCCCGGAGCGGGCGACCCGGCCGGTCTCGCGGTGGGCGACGACGGCGCGGACGTCCGGGCGACGTCCTCGTCGGGCGGCGCGACCCCCTCGCTCCCCGGCGCTCCGGCCGGCGCGGACCTCGGCACGGAGCACGGCTCCGGGCACGTCGGGCAGGCCTCGGCCGAGCCGACCGACGCCGAGGGGATGCTCCGGCTCGCCGACGACGTCGCGGGCGAGGACCCGGTGCGCGCGGCCCAGCTCCTGCGGCGCGCGTCGGCGCAGCTGGAGTCGGCGGGCCACCTCGACCGGGCCGGGTTCGCGCTCGCCGAGGCGGCCCAGCTCGCCGCGGTCGAGGGCGACGACGAGGGCGCCGCCCCGGCGTTCGTGCGCGCCCTCGCGCTGGTCCGCGCGGGTGGAGTCGCACCCCGGTTCGTCGGCCCGATCGTCCGTGCGTACGCCCGGCTGGAGGCCGGGCGCGGCGACGTGACCGGAGCGCTCGCGCAGCTCCAGCGCACGCTGGACGACCTCGACGCGGCAGGTCCGGCCGCCGCCGAGCAGGTCCCCCGCGCTGCCGACCTCGTCGAGCGGGACACGGCGGCCGACGAGCAGGAGCGCCGCGACCTGCGGGACACCCGAGCGCGGCTGCTGGCGACCGCGGGAGAGCTCGACGCCGCCGCCACGCTCGCCGAGGCCGTGGCAGAGGAGTTCGCGCGCGCAGGGCAGGTCGGCGACGCCGCCCACGCGTTCTGGCTCGCGGGGCGCTCCCGCTGCGAGGCCGGTGCCGACGCGGAGGCCGTCGACCTCCTCGAGTCCGCGATGGAGGGCTTCGCGATCGTCCACGACGGCGACGCGCGGACGCTGGTCGCCAACGAGCTCGTCGCGACCCTGCGTCGCCTCGGTCGCGAGCAGGACGCCGCGGCCGTCGGCGCGGGGCTCAGCGGCTGACGGACCTGCCGGCCGGGGCGCAAGGGGCGACGTCGTCGTACCAGCGCACCTCGTAGCGGCGCTGCTCGTACTCCCCCGTCGCGACGTGCCGGTGCCCGGCGTCGGGCGCGGCGCCGAACCCGGCGAGCACCGCGTCCGGCGCCGCGGCCCGCGGGTCGTGTACGACGACGAGGCGCGCGCCCTGCCGGGCGAGGCGCGCGCCGAGCGCGTGCGCGGCGGGTGCGTCGGCGTCGTCGAGCTCGACGACGTCGACTGGGCCCGTCCAGCCCGCGCCGGCGAGCGCGAGGAGCCCCACCGACGCGGCTGCCCCCGCCACCGGGCAGTCCCGCGCGGCCGGACGTGTCGCGACCGCCCACGTGGTGTCGAGCCAGGCGTCCGCGACGCCCGCCGCCGCGAGCGACGCTCGCGCCGGACCCCGCGTCGGCGCGGATCCCGGCGCGGGTCCCGGCGCAGGTCCCGGCGCGGGTCCCGGTGCGACGACGACCACGGGCGCGGTCCCGTCCCCCTGCACGGCCCGGGCACCGTCCACGAGTCGGCCCAGCGCCGCGAGCGCCGCGGCGCGCGTGTCGTTGAGCACCGTGGTGTCGCCCGCGGCGCCGGGGACGAGGAGCGGGGTACCGGGCAGGACGACGGCGCGGACGGTCACGGGCCCACCGTAGCCGTCGTCGGCACGAGGTCCGGTCAGCCCGCACGCCGGCGACGGACGGCAGCAGGGGCGGCGGCGCCCCACGGCACGGGTCGATGCGGCGGGGCCGTTCCGTGCGGACGTCGCGCAGCGGCCCGGGTGCGCTGCCACGGGCGACGACGGACGAGGTCCGCGATGCGACGTCCGGGGGCGCGCGCGAGTACGGTGGGTGGGTGAGGTTCTTCGGGGCGCGGGACGACGACGACCGGCGGGACGGTGATCCCGGCGGGGCTCCGGACGGCGGGGCGGCGCCCGGCCGCGCCGGGGACGATCTGCAGTCGCAGGTCGAGGACCTCCTGGCGCGAGAGCTGGGACAGGTCGCGACCGACGTGCTGCGTCCCCCGACCCCGCTGGCGCTCTCCCGGGTGGTCGAGTGGATCACGGACAGCGGCTACAGCTACTTCGTCGACTCCGACGGTGACGTGGGCGGGCTGTGGCACGGTCGGCTCTTCTACTTCCTGCTCTTCGGCCACGGCGACGAGATCCTCCAGGTCCGCGGTCAGTGGAACCGCGACCTCGCGCTCGAGCGGCTGGAGGAGATCCTCGAGTTCTGCAACGAGTGGAACGCGGACCGGATCTGGCCCAAGACGTACACGCGCGTGCGCGACAACGGGATGATCCAGGTCTTCACCGAGGTGACCGTGGACCTCGAGCACGGGGTGACCGACGACCAGCTCGACCAGCTCCTCCAGTGCGGGCTGAGCACCGGGTCGATGTTCTTCGACGCGCTCGACGAGTTCTACCCCGACCCCGCGAGGCAGGCGCCATGACGCAGGCCCGCACCAACTGGTTCACGCGCCTGTTCGGCAACCGCCGCCCGAAGGCGCCCGACTCGCTCCCGCGCGAGGAAGAGCTGCCGCGCGCGCTGTCGATGGCGCGCATCGGCGACCACCTCACGCGGCGCGGTTACCACTTCCGCGTGGACGACGACGGCGACATCACCGGGACGTGGGACGGGCACCGGTTCTGGTTCCTGCTGCTCGGCGACCGGTCCGAGATCCTCCAGGTCCGGGGCCGCTGGTCGACGTCGCTCCCCCTCGAGTCACGCCTCGTGACCCTGCAGGCCGTCAACGACTGGAACCGCGAGCGCATCTGGCCCAAGGTCTACGTCCGCGAGGAGGCGGGCCGGCTCGCGCTCTACGCCGAGGTCTCCGTGGACCTCGAGCACGGCGCGACGGACGACCAGCTCGCGCAGACCGTCTCGTGCGGTCTCGGGACCGCCGTGCAGCTCTTCCACGCCATCGGCGCGCAGCTCCCCCCGGGAACGCTGGACGACTGACGCCGGCCGCGGCGGCCAGGCACGCGCGGTCGGGTCCGCCGGCGGGATCAGCGGCTCAGGCGCGGAGCGTGGGGAGGCCCAGGACGACCGGGCCGGACGGGGCGCCGCCGCCTTGCCCGTGCCCGTGGTCGTCGTCGCCACCGCCGAGGCGAGCGCGCTCGCGCGTCGCCCACGCGTCGCCGGAGCGGGTGCGGCGCACCGCGAACGAGCCGCCCGTGAGCGCCGAGTCGGCGATGAGGTGGTGGGGTGCCGAGCGCGTGACCTCCACCGTCACGACGTCGCCGGGGCGGGGAAGGCGAGGGTCGAGGTCGTCCGCGAGGCGCGGGTCCGCGGACGCGGGCGTGGCGGCGGGGACCGGCGCGGCGTCGTCGGGCGCCGTGGGCACGACGTCGACGGGGAGCGCGAGGTGGACGAGCCGGTTGTCCGGGGCGCGTCCGGTCACGCGGTGCGTGGCGCCGTCCTTGCGGCCGGCGCCCTCGCCGACGAGCACGTCGATCGTCCGACCGACCTGACGGGCCGACTCCTCGCCGGCGATGCGCTCCTGGAGCGCCTGGAGTCGCTCGAAGCGCTCCTGCACGACCTCCTTGGGGAGCTGGTCCTCCATCGTCGCGGCGGGCGTCCCGGGGCGGGGCGAGTACTGGAACATGAAGGCCGAGGAGAAGCGGGAGGCCTCGACGACGCGCATCGTCTCCGCGAAGTCCTCCTCGGTCTCCCCGGGGAACCCGACGATGATGTCCGTCGTGATGGCGGCGTCGGGCAGGACGGCGCGCACGCGGTCGAGGATGCCGAGGAAGCGCTCGGAGCGGTAGGAACGGCGCATGGCGCGCAGGATCCGGTCGGACCCCGACTGGAGCGGCATGTGGAGCTGGGGCATGACGTTCGGCGTCTCGGCCATCGCCGCGATGACGTCGTCGGTGAACGCGGCCGGGTGCGGCGACGTGAAGCGGACGCGCTCGAGCCCGTCGATCGTCCCGCACGCGCGCAGCAGCTTGGCGAACGCACCGCGGTCGCCGAACTCGACGCCGTAGCTGTTGACGTTCTGGCCGAGCAGGGTGACCTCGATGGCTCCGGCCTCGACGAGCGCCCCGACCTCGGCGAGGACCTCGCCCGGGCGGCGGTCGCGCTCCTTGCCGCGCAGGTGCGGGACGATGCAGAACGTGCACGTGTTGTTGCAGCCGACGCTGATCGAGACCCAGCCGGCGTAGACCGACTCACGCTTGGTCGGCAGCGTGGAGGGGAAGACCTGGAGCGACTCGGCGATCTCCACCTGCGCGGCCTCGTTGTGGCGCGCCCGCTCGAGCAGCACGGGCAGCGCGTCGAGGTTGTGCGTGCCGAACACGACGTCGACCCACGGCGCCTTCTCGACGATCGTGCCGCGGTCCTTCTGGGCGAGGCAGCCGCCGACGGCGATCTGCATCCCGGGCCGGGCCGCCTTGACCGAGGCGAGCTGGCCGAGGTTCCCGTAGAGGCGCGTCGCGGCGTTCTCCCGCACCGCGCACGTGTTGATCACGACGACGTCGGCGCGGTTCGCGGCCTCGTCGTCCGCGCTCGCGCGCGTGTACCCCGCCTCCTCCAGCATCCCCGCCATGTGCTCGGAGTCGTGGACGTTCATCTGGCAGCCGAGCGTGCGGACGACGTAGGTGCGCGGGTGCGCGTCGTCGACCGGCGCACCGGGGGTGGCACGGGGTGCGAGTGCGGCCGGGACGGGGGCGGAGGCGATCGTGGACATCACCGTCCAGGGTACGGCGCCGGGTGCCGTGTTACTGAACTGTTGCCCGACTGTTGCCGGATGAGGTGGCACCGTGCAACAGAAGGGACATAGTGTCCAGGAATGGCCGACGAAACCTCTTCGCCGTCCGACGCGCAGCGCAGCGCGCAGGACGCTCAGCCCCTCCCCGCCGAGCAGGTCCTCGGTGAGCCGCTCGTCGAGCTGCGCGACGTCAACAAGCACTTCGGGGACCTGCACGTGCTGCGGGACATCAACCTCACGGTCCGACGCGGCGAGGTGCTCGTCGTCATCGGCCCGTCGGGCTCCGGGAAGTCGACGCTGTGCCGGGCGATCAACAGGCTGGAGACGATCGACTCCGGGGAGATCCGCGTCGACGGGCAGCCCCTGCCCGAGGAGGGCAAGGAGCTCGCCCGCCTGCGTTCCGACGTCGGCATGGTCTTCCAGTCCTTCAACCTCTTCGCGCACAAGACGATCCTCGACAACGTCACGCTCGGCCCGGTCAAGGTGCGGCGTGAGAAGGGGAAGGTCGCCAAGGACCGCGCGCTCGCGCTGCTCGACCGCGTCGGCGTGATGAACCAGGCGCAGAAGATGCCCGCCCAGCTCTCCGGCGGGCAGCAGCAGCGCGTCGCCATCGCCCGCGCGCTCGCGATGCAGCCCAAGGTCATGCTCTTCGACGAGCCCACCTCGGCGCTCGACCCCGAGATGATCAACGAGGTCCTCGACGTCATGGTCGCCCTCGCCAAGGAGGGCATGACGATGATCGTCGTCACGCACGAGATGGGCTTCGCCCGCAAGGCCGCGAACCGGGTCGTCTTCATGGCCGACGGCCAGATCGTCGAGGAGGCCCACCCCGAGGAGTTCTTCACGGCGCCCAAGAGCGACCGCGCCAAGGACTTCCTCTCGAAGATCCTCACCCACTGAAGCCCGCCGGGCACCTACGGGCCCGGCCCGACAGCCCCAGAACCCGGTCGACCGTCGAGGCACACCTTCGGCGGGCGGCCACCACTCACGAAGGGTAGGAACGATGCGCACACGACACGCAGGTGCTGCCGTGCTGGCCGCTCTCACCGCGCTCACGCTCGCGGCGTGCGGCGGCGGCGAGGTCGGCGGCGAGGACACCGCGACCGACGGAGCCACCGACTCGGGCGACACCGGCGGTGGCGCCGAGGGCTCGATCAAGATCGGCATCAAGTTCGACCAGCCAGGGCTCGGGTACCAGGACGGCTCCACCTACACGGGCTTCGACGTCGACGTCGCCACGTACGTGGCGGGCGAGCTCGGGTACGGCGAGGACCAGATCGAGTGGGTCGAGGCGCCGTCCGCCCAGCGCGAGACGATGCTCCAGACCGGTCAGGTCGACATGATCTTCGCGACCTACTCCATCACCGACACGCGCAAGGAGACGGTCGCGTTCGCCGGGCCGTACTTCGTGGCCGGGCAGGACCTGCTCGTCGCCGAGGACAACACGGACATCACGGGGCCGGAGTCGCTCGAGGGCAAGAACCTGTGCTCCGTCACGGGCTCGACGTCCGCGCAGCGCATCAAGGACGAGTACGCCGCGGGCGCGCAGCTCCTCGAGCGACCCGGGTACGCCGAGTGCGTCACCGCGCTCACCGCCGGCCAGGTCGACGCCGTCACGACCGACGACATCATCCTCGCGGGCCTCGCCGCCCAGCCGGCCAACAAGGGCAAGGTCAAGGTCGTCGGGGCGCCGTTCTCGACCGAGCGCTACGGCGTCGGGCTCCCGCAGGACAACGACGTCTGCGAGGACGTCAACGCCGCGATCGAGAAGATGATCGAGGACGGTTCCTGGGAGGAGTTCGTCACCAAGAACACCGAGGGGACCGGGTACACGCCCAACGCCAGCGAGAACCCGCCGACGGTCGACCCCTGCGCCTGACCGTCCACGGTCGGGGGAGCCGCGCGCCGGTGCGCCGCTCCCCCGGCCGCCGGGCCGTAGACGCGGCCCGGCACATACCCTCCCGGAGGACCACCAACCGTGGGTGACTACCTGTCGCAGACCTGGGCGCTCGCCCGGGAGTACGACGTGCTCGGCGCGTTCTGGGTCAACATCCAGCTGACGTTCTGGGCCGCGATCCTCTCGCTCGTGCTCGGCACGGCGCTCGCGCTCATGCGGATCTCCCCCGTGCCGAGCCTGCGCTGGGCGGGGACCGCGTACGTCAACGTGTTCCGCAACACGCCGCTGACGATCATCATGACGTTCATGGTGCTGGGCCTGTGGGGCCAGCTCAACGTCACGCTCGCCCCCGACTTCGCGGCGAACTTCTTCCGGCTCGCCGTCGTGGGCCTGGCGATCTACCACGCCGCGTTCGTGTGCGAGTCGATCCGGTCGGGCGTGAACACGGTGCCGATCGGCCAGGCGGAGGCGGCGCGGGCGATCGGTCTGTCGTTCCTCCCCGCGGCGCGGCTCATCATCCTCCCCCAGGCGTTCCGCGGCTCGATCGCGCCGCTCGGCAACACGCTCATCGCGCTGCTGAAGAACTCCACCGTCGCGGCCGCGGCGAGCGTCACGACCGAGACCTCGAGCCTCATGAAGACCATGATCGAGTTCAACTCGAACTACATCTACGGGATCTTCCTGACGTTCGCGATCGGCTACGTCATCCTCGTCATCCCCATCGGCCTGCTCACCACGTCCCTCTCCAACCGACTGGCGGTCCGCCGATGAGCACCCAGCAGTCCGTCCTCTTCGACGCCCCCGGCCCTCGCGCGCGCCGCGCGATCCTGCTGGGCAACATCGTCGGCGCCGTCGTCGTCCTCGGGATCGCCGCGCTCGTGCTCGTGGCGCTCGGCAACAAGGGCCAGCTCGCTCCCGAGCTG
Source organism: Cellulosimicrobium funkei (assembly GCF_001019615.1). GTDB lineage: Bacteria > Actinomycetota > Actinomycetes > Actinomycetales > Cellulomonadaceae > Cellulosimicrobium > Cellulosimicrobium cellulans_E. The sequence goes on along the minus strand of NZ_JNBQ01000025.1, from coordinate 9,398 downwards.
TGGTCGTCGCTGTTCACCGCCGACGCGTGGCAGTACTACTTCATCCCCGGTCTGCAGAACACGCTGCGCGCCGCCGCGTTCGGCATCGTCGGCGCGCTCGCGTTCGGGCTCCTGTTCGGCACCGGCCGGCTGTCACACCTGCGCGCGGTGCGGACCGTGTGCGGGATCGTCGTCGAGTTCTTCCGGGCCGTGCCCGTGCTGCTCATGATGATCTTCTTCTGGCTGCTCCTGGGCTTCAACAACGTCGACGACGCCCCGTTCCTCGCCGTGGTCTTCGCGCTCGTGCTCTACAACGGCTCCGTCATCGCCGAGCTCGTGCGCTCCGGCGTCGGGAACCTCCCGAAGGGCCAGGGCGAGGCCGGGCTCGCGATCGGCCTTACCCAGGGGCAGACGCTGCGCTCGGTCCAGCTCCCCCAGGCGCTCATCGCGATGCTCCCCGCGCTCGTCTCGCAGCTCGTCGTCGTCCTCAAGGACTCCGCGCTCGGCCAGATCATCACGTACAACGAGCTCCTGCGGGCCGCGCAGCTCTACGGCGTCGGCAACGGCAACATCCTCCAGTCGCTCGTGCTCGCCGCGGTGATCTTCATCGTCATCAACTGGCTGCTGACCCTCGTGGCGCGATGGCTCTCCCGCTTCCTCAGCGGTCGCACCGCGGGGGCCACGGCCGCCGGCCCGGGCATCGGCAACCCCACGGTCGTCGCGGGCGGACCGGCCGAGGACGCACCCGCGGTCTCCGTCACCCGCTGACGGCCTCAGTCGAGCGGGGGTTCGGCGGCCTCGGCGTCGAGCTCTCGCTGGACGATCTCGAAGGCCAGCGACGGGCTGTAGCCCTTGCGGGCGAGCGCCCCGACGGTCCGGCGCACCCGCACCTCGCGGTCGAGGCCGCGCGTGCGGGCGAGGCGCGTGCGGGCGAGCTCCAGGGCCGCGTCCGCCTCGGAGTCGTCGTCGACCTGCTCGAGCGCCGCGGCGCCGACCTCGCCGTCGATGCCGCGCCGCCGCAGCTCGGTCGAGATCGCGCGGCGTGACAGCCCGCGCTCGGCGTGCCGGGTGCGGACGATCATCTCGGCGTACTGCGCGTCGTCGACGAGACCGACCTCCTCGAACCGGTCGAGGATCGGCAGGACGACGTGCTCGGGGTAGCCCTTGCGCGCGAGCGACTGCGCGAGCTCCGCACGGCTCTTCGGCGCGGCCGTGAGGATGCGCAGCACCGTCTCCCGAGCGCGCTCGGCGAGGTCGGCGTCGCTGATCTCGCCGCGCTCCACGAGCTCGTGCAGGGTCGGGCGCGGGCGCCGCCCGGCCTTGCGGCCGGTGCGGCGCCCGTCGTCCTCCTCAGACAGGTCCGACGGCTCGAAGCCGTCCTCACCGTCCCGCTCGTCGATCAGAACGGCGACTTCTTCCCCTTGGCGGCCGCGGCCGGGGCCTTCGCCGCGCCGGGCGCGGCCGCGCCGTCGGCCGGGACCGTCACGCCCGCCGCAGGGTCGGCCGGAGCGTCGATCTTGGCCCCGACGCCGAGCTTCTCCTTGATCTTCTTCTCGAGCTCGTTGGCGAGGTCCGGGTTGTCGCGCAGGAACGAACGCGCGTTCTCCTTGCCCTGACCGAGCTGGTCGCCGCCGTAGGTGAACCACGACCCGGACTTGCGCACGAACCCGTGCTCCACGCCCATGTCGATGAGGCCACCCTCGCGGGAGATGCCGACGCCGTAGAGGATGTCGAACTCGGCCTGCTTGAAGGGCGGGGCCATCTTGTTCTTGACGACCTTGACACGGGTCCGGTTGCCGACCGCGTCGGTGCCCTCCTTGAGCGTCTCGATACGACGGATGTCCAGGCGGACGGACGCGTAGAACTTCAGCGCCTTGCCACCGGTCGTCGTCTCGGGCGAGCCGAAGAACACGCCGATCTTCTCGCGGAGCTGGTTGATGAAGATCGCGGTGGTCCCGGACGCGTTGAGCGCACCCGTGATCTTGCGCAGCGCCTGCGACATGAGGCGGGCCTGGAGACCGACGTGGCTGTCGCCCATCTCGCCCTCGATCTCCGCCTTGGGCACGAGCGCCGCGACGGAGTCGATGACGATGATGTCGAGCGCGCCCGAGCGGATCAGCATGTCCGTGATCTCGAGCGCCTGCTCGCCGGTGTCCGGCTGGGAGACCAGGAGCGCGTCCGTGTCGACGCCGAGCTTCTTGGCGTACTCCGGGTCGAGGGCGTGCTCGGCGTCGATGAACGCCGCGATACCGCCCGCGCGCTGCGCGCTCGCGACGGCGTGCAGCGCGACGGTCGTCTTTCCAGAGGACTCCGGGCCGTACACCTCGATGACGCGCCCGCGCGGCAGGCCGCCGATGCCGAGCGCGATGTCCAGCGCGATGGAGCCCGTGGGGATGACCTCGACGGGGGCGCGGCCTTCTTCGCCGAGGCGCATGACGGAGCCCTTGCCGAAGCTCCGGTCGATCTGGGCGAGGGCCGCCTCGAGCGCCTTCTCGCGGTCTGCGGGTGCGGGCATGTCAGTCCACCTTCGGTTCGACGTTCATCTGTTCGTTGTGGCCCGACGCTACGGGCAGCCACCGACACGCGGCTCCGGCGACCCTCGAGCCTGTGGATCGTCGTGCCGGACCGGCGTCCTGGACCCGCCGGAGCGCGTCCTGTGCACAACTCTAGCCGAACACGTGTTCGATCCCGGAACGCGCACCTCGGCGTGTCACGACCGCGCCGCTCACGCGTCGTCGGACGACCACGACTCCCCCGGTCGCAGGACCACGACGCGCGTCCCGGGCGCCTCGCGCTGCGCGGCCGCCTCGAACGCCGCCCCCGCGTGGTCCATCCAGCCACGCGGGAGGTGCCGCCCACCCGGCGCGTGGAGCGTGCCCCAGTGCACCGGGATCGCGACGCCCACGCCCACCTCGGCGCACACCCGTGCCGCCTGCACGGGGCCGAGGTGCCCGCCCGAGAGCCGAGGTCCCCACCCGCCGACCGGCACGAGCGCGACGTCCACCGGACCGCCCGCGAGCGCCGGCAGGTGGACCATGTCCGGGTAGTGCTCGGTGTCCCCGACCGCCCACACCCGCGCCCCGTCCGGGCCGTCCGCCCGCACGAGGTGCCCGTTCGCCGCGTTGGGCCGGTGCGGCATCGGCCGGTGCCCGTGCACCGCCGCCACGAGGCGCACCTCGACCCCCGCCGCCTCCGCCCCGACGGCGTGCCACGCGTCGTCGAGCCCGACCCCGCGCAGGCCCCTGGCGCGCAGCCAGCGCGCGTTCGCCGGGGCCGTGAGCACGGGCGCGTCGCCGAGGAGGCGCAACGAGCGCAGCTCCGCGTGGTCGTGGTGCAGGTGGGACAGCAGGACGGCGTCGCTGTCCTGCCACACCGCGGCGGGCCGCTCTCCGCGCCGCCGCAGCATCCCCGCGTGCCGGTGCAGGAGCGGGTCGGTGACGAGGCGCACGTCCGGCACCCCCGCGCGTCCGGACCGCACGTCGAGGACGACGCTCGAGTGGCCGAGCCACGTCACGCGGACGCTCACGGCTCCCCCGCCCGCCGCCCCGCGCCGTCCGCCGCCGGGGCGACGGACCGCACGCCGAGGTCGACGAGCCACGCCACGAGGCGACGGTGCACCGCCTCCGCGCCGACGAGCATCGGCGTGCCGTCCACGTCCTCGAGCTCGTCGTCGGGCAGCCCGAGGTGCGCGGGGTGCAGCAGGACGGCCTCGTTCTGGGCCCCGCCGAGGCCGCCGTGCGACCCGACCAGCCCCTCGAACGCGTGCACCATCCCGACCTCGTCCACGCGCGAGACGAGCACGAGGTCGCCCGCGTCCTCGAGCGCCGCCACGCGCAGCAGGTCCGCCGCGGCTCTCGACCCGTAGCCCGCGAGCGGGTCCTCGCCCACGACCTCCCCGGACCGCAGGTCGCGCGAGCCGCCGCACCCGTGCGCCCGCACCTCGCCGCCCGCACCGCGCTCGACGACGACGCCGACGGCCGGGTTCGCGACGAGACCGGGGAGCAGCCCCGGCCACCGCTCGCGGACCTCGTCGCCCGTGAGCCGGCGCGGCTCGCGCGGGAACCAGACCATGCCCAGGTTGCCCGACCCCACGACCGCGACCTCCGGGACCTCGGGCAGCGCGGCGTCCTCGGCGCCAGGGCGCCGCTCGGTCCGGTCCGGGCCGACCATCATGCGGCCGGGCTCTGCGGCCTCCTCGCCCGACGTCCCGGGCCGCAGCGCGTTGAGGGCGGTGTTCGCCGGGCCCCACGACTCGCTGTCGGGCGAGGTGGCCCGACGGCGTCCCTCGGCCCGGGCGTCCTCCTCGCCGCGGCGCACCCCGGCGCGCGCGCCGGGCCCGGGGGCCATGAGGCGCCGGACCTCGTCGAGGAAGGACCGGCCCTCGACCTGCTCGAACGTCGAGCCGAGCGACTGCCCGTGGTCGGACAGCACGACGACCTCGTAGCGGCGGGGCGCGACGGCGGCGACCTGCTCCCAGAGCCCGACGACCCGGTCGAGGCCCTCCAGCGCGCGCAGCGACTCGGGGCGCAGCGGTCCGGCGTGGTGGGCGATCTCGTCGTAGTCGACGAGGTCGACGCACACCACCGGCGTCCCGCGCACGAGCTGCTCCGCGACGAGCGTCGTGTTGAGGTCGCGCAGCACGACGTTCGTCACCGCGCGCAGCACCGGGTACCAGCCGAGGCGCGACACCCGGGGCTCGACGCCCCGCACGGCCTGCTGCCAGCCCTGGTAGAGCTCCTTGAAGAGCTCGCCGAGCGCGACGACGACCGCACGCACGAGCACGAACGGGCTCGCGAAGAAGTGCACGAACATCTGGCCGGGCCCGAGCCCCTCGCGCGCCCGGCTCATGACGAGCAGGCTCGTCGCCGCGTCGCCGGAGAACATCGTGGAGACGGCGACTCCCCCGCCCGCGAGGAGCCCGGAACCGTCGCTGGTGCGCGCCTCGACCGCCGCCGCGTCGGCGGGTCGGTTCGTCACGACGAGCCGGCCGAGCGCGCGCGACCACCAGCGGAACGCGGGCACGTGCTCCGTCGAGCCGTGCAGGAGGCCGATCGTGGAGGCGGGCGTCGTCGCGGGCACGCGCGCCCACCACGTCGTGAGGTGGTGGCTCCCGCTGCCCAGCCAGCGGGCGAGCGTCGGGGCGAGCCCGGCCTGGAGCGCGTAGTCGAGCGTGGGGCGCGCGACGCCGTCGAGCAGGACGACGAGCAGTCCCGCCGGGCGCTCGGTCGCACCCGCGGCCCCCGGCCCGCGTCGCGGCACGCCGGCCTGCCGGCGCGCCCGCCGGAGCAGGTCACCGAGGACGTACTCGTTGTCGCTCGCCCCGACCACCCAGCGCCCGAGCGCCATGAGGACGGCCGCGAGCACGAGCACCGCGAGCACGTCCACCCACGAGCCGCTCCGGAACCCCGGCAGGTACGTGAGCGCCGCCCACGCGACCGCGAGCTGTGCCACCACGCCGGACACGAGCGCGCCGACCACGCCGAACCGGTGCGCCAGACGCCGGAGCACGGGGCGCAGGAGCACGTCGCCCAGCCCGACCGCGAGCGCCGCGAGGACGAGCGACCACGGGTTGGTGACCTCGACCCCGGGGACGAACCAGATCGCGAGCCCGAGGCCGACGGCCGTCGAGACGAGCGACCAGACGGCTCCGCGCACGTCGGCCGCGGTCACGCGGACCGCGGCACGGCCTCGGGCGGGAGCGCTCATGCGGCCATCATCGCGGCGAGAGGCCCGTCGCGCCCCTCGGCGGTCCTCCGTGGACCGGCAGGGGCGGGGTCAGCGGCGCGGCGGGGCCTGGCGGTGGTCGTCGTGGCCCCAGCGTCGCGCGTCGGGCACGTCGAGCGCGTCGCACAGGGCGTGCCAGACGACGCGCGGCTCGACGCCGTCCTCGAGCGCCTGGGCGGCCGTCCGGTCGCCGAGCGCGGACAGCACCTGCTCGCGGACGTAGGCGCGTCCCAGGGACGCGCCGAACACCTCGTCGACCAGCTCGGAGAACTCGCGGTAGCGCACGGGACCAGCCTCCCACGCCGCGCGCCCTCTCGGTCCGCACGGCCGAGCGCTGCGTCCGTGCGCGAGCGATGCGTCCCGGGACGCATCGCTCGCACGCCGACGCAGCGCTCGGAGGACTTCCCTCGCGCGGGCGGGCCGCCGGTCTCCCGTCGCGCGGCGCGTGTGGGTGGTCGCGGCGAGAATGGGCCAGTGACCACGGACCCGCTCGCGCGCTTCGCCGCGCCCACGCGCGCCTGGTTCTCGGGCGCGTTCGACGCCCCGACCGCGGCGCAGGCCGGCGCGTGGGACGCGGTGTCGAGCGACCGGCACGCGCTCGTCGTCGCTCCGACCGGGTCGGGCAAGACGCTCGCGGCGTTCCTGTGGTCGCTCGACCGGATCATGAGCGCGCCCGCAGCCGGCGAGGTCGTGCGCGAGCAGCGCTGCCGCGTCGTGTACGTCTCGCCGCTCAAGGCGCTCGCCGCGGACGTCGAGCGCAACCTCCGCTCCCCGCTCGCGGGCATCCGCCAGGCGGCGGTGCGGCTCGGGCTCGAGGTGCCGGACGTCGTCGTCGGCACCCGCACGGGCGACACGCCCACGAGCGAGCGCCGCCGCCTCGCGACGCACCCGCCGGACATCCTCATCACCACGCCCGAGTCGCTGTTCCTCGTGCTGACCTCGCAGGCGCGCGCGGGGCTCGCGGGCGTCGAGACCGTGATCGTCGACGAGATCCACGCCGTGGCGGGGACCAAGCGCGGCGCGCACCTCGCGGTGTCGCTCGAACGTCTCGACGCCTTCCTCGAGGCGCAGGACCGCCCGCCCGCGCAGCGCATCGGGCTCTCGGCGACCGTCCGGCCCGTCGAGGCCGTGGCGACGTTCCTCGGCGGCCACCGCCCGGAGGCGGAGGCGGGCCGCGAGGTCGTCGTCGTGCAGCCCCCCGCGGCCAAGCGCATCGAGGTCGACGTCGTGGTGCCCGTCCCCGACCTCGCGGACCTCGGCACGGCCGCGCTGGTGCCCGACGCCGGCGCGCGCCCGGGCAAGGAAGCAGGCGGGGCCCGTGGCGCGACGTCCGGGGCGACGAGCGCGAGCGCGCTGCCACCCCTGCCGCCGGGCGAGCGGGACCTCTCGGGGCCTGCGACGTCCCGCCCGACCGGGGCGCCGGACGTCCGGCCGCAGCGCCCGTCGGTGTGGCCGCACGTCGAGGAGCGCGTCGTCGACCTCGTCGCCGACCACCGCTCGACTCTCGTGTTCACGAACTCCCGCCGCGGCGCCGAGCGCCTCACGGCACGCATGAACGAGGTGTGGGCGGAACGTCAGGGCGAGGACGTGCTCGACCCGGGCACGATCACCGCGGCGCAGGTGCAGGCGCAGTCGGGCGCGAGCTCCGGCGTCGAGCCCGTCATCGCGCGCGCCCACCACGGCTCGATGAGCCGTGCGGAACGCACGCGGACCGAGACCGAGCTCAAGGACGGGCGGCTGCCCGCGGTCGTCGCGACGTCGAGCCTCGAGCTCGGCATCGACATGGGCGCGGTCGACCTCGTCGTGCAGGTCGGCGCCCCGCCGTCGGTCGCCTCCGGGCTGCAGCGCATCGGGCGCGCGGGGCACCAGGTGGGCGCGGTGTCGCACGGCGTCGTGTTCCCCACGCACCGGGGCGACCTCGTGCCCTCCGCGGTCGTCGCCGAGCGCATGCGCACCGGCGGCATCGAGGAGCTCCACGTGCTCGCGAACCCGCTCGACGTGCTCGCGCAGCAGGTCGTGGCCATGGTCGCGGTCGACGAGTGGACGGTCGCGGAGCTCGCCACCGTGGTGCGGCGCAGCGCGCCGTACGCCCACCTGGGCGACGCCTCGCTGCACGCGGTGCTCGACATGCTCGCGGGGCGGTACCCGAGCGAGGACTTCGGCGAGCTGCGCGCGCGCATCGTGTGGGACCGTGCGTCGGGCCGGCTCACGGGGCGACCGGGCGCGCTGCGGCTCGCGGCGACGAGCGGCGGGACCATCCCCGACCGCGGGATGTACGGCGTCTTCCTCGCCACGGACGCCGCGACAGGAGGTGTGGCGGGCGACCCGGACACGGCGGGCGGGCGTGCCCCGCGCGGCGGCAAGCGCGTCGGCGAGCTCGACGAGGAGATGGTCTACGAGTCGCGCGTCGGCGACACGTTCACGCTCGGGTCGAGCACGTGGCGCATCGAGGACATCACGCCGGACCGCGTGCTGGTCACGCCCGCGCCGGGCATCCCCGGGCGCCTGCCCTTCTGGAAGGGCGACTCCCCCGGGCGGCCCGCCGAGCTCGGCCGGGCGCTCGGCGCCTGGGTGCGCGAGACCGACGCGCTCGCGGCCGACGACCACGACGCCGCGGCCGACCGGCTGCGCGCCGCCGGGCTCGACGCGTGGGCGAGCGACAACCTCCTCGCGTACCTCCGTGAGCAGCGCGACGCGACCGGGCGCGTGCCCGACGACCGGACGGTCGTCGTCGAGCGGTTCCGCGACGAGCTCGGCGACTGGCGCGTCGTCGTGCACTCGCCGTACGGCGCGAAGGTGCACGCGCCGTGGGCGCTCGTGCTCGCCGCGCGCCTGCGCGAGCGCTACGGGGTCGACGCCGCCGCGATGCACGCCGACGACGGCATCGTCCTGCGGCTCCCGGACACCGGGGACTCGTGGCTCGAGGGAGCGACCGACGGCTCGGGCGGTCTCGGCGGGGACGCACCCGTCGTCGGCGTCGAGGACCTGCTGCTCGACCCGGACGACGTGCTCGACGCGGTGCGCGACGAGCTCGGCGGGTCGGTCATGTTCGCGTCACGGTTCCGCGAGGCCGCCGCCCGCGCGCTCCTGCTGCCCCGGCGGCGTCCGGACCGGCGCCAGCCGCTGTGGCAGCAGCGCCAGCGCTCGGCGCAGCTCCTGTCGGTGGCGTCGGAGTACCCGGAGTTCCCCATCGTCCTCGAGGCCGCACGCGAGTGCCTCCAGGACGACTTCGACGTCGCGGCGCTCACCGACCTCATGCGTGACCTCGCGGCGGGGCGCGTGCGCCTCGTCGAGGTCACGACCCCGACGCCGTCGCCGTTCGCGCAGTCGCTCCTCTTCGGGTACACGGCGCAGTTCCTCTACGACGGCGACGCCCCGCTCGCGGAGCGGCGGGCAGCGGCGCTGTCGCTCGACCCGACCCTGCTCGCCGAGCTGCTGGGCGGCGACGGCGTCGCGGCACAGCTCGCCGACCTGCTCGACCCCGCGCAGATCGAGCGGACCGAGGCCGAGCTCGGCGCGCTGGCGCCCGAGCGGCAGGCCCGGCACGCCGAGGACGTGTGGGACGTGCTGCGCCGGCTGGGGCCCCTCACGGAGGCCGAGGTCGTGGCCCGCACGCGCGAGGACGCGCGCGACGCCGCAGCCGACTGGCTCCGCGAGCTCGAGTCCGCGCGGCGCGTGATGCGCGTCCGGCTCGC
>NZ_JNBQ01000024.1 GCF_001019615.1 Cellulosimicrobium funkei | reverse complement strand
CCGCGGAGGCGGCAGCGCGCGCGGACGCCGCTGTCGGGCCCGCGGCTCCCGAGAGCGCCGAGGCGAGCGGCTCGCGCGAGGGAGCCGCGCCGTCGGGCGACGACCCGAGCGCGGAGGCGGGCGCGCCCGCCGAGGAGGCTGCGTCGTCGGGCGCCGGGCCGCTCGAGGGCTACGCCGCCGAGGTGGCGGCCGGCTACGCGTACCGCGGCGGCACGCTCGCCCTCGGCGCGCTGCTCGAGGGCGAGCCGGGCGCCGACCCCGCGCCGCGCGCCGACGTGCAGGTGGGCTTCGCCCTGAGCATGCTCAACCGGCACGGGCTCGTCGCGGGCGCGACCGGGACCGGCAAGACGAAGACGCTCCAGGGCATGGCGGAGGGGCTGTCGACCGCGGGCGTGCCCGTGTTCCTCGCGGACGTCAAGGGCGACCTGTCCGGGCTCGCCGTTCCCGGCGAGTCGAACGAGAAGATCGTGGAACGCTCGGCGTCGATCGGGCAGGACTGGAGCCCGACGACCTTCCCCGTCGAGTTCTACTCGCTCGGCGGGCTCGGGGCCGGTGTGCCGATCCGCACGACCGTCACGGACTTCGGTCCGCTGCTGCTGTCCAAGGTCCTCGGGCTCAACGAGACGCAGGAGTCGAGCCTCGGGCTGATCTTCCACTGGGCCGACGCGCAGGGGCTCGCGCTGCTCGACCTCAAGGACCTCCAGTCGACGATCGCCTACCTCACGTCGGACGAGGGCAAGGCGGAGCTCAAGGGCATCGGCGGGGTGTCGGGCGCGACCGCGGGCGTGATCCTGCGCGAGATCGTCGCGCTCCAGGCGCAGGGGGCCGACGTGTTCTTCGGCGAGCCCGCGTTCGCGACGTCGGACCTGCTGCGCACCGCCCCCGACGGCCGCGGCGTGATCTCCGCGCTCGAGCTCCCGGCGGTGCAGGACCGGCCGGCGCTCTTCTCGACGTTCCTCATGTGGCTCCTGGCCGACCTGTTCCAGGAGCTGCCCGAGGTCGGGGACGCGGAGAAGCCACGGCTCGTGTTCTTCTTCGACGAGGCGCACCTGCTGTTCACGGGCGCGTCGAAGGAGTTCCTCCAGCAGGTCGTGCAGACGGTGCGGCTCGTGCGGTCGAAGGGCGTCGGCGTGTTCTTCGTGACGCAGAGCCCCAAGGACGTCCCCGCCGACGTGCTGGCCCAGCTCGGCAACCGCGTGCAGCATGCGCTGCGCGCCTTCACGCCCGACGACGCCGCGGCCCTGCGAGCGGCCGTGCGCACCTACCCGACCTCCCCCTACGACCTCGAACGGCTCCTGCAGTCGCTCGGGACGGGCGAGGCCGTCGTCACGGTCCTCACGGAGAAGGGCGCGCCGACCCCGGTGGCCTGGACGCGCGTCCGGGCGCCGCAGTCGTCGATGGAGCCGGCGCCCGCCGCCGTGCTCGACGGGATCGTCGCGGCGTCGCCGGGGTTCGCGCGCTACGGGACGGCGGTCGACAACGAGTCCGCGTTCGAGCTGCTCCAGGTGCGCGTGCAGGAGCAGGCGGCCGCGCGGGCTGCGGCCGCGGCCGCCGAGGCCGAGGCGGCGGCCCAGGAGAAGGCGGCGAAGGAGGCCGCCAAGGAGGCCGAGCGCGCGGCCAAGAAGGAGCAGGCCGAGCTCGAGAAGATGCGCGCGAAGCTCGAGCGCGAGGCAGCGAAGAGCCGCTCGGGGTCGGGCGGGTCGTCGCGGTCGTCGAGCCCGCTCGACTCGTTCCTCCGCTCGGCCGGCACCCAGCTCGGCCGCGAGCTCACCCGCACCATCTTCGGCACCCGCCGCCGCTGACCCCCGCCCGCCGCCCCCACCCCAACCGTTGAATGCATGGAATAGTCGCGTCCTCACCGGGTGCACGCGACTGTTTCATGCACCCACGGAGCGGTTGTCCACAGCTCCGCGTGCACGGGTTCCGACGCCCCGGGTGGCGCGGCGTCATCGTCACGGCGACGGCCGACGACGTGCTCCGCTGGCCCGAGCGACTGGTACGCCGTGTCCTGGCGGCGAGGGCCCGTCGTCGGACCCCAAGCCAACCGTGAGTGCTTGAAATAGTCGCGCCCGACAGCTTCGGACGCGACTCTTTCATGCACTCAGCGAGGCGGGGCGTCAGACGACGATGTTGACCAGCTTGGGGGCGCGGACGATGACCTTGCGGACCTCGGCGCCGTCGATCGCGCGCACGACGTTCGGCTCTGCGAGCGCGGCGGCCGTGAGGTCCTCCTCGGAGATCGACGGCGGCACCTCGAGGCGGGCGCGCACCTTGCCCTTGACCTGGACGACGCACGTCACGGTGTCCTCGACCAGGTAGCGCTCGTCCGCCGTCGGGAAGGGCTCGTGCGCGAGCGAGCGGTCGTGGCCCAGGCGCTCCCACAGCTCCTCCGCGATGTGCGGCGCGACGGGCGCCGTCATGAGGACGAGCGGCTCGACGGCCTCGCGCGGCACCCGGTCGAGCGACGTGAGGTGGTTGTTGAGCGTGATGAGCTTCGCGATCGCCGTGTTGGGGCGCATGTGCTCCATCTCGACGCGCACGTCGGCGATGGCGCGGTGCACGGCGCGCAGGGTCGCGGCGTCGGCGGGCTCGTCGACGACCGTCAGCTCACCGGTCTCCTCCGAGACGACGTTGCGCCACAGCCGCTGGAGGAACCGCTGCGACCCGACGACGGCGCGCGTCTCCCACGGGCGCGACAGGTCGAGCGGACCCATCGACATCTCGTAGACGCGGAACGTGTCGGCGCCGTACTCCGCGTACATCTCGTCGGGCGTCACGACGTTCTTGAGCGACTTGCCCATCTTGCCGTACTCGCGCTGCACGACCTCGCCGTTCCAGCGGTACACGACCTCGCCCGAGCCGTCGGACGCGGGCTCCTCCGTGACCTCGGCGGCCGGCACGTACTGGCCGCGCGCGTCGGTGAACGCGTACGCCTGGACGTAGCCCTGGTTGAAGAGCTTGTGGAACGGCTCGACGCTCGTCACGTGGCCCAGGTCGTAGAGGACCTTGTGCCAGAAGCGCGCGTACAGCAGGTGCAGGACGGCGTGCTCGACGCCGCCGACGTACAGGTCCACTCCCCCGGCGCGGCCCGCGCTCGGGTTGTGCTCCGGGCCCATCCAGTAGCGCTCGAGGCCCTCGTCGACGACGACGTCGTCCGCGCCGCCGTCCCACCGCGGGTCGAGGTAGCGCAGGTAGTACCAGCACGACCCCGCCCAGTTGGGCATGGTGTTGGTGTCGCGGCGGTACTGCTTGGGCCCGTCACCCAGGTCGAGCGTGACGTTGACCCACTCGTCGTTGCGGCCGAGCGGCGCCTCGGGCGACGAGTCGGCGTCGTCGGCGTCGAACGTGCGCGGCGCGTAGTCGGGCACGTCCGGCAGGTCGACGGGCAGCAGCGCGTCGGGGATCGCGACGGGCTGGTCGTTCTCGTCCCACACGATGGGGAACGGCTCGCCCCAGTAGCGCTGGCGGCTGAACAGCCAGTCGCGCAGGCGGTAGGTCGTGGTGCCCTCGCCGAGGCCCTTGCCGACCAGCCACTCGGTGATGCGACGCTTGGCCTCCGCCACGCCGAGCCCGTCGAGCGACACCTCGTCGTTCGACGAGCCGACGGCGATCCCGTCACCCGTGTACGGGCCCGTGAAGTCCTCCGGCAGCCCGCCCTCGGGCTCGACCGTGCGCACGACCGGCAGCCCGAACGCCTCGGCGAACGCGAAGTCGCGCTCGTCTCCGCCGGGGACCGCCATGATCGCGCCGGTGCCGTAGCCCATGAGCACGTAGTCGGCGGTGAAGACCGGGATCGTCTGCCCGTTCACCGGGTTCACCGCGAGGTGCCCGGTGAACACGCCCGTCTTCTTGCCCGCGTCGGCCTGGCGCTCGACCGCCGTCTTCGCGGCCGCCTCACGACGGTAGGCGGCGACGGCCTCGACCGGCGAGCGGTGCCCGCCCGTCCACGCGCTCGACGTGCCGTCCGGCCAGTGCGCCGGGACCTCGTCGAGCAGCGGGTGCTCGGGCGAGACGACCATGAACGTCGCACCGAACAGCGTGTCCGGGCGCGTCGTGAAGACCTCGATCTCGCCGCCGGACTCCGCCGCGGCGTCGTTCGCGCCGTCGGGCGTGCCGAGCACGGCGAACCGCACGAGCGCGCCCTCGCTGCGACCGATCCAGTTGCGCTGCATCGCCGTGACCTTCTCGGGCCAGTCGATGAGGTCCAGGTCGTCGGCGAGGCGGTCCGCGTACGCGGTGATGCGCATCTTCCACTGGCGCAGGCTGCGCTGGAAGACCGGGAAGTTGCCGCGCTCGGAGCGGCCGTCGGCCGTGACCTCCTCGTTGGCGAGCACGGTGCCCAGGCCCGGGGCCCAGTTCACCGGCGACTCGTCCACGTACGCGAGGCGCTGGGAGTCGACGACGGCGCGGCGCTGCTCCGGCGTGAGCGTCGCCCAGTCCGCGCCCTCCTCGACACCGTCGACGCCGGCCGGCACCGGCCGCACACCGGAGGCGAGCTCGGCCTCGAGCTCGGCGATGCGGCGCGCACGGCCGCGACCGCCGTCGGGGCGCAGCGCGTCGGCGTCGTACCAGGAGTCGAAGATCTGCAGGAAGATCCACTGCGTCCAGCGCACGTAGTCGGGGTCGATCGTCGCGAACGTGCGGCGGGAGTCGTGCGCCAGGCCGAGGCGGCGGAGCTGGCGACGCATGTTCGCGATGTTCGCCTCGGTCGTCACGCGCGGGTGCTGGCCCGTCTGCACGGCGTACTGCTCGGCGGGCAGGCCGAACGCGTCGTAGCCGAGCGCGTGCAGCACGTTCTCTCCGCGCATGCGCCGGAAGCGCCCGACGACGTCCGTCGCGATGTACCCGAGGGGGTGCCCCACGTGCAGGCCCGCGCCCGACGGGTACGGGAACATGTCCATGATGAAGTACGGGCTCGCGCCCTCGGGGCCGTTGCCGTCGCCGTCCGTGAGCTCCCCCGTGGGGTTCGCGGCGAAGAAGGTGCCGCGCTGCTCCCAGAGCTCCTGCCACTTGAGCTCGATCTGCTCCGCGAGCGCCGGCGTGTAGCGGTGGGCGGGGCCGCCCGCGGCGGGGGCGTCCGGGGCGTGCGGGATCGAGGCGGTGTCAGGCGTGGTCACCCGGCCGAGTTTACCGGCCGGAGAGCGGCCCGACGGCGGCCCGTCCACCCCGTGCGAAGATGTGCGCCGTGATCATCGTGACGACCAACGAGGTGCCCGGCTACCGCATCGACGCGGTGCTCGGCGAGGTGATGGGCATGACCGTGCGCAGCGCGAACATCGGCGCGAACTTCGTGGCGTCGTTCCGCTCGATCGGCGGCGGCGAGGTGACCGAGTACACGAAGCTCGTCTACGAGTCCCGCCAGGAGGTCATGCACCGCATGGTCCAGGAGGCGCAGCGTCGTGGCGGGAACGCCGTCGTCGGCATGCGCTTCGACACGGGCGAGATCGCGGCGTCGTTCTCGGAGGTGTGCGCGTACGGCACCGCGGTCGTCGTCACGCCGATCCCGGCGGGGCAGCCCGGCGCGACGGCGCAGTCCGCCCACCAGGCGCAAGGCGCCCCCGCACCCCAGCAGCCGGGCGGTCACGGCTACCCGCAGGACGCCGCCCCGGACCAGCCGGCCTGGCGCTGACGCCCTCCGCGGGGCGCGCCGCCGGACCCTCGCGGGGCCGCGGCGCGCCAGCGCGTGTCAGAACAGCGTCATGATGATCGGGCCCTTGACCAGCAGGATCCACGCGACGAGCGCGACGTAGCCGATCGCCAGGAACAGGTGCCGGTTGCCCACGAGCGTGCGTCGCACGCCGTCACCCGCGGGCAGGTACCCCTCCTGGACCGCGTGGACCACCTGGTACCAGAACAGCGGGAGCATGGCGAACCACACGACCATGCAGTAGGGGCACATCGCCGAGATCTCGTACATCGTCGTCCAGATGAGGAAGACGATCAGGCCCATGCCGAGGGTCGTCCCGCCGAGCAGCGCGAGCCAGTACCAGCGCGGCAGGCGCGCGCCCGCGAGCAGCACGACGCCCGTCGTGATGACGACCGGGAACGCCGCGATGCCGAGCAGCGGGTTCGGGAACCCGAGGAGCGAGCCCTGCCACGAGTCCATCGCGTCGCCGCAGTCGAGGAGCGCGTTGAGGCTGCACGACGGCACGTGGTTCGGGTCCGCGAGCTTGAGGAACTTCTCGATCGCCAGCGCCGCCGAGCCGGCGAGACCGATCGCGCCGAGCACGACGAGCAACCAGCCCATCGTGCGCGCGCTGATCGGGCGGGGACCGGACGACTCCAGCAGCTCGTCGTCGTGGTCGGCGGACACGCTCGCACCGGCGGTGGCGCTCTTGCTCACGGGGACGCTCCTCGTGGGTCACCGGCTCGCGCCGGACGTGACGGGGCGCACGGCGGTGCGCGCAGGGCACAACCTACCGCGCGTCGCTGGATCCCGGCTGGGAGCACCCCGAAGCGTCGCCACTGGTCCGCCGAGGGAGAGCCGTGGTTGCGCGAGGGAGAGCCGTGGTTTGCGCGAGGTAGAGCCGTGGTCACCCTGCTCGACGGCGTGTGGTCGCCCTGGGTCCGCCCGACGTCGTCTCACCCTGGTCGGTGCTCGCCCGGGCGACTGCCCGCGGCGTCTGCTCCACGCCTCGAGCGGGCCGTATGGTCATGTCGCGGGCAGTCGTGGCACGCTCTCTCGCGTGACCGGAGATCTACCTCGGCAGGGCGGAGGGCTCGGCCGACGAGCGGGCGTCGTCGGGGCGGGTGTCGACGTCGGGCAGCGTGGCGGTGGTGACGCCGGCGGGGCGGCGGCCGACGAGGAGGATGATCGCGAGGCCGGCGGCGGTGAGGACGACGCCGGTCCAGGCAGGGGCGAGGTAGCCCCAGCCGGCGGCGATGACGAGGCCGCCGAGGAACGCCCCGTTCGCGTTGCCGACGTTGAGCGCGGAGTGGCACAGCGCCGCGCCGAGCGAGGGCGCGGCGGGCGACAGGTCCATGAGGCGTGTCTGGAGCGAGAGGCCGAGGACCTGGGAGGTCACGCCGAGCAGGAAGAGCGAGAGCACCGCGGGGACGGGGTGGTGGCCGGTGAGGGCGAACAGCGCGAGCGTCACGCCGGTGGAGCCGAACCCGAGGTAGACGGTGCGCATGACGGAGCGGTCGGCGAGCCGGCCGCCGAGGACCGTGCCGGCGGTCATGCCGACGCCGAAGATCGCCAGGACGAGCGGCACGGCGGCGGACGACAGGCCGGTGACGCGCGTGATGGTCGGCTCGACGTAGGAGTAGACGGCGAACATGCCGCCGAACCCGACCGCGGCCCCGACGAACCCGAGCCACAAGGGCCCGTTGCGCAGCGCGCCGAGCTCGCGGCGCACGCTCGAGTCCTCGTTCCCGGCGCCCGCCGGGACGAGCCACCACAGGGCGGCGAGCGTGACGAGGCCGAGCGCGCCGACCACGACGAACGCGGCGCGCCAGCCGAGCTGCTGCCCGGCGAAGGTCGAGAGCGGGACGCCGACGACGTTCGCGATGGTCAGCCCGGCCATCATCGTCGCGACGGCGCGCCCGCGGCGTCCGGGGCCGGCGACGGCTGCGCCGACCGCGGCCCCGACGCCGAAGAACGCGCCGTGCGGCAGCCCCGCGAGGAACCGCCCGGCGACGAGCGTCTCGATGCTCCCCGCGGTCGCGGAGAAGAGGTTCCCGAGCGTGTAGAACGCCATGAGGGCGACGAGCAGCGTCTTGCGGGGCAAGCGTGCCGCGACGACGGTGAGCAGCGGCGCCCCGACGACGACGCCGACGGCGTAGGCCGTGATGGCGTGACCCGCGGTGGGGATCGAGACGTCCAGGTCGGTCGCGATGTCGGACAGCAGGCCCATCGTCGCGAACTCGGTCGTGCCGATCGTGAAGCCGCCCATGGCGAGCGCGAGGAGCGCAGGGCCGGCCCCACGCAGGCGCCCGGCGCTCGCGGGGTGCGTGCCCGTGGGGGGTGCGTCCGCGGCGGGCGCGGGCGTGGCGGTGCTGTCGGTCATGGTGTCCTCGGGCGTCGGGCGTCGTGGGCAGGGCGGCGGTAGAGACCTCGGACCGAAACAACGATCGAATCGATTCGAGGGGTGTCGACGACGTCGGCGACGAGAGAACAGGGGTAGGCGGCCAGTCTAGGCGGAGACCGGCTCCGCGCGCACGACCCACACGTGGTCCGCGGCGCGCAGGCCGAGCTGCGCGGGCGGCGTCGGGCGCGCGGTGTCGGGACCGCCGTCCGCCCCGGCAGCGTCGGGCGGCGACCAGACGACGGAGAGGATGCCGGCGTACTCGCGGCGCTCGCGCACCTCGACGCCGGTGTCCAGGCCGACCCCGATCTCGGCGAGGTAGCGCAGGACGTCCGGGTCGGCGTCGGAGATCCGCGCCACGGTCCCCCGGTCTCCGACGACGAGGTCCGCGAGGGGCACCGCGGGGGGACGCACGACGCTCCCGTCCGCACCGGGGATCGGGTCGCCGTGCGGGTCGCGCGTCGGGTGCCCGAGGCGCGCGTCGATCCGCTCCATGAGCAGGTCGGAGACGGCGTGCTCGAGCACCTCGGCCTCGTCGTGCACCTCGTCCCAGCCGTAGCCGAGCTCGGACACGAGGTAGGTCTCGAGGAGCCGGTGGCGTCGCACCATGGCGAGCGCGAGGCTGCGCCCGCGCTCGGTGAGCGTGATCGCCCCGTAGGGCGCGTGCTCGAGCAGACCCTGGGCGCTGAGGCGGCGCACGGTCTCCGAGACCGTGGAGGCGCCGACACCGATGCGCTCGGCGAGGAGCTTGGTCGTCACCCTCTCGTCCGACCACTCCTGGGCGGCCCAGACGACCTTGAGGTAGTCCTGGGCGACGGGCGTCAGGTCGGTCGGGTGGTCCACCCGACCACCCTAGGTCACAGGGCCGGGCGCGACTCTCAGGGGCTCGCGGGCCGGACGAGCTGGAGCCGCACCTCGACCGTGCCCTCGTCGCGCACCTGGACCGGCGCGACGGGCGGCACCGCGATGCCGAAGTCGGAGAAGCGCACGCCGATCGCGCCGGTCGCGAGCACCCCGTCGCCGGAGCGCTGCGCCTCGAGCGCCACCGTCACGGCCTCGGTCTCGTCGCGGATCGTCAGCGCACCCGATGCCTCGAGGCGCACCGGTGCCGTCGTGGACGAGAGCTCGCTCACGTCGAGCGGCGACGTGAGCGAGAAGAGCGTGGTCGGGTAGAGGTCGGTCTCGAGGGCCTGCTGGAGCTGGCGGTCCGCCACGGCGGACCCGGTCCGGAGCGTCGTCGTCTCGACCGTCACGGTCGCGGTCTCCAACGAGCCCGACCGCACGCGGAACGTCCCGGTGACGTCCGAGGTGACGCCCAGGAGCACAGCCTCGTCGGCCGGCACCTCGAGGACGTCGGCGCGGAAGCCCGCCTCGGACCCCGGCCCGACGACCCACTCGCCGTCGACGTCGAACGGCCCCGGCTCGGCGGGCGCCGCGGAAGCCGTCTCCTCCCCCGGCGACTGCAGGCCCAACGGCGGTGGCGTCCGGCCCTCCTGCACCTCCGAGTACACGAACGGCGCGAGGAGCACCACGACGAGCGCGAGGACCACCGACACGACGATCCAGCGCGTGGACCTGCTCATACGGCACATCCTGCCGTGTCCGGCGACGCGCGGCCAGGACCGACGCGCGCCGTCTCAGCCCTCGGTGGCGGGCACGTCGTCGGTGGGCTCGTCGGCCGGGACCTCCCCGCCCTCGACGCCCTCCTCGCTGCCGTCACCGGCCGGCTCCTCGACCACCGGCACGCCCGACGGCGTGGGCCAGGCGATGCGCGGCCAGACCTTCGCGGACTCGTCGGTCCCGATCTGCACGAGCTGCCAGTCGACGATGCGGCGCCGCTCGGGGTCGAAGCGCAGCACCGTCATCTCGGCGGTGCCCTTGAGCGGGCCGATGCGGAGCTGGTCCTTGACCGCCCCCGCCGTGCTGCCGCTCACGTACCGGACGCCGCCGCCCATCCGCTCCGGGCCGGACCGGGTGTGCATGTGGCCGGAGATCTGGTTCGGCACGCAGCCGGAGTCGAGGGCCTCGTTCCCCATGCGCGGGGTGTGGATGAGGAGGAGGTCGATCCCGTCGCCGTCCTCCTGCTCGGCGCACGCGACCTCGGTGAGCCGGGCCGCGTACTCCTCGGGGGTCTCCTCGCGGGGCGGCTGGCTGCCCAGGCCGAGGCGCGTCTCGAGCGGGTCGCGGTCGCCGAGGATGCGGATCCCCTCTATCTCGACGACCTTCCCGTCCAGCACGGTCTGGCCGTTGGCGCGCTCCTGCGCCGAGGTCTCGACGCTGTCGTGGTTGCCGTCGGAGACGACCATGGTCGCGCCCTTCGGCACCGCGGACGCGAACGAGTCGACGCAGAACGACTCGACCGCCGTGCCGTTCATCGTCGTGTCCCCGGCGTTGAGCACGATCGACGCCCCGGAGCGCTCGGCCGCGGTCCGGATGAGCGGCGTCATGCCCGTGTTGCAGTGCAGGTCGCTCACGACGAGGAGCGTGACGAGGTCCACCTCGGCCGCGGGCTCCGGGGCGGGCTCCTCCATCGCCTCGGCGTCGGCCGACCCCTCCGCGCCGGAGACGTCCCCGCCCGCGTCCTCGTCACCGGTGCCCGACGGCGGGGCGTCGGGCGCACCGTCCTCGTCCCCCGTCGTGGTGGTCGCGTCGGGCGACGTCGGGTCGTCGGGCGAGGGCTCGTCGTCGGACGTCGTGGTGGCCGCGGCCAGCGGCGCGGTGAGTCGCTGGATGCGGTCGCGCCGGTCCCACGCGGCGACGAGGTTGGCGTCCGCGCGTGCGTAGAAGTCCTCGTTCTCGCGGTAGAGGTCGATGAGCATCGCGCCGTAGGTGTCGACGACGCCCGCCAGCCGGCCGGTGATGCGCGCACCCTCGAGCGGGGTCCCGTCGAAGACGGCGGACGCGCGCTGGGACGGGCCGGTCGTCGTGCCGGGGTCGCTCGCGACGAGCGAGACGCCGACGAGGGAGACGAGCACGACGCCTGCCGTGATCTCGTACGTCCGCGGCGCGACGCGCTCGGTGAGCTCGCGGCGGCGCGGCGGGCCGAGCAGCAGGTAGAGCCCGGCGCCGACGGCCCCGACGACGAGGATCGCGAACCCCGTCCGGCGCAGCGCGTCGACGACGAGGGCCCGCGCGACGGAGCCGATGGTCTCCTGCGGGCCGCCGAAGAAGCGCAGGTAGTCCTCGAGGTCCTGCGACAGGCCCTCGAGCGTGTCGGCCTGCCCGACCGCGGTGAGGTCCGCAGGGATCTCCTCCACCGTGACGTCGGCGCCGAGGCCGAGCGGCAGCGGGGAGTCGATCTGGATCGTCCCCAGCGGGCCGAGGTCGACGGTGACGAGGCCGTTCGTCGTGACCTCGTAGAGCGCCTCATGGGGGCCGAGGCTGCGCTCGGCGGTCGCGGTCGTGACCCCCCACACGACGCACGGCACGAGAGCGAGCAGGAGGGCGAGGGTCCAGCGGACCCAGCGGGGCGGGGTGCGGTGCGGACGGCTCATCACCGCCCAGCCTCCCGGATCGCGGCTCTCGCCGCCAACCGCGAGCGCCGCGCGCCCCGCCGCGAGGGTGCGGCGGGGCGCGTGGGACGGCGCGTCGTCAGGACTTCGCGTTCCGCAGCGTGACGAGCGCCACGCCCGCGGCGACGAGCATGAGCACCACGCCGATGAGCGACGTCGTGCCCACGCCGCTGCCGAACGCGGCGTGCGCGGAGTCGAGCAGCGCCTGCGCCTGTCCCGCGGGCAGGGTGGACGCGACCTGGGTGGCACCGCCGAGCGTCTCGGCCGCGGCGACGGCGTCGGCCGCGGGGACGCCCGCCGGGACGACGACGTTCGCGTGGTACGACGCCGTGAGAATGCTCCCGAGGACGGCCGTGCCGAGCACGGCCCCCACCTCGTACGCGGTCTCGGAGATCGCGGACGCCGCGCCCGCCTTGGCGGCGGGGACGGACGACACGATGAGGTCGTTGGACACGGTCTCGGCCGCGCCGACGCCGAGCGACAGCACGACGAACGCCACGACCAGCAGCAGAAGGGTGCTCTCCCCCGCGCCCGCGGCGACGATCGCGTACCCCGTCGCGGAGAACAGCAGCGCGACGGCGACGACGTGCGCCGGGCGCACGCGGCGCACGACCCGCACGACGCCCAGACCCGCCACGATCATGACGATCAGGCCGGGAAGGAGCGCGACGCCCGCCTGCATCGGCGTGAGCCCGAGCACGAGCTGCACGTCCTGGGACACGAAGAACAGGAACCCGACGAGCGAGAACACGGACAGCAGGTTGACGAGCACGGCACCGCTGAACGCGCCGTGGGTGAACAGGCGCACGTCGATCATCGGGTCGGGCCGGCGGAGCTGGCGGCGCACGAACAGCGCCCCGGCGGCCAGCCCGACGACGACGCTCCCCACGGCGAGCGTGCTCACCCCGGACTTGGCGAGCATCTTGATGCCGTACACGACGGGGGTCATGGTCGCCATGACGAGCACGATCGACAGAACGTCGATGCGGCCCGGGGCGGGGTCGCGCGACTCGGGCACGAAGAACGGCGCGAGCGCGAGCAGCAGCACGAGCACGGGGACGGCGAGGAGGAAGACCGAGCCCCACCAGAAGTGCTCGAGCAGGAACCCGCCGACGATCGGGCCGAGCGCGGACCCGGCGGCGAACCCGGCCGCCCAGATCGCGATGGCCAGGCGTCGCTCCTCGCGGTCGACGAAGACGTTGCGCAGGATGGAGAGCGTCGACGGCATGAGCATCGCGCCGAAGAAGCCGAGCGCGGCGCGGGACGCGACGAGCGCGCCCGCCGTGGGCGCGTAGGCGGCGACGACCGACACGGCGGCGAAGCCGACGGCGCCGACGAGGAGCAGCCGACGACGGCCGACGCGGTCGGCGAACGAGCCCATCGGCACGAGCAGGCCGGCGAGCACGAGCGGGTAGATGTCGATGATCCACAGGAGCTGCGTCCCGCTGGGGCGGAGCGACTCGGAGATCTGGGGCAGCGCGAAGCTCAGCACGGTGTTGTCGATCGACACGAGCAGCACCGGGAGCATGAGCACGGCGAGCGCGAACCAGCGACCGGCGGCGCCGCGCGCGGGTCCGCGCGTCGCGGGCGCGTGCTGGCCGGGCGCGGTCCGGCCGGCCGTCGAGGTCGTCGTCACGGGGGTCGTCACGGCGAGAGGTCCTTCCACGTTCTGCGGGCGGTCGGGGCGGCGCGGTGGCGCCGAACTTCCAAACCGTCCAGACGGTACAGTAACGATCTCAAGCCTCGCCGTCATCCCGAGCACGATGTGACGCTGCGCACCGCCGCCTCTCCCCTGTCGGCCGTCGCCTGCGGCACCGCCCCCGGTCGGACGGCCAGCCACAACACGCTCTCCCACTACCCTCGGAACCATGCCGCCGCCCCCTGCTGCCCGCGCCAAGGTCCTGCGCGCGTTCGCGTCCCTCCTCGTCGAGCAGGGTGAGCGCGCCGCCACGCTCGAGGCCGTCGCCGAGCGTGCCGGCGTCTCCAAGGGCGGGCTGCTCTACCACTTCGGGTCCAAGGACGCACTCGCCGACGGCCTCACCGAGCACCTGCGCGAGCTGACCGCCGCCGACGTCGAGACGATGCGTGCCGCGCCCGCGGGCGCCGTCGACTACCTCATCCGCACCTCGACGCTCGTCGACACCGAGTTCGAGCTCGTCTACCTCGCCGTCTCCCGGCTCGCCCAGGGGTCATACCCGCGCGCCCGCGCCGCGCTCGACGGCGCGCACGACGCCTGGACCCGCGCCGTCCTCGACGAGGTCGGCGACCCCGTCGTCGCGAACGCGATCGTCCTGCTCAGCGACGGGCTCTACGCGCACGCCGCGCTGAGCAGCGACGTGCTCGGGCGCGTCACCGGTGGCGCATCCGAGGCCGACGACGCCGCGGGCGAGGACCTCGTCTTCCGCGGCCCGCGCCCGGGCGACGACGTCGACGACCTCCTCCAGCTCATCGGCGAGCTGGTCGCGCTGCGGCGCGCGTCGACGGCCTGAGCAGTCATCGGCAGCGGGAGGGCCCGGCGGCACGTCCGTCGACGCGCCACCGGGCCCTCGTGCTCAGGCGTCGCCTGCGACTACCCGCCGAGCCAGAACGGGACGGAACGCTCGCGCGTCACCGACTCGCCGTCGACGTCGGCCGTGAAGGAGACGTCCACCTGGCCCTCGACCGGCTCGGTCGTCCGCACCGCGAACGCCTGGTACGCGCTCGCTCCCGCCGCGACGCGCGGGAAGTGCTTGCGGCCGAACGGCGTCTCGACGCTCACGTCCGCGGTGCTGTCACCCTCGTTGAGGACGCGCACGGCGAGGTAGAGCTTCCCCGCGAGCCGACGCTCGGACACGTCGACGGAGAAGTGCGGCCCGGGGTCGTCCGCGCACGGGTCGTCGGTCGGCGCGTCCTCCCAGAGCGCGCGGTGGTAGCGCGAGAACGACCCGCCGTCGACCGGGACCGAGACTCCGAGAACCAGGTCGATGTCGGCGAGGCGCCACTCCGGGTCACGCTGCGGCGAGACGGTCCCGTCGTCGTTCGTGATGAACGACGGCCACGGCTGACGACCCGTGAACGACAGCCCGAACCCGCCACCGCCGTAGACGACGTCGTCGTACCCGCCGTTCGGGCCGACCCACTCGATGCCGAGCGTTCCCTCGGCCGCGCCCGACGGGGGCGTTACGACGACGTCCACGAAGGGCAGGCCGTCGTCGCACACCGGGGTCACCGAGACGACCTCGAGGTCGCAGCGTGGGCGGACGACCGAGTGCCAGCCGAGAAGGAGCCGCCCGCCGTCGTGCGGCCCCCACTGGTCGGAGGAGGACGGGAGCACGTACCCCGGGGAGGCCGTCGCGACGATCCCGTCGTTCGTGCGTTCGTAGGTGATCTCGGCGGTGTCGTCGGGCAGCACGACGTCGGCGGGCGTCGCGGAACAGTCCGTCACCGTCACCGGGGTGACCGGCTCTACCGTGTTCGGCTCCACCCAGCAGGGCTCGGAGACCCCGGTCTCGGTCCGGTCCTGTGCGTCGTCCGCCGCGTCGAGCACGACCACCCATTCCTGGGAGCGCGAACCGTCGATGGTCCAGCCGCCCGAGAAGTACCCGCTCTCGTCGACCGAACCTTCCGCGACGGTCTCGCCGTCGAGCCGGATGGTGACGGCCGTCCCTGCCGGGTACCCCGCGACGTTCACCCAGAGGGACTCGCAGTAGGCGCTGACGTCGACGCGCAGGCTCGGGTCGAACCGGCACGGCTCGGTCGTCCCGGACCAGGTCCGGTCAAGGGCGTCGTCTGCCGCGTCGAGCACGACCGACCAGTCGTGCGCGACCTGCCAGTCCAGCGGCCAGCCGTTCGCGCTGGAGCCGATGAACGTCTCGTCCGCGACGACCTCGCCCTCCAGGCTCACGACGATGCGCGAGCCCTCCGGATAGCCGGTCACGTAGGTCGAGAGCTCACCGCACGAAGCCCAGGCGTCCGCCCACGCGTTCGGGTCGGTGTCGCACGGGGTGGTGGTACCGCTGTCGGAGTAGTCGCCGTCCGTGCCGCCCGGGGCGTCGACGTCGACGCTCCAGTCGTGCGGGGTCGAGAAGTCGAGGTCGTGCGAGAAGGCATAAGAGATGTCGAACGTCGTGCTCTCGACCGTCTCACCGTCGAGGACCACGACGACGGAGGTCCCCTCCGGGTAGTCCTCGAGGCTGACGTAGAGAGAGTTGCAGGACGGCTGCACGAACTGGGTAGCGGCGGCTGCGGGGGTCGCGGTGGCGACGCCCAGCCCGCCGAGGGCCAGCACCGTCCCCACGGTGCCGGCAAGGAGCTTCTTCACTCGGTGTCGTGGTCCTTCACGAGAGGACGGCGCGGGCCGTCGGCGGAGATGACGAGCGCATTCAACCAGACCTGGGCACGGTCTGGACATCCCCCGCAGACCACCTGTGCGGCTGCACCGCTGCCTGGCGTCGGGTCAGCCGTCGTAGGCGGCCCGCAACGGTCCCAGGTCGAGCTTGGCCTGCGTCATCATCACGTCGACGACGCGCTGGACGCGGGCGGGGTCCGGGTCCTGCAGCATCGCGAGGAACTCCACGGGGACCACCTGCCACGACAGCCCGAACCGGTCCTTGAGCCAGCCGCACTGCGACTCCTGGCCGCCGTCGGTGAGCGCGGCCCAGTACTCGTCGACCTCGTCCTGCGACTCGCACTCGACGACGAACGACACCGCCTCGGTGAACGGGAACTGCGGGCCGCCGTTGATGGCCGCGAACCGGTGCCCGGCGAGCTCGAAGTCCGCCGACACCGCCGTGCCGTCGGGCTGGCGGAACACGTCGCCGACCTTCGCGTCGGGGAAGACGCTCGAGTAAAAGGTGATGGCCTCCTCGAGGTTGCCGTCGAACCACAGGCTCGGCACGATCGCGCGCATCGTCGTCTCCGTTCGTCGCAGGTCTCACGGGCGGCCGGACCACCGTCCTCACCGTTCCGACGCGCGCCGGGCACCGAACTCATCGCACGGCGCGGAGCGGCGCCGGGAGCAGGGTCGCGACCCTACGCGGACGCCTTCTTCCGCGTCGTCCTCGCCGTCGTCTTCGCCGTCGTCTTCGCCGTCGTCTTCGCCGTCGTCTTCTCCTTCGACGACGAGCGGCTCGAGGTCTTCTTGGCGGCGGGCTTCGACCCCTCGTCCTTGGTCCCCGTGCTCTTCGCCCGGGAGCCCGAGGAGCTCTTGCCCGACGACGAGGCGGCCTTGCGGGCCGAGCCGCCCTTCGCCGTCGACCCGCCGGACGACCCCGATCCGCTCGCACGGCTGCTCTTCGACGACGCGACGGACTTGCGCAGGGCCTCCATCAGGTCGATGACCTCGGCGCCCTCGCCCTCCTCGGGCTGCTCGCCGAAGGTCTCGGCGGTGTCGAGCGCGTCGCCCTGCTCGAGCTTGGCCTCGATGAGCTGGCGGAGCTGCGCCTGGTAGTCGTCCTCGTACTCCTCGGGCGTGAAGTCGGCCTCGAAGCTCGCGACGAGCTGCGCCGACATGGCGAGCTCCTTATCGGTCACCTTCGCCTCGTCGTCGAGCGAGGGGAACGCCGCCTCGCGGACCTCGTCGGCCCAGAGCAGCGTCTGGAGCACGAGCACGTCGTCGCGCACGCGCATCGCGGCGAGCCGGGTGCGCTGGCGCAGCGCGAACTTCACGATCGCCGTGCGGTCGGTCTCCTCGAGCGTGCGCCGCATGAGCACGTACGCCTTGTTGGACTTGGAGTCGGGTTCCAGGTAGTAGCTGCGGTCGAGCAGCAGCGGGTCGATCTGCTCGCTCGGGACGAACTCGACGACCTCGATCTCGCGGCTGCGCTCGGCGGGGAGCGCGGCGAAGTCCTCGCTCGTGAGCACGACCGTGCGCTCGCCGTCGTCGTACGCCTTGTCGATGTGCTCGTAGGGCACGACCTCGCCGTCGATCTCGCACACGCGCCGGTAGCGGATGCGCCCGCCGTCCTTGTCGTGGACCTGGTGCAGCGGCACGTCGTGGTCCTCCGTCGCGGAGTACACCTTGACGGGGACGTTGACGAGGCCGAACGTGATGGCGCCCTTCCAGATGGCCCTCATCCGTCCATGGTGGCGCGCCGCGCGCCCGCCCGCGAGGGGTGGCGGCGCTGGTTCGCGTGCGGGCGACGCCCGCGGGCTTCCCGACGACGCCGCGCGTGTGGGTGGCCCGCGGCACCATGATCGGGTGGCGGGGACCAGGTTCGAGTTCGAGGCAGAGCTGTGGCGGTGGGAGGCGCGCACCGACAGCTGGGTGTTCGCCGCGCTGCCGGAGGACGTGAGCGACGAGATCGCGGAGCTGCCGCTGCCGCCCGCGGGGTTCGGCTCCGTCAAGGTCGAGGTGACGCTCGGGGCGCAGCGCTGGTCGACGTCGGTGTTCCCCGACGCGCAGCGCAAGACGTTCGTCGTCCCCATCAAGGCCGCGGTCCGCCGCGCCGAGGGCGTCGACGTCGGCGACCGGGTGACGATCGGCGTCGAGACCCTGCTCTGACAGGCGTCAGCCGAGCAGGCCGACGTGCAGCGCGCGCAGGACCGCGCGCGTGCGGTCGCGCGTCCCGAGCTTGAGCAGCACGGTCGACACGTGGTTCTTCACGGTCCCCTCGGCGAGGAAGAGCGCGTGCGCGATCTCGCGGTTGGAGAACCCCGCCGCGACGAGGCGGAGCACCTCGAGCTCGCGGTCGGTCAGCTCCTGCACGGGGCCGGCGCCGTCGTCCAGGTCGTCGGCGGGGACCGTCCCGGCCCGCACCGCGCGCAGGAGGCGGTCGGTGATCGACGGCTGCACGAGCGTGCCGCCGGAGGCGAGCGTGCGGACCGCTCCGGTGAGCTGCTCGAGCGTCACGTCCTTGAGGAGGTAGCCGCGCGCGCCGGCCCGCAGCGCCCGCAGGACGAGGGCGTCGTCGTCGAACGTCGTGAGCACGAGCACCGGGGTGTCGTCGCCGCTCTCACGCAGGGCCTCGAGAGCCCAGATCCCGTCGTGGCGCGGCATGCGCAGGTCGAGCAGAACGACGTCGGGCGTGTGCTCGCGCACGGCCGCGAGCGCCGCCATCCCGTCCTCGGCCTCGGCGACGACGTCGACGTCGGGCGCGAGCTCGAGGAGGCTGCGGATCCCCTGCCGCACGAGGGTCTGGTCGTCGACGAGAAGGACGCGCACCGCGGCGTCGCTCATGCGCCCGGCACCGTCGGCCGCACGGGGGCGGTGCCCCGCGGGATCGCTCGAACGTCTCCCCCGGCGCGGCGGCGCTCGGTGAGGGCGGCCCTGTGCTCGGGGGCGAGCTCGACCTCGACCCGGAACCCGCTCCGCCCGTCGAGGCGGACGGTGCCGCCGGCGGCCCGGACCCGTTCCTCGATCCCCCGCAGGCCGTTGCCCGGCTCCACGCGGGCGGCGCCCCACCCGTCGTCCTGCGCGACGAGCCGCACCCGGCCCTCCTCGGCGGTGACGGCGACGTCGAGCACGGTGGCCTCGGCGTGCCGGATCGCGTTGGTCAGCGCCTCCTGGACCACGCGCACGAGCACGACCGTCTGCTCCTCGTCGACCGTGACGTCGTCGTCGACGGCGATCCGCACGCGCGGCACGGTCACCCGCCCGACGAGCGAGCCGAGCGACTCCTCCAGGCTCGGGGCCTGCCGCCGCAGCTCGCCGACGGTCGCGCGCACGTCGCCGAGCAGCTCGCGCGCGACGTCCTTGGCCCGCACCACGTGCTCGCGGGCCCGCTCGCCGTCCTGGTGGCTCGCCGTCTCGAGCTCGAGCGCGAGCACGGTGAGCTGGTGGCCGAGGACGTCGTGCAGCTCGCGCGCGATCCGCAGGCGCTCCTCGGAGCGCGTCGACTCGTCGCGCAGCACGGCAGCGGCCCGCAGCTCGACGTGCGCGACGGCGAGCTGCTCGCGCATGCGCCGCTCGCGCTGGAGCGCGAGGGTCGAGCCGACGCTCGCGACCTGGAGCAGCAGGTAGATCGTCGCGGTGAGCAGGGCGTCGGTGACAGAGCCGCGCAGGCCGGACGCGACCCCCACGACGACGACGTTCACGGCGACGACGACGGCCACGACGGGCACCGGGGCGACGTACACGCTCAGCGCCGCGACGACGACGAGCAGGATCGGGAGCCAGCCCGCGCCCGGGGCCGTGAGCACGAGCGTCGCGACGAGCACGACCTGCGCGCCGAGCAGCGTGCGTGCGCGGGGCGTCGCGAACCCGGACCCGAGGACGATAACCACGGTGACCAGGACGAACGCCGCGAACACCGCGAGCCAGGCCACGACGGGGACCGTCAGGGCGCCGGGCGCGGCGATCGGGACGAGCGCCCCGATGCCGAGGATGACGACGAGCATCGCGACGCCCGCCCACACCTCCGGGTCGGTCCGTCGCATCCCTCCACCCTACGGACCCGCCGGCCGCGCGCGACGTGCCGGAAGTCATGGGCGACGTCGGTGACGACCGGCACGCGCAGGCCGGTCCCACCGGTCCCTAGCGTCGAGGGAGCACCTGGGCGGGACCGCCCCGACCGGTCACGGGCACACCGCGGACGAGCAGGAGGACGACATGGACGCCGTCGACGCACGGAACCTCACGAAGCGCTACCGCCGCAAGGGCGGGTCGACGACGGCGGTGGACGACGTCGGCCTCGTCGCCGTCGAGGGCGAGGTCCTGGGCATCCTCGGCCCCAACGGGGCGGGCAAGACGACCACGGTCGAGATGGTCGCGGGCGTGCGCCGCCCCGACCACGGGTCCGTGCGCGTGCTCGGCCTCGACCCGTTCACGGACCGCGCCGCGGTGCGCCAGGTGCTGGGGGTGCAGCTCCAGTCGGGGTTCCTGCACGGCGCGCTGACGGTGCGCGAGCTCGCGCACCTCTACCGCACGTTCTACGGCGCGGGCCGCGACCCCGACGAGCTCGTCGCGACCCTGGGGCTCGAGGAACAGCGGGACGTGCGCTACGAGCGGCTCTCGGGGGGTCAGCAGCAACGGGTCGCGATCGTGCTCGCGCTCGTCGGGGACCCGCGCGTCGTGATCCTCGACGAGCTCACCACCGGGCTCGACCCGCAGGCACGCCGTCAGGTGTGGGGCGTCGTCGAGGACCTGCGCGACGGCGGCACGACCGTGCTCCTCGTGTCGCACCTCATGGAGGAGGTCGAGCGGCTGTGCGATCGCGTCACGCTCCTCGAGAGCGGCCGCGTCGTCGCGCACGACACCCCGGCCGGGCTGGTCGCGGCCGCCGGGCTCGACCAGCGCGTGCGCTTCCGCGTCACGGAGCCGTTGCCGCCCGGGCTCCTGGACCGACTCCCCGGCGTGGAGGAGGTGGCGGTCCGCGGCGAGCAGGTCGTGGTGACCGGCCGCGGCGACCTGCTCCAGGAGGTGAGCACCGCGCTCGTGCGGGCCGGCGTCGTCGCGACGGAGACCCGGCTCGAGCGCGCGACGCTCGACGACGCGTTCCTCGCGCTGACGGGACGCCCGCTCACCGACGACCCGTCGGGCGGGCCCCGCGCGACGACCGCCCCGACCGAGGAGGCCGCATGACCACCGCCGTCCCCGCCGTCACGACGCCGTCCGGGCGCCGCGCACCGAGCAGGCCAGGGCCGCGCGCGTGGGCCGCCCTTGTCCGGGCCGAGGCCCGCATGGTCGCGCGCGACACCGCCGGGCTCGTCATGCCGTTCGGCATGCCCGTGCTGATCCTCGTCATGTACGGCGTCAGCGACGCCACGACGATGGTCCTCCCGGGCTCGGGGGGAAGGACGGCGTTCGACGTCTTCGTGATCCCGGTCGTGCTCGCGATCGTCGTCGGCATCATCGGCGTCATCAACATGCCGAGCTTCCTCGCCTCCTACCGGCGGTCCGGCGTCCTCAAGCGCCTGTCCGTCACGCCCGCGTCGCCCGCGATGGTGCTCGTCGCGCAGGTCGTGGTGAGCGTCGCCCAGACCGCCGGGGGTGTCGCGCTCGCCCTCGTCGTCGCGACGGTCGCGTTCGACGCGCGGCTCCCGGCGTCCCCCGGGGTCGCGCTCGGCGTGCTCGCCCTGGCGTCGGCGGCGATGTACGCGGTCGGGATGCTCGTGGCCGCCGTCGCGCCGACCCCGAACGCCGCGCTCGCGCTCGGTCTCGTCGCGTTCTTCGCGTTCGGGGCGACCGGGGGCATGTTCGGCGACGTGTCGAACCTTCCCGAGCCGGTCGCGCGCGTCGGGGAGCTGCTCCCCTTCGGCGCCGCGGTGCAGGCGCTCGGCGACGCGTGGGCGGGGCAGCCCGTGGCGGCCGCGCACCTCGTCGCGCTCGGCGTCGCGGTCGCGGTGGGCGCCGCCGGCGCGGCGCGCTGGTTCCGCTGGACCTGATCTGGCCCCGCCGCCGGCGGTCGCCGCTCGCCCCTCGGGCGGGCGGCGTCAGCCGTCGTGGCGACGCTCGTGGAAGGCCTCGTCGGCGACCTGCACCGTTCTCATGAAGTTCTCGACCATCTCGCGCGGCGACACGAGCGCGTCCGCGGTCTCGACGGGCTCGGCCTCGCCGTCCAGCTCGCGGACCTCGTCGTGGATGCGCTCCATCGTCGTGTCGAGGGTCGCCGCGACGTCGGCCGCGAGCTTGAGGGCGTCGGTGAGGTGCTGGGGCACGTCGCGCTGGTACTTGTAATAGATCTTGTGCTCGAGGCTCGCCCAGAAGTCCATGGCGATGGTGCGGAGCTGGATCTCCACGACGACGTCCTCGACCCGGTCCGAGAGGAAGACCGGTACCTTCACGATGAGGTGCAGGCTCTTGTAGCCGTTGCCCTTGGGGTGCGCGATGTAGTCGCGCTCCTCGAGCACGGTGAGGTCGCGCTGGCCGACGAGCATGTCGCGCACGCGGTAGATGTCGGAGACGAAGCTGCACGTCACGCGCACGCCCGCGACGTCGAACATGTTCTCCCGCACGCCCTCCGGGGTGAGCGGGATCCCCTTGCGCTGCGCCTTGGCGAAGATCGAGTCGATCGACTTCAGGCGCGAGCCGAGGTGCTCGATGGGGTTGTAGTCGTGGATGTGCCGGAACTCGTCGCGCAGGACGGTGATCTTGGTCATCACCTCGTCGATGCCGAACTTGTACGTCATCATCAGCCGGCGGAACTCGCGCACCCGCGGACGGATCTCCCCGGAGGGCGGGACGTCGTCGGTCGTCAGGTGCGTCACGGTGGTCCTCTCGGTGCGGCCTCGTCCGGCGGTCTCCCCGGATGGTCGGACCGCCTCCTCCAGTGTGCACGGTCAGGGACGCCGGGAAGTTCCCGCGACGGCCCGCGGACAGGGCCCTTGGTCCCTCGTCCGGGCCCGCCCCGCAGGCGGCGCCGCCCCGTGCGCGCCACGATGGGCCCATGGCCACCACATCGAGCCGCGGCGCGGGCGAGACGGTGAACGTCGGTGGCCACCGCCTGCGGCTCACGAACCTCGACAAGATCCTGTACCCCGCCACCGGCACGACGAAGGCGGACGTGCTCGCCTACCTCGCGGCCGTCGCCGACGTCATGCTCCCCCACTGCGCCCACCGGCCCGCGACGCGCAAGCGCTGGCCCGACGGCGTCGAGGGCCAGGTCTTCTTCCAGAAGAACGCGGGCCAGGGCGTGCCGTCGTGGGTCCGCACGCGCCGCATCCAGCACAAGAGCAG
Organism: Cellulosimicrobium funkei; assembly: GCF_001019615.1. Classification (GTDB taxonomy): domain Bacteria; phylum Actinomycetota; class Actinomycetes; order Actinomycetales; family Cellulomonadaceae; genus Cellulosimicrobium; species Cellulosimicrobium cellulans_E. The sequence continues at coordinate 33,913 of NZ_JNBQ01000024.1, read as the reverse complement.
CGCGAACGACTACGTGCTCGTGGACGACCTGGCGACGCTCACCTGGCTCGGCCAGACGGCGTCGCTCGAGCTGCACGTGCCGCAGTGGCAGTTCGGCCGCACCGGGGTCCACCTCAACCCCGACCGGCTCGTCCTCGACCTCGACCCTGGGCCGGGAGCCGGGCTGCCCGAGTGCGCGGAGGTCGCACGCCTGGCCCGGACGATCCTCCGGGGCATGGGGCTCGACCCCCTGCCCGTGACGAGCGGCTCCAAGGGCATCCACCTGTACGCCGCGCTCGACGGCAAGCAGGACGCCGCGGCCGTGTCCGACGTCGCGCACGAGCTCGCGCGCTACCTCGAGGCCGAGCACCCCGACCTCGTCGTGAGCGACATGAAGAAGTCGCTGCGCGGCGGCAAGGTGCTCGTCGACTGGAGCCAGAACAACGGCAACAAGACGACGATCGCACCGTACTCCCTGCGGGGGCGCGAGCACCCGACCGTCGCCGCCCCCCGCACGTGGGAGGAGCTCGACGACCCGGGTCTCCGCCACCTCGACGCCGACGAGGTCGTCGAGCGCGTGCGGACGATCGGCGACCCCCTCGCCGCGCTCACCCTGGGCCACCTCGCCGCGCTCGAGCCCACACCCGAGCGCATGGCGACGTTCGAGCGCAAGGGCGCTGCGACGTCGGGCGACGCCGGCGCGGACGCCTCCGGGTCCGGGGACGACGAGCGACCCGACCGCCTGCACCGCTACCGCTCGATGCGCGACGCCGCGCGGACGCCCGAGCCCGTCCCGGACGAGGCACCACCGGCGAGCGAGGGCAACAGCTTCGTCATCCAGGAGCACCACGCCAGGCGCCTGCACTGGGACTTCCGGCTCGAGCACGACGGCGTCCTCGTGAGCTGGGCGCTGCCCCGCGGCGAGCCGACCGACCCGAAGAAGAACCACCTCGCCGTCCAGACGGAGGACCACCCGCTCGCGTACGGGGCGTTCGAGGGCACGATCCCCAAGGGCGAGTACGGCGCGGGCGAGGTGACCATCTGGGACGCCGGCACGTACGAGCTGGAGAAGTGGCGGGACGGCAAGGAGGTCATCGTCACCCTCCACGGCGAGCAGCACGGCACGCGCCGCCTCGCGCTCATCCACACGGGCGGCCGCGACGGCCGCGACGAGGACAACTGGCTCATCCACCTCATGGCCCCGCGCGGCGGCACCTCGGGGGCGGCGTCCGCGGGAGGCCGCGACCAGGGCGAGACGAAGAAGGCGGGTGGGGCGCTCGCGCCGGGTCGTGGCGGGCCTGGCGGGAGCGCCGAGGAACGAGGCGCGGATGGTAGACCCGGCGCGAGCGCCCCACCCGCCACCCAACCCGACCACGACCACGACCACGACCACGATCACGCCGAGCCAACGCCGGCCCGGACGGACTGGCGACCCATGCTCGCGTCGCCCGCGTCGGCGGGCGACCTGCACGACGACGACGGCTGGGCGTTCGAGATGAAGTGGGACGGGTTCCGGACGCTCGCGCACGTGTCGCACGGGCAGGTGCGGCTCGTGAGCCGCTCGGGCAAGGACATGACGGTGACGTACCCGGAGCTCCAGGCTCTCGCCGAGCAGGTCCCGGCCGAGGCGCTGCCGGTCGTGCTGGACGGCGAGATCGTCGCGCTCGACGCGCGAGGGCGGCCGAGCTTCCGGCGCCTCCAGCAGCGCGCGAACATCGCCAAGCCGGGGGACGTCGCGGCGGCCCGGCGCAAGGTCACGGTCGACCTCATGCTGTTCGACCTCCTGGAGACCGGGGGCCGGTCGCTCGCCAAGCGCCCGTACGACGAGCGGCGCGAGGTGCTCGAGGACGTGCTAGGCGACGCGCGCGCACCGGTCCACGTGCCACCCGCGTTCGACGGCGACCTCGACGCGGCGATGGAGACGTCGAGGCGGCTCGGCCTGGAGGGCGTCGTCGCCAAGCGGCGCGACGGCACCTACTCGTCCGGCCGCCGCTCGGCGCTGTGGCTCAAGCTCAAGCACGCGCAGTCGCAGGAGGTCGTCGTCGTGGGGTGGCGGCCGGGGCACGGCGACCGGGCGCACCTCGTCGGGTCGCTGCTGCTCGCCGTGCCCGACGGCGACCGGCTGGTCTACGTGGGCCGCGTCGGGTCGGGCTTCACGGACGCGGAACGACGCGACCTCGTCGCCGAGCTCGGCCGGATCGAGCGCACGACGTCTCCCGCGACAGGAGTGCCCCGCGAGGACGCGCGGGACGCGCGCTGGGTGTCGCCGCGTCGGGTCGCCGAGGTCGTCTACGCCGAGTGGACGGGGCCCGGCGAGGGCGAGGGCGATGACATCCCGTTCGGCAAGCTGCGGCACCCCGTGTGGAAGGGGTGGCGGCGCGACAAGTCGCCGTCCGACGTCGTGCGCGAGGAGCCCGCGACGCTCGACCGGTGACGGACCGTTGACGCGCCCCCCGGCCCGCGGGACCGTTGCTGCGTCGAGGTTCCTCGGCTTCCCTCCGACGCAGGACGGTGACCATGACCGACACCTCCTCCGCACCTCCCGCCCCCGAGCGTCCGCCGCGACTCCCGCCGCGCTGGTTCGTCCGCACGGCCTGGGTCGTGCACCGCGCGTACTACTGGGTCACCGGGCACCGGCGCGGCCTGTGGCGCCCGCAGCCCGAGAAGTGGGGCACGCTCCTGCTCCGCACGGTCGGGCGACGCACCGGCCGCGAGCACGACGTGATCGTCGGGTACTTCGAGGACGGCCCGAACCTCGTCACGCTCGCGATGAACGGCTGGGCCGCGCCCGAGCCCGCGTGGTGGCTCAACCTCCAGGCGCACCCGGACACGACCGTCGAGCTGCACGGCGAGACGCGTGCCGTGCACGGCCGGGCGGCCCGGGGAGCAGAGCGCGCCCGGCTCTGGGAGCGGTGGCGCACGTTCGACCACGCGCTGGACGGGTTCGCCGCGCGGCGCCCGACCGAGACGGCGGTCGTCGTCCTCGAGCCCCGGACCGTGGAGGCGCCGGCGGGCGACCGCGCGTAGGCCGGGAGCGTTGCCGACGCGTCCTCCCGGGTCGTCACGTGGCCGCCGGCCCGGTCGGGTCACCGCGTGCGGTGTCGCGAAGGCTCGCCGGGGTGATTGGTATACCATTTTGCCATGGCTCCCCTCTCCGCTCCCGGTGGTGCCGCGCCCCCGAGCCGTCGCACGCGTCGCACCCGGCACGTCGTCACGGCGTGGGCGACGGCCGCGGTCGTCGCGGCGCTCGCGGCCTGCTCTCCGGGCAGCGCGGGCGACGCCGCCTCGCCCGATCCCACGCCGAACCCCGACGTCACGTCCCCCGCCCCGACCCCTGCGCCCGACCCGTCGGACGCGCCCGCGGCTCCCGAGGAGCCCGTCGAGGCGCCCGCGCGCTACCTGCTCGCGACCGAGGCGGAGTCCGACGGGCTCGCCGTCGTCGACCCGACGATCCGCGAGGGCAGCGCCGTCGTCGACCGCATCGAGGTCGGGGCGGCGCCGTGGGGCGTCGCCGTGCACGCCCCGACGATGCGCGCGTACGTCTCGACGGCGCAGGGGGTCGCGGTCGTCGACCTCGCCACGCGCGAGCGCGTCGACCTGATCCCCTACCGGGACACGCCCGCCCGGGTCGGGTTCGGCGAGTACCGCCGCGGCGGCATGGGCATCGCGGTGTCGCCCGACGGCACCCGCGTCTACGTGGCCGTCCACCGCGGCGACTCGTCGACGCTCGAGACGATCGACGTCGCGTCGCGCGAGGTGCTCGCGAGCACGCCCGTGGGCCTGCGTCCGTTCGACGTGCTCGTCGCGGCCGACGGCAGCGAGGTCTACACCGTCGACCACGACGAGTTCTCCGTGCACGTCGTCGACACCACGACGTTCGAGGCGCGGCGCATCGAGGTCGCGCCGTTCGGCACCGAGGGCGGGCTCGCGTCGTTCGAGAAGCCGCACTACGCCGTGCTCGACGACGACGGCTCCCTCCTGCTCCCCTACCAGGGCCGCGTGCTGGTCCGCCTCGACCCGGCCACCGGCACGGCGACGAGCGTGCCCTCCGCGGCGGACAGCCACCAGCACGGCGTCGCGCGCACTCCCGACGGTCGCGTCGTCGTCGTGGGCAACGGCCCGTTCGGCAACGCCGCGGGCGGACCGAACGTGACGGTGCTCGACCCCGCGACCGGGGCCGAGCAGGTCGCGCCGCTGACGCGCCGGCACGAGACCGCGACCACGTGGACCGACCCCGCGACCGGAGGCCTGAGCGCGGTGCTCGCCGGCGGCTACACGCAGGCCGAGGCGTGGGACGGCGCGACCGTCGTCGACCTCGACACCCTCGCCACGTACGAGATCCAGATCCCCGGACGGCCCCAGGTCGTCGTCCCGCTCCCGGAAGGACCCGCCGCATGACCAGCCCGAACGCCCCCGAGACCGTCACCGTCCTGCGCGACGTCCGCCCCTGGGGCGGCGAGCGGGTCGACCTGCACGTCGCCGACGGGCGCATCGCCGCGGTGACGCCGCACGACCCCGCCGTCGCGGCGCCGTCGGGCACGCCGGCCGGCTCGCCGACGGGTGGCGCGGCCGGCGTCGTCGACGGCCGCGGCCTGCTCGCGCTGCCCGGTCTCGTCAACGCCCACGCGCACGTGGACAAGAGCTGGTGGGGCAAGCCGTGGGTCAGCTACGGGGGCGAGGCGACGACGCAGGGCCGCATCGCGCACGAGCGCGCGCACCGCGACGAGCTCGGCATCCCCGGCGTCGACGTCACCCTCGCCGTGCTGCGCGAGTTCGTGCGCCACGGCACGACGGCGATCCGCACCCACGTGGACGTCGACCTCGGCCTGGGCCTGCGCGGCATCGAGGTCGTGCGCGAGGCGCTCGCGGCGCTCGGCGGCGCCGTGCACGCCGAGATCGTCGCGTTCCCGCAGGACGGCGTGCTGCGCCGTCCCGGGGTGCTGGACCTGCTCGACGCGGCCGCGGCCGCGGGGGCCGAGCACATCGGTGGGCTCGACCCCGCGTCGATCGACCGCGACCCGGTCGGCCAGCTCGACGGGCTCTTCGCGATCGCGGAGCGCCGCGGCGTCGGCATCGACGTGCACCTGCACGACGGCGGCGACCTCGGCGCGTTCCAGGTCGAGCTCATGATCGACCGCACGCTGCGCGCGGGGCTCCAGGGCAAGGTCAACGTCGCGCACGGCTTCGCGGTCGGCGACGTCCCGGCGTCGCGCCAGGCGGACCTCGTCGCCGCGATGGGCGAGGCCGGCATCACCATGACGACCGTCGCGCCGATCGGCGCCGCGCCCCTGCCCGTGCACGCGCTGCGTGCCGCGGGCGTCGCCGTCGGGCTCGGCACCGACGGGATCCGTGACCTGTGGTCGCCGTACGGGACCGGGGACCTCCTCGCCCTCACGACGCAGCTCGCGCGCCTGTCGCGCTTCCGGTACGACGAGGAGCTCGCCACCGCGGCGCGCATCGCGACGTCCGACGCCGCGCGCTTCGTCGGCCGCGACGTGCACGACCTCGTCGTCGGGGCCCCGCGGACGTCGTGCTCGTCGACGCCGAGAACGTGCCCGACGCCGTCGTGCGCGCCCCGCGCCGCGCGCTCGTCGTCGCGGCCGGCCGGGTCGTCGCGCGCGACGGCGACGTGCTCGCCTGAGGCGCCGCGGCGCTCCGTCGCCCGGCCGCGACTCGTGCGCGGCCGGGCGATGAGTTCATGAGGGACCTGTCGTCTACCCCCACGACACCACGTACCGGGCGAACCGCCCACGATGCCGGAGGCGCACTCATGAGCACGCAGATCTTCGTCAACCTGCCCGTCAAGGACCTCGACGCCTCCAAGGCGTTCTACACGGCGCTCGGGTACTCGGTGAACGAGCAGTTCACGGACGAGAACGCCTCCTCGATCGTCATCAGCGACACTATCTACGTCATGCTCCTCACCGAGGAGTTCGCGAAGCAGTTCACGAACAAGTCCGTCGCCGACGCGACCGCGACGACCGAGGTCATCAACGCGCTGAGCGTCGACAGCCGGGCCGAGGTCGACCGGCTCGCCGACGCGGCGTTCGCCGCCGGCGCCACCGCGGTCAAGGACCCGCAGGAGGAGGGCGGGTTCATGTACTCGCGGAGCTTCGCCGACCTCGACGGCCACCAGTGGGAGGTCCTCTTCATGGACCCGACGGCGTTCGAGGGCTGACCGCCCTGAGGGACGACGCGACGGGCGTGCGCACCGGTGTGACCCGCGCCTCTCCCCCGGCAGACCGGGAATCGAGCGGGCGCGCGTGCCGTTGCCGCCGTCATGCGAGCCATCACCTACTCCCGCTACGGCGGCCCCGACGTCCTCGAGACGACCGACCTCCCGACCCCCAAGGTCGGGCCCGACTCCGTGCTCGTGCGTGTGCGCGCCGCGAGCGTCAACCCGGTGGACTGGAAGGTCCGCGAGGGCTACCTCGACCAGATCATGGACGTGGCCTTCCCCGTCGTCCCCGGGTGGGACGTCGCGGGCGTCGTCGAGCGCGTCGGGCTGGACACCCCCGAGCTCCAGGTGGGCGACGAGGTGTACGGCTACGTGCGCAAGGACGTGATCGGCGGCGAGGTCTCGGGCGGGACGTTCGCGGAGCTCGTCGCGGCGCCGGTGCGCACGCTCGCGCGCAAGCCCGCCGCGTGGTCGTTCGAGGAGGCGGCCGCGGTGCCGCTCGCGGGTCTGACGGCGTACCAGACGATCCGGCGCGCAGGCGTCGCCGAGGGGCAGACGGTGCTCGTGCACGCCGCGGCCGGCGGCGTGGGGTCGTTCGCCGTCCAGATCGCGCGGGCCCTCGGCGCACGCGTGATCGGCACGGCGTCGGAGCGCAACCACGACTTCCTCCGCTCGCTCGGCGCCGAGCCGGTCACGTACGGCGACGGGCTCGCGGACCGCGTCCGGGCGCTCGCGCCGGAGGGCGTCGAGGTCGTCCTCGACTACGTGGGCGGCGACGCGCTCGACTCGGTGCCCCAGGTCCTGCGCGACGGCGGCACGGTCGCCTCGATCACGGACGCCCGCGCCCGCGACGAGCTCGGCGGGCACTACGTGTGGGTGCGCCCCGACGCGGCGGACCTCGCGGAGCTCGCGCGCCTCGGCGACGAGGGCCTGCTGCGTCCTGAGGTCGCGGAGGTGTTCGACCTCGCCGACGCCGCCGACGCGCACCGCGCGAGCCAGTCGGGCCACGTGCGCGGGAAGGTCGTCGTCCGGGTCTGAGCGGCAGATCGACCCGAGCGTCGCCAGGTCGACCCACCGAGGGTCGATCTCGGCCGCTCGGGTCGATCTCGCCGTCGTCAGGCGTCCGGCAGCTCGCGCACCGGCGAGGTCAGGTCGCCGCCCGCGTCCCCCGTGTTCACCGTCCCCCGGCGCTCGACGAGCACCGCGGAGGTCTCGACGGCGGCCCGCGGGCGGTGCTCGACGCCGCGCGGCACGACGAACAGGTCGTGCGGCCCCAGCACGACCGCACGCTCGACCCCGCCCTCGCGCACGTCGATCGTCAGCTCGCCCGCGAGCACGAGGAACAGCTCGTCGGTCTCGGGGTGGGTGTGCCAGACGAACTCGCCGAGCACCTTGACCACCTTGACGTCCTCGTCGTTGAGGCTCGTCACGCGGTGCGGCTGCCAGTGCCCGTCGAACGCGTCGAGGGCGGCGAAGAGGTTGCGCACGTCGGTCATGTGCCCACCCTGCCACTCCCCTGCCCGCCACGAGATCGACCTGCACGTCCGAGATCGACCTTCAGAGGGTCGACGTCGGGCCGTTCGGGTCGATCTCGCGGGTGAGCGGTGCCACGCTGTCACCATGAGCAGCACCGACGCCGCACGTCCGGGGGCCGCGTTCGGCCCCGAGGTCTACGCCGCCCGCCGTGAGCGCGCCGCCGCGCACGCCCGCGAGGCGGGCCTGGCAGGGCTCCTCGTCTCGCCCGGCCCCGACCTCGCCTACTTCACCGGCTACGCCCCGCCGGACACCGAGCGCCTCACGCTGCTCGCGATCCCCGCGGGCGAACCGGGCGCGGAGGGCAGCGCGTCCGTCGTCGTGCCGCTGCTCGAGCGGGGCGACCTGGTCTCGGCCCCGGGCGCGGACGGGCTCGACGTCGTGACCTGGCGCGACGGCGACGACGAGCACGCCGCCGCGGCGCGGCTCCTCGACGGGACCGGCACCTACGCCGTCTCGGACTCGACGTGGGCGCTGCACGTGCTCGGGCTCCAGCGGGCGCTCCCGGACGCGCGCTTCACCGCGTTCACCGACGCCGTACCGACGCTGCGCGCCGTCAAGGACGCGCAGGAGGTCGAGCGCCTCGCCGCGGCGGGCGCCGCCGCCGACGCGGCGTTCGCCCAGATCCGCGAGGTCGCGTTCGCGGGCCGGCGCGAGCGGGACGTCGCCGCCGACCTCGACCGGTTCCTGCGCGAGCACGGGCACGAGCAGGTCGACTTCACGCTCGTGTGCGCGGGGCCGAACGGCGCCGACCCGCACCACGACGCGGGCGACCGGGTCATCGAGCCGGGCGACCTCGTCGTCCTCGACTTCGGCGGGCTGCGCGACGGCTACGGCTCCGACACGACGCGCACGGTCCTGGTCGAGGGCGGCACCGACGACGCCCTGGCGGCACAGCAGCGCGAGGTCTACGACGTCGTGCGTCGCGCCCAGCAGGCCGGGGTCGACGCCGTGCGCCCGGGCGCGACGTGCCAGGACGTCGACCGCGCGGCCCGCACCGTCATCGCCGACGCGGGCTACGGCGAGTACTTCGTGCACCGCACCGGGCACGGCATCGGCACCACGACCCACGAGCCGCCGTACATGGTGGAGGGCGAGGACCGCCCGATCGAGCCCGGCATGTGCTTCTCCGTCGAGCCGGGCATCTACCTGCCCGGGCGGTTCGGCGTGCGGATCGAGGACATCGTCGTCGCGTTCCCGCCCGACGCGCCCGACGGTGCGCGCCGCCTCAACACCTCGACCCACGACCTCCAGACGGTGCGGTAGGCGCCGCAGGCCGATCAGCGGTCCCCGGAGACGGCGTCCGCGGTCGCGCGCACCTTCTCGTTGCGGATGCCGACCCAGCTCAGCACGCCGCCCAGGACCAGCAGCGCGGCGGTGACGACGAGCGAGCGGTGGAAGCCGTCGAGGTCGAGCACGCCCCCGACGATCACGCCCGCGAACGCGATGACGACGAGCCCCGCCACGCGCGACACGGCGTTGTTCACCGCCGACCCGATGCCGGCGTCGGACGCGGGGATCGAGCCGAGGATCGCGGACGTCAAGGGCGCCACCGTCATCGCGAGGCCGAGGCCGAAGAGCACGAGGCCCGGGAGGACCTGGGTGACGTAGACGGCGTCGTCGGTCGTCGTGAGCAGGAGGAGGTAGCCCGCCCCGCCCACGATCGGCCCGAGGGTCATGAACAGGCGCGGGCCGTACCGGCCCGCGAGCGCCCCGAACCGCGTGGACAGCGCGAGGAGCACGAGCGTCACGGGGAGCTGCGCGAGCCCGGCGGCGGTGGCGCTGTACCCGCCGATCTGCTGGAGGAACAGTGTGACGACGAACCCGCCGAAGTACAGCGCGCCGTAGATCGCGGCGGTCGCGAGGTTGCCCCACGCGAAGTTGCGCACGCGGAAGAGCCGCGGCGGCAGCATGGGGTCGGGGGCGCGCCGCTCCCACCACACGAACACGACGAGGCACGCCACGCCGACGAGGCAGGGCCCCCACACGACCGGGCTCGCCCAGCCGAACCGGCCCTGCTCGATGAGCGCGAACACGGTGCCCGCGAGCCCGACCGCCGCGAGCGTCGCCCCGGCGACGTCGATGCGCCGGCGCCCGTCTGGGCCACCCGCGGCCCCCGGCTCCTCCGCGGCGGACCGCGGCACCCCGCGCAGCAGCCACAGCGTCACCGCGACGGGCAGCACGTTGATCCAGAACACCCAGCGCCACGAGATCGTGTCGATGAGGATCCCGCCGAGCAGCGGCCCGACGAGCGACGCGGTGCTGGTCCACGCGGTCCAGGAGCCGATCGCGCGGGACTGCCGCTCGCCGTCGAAGGTCGAGATGATCATGGCGAGCGAGCTCGGCACGAGCAGCGCGCCCGCGACGCCCTGGAGCCCGCGCGCGACGACGAGGAACAGCCCGTCGGGTGCGAGCGCGCACGCGACCGACGTCGCCGCGAAGCCGACGAGGCCGATCGCCATGATGCGGCGCCGGCCGTGCACGTCGGACAGGGAGCCCGCCAGGAGGATGAGGGCACCGAGCGTGATCATGTAGGCGTCGACGACCCACTGCTGCAGCGCAAGGCCCGTGACCGGACCGGTCGTCAGCTCGGCGGAGATCGCGGGCAGCGCGACGTTGACCACCGAGCCGTCCAGGAACGACACGAACGACGCGAGGACCGCGACCACCAGCACCCGCTGCTGCACCGTCACCGACCCACCGTACGACTCGACTCTCATGCCGTCCCGACCGAGCGCGACGGCGAGGTGTGACGCGAGGTGGTCCGAGGAGCGACGACTCGACACCATACCTAGAGGTAGGTACGGTGGTCAGCATGACGACGACCGACGCCCGCGAGCGGCTCGTCGCGGCCGCGCAGGACCTGTTCTGGGCCCAGGGCGTCGGCGCGACCAGCCCACGCCAGGTCCTCGCCGCGAGCGGCGTGGGCCAAGGCAGCCTCTACCACCACTTCCCCACCAAGCACGACCTCGCCGCGGCCGCCGTGCACGCCACGACGACGGCCGGCCTCGACGCCGCGCACCGCGACCTCGACGCGGGCGGGTCCGCCGTCGAGCGCCTGGTCCGCTACCTCGAGCGGCCGCGCCCCGCGCTCGCCGGGTGCAAGGTCGGCCGCCTCGTGAGCGACCAGGCCGTCATGGACGACGCCGAGCTCGCCGCGGAGGTCCACGCCTACTTCCGCGGGCTCGTCGAGCTGGCCACCACCGTCCTCACCGAGGACGGGTTGCCCGACGACGCCGCCCGCGACCGTGCGCACGCCGCCGTGGCGATCGTGCAGGGCGGGTACGTCCTCGCGCGCGCCCTCGACGACCCGGACGCGATGACCGCCGCCGCGCGGGGCTTCGTCGCGCTGCTCGACCCCCGCCCCGCCGACCCGCTGGAGGACACATGACCGGCACCCCCGACCGCCCGTCCCTGCGCGAGCGCCTGCGCGCGCTCCCGGTGTTCGGCGCCGACCTGCCCGGCCTCGACGTCGACGCAGCGCCCGAGGAGCCGAGCACGCTCTTCGTCGGCTGGCTCGACGAGGCGATCGGCGCCGGCCTGCCCGCACCGCATGCCGCGACGCTCTCGACCGCCGACGCGAGCGGCCGGGTCGACGCCCGGACGCTGATCCTCAAGGACGTCGACGGCGACGGCTGGGTCTTCGCCACGCGCGCCGACTCGCCCAAGGGCGTCGCGCTCGCGCAGAACCCGCACGCCGCGCTGACGTTCTTCTGGCGCGAGCACGGTCGCCAGGTCCGGGTGCGCGGACCGGTCGTCCCGCTCGGACCCGAGGCGTCGGCCGCCGACTTCCTCGCCCGCTCCGACTTCTCCCGTGCCACCGCGCTCGCCGGGCCGCAGAGCGCCCCACTCGCGTCACCGGACGCCTACCGGACCGCGTGGGACGCCGCGCTCGCGCAGGTCCGCGCCCAGCCCGGGCTCGTGCTCGACGCCTGGGCGTCGTACGCGCTCGAGCCGACGAGCGTCGAGTTCTGGGCATCCTCGCCCGACGGCCAGACCCGCCTGCGCTACACCGCGTCGACCGAAGCGGGAACCGCGACACCTCATCCCTGGACGAAGGAGCTCCTGTGGCCGTGACCAATCCCACCGCACCCGTCGCGCCGGACGTCGAGGAGGTGCGTCGCGACGCGCGCGCCGCCCTCGACGCCGTCACCGCAGCGACGCGTGACCTCGACGACGCCGGCCTCGCGGGCCCGTCCGCCCTGCCCGGCTGGTCGCGCAGCCACGTGCTCGCGCACGTCACGGCGATCGGCAAGGCCATGGCCCGCCAGGCGGAGCGGGCCGCCCACGGCGAGCTCGTCGAGGTCTACGACGGCGGAGCGGCCGGCCGGGAGGCCGGCATCCAGGCGGGCGCGCGCCGGTCGGTCGCGGAGCACGTGCACGCGCTCGAGTCGCTCGCCGAGCGTCTCGACGCGGCCTGGCCCCCCGCCGGCTCGCCGGGCTGGGACGCGCGCGTCACCTACCGCGACGGGACCGTCGTGGACGCGCTCGTCGCATGGTGGCGCGAGGTCCGGATCCACGCCGTCGACCTCGACGCCGGGCTCGACCTCGACACCTGGCCGCGCGCGCTCGGACTCCACCTCCTCGACTTCCTCGGGGTCCGCCTCCCGGACGACGTCCTGGTCGAGCTCGCCGACGAGCCCACCCGGCTGAGGGTGGGCCCGGGCGGCCTTCGCCTCGCTGCCGAACCTGGGACAGGTCCCCACTCGGAGACTCCCGTGGGGAGCGACCCCGGGTTCGACGCGCGAGCCGGTGTCGTCGTCCGGGGTCGCCTGACCGACGTCGCCGCCTGGCTCGCGGGCCGCACCCCCGGCGCCGAGCCCGACGCCTTCCGCGCCGGCGAACCGACGGCCCTCCCCCAGATCGGCCCCTGGCCCTCGCCCTACTCCCCGCCGAGGTAGAACCCAGGTCACGCGAGAGACCTCTGCCCGCCCAGGGAGAACGACGGTAGGCGCGCAGGCCCGCGCGCGGCTCAGCGGCGACGTACGGGCGACGACGCGGACGAACCGACGCCGCGGGTGGTAGCCCGGGTGAGCAACGACCAGGGCGAGACGACGTAGGGCGGGGTGGGTGGTGGTGCCGCGTCGTGGCGGGCCTGGCGGGAGCCGCGAGGAACGAGCGGCGGATGGTAGACGCGGCACCACCACCCACCCCGACCACCCAACCCGGCCACACGCCGTCGAGCACACGAACCACGGCTCTACCTCGCGCGACCACGGCTCTACCTCACGCGACCACGGTCCTACCTCGGCGTGGAAAGGCCGCGCCACGAGGGGCGAGACGTCCGGCCTGTGCCGCTCGGGACGTTCGTCCCGGGAAAGTGTGACGCACGCCCGTGACGCACCGCACAGTTAGTGCACTCTTTCACAAGCGTAGAATCGGAGCGTGTCGAGTCGAGCGAGCAACCCCGCAAGCAGCGCAGACCAGATCGACGTAGCCCTCATAGGCGGTGGCATCATGAGCGCCACGCTGGGGGCTCTCCTCAAGGTCCTGGAGCCCTCCTGGACCGTGCGCATCTACGAGCGTCTGGACGCCGTGGCGCAGGAGTCGTCGAACCCGTGGAACAACGCCGGGACGGGTCATGCCGCCCTGTGCGAGCTGAACTACACGCCGGAGAAGGCGGACGGCTCGATCGACATCACCAAGGCGGTGAAGATCAACGAGCAGTTCGAGGTGTCGCGCGAGTTCTGGCACCACCTGCTCACGACGGGCGCGCTCCCGCAGCCCGCGAGCTTCATCTCCCGCACGCCGCACATGACGTTCGTGCGCGGCGCGGAGAACGTCGACTACCTGCGCCGCCGGTTCGAGACGCTGGGCCAGCACCCGCTGTTCAGCGAGCTCGAGTTCAGCGACGACCCCGCCGTGATCGCCGAGTGGGCGCCGCTCCTCGTCGCGGAGCGCGACGGCGACGAGCCGGTCGCGGCGACGCGCGCGACGAGCGGCACGGACGTCGACTTCGGCGCCCTCACGCAGCAGCTCGTCGACTACCTCGTCTCCCAGGGCACGCAGCTCTTCCTCGAGCACGAGGTGAAGAACCTCAAGAAGACGAAGGACGGCCGCTGGCGCCTGACGGTCAAGGACCGCTCGTGGAACGCCCCGAAGCGCCGCTCGACCGTCGAGGCCCGGTTCGTGTTCGTCGGCGCGGGCGGCGGTGCCCTGCCGCTGCTCCAGGCCGCGGGCATCCCCGAGGCCAAGGGCTACGGCGGCTTCCCCATCAGCGGCGAGTTCCTGCGCACCGACAGCCCCGAGCTCGTCGCGCAGCACCAGGCCAAGGTGTACGGCAAGGCCGACGTCGGCTCCCCGCCCATGTCCGTCCCGCACCTGGACACGCGGGTCGTCGAGGGCAAGACGTACCTGATGTTCGGCCCGTACGCCGGGTTCAGCCCCAAGTACCTCAAGAAGGGCAAGTACCTCGGGCTGTTCACGTCGCTGCGCCTGCACAACCTCGGCTCGATGGTCGGCGCGGGCCTGAAGAACCTCGATCTCACCCAGTACCTGGTCGGCCAGCTCCTCGCGAGCCCGGAGACCAAGTTCACGGCGCTCCAGGGCTTCATGCCGACGGCGCACCCGAAGGACTGGGAGACCATCACCGCGGGCCAGCGCGTCCAGGTCATCAAGAAGGACAAGGACGGCAAGGGCGTCCTCGAGTTCGGCACCGAGGTCATCGCCGCGGGCGACGGCTCCATCGCGGGCCTGCTCGGCGCCTCTCCGGGCGCGTCGACCGCGGTCCCCGCGATGATCGACCTGCTCGAGCGCTGCTTCCCCGCCCGCTTCACCAAGTGGCGCCCCGAGCTCGCGACGATGATCCCGAGCCTCGGCCAGGCGCCGTGGGAGGCCGAGGAGCTCGAGGGCCTCGACCAGCTCACGGGCGGCGCGGACGTCGACGCCGTCGGCTCGCGCGCCTGACCACGATCTGACGCCCCTCCCCCGCGACGGCCCGGACCTCCACGAGGTCCGGGCCGTCGTGCGTCCCGCGCCCGGCCGCGACGGTCAGCGCGGGAGCCGCACGCGCCGCCCCGCGCGCGCCGGTGCCGGCTCGGCGTGCGTCGCGGGAGCCGGCGGGAGCCCGCGGACGCCGTCCCGCACGGCGGGATTGGGGACGACACGCCGCAGCACGAGCTCGGTCGCGACCTCGTGCGGGTCGACACGACCGCCCTGCAGGTCCGGGCGCGAGGCCGCTGCCCGCAGGTCGGCGTCGAGCCGCTGCGCGTCGCGGTCCCAGCGCTCGCCGTGGACCGACCGGTCACCCCACGCGCCACCGCCCGGCCACGCGCCGTCGGACCCCGCGGGGAACCACGGCCGCGCGGGGTCCGCGCGCCGCACCGCGAGCGCCGCGGCGGTCGGGCCGACGACGAGGAGAAGAACCACCACACCCCAGAAGATGTCCATGCCTCCACCCTGTCGTCGCACGTGGCGGGCGACGAGTGGCAGGACCGACACCTCTCGACAAGATCCCGCCAAAGGCGTAGCGTGCCGTGCATGGTGCGCTCCGTCGCGGCCGTCGTGTGCGACGGCCTGGCCCCGTTCGAGTTCGGCGTCGTGTGCGAGGTCTTCGGCCTCGACCGGAGCGAGGACGGCGTCCCGTCGTTCGACTTCCGCGTGTGCGGACCGGTCGCCGGGCGGCCCGTGCACACGTCGGTCGGCGCGCAGGTCGTCCCCGACCACGGGCTCGACGCCACGGACGACGTCGACCTCCTCATCGTCCCGGCGATCCGCATCGGCTCGCACTACCCGCCCGAGGTGCTGGACGCGGTCCGGCGCGCGTCCGCGCGCGGCGCGCTGCTGCTCAGCGTGTGCTCAGGGGTCTTCCTCCTCGCCGCGGCCGGCGTGATCGAGGGGCGACGCGTCACGACCCACTGGATGCACGCCGACGAGCTGCGCCGCCGGTACCCGAGCCTGGACATCGACCCGGACGTGCTGTTCGTCGACGACGGCAACCTCGTCACGAGCGCCGGGACCGCCGCCGGGATCGACGCGTGCCTGCACCTCGTGCGGCGCGAGCTCGGGGCGAAGGTCGCGAACACGATCGCGCGGCGCATGGTCGTGCCGCCCCAGCGCGACGGCGGACAGCGACAGTTCATCGAGCGCCCGGTCCCCGAGTGCGAGGAGGACTCGTTCGCCGAGCTGCTGGAGTGGATGACCGAGCACCTCGACGAACCGCTCACGGTGCGGGACCTGGCTCGGCGCGCCCACACGTCGGAGCGCACGTTCGCGCGCTCGTTCGTCGCCCAGACGGGCACGACGCCGCTCGCGTGGCTCACGTCGCAGCGCGTGGGGCACGCGCAGTCCCTGCTCGAGGAGTCGACGCTGGACCTCGAGGAGGTCGCGCGGCGCTGCGGGTTCGGGTCGGCGGCGCTCCTGCGCCACCACTTCCGGCGCGCGGTCGGCATCACGCCGACGGAGTACCGCCAGACGTTCCGCTTCGCCGCCTGACGACGACGCGGCCCCCGAGGCTCCTGCGCGAGTTCTTCACGTGCCGCGCTCGCGCGCGCAACCTACGGTCCCGTAGGGTGGGGTGATCTGCACCACGAGCACCCGCTCACCTCCGCGGCTGGGAAGTCGACACCGACACCCTGCGAGGCCGCACATGACCTCTGCCGCAGTGCGCCCGGGCTTCCGGGCCACCCGCCCCCGCACCGACGAGCCGGGCGCCGTCACCAGCACCTATAGCGCGCTGTCGCGCACGGTGCGCGACGCCGGACTGCTCCACCGCACGCACGGCTACTACCTCTGGACCCTCGCCGTCCTGACGCTCGCGCTCGGCGGCGCCGTCGCCGGGTTCGTCCTCCTCGGCGACTCGTGGTTCCAGCTCCTGATCGCCGGGGCGCTCGGCCTGATCTTCACGCAGTTCGCGTTCGTCGCCCACGAGGCGTCCCACCGCCAGGTCTTCGCGTCCGGCCCGGCGAACGACCGCCTGGGCCGCATCCTCGCGAACGGCGTCGTGGGGATCAGCCACTCGTGGTGGATGAACAAGCACACACGCCACCACGCGAACCCCAACCAGCGCGGCAAGGACCCGGACATCGCCCCGGACGTCGTCGTCT
This sequence comes from Cellulosimicrobium funkei, assembly GCF_001019615.1. GTDB lineage: Bacteria > Actinomycetota > Actinomycetes > Actinomycetales > Cellulomonadaceae > Cellulosimicrobium > Cellulosimicrobium cellulans_E. Next base: position 17,179 of record NZ_JNBQ01000024.1, on the reverse strand, counting down.
TCCTCGACGACGACGCCGCCGCGGCGAAGGGCTTCCGCTCCGTGATCAACCGCTACCAGGGCTGGCTCTTCTTCCCGCTGCTCACACTCGAGGGTCTCAACCTGCACGTCCAGGCGTACCGCTCGCTCCTCGCGGGCGGCCGGGCGCGAGGCAACCTCCGGGCCCGGGTCCTCGAGCTCGTGATCCTCACGCTGCGCCTGTCGCTCTACGTCGGCGCGATCTTCTGGTTCCTGCCGCTCGGCATGGCCTTCGCGTTCCTCGGCGTGCAGCTCGCGGTGTTCGGCGTCTACATGGGCGCGTCGTTCGCGCCGAACCACAAGGGCATGGCGATCATCCCCGAGAACACGAAGATCGACTTCCTCTCGAAGCAGGTCCTCACGTCGCGCAACATCCGCGGCGGCTGGTGGATGAACATCCTCATGGGCGGGCTCAACTTCCAGATCGAGCACCACCTGTTCCCGAGCATGCCGCGGCCCCACCTCGCGCGGGCGCGCGAGATCGTGCGCGAGCACTGCGCGAACCTCGGCCTGCCCTACACGGAGACGAGCCTCGTGCAGTCCTACGGCATCGTCGTCCGGTACCTCAACCGCGTCGGGCTCTCCGCGCGCGACCCGTTCGACTGCCCGATGTTCCGCCAGCTCCGCAAGGTCTGACGGCCGCGCGGGACCCGCCGGGGCCGCGCCGTCCGGTCAGGCGGACGCTGCGTGACCGTGCCGCCAGTACCCGACGAAGTCGACGTGCGTCTTGGGCACGCCGCGGTCGTTGACGAGGTGGCGGCGCACCCCGGTCGCGAGCGTCGACTCCCCCACCGCGTACGCGTAGACGGGCCCGGACGGCAGGTCGGCCGACCGCACGGCCTCGAGCGCCAGCGCGCCGGGCAGGAGCTCGTGCGGGTCGGTGCCCGCGGGCGCCGCGCCCTCGCGCACGACCCAGCGGAGCTCGACACCCGCCGGCACGCGGAAGTCCTGCGCGTCCGCCGCCTCGGGGATCTCGACGATCGCGAGGCCGCGCGCGTCGTCGGGCAGCGACTCGCAGATCCCCGCGACGGCCGGCAGCCCGGTCTCGTCGGCGACGACGAGCGTCCAGTCGTGCGGGACGCGCGGGTTGTAGCCGACCCCCTGGTCGAGCAGGCCGACGCGGTCCCCCGGCTGCGCGGACAGCGCGAACGACGACGCGGGGCCGGCGTCGCCGTGGACGACGAAGTCGACGTCGATCTCGCGCAGGTCGGGCCGCGCGGCGCGCACCGTGTAGTTGCGGACCCAGGGCCGGCGCGCCTTGGGCGTCGCGAGGTACTGGACGTACCACAGGCCCGAGGTGCGCGTCGGCAGCCGGAGGGAGTCCTGGTCGTCGCGGGCCAGGAAGAGCCGGAACCACTGGTCGAAGCCCATCGGCGTGAAGAGCTCCATGTCGTCGCCACCGAGCGTGACCCGCACGACGTGGGGGCTCACCCGCTTGCTCCCGACGACGCTCAGCGTGACGACGTGAGCGTCGGCGGGCTTGACCGTCTTGAAGGTGGCCACCGGTGGCTCCTCGGGGTGCGGCCCGGCGTGCCGGGCGGACGACGGCCCCGCGATCACGGAACCGAGGCAAGGCTAGCCTCACCTGACACCCGGCGTCGATGTGGTCGATCCCACACCCGGTGCGCGCTCCTCCGTCCCGGGACGTCGCAGACCGGTGTCATGCTCGGTGCGTGGAGCTCCCCGTCGCCTGGTCCGTCGTCCTGCTCGTCACCGCCGCGTGGAACCTGCTCATCTGGCCGCGGTTCCTCCAGCGCATCGCCAAGGACCCGCGCGCACGTGACGCCGACGGGCGCGCGACGCGCTTCCTCACGGTGCACGTCGCGCTCATCGCGGTCTCGCTCGTGCTGGCCCTGGCGGTCGGCGTGCTGGGCGTCCTCACGCTCGTCTGAGCCCGGCCAGCCGCTCCGGGTTGCGGAAGAGCAGGACGCGCACGACGCGCTCGCCGTCGTACTCGACGGTCGCGGCCATCGCGGGCTCCCCGCCGACGGTCCACACGCCGCCCAGAGCGCCGTTCACGAGCGCGGGCTCGAAGGCCATCGCCGTCGTCTCGGGCTTCGCCGAGAGACCCACGAGCATCCGCGCCACCTTGTCCGCACCCGTCACGGGCCGCAGGGCCGCGCGCGCCTTGCCGCCGCCGTCGCTCACCACGACGACGTCCGGCGCGAGGATCTCGACGAGCGCGGTCGTGTCTCCCGTCGCGCACGCGGCCATGAACCGCTCGACCGCCGCGCGCTGCGCGTCGTCGGGCGGGGTGAACCGCGGGCGCCGCGCCCGTACGTGCTCGCGCGCGCGGTGCACGGTCTGGCGCACGGCCTCGGGCGAGCGGTCGAGGCCGTCCGCGATCTCGTCGTAGGGGACGTCGAACACCTCGCGCAGCACGAACACGGCACGCTCGAGCGGGCTCAGCGTCTCCAGCACGACGAGCAGCGCCATCGACACGTCCTCCGCGCGCTCGACCTGCAGCGCGGCGTCCGGCGTCGTGAGGAGCGGGTCGGGCAGCCACGACCCCACGTACGTCTCGCGCCGCGTCCGCAGCGTGCGCAGCCGGTCGAGCGCGAGCCGTGTCGTGACGCGCACGAGGTAGGCGCGCGGGTCCAGGACGCCGGACCGGTCCGCCGACGACCAGCGCAGCCAGGCCTCCTGGACCACGTCCTCGGCGTCCGCGGCGGAGCCCGTCATCTCGTACGCGACCGTGAAGAGCAGGCGACGGTGCGTCGTGAACGGCGCGAGGGCCGCACCGGGACCGCGGGGCCCCGCGGCGCCGTCCGGCGGCGGGGACCCGGCGCTCTCGCTCACCCGGCCAGCCTGCCAGCCGTGCCTGCCGCGCGCAGCCCCCCGCCGAGCGGGACCTCGCACCGGTCGCTGAAGCCCTGGCTGGACAGTCCGAGGGCCGCGTTGATCCGGCTGCGCAGGTTCTCCAGCGCGACCAGGGCCGTGAGCTCGACGAACGCGGGCTCGCCCAGGTCGTCGACCAGCGCGGCCGCGAGCTCGTCCGTCACCGTCGGCGGGGTCGCGGTCGCCGCCTCGGCGTACTCGAGCACGCGCCGCTCGACGGCGCTGTACGCGTCGCTCTCGCGCCACGCGGGCACGTCGTGGAGCTTGCCGGGGTCGACGTCGCCGTGCTCCGACTCCCAGTAGCCGAAGTCGACGCACCACGAGCAGCCGATCTGCACCGCGGAGGCCATGACCGCGAGCGCCGAGAGCGTCGGGTCGAGCGTCCGCCAGCGCGCGACGCCCGCCTCGAGGACGCCGTACGTCGTCGCGACGCGCGGGTTGTGCCCGACGGCGGCGAGCGGCTCGAGCACGGCGCCGTACCGCCGCCGCGAGAGCGCGGCGAGCGTGCGGTTGAGCAGGGTCCGGGGCGGGTCGAGCGAGATGCGGGCCACGAGGGTCTCCTTCCGTCAGCCGGCGCGGTGCGCGCCGGTCGTGCGCGAGGTCGACCATCCAGACGCCCGCCGCGGGCCGCGCGTGACATGCCCGCGCGTGACCTGCGTCACGGCCGGTGGGCGCGCTTCTCGTTGCCGCGTCGGTAGTTCCCCGTCGCCCTGGCGAGCAGGAGCTGGACCTCGCCCTCGTCGTCGCGCGCCTCTGCCCGTTCCAGGGCCACGACGAGCCGGTCGGCCGCCGTCCCGGCGACGGTGACGACGACGCGCCCGCCGCGCGCGACCCGGACGCGACCGTCCTGGGTCACCTGGTGGTCGAACGGGTCGGGGAACGGGCCGGGATCGGTGCCGTCGCTCGCCATCCCGCCACGCTAGGGCGCGTCGGACGGGACGCGCACGGCCTTTTGCCCGGCGCGCGGCCGCACGAGGTTCGCGAGCGGCGAGTACCGGGGCACCCAGCGCGCGAGGGCCGCCGCGGACCCCGCGCCGAGCACCGACGTCGCCCAGAGCCCCGCCGCGAGCGACCCCAGTGCTGCCCCCGCCGAGAGCACGAGGGGCCCGAGCGCGTCGCCCGTGTCCTGGAAGAGGCGCCACACGCTGAGGAAGGTCGGGCGCACCTCTGCGGGTGCGACGTCGGCCCCCAGCGTCATGACGATGCCCGACCCCATCCCGTTGCCGACCCCGAGCAGTGCCGCGACGACGGTCACCGCGCCCACCGTGTGGGCGAAGGGCAGGAGCGCGAGCCCGGCGGCCATGGTGAGCATCGAGGGCACGGCCACCCACAGCCGTCCGAACCGGTCCATGACCTTGCCCGCCGGGTAGAACAGCAGCATGTCGAGCGCGCCGGAGACGCCGAAGATCAGCGACGTCACCTCCGCGTCCAGCCCGAGGTGCTCGCCCCAGAGCGGGATGACGGTCTGGCGCGCCCCGCGCACGGCGCTCACGAGGAGGATCGCGACGCCGAGCGTCGCGAAGAGGCGCCGGTGCTCGCGCGCCACGCCGGCGATGGTCACCCGCGGTCCTGCCGCGGGGCCGCGTGTCCGTACGCGGCCCGGCCCGTCCTGGGCCGCCGGCTCCGGGCGCACGACGGCGAGGACCGCCACCGCCGCCAGCGCGGCCACGGCGCCGAGCCAGTAGGCGCCGCGCACGTCCGTCGCCGCGATGACGGCCGCCCCCGCGAACGGACCGAGGAACAGCCCGATGCGGTGCACGCCCGCGAGCGTGGACAGGACGCGCGCCCGCCGCAGCGGCGGGGTGATCTCGGTGAGGTAGGCCTGACGGGCGAGGTTGAAGACGGCGGTCGACGCACCGAGGGCGAGGACGCCAGCAGCCAGTCCCCCGAGGTTCGGGCTGAGCGCGATCGTCGCGAACGCGACGACGGCGACGCCGCCCGCGAGCAGCATGGCCGCCCGGTCGCCGATCCGCTGCGCGAGCGCCCCGGCCGGGAGGTCGAACAGGATCTTGCCGATCGGGACGAGCGCGGCGACGAGCCCCGCGACGGTGAGGCTCGCCCCGCGTCCGGTCGCGGTGACCGCGACGACGGGCAGCATCGCCCCGATGCCGATCTCGAGGACGAGCGTCGGGACGAACGCGCCGAGGACGACGCTGCGCAGGGGGAAGAGCGGCGCGTCGGTGCCCGCGGGGGCGGTCACCGCACCTCCGCCGCGACCTCGACGCCCGACCGCTCGCCGTCGGGTCGCGTGACCTCGACGCCACGGCACGCGGGCGCGTCGGCGAGGAGCTCGAGGAGCTGGGGCGCCGCGGAGGCCCCGCTGTCCCAGCGCCCGGTCACGACGGAGACGACCCAGCTGGGCGCGCCGGCCTCGGGCAGCGCGAGCGTGACGAGGCGCTCCGCCTGAGGCTTCGCCGCGACGTGGCGCGGGACGAGCGCGATCCCGAGGCCCCGGTCGACGAGCTCGAGGAGCGTGTGCACGTCGTTGACCGAGCACCGCACGCGGCGGTGCACGCCGTGCGCGGCGCACGTGGCGTCGTTGACGGGACGCGCGCCCCACGACGGGTCGAAGTCGACGAACTCCTGGCCGGAGAGGTCGGCCCAGTCCACCCGGCCGCGCGTGGCGAGCGGGTGCTCGGGCGCGCATACGAGCACGAGCGGCTCGCTGCCCAGCACGGTCTGCGACAGCGATCCCAGGTGCTCGGTGGTGGCGACGAACGCGACGTCCAGGTCGCCCTCGCGCACGCGCGCGAGGAGGTCGTGCGAGCCGGCCTGCGCGAAGTGGATCTCCACCTGGGGGTAGCGGCGGTGGAAGCGCTCGAGCAGCGTGGTGACGTCGAGGACCCCGAGGCACTGCTCCGATCCCACGCGCAGCGAGCCGGACAGCGCGCGCGTCGCGCGGACGACCGCGTCGCGACCGGCGGCCGCCTGCGCGAGCATGGAGCGTGCGTGCGGCAGCAGCGCCAGGCCCGCCTCGGTGGGCTCGACGCGGCGCGTCGTGCGCGTGAACAGGCTCGCGCCGAGCTCCTCCTCGAGGCTGCGGACCGCGGCGGACAGGCCCGACTGGGAGACGCCGACGAGCTGCGCCGCGCGGGTGAACTGGCGCTCGTCCGCGAGCGCGACGAGGTACTCCATCTGCCGAAGATCCATTGACCACTCGCACTTCTCTATTTGACAACTACTAGTTGTTGGACTTCTAGATTATCGCTTCCTACGCTCGAGCAGTCCCGGTCCGTCGTCTCGCACTGCCCGGCGCTCCGCCCTCGCAGGCGGGCGACGACCCTTCCTACCCCTGAACCGTGAGGAAGTCCCCCATGCAGCAGCGCACTCTCGGATCCCGGACGGTCTCCGCGATCGGTCTCGGCGGCATGCCGATGTCGATCGAGGGCCGACCGGACGAGGCCCGGTCCGTCGCGACGGTCCACGCCGCGCTCGACGCCGGCGTCACGCTGATCGACACGGCCGACGCCTACCACCTGCACGCCGACGAGGTCGGGCACAACGAGGAGCTGATCGCCCGTGCCCTCCGTTCGTACGGCAGCGACACCTCCGACGTCCTCGTCGCGACCAAGGGCGGCCATCTGCGACCTGGCGACGGCACCTGGACCCGGAACGGAGACCCTGCCTACCTCAAGCGCGCCGCCAAGGAGTCGGCGCGCCGGCTCGGCGTCGACGCGATCGGGCTGTACCAGTTCCACCGCCCCGACCCCGAGGTCCCCTACACCGACTCGGTCGGCGCGCTCGTCGAGCTGCTCGACGAGGGCGTGATCCAGCAGGCCGGGATCTCGAACGCGGACGTCGGGCAGATCGACCTCGCGCACGACCTCCTGGGCGGCAGGCTCGCGTCCGTGCAGAACCAGTTCTCGCCGCGCTTCCGCTCCAGCCAGGGCGAGCTCGAGCACTGCGCGGCGCTCGGCGTCGCGTTCCTGCCGTGGAGCCCGCTCGGCGGGATCGCGAACGCCGCCGAGCTCGGCGCGCGCCACGCCGTGTTCCAGGACGTCGCCGACGCGCACGGCGTGAGCGTCTACCAGGTCACGCTCGCGTGGGAGCTCGCGCTCGCACCCGTCGTGATCCCCATCCCCGGCGCCTCGCGGCCGGAGTCGATCCGTGACTCCGCCGCCGCCGCAGACCTCGTCCTGACCCCGGAAGAGGTCGCGCGGCTCTCCGCCGCGTGACGACCGCCGGAACCCTCCCCACCCCCGCGAAGGAGCTCCACCGATGAAGACCTTCACCCTGCCCGGCACCGACCTGGTCGTGCCGGACGTCGTGCTCGGCCTGATGCGCATCCAGGACAAGACCGACGACGAGGTCCGCACCCTCGTGCGCACCGCACGGGACGCCGGCATCACGTTCCTCGACCACGCCGACGTGTACGGCTCCGAGCTCCACGGCTGCGAGCGTCGCTTCGCCGAGGCGCTCGACCTCTCCCTCGCCGAGCGCGCGGAGTGGGTCATCCAGTCCAAGGCCGGCATCGTGCCCGAGGGCCCGTACTTCGACTTCTCGTACGAGCACCTCGTCGCGTCCGTCGAGGGCTCGCTCGAGGCCCTGCGCACCGACTACCTCGACATCCTGCTGCTGCACCGCCCCGACGCCCTCGTCGAGCCCGAGGAGGTCGCGCGCGCGTTCGCCGACCTGCACGCCGCGGGCAAGGTGCGCGCGTTCGGGGTCTCGAACCACACGCCGGGCCAGATCGAGCTGCTGCGCCGGTACGTCGAGCAGCCGATCGTCGCGAACCAGCTCCAGCTCTCGATCACGCACGCGCCGATCGTCGCGCAGGGGGTCGCGTCGAACATGCAGGGCCTGGACCAGTCGATCAGCCGCGACAGCGGGATCCTCGACTACTGCCGCCTGCACGACATCACGGTCCAGGCGTGGTCGCCGTTCCAGGCGGGGTTCTTCACCGGCGTCTTCCTGGGCTCGGAGAAGTACCCCGAGCTCAACGCCGTGATCGACCGTCTCGCCGCCCGCTACGACGTCCCGCCCATCGCGATCGCGACCGCCTGGATCACGCGGCACCCGGCACGGATGCAGGTCGTGCTCGGCACGACGAGCCCCGAGCGCGTGGCGGGCGCGGCCCTCGGCTCGGAGGTGCCGCTCACGCGCGCGGAGTGGTACGAGCTGTTCCGCGCCGCTGGTTACACCGTCCCCTGACGCGCGTGCCCGGACGCTGGTGTCGGAGGTCACGCACCGGCCGTCCGGGCCGCCCTGCGGGGCGGTCTAGGCTCGTGCCGTGGCAACCTTCTCGGCAGTGACCCGGCAGCACATCCTCCAGGCGATCGCGGACTGGGACGACCGGGGCCGGGACGCGTTCCTCGGGGTCTACGGGTTCACCGCCGCCCCCGGCACCCCCCTCCTCCACGAGGACCGCGCGTACGACGCCCAGGCGATCCTCGGCGTCGCGCACCGGTACGCGACCGGCCGCGTCGCGACGGCCGAGGAGTTCCGCAACAGCCCCGTGAGCGTCGCGGACCTGCTGCGCAAGCGCGGCTTCGACGTGCCGGGCGCGGCGCCCGCAGCGCCGGCACCCGCGCGTCGGACCGCGGCGAAGGCCGCGACCGCGCCCCGCGCCCCGCGGCGCACGACGACGCCGCGTGCGTCCGAGCCCGAGAAGCCGCCGGCCGTGTGCCCCACGTGCTTCACGGTGCTGCCCGCGACGGGCATCTGCGACGACTGCGGCTGACCGGGTCTCCCCCGCGCACGACGAGGGGCGCCGTCCTTCCGGACGGCGCCCCTCGTCGTGCTGCGAGTGCCCGTGGAGGCCCCGGGAGACGGGGTCAGTTGACCTCGGACGGGTGCGCGCTCACGCGGCCCGAGCCGTCGCCCGTGTCGAGGGCGTCGATCGCCGCGACCTCGTCGGCCGTGAGCTCGAACCCGAAGAGGTCGAAGTTCTCCGCCATGCGCTCCTTGCGCGACGACTTGGGGAACACGATGAAACCGCGCTGCAGGTGCCAGCGCAGGACCGCCTGGGCGGGCGTCACGCCGTGGGCGGCCGCGGCGTCGACGACGGCCTGCCGCTCGAACAGCGGGTACTTGCCCTGGCCGAGCGGGCCCCACGCCTCGATCTTCATGCCGTTCGCGTCGGCCCACGCGAGCACGTCGCGCTGCTGGTAGGCCGGGTGCAGCTCGATCTGGTCGACGGCGGGGACCACGCCCGTGTCCGCGACGATCCGGTCGAGGTGCTCGGGCAGGTGGTTCGAGACGCCGATCGAGCGCGCCAGGCCGGCGTCGCGGATCTCGACGAGCTTGGCCCACGCGTTCGTGTACTGGTCCTGGGCGGGCGCCGGCCAGTGCGTGAGGTAGAGGTCGACGAACTCGAGGCCGAGCTTGTCCAGGCTCTCGCGGATCGCGTCGTGCGGCTGCTCGCCGGACTGACGGTCGTTCCACAGCTTGGTCGTGACGAAGAGCTCGTCGCGCGGGACGCCGCTCTTCGCGATCGCGGCGCCGACGCCCTCCTCGTTGCGGTAGATCGCGGCCGTGTCGATGTGGCGGTAGCCGACCTCGAGGGCCTCGCTCACGGCCTTCTCCGCCTCGTCCGGCGGGACGAGGAAGACGCCGAAGCCGAGCTGGGGGATGGTGTGACCGGAGTTGAGCGTCACGGTCGGGACAGAGGGAGCGGTCATGCCCTCCAGCCTAGGAACCGGCCGTCCAGGCGTCCAACGACTGCCGGGCATGCGACTCAGCGCTCGCGCTCATGAGTCCCTGACCTGCACGGCGAGATCCGGGCTGGACTTTGTAGATCACGGTTTGGTTACATGGGCGCGGTCCTGATCACGAACGAACCGGAGCGCACCATGTCCCGAGGCCGCCACAGCGCCGCACCCGCAGCGCCCGCGCGCTCCCTCCGGCTCCCTGCCCTGCCGTCGTTCCCCGCGCTCCCGGCGCGTGCCCTCAAGCTCCCGGCGCTCGCGCTCGTGGGGCTGCTCGGCGCAGGCGTCGTCGGCGCGGGCCCCCAGCCCGCCGAGGGGAACCCGGATCTCGCACCGCTGAGCGTCGAGCCGGCGTCCGGGACGACGGTCGACCGCGGCACCGGCGCCGCCAGCCGCTCCGCCGAGCGCGTCGCTCCCCCGGCGGCGACCCAGGAGTCCCCGGTCGTCGAGACCGCGGCGAAGATCACGGTGGTCCCTGCCGCCGAGGTGGCACCGCCGGCCCCGGTCGTCCCCGTCGCCACCGGTCAGCTCTGGACCACCGACGCCGTCAACGTCCGCACCGGGCCGTCGGCCGACGCCGGGCGCGTCGCGACCGCCGCGTTCGCCACCGCCGTCGACGTCACCGGCGCCACCGAGGGCGAGTGGAGCCAGGTCGTCTGGGACGGGGCCGCGGCCTGGATCAAGTCGAGCTTCCTCGCGGACTCCCAGCCCGAGGCGCCGGCGGCGACCGCCGCGAGCGGCGGCGGGTCGAGCGCGAGCGGCATCTCCGACGCCGCCTGCTCGGTGAGCTCCGGGATCGAGTCGTCGCTCCAGTCCAACGCCCGCGCGGTCTACCGTGCGGTGTGCGCGATCTTCCCGCAGGTGACCTCCTACGGCGGGATCCGCCCGGGCGACAGCGGCGACCACGGCACCGGCCGCGCCCTGGACATCATGATCACGGGCGAGACGGGCTGGGAGATCGCCCGCTACCTCCAGGCCAACGCCGGGGCGCTGGGGATCACGTACCTCATCTACCAGCAGCAGATCTGGATGGCTGGAGACCCCGCGAGCGCGTGGTCCGGCATGGAGGACCGCGGCGGCACGACCGCCAACCACTTCGACCACGTGCACGTCAGCACGTCCTAGGTTCCGCCGCCACCCGTCACGGCACGACGTTCGAGAACAGCCTCCTGCCGAGACCTTCCACGTCCGACCCGTCCCGGGTCAGGCCCACGTAGCCGCTGCGCTCGACCACGAAGACGTCGGACGGGACTGCTGCCGTCAGCCGCGACACCCACGAGCGCTCGTGGCGGAGCACGACCACCTGGACGCCGTCGGCGAGCAGCCGCAGCACGACGTCGACGAGCCCGGGGTGCGCGGGCAGCGGAACGGTACCGTCCTCGCCGTCGTACCCGGAGTCCTCAGGAGCCGACCCGCCGGAGAGCTTGAGCGACCTCAGGTGCGGCAGCCGCGAGAGGAACGCGCCGTCTGCGCCGTCGAGGCTCAGCGACAGCCGCTCGACGGCGGTGCCTCGCAGCGCGGTGAGGTCGGCACCCCGGGTCGTGCCGAGCAGGTGCAGCTCGGTGAGCCCGGGCAGCTGTGACAGCGCCTCGACGCCCGTGACGCCGGCGGCACAGGCGACGTTCACGTGCAGCCGCCGGAGCGCGGTGCACTCCGCCAGGGGCGCGAGGTCGGCGCGCTCGGTGAGGATCACGCCGAGCCCCGTGAGCCCCTGCACGGCGCCGATCCCCTCGAGCGTGGAGCACGCACCGAGCTGGAGCATGGTGTCTTCCGGGCGGAACATCGTCGCGGCGAACGCCCGCCGGTCGAACCTCCCCCACGCGCGGTGCAGCTCCGCCAGCTCGACGTCGGGATAGCCGTCGCGCGCGTACCCGGCGAGCACGTCGAGCGCCGCGGGGGTCCCGATGCTCCCCAGCGCCCGGAAGGCCACCCGCCGCTCGGCCGCCCGCTGCCCCGGGCGTGCCGCGAACCACCGGGGGTCCGCGCCAGGGTGCACCGCGAGCCACGACGCCACCTGCGCCACCTTCTCGGGGAGCGCCGGGACGTCGTTCCCTGCGGGCGCAGGCGACGAGCCAGGAGCCTCAGCCGAGGCGGACGCAGCAGGCGAGGCAGGCGCGGACCCCAGCGCCGCCGCGTGCTTCGCGGCCGCCCGGCGGATCGTCGCGATCTTCGGAGCGCCCCGCTCTGCCGTGTCGGCCGGGAGCCGGTCGAGGACGGTCACGTCCGCCCGGGCCGCCAACGCGAGGAGCGCCCAGAGCGTCCGCGCATCGAGCGCCTCGGCGAGGCTCGACGCGTCGAGACCGGCGAGCGCCCCGAGGTCCGGGTCGTCGAACACCCGCAGCGCGGCTCGTTCCAAGGCGGGGTCACTCGGGAGGCGCACGGCCCCCTTGATGGCGTTCGGCTGGTTCGAGTACCGGTCGAACCGGGTCAGCACCTGCTCGGCGCGTGCTGCGCCGATCGCGTCCGCCACCACGGCGAGGACGCCTGTCGAACCCGGCATGCGCGCCTCCGCTTCCCGTCGAGACCGCCCGGCCGCCGGACGGCAGGACGGGCGGGGCCGACCCTACCGGCCAGCCCTCACGGCCGCCGAGGCGCGCCGAGCAGGAGAGCGAGAGCCACGACCCGACGCAGCGCAGAGACGACGAAAGCGGGGCGCCGATGAACGACGCCCCGCTTCGATCCGGTGGAGCTGAGGGGACTCGAACCCCTGACCCCCTGCATGCCATGCAGGTGCGCTACCAGCTGCGCCACAGCCCCGTGGATCTGCGAAGATCCTGGTCAAACACTGGATGAACACTCCCCCGGCCGGTTTCCCGTCCTGCGGAGCGTCGCTAGTCTACGCAGAAACCGGCTCCAGATTCCAATCCGGTCCCGCGTTCCACTCGTCGAGGGGGAACCCGGCACCGACGTTGTGCGCCACGAGGCGCCACCCGGGCGTCGCGGCGGGTGCGGAACGGTGCAGGTGGGACCAGTGGACGTTGTGCAGCCCGGAGATCCCGCGCCAGCCCTCCGGGTCCAGCCCGAGCAGCGCGGTGACGGCGAGCGTGATCGCGGCGCCGTGGGACACGACGACGAGCGTGTCGTCCTTCTCGAGGGACTCGACGTGCTCGGTGACGGCCTCCACGAGGCGCGCGGCGACGGCGGCCTTGGTCTCGGCGCCCGCGCGCGTGGGCTCCTCGCCCCGGCGCCACGCCGCGTACTCCTCGGGCCAGCGGTCCGCGATCTCCGGGCCCGTGAGCCCCTCCCACTCCCCGAAGCCGCGCTCGCGCAGCCGAGGGTCGAGCTGGACGTCCGCGCCGATCGCACCGGCGTACGCGCGAGCGGTGTCGGCGGCGCGCACGAGGTCGGACGCGACGACGCGCGTCGCGCGGTGCGCGCTGGCGAGCGCCTTCGCGCCGTGCTCGGCCTGCCACTGCCCGACGCCGTCGAGCGGGATGTCGACCTGGCCCTGCAGGCGCATCGCGGCGTTGTACGCCGTGCGGCCGTGGCGCAGGAGGACGAGCGTGCCGGCGGTCACGCCAGGGGCTCCCCCGAGAGGCGGATGGCGCCGTCGCCGCGGGTCGTGTCGTCGGCGTCGTCGGCCGTGCCGTCGCCGCCGCGCGCGTCCTCGGGGAGCTCGACGACGGGGCAGTCCTTCCACAGGCGCTCGAGCGCGTAGTAGACGCGGTCCTCGGAGTGCTGCACGTGCACGACGACGTCGCCGAAGTCGATGAGGACCCAGCGGGCCTCCTGCTTGCCCTCACGTCGGATCGGCTTGGAGCCCGCCTTGTACATCGCCTCCTCGACCGCGTCGACGATCGCCGAGACCTGGCGCTCGCTCGACCCGGAGGCGATGAGGAACACGTCCGTGAGGACGAGCTGCTCGCTCACGTCGAGCGCGATGATCTCCTCGGCCTTGCGGTCGGACGCCGCCCGCGCCGCGATGACGGCGAGCTCTACGGCTCGTTCGGTGGCAGTCACGTGTCTCCGTTCGTGGTGCGGCCGCTCAGCGGCCGGTGTCGAGGGTGCCGGGGTCGTCCCACGTCGACACGGCGGTCGCCGACGCGCTCGTGTCCTCGGTGGCGAGGCCCGGGTCGTCGCGCGAGACGAGCGTCCACACGAGCAGGCCGAGGACGAACGCCACGGCCACGAGGATGAGGTAGTGCAGCCACGTGTACGAGGGGCCGCGCGGCTCGTCGTCGAGGTCGTCGTCCGCCTCGTCGTCGAGCTCGTCCGCGCGGGCGCGCACACGGGGGAAGAGGTCGTCGGACGGGCCGCTCGCGGCGGCGGGCGCCGCGGCCGGCTGCTCGCGCACGCCGCCGAAGGGCGAGGCGGGCTCGCGACCCGCGCTCGCCGGCTCAGGCGCCGAGCCCGACGTGATCGCCGACCACGGGAGCGCGGCCCCGGGAGTCTCGGCGGGCGGGGCCGCCGCGGGCGGAGCCGCCGGCCGCGCGGCAGCGGGCGTGCGCTCGGGCGCGGGCGCCGCGGTCGCTCCCCACGGCGACGGGGCGGGTGCCGGAGCAGGCGTGGCGGGAGGCGCGGCAGGTCCCGCGGCCGGGGCCGAGAAGGCCGACAGCCGCTGCGGCTGGGCGGGCGGCGCCTCGGGCGCTCCGACCCGGCCCACCGGCGCGGAACCGAACCCGCCCACGGGGGCGGACGGCGTCGGGGGTCGGACGGGGCCGGTAGCGCCCGGCACGGTGGGCCGCGGCGTGCCCGCCGGGGGGCGAGAGCTCGTGCGCGTCGGCACGACGGGGGTCGGGGCCGGCGGGCGGATCGCGACGCGCTCCGCGGTCTCCTGCACCGGGGTGAGGCGACCCGTCTCGTCGAGACCGCGCATGCCGCCCGAGGCGGCCGGCGGGCGGACGACGGACGGCTGCGACGGATAGTCCGTCGGACCGGTCGTCTCGCGCAGGGTGCGGCGCGACGGCGGCGGTGTCGCCGGAGCAGCGGGCCGCGCCGGGGCGGGCTGCTGCCACCCACCGGCACCGGGCGCCGGCGCGGGTGGAGGCGTGCCGGGCTGCGCGGACCGCTCGGCCGCGGCCGCCTGCTCGCGCTCGCGCATCTCGCGCCGCGTGAGGGGGCGGACGGGCTGCATGTTGCTGCCGTTGTCACTCATCGTGCTGACCTCGATACAAACCGTGCTTGGCGATGTACTGGACCACGCCGTCCGGAACCAGGTACCACACCGGCTGGCCCGCCTCCGCACGCCGACGGCAGTCCGTCGACGAGATGGCGAGGGCCGGGACCTCGAGCATGGTGACCACGCCCGGCGGCAGACCCTCGACGCTCAGGCTGTGGCCCGGGCGGGAGACAGCCACGAAGTGTGCCATCTTCCACAGCTCGTCGGCATCCTTCCAGGTCAGGATCTGCTCGATCGCGTCCGCACCCGTGATGAAGAACAGCTCCGCGTCCGGACGCGCGGCCCGCAGGTCGCGCAGCGTGTCGACCGTGAAGGTCAGTCCCGGCCGGTCGACGTCGACCCGGCTCACCGTGAACCGCGGGTTCGAGGCGGTCGCGATGACCGTCATGAGGTACCGGTGCTCGGCCGGGCTGACGCTCTGGTGCTGCTTGAACGACGGCTTGCCCGTGGGGACGAACACGACCTCGTCGAGGTCGAACCGCGCCGCGGCCTCGCTCGCCGCGACGAGGTGGCCGTGGTGGATGGGGTCGAACGTGCCACCCATCACCCCCAGGCGGGGACGGCGGGGGCTCATCGGGGCGTCATCGGTCGCGGGCGCTTCCGTCGTTCGCTACCGGTCAGTGCCGCGTGCCGACGCTGCGGAACGCGTAGGTCACGAGCAGCAGGGCCACGAGCCCGCCGAACCCGAGCAGCCCGTAGGCGAGCGGCGGGATGGGCAGGTGCGACGCGGCCTCGGCGCCTTCCTCGGCGGCCAGCACGACGGCAGAGATCACGACGTCCTCCTCGAAGGTCGTCCCCGGGGCGGACGGTGTCGTGCCGCGGTCCGGGGTGGTGCGGTGGATCGGTACGCCCGCCGGGACCGGCCCGACGGCGGACCGGACGGGCTCCGGTCGCCGACCAGTCTCTCACGACCGCCCGGCGGCCTGGTCCGGCAGGTATCAGGTACTTGCCGACGAACCGCTCGTCACGGACGAACGTGACCGTCGCCGTGCACGACCCATTTCGTCGTCGTCAGCTCGGCCAGGCCCATCGGGCCGCGCGCGTGGAGCTTCTGCGTCGAGATGCCGATCTCCGCGCCGAGGCCGAACTGGCCGCCGTCGGTGAACCGCGTCGAGGCGTTGACCATGATCGCGGCCGAGTCGAGCTCGGCGACGAACCGCTCCGAGGACGCGAGGTCGCGCGTGACGATCGCCTCGGTGTGCCCGGACGTCCACGTGCGCACGTGCTCGATCGCGGCGTCGAGGTCGTCGACGACGCGCACCGCGATCTCGGGCGCGAGGTACTCGGTCGCCCAGTCCTCGTCGGTGGCCGCGAGCACCTCGGTGCCCTCGGGCGCGAGACCGGCCGTGCGGTCGTCGCCGTGCACCACGACGCCCGCCGCGGTGAGCGCGGCGAGGGCGGCGGGCAGGAAGTCCTGTGCGGCGTCCGCGTGGACCAGGAGCGTCTCCGCGGCGTTGCACACGCCCACGCGCTGCGTCTTGGCGTTGAGCAGGATCTCGAGCGCCATGGCCCGGTCCGCGCTCGCGTCGACGTACACGTGGACGTTGCCGACGCCGGTCTCGATGACGGGGACGGTCGACTCGCGGACCACCGTGCGGATGAGGTCGGCCCCGCCGCGCGGCACGAGCACGTCGACGAGCCCGCGCGCGTGCATGAGCGCGACGGCGCCCGGCCGCCCGTGACGGTCGATCGACTGCACGAGGTCGCCCGGCAGGCCCTGCGCCTCGAGCGCGCGAGAGAGCACGCCCACGATCACCTCGTTGGAGCTCGCCGCCGCCGACCCGCCGCGCAGGATCACGGCGTTGCCGCTCTTCAGCGCGAGCCCCGCGGCGTCGACGGTGACGTTGGGCCGCGCCTCGTAGATCATGCCGACGACGCCCATGGGCACGCGCAGCTGGCGCAGGCGCAGCCCGTTCGGCAGCGTCGAGCCACGCACGACCTCTCCGACCGGGTCCGGCAGACCCGCGAGGGCGCGCAGCGCGTCGGCGATCGCGGCGATGCGCGGGCCGTCGAGCGCGAGGCGGTCGAGCAGGCCCTCGCTCATCCCGTTCGTGCGTTCGCGCTCGAGGTCGACGGCGTTCGCGGCCACGATCTCGTCCGTCGCCGCGACGAGCGCGTCGGCGAGCGCGAGGAGGGCGGCGTCCTTGGTCGCGCGCGTGGCCGTGGCCAGCGTGCGCGAGGCGACCTTGGCGCGGCGCGCGACGTCCTCGACGGCGGTCGCGACGTCGGTCGTGGCACCCGCTGCGGCGTGACCTGCGGGCTGGGGCTCGGCGGCGCCCGCGACGACGGGCGCGTCCTCGGTGGTGGTCATGGACCGAGCCTACGTCGGTCGACCGTGCGCCGGGGGCGCCGTCCGACGACCGGTCAGCGCGCTCGCTTGCGGACGAGGACGAGGTCGTCGCGGTGCACGACCTCGCGGTCGTAGCCCTCGCCCAGCTCGGCGCGCAGCTCGGCGGTGGACCGGCCCAGGAGGTCGGGGATGTCGCGGGACTCGAACGCGACGAGCCCGCGGGCGACCACGCGCCCGTCCGACGTCACGAGCTCGACCGGGTCCCCGG
>NZ_JNBQ01000023.1 GCF_001019615.1 Cellulosimicrobium funkei | reverse complement strand
CCCGAGTCCGGGGCGGGTCTCGACGTTGTTGAACCACACGTACTCGACCCCGGTGCGGTTGGTCCAGGCCTGCTTGCACGTGACCGAGCACGTGTGACACCCGATGCACTTGTCCAGGTTCATCACCATCGACATCTGCGCCATCACCCGCACGACGCCACCCCCTCCCGCGCCGACGACGCCCTGCCCGCGACCGGTCCCCGCGCTGTTCCGCGCCTGGTCACGCGTGTCACGAGTGTCACGAGTGTCACGAGTACCGCACCTCCTGGCTACGTCGGCGGATGACGGTCATCTCGTCGCGCTGGTTCCCCGTGGGCCCCAGGTAGTTGAACGCGTAGGAGAGCTGGGCGTACCCGCCCGCGAGGTGCGTCGGCTTGAGGAGGATGCGCGTGAGCGAGTTGTGGATGCCGCCGCGCAGCCCGGACGTCTCGGCGAGCGGGACGTCGATCGTGCGGTCCGTCGCGTGGTGCATGTAGACGGTCCCCTCCGGCATCCGGTGGCTCACCACCGCCCTCGCCACGACCACGCCGTTGCGGTTGTACGCCTCGATCCACTCGTTGTCCGCGACCCCGATCTTGGCGGCGTCGGCGGGCGACATCCAGACGTTCGGACCGCCTCGCGAGAGGGACAGCATGAAGAGGTTGTCCTGGTACTCCGAGTGGATCGACCACTTGTTGTGCGGGGTCAGGTACCGCACCGCGACCTCGGCGTGGCCGCCGGAGGCGGGGTAGCCCGACGGCGACGTGTCGCCCACGACCGGCGAGTCGCCGAACAGGCGGTGCATGTCCAGCGGGGGTCGGAAGATCGGCATGTGCTCGCCGAGCTCGATCATCCAGTCGTGGTCGAGGTAGAGGTGCTGGCGACCCGTGAGCGTGTGCCACGGCTTGAGCCGCTCGACGTTGACGACGAACGCCGAGTACCGGCGGCCCCCGTGCTCGGAGCCGGACCACTCGGGAGACGTGATGACCGGCGTCGGGCGCGACTGCACGTCCGGGAACGTCACGCGCTTGCCCTGCTCGTCGAGCGCGAGGTCCGCGAGCCGGGTGCCCGTGCGCTGCTCGACGTGCTCGAACCCCTGCACCGCGAGCCGCCCGTTCGTCGTCCCCGAGAGCGCGAGGATCATCTCGCACGCGTGCGTGTCCCGGTCCAGGCGCGGGCGCCCGGCCGCAGGACCGTCCTGGACGAGGCCGTTGCGACGTCCGAGGTCGGCGACCTCGGGCGCGGGCGAGAAGTGCACGCCCTTGGTGACCATGCCCGCCGTCTCGGTGAGCGGCCCCAGCGACGCCATGCGCGCGGCGAACGCCGGGTAGTCGCGCTCGACGACCACGAGCTTCGGCATCGTCACGCCCGGCACGAGCTCGCGCTCCGTCACCGGGAGCCCCGAGTCGGGGAGCGCGCCGTGCGGGACGGCCATCTCGTCCGGGGTGTCGTGCGCGAGCGGCGCGGCGACGAGGTCCTCGCGGACCCCGAGGTGGGTCGTCGCGAGCTCGGACACCTTGCCCGCGAGCGTGTGGAAGATGTCGAAGTCCGTGCGCGTCTGCCACGGCGGGTTGATCGCCGGGTTGAACGAGTGCACGAACGGGTGCATGTCCGTGGACGACAGGTCGTGCTTCTCGTACCAGGTCGCCGCCGGCAGCACGACGTCGGAGAACAGCGTCGTCGACGTCATGCGGAAGTCGAGCGTGACGAGCAGGTCGAGCTTGCCCTGCGGCGCCTCGTCCCGCCACGTCATCGACCGCGGGCGACGCTCGGGGCTCGACTCCGCCGCGTTGACCGCCGCGTCCGTCCCGAGCAGGTGCTTGAGGAAGTACTCGTTGCCCTTGCCCGACGACCCGAGGATGTTCGCGCGCCACACCGTCACGACCCGGGGGAAGTTCGCCGGGTCGTCCGGGTCCTCGCACGCGAACCGCAGGTTCCCGGCCTTGAGCTCGTCGACCACGTGCTGCGCGGGCTCCTTGCCCGCCGCGCGGGCCTCGTCCACGAGGTCGAGCGGGTTGCGGTCGAACGTCGGGTAGCTCGGCATCCAGCCGCGCTGCGCCGACTCGACGAGCGTGTCCGCCGTGGTGCGACCCGAGAACTGCCCCTGCGCGAGCGGCGACGCGAGCGCGTCCGCGGGCAGGCCGTCGTAGCGCCACTGGTCCGTCGCGAGGTACCAGAACGCGGTGCCGATCATCTGCCGCGGCGGTCGCGACCAGTCCAGGCCGCCCGCGTACTGCGCCCACCCGGTCACCGGGCGGCACTTCTCCTGCCCCACGTAGTGCGCCCACCCGCCGCCGTTCACGCCCTGGCAGCCGGTGAGCGTCGTCAGGGCGAGCATCGCGCGGTAGATCGTGTCGGAGTGGAACCAGTGGTTGGTGCCCGCTCCCATGATGATCATCGAGCGCCCGCCCGAGTCCAGCGCGTTCTGCGCGAACTCGCGCCCGATCCGCTCGGCCGCCGCGGCGGGCACCCCGGTGAAGCGCTCCTGCCACGCGGGCGTCGCGGGCGTCGCGTCGTCGTCGTAGCCCGCGGGCCACTCGCCGGGCAGCCCCAGCTCCGGGCGGTTCACGCCGTACTGCGCGAGCAGCAGGTCCAGCACCGTCGTGACGAGCCGCCCGCCGACCCGGCGGGCCGGGACCCCACGCACGACGACGCCGGCGCCGCCCAGGTGCGCGGCGGCCTCGTCGCCAGGCGCCGGGTCGAGGTCGAACCGCGGCAGCGCGACAGCGACCGTCTCGTAGGTGAGATCTGCCGAGGTAGAGCCCTGGTGGCGCGAGGTAGAGCCCCGGTCCGCCGAGGTAGAGCCTTGGTTCGGCGAGGTAGAGGCCGGGTCGGACGACGGGCGCTCGGGGACGGTGTCGCGGGTGGGTGCGGCCTGCGGGGCGCCCCAGAAGACGCCGTGGGGGTCGGCGACGGAGAGCAGCGGGTCGATGTCGCCGAGATCGAGGTTCCACCGGCCGGCGTCGGCCTCGCCGTAGCGGTGGCCGAGGCTGCCGTTCGGGACGCGCGGGGTGCCGTCGGCGTCGAGCACGACCGTCTTGAAGCGGGCGTTCGAGGAGGAGGCGTCGTCGTCGCCGGGGCGACCGACGCCGTCGGGCAGGTCCGCCGCGGTGAGGAACTTCCCGGGCACGTAGCCCGACCCCGACCCCGAGCCGTCGCCGTGCTCGTCGAGGACCACGAGGTTCGGGAGGTCGGTGAACCGCGCCGCGTACTCCGCGAACTGCGGGGTGCGGCGCTGCGCGTAGTGCTCGGTGAGGATGACGTGGCCCATGGCCTGGGCGAGGGCGCCGTCGGTGCCGGGGTGCGGGGCGAGCCACTCGTCGGCGAACTTGGTGTTGTCCGCGTAGTCGGGGGACACCACGACGACCTTCTGCCCGCGGTAGCGGGCCTCGGTCATGAAGTGGGCGTCGGGGGTGCGGGTGACCGGGACGTTGGAGCCCCACATGATGCAGTAGGTGGAGTTCCACCAGTCGGCGGACTCGGGGACGTCGGTCTGGTCGCCGAACACCTGGGGGGAGGCGACGGGCAGGTCGGCGTACCAGTCGTAGAAGGACAGCATCGTGCCGCCGAGCATCTGGACGAACCGGGCGCCGACACCGTGGGAGACCATCGACATCGCCGGGATCGGGGAGAAGCCGGCGACGCGGTCGGGGCCGTAGGTCTTGATGGTGTGCACGTGGGCGGCGGCGACGATCTCGGCGGCCTCGTCCCAGGTCGCGCGCACGAGCCCGCCCTTGCCGCGCGCGGACTTGTAGGCGCGGGCCGCGTCGGGGTCGGAGGTGAGCATCTCCCAGGCGAGCACCGGGTCGCCCCCGACCGTGCTCTTCGCGCGCCGGTACAGGTCGAGCAGGGTGCCGCGGACGTAGGGGTAGCGCACGCGGGTGGGGGAGTAGGTGTACCAGGAGAACGCGGCGCCGCGGGGGCAGCCGCGGGGTTCGTACTCGGGGGAGTCGGGGCCGACGGAGGGGTAGTCGGTCTGCTGGGTCTCCCAGGTGATGATGCCGTCCTTGACGTAGACCTTCCAGGAGCAGGACCCGGTGCAGTTCACGCCGTGGGTGGAGCGCACGACCTTGTCGTGGGACCAGCGGTCGCGGTAGAACACGTCGCCCTGGCGCCCGCCGGTCAGGAACACCTGCCGCAGGTCGTCCGACACCCGCCCGCGCTTGAGGTGCTTCCCCAGCCTGAGCAGCGCGTCCTCGACGGGCCCGTCGGACGTCGTCGTCATGCCGCGCTCCCGTCGCCTGCCCCGGCGAGGGAACCCACCGGACGCGCCCGAGAGGGCACGCGCACCGGCGACGCTGACGGCACGGACACGTACGACATACGAGCCTCCTGGGGCGAGCAGGGACGGCGGGGGTCGGTCCACAGCCACTATGCCCAGAACGGGTGGATCGCGCGCGCCGAGCGCACCCCGTCGGGAGACCGGGCAGCGCGGCGCGCGCAGGTCGTTACCGTGGCGCCATGAGCGCACCCACCGGACGGCCCGCAGGCGCGACCGTCGCCGTCGTCACCGTGTCCGACCGCTGCTCGCGCGGCGAGGCCGAGGACCGCTCCGGGCCGCTGCTCGCGGGGCTCCTCCGTGCCGCGGGCTGGGCCGTCGTCACGGACCTCGTGCCCGACGGCGTCGCCTCCGTGCGCGACGCCGTCGCCCGGGCCGCGGCCGGGGGAGCGCGCGTCGTGCTCACGACCGGAGGGACCGGCGTCGGCCCGCGCGACCTCACGCCCGAGGGGACGCGCGAAGTCCTGGTGCAGGACGTGCCGGGCATCGCGGAGGAGCTGCGCCGGCGCGGCGCCGTCAACGTGCCGGCGGCCGTCCTCTCGCGCGGCCTGGCGGGGATCGCGTCAGGGCCGGAGGGCCGGGTGCTCGTCGTGAACCTGCCCGGGTCGACGGGCGGCGTGCGCGACGGCTGGGCCGTCCTCGAGCCGCTCCTGCCGCACGTGCTCGCCCAGCTCGACGGCGGCGACCACTGACGGTGGTTCAGCCGCCGGCGAAGGGAGGCAGCACGTCGACGGTCTCGTCGGCGCCGACCGGGGTGTCGTCGGCGGACGCGCGCACGCCGCCGACGAGGAGCGAGCAGCGGGGGAGCACGTCCGCCAGGGCGGCGTGCCGGGCGACGAGCGCCGCGTGCAGCTCGCCGACCGTGACCGCGTCGACGGTCTCGGTCTCGGTGCCGGCGGCGTCGCGCGCCCCGGCGAAGTACCGGACGGTCGCCATCCGTCAGTCCTGCGTCTCGGCCGGCGCCGCGGTGCCGGGCAGCTCGGGCTCCGGTGTCCACGCCAGCGCGAGCTCGGCGGCGCGGTCGAGGACGTCCTGCACGGTGCGGCCCGAGCCGTCGTGCGCGGCCAGCCCGGCGACGTAGCCCGCGACGAACGTCGTGAGCGGCGCGGCGGGACGCTCGATACCGTGCGCGGCGTCGCGCGCGAGGTCGAGGATCGCGCCGATGTCCACCACCTGCGGGTCGAGGTCGAGGTCGCTCGCCAGCGCGTCGACCCAGCGCTCGAGGTTCGTCATCGGGGCCTCCTGCGGTCCGTCGGGGTGTCGTCGGGCGCCGGTACCGCACCCGCGCCCAGGCGGCGGTCCTGCTCGCGGGCATCTTCCCACGTGTCCACGTCGTCGGTGGCGCCGTCCTCGTCGGGGACCGCGAGCGCGGGCAGGTCGGCGAGCAGGCGGCGCACCGACGCGCCGTGCACCGTGGGGAGCGCCGCGAGCGCGTCGGCGAGCGCCGCCCGCTCGTACAGCCCCACGAGCCACTGGTCGCGCCCGCCGCGCACCGCGTGCACCGCCACCTCGTCCGCCCGGTGGCGCGCCGCGGCGAGCAGAGCGGGCACCGCCTCCGCGGCCCGGGGGACGTCGCACGCGAGGACGAGCACCCAGGGCGCGCCGCCGTCGTCGGTCCCGGGGAGCGCGCTCAGCCCGGTCGCGATGCCCGCGACGGGCCCGCCGAACGGCGGGTCCTCGCGCGTCAGGGTGTAGCGGGCGGGGTCGGCGAGCTCCTCCGGCCCGACGACGACCGTCCGCCCCGCGCCGGCGGTCGCCGCGAGCGCGTGCTCCAGCAGCGACCGACCCCCGACGACGACGCCCGGCTTGGGCGTCCCCAGCCGCTCCGCCCGGCCCCCGGCCAGCACGACCGCGTCGAACGGGAACGCCGGGTCGGCGGGTCGCGGCTCCGTCACGGCTCGCGGTGCCAGTCGCCGGACTTGCCGCCGGTCTTGGCGACGAGGCGGACGTCCGTGAGCTCGACGGACTTGTCGAGCCCCTTGACCATGTCGACGACCGCGAGCCCCGCGACGGCGACGGCGGTGAGCGCCTCCATCTCGACGCCCGTGCGGTCGGCGGTGCGCACGGTCGCGGTGACGTCGACGCCGTGGTCGCCCACGACGAGGTCGACGACGGCGCCGTGCACCCCGATGACGTGGGCGAGCGGCAGCAGCTCCGCCGTGCGCTTGGCGCCCGCGATGCCCGCGATCCGCGCGACGGCGAGCACGTCGCCCTTGGGGACCGTGCCGTCGCGCAGCGCGGCGACGATCTCCGGGGAGCACCGCACGACCCCGGTCGCCGTCGCGGAACGGACGGTGGGCTGCTTGGCGGTGACGTCGACCATGCGCGCGTGGCCGCGCTCGTCCAGGTGCGTGAAGTCGTGCGTGGGGCTCATGGCGCCACTCTCGCACGCGCGACCCGCCGCGCGGACGGGCCGGAGGACCCGCGCGTGCGCCCGGGTCCGCGAGCCGCGAGGATCGGTCCATGCGCAGCTCACTCCTCGACCATGCCGAGCGCTCCGTCGAGCCCGGCTCCTTCCAGCTCCAGAACGACCGCATGCTCAAGGTGGACCTCCGCGGCACGGGCGGGTTCTTCTTCGCCAAGCAGGGGTCGATGGTCGCCTACCAGGGCGACGTCGACTTCGCGTACGAGGGCAGCGGCGGCCTCGGCAAGATGTTCAAGAAGGCGTTCACGGGCGAGGGCATGTCCCTCATGAAGGTGTCCGGCAGCGGCGACGTCTTCCTCGCCCAGGAGGCGGACCAGGTGTTCGTGCTGCACCTGGAGGACGAGGGCGTGACCGTCAACGGCGCGAACGTGCTCGCGTTCGAGAGCTCGTTGACCTGGGACATCAACCGCGTCGAGGGCGCCTCGATGCTCAGCGGCGGGCTGTTCAACACGACGTTCACCGGGACCGGCGCGCTCGCCGTGACGGCGTTCGGCACGCCCGTCGTGCTCGACGTCGACGTCCCGACGTACGTCGACATGCAGGCCGCCGTGCTGTGGTCGACGTCCCTGCAGTCCTCGATCCGCAAGACGGCGAAGCTCGCCGCGGCGATCGGGCGCGGGTCGGGCGAGGCGTACCAGCTCGCGCTCTCCGGGCAGGGGATCGTCGTCGTGCAGGCCTCGGAGGGCCACCCGCCGCCCGCGCAGAAGTGACCCCGGCGGTCAGTCCAGGAGCAGGACCCGGACGGCGTCGCCCGGCTCGACGGCCGTGACGTCGGCGCCGACGACGGCGAGCGCGTCGGCGTGCGCGAGCGCGCTCACGCGGTGCGAGCCGGAGCCCCGTGCCCCCGCGGGGTCGGACCCCGGGCCGCGGTGCCGGCCCGCGGGGACGACCTGACCACCGCCGGGCGCGGTGTGCCGCACGAGCACGAGCTGCTCGCGCCCCGACGGCGACGACCAGCCCTCCCCGGCGACGCGCCCAACGAGCGTCCGGCCCGTGCCGGGGACGCCTCGGAGGCGGTCGAGGACGGGCCGGACGAACAGCTCGAACGACACGAAGGCGCTCACGGGGTTGCCGGGAAGCGCGAGCCAGGGGACGCCGCGCCACCGCGCGATCCCCTGCGGCTTGCCGGGCTGCATGCCGACCGCCACGAGCCGCGCGTCGTCGACCGCGCCCTCCCACGCCGTCCCGGCGCGCGTCGCGGGGTCGAGGACCTCGCGCACGACGTCGAACGCGCCCGCGCTCACCCCGCCCGTGGAGACGAGGAGGTCCGGCGGGGCACCGTCGAACGCGGCCAGCAGGTCGTCGAGGGCCGCGACGAGCGCGGGGGCGGTGTCGCCGACCGCGCCCCGCCGCACCACGCGCGCCCCCGCCGCGCGGGCCGACGCGGCGAGCAGGACGGAGTTGGAGTCGGGGATCCGGCCCGGACCCGGAGCGGTCCCCGGCGCCACGAGCTCGCTGCCGGTGGAGAGCACGGCCACGCGTGGCGCGCGGTGCACGCGCACGGTCGCGTGCCCCGCGGACGCGGCGACGGACACGTGGCGCGCGGTGAGCACGACCCCCGCCTCGACGACGACGTCCCCGCGGCGCACGTCCTCGCCGCGCGCCCGCACGTTGCTGCGCGTCGCGTCGTGGATCTCGACCGTGGCCGGGCCGCTCCCGGCCGCGCCGGGCGTGAAGCGCCCGGTGGACGTGCGCTCGACGGGCACGACGACGTCGCCGCCGCGGGGCACGGGGGCCCCGGTCATGATCCGGACCGCCTCGCCGGGGCCGAGAGGGGCGTCGAGCTCCGGCGCCCCCGCCGCCACGTCGCCGACCACGCGCAGCACGACGGGCGAACCGGTCGCGACCCCGGCCACGTCCGCCGACCGCACCGCGTACCCGTCCATCGCGGAGGCGTCGAACGCGGGCGCGTCGAGCGTCGAGACGACGTCCGCGGCGAGGACCGCCCCGACCGCGTCCTCGAGCGGGAGGTCCGCCGTCGGCGTCGGGCGGACGAGCGCGAGCGCGTCGTCGGCGTGCTGGGCGATCGTCCGGCGCGGCTCGCGGGTCATGTCCGCACCGTAGCGGAGCCCGGGTGCCGACTCCCGGGGAGTGGGCTAGGTTGGAGGGCGGAGTCATGAAGCGGCCCGAAGCCCCCCGAAACTTGGGAGGACACCATGGCCTCGATCTCCGTGACCACCAGCCACAGCCCTGAGCAGACCACGCCCGTGCGGCCCGCAGCCCTCGCCGAGGTGCTCGCCGTGGGCACGCACCTCCTCGTGGGGCAGTACCGCGTCGAGCTCGGCTCCGGGACCTGGTGGTGGTCGGACGAGGTGTACACGATGCACGGCTGGACGCCGGGGGACGTCGAACCGAGCCTGGACGCCCTGCGCTCGCGCAAGCACCCCGACGACCGCGCCCGCGTCGTCCGCGCCGCGACGGAGGCGATCCGGTCCGGCCGTCCCTTCTCGTGCGCGCACCGCATCGTCGACGGGCACGGCAAGGCCCGGTCCGTCGTCGTGACGGGGCAGGGGCGTCGGGACGCCCGGGGCCGCGTCGTCGAGATCGCTGGGTACGTCGTCGACGTCAGCCCGACCCACAAGGAAGCGCTCGAGCGCGAGTCGCAGCGCGCCGTGACGCGTGCGTTCGTCAGCCAGGCCGCCGTCGAGCAGGTCAAGGGCGTCCTCATGGCCGTGCACGGCGTCGACGACGTCGCGGCGAGCCAGCTCCTCGCCGAGGCCGCCAGCGAGGCCGGCGTCCCGGTCCAGGAGACCGCCGCGCAGGTCATGCGGGCGCTGAGCAAGGCCGGCGGGGTGGGCCCGACGGCGGAGGCGACGCTCGCCGGGGCGTTCGCCGCCGTGCGCCCGGTCGCCCGGCCGCGCGCGCACGACGCGCAGCTCGCGCGACGTCGTGAGCCGGCGCGCTCCTGACGCCCCGGTGACCGCACGTCGACAGGACGGAGGGACGAGATGACGGACGAGAAGGCCTTCCCGGCCCAGCAGCAGGAGCCCCCGGGCCTGACCGGTCCCATGGAGCCGGCGCCCGACCACGGCGAGGAGTCGTACCGCGGCAGCGGGCGGCTCGAGGGGCGTCGCGCCCTCGTGACGGGCGGCGACTCGGGCATCGGGCGCGCGGTGGCCATCGCGTTCGCGCGGGAGGGCGCCGACGTCGCGATCGGCTACCTGCCGGAGGAGCAGGAGGACGCCGAGGAGACGGCACGCTGGGTGCGCGAGGCGGGCCGCACGTGCGCCCTCCTGCCCGGCGACCTGACCGAGGAGGCGACGGCGCGTGCCCTGCCCGGGCGTGCCGTCGCGGAGCTCGGCGGCCTCGACGTGCTCGTCAACAACGCCGGGTTCCAGATGGCGCGGCGCGAGTCGATCGAGGACGTCACGACGGACGAGATCGACCGCGTCCTCAAGACGAACCTCTACGCGCTGCTCTGGGTCACGCAGTCGGCGCTCGAGCACCTGGGGGAGGGGTCGGCGATCGTCAACAACTCGTCGATCCAGGCTTTCCAGCCGTCGACGTCCCTGCTCGACTACGCGTCGACCAAGGCCGCGATCAACAACCTCACGGTCAACCTCGCGGCCGAGCTCGGGCCGCGGGGCATCCGGGTCAACGCCGTCGCGCCGGGTCCCATCTGGACCCCGCTCCAGCCGGCGACCCAGCCCGAGGAGAAGATCGAGAAGTTCGGGCAGGACACCCCGCTCGGGCGGGCGGGGCAGCCGGGCGAGGTCGCCCCGGCGTTCGTCTTCCTCGCCTCCCCGACGGACGCGAGCTACGTCTCCGGCACCGTGCTCGGGGTGACGGGAGGCAAGCCCGTGTTCTAGGGCTGGGAAGAGGAAGAGACCTCCCCGTGCGGGCCGCGGACGGATCGGCCGAGGGCCGCGACCCGCCCGGGAGGGTCGGAGGGCGGGCGTGCGCGCCCGCCCGGGGGCGGGTCCGCCGCGAGAGCGACGGTGCCCGTGGGACCCAGCCGCCACGCCCTGTGCGGGCGAGACGGCCACCGCCCCCGACCCGCCCGGGCACCACGCCCGGGCGGGGCCTCCGGCGCGACCGGTGAGGCGAGCGCGACGCAGTGCGGGGCCCGTCTCGCCGGGTACCGGCTGCCGCGCGAGCGATCTACGCTGGGGCCGGGGAACCGTGAGGAGGCCGAGATGACGAGCATCGAGCAGAGCGTCGAGCAGGGGACCGTCGGCATGCCGGCGGGCCCGGGTGCCACCGTCCCGACACCGCAGGCCGAGACCGTCGCCGGGGTGCCGGACGTCGTGGGCGGCACCGAGGAGCAGGGCGTCGCCGCGCTCGTCGCCGACGCCGCCCGGGCGCTCGCCGACGAGCCGACCCTCCAGCAGACCCTCGACCGCGTCGTCGAGCTCGCCGTGTCGATGGTGGACGGGTGCGAGTCCGCGGGAGTCTCGCTCGTCACGCGCGGACGTATCGAGAGCCCGGCCGTCTCCGACCCGCTCGTCGCGCGCGGCGACGAGCTCCAGTACGAGCTCCGCGAGGGGCCGTGCCTGGACGCGGTGCACGACCACGCGCTCGTCGAGTCGGGCGACATCGAGTCCGACGCACGCTGGCCGCTGTGGGCGCCCGCCGTCGCGCGCGAGCTCGGCGTCCGGTCGATGCTGTGCGTGCAGCTCTACACGTCGGAGAACGCGCACGGCGCGCTCAACATGTACTCGACGGCGCCCGACGCGTTCGGGGTCGACGACCATCACCTCGCGTCGACGTTCGCCGCCGTCGCGGCGGCCGCGATCTCGGCCGCGCGGACCGAGGAGCAGCTCCAGTCCGCCGTCCAGACCCGCACCCTCATCGGGCAGGCGCAGGGGATCGTCATGGAGCGCTACTCGCTCACGCCCGGGCGCGCGTTCGCGGTGCTGAGCCGGGTGTCCCAGGACGCGAACATCAAGCTCGTCGACATCGCGCGCCAGGTCGTGGAGACGCGGCGCATCCCCGGGGTCGGGGCGGACTGACGCGCGAGGGCGCTCCGCCGAGCCCGACGACCGGGCGGATCAGTCGAGCGTGCCCCGCGGCTCCTCGTCGCCCGCGCCGTCCGCACCCTCGAGGAGCCGGTCGATGCGACGGCGGGCGGCGTCGTCGACCAGCCCGACGCCCGTGATCGACCCGTCGACGACGCCCGCGACCAGCCGGCGCGCGAGCTCTCGCACGGGCACGTTGACGTCGTTCGACCGACGGCGCAGCAGCTCGAACGCGTCGTCCGGCCCCATCGCGAACGCGGTCATGAGGACGCCCTTCGCCTGCTCGATCACCGAGCGGGACGCGTCGGCCGCGCGGATCGACGCCGTCGCCTCGCGGCGCGCCGCCTCCTCGTGCGCGGTCGTCAGGTCCACGAAGTACCCCACGACCGCCCCCGAGGCCCCGCCGTCGAGGCGGCGGCCCTGCGCGGCCACGGCGAGCGTGCGAGTCCGGCCCGTCGCGTCCACGATGCGGTGCATGGACCCGAACGGCTCCCCGGTGCGCGCCGCCTGCGCGAGCTCGCTCGCGACGCGCTCGCGGTCCTCGGGGTGCTTGTGGGACAGGACGAGGGCCGTCGTCGGGACGACCTCGCCGGGCGCGAAGCCGTGCATCTCGTACACCTCGTCCGACCACCACCACGTGTCCGTGGCGACGTCGACGCGGAATCGGCCGACCGGCTGGGGGTCACCCGGGCCGAGCGCGGCGAGGAGGTCGGCGAGAGCCGGAGGCACGACGCCGTCGGGTTCCGCGACGTCGGAGGGCAGGGCAGCGTCCATCGATGGGGGTCCCCGGAGATCGATCAGGACGGAGCCGATTCCTGACCCCAGCAGAAGGAAGATTATCCCAGGGGCGGCGAGAGGGAGGACTCATGACCACGCAGGTCAGCGACGGACGTGACGAGTCGGCGGACGAACGGTCGGACCGCAACTGGGCCGAGCTGCTCCAGGAGCTGCGCGTCATGCAGATGGGCGTGCAGATCCTCACGGGGTTCCTGCTCACGCTGCCGTTCCAGCAGCGCTTCGGTGACCTCGACACGTTCCAGACCGGCGTCTACCTCACCCTCGTGGCGCTCGCCGTGCTGTCCACCGGCCTGTTCGTCACGCCCGTGAGCCTGCACCGCGCGCTGTTCCGCAAGCACCGCAAGACGGCGCTCGTCACGATGAGCGACCGCATCGCCCGGGTCGGCGTGCTCGTCCTCGCGTTCGTCGTCACCGGGACGGTCCTGCTCGTGGTCGACGTCGTCGTGAACCGCACCGCGGCGCTGTGGTCGAGCGGCTGCGCCCTCGTCCTGCTCGTCGGTCTCTGGTTCCTCCTCCCGCGCCTCGTCGCCCGGGGTCCGGCCTCTCCTGCCTCCCCGTGACCTCGCGAGCGAGAGCCCTCGTGACGCGAGGTGGACCCGGTCCCGTGAGGCAGACCGGGTCTTCTTCGGCACCGGCGGTTCTGTCCGGGGGATCAGGTCGAGGTGGCGGCGCGGGCCTGGACGCCGCGGCGGACGGGCCCGAGGGTGAACAGCAGGGTGAGGAGCGCGGTGAGCGCGAGGAGCGCGAAGCCGAGGCCGTAGGTGCCCTCGAGCTGGTAGACGACGCCCATGAGCAGCGGCGGGATGAAGCCGCCGAGGCCGCCGGCCGCCCCGACGAGGCCGGTGACGGCGCCGACCTTCTCGACCGGCGCGACCTTCGAGACGAGCGCGAACGTGGCGCCCGACGACGCGCCGAGCGCGGCCGCGAGGCCGAGGAACGCGACGGTGCCGACCGGCACGAGCGACGGCTGGAACGCGACGACCGCGGCGAGCGCCGTCACGACGGCGAAGCACACGACGGAGACGGGCACACCGCCGAACCGGTCGGACAGCGCCCCGCCCACGGGCCGCATCAGGACGGCGAGCACGACGAACCCGGCGGTGCGGGCGGCGGCGTCGGAGGCGGTGAGGTCGTACGCGTTGACGAGGAACGTGGGCAGGTAGACGGAGAACGCGACGAAGCCGCCGAACCCGACGGCGTAGAGCCACGAGAGCTGGAGGGTGGCGGGCAGGCGGAACGTCGCCCACGTGCGCGACCAGAACCCGCCGGCGGGTGCGGCCGCGCGGCCCGGCGGGACGCGCAGCAGGAGCCACGACACGACGGCGAACACGGCGAGGACGGCGGCGACGAGGAGGAACGGCGCGGCGTCGCCCCACGCGTCGCGGATGCGCACGGTGGTGAACGCGGAGATCGCCGTGCCGCCCATCCCCATGCCGAAGATCCCGACGGCGGTGCCGCGGCGGGCGGGCGGGTACCAGGCGTTGACGAACGGGACGCCGACAGCGAAGGCCGTCCCGCCGAGGCCGAGGAAGAACCCGCCGACGAGCAGCGCGACGAAGCTGTCCGCGACGAGCCCGACGAAGAGGACCGGAAGGATGGTCAGCGCGCTGACGAGCGGGAACATGACGCGCGCGCCGTAGCGGTCGGTGAGCGCGCCCACGGGGATGCGCCCGAGGGACCCGACCACGACCGGCACGGCGACGAGGACGGAGACCTGCACGTCCGTGAGGTCGTAGAGCTGCCCGTACGCCGCGCCCAGCGGGCTGATGAGCGCCCACGCCCAGAAGTTCACGGCGAACCCGATCGTCGCGAGGACGAGCATGAGGGTCGGGGAGGTGGACGGGGACGTCGTCGTCGGGGTGGGACCGACGGTCCCGCTCGCGTCCTGCTGCGCCATGGCGACTCCTGGTGGGAGGTGCCCGTCGCCGGGCACGGGAGGTCGTTGCGTCGAGCGACTCCACGCTAACGACGCTCGTCGCGCCCCGCGCGGCGAACCCCCCGTACCGTGGGGGCGTGCTCGACTGGCTCTTCGGGGGCGTGGCCCTGCTCAACGTGTACGCGCTCGCCCTCGTGGTGCTGCGCGCCCCGCTGTACCGCACGCGCCTGTACCGGCCGATGCTGCTCAACATCGGGCTGTCGATCGCCCCGGTCCTGGTGCTGGGCCTGGTCGTCCTCGTGGACGCCGTGCTCATCGCGGGCGGCGCGCCGCCGTGGGTGATCCTCACCGTCGCGGTCGCCGGGTTCCTCGTCTGGCTCCTCCTGCTGCCCAACGCCGGGTACCTCGTCACCGAGCTCAACTACAGCCACCGGCAGGAGGGGGAGGACGTCCCGCTCTGGTACGACATCGTCGCGGTCCTCACGCTCGCGATGTCGGGCGTCATGAACACGGTGGTCAACGTGTTCCTCGCGCAGGCGCTGTTCGTCCTCGTGCTGTACCCGAACGACGACGACCCGTTCCACCGGCCGGCGTCGTGGGTCGCGGTGCTCGTCGTCCTGGCCCTGGTGTCGGTGGGCATCTACCTGGGCCGGTACGTGCGCTTCAACAGCTGGGACCTGGCCCACCCGGTGGAGTTCGTGCGCAAGCTCGTGCGGCACTTCCGCGCCCGCGGCGCCGTCCGGGACGCCCTGCTGTTCGTCCTGCTGCACACGTTGTTCTTCGCGTTCATGTACGCGATCGTCATGGGGCCGGTCACGACCCTCCTCGTCCGCGGGGCCTGACGGCGGCGTCGCCCGCCCCGTAGGATGCGCGCCGTGACGTCGACCGCGCCGAGGGCTGCCCGCAGCGTCCCGCTGCTCCGCGCGGTCGTCGGGACGTGGCCGCGCCGCATCGCCCTGGCGGTCGTGCTCGGCCTCGTCGCCGGGACGGCGGCGGCCGGCGGGTTCGCGCAGCACGTCGCCGCCGACGCGGGGCCCGCCCACGCCGCCGCGGGGGAGCCCGTCCCGACGGGACCGTTCGACCTGAAGGTGCGGTCGTGGTCCGTGACGGACGCCGTGCAGGTCTCCGCGCTCGAGGACTCCGGCGCCGACGCCTGGCTGGTCGTGGTCGTGGGCGCGCTCGACACCGACCGGGAGCCGCGCCGCCTGGACCGCACCGCGGTGACGCTCCCGGACGAGCTGCCGGGCGGCCTGGCGCTGGCGGGCGACGCGGAGCCGGACCGTCCGGACCCGACGCTGCTCGTGCGCGACGCCTCGGTCTACCCCGTGCTGCAGCCGGGCCTGGCGGAGGACGTCGCGCTGCTGTGGCCGGTGACGGTTCCGGAGGCCGGCGCCACGTCCGCCGCCCCGGACGCGCGGCTCACCGTCACCCTCCCGGCGTTCCGCTACCGCGACATGACGGTCGGCGGCGGGCGCCGCTGGGCCGAGACGGGTGCCGTGGTGCTCGTGGACGCCCCGCCCGGGGACGTCCCGCCGGAGATCGTGGACCCGCCCGAGGACGAGGAGGCGTGGTGACCGAGCCCACCGTGGAGACGACGACCACCACCGCGACCGCCGGCGAGCCTGTCCCGGAGACCGGCGGGCCCGCCGCGGCCGCGCGCCCGCGTCGAGCGGACGTCGTCGTGACCGTCGTCCTGCTCGTCCTCGCCGTGGGCGTCGGGGCCGCCGTGGCGCGCGTCGACGCGTGGTGGCCCACGCTCACGGCGACGACGTCGCGCGGCGACGTGGGCGACGTCGTCACCGCCGGACCGCTGCGGGTGCGCGTCGACGACGTGCGCACCGGCGCGGTGCTCGAGGACGGTTTCGACACCCTGACGACCGACGGCGTCTGGGTCGCCGTCGACCTCGCGGTGTCCGGCACGACGACGGAGGCGGGCATCGAGGCGCTCGAGCTGCGCGACGCCGAGGGACGCGACCACGCGGCGTCGCACCGCGTGAGCAGCTCGATGACGAGCACGTTCGTGGACCCGGACGTCCCCGAGGCCGGGACGGTCGTCGTCGAGGTGCCGGCACGCGCGCTCGAGGGCGACGTCGTGCTGCGTGTCCTCACGGAGCACGACGACGCGGACATCGACCGTCCGCAGGCGGTCGCCGAGATCGACCTCGGCCGGCTCGAGCTGCCCGCGGCGGACGCGGTCGTCGAGGTGTTGCCGCCCGCGCTCGTTCCTGGGGGGTGGGGCGGATGAGCGCGAGGTCGGGCGGGAGGTCGGGCGGGGCATCGAGCGTGGGATGGTGGCGCGCGAACCGCTGGTGGCTCGTCGTGCTGGCGGGAGCGCTCGCGGCGCTCGGCACGCTCACCTGGCGTTCCGACGCGGTGCAGGGGTGGTGGGCGTCGGAGCCGCACCGCGCGCACACGGCGGACGCCGAGAGCTGGGCGCAGGTCGGCGACGTCCGGGCGCGTCTCGCCGGGCTCGAGGAGGTCGACTGGCTGGACGACGGGTACGGGGACCGCATCGAGGCCCCGGAGGGCTACACGCTCTGGGCCGTCGACGTGTCGCTGCGATCCGATGCGCCCGCCGCCCCGGCGAGCGAGGAGGAGACGTACTCGTCGTGCGAGGTCGTGCTGCTCGACGCCGCCGGGCGCGAGTTCACGGCGGGGGCGTCGGCGCTGCCGGGCATGCCGTTCCCCGAGGCGCCGGTGTGCACGGGCGCCGTCTCGAGCCGCAGCACGCAGTACTTCCTCACGCCCGACGGCGCCGTGCCCGCCGAGGTGCGTCTCGTCGAGCCGGAGCTCCTCCCCGCCTACTGGTCGCTGCCTGTCCCCGACGTGGCCTGACGGCGCCGGGTGCGCAGCGCCGACGGCAGGCCGAGGCTCGCGAGGAGCGCGTCCGCGGCGGCGGCGAGGAGCACGGTCGTGAGCACCTGCACGACCACCGTCGCGACGATCTCGAGCGGGCCGACCAGCGCGCGCCAGGCGACGATCCCGGGCTGGCCGACGATGGCCTGGGCTGCCGTGTAGACGACCTGCTCGCCGAGCGTCAGGAGGGCGAAAGCGACGCAGAAGAGCAGCACGGCGCTCCAGCGGCTGCGCCACAGCATGCCGAGGGCGCCCACGAGGCCGCCGAACCGTCGGCCGGGGTCCAGCATGAGCTCCCACGCCTTGCGCGCGCCGCTCTCGCCGAGCGTCCGGTTGAACCGGTCGACGACGCGCGTCGCACGGCCCGCGGGCTCGGCGCCGCCCGGCGTCGCGTGCGCCGGGTCGACGACGTCGATCGCCTCGACGCCGTAGACGATGGTGCCGAGGGTGAGCCAGGCGAGCGGCACGACGAGGCCGGTGACGACGCCGGCGAGGAGGAGGGACGTCGTCGGGCCCAGGGCGTCGACGAGCGGCTTGAGCACGTCGACGCGCGCGACGACGCCGTCCCACCACGTGGTGGTCTCGACGACGACCACGCGCGACGTCCACCACTCGCGCACCCGCCCGACGACGGCGGTGACGGTGAACGCGCCGACGACGATCCACACGACCTCGCAGTACCCCGCCGCGATGCGGACGGCGGCGGAGCGCGCGCTGCGCCGCGTGTCCCCGCCTGCCGCGGAGACGCCGCGGTCGACGCGCTTGGCGAGGCGCTCGAGCAGCGTCCGGGCGAGCAGCGCGCCCGCGACGACGAGCACGACGGTGAGCCCGAAGCCCTCGGGGATCGGGCTCGCCGTCTCGATCCCGGAACCGGCCGCGAACGCGTGGTCGAGCGCCGCGGAGTCGATGTAGGACTGCCAGTCGGACGACAGGCCGCCGTAGAACTCGTAGATGACGAGGTAGGGGACCAGGACCGACGCGATCGAGCCGAGCAGCGCCCGGACCTCGAGCCGGTCGCGCTCGGTGCGCGGCTCGCGGCGCAGGACGTGCAGCATGACCACGATGCCGACGACGGTCGCGAGCGGCGAGAAGCACAGCACGAGCAGGCCGAGCACCCCGGACGACGGCGCGACGGCGAGCGCGGCCCGCAGCGCGAGCTCGTGGACGACCTCGGCGAGGACGGCGATCGCGACGAGCGCGGGCCAGTGCCGGGCCAGCAGGCGGCCCGCGTCGGCGAGGACGCGCACGCCCGAGCGCAGGACCGGGTCCTGGGGGACCGTCGTCGCGCTCTCTGGGCTCTCAGGGGTCGCCGGTGGGGCCGTCACGCGCGCCAGGGTACCGGTGCGCTCCCGAACCCGGGGTCGTTCCCCCCTCGTCGTGACGATCGTGAGGAACGACCCGGGCTCGAGCGGTGGGCTACGACGCGCGCGACGCGAGGCGGGAGACGAACCGCTTGGCCTCCTTGCCGGCGAACCGGCGCGCGAGGACGCCGACGCCGGCGGCGACGGCGGCGAACGTGACGGCGGAGACGATGCCGACCTCGTCGTCGTCGAGGTCCTTCGGGGCGTCGTGGCCGGTGACCTTCGCCCAGACGAACGTGACGAGCTTCTGCGCGGCCCAGCCCGCGGCGAAGGTGAGGGCGACGGTCCCGACCTTCAGGGCCAGGGTCTGCTCGGTCTCGTTCGTGTCGGCCACGAGGGTCCTCCGTGAGTCGGGGCGCCGGTCGGCGCGGGCGTGCTCCCACCGTAGTGCGAACCGACGACCCCTCGCCCGCCCGGCGCGCATCGGGCGGGCGAGGGGATCCGTCACTCCTGGCTCACCGCGTCGAGCACGCGCAGCCGGGCCGCGCGCGTCGCGGGCCAGGCCGCCGCGACGACCCCGACGACGGCGGCGAGCGCGAGCATCGCGCCGAGCTGGGCCCAGGGCACCGCGAGGGTCGTGAAGCCCTCGTCCGCGAGGACGGACGGGAGCGCAGCGGCCAGGCCCGTCCCCACGACCAGCCCGACCGCCGTCCCGAACACCGCGACGAGCACCGACTCGATGGCGATCGTCGTGGCGAGCTGGGCACGCCCCAGCCCGACGGCGCGAAGGAGCCCGATCTCGCGCGTCCGTTCGACGACCGACAGGGCCAGCGTGTTGACGATCCCGAGGACGGCGACGAGCACGGACAGTCCGAGCAGCGCGTAGACGATCGCGAGGATCGACTCGACCTGCGACGCGACCTCCCCGGCGAACTCGTCGGCGTCGAGCACGCTCGCGACGACGTAGGGCGCGACGGCGTCTGTCACGGCGCTCCGCACGGCTGCGAGGTCGGCGCCCGGTTCGATGTCGAGGAACAGCATCTCGGGTGTCGTCGCGCCGACGGCGGAGGCGACGTCCGGCGGCAGGAGCATGTCGACGGAGAACGCGTGGGAGTCGATCACCGCGCCGATGCGGACGTCCTGCGTCGGGAGGTCGGGCCGGGTGGGGTCGACGATCGTCACGACGTCGCCGAGCGCCCAGCCGTGCTCGTCGAGCGCGTCCTCCATGACGGCCGCCTCCCCGCGGGCGTACGCGCCGAGGTCGCCCTCGACCGCCGTCGTGCGGACCGAGCGGCCGAAGCCCTCGGCGGGGAACCCGACGACGAGCTGTGGCTCGTCGTCGACGGCGACCTGCCCGTACGTCGTGAGGTCGGCGGACGCGACGCCGGGCACGGCGCGGACGTCGGCCGCGACGCCCTCCGGGAGGTACGGGGTCGCGGACCGGACGACGAGGTCCGCGGCCGTCTCCTCGTCGACGATGCCGGTCACGGACTCGCGTGCCGAGAGCGCGAGGACCGACGTCGTCGACACGAGCGCCATGCCGACGACGAGCGCACCCGCGGTCGCGGCCGCGCGCCGCGGCTGGCGCGTGACGTTGCCGCGCGCGAGGCCGCCGAGGGGCCGGACCAGCGCGACGAACGGCGCGGCGAGGACGCCCAGCACGGGGCCGACCGCGAGCGGGGAGAGCAGCAGCACGCCCGCGATCACCCCGACCGCGCCGAGGCCGAGGAGCGGCGCCCCGCCGCTGCCGACCGCCGCAGCGCCCACCACGAGCCCGGTGCCGGCGAGCAGGGTCAGCGTCCCCGTGACCACCCGGGCGACCCCTGGACCGGCGGGACGCACGACGTCGGCCCGCATGGCCTCGACGGGCCGGACGAGCGCCGCGTGCCGCGCGGGCAGGGCCGCCGCGACGACGGACACCACGACCCCGACGACGAGGGGGACCACGATCCCGGCGGTCGTCACGGGCAGCGACCCGGCGAGCTCCATGCCCACCGCGCCGAGCCCGGCCCGGGCGAGCTCGGCGAGCCCGAACCCGGCGGCGACGCCCAGCACCGCACCGACGACCCCCACGACCGCGGCCTGCCCCAGCACGGACGCGAACACCTGGGCCGGCGACGCCCCGACGGCGCGCAGCAGCGCGAGCTCGCGTGTGCGGCGGCGCACGTGCATCGCGAACGTGTTGGTGATGATGAACGTGCCGACGAACAGGGCGAGCGCGGCGAACACGAGCAGGAACGTCGAGACGAAGCCGAGCTGGTCGGCGATGGCGCTGCTCGTCTCGTCGCGCAGGTCGCCACCCGTCACGGCCTCGGCACCGTCGGGGAGCGCCGTCGCCACGGCGTCGCGCAGCGCCTCGGGGGAGACGCCGTCGGCGGCGTACAGGGCGATCGACGGCACGACGCCGTCCGGCGCGTACGTGGCGGCGGCCGTCTCGGCGTCGAGCAGGACGATGGTCGCGCCCGCCATGGGCGCGGACAGCGAGAGCTCGCCGACGACCCGCACGGGCCGCACCTCGTCGCCGAGCACGACGTCGGTCGTGTCGCCCACGGCGAGCCCCGACGCCTCGAGCGTCGCGGACTCGAGCGCGACCTCGTCGGCGCCCTCCGGTGCGCGGCCCTCCACGACGCGCGGCCCGGGGTCGCGGGGGTCGTAGCCGACGGCCATGCTCGGCGCCTGCGTGCTGAGCACGGCGGTGCCGTCGGCGCCCACGAGGACGGCCGGGCCGCTCACCTCCGCGAGCGCGAGGTCGACGTCGTCGCGCGCGTCGAGCGTGCCGGCCAGGTCCGCCGGGACGAGGCTGCGGGCCCCGCCGAGCTGCGCGGACGACGACTCGAGCGCGGACCCGGCGGCGGTCCCGCCGCGCACGTACGCGTCGGCCTGGATCGACGACGCGACGATGCCGTCGAACGTCGACGCGAGCATCGCGCGCAGCGCGAACGTGCCGGTGACGAACGCGACGCCGATCGTCACCGCAAGGACGGACAGCACGAGCTGCGCGCCGTGCGCGCGCACGCCGCGCAGCGCGATCCGGCCCATCATCGGACGGCCGCCGGTGCGGGCACGGCCGGGGCGGCGTGCGCGCCCGCGGGCGCCGCGGGTGTGAGAGCACCGAGCGTGTCGAGGACGGCCTGCGGCGTGGGGTCGCGCAGCTCGGTCATGAGGCGGCCGTCGGCGAGGAACAGGACGCGGTGCGCGTACGACGCCGCCGTCGGGTCGTGCGTGACCATGGCGACGGACTGGCCGAGGTCGTCCACCGAGGCGCGCAGGAAGCCGAGCACCTCCGCGGCGGCGCGCGAGTCGAGGTTGCCCGTCGGCTCGTCCGCGAACACGACGGCCGGCCGGGACACGAGCGCCCGCGCGCACGCGACGCGCTGCTGCTGCCCGCCCGAGAGCTCCGCCGGGCGGTGCCCGAGCCGCGGGCGCAGCCCGACGGCGTCGACCACGCGCTCGAACCACTCCCGGTCCACGGGCCGCCGCGCGATCGCGAGCGGCAGCACGATGTTCTCCTCCGCGGTGAGCGTCGGGACGAGGTTGAACGACTGGAAGACGAAGCCGATGCGCGTGCGCCGCAGCCGCGTCAGGTGCCGCTCGCTCATCGCCGAGACGGTCTCGCCGTCCACGACGACGGTCCCCGCCGTAGGCGAGTCCAGTCCGGCGAGGCAGTGCATGAGGGTCGACTTGCCCGACCCGGACGGGCCCATGATCGCGGTCAGGCGTCCCCGCTCGAGGTCGACGTCGACGCCGTCCAGGGCGCGGACCGCGGCCTCGCCGCGCCCGTAGGTCTTCACGAGGCCCCGCGCGGTCGCGATCACGGGACGCTCCGGCGTGGTTCCCGAGGCTCCTGCGGCTCCCGTGGCGTGCTCCGCGGACGCGGCGACGGTCGTCGTCGCACCCGTCGTCCCAGGTCTGCTGCTCATCGGTCCTTCTCCTCCTGCGTCGTCGGCCGGGGATCCCGGGCCGGTCGTCACGACCCTCCCGCGGGGGCGCGCCCCCGGGCATCGGGGACCGGCCCGGACCCTTCCCCCGGTCGCCGCGGGGCCGCTCTCAGGGTTCTCTCAGGGGGATTCCCGAGGGGCGGCCCGGTGTAGGCTCGACGTGAACGACAGGGGAGCTCCTGGAGGAGCTGAGAGTGCGGACCACCGCAGACCCTCGAACCTGATCCGGTTAGCACCGGTGGAGGAAGTCGGGAATCTCGATCACCTGCTCGTGCGGTCTCCCGCGCTCGCGCGAGCACGGGCCGTGCGGGTCGGTGGACCCCTCCTGAACGTCCTGGGAGGACACATGCAGCGCACGACCGCCCGCACCCGCCGGGCCCGGTCCCTCGTCACCGGCGCGGGGACGACCCTCGCCCTCCTCGCCCTCGCCGCGTGCGGCGGCGGCGACACCGCGGGAGGCGACGACGCGTCGTCGGGCACGGGCGGGACCGTCACCCTCGTGACCCACGACTCCTTCGCCGTGAGCGACGAGGTGCTCGCCGCGTTCGAGGAGGAGAGCGGGCTCACCGTCGAGCAGGTCGCCCCCGGCGACGGCGGCGCGCTCGTCAACCAGCTGGTCCTCACGAAGGACTCGCCGCTGGGCGACGTCGTGTTCGGGATCGACAACACGTTCGCGTCCCGCGCGATCGACGAGGGCGTGCTCGCGCCCTACACGCCGGAGGGCCTGTCCGACTCGGCGGCCCCGTACGCCGTCGGCGACGGCGACGAGCTCACGGCGGTCGACCTCGGCGACGTCTGCGTCAACGTCGACCACGCGTGGTTCGCCGACGCCGGGATCCCGGAGCCCGTCTCGCTCGAGGACCTCGCGAAGCCGGAGTACGAGGACCTGCTCGTCGTGACCAACCCGGCGACGTCGTCGCCCGGTCTCGCGTTCCTCCTCGCGACCGTCGGCGCGTTCGGCGAGGACGGCTGGGAGGACTACTGGGCGGAGCTCCGTGCCAACGGCGTGAAGGTCGTCGACGGGTGGTCGGACGCCTACTACGTCGACTTCTCCGGCTCCGAGGGCGCCGGGCCGCGCCCGCTCGTGCTGTCGTACTCGACGTCGCCCGCGTTCACGCTCACCGAGGACGGCTCCGCGTCCACGACCGGCGCGCTGCTCGACACGTGCTTCCGCCAGGTCGAGTACGCGGGCGTGCTCGCGAACGCGAAGAACCCCGAGGGCGCGCAGCAGCTCGTCGACTTCCTCGTGAGCGAGGCGTTCCAGGCCGACGTGCCGGGGCAGATGTACATGTACCCCGCGGACGACTCCGTCGCGCTCCCCGACGGCTGGGCCGAGTTCGCCCCGCTCGCCGCCGAGCCCTTCGAGGTCGCGCCCGAGGACGTGTCGGCGCACCGCGACGAGTGGATCAAGGCATGGACGGCGACGGTCGTCGACTGACGCCCGGTCCCCGAGCGACCACGGCTCTCCCTCGCGAGGTAGAGCCGTGGTCGCGCGAGGTCGAGCCGTGGTGAGGGGCCGGGCGGTCTGGCGGGGTGGCGTCGGCCGCGGGGTGCTGTGGGGGATCGCGGCGGCGGTGCCGCTGCTGTTCCTCGGGGTGTTCTTCGCGTGGCCGGTGATCACGCTCGTGGCGCGCGGGTTCGTCGGGGACGACGGCGGCCTGGACCTGTCCGGGTTCGCGGAGGTCTTCTCCCAGCCCCGGACGTGGCGCATCCTCGGGCTGACGCTGTGGCAGGCCGTGCTCGGCACGGCGTTCTCGCTGCTGCTCGGCGTGCCCGGCGCCTACGTGCTGTACCGGTGCCGGTTCCCCGGGCGGCGGGTCGTGCGCGCGCTCGTCACCGTGCCGTTCGTGCTCCCGACCGTCGTCGTCGGCGTCGCGTTCCGGTCGCTCCTCGTGCAGGGCGGCCCGCTCGGGTTCCTGCGGCTCGACGAGACGTTCGCCGCGATCGTCGTCGCGCTCGTGTTCTTCAACTACTCGGTCGTGGTGCGCACGGTCGGCGGGCTCTGGGAGCACCTCGACCCGCGCGCCGAGCAGGCGGCGCGCGCCCTCGGCGCGACGCCGTGGCGCGCGTTCCGCACCGTGACGCTCCCGGCGCTGACGCCCGCCGTCGCGAGCGCCGCGTCGATCGTCTTCCTGTTCTGCGCGACGGCGTTCGGCGTCGTGCTCGTGCTCGGCGGCATCCGCTACGGGACGATCGAGACGGAGATCTGGATCCAGACCACGCAGTTCCTCGACCTGCGCACCGCGGCGGTGCTGTCGGTCGTGCAGCTCGTGGTCGTCGCGGCGGCGCTCACGGTCGCGAACCGCACGCGGGCCCGGCGCGAGCGCGCCCTGAACCTGTCGTCCTCCGCGTCGTCCGCGCACCCGCTGCGCCTGTGGCGCGACGGCCGCCCGACGGGCGACCTCGCGCCCGCGGCGCTCACCGCGGCCGTGGTCGTCGTGCTCGTCGGGCTGCCGCTCGGCACGCTCGTCGTGCGCTCGTTCCGCGTCCCGGGCGTCGGCTGGGGGCTCGACAACTACGCGAACCTCGGCACCACGGGCGGGCGCAACGCGCTGTCCGTCACCGTGTGGGAGGCGGCGGGCAACTCGCTGCGGACGGCGGCGCTCGCGACCGTGCTCGCCGTCGTGATCGGCGGGCTCGTCGCGCTCGTGGTGTCGCGGCGCCCGCGGTCGCGCAGCGGACGGCGGGCGATCTCGGTGCTCGACTCCGTCTTCATGCTCCCGCTCGGGGTCTCCGCCGTGACGGTCGGCTTCGGCTTCCTCCTCACGCTCGACCGGCCGCTCGGCCTCGACGTCGACCTGCGCACGTCCGCCCTGCTCGTGCCGATCGCACAGGCGGTCGTCGCGATCCCGCTCGTCGTGCGGACGGTCCTGCCGACGCTGCGCGCGATCGACCCGCGCCTGCGCGAGGCCGCCGCGACGCTCGGCGCCGCGCCCGGGCGCGTGTTCCGCACGGTCGACGGCCCGATCGCCGCCCGCTCGCTCGGCCTCGCCGTCGGGTTCGCGTTCGCGGTCTCGCTCGGAGAGTTCGGCGCGACGTCGTTCCTCGCCCGTCCGGACAGCGCCACGCTGCCGGTCGTGATCTTCCGGCTCATCGGGCGCCCGGGGGCCGAGAACTACGGCATGGCGCTCGCGGCGAGCGTCGTGCTCGCGCTGCTCACCGCGACCGTCATGCTGCTCGCCGAGCGGTTGCGCGGCGACCGACCCGGAGGAGAGTTCTGATGGTGCAGACCGACCCCGCCCCGGCGCGCGCGGGCTCGCCGGAGCCGTCGCGCCCCGACGCCGCGCCCGACGCGGTACCGGACCCCGTGCCCGGGGAGGACGCCGGGATCGCGGTGCGCGACGTCGTCGTGCGCTATGGCGGGGGTGCGCGCACGGACCCCGGCACGACGGCGGTCGCGGGCGTCACGCTCGACGTCGCGCCCGGCGAGGTGCTCGCCCTGCTCGGGCCGAGCGGCTGCGGCAAGTCGAGCCTGCTGCGCGCCGTCGCGGGGCTCGAGCCCGTCGCCTCGGGGTCGGTGTCCTGGGACGGGCGCGACCTCGCGGGCGTCCCCGTGCACCGCCGTGGGTTCGGGCTCATGTTCCAGGAGGGCCAGCTCTTCCCGCACCGCGACGTCGCGGGCAACGTCGCCTACGGGATCGCGGGGCTGCCCCGCGCCGAGCGTGACGCTCGCGTGGCCGAGCTGCTCGACGTCGTCGGGCTCGCCGGGTACGAGCGGCGCGCGGTCGCGACGCTCAGCGGGGGAGAGCGCCAGCGCGTCGCGCTCGCGCGGTCGCTCGCGCCGCGGCCCCGGCTGCTCCTGCTCGACGAGCCGCTGTCCGCGCTCGACCGCGGGCTGCGCGAGCGCCTCGCGCTCGACCTGCGCGAGGCGCTGCGGGCCACCGGGACGACGGCCGTCTTCGTCACCCACGACCACGACGAGGCGTTCACGGTCGCCGACCGCGTCGCCGTCATGGACGCCGGCCGGCTCCTCCAGGTCGCGCCGCCGGAGGACCTGTGGCGTGCGCCGACCTCGCGCCGGGTCGCCGAGTTCCTCGGGTACCAGGCGTTCGTCCCGCGTGGTGCCGCGAGCGTGCTCGCGATCGGCCCGCGCGGGCTGCGCCTCGCCCCGGCGACCGGGGACGCCTCGGCGGACGGCACGTGGGACGCGACGGTCGTCGGTAGCGTGTTCCGCCGTGGCGCGGTCGAGGTCACGGTGGACGTCGACCTCCCCGGGACCGGCGGCGGCGCGTCCGCCCGGCTCGTGGCGCTCGCGGCCGGTGCGGCAGGTGACGACGCGGCAGGTCCGGCGCCGGGCGGCCGCGTGCGGGTCGTGGTCGACCCGGCGGGGTGCGCCGTCGTCCCGGCCTGACGGCCGCAGACGGCGCTCACAGACGGTGCTCGCGGGTCGTGCGACGGGCGAGAGAGCCGCAGCCGTCCTAGCGTCGTGTGATGAGCGACGACGTGACGGCGGGGACGCATCCCCCGGAGAAGACCGGCGGCAAGGCCGCGAAGATCCTCTACCGCCCCGTGGGGCTCGCCAGCTCGATCGTGGGCGGGCTGGTCGCGGGCCAGGTGTTCAAGCAGGTGTACAAGCGCGTCACCCCCGGGCACCGCTCGGACGCGCCCAAGCCGCTCGAGTCCGAGTACTCGCTGCGCGAGATCCTCGTCGCGTCGCTGATCCAGGGCGCGATCTTCGCCGCGGTGAAGGCGCTGATCGACCGCGGCGGCGCGCGGGCGTTCGAGCGCTGGACCGGGGAGTGGCCCGGCGACTGACGGTCAGTCCAGGCCGGCGGCGTGGACGAGCAGCGCGACCTGCGTCCGGTTCTCCAGGCCGAGCTTGAGCAGCACGTTCGACACGTGGGCCTTGACCGTCGGGACGCTGAGGAACAGGGCTGCCGCGATCTCCGCGTTCGCCGCGCCGCGGCCCAGCTCGACGGCGACGTCCCGCTCCCGGCCGGTGAGCGTGCCGAGCGCCGCCCGGGCGCGGTCGCGCTCGCCGCCCGCGTCCGCGACCGACGTCATGAGGCGCCGCGCGATCTCCGGAGACAGCACCGGCTCGCCCGCGGCCGCCGCGCGGACCGCCGCCACGATCCTCTCGGGCGGCATGTCCTTGAGCAGGTAGCCGGCCGCCCCGGCGTG
Organism: Cellulosimicrobium funkei; assembly: GCF_001019615.1. Lineage (GTDB taxonomy): Bacteria > Actinomycetota > Actinomycetes > Actinomycetales > Cellulomonadaceae > Cellulosimicrobium > Cellulosimicrobium cellulans_E. Next base: position 31,122 of record NZ_JNBQ01000023.1, on the reverse strand, counting down.
CAGGGCCCCGACGACCTCCTCGTCGCTGTCGAACGTCGTGAGCACGACGACGGCGGGTGCGCCCGCCCGTGACCGGACCCGTCGCGTGGCCTCGATCCCGTCGACCCGCGGCATGCGCAGGTCCATGAGCACGACGTCGGTCGGGTGCGCGTCGAGAACGGTCGCGACCTCGGACCCGTCCGCGGCCTCGCCGACCACCTCGATGCCGTGGGCGCCGTCGAGCATGAGCCGCAGCCCCGCGCGGACGAGCGCGTCGTCGTCGACGATCACGAGCCGGGTCCGCGGCGCGTCCCGCGGGACCGCTCCGTCGTCGTGCCGATCGCTCGCACGCGGCCCGTCCCCGCGCCCACCCTGGTCGCTCACGCGTCCCACGGTAGCCGGACATCGAGGACGAACCCGTCGTCCCGCGCCCCGGCGTCGAGGGTCCCGCCGAGCAGGGCGACGCGCTCGCGCAGCCCGACGAGCCCGGTGCCCGTCCCCTCGGCGACGGCCCCGCCGACGGCGCCGCCGACCGCGACGAGGCGCGGACCGGCGTCGGACACCGTGACGCGCACCTCGCCCGCCCGTGCCGCGACGCGCAGGACGACGGGGCTGCCGGGCGCGTGCCGGCGGGCGTTCGTCAGCCCCTCCTGCGCGACGCGGAAGGCCGCGACCTCGACGGTCCGTGGCACGTCCGCCGAGCCCGACCGCTCGTAGGCGACGTCGCCGCCCGCCTCGCGCGCCTCGGCGACGAGGCGGTCGACGTCGTCGAGCGTGGGCTGGGGTGCGAGGGCGCCCTCGACGTCCTCGGGGTCGGCGCGCAGCACCCGGACGACGTCGCGCAGGTCGCCGAGCGCGGCGCTCACCCCGGCCCGGACCAGGCCCGCGGCGCGAGCGAGCTGCGCCGGGTCGGCGTCGGGGCGGTACTCGAGCGCGCCGGCCGTCGCGGCGAGGAGCGAGAGCCGATGGGCGAGGGTGTCGTGCATCTCGCGGGCGATCCGCGTGCGCTCCGCGACCCGTGCCTCGACGACGCGGCGCTCCTGCTCGCGCTCGGCGCGCCGGGCGCGGTCGCGCAGGGACCACATCAGCTGGGCCCGCGCCTGCCAGTACATGCCCCAGCCGAGCAGGGCGGCGTGCACCGCGAGGTCGCACAGGAGCCACCAGCCGAGCGGCAGCGCCTGCGGCCGCCACAGCGCCTGCACGGCGTGGCCGACGAACCCGGCGACTGCGACCGGGACCGCCGTGCGCGCCGGGTACCAGCGCGCGACCTGGAGGGTCGCGACGGTCGAGGCGGGGGTCGCCGCGCCGGAGTACGCGGAGAGCGACGCGAGCACCAGGGCGCCGAGCACGGGGGCGTTACGCGGGGACCGCGACCACAGGAGGGGGAGGGCCGCGAGGGCCAGCACCGCGACGGTGACGTCGATCGCGGGCTGCGCGCCGGCGTCGTCCTGGTCGACGATCCCGGCCGTCGCGAGCACGGTGAGCGCGGCGACGGCGAGCCACGCGACGGCGAACGTCCACCAGGGGACGAGCGGGCGGTTCCCGTCACGGCGGGCGGCGGCCGTCGCGAGGACGGGGCGTCCGGCGAGCGGAGGGCAGTCGGTCGGTGCGGTCATGCTCCGGACGCTAGGGGGCGCCGTGGCGGGCGACCACCGACCAAGGTCGGGGGTCGCGGTCCGCCGGGAGGGTCGGGGACCGACGGCGGTCGGGACGGGCGTCGACGTCCGGCCGGTGCGGCCGAGGCCGCGCCAGCGCGAGCGTGGGGGACGCCGGCACCCCGCCGGCCGCGGCCCCGGCCGCGTGAGCACGCGGCCCTCGTCGCGTGACGAAGGAGAAGTCCCATGCCCACGACGCCGACCACCTCGAACGGCACCTCCGACAGCGCTTCGCACGGAACCTCGAACGTCCCCCGCCACCCCGCCTCGTCGGAGTCCGCCGCCCCGGGCGCGCGGCCCGGGACCGAGGTCGTCCCGGCCCGACGGCGCATCCCGCGCTGGTCCGTCCCGCTCGTCGCGGCGGTGGTCGCCGCCGTGGTGCTGCTCGTCGGGACGGCGCTCGGCGTCGATCCGGAGGTACGTACCGCGACCGGGACCCAGACCGTCGGCGTCGTGGCCGCGGTCGTCACGGCGCTCGTCGTCGGGTACGCCGCGTGGGGCGTGCGCGTCCTGCTCGGCCGGCTGTCAGCCCGTCGCCCCCGCCGGGGCGAGCGCGCCTGGCTCGTGACGTGCGCCGTCGTGCTGCTCGTCTCCCTCCTCGGCCCCCTCGGAGCGGTGACCCCCGGGGCGGTGGCGCTCCTCGCCGTCGAGCACCTCGCGGTCGGCGCGACCCTCGCGCTGACCCTGCGCCGCTGACCCGCCGCCCGGCAACCCGCCGAACACGACATGGCGGTCGTTATCGCACGGATAACGACCGCCATGTCGTGCTCGACCGCGCGCCGTGTCGTGGTCGAGCGCGCGCGCATCGCGGGTCGGGTCAGAAGCCTGAGTTGCCGCTCCCTCGGTCGAGCGTGAAGCCCATGTCGTTGAGCAAGCCGCCGGAACCCGAACCCGACACCGTGGTGTTCGCGAACGACGCGCTGCCCGTCGCGTGGATCTCGATGCCGTACGTCCCCGACCCGGTGATGCTCACGCGGTCGAGGCTGACCTGCTGGATCGACTTCTGCCACGACATGAGGACGCCCGCGTAGGTGCTGTCGACGATCTCGACGTCCCGGACGACGATCGGGGCGTCGATCGCGTGCACGTCCGCATAGATCCACAGCGCGCCGAGCTCGGCGGGCCAGTTGGGCTCACGGCTCCCGGTCCGGACGAGCGTGTTGCGCTGGACCGTGGTCGTCCCGCTGAACGGCACCCCGAAGCGCGTGCTGATCGCGATGCCGGCGGCGGCGTTCACCGTGTCCGCCACGACGTTGTCCTCGACCCGATTGCCCGTCCCGCCGTACACCGCGAGGCCGTTGGCGAGCGCCGGGGCCTGCACGGTGTTGAACGCGAACACGCAGTTCGTCACCGGGCCGCCGTCGGACCACATGGCCAGGCTGTCGTCGCCGGTGTTGCGGAACGTGGACTGCACGACGCGCGAGTTCGACACGTTGGTGCGGAAGTTCACGCCGTCCGCGTAGGTGTCGCGCACGCGCAGCCCGACGGCGAGCACGTCCTTCGACCCCGGCCGCACCCACAGCGCGACCTTGGTGTGCTGGACCCAGACGTTCTGGATCAGCGTGTCGTTCGCGAAGTCGCCCTCGATCGCGGCCTGCGAGTTCGCGTCGTCCCGGACGGTCGCGTCCCCGAAGATCGCGAGGTCGGCGATGGTGACGCCGCCGCCCGTGCCGTAGAAGCCACCCTTCGAGCCGGTGCCCTGGAGCACCGAGTGCCACGGACCGGCGCCGAGCACGGTGACGCCCTGGACCTGGACGGCGTCGTTCACGTGGAACGTCCCCGCCGGGATCCACACGGGGACCCCGGCGCTCTTCGCCGCGACGACGGCGGCCCGGATCGCGGCGGTGTCGTCGCCGCCGCCCGACGTCGCGCCGTGCGACGTGATCGACACCGCGCCCGCGGGCGCCGTGAGCGCCGCGGGGACGACCTCCGCCTCGACGAGGTCGACGTCGATGTACGGGACCGTCGCCGTGTCCTTGCGCAGCATGATCACCGTGCCGGCCGGGCGGTCGCCGATCGGGACGCGCAGCTCGTCGTAGTAGCGGTGCGGGCTGCCGAGCGAGGGGTCGTCGTGGAACGGGTACTCGCCGTACACCCACGCGTGCTTCGAGGTGAGCGTCGCGTCGGTGACCTTGCTGCCGTTCGCGTAGACGCCGAGCGGCGACGTGAGCCCGCCGCCCGCCGGGGCGTCGGGGAGGGAGTAGCGCAGCACGAGCCCGCTCGCGGGCTTCGTCAGGGTGATGCTGATGTGCTCGCCCGTCGCGTCGAGCCGCACCGCGCGGCGCCCGCTCGACTCCGCCTGGACGGTCCCGTAGGTGCGCGACGCCGCGAGCGCGGTGCCGTTCGACGAGCCTGCCTCGGCCTCGTACTGGGTGTACGGGGTCGTGGCGCCGCGTGCCGCGAGCGCGGTCTCGCCGGTCGTGACGAGGCTGTCGACCGCGACGTCCGCGCCCGACGTCGTCGCGCGGAGGGCGACGGTGTTGACGCCCGCGCGCAGCGGGACCTGGGCGTTCGCCGTGCGCCACCCGGAACCGGACGACAGGGCGATCGTCCCCTCGGACCGGCCGTTCACGACGAGCCCGAGCGTCCGCGCGGACCCCGAGGTGTTCGCGAAGCGGACGGTGAGCGTCTGCGCGCCGGCCGACGCCGCGGCGAGCGTCCGGACGACGCGCGCGCCGGTGGCCGTGAAACCGGTCGCGTACCCCGTGCCGGCGTAGCCCGCGATCGCGGTCGACGACGTCGCGCCGCCCGCGAGGTAGGCGGACTCCGCCTCTCCCGGTCCGCCGGCGGGCGGCTCCGGTTCCTCGGGGTCCGTCTCCGCCGCCGTCACGGTCAGGCTGTCGAGGTTGGCGTTGCCGTTGTCGGCGGTGCCGTAGGAGTACGAGATCGTGTGGTTCCCGGCGGCGAGGGTCACGCGCGTGGTGACGGTGCCCCACGTCGCCCAGCCCGACGTCGGGGCGAGCGTGACCTGCTGCGTCGCCCCGCCGTCGACCCGCACGGAGAACGTGCGCGGCGAGCCGGTGCCGTTCGCGTAGCCCAGGGCGAGGTCGTACGAACCGGCGGACGGCGTCGCGACGGCGAACGTCACCGTCGCCGAGCCCCGGTTCGCGTCGGTGAAGCCGCCGACGAACCCGCTCCCGGTGTACCCGGCGTGCTCGGTGGACACGACCGCGCCGCCCGCGAGCGCCGCCTGCTCCGCCTCGAACAGCGGCCCCGTCCCGGGCCCGGAGCCGGGCGAGGCCGGCGTCACGTCGAGGTGGTCGAGGTTGACGTTGCCCGAGTCGGACGAGGCGAACCGGTACGCGACGGAATGGCTCCCGGCGGTCAGCTCGACGCTCGTCGAGACCGTGCCCCAGGCGCCCCAGCCCGCGGTCGCGGGGAGCGTCACCTGGTGCGGGGCACCCCCGTCGAGGACGAGGCTCAGGGTCTTCGGCGCGGTCGTGCCGTTGGCGTAGCGCAGCGTGAGCGTGTGGGTCCCCGCGGCGCTCGCCGTGACGGCGAACGCGGTCGCGGCGGCTCCCTTGTTGCCGTCGGTGTACCCGCCGACGAAGCCGTTGCCGGTGTACCCCGCGTGCTCGGTCGACACGACCGCTCCGCCGGACAGCGTCGCCGCCTCCGCCTCGTAGCGGGTGGTCGCGGCGCTCGCGGGCGCGACGACGGCGCCGACCAGCGTCGCGACGAGCGCGCTCGTCGTCAGCGCGGCGAGCGCACGGGCGAGGTGTCGGGGTGCTGGGCGACGGCGTCGGCCGCGGTGCCCGGGAGGTGCGGTCGTGCGGGTGGTGCGCGCTCGCGGCGGATGGGGTGCAGCGTGCTCGAGGATGAGACGCACTGGTGTCTGCTTCCTGTCGGGAGCCCGCCCTCGTTGGCGGGCTCGGGGCGACGCAGGCCCTCGGGGAGCATCCGCACCGATGCCGACCGGTAAGGTTTATCGCTAAACCTGCGCCGTGGTCCTGAACCTACCACCGGATTCGACGCCGTGGCCAGTACCGAGCCGTCCGCTCTGGACCGATGAGTTCTGGCGCGCTCCACCGTCGATCCCGACATCGACCCACCATCCCGACCGGAAGGCCAACCATGACCGCGACGCTCGTGTCCACCCTGTTCCTCTCGCTCGACGGCATCGCCGAGATCGACCCGGCGTGGCACTTCCCGTACTTCGACGACAACATGGCGGCCGCCGTCGACGAGGACTACCAGGACGTCGACGCGCTGCTCCTCGGGCGGGTCACGTACGACAGCTTCGCCGGCGCATGGCCCGAGCGGGAGACGGCGGGGGGCGAGGACGCGTCGTTCGCGGCGCGCCTCGGCGACATGCGCAAGATCGTCGCGACGCGCGGCGACCAGGAGCTCGGCTGGCGGCACGTCGAGCGGGTCGACGGCGACCTCGTCGAGGCCGTGCGCGCGCTCAAGGAGGAACCGGGCCTGGGCAAGGTGCTCGTCGCGGGGTCGATCTCGGTCGTCCGCCAGCTCCTTGCCGCCGGGCTGCTCGACGAGCTGCGGCTGCTCGTCCACCCCGTCGCGGCGCGCACGGGCGAGCGGCTCTTCGACGAGGGCGAGCCGTACTACCCGCTCACGCTCCTGCGGTCGGAGACCTACCCGACCGGCGTCGTGCGCCTGGTCTACGCGCCGGCCGAGCCGCCGGCGGAGGTCACCTACGACGACGTCGCGGACAAGGTGCCGTCCGGCGACGCCTGACGCGCGACCGCCACCACGGCGACGTCGTCCTCGCGGCCGGGGTCGTCGAACGCGGCGACGAGGCGGTCGCACAGGACGGCGGGGGCGACGCCCGCGTTCTCGGAGGCGACCCGCGCCAACCGGTCGAGGGCATCGACGAGCGACCCGCCGCGGCGCTCGACGAGCCCGTCGGTCACGAGCACCAGGAGGTCGCCCGGCCGCAGGACGTCGTGGTGGGCCGGGCGGTCGTCGGGGCTGGCCACCCCGAGGAGCCGCGAACCGGACTTCGCCCGGTCGACGCTGCCGTCGCCACGGACGAGGAACGCGGGCAGGTGCCCGGCGTCGGTGAGCTCCAGCGCACCGGAGGCCGGGTCGAGCACGCACACGCACACCGTGGCGAACTCGGGGTGGTCGTCGCGCAGCGCCGCGTTCAGCAGGTCGAGCGCCGTGGCGGCCTCGTGCCCCTCGCGCAGGTACGCGCGGAGCGTCATGCGCACCTCGGCCATCACGGTCGCGGCGCGCAGCGAGTGACCCTGCACGTCGCCGATGACCACGGCGACGCGCCCGTCAGGAAGGTCGAAGGCGTCGTAGAAGTCGCCGCCGACGTCGAGGCGCGCGTCCGACGCCTCGTACCGCGCCGCCACCTCCACCCCGCCCCGCACGCGGAGGCCGGCCGGCAGGAACGCGCTCTGGAGCGCGAGGGCGATGCGGTGCTCCTCGGTGAACGTCCGCAGGTTCGCGAGGGCGACCGTCACCGCCTCGGCGAAGCGACCGGCGGCCTCGAGCTCCTCGTCGGCGAGCGGCTCGTCACCGACCTCGATACCGAGCCCGCCGACGAGCGCCCCGGTGCCGTCGACGAGCCAGAAGGTGAACCACGACGAGCGACCGACCCCCGCCTCGGCCAGGAGCGGCCGCCACGGAGAGGGCACCTCGTCCGGCCCGAACAGGGCGGACGTCGCGCCCGTCGGCGGCAGGACCGCCGTCGGCCCCCGACCACGGACGAGCGCGGCGCCCTCCGTCGTGCACACGGAGCGCAGCACGACGCCGGCCTCGGCGACGACCATCGAGACGACCGCACGGCCGAGGACCGCGCACGCGCCGCGCGCCGCGTGGTCGGCGACGGCCTCCGGCGACCGGGCCTCGTGGAGCGGGACGAGCGCGTCCGTGAGCGCCTCGAGCCGCCGCGCCGTGCGGCCCGCGCCGCGCTGCGCGTCCACGCGTCGGCACAGGGCGCTGATGGTCGCCAGGAACTCGTCGCGGTCGAGCGGCTCCGGCAGGTAGGCGTCCGCCCCGCCCTCGAGGCCGGCGGTGCGCGCCGCGGCGTCGACGTCGGTCGCGGACACGTGCAGGACCGGCACGTGGGCCGTCGCCGGGTCCGCCTTGAGCCGGCTGCACACCTCGCGGCCCGGGATGTCCGGGAGGTTGACGTCGAGGACGACCGCGTCGACGTGCGCCGCCGCCTGGGCCAGCGCCTCGCTCCCCGTCGCGGCCTCGACGACGTCGAACCCGGCGCGGCGGAGCCAGCTCGCCATGACGTAGCGGTGCGCGTGCGTGTCGTCGACCACCAGCACGGTGCGTTCGGCGCTCATCGGGCGCTCACCTCCCGGCGCAGGGTCGCGACGAGGCGGTCACGGTCGATGCCCGACTTCGCGAGGAACGGTGCGTCACCGATCCCCGCGGGGGCAGGCGCGCTCGACATGAGCACCGTCGCCGTCGCGGGGTAGAGGCTCTGGATCGTCGACCGGAGGGCCAGCCCGTCCGTCCCCGGGAGGCACACGTCGAGGAGCGCGACGTCGGCCGCGCCGTCGTGCAGGAGCGCCAGGGCGTGCGACGCGTCGTGCGCGACGCTGACCCGCGCCGCGTCGTCGCGGAGCATCGAGGAGACGACCGAGGCGTAGGCCCGGTCGTCGTCGACGACGAGCACGTGCCCGAGGCCGCCGTCCGCCTCGTCGGGCTCGGGCCGCGCGTCCTGCGGGACCGCGTCGTCGACGGACAGCGACGGGAGCCGGAGCGTGAACACGCTCCCCTCCCCGGGGCGCGACGTCGCGACGAGCGTCCCCCCGAGCGCCTCGGAGGTCCGGCGCGCGTACGGCAGCCCGAGGCCCGTGCCCCGCACGGTCGGCTGGAGGCGGTTGGGGACCTGGACGAACTCCTCGAACACGGCGTCGAGCTGGTCCGCGGGGATGCCGAGACCGGTGTCGTGGACGTCGAACCGCACGACCTCCCCGTCGGCCTCGGCACGGAGCACGACCTCACCGTGGTCCGTGAACTTCACGGCGTTCGTGAGCAGGTTGCGCAGCACGCGGGACAGCAGCCGGCGGTCGGTGACGAGCACGAGGCCGGTTGCGGCGACGGTCCGCAGCGCGACGCCGGGGCGCACCACGGGAAGAGTCGTCCCGCGCAGCTCGTCGAGCAGCTCCGCCACGTCCACCCGGCTGGGCGCGACGTCCTCGTGCCCGGCCTCGGCGCGCGCGAGGTCGAGCAGCTCGTCGACGAGGGTGAGGAGCGTCGCCGCGCTCTCCCGGAGGAACCCCACCTGCTGGGTCTGCTCGCCGTCGAGGTGGGAGTCGACGAGCAGCGAGGTCAGCCCGAGGATCGAGTTCACGGGCGAGCGGAGCTCGTGGCTCACGTTGCGCAGGAAGCGCGTCTTCGCCTCGTTCGCGGCGGCGAGCTCGCGACCGCGCTCGTCGAGCTCGGCGTAGAGCGCGACGACGCCGGTGTTGGTCTCCTCGAGCTCCGAGGAGAGCTGGTCGTACATCGCGAGGACGCCCCGGTTCGTCTCCTCCAGCTCCACGTTGAGGCGCCGCTGCTCCTCCTGCTGGCGGGTGAGCTCGTCGAGGGTGCGGACCAGCTCCGCGTTCTGGACGCGCAGCTCGTCGACCGCGTCGGCCACGTGCGCGGCCGCGGTGGACCGCCGCACGGCCGCGAGCGTCGCCTCGTCGGTCCGCGCGGTCGCGGGGAGCGACTTGGTGAGCAGGACGCGCGTCCCGGTCGGGTCGACCTCGAGGCCACGGACGAGCCGGCGCGCCGCGGGGATGCCGCCGTCGCTCGAGTCGCCCTCGACGAGGAACGGCGTGCCGGCCACGATCTCGGCGCGCAGCGTCGCCTGGGGAAGACCAGGCAGGACCCCGACGACCACGTCCGCGGTGCCGGAGGCGACGGCGGACCGGCCGATCTCGGACAGCGCGGTCGCGACGCGCACCTGGTCCTGGGTGTCGAGCCCGAGCCGGTGGCAGATCTCCCGGCCTGCCCGGCGCAGCGCGATGACGTCGGAGTCGGAGCGGAGCTGGGTGACGAGCAGCGTCGTGCTCATGCCGCCTCCCGGCCGATCGGGAGCACCGCCACGCACGAGTCGTCCCGGCGCACCGCGTGGTCGCGCAGGACGACGCCCGCGACGACGAGCGGCGAGCGGGTCGCGAGCCCCGGGTAGTCGGCGAGCGACCACCGGGCGGTCAGCCCGTCGCTGTGCAGCACGACGACGTCCCCGGCCTCGACCGGGTAGGTGGTCTCGCGCAGCGGGCGTCCTCGGGTGCCGGCGATGCCGGGATAGCTCACGAGCCCGCGCGCCCGGTCGCCGTGGACGGCCCCGGCGATGTTGCCCAGGCCCGCGTACCGCAGCACACCGCCCCCGGCTGCCTGGGCGACGGCGACGGCGGCGCCGCGCGTGCCGCCGAGCGCCGCGTGCACGCGCTCGAGGAGGGCGACGGCCGACCCGGCCGGCGCGTCGAGGAACGCCCGCACGGCGGCGCCCGACGCCGCGGCGGCGAGCGGGCCGTGCCCCAGGCCGTCGGCGACGAGGAGGCTGGGGACGCCGTCGTCGTGGCGCACCGCGAGCGCGTCCCCGCACACCGACTGGCCCGTCATCGGCCGCGTGACGCCCGTGGGCTCGGCGAGCCCCACCACCGCCCCGTGCGCGGCGAACGTCGCCGCGATGACCGTCCCGCGGCCCGGTGACGTCCACGCGTCCCACGACGACGCGAGCCGCGGCAGCGTGCCCAGGCCGATGCCGAGCGTGCCGCGGCTCGAGACGCCGTCGCGCATGGCGGCGCCGATGTCCCGCATGCCCGGGCCGGAGTCGACCGCGAGCACCTCGAGCGCGGTGTCGTCGCCGGTGCGTCGCACGCGGACCAGCATCGAGCCGGACCCGGCGTGGCGGCACTGGTTGGTCGCGAGCTCCGAGACCACGAGCCCGATCTCGGCCGCGCGGTCGTCGTCGAGGCCGAGGCTCCGGGCCACGGTGCTCGCGCCGCGGCGCACGCTCCCGACCGCCGACGGGTGGTCGACGGTGTACCAGGTGCCGTCCTCGACGACGCTGCGGCGCTCGTCGGGACGGTCGGGGGCCGGGATCATCGGGACCAGGTCGCGATCTCGACGCGGGTGCCCGCGCCCGGTGCCGTGTCGATCGCGAAGTGCTGGACGAGCCGGCGCGAGCCCGACAGACCCAGGCCGAGCCCGCTCCCGCTGGTCCAGCCGTCCGTGAGCGCGAGGTCGAGGTCCGGGATGCCCGGGCCTTCGTCCGAGAAGACGGCGCGCACGCCGGTCCGCGCACCCTCGGTGACGAGCTGGACCTCGGCCTCGCCGCCCCCGCCGTAGACGAGCGTGTTGCGCGCGAGCTCGCTGGCCGCGGTGACGAGCTTGGTCTGGTCGACGAGCGACAGGCGTGCCTGCTGCGCGAGCGTGCGGACGAGCTGGCGGACCCGGACGACGTCGGAGTCGGTGCGCACGGGCACGCGCTCGGCCGTCGCGGCCGGCGGGGTCGTCGTCGTCATCTCTCCTCGCGCTCGGCGGCGGCGAGGAGCACGTCCTCGGCGGACCGCTCCTCGGGCGCGAGGAGCGCGAGGCCGCGCTCGACGTCGAGAGCCGTGCGGACGTCGCCGAGCGACAGCCCGAGCTCGACCATGGTGATCGCGACGGCGGGGCGCATCCCGACGACGACGGTCGTCGCGTCGAGCACGTGGGAGATGCCCGCGACGGACGCGAGCATGCGCCCGATGAAGGAGTCGACGATCTCCAGCCCGGAGATGTCGATGATCACGCCCCGCGCTCCGGTGTCCGTGATCCGCTGGGCGAGGTCCTCCTGGAGTCGCAGGGCGGTGTCGTCCTGGAGATCGACCTGGATCGAGACGAGGAGCGTGGAGCCGATCTTGAGGATGGGGACGGCGTCGGTCATGCCGGGAGCCCGGTCCGCCGGGTGTCGCGGCCCGCGCGCAGCGCGTCCACGAGCGCGTCCGCGAGGCTCGCGCGCGTGCGGATGTCGCCGAACTCGATGCCGAGCGCGACGATCGTCTGAGCGATCTGCGGGCGGATGCCGCTGATCGTGCACTCGGCGCCCATGAGGCGTGCGGCGACGACCGTCTTGAGCAGGTGCTGCGCGACCTGGGTGTCCACCGCGGGGACACCCGTGATGTCGATGATCGCGTGCTCGCTGCCCGTGTCGACGAGCGTGTTGAGCAGCTTCTCCATGACGACCTGCGTGCGCGCCGAGTCGAGCGTGCCGACGAGCGGCACCGCGACGATGCCCTCCCAGAGCTTCACGACGGGCGTCGAGAGCTCGAGGAGCTGCTCGGCCTGCTCGGCGATGATCGCCTCGCGCGCCGCGGCGAACGTCTCGAACGTGAAGAGGCCGAGCTGGTCGACCAGGCGCAGGAGCGGGGTGACGTCGGTGTCGGCGTCCGTCGCCGCGGCGAGCCGGTACAGGCCCTCCTTGAGCGCGAACACGCCGATCGCCGTCTCGCGCGGGGTGAACCCGAGGCGGGCGCGCGCGGAGGAGACGTCGGCGAGGATGCCGCGGAGCTGGTCGAACGCGGCGTCGGACAGGCCGACGCCGCCCGAGCGCAGGCCGTCGAGGAGCGCGTCGAGGATCTCGCCCTGCTCCCGCTCGAGCTCGCCGCGCGAGGTGCGGCCGTGCAGCTCGTGCGCGGCGGCCTCGAGCCAGGCGCTGCGCACGTCGTCGGCGTGCTCCGTCAGGAGGTGGGCAAGGGTCTCGGGTGTGGCGGCGTCGGCCATCGGTGTCCTTCCGGGTTGAACGACGCCGAACGGGCTCGCGGCTGTCGCGCCGTCAGTGTACGCAGGGCGCGCGCACACGCAGCACGGCCGGAGGTCCGTCGTCCCGTGGACGACGGACCTCCGGCCGTGCTCGACGGGAGGCGGGTCAGCTGCGCAGGTCGAGGTACCGGTCGATGAGGGCCGCGGTGGACGGGTCCTGCGCGGCGAGGGCGTCCTCGTCGCCCGCGACGGCGGGCGCGATCTCGAGCGCGAGCTTCTTGCCGAGCTCGACGCCCCACTGGTCGAAGCTGTCGATGCCCCACACGACGCCCTGCACGAACGTGATGTGCTCGTAGAGCGCGATGAGCTGGCCCAGGACCGACGGCGTGAGCGCGGGGGCGAGGATCGACGTCGTCGGGCGGTTGCCCGGGAAGGTGCGGGCGCTCACGAGCTCCTCCGCCGTCCCCTCCGCGCGGACCTCGTCCGCCGTCTTGCCGAAGGCGAGCGCCTTGGTCTGCGCGAAGAAGTTCGCGAGGAACAGCCCGTGGACGTCCGCGCCGGGCTGGACCGCGCCGCCGTCGCCGACGTCGTCCGTGAGCGGGTGCGCCGGGTTCGCGACCGCGATGAAGTCCGCCGGGATGAGGCGCGTGCCCTGGTGGATGAGCTGGTAGAACGCGTGCTGGCCGTTGGTGCCGGGCTCGCCCCAGAAGATCTCGCCCGTCTCGGTCGTCACGGGTGAGCCGTCCCAGCGCACGCGCTTGCCGTTGGACTCCATGGTGAGCTGCTGGAGGTAGGCCGGGAAGCGGTGCAGGTACTGCGCGTAGGGGAGCACCGCGTGCGTGTGGGCGTCGAGGAAGTTGACGTACCAGACGTTGAGCAGGCCCATGAGGACGGGCACGTTGCGCTCGAACGGCGTGCGGCGCACGTGCTCGTCGATCGCGTGGAAGCCCGCGAGCAGCTCGGCGAAGCGGTCCGGGCCGATCGCGATCGCGAGAGACGTGCCGATCGCGGAGTCGACCGAGTAGCGCCCGCCGACCCAGTCCCAGAACCCGAACGCGTTGGCCGGGTCGATGCCGAACGCGGCGACCTTGTCGAGCGCGGTCGAGACGGCCACGAAGTGCTGCGCGACGGCGGCCTGGCGAGCCTCGTCCGTGTCGTCGAGAGCGCCGACCGCGGCGAGCTCCGTCCACAGCCAGTCGCGCGCGAGGCGCGCGTTCGTCAGGGTCTCGAGCGTGCCGAAGGTCTTGGACGCGACGATGAAGAGGGTCGTGCGCGGGTCGAGGCCCGCGGTCTTCTCCGCGACGTCCGTCGGGTCGATGTTCGAGACGAACCGGACCTCGATGTCCTGGTGCTTGTACGGCAGCAGCGCCTCGTACGCCATGACGGGGCCCAGGTCGGAGCCGCCGATGCCGATGTTCACGACCGTGCGCACGCGCTCGCCCGTGACGCCCGTCCACTCGCCCGAGCGGACCTTGTCCGCGAACGCGTAGACCTTCGCGAGCTCGGCGTGCACGTCCGCGTCGACGTCCTGCCCGTCGACGACGAGGTGCTCGTCGTCACCCAGCGGGGTCGGCCGGCGCAGGGCCGTGTGCAGGACGGCGCGGTCCTCGGTGACGTTGATGTGCTCGCCCGTGAACATCGCCTCGAGGCGGTCGTCGAGGCGGACCTCCTCGGCGAGGCGCACGAGCAGCTCGAGCGTCTCCTCCGTGACGAGGTTCTTCGACAGGTCGACCGTGAGGTCGGCGGCCTGGTGCGTGAGGCGGCGCGCGCGGTCCGGGTCGGCCGCGAACCAGGTGCGCAGGTCCGGCTCCACGGTGTCGCGGTGCACGGTCAGCGCGGTCCAGGACGGCGTGGTGGTGGGGTCGATCGGCGGCGGCACGGGCTGCGAGGTCATGACCACCAAACTACTGACCGACGTCGGCGCACGCCCACCCCGACCGTCCCGCGGTCGATGGTCCGGTGGCCTGACGAACGGCCGCCGTCGGTCCCTGGACTCGGCTCCGGGCGAGCGTGGGCGCCCCGCGCGACGATGGTCGGTGTGCGCCGCGCGGCGCGCACCGGACGGCGACGGCGCCGCCGGGCCACCGACGGAACACCGGAGGAGGGGACCATGGCCGAGGTCGTGCTGTTCCACCACGTGCAGGGACTGACCGAGGGCGTGCGGACGATCGCGGAGTCGCTGCGGGGCGCGGGGAACGTCGTGCACACGCCGGACCTGTTCGAGGGGCGCACGTTCGCGACCCTCGACGAGGGGATGGCGCACGTGCAGGAGCTGGGCTTCGGCACCGTCCTGGAGCGCGGGCGCGCCGTCGCCGACGGCTACGACGCGGGCGTCGTCTACGCGGGGATCTCGCTCGGCGTGCTCCCCGCGCAGATGCTCGCCCAGACGCGCGCCGGGGCGAAGGGCGCGGTGCTGCTCGAGGCGTGCGTGCCGGTCTCGGAGTTCGGCGAGGCGTGGCCCGACGCCGTCCCCGTCCAGGTGCACGGCATGGACGCCGACCCGTCGTTCGCGGGGGAGGGCGACCTCGACGCCGCGCGCGAGCTCGTGGACTCCACGCCCGACGCCGAGCTGTTCGTCTACCCCGGCGACCGGCACCTGTTCACCGACCCGGGCCTGCCGTCGTACGAGCCGGAGGCCGCCGCGCTCGTCACCGAGCGGGTGATCCGCTTCCTCGACGGCATCCGCTGAGCGGCCGACGTCGCGGCGGCCTCCGGGGTCAGGAGGTCTCGCCGGGCTGCTGCCCGGGCGCTCCGGCGGGTGCCGCGTCGAGCACGAGCTGCCACTCGGCGTCGACGCTCGCCGGCGCGAAGCCGAGCGCGACGTTGATCGCGAGCATGTGCGCGTTCTCCTGCGCGTTCCACGTGTGCACCCGGCGCGACGACGGCCGCGCCCGCGCGAGCTCGTCGAGCACGGCGACCTTGACGAGCATGCCGAGGCTGCGGCCGCGGTGCTCCCGGAGCACGAGCGTGTCGTACTGGAGCACGACCTCCGGCCGGTCGCGCGGGTACGCCACCATCGAGAACGCCGCGAGCGTGCCCGACGCCGCGTGCTCCGCCGCGGCGATGACGTAGCCCTGGCCGCGGTCGAGGATCTCCTGGGACGTCGTCCGGACGCGCTCGGCGTCCCACGGGTCCTCCTCGAGGTCGAGCCCGCCGCTCGGGGCGTCGGTGCTCATGCGCGTCTCGAGCACCGCGAACTGGTCGATCCACTCCTCGGGGACCGCGTCCGTCCACACGTGCACGCGGTAGCCGTCGGACCGCTCCGTCGCCGCCGCGCGCAGCGGGTCGAGCACCTCGGAGGCGACCGGGAGGTCGAGCACCGAGTGGCGCATCACCTGCTCGAGCGTGAACCCACGCCGCAGCGCGAACGTCGTCCCGTCGTCGTGCGCCGGGACGCGGCCGCTGCCCGTCGGGGCCTCCAGCGCGCCCGGCCCTGGCGGCGGCTCCGGCGCGAACGACGAGTCGGACTGGACGACGCGCCGCCCCTCCGCGCGCGCGACGGCCAGCGCCGCGTCCCACAGCGCGGAGCCGACGCCGCGGCGCCGGTGCGCGGGATCGACCCCCACGTAGACGACCGCCACGTGCGTGTTGCCCTGCTGCGGGAGCGCCACCATCGACCGCCCGACGACGTCCTCGGGCCGGGGCGTCGTGCCGTCCGGGGCGTCGTCGAGCACCGCGACCCAGCGCAGCACGCGGCGGTAGCCGGGGCTCGCCACCGTGCCCGCGACGGTCGCCGCGTCCAGGGCGAGGTCCGTGTGGCCGTGGATCGCACGGTCGATCGCGTCGCCCACCCGGACCGTGCCGTGGACGGCCCAGGCGTCCGGCGCGTCGAGGCTCCCCGGGACGGGCTCGATGCGCACGCGCACGTCGCGCGGGGTGGTGGTGGTCGGTCCTGCCTGCGGTGCGGTCACACGCCGTCCTTCGGGGTCGTCCTGCGCTGCCATGCGGCCCACACGCCCGCGGGCCGGAACCCGAGCGCGACGTTGATCGCGAGCATGTGGTCGTTCTCCTGCGCGTTCCAGGTGTGGACGCGCCGGGTCGCGGGGCGCTCGCGGGCGAGCGCGTCGAGGTTGGCCACCTTGACGAGCATCCCGAGCCGGCGCCCGCGGTGCTCGCGGAGCACGAGGGTGTCCTCCTGGAACGCGAAGTCGTCGTGCTCGCGCGGGTACAGGAAGACGGTGAACGCGGCGAGCGTGCCGGTCGGCACGTGCTCCGCGGCGCTCAGGAGGAAGCCGTTCCGCTTCTCGACCTGCTCGCCCACCCAGGTGCGCACGCGCCGCGCGTCCCACGGGTCCTCGCCGTAGTCGACGCCTCCCGTCGGCGGGTCGGTGCTCATGCGGGTGAAGAGCACGGCCACCTGGTCGAGCCAGACGTCGGGGACCTCGTCGGTCCAGGTGTGCACCCGGTAGTCGGAGCCGGCGTGCTCCCGGGCGTCGGCGCGGTGCGCGTCGAGGGTCTCGGGGGCCACCGGGAGGTCGAGCACGGAGTGGCGTTCGACCTGCTCCAGGGCGTACCCGCGCGCGCTGAGGAAGCGCGGGCCGGGGGCGTCGGCGGGGACGCGGCCGGCGCCGGTCGTGGCGGCGAGCGCGCCCGGGCCCGGCGGAGGCTCCTCGCCGTGCGAGGTGTTCGAGAGGAGCACGGTGCGCCCGGCGTCCGCGCCGAGACGCTCGGCGAGCGCGAGCAGGGGAGTCCCGATGCCGCGCCGGCGCTCGGACGGCCGGACGAGCACGAAGGCCTCGCTCAGCCGCTCGTTGCTCGTGGTGGGGTGGAGCACGAACAGGTGCGCGACGACGTCGGGCACCGTGGGCGGGACGCCCTCGGCGATCAGGGCGCGGGCGGCCGCGGAGCGCACCACGACGAAGCGGCGCTTGGCCGCGTACTCCTGGTGGTCCATGCCCGAGAGCACGTCCCGGGACCGGAGCGCGAGGTCGTCGTAGCCGTGGACCTCGAGCTCGTGCTCGCGCTCGAGGTCCGCGACGGCGTGGTACGCCCACGCGGCGGGGTCGTCGAGCGACGCGGGGTGCGGGGCCTCGACGAGCGTGTACCCCTCGGGGAGGGACACCTCGGGGGCGGTGCGGGCGACGCTGCTCATGCCGTCCAGCGTCACCGCGCCGGCCGCCGATGTCCACGTCTTTTGGGACGACGACGGCCCGGGCTCCCGCAGGAACCCGGGCCGGGTGCGCCGCCGGTCGCGGCGGTCGTCGGTGCCCTACTTGTGCGCCGAGCGACGGGCGATCGCGCCCCAGATGAGCAGCACGAGCAGCGAGCCGACGAAGGCCCAGAACCAGGTGGTGAGCGAGAAGAACTCGTCGTTGGCGTCCGCGCCGAACAGCGCGCCACCGATCCATCCGCCGAGGAGGGCACCCAGCACACCCACGATCAGCGTGACGATCCAGCCCCCTGTGTGCCTTGCCCGGCAGGATGGCGCGTGCGATCGCGCCCATGATGAGGCCGATGAGGATCCATCCGATGAAGCTCATCCCTGTCTCCGTTCTCTGGGGGACGAAACAGTCATAGCGGGCAACTACCCCGTATGCCTGACTTCACGGTGGCACGGCGCGAGGCGGTTCGCACGCCGGGCGCCCTCCCCGTGGTCGTTAGGCTCGGAGGATGGCGACGACCGAGGCGACGAGCGCGCGTGTCGACAGCTGGCTGTGGGCCGTCCGGGTGTTCAAGAGCCGCTCGCAGGCGACCGCGGCGGTCAAGGCCGGGCACGTGCGGGTCAACGGAGAGCGTGCGAAGCCGGCGACGGGCGTCAAGGTCGGCGACCGCGTCGTCGTGCGCGGCGGCCCCGCCGAACGGATCCTCGTCGTCGAGAAGGTGCTGGTGAAGCGCGTCTCCGCGCCGCTCGCCGCGCAGGCCGTGATCGACCAGAGCCCACCCCCGCCGCCCCGGGAGCTCGCCGTGCGCGTCGCCGTCCGCGAGCGCGGCGCCGGCCGCCCGACGAAGCGGGAGCGCCGCGACCTCGACCGCCTCCGCGGCCGCGGCTGACCCCGGTACACCGAGTGCTGCGTCTGCGCTCGAACGATGCGTTCACGGACGCAGCGCTCGAACGCAGACGCAGCACTCGACTGTCGCCCTCAGTGCAGACCGGGGCGCGCGACATGGGGCACCGTCCTCAGGGCGGGGACCATCCGCCGGACGCGGTCGGCGACCTGCTGCTCGCTGCGCACGAGCGGAACGATGGCAGCGCCGCCGTGGCGATGCGGACGCCCTGTGGACAGAGCGGTCCTGTGGTCGGCGCAGACGACCGGAGGTGGGCCGAACCGAGCCGGGAGCGAGAGATGCGTCAGCGGCCGACGGATGCGTTCCGGGGACGCATCCGTCGGCCGCTGACGCAGCGTTCGTGGGTCAGGTCAGCAGGCGCCGAGGTCCTTCCAGACGCCCCACTGGCCGCTCTGGGCGGGGTTCTCGCCCGTCGTCCACCACTTGGCCTGGTAGTTGCGGCCGTCGTGCGAGACGTTCGCGCCGCCGAGGTACACCCCGCCCGCGGTCCACGCCGGCGCCGTGCAGTTGCCGGGCTCCGGGTCGGTGGGCTCGGGGTCCGGGTCGCCCGGGTCGGTGCCGCCGGCGCCGATCTTCAGGTCGACGCAGTTGTAGAACGCGTTCACCGTGTTCGAGACGTTCCAGCGCGCGAGGATCGTGTGGTTGCCCTCGGGCAGGCCGGTCAGCGTGTGGGAGATGTTGCTCGGAGGCTGGGCGCCGCCCTGGTTGAACGTCTTGAACAGCACGCCGTCGACGAAGTACTCCCAGGTGCTCGTGTTGTGCGCCGCGGTGAGGTTCCACTGGAACGTCACCGACGTGCCGGTCTGCGTGCGCGGCCACGGCTTGCTCGTGTCGTCGAGGATGCTGAACCCGCTGCCGCCGGAACACTTCATCGAGCCCTTGGGGGCCTCGACGGACTGCGGCTCGTACTTGATGCCGCCGCAGTCGAAGGACGTGGTGCCCTTCGCGCAGTGGTCCTGCCGGCTCGGCGGGGACGTGATCCAGCCGTGCGCGCTCGCGCTGGGGGCGATCGCCACGGGGGCGATGATCGCGACCGCGCCGACGACGGCCGCCAGGAGTACCGCTCTCAGTCTTCGCATGAGTTGTCTCGCTCTCCATCCGGTGGTGCATGGGTCCTGCGGCGCGCTTCGTCGCGGGCCGCTCTCGGATCGGGCACTTTCGACGCTACGAAACGTGAGGAGTGCGGACAATTGGGCAAAGCCCGTACGTGCTTCCGCGTACCCGGCGCGCCGTCCACCCCGGCACGCACGACGGCGGGTGCCCTCGCCCGTACGGACGAGGACACCCGCCGTCGCGGGGTTCAGCGGGTCAGCAGGCGCCGATCAGCTTCCACGGACCCCATGCCTCGGAGCCGGGGACGTTGTTCTGCGTCCACCACTTCGCCTCGTAGATGTTGCCGGCGTGCGAGATCTTCGCGCCGCCCGTGTAGACGGAGGTCGACGACCACGCCGGGTCGGTGCAGGTGCCCGGCTGGCCGCCACCGGGGTTCTCACCCTCGCCGCCGCCGGGGTTCTCCCCGCCGCCGGGGTTGGTGCCGTCGGCCGTGACGGTCAGGTCGACGCAGTTGTAGAACGCGTTCACCGTGTTCGACACGTTCCAGCGAGCGAAGATCGTGTGGTTGCCGAGCGGCAGGCCCTTCAGGGTGTGCGAGATGTCCTTGGGCGGCTGGACGCCGCCGCCGTCGAACGTCGCGAAGAGCTGGCCGTCCACGAAGTACTCCCACACGCTCGTCGCGTGGTTCGCGGTGAGGTTCCACTGGAACGTCACGTCGCGGCCGGTGGTCGTGCGCGGCCAGGGCTTGCTCGCGTCGTCGAGGATCGCGTAGCCGCTGCCGCCGGAGCACTTCATCGAGCCCTTGGGGGCCTCGACGGACTGCGGCTCGTACTTGATGGACCCGCAGTCGAAGGACGTGGTGCCCTTCGCGCAGTGGTCCTGCCGGGAGGCCGGAGAGGTGATCCAGCCGTGCGCCGAGGCGCTGGGGGCGATCGCGATCGGGGCGATGATCGCGGTCGCGCCCACGACGGCGGCGAGGAGCGCCGCGCGAAGTCGCTTCATGGGGGACTCGCTTCCTGTGTCGAGGAGGGCCGACACCGTGCGGAGCCCGCACCGTCGGCCGTGACGGGGTGGACCGTAGGCAGCCGGACGACGTCCGCTCAACGACTACGCACGACCGGCGCCGGGTACGGGAAGTCCCGTACCCGGCGGGTCGATTCGCCGGGATCGTGCGCCTGCGCGGTCGAGCGTGCTCCCGCCGACGTGCCCGGTCGGGCGCCTGGGCGGGTGAAACCATGTGGGGACCACGTATCCCCGGGGACGCTCCGACGCCGAGCCCGGGTCGAGAGATGCGTCTGCGGTCGACCGATGCGTTCGGGGACGCATCCGTCGACCGCAGACGCAGCGTTCGGTGGGTCAGGCGGCGGCCGCGTCCTCCTCGCGCAGGCGCGGCTCGGTGCGCAGGGCTGGGCGGAGGCCGGACTTGTCGGCGTAGAACGCGCGCACGACGTCCATGTCGGCGCGCACGTCGCCCGAGAGCTCGATCGTGGGGCCGAGGCCGGTCGTCATGGTGGTGCGGTCGACGTACCCGAGGGTCACCGGCAGGTGCGCCTCGCGCGCGATCCGGTAGAAGCCCGACTTCCAGTACGACCCCGCGCCGCGCGTGCCCTCGGGCGTCACGACGAGCGAGAACACCTCGCCGGCCTGGAGGCGCGCGACGACGTCGGCCACGACCCGGCTCGGGTCGCGCCGGTCGACGGGGATGCCGCCGAGCGCGCGCATGAGCGGCCCGGCCGGGCCGGCGAACAGCGTGTGCTTGCCGAGCCAGCGCACGTGGATCCCCGTGCTCCAGGCGATGGCGAGCATGAGGACGAAGTCCCAGTTCGACGTGTGGGGGGCGCCGACGAGGAGCGTCGGGCGGCCGGTGTCGTACGGCTCGGAGCGCAGGGACCACCGGCTGGTCGCCCAGTAGGCGCGGGCGAGGGCTCGGCGGATCACGACGCCACGGTACAGGGCCGTCCACAGGGAGACCGGTTGCCGTCGACAACCACAGGGAGCCCGGCTAGTCTCCGGGCGGGTAGGGAACTTCCCGCCCTACCTGCACGGCCCGGACATGTCGGCTCGACCCACCCACTGCTCGACGGAGACCAGATGGACACCACTCCCGCCGGTACACCCGCCCTCCTGCGCACCCTCAACGCGCGCGCCGTGCTCGACGTGCTCGGCACGGGCGCGCAGGTCGCCCGCCCCGACGTCGTCTCGGCGACCGGGCTGTCCAAGACGACCGTCGCGCAGACGCTGCGCGCGCTCGAGGCGACGGGCGTCGTGACGGAGGCCGGGCTCGACCGCGACCGGCGGGGGCCGGCCGCGACGCTGTACCGCGTGGACCCCGACTACGCGTTCGGCCTGGGGATCGACGTCGCGCGCGACCGGGTGCGGGTCGCGCTCGTCGACGTCACGGGCGCGATCCGCGCCCGCGCGGAGCGTCGGGACGTCAAGCCGACGACGACGGCCCGCGCGCGTGCGGCCGCGGAGCTCGCCCGTGCGTGCGTGAACGACGTCGCCGCCCGCCTTCCCGAGAGCACCGCGGTCGAGGTGACGCGCGCCGTCGCGGCGGTCCCGCTGATCGTCGGGGCGGACCAGCGGACCATCCGCCGCGTGCCCGGCTACGAGAAGGGCGGGACCGACCTGGTCGAGGCGCTCGAGGACTCGCTGGGCTGCCCGGTGTCGCTCGAGAACGACCTCAACCTCGCGGCGCTCGCCGAGCAGCGCGACGGGGTCGCCGCGGGCGTGCGCTCGTTCGCGGTGCTCGGACTCGGCGACGGGTTCGGCGCGGGGCTGGTGCTCGACGGGAAGCTCCACCGCGGGTTCGCGGGCGGTGCGGGCGAGGTCTCGTTCCTGCCGCACCCCGCCCGGGCGCTGGGTTCCGAGGCGCTGGGTGCGTCGTCGCTCGCCGTGCTCGCGAAGGAGCACGGCCTGCCCGACGACGTGACGGTCAAGCAGCTCGTGGACCGCGCCGAGCACGGCGACGGCGCCTCGAACGACGCGCTCGACGAGGTCGCCGAGCGCATCGGGGTCGTCGCGGCGTCGGTCGCGCTCGTCGTCGAGCCGGAGCTGTTCGTCCTCACGAACCAGGCGGCGCGCGCGCCGATCGCGGACCGGGTGAAGCGGTTCCTCGCGGAGAAGATCGCCGTGCTCCCCATCCAGGTCGTGTCGTCGGAGCTCACGTGCGACGCCGTCGTGGTGGGTGCCGCACGCTCGGCCAGCGACGCGCTGCGCGACGAGGTGTTCCGTTCTGCCGCCGCCCACCCCGCGTCGGGCGAGGCCGAGGCCGCCGACGAGCGCGAGGAGGCGGCGTCGTGACCGCCGCCGCACCGGGTGGGGGAGCGCCGCCGTCGGACCTGGTCTCTCGGCTCGGCCTCGCCGCCGACGCGCGCGCCATCATCCTCAACGCCGACGACTACGGCATGTGCCGCGCCGCCAACCGCGCGGTCTCCGAGCTCCTCCTCGCCGGGCAGATCGACTCCGCGACGGTCATGGTCCCGTGCGGGTGGGCCCCGGACGCGCTCGCCTTCGCGGCCGCGCACCCCGTCGACGTCGGGGTGCACCTCGTGCTGACGAGCGAGTGGACGCGGTACCGCTGGCGGCCGCTCACCGGGACGGGCACGTCCCTGGTCGACGACGCGGGCTACTTCCCGCGCGACGTCCTGTCCGTCGAGCGCCGGGCGCGTGTCGAGGACGTCGTCGCCGAGCTCACGGCGCAGCTCGACGCGGCGCTCGCGGCCGGCGTCGACGTCTCGCACCTCGACAACCACATGGGCTCCGTCTACGGGCTCGAGACAGGGCGGTCGTTCCTGCCGCAGGTCTTCGAGCTCGCCGCCCGGTACCGTCTGCCGTTCCGGCTGCCCCGGACGACCGACGGGATGGTGCTGCCCCCCGGCGACTTCCAGCCGCTGCTCGACGAGGCGACGGCCGCCGCGGACGCGCTCGGCGTCGTCGTGGTCGACCGGCTCTGGACCCACCCGTTCGAGCTCGACGGCGCCGGGACGGTCGAGGAGGAGGACTACGAGGACGTCCGGGCCGACTTCCTCGACCTGCTGCGCCGCGTCCCGTCCGGCGTGACCGAGATCTTCCTCCACCCGATGCTCGACGACGACGAGCTCGGCGACGTCGCCGACTACGGCGTCGCGAAGCGCGGCTTCGAGCGTCGGCTGCTCGCCGACCCGGCCGTGGCGGCCGTGATCGCCGAGGAGGGGATCGTCCGCGTCGGCTGGCGGGACCTGCGCGCGGTGCAGCGGGGCGAGCGGTGAGCGCCCCGCACGGGACGCCGGGCGCGACGACCACGGGCGGGGGGCTGCTCGCTCGTGTCCGGGACCGCCGGCTCGTCGGCACGCCCTCGCGCGCGCAGACGGTCGCCTACGGTGCGTCCGCGTTCCCGTCGAACCTGCTCATGCAGACGTTCTCCGCGTTCGTCGTCTACTTCTACGTCGACCACCTCGGCGTGCGCGCCGGCTGGGTCGCGGGGGCGATGATCGCGCACGGCATCCTCAACGCCCTGCTCAACCCGCTCGTCGGCGCGGTCTCCGACCGCCGTCGCACGCGCTGGGGCCGGCGCGTCCCGTGGATCGTGCTGGGGATCGTCCCGCTCGTCGTCGCGTTCGCGCTCGTGTGGACCCCTCCCGCCGTGGGGCCGACCGGTCTCATCGTGTGGTTCCTCGTCGTCGTGGCCCTGTTCGACGTCGCGTACGTCGTCGTCGCGCTCAACATCTCGGCGCTCTTCCCCGAGATCTTCCGGACGACGGCGGAGCGAGCCCGCGGCAACACGCCGCGCCAGATCTTCGGGCTCGTCGGGATGATCCTCGGCACCGCCGGCGCGCCGCTCCTGTACGGCACGCTCGGGTGGACCTGGATGGCGTTGCTGCTCGCCGTCGTGAGCCTCGCGTTCTTCGTGTGGTCCCTCGCCGGCATGGTCGAGCGCCCCGTCGACGTCGCGACGGTGCGCGAGCGCGAGGCCGCCGTCGGGCTGGGGGACCAGCTCCGGTACACGTTCGCCAACCGCGCGTTCGTCACCTACGTGCTCGGGTCGCTCCTGCTCCAGAGCACGACCGCCATCGTGCTCGCCGCGATCCCGTTCTACGTGCGCTACACGCTCGGCGGCGCCGAGGCCGACGCGACGTTCCTCCTCGCACCGATCTTCGTCGCCGCGATCCCGTCGATCGTCGGATGGTCGTGGGTCGTGCGGAAGATCGGCCCGCGCTCGGCCATGCTGTGGGTCGTCGCGGTGTACGGCCTCGCGACGTGCCTCTACCTCGTCCCGTCCACCGTCCTGGGCGCCGCGCTCGCGGGGCTCGCCGTGGGCGTGGGCGTCGCGGGCCTCATGCAGGTGCTCGAGGTCGCGCTCGCGCAGGTCATCGACGACGACGAGCGCCGCACCGGCCTGCGCCGCGAGGGCATGTACTTCGGCGCCAACGGGTTCGTCGTGCGCGGGTCGGTCATCGTGCAGGCCGTGCTCGTCGCCGGTGTGCTCTCGGCGAGCGGGTACGTCGAGGGTGCGGGCGACGTCGTGCAGCCGGACAGCGTCGCGACGGGCGTGCGCCTCCTCCTCGGCGGCGTCCCCGTGGTCCTCGCCGCGCTCGCGTTCGTCTGCTTCTGGCTCTACCCCCTCCGCGGCCGCGACCCCGGCGACACCGACGCCGCCCTCACGGAGGCCGACGCCTCACCGACCGCGGCGGACCCCCTGCCGAGGTAGACCTCTGGTCCCGCGAGGTAGAGCTCTGGTATCGCGGAGAACCACGGTTCTACCTCGGCGGACCGGGGTTCTCCTCCGGTCGAACGGGGTTCTTCCGGGGCGACGTCGCGCCCGCGAGGGTGTGCTCGGCGACGGTGCAGGGGTCGGTGGTGGCGTCGACGTCGCGCAGGTCGCACGCGACGCGGCGCATGAGCGTGCGGAAGGCGCTGCGCTCGTCAGGTGACAGCATGCCCAGGAGCTGCTCCTCGGCGTCGTGCACGGCGGTGGCCCATCCGCCGAGGCGACGGCGGCCCTCGGGCGTCGCGACGACGCGGCGCGCGCGACGGTCGGCGGGGTTCTGCTGCCGCTCGACGAGCCCCGCGGCGACGAGGTCGTCGACGAGGTAGGTCATGACGGTCCGGTCGATGCCGTGGTGCTCGGCGAGCGCGAGCTGGGTGGGGTGGTCGCCCTGTGCCACCGTGACGAGGACCTGGTAGCCGCGCGTGCCGTGGGGGACGTCGTCGAGCGCCTGCTCGACCGTCGCGCGGTAGGCGCGCAGCAGCACGCCGAGGTGCCAGCCGAGGTCCTCGAGGCGGCCGGGGAGCTCGGCCGGGCCGGTGGGAGCGGCGGTCGTCGTGGTCGTGCTCATCCGTCCAGCCTACCGCCGGGAATGCGGTTGCACCACCTATCTGTTACAGATATGTTCTGCGTAGCAACGTATCTTCAGATCGCGAGGAGCCATGCCCGACTACGGCCACGACCTGCGCTTCGGGTCCTTCGTCACGCCCGCCGCCGCGGTGCCGCACCAGGCGGTCGCGCTCGCGCAGCTCTCCGAGGAGGTGGGTCTCGACCTCGTCACGTTCCAGGACCACCCCTACCAGGCGGCCTTCCTCGACACGTGGACCCTGATGTCCTGGGTCGCGGCGCGCACCGAGCGCATCCGGATCGCGGGCAACGTGCTCAACCTGCCGCTGCGCCCGCCTGCCGTGCTCGCGCGGGCCGTCGCGAGCCTCGACCGGCTCTCGGGCGGGCGCGTCGAGCTCGGCCTCGGCGCGGGCGGGTTCTGGGACCCGATCGTCGCGATGGGCGGCGAGCGCCTGACCCCGGGGGAGTCGGTCGACGCGCTCTCCGAGGGAATCGACGTCGTCCGCGGCCTGTGGGACACGTCCACGCGCGACCGCCTCGTCGCGGGCGGCGCACGCCACCACGTCGACGGCGCCAAGCGCGGGCCCGCACCCGCGCACGACGTCGAGATCTGGGTCGGCGCGCTCAAGCCTCGGATGCTGCGCCTCGTCGGGGCGAAGGCCGACGGCTGGCTCCCGTCGCTCGCGTACCTCCAGAGCTTCGAGGCGCTGGCGACGGGCAACGCGACGATCGACGCCGCCGCCCGGGACGCGGGTCGTGACCCGCGGGCAGTGCGGCGTCTGCTCAACGTCGGCGGCCGGTTCACCGCCGACGGTGGCGCAGGGTTCCTCCAGGGCTCGCCGCGCCAGTGGGCCGAGCAGGTTGCCGAGGTGACGCTCGAGCACGGCGTGTCGACGTGGATCGTCGCGGGCGACGACCCGACGACGCTCGCCGTCGTCGGTCAGGAGGTCGCCCCCGCGGCGCGCGAGCTCGTCGCGGCCGCGCGCGGCACCGCGCCGGGAGCGACGACCGACGGCGAGGCCCGCGCATGACCGACTACGGCCACCCGCTCCGGTTCGGCACGTTCGTCACGCCGTCGGCGCCGGATCCAGAGGCGACGGTCGGGCTCGCGCGCCTCGCCGAGGACCTCGGCTACGACCTCGTGACGTTCCAGGACCACCCGTACCAGCCGCGCTTACTCGACACGTGGACGCTGCTGTCGTACGTCGCGTCCGCGACGGAGCGCATCCACGTCGCGCCCGACGTCGTCAACGTCCCGATGCGCCAGCCCGCCGTGCTCGCGCGCGCCGCGGCGAGCCTCGACCTGCTGTCCGACGGGCGCGTCGACCTCGCGCTCGGCGCCGGCGCGTTCTGGGACGCCATGGTCTCGATGGGCGTCGAGCGCCTGACGCCGGGCGAGTCGGTCGACGCGCTCGCCGAGGCGATCGAGGTGATCCGGGCGATCTGGGGCGAGGACGGCGACGGCGAGCTGTTCGTCCCCGGGCGCCACCACCGGCTCGACGGCGCGACCGCCGGGCCGGGGACCACGCGGCGCATCCCCGTGTGGCTGGGCGCGCTCGGCCCGCGCATGCTGCGCCTCGTCGGCGAGAAGGCCGACGGATGGCTTCCGTCGCTGGGCCGCGTGGGCCTGGACGGGCTGCGCGCGGGCAACGCGCGCATCGACGAGGCCGCGACCGCCGTCGGGCGCGACCCGCGCGAGATCACCCGGCTGCTCAACGTGTCCGGCGCCTTCGGGACGGGAGACGGCGGTGGCGGGCTGGGCGGCGCGCCCGACCTCGCCGGACCGCCCGAGGCCTGGATCGAGCGGCTCCTGCCGCTCCTCCTCGAGGAGGGCGTCTCGACGCTGGTCCTCGCGACCGACGACGAGCGCACGACCTGCCGGTTCGCCGAGGAGGTCGCGCCCGTGCTGCGCGACGCCGTCGCCGCCGGACGCGCGTCGCACGGCACCGACACGTCGCGCGTCGTGCCGCTCGCGGTCCGCGCCGCGCGCCGACCAGGCATCGCGTACGACGACGTCCCCGCCTCGCTCGCGGAGCGCGCGGTCGAGCCGGGCGACGCCGCGTACGCGGGCGTGCGCTCGAACTACCTGCGCGGCGGTTCGCCGGGGCTCGTGCTCCGCCCCCGCGACACGGCGGAGGTCGTCGAGGCGCTCGCGTTCGCGCGCGGCCAGCAGGTGACGCGCACGGTGCCGCTCTCCGTCCGCTCCGGAGGCCACGGGATCAGCGGACGCTCGACGAACGACGGCGGGATCGTCCTCGACCTCGGCGCGCTCGACGCCGTCGAGGTGCTCGACGACGCCGCGCGCCTCGTGCGCGTCGGGCCCGGCGCGCGCTGGGGCGAGGTCGCGGCGGCGCTCGCGCCGCGCGGGTGGGCGATCACGTCGGGCGACTACGGCGGCGTCGGCGTCGGTGGGCTCGCGACCGCGGGCGGCATCGGGTTCCTCGGCCGCGCCCACGGCCTGACGATCGACCACGTGCGCGCCGTCGAGGTCGTGCTCGCGGACGGCTCGGTCGTGCGCGCGAGCGCGGAGGAGAACCCGGACCTGTTCTGGGCCGTGCGGGGTGCGGGGTCGCAGGTCGGGATCGTGACGTCGTTCGAGCTCGTCGCGGACGAGGTGTCCGCGGTCGGGTTCGCGCAGATGGTGCACGACGCGTCCGACCTCGCCGGGTTCCTCGAACGCTGGGGCGCGACGGTCGAGGCCTCGCCGCGGGACACGACGAGCTTCCTGATCGTCGGGCGCCCGCGCCCCGGGCAGCCGGTCGTCGCGCAGTCCATGACCATGGTCGACTCCGACGACCCCGACACCGTCCTCGCCCGGCTCCAGCCGTTCGCGGCGATCTCCCCGCTGCTCGCCCAGGCGACGGCGCAGATCGTGCCGTACGACGCCGTCGTCTCCGCGCCCGCGCCCGGGCCGCACGGCGGCCGGGGGGAGCCCGTGTCGCGGTCCGGACTGCTGGAGCACCTCACGCCCGAGGCGTCGGCCCGGCTCGCCGGCCTCGTCGCGAGCGGCGACACGTACTTCTTCCAGATCCGCTCG
Organism: Cellulosimicrobium funkei; assembly: GCF_001019615.1. Classification (GTDB taxonomy): domain Bacteria; phylum Actinomycetota; class Actinomycetes; order Actinomycetales; family Cellulomonadaceae; genus Cellulosimicrobium; species Cellulosimicrobium cellulans_E. Next base: position 2,420 of record NZ_JNBQ01000023.1, on the reverse strand, counting down.
ACGGGCGGCGCGGCGTCCGACGTCCCCGCGGACGCGACGGCGTACGGGCACCGCTCGGCGAACTTCTCCGTGGTGGCGATGGGAGCGAGCCGCTCGCGGCTCGACGCCCGGTGGGACGCGCTCGCCGACGTGTTCGAGGGCATGTACCTGAGCTTCGACACCGACCTGCGCCCCGAGCGCGTGGCCGACGCGTTCCCGCCCGCGACGTTGTCCCGGCTGCGGGAGGTCAAGCGCCGCGTCGACCCGACGAACGTCTTCCGCGACAACCTCCCGGTCCTCGGGCCGGACCCGCTCGACCGGGAGCCCCGCGAGGCGGCACCGGCTCCCGCGAGGTAGGAACCCTGCCGAGGTAGAGCCCAGGTAGCGCGAGGTAGAGCCCTGGTCATGACCACGTCTCTACCTCGCTATCGGGCCTCTACCTCGTGCGGCGGGGTGTCGACCGGTGTCTCGGTCTCGGTCTTGGCTGCGGTCTCGGTCTCGGTCTCGGTCTCGGTCTCGGTCTCGCTCGTGGGGCCCGGTGCCCGACGGCGCACGGAGAGGACCGCGTGGACCGCCAGGCCCGCGAGGATCGCCCAGAACGCGGCGGCGATGCCCGCCACGACGACGCCGCTCGCGGCGACGAGGAACGTCACGACGGCCGCCTCGCGCCCGCGCGGCTCGGCGACGGCCCCCGCGACGGCGGCGCCGAGCGTGCCGACGAGCGCGAGCCCCGCCGCCGCCTCGACGAGCCCCGCGGGCGCGGCGGCGACGAGCGCGGCGAGGCCCGCGGACCCCACGGCGAGCACGAGGTACGCCCACCCGGCGGTGTGGGCGGCGAGCCAGCGGCGTCGGGGGTCGGGGTGCGCCTCCGGCCCCGCGGCCAGCGCGGCGGAGATCGCCGCGAGGTTGATCGTGTGGCCGCCCGCGGTCGCTCCGGCGAGGGTCGCGAGCCCGGTGACGGTCATCGCCTCGCGCCACGGCACGCGATAGCCGAACGACGCCATGACGGCGACACCCGGCACGTTCTGCGACGCCATCGTCACGACGTAGAGCGGGACGGCGAGCCCGACGACGGCCTGCCACGAGAGCGTGGGCGCCGTGAGGTCGAGGCGCGGGACGGCGTCGGACCAGGCGAGCGTGCCGCCGTGCACGGCCTCGTACCCGACGATCGCGAGCGTCACCGCGAGCGCGGCGGGCGCCGCCCAGCGCGGCGCGACCCGCAGGAGCACGAGCCAGGTGAGGATCACCGGCGCGACGAGCAGCGGTGTCGCGACGACCGCGCGCACGGGCGCGAGACACAGCGTGAGGAGCACGCCGGCGAGCATCGCCTGCGCGATCGGGGCGGGGATGGCGGCGACGAGGTCGCCGAGGCGCGGCCAGAGCGCGGTGAGCAGCACGAGCCCGCCGACGACGCAGAACGCCCCGACCGCGGCGGGCCACCCGCCCGCGACGGCGCCCGTGCTCACGAGCAGCGCGGCGCCGGGCGTGGACCACGCGAGCGTGAGCGGGGTGCGGTGCCGGGTCGTGAGCCAGAGGATGCCGACGGCCTGCGTGACGCAGAGCGCCAGGAGCCCGGATGCGGCCTGGTCGGGCGTCGCGCCGACGGCGCGCAGCCCCGCGAGCACGACGGCGAACGAGCTCGTGAAGCCGACGAGGGCGGTCACGACCCCGGCGAGGACGGGGCGCAGGCGGTCCGAGGCGGGGTCCATGCTGCTCCTGGCGGGCGGCGAAGGGAGAGCGTTCTGTTCACAGAACGCTACCAGAGGCCCCGCGATACTCGCGCCGGTAGGCTGCGGCCCGTGAGCGACGGGGCAGGGCGCGCGGAAGATCGGCCGGACGGGAATGCCCGGGGAGTGCCCGGGCGCGCGCCGGAACGGCCCGGGGACGGGACGCTCGCGGCGGTCGCCGCGCAGCTCCGTGCGCTGCGTGCCGAGCGCGGACTCTCGTTGTCGGCGCTCGCCGCCGCGGCGGGCATCGGCAAGGGCTCGCTGTCCGAGATCGAGCACGGTGCGCGCAACCCGACGCTCGCGACCCTCTACGCGCTGGCCGGGGCGCTCGGCGTCCCGCTCGCGACGCTGCTCGCCGAGCGGGCGGGCACCGAGGTGTCGTCCGAGGGCGTCACCGCGCGGCTGCTCGACGCCCACCACCTGCCCGGCGGCACGGCCGTCGAGGTCTACCACCTGCACCTGGAGCCCCACGCGGATCGGACGTCCCCGCCCCACGGGCCGGGAGTCGTCGAGCACCTCCTCATCACGCGCGGCCGCCTGCGGGCCGGTCGTCACGGCGCGGAGGCGGTCGTCGAGGAGGGCGACGAGCTGCGCTGGGTCTCCGACGCGGACCACTCCTACCGGGCGCTCGACGGCGCCCCGGTCGACGCGGTGCTCGTCATCCGGACGCCGCCCCGGGCCGGGTAGGCGTCGCCGGGGGCCACCGGGCTAGTT
>NZ_JNBQ01000022.1 GCF_001019615.1 Cellulosimicrobium funkei | reverse complement strand
GGACGTCGTGCCGCCCGGGCCTGACCTCGGCGGCGGTACCGCTCCGCTACTGTGCCGAGGACGTTCGGGGTCGGGCCGGTCAGCGGGCCTGCGGGCCGCCCTTCGCGGCCTTGCGCAGCGACTTCTCGCTCCGCGGCTCGTCGCCGCTCGCGCGCAGGCGCCGGTAGTAGTCGCGCGCCTCGTCCTGGCGCTCCTTCTCGATGCCGGTCGCGATCGTCGCGCGCAGGTGCTCGGGGCCGTAGCCCCACGCGTCGACGAGGTCCTGCGCGTGGGGGCGCAGCCGGTCGATGAGGCGGTCCAGGTAGCTCGTGACCGTCCGGGCGCGCTGCGCCGAGAGGCGGCCGTTGAGCAGGTACCACGCGAGGTGGCGCTCGACGAGGCTCAGGCCGAACAGGTCGCGGACCGTCGTGAGGACCTCGCGCGTGCCCGCGTCCTCGATCGTCTCGAGCGCCTGCGTGAAGGCCTCCCAGCGCAGCAGCTCCGCGTGGGCGCGGGCGGCCTCGACGAGCTCGACCTGGTGGGCGTTGAACAGGTTCGTCGCCGTCTCGGGGTCGGCCTTCTGCGCGGGGCGCAGGGCCTGCGCGACGTCGGCGACCATCGTCTCGACCCGGTCGGTGAGCAGCGCGCGCTGCGTCTCGGGGTCGCGCAGGTGGCCGGCGGCGCGGCGCGGGTCCCCGACGTCGGCGAGCGCCTGCGCCGCGCGCTTGAGCGGCGTGCGGTGCAGCGCCATGTCGCCCGCGCGCTCGACGACGACGCGCGCCATCTGGCCCGGGGTGATGCCCTTGAACTGCTTGCCGTAGTCGGCGAGCAGGCGCTTGGCGACGAGCTGGAGCAGGACCGTGTTGTCGCCCTCGAACGTCGCGTAGACGTCGAGGTCCGCGCGCAGGCTCGTGATGCGGTTGGTCGTGAGGAAGCCCGCCCCGCCGCACGCCTCGCGCGTCTCCTGGAGCACGTCGAGCGCGAACCGCGTGCTGGTGGCCTTGAGCGCGGCGGCCGTCGTCTCGAGGTCCTCCCGCTGCTCCGGGGTGTCCTCCTCGCCCGAGAACACGGAGTGGAACAGGTCGAGCAGGCGGTCGTGCGCGAAGTGCGCGGCGTACGTCTCGGCGATCGGCACGATCAGGCGCCTCTTGTGCGTGCCGTAGTCGAGGAGCACGACCTCCTCGGTCGCGCTCGCGCCCGTGAACTGACGGCGCTCGTTCGCGTACCGCACGGCGATGGCGAGGCCGAGCTTCGACGCGGTGACCGCGGCTCCGTCGAGCGACACGCGCCCCTGCACGAGCGAGCCGAGCATCGTGAAGAACCGGCGTCCCGGGCTCTCGATCGGGCTCGAGTACGTGCCGTCCGCATCGACCGAGCCGTAGCGGGCGAGCAGGTCCGCGCGCGGGACCCGCACGTGGTCGAAGTGCAGGCGGCCGTTGTCGATGCCGTTGAGCCCGCCCTTCTGCCCGTCGTCCTCGCCGCCCACGCCGGGCAGGAACGGCAGGCGACCGAGCTCGTCGCGCTCGCCCGCGGTGTCGCGGATCGGCACGTAGAACGCGTGCACGCCGTGGTTGACGTTCTGCGTGATCAGCTGCGCGAACACGACCGCGGCCACGCCGTGCACGCCCGCGTTCCCCAGGTAGTCCTTCCACGCCCCGCGGAACGGGGTGTGGATGACGAACTCCTCGGTCTCCGGGTCGTAGGTCGCCGTGGTCGCGATGCTCGCGACGTCGGACCCGTGGCCGATCTCCGTCATCGCGAACGCGCCGGGCACGGAGAGGTCCATCGCGCCCGGGAGGAGGCGGTCCTGCTGCTCGGGGGTGCCGAGGTGCAGGATCGCCGCACCGAACAGGCCCCACTGGACGCCCGCCTTGATCTGGAGCGACGGGTCGGCCGCGACCAGCTCCTCGAACCCGGCGAGGTTGCCGCCCGCGTCGTCGGCGCCGCCGAGGCGCTCGGGATACCCGCGCCAGACCTGCCCCTTGCCGACGAGCAGGCGCATCTGCTCCAGCACGCGCTCGCGGTGCTCGCGCAGGGTCAGGCCCTCGATGCGCTGGAACGCCTCCTCGCCCGCGGTGGCGCGCGCCGTCGCGCGCAGGTCGGCCCACCGGCCGAGCAGGAGCTTCTCGAGGGAGGCGACGTCGACGCGGGCGTCGCCCTGCGGCGTCGTGCTCGCGTCACCCGTGGTCGACGCGCGCTGGACGAGGGCGGGACGGTCGGACGTGGCGGTCATGGGATCTCCTTGAGGTCTGAGGCGGTCGCCGGGTGCTCAGGGCGGTCGGTGACGGGGCGGTGGACGCCGTCGCGACGGGTCGCGGGCGCCGTGGGCCGTTCGTCGTGGGAGCGGGGGGTACCCGGGTTGTGGGAGAGGACGCCGACGGGCCCGGCCCAGAGCCAGGCGGCGACGCGCTCGGTGAGCTGCTCACGGTCGGGGACGTCGGCCCGGTCGCGGTGGCCGAGCCACCACTCGCCGGCGCCGCGCACGAACCCGACGGCACCCGCGGCCCACGCCGCGGCGTCGGCGGGCGAGACGTCGGTGACGCGCGCGAACGGCTCGGCGACGAGCTCGATCACCGAGTCGAGGAACGCCGCGAGGGGCGCGCGGCTCGCGCCGGCGGCCCCGTTGGTGATGCCGCTCGCGGCGAGCTGCGCGGCGGGCTCCTCCGTCCCCGCGACGGCGCTCGTCCGGGTGACGAAGTAGTACACGTTGGGCGAGCTCTCGATCATCTCGAGGTAGACGCCGACCATCGCGCGCAGCGCGCGCTTGGGCGTCTCGGCCGACTCGGCCGCGTGGGTCAGCGCGTCGTGCATCTGCCCCACGACGGCGGAGCCGAGCGCGACCTGGAGGCCGGTCTTGTCGTCGAAGTAGCGGTAGATGATCGACTTCGACGTCCCCGACGCCGCCGCGATCTCGTCCATGGAGACCCCGGGACCTCCGCGGTGCACGGCCTTGCTCGCCGCCCGGATGAGCTCCGCGCGGCGTGCCGCCCGGTGCTCGTCCCAGCGGGTCGACCGGCCGTCCACCGCCGCGCCCGGCTGCACCCGTCCTCGGGTGGCCGCTCGCGCGTCGGCACCTGTGTTCACGTCGCCCTCCGTTGCGCCCGACCTCGATGTCGTCGGTGCCTGGTCCTCCGGCACCGTGTCGGGGCAGGGCACGGCCCTGTGACCCGACTCACGAAACCGAGAGTATCAGGTACTCTTGGTATTGGACACCAGCCGGCCCTCTCCCTCGCCTCCGCGCGGCATCGACTGCGGCATCGCCGTCGAACTCGCGCAGGGGCTCCCTCCCCGGGCCGGGACCGACGCAGCGCAGCGAGCACGGACAGGAAGTGAGGCACAGTGGCCAACCGCACCAGCCCCCGCCAGACCCCCGAGCAGTCCTCCGAGAGGGCCCCCGAGCAGGCTCCGACGACCAGCGCCCCCGGCGCCCCCCGCGACGCGTGGGTCGTGGGCGGGAACCGCATCCCGTTCGCCCGCGCGGGCAAGAAGTACTCCTCGGCGAGCAACCAGGAGATGTTCACGGCCGCGCTCGAGGGCCTCGTCGCGCGCTTCGGCCTCCAGGGAGAGCGGCTCGGCGAGGTCGTCGGTGGCGCGGTGCTCAAGCACTCGCGCGACTTCAACCTCGTCCGCGAGTCGGTGCTCGGCTCGTCCCTCTCCCCCGAGACCCCCGCGTACGACCTGCAGCAGGCGTGCGCGACCGGCCTCGAGGCGACGATCACCGTCGCGAACAAGATCCGCCTCGGCCAGATCGAGTCGGGCGTCGCGGGCGGCTCCGACACCGTGTCCGACGCGCCGATCGCCGTGAGCGAGGGCCTGCGCCGGGCGCTGCTCGAGGCGAGCCACGCCAAGACGTTCGGCCAGCGCGTCAAGGCGTTCACCAAGGTGCGCCCCTCCGACCTCGCCCCCCTGACCCCCGCGACCGACGAGCCGCGCACCGGCCTGTCCATGGGTGAGCACCAGGCGATCACGACGGCGCGCTGGGGCATCACGCGCGAGGCGCAGGACGAGCTCGCGCTCGCGAGCCACGAGCACCTCGCGGCCGCGTGGGACGCCGGCTTCTTCGACGACCTCGTCACCCCGTTCCGCGGGCTCGTGCGCGACGACAACCTCCGTACGGACTCGTCGCTCGAGAAGCTCGCCGCGCTCAAGCCGGTGTACGGCAAGCGCCTCTCGGGCAGCGCCGACGACGCCGAGCCGACCATGACGGCGGGCAACTCGACCCCGCTCACCGACGGCGCCTCGACCGTCCTCCTCGCCTCGGCCGAGTGGGCGCGCGAGCGTGACCTCCCGCTGCTCGCGCGCGTCGTCGACGCCGAGACCGCGGCCGTCGACTTCGTGCACGGTCACGAGGGCCTGCTCATGGCGCCGGCCCACGCCGTCCCGCGCCTGCTCGCGCGCAACGGCCTCGCGCTCGCCGACTTCGACCTCTACGAGATCCACGAGGCGTTCGCCTCCACGGTCCTCACGACGCTCAAGGCCTGGGAGGACGACGAGTACTGCCGCACCGAGCTCGGTCTCGACGGCGCGCTCGGGTCGATCGACCGCTCGCGCCTCAACGTCAACGGGTCCTCGCTCGCCGCGGGCCACCCGTTCGCCGCGACCGGCGGCCGCATCGTCGCGACGGCGGCCAAGCTCCTCGCCGCGAAGACCGCCGAGACCGGCGCCCCGGCGCGGGCGCTCATCTCCGTGTGCGCCGCGGGAGGCCTCGGCGTCGCCGCGATCCTCGAGTCCGTCCCCGCGACCGACGCCCCCGCCTGACGGCCCGACGACCCGAGAGGAACCACCGTGACCGACTCCTACGTCCAGGCCGTCAACTCCGGCTTCACGAAGACGCTCGCCAAGAAGCTCGGCCTCCCGCGCCCCGCGGTCCTGCGCCGCTTCCGTGCGGGCGACCCCCTCACCGTCGGGCCCGTGCTCGTGCTCGGCGGCACGCCGGGGGTGCGCGACGACGCCGACCGCGTCGCCGAGGCCCTGCTCGCCTGGGACCTCGACGTCCGCCAGACCCCGGACGACACGACCCGCTGGGGCGCGGTCGTCGTCGTGCTCAGCGGGATCGAGCGTCCGGAGGACGCGTCCGCGCCCGTCATGGCGCTCTCCGCGACGCTCCGGCGGCTCGCGCCGAACGGCCGCGTCGTGACGATCTCGCGCGCCCCCGCCGAGAGCGACTCCCCCGAGCTCGCCGCCGCCCGCGAGGGTGTCGACGGGTTCCTGCGCTCCGTCGCCAAGGAGCTCCGCTACGGCGCGACCGGCAACGGCATCCAGGTGACCGACGACGCCCCGGTCGACAGCCCGAGCGTCCTCGCGACCCTCCGCTTCTTCCTGTCCGCCAGGTCCGCGTTCGTCGACGGCCAGCTCCTCCAGGTCGACGCCGGCGCACCGAGCGCCCAGGGTTCACCCTCGGCAGACCAGGGTTCCACCTCGGCCGGTGAGACGGCCGCCGGAGCCGACCCGAGCACCCACGCCGGCGTGTCCGACCAGCCGCTCGCCGGCAAGGTCGCAGTCGTCACGGGCGCGGCGCGCGGGATCGGGGCGCAGGTCGCGCGGACGCTCGCGCGCGACGGCGCGAAGGTCGTCGTGGTGGACGTGCCCGCGGCGGGCGAGGCGCTCGCCAAGGTCGCGAACGAGATCAAGGGCACGGCGCTCCAGCTCGACGTGACCGCCGACGACGCGGGCGCGCGCATCCTCGAGCACGCCCGCGCGCGGCACGGCGGGCTCGACATCCTGGTGCACAACGCGGGCATCCTGCGCGACAAGCTGCTCGCCAACATGTCGGCGGACAAGTGGGACGCGGTGGTCGCGGTGAACCTCGCCGCGCAGCTCCGGATCACCGAGTACCTCCTCGGCGCGAACGGGTTCTCCTCCGCGCCGCGCATCGTGTCGCTCGCGTCGACGAGCGGCATCGCGGGCAACCGCGGCCAGGCGAACTACGCGTTCTCGAAGGCAGGCGTCATCGGGCACACGCGCGCGTTCGCGCGCCGGCTCGCGGCGTCGGGCGGTCCGGGCGGGACGGCGAACGCCGTCGCGCCGGGGTTCATCGAGACGGACATGACGGCGTCGATCCCGTTCGTCCAGCGCGAGGTCGCGCGGCGCGTCGCGTCGCTCCAGCAGGGCGGTCAGCCCGTCGACGTGGCCGAGGCGATCGCGTTCCTCGCGTCGCCCGCGGCCGCGGGCGTGAACGGGCAGGTGCTGCGCGTGTGCGGGCAGAACGTGGTGGGCCGGTGACGGCGCCCGACGGCACCGCGGCCGGCCCGGCGCGCGTCGCGCCCGCGCGCGTCGAGACCCTGCCCACGATCCCCGGGCTCGGCGGCCTGTACGTGCGCGGGCTCGCGGCGTCGGGCCGGATCGCGGCGGCGCACCGCCTCCCCGCGGGCGGCGGGCGTCGTGACCTGGAGCTGCCCGAGGTCACGTACCGCGTCGCGGGCGTGCCGACGGGCGACGCCGCCGCGCCCGGCCACGTGGGCAGCGCCGCGCACCTCGCGCGGTACGCGCGGCTCGTGGGCGAGGCCCCGTCGGAGGTCCTGCCCGCCGGGTACCTGCACGTGCTCGGCTTCCCCCTCGCGACGGCCGTCATGGTCCGGACCGACTTCCCGCTGCCGCTGCTCGGCATGGTGCACCTCGCGAACTCGGTGTCCGTGCTGCGTCCGGTGCGGCTCGGGGACACGCTCGAGGTGCGCGCCTGGGCCGAGCGGCTGCGTCCGCACCGGCGCGGGGTCCAGGTGGACCTGGTCACGGAGGTCGCCGTCGAGCGCACCGACGAGGAGCGCGCGTCCGGGAGCGGGCTGTCGGCGACGACGCTCGCCTACCGGGGCGTCTCGACGTACCTCGCGAAGGGCGTCACGCTCCCGGGCGGCCCGGTGGACGAGGACGCCACCGCGGCGTCGGGCACCGAGGCGTTCGTCCCCCCGCTCCCGACGGCGCGCTGGTCGCTCGGCGCGGGGACCGGTCGCGCGTACGCGGCCGTCTCGGGCGACCGCAACCCGATCCACACGTCGGGGCTCGGTGCCAAGGCGTTCGGGTTCCCGCGCCCCATCGCGCACGGGATGTACACCGCCGCGCGGGCGCTCGCCGAGGCGGGGCCGCGACGTGGCGACACGTACGACTGGACCGTCACGTTCGCGAAGCCGGTCCTGCTGCCGAGCACGGTCGACGTGGCGCTGCGCCCCGCGGGCGACGTTCCTGCCGCGGTGCGGGACGCCGTCGGGCAGGTCGCCCCGGCCGAGCCCGACGGCGCGGGCGACCCGACGACGGGCGTCGTCTACCAGGCGTGGGACGGCAAGGGCCGGTTGCACCTCTCGGGTCGGGTCACGCCTCGCTCCTGACGAGTCGCGTCGCCGCCCGGGCCGACCGGCGCGCCTGCCGGACGGCCCGGGCGTGGTCACGCACGTCGCGCCCCAGCGCGGCGCACACCGACGTGACCTCGACGGCGGCCGCGAACAGCGACCCGAGAACGGCTGCGGCCCAGTACGGGCTCGCGACGGGGAGCAGCATCGTGAGCCACGCGACGGCACCGAGGTCGGGCGGTTCGTGGTGCATGGCGTGCGGCCCCCTTCGTCGACGCCCTCGACGCTCGGGGCGTGTCGCACGCTAGCGGTGCACGGGCCTCCCCGAACCGTTGTCCACAGGCTCCGTCGGTGCGGAGCCCACGAGCGCGTCGAGGCGCGCGAGCAGGCCGTCGCGGACGGTCGGCCACTCGTCGAGCAGGATCGAGAAGTAGGCGGTGTCCTGGCGCGACCCGTCGGGTGCGACGCGGTGGCTGCGCAGCACGCCCTCGGGCACGGCGCCCAGGCGCAGGATCGCGCCGATGGAGCGGCTGTTGCGGGCGTCCGCCCGCAACGCGACGCGCGCGACGCCGAGGTCCTCGAACGCGTGCCGCAGCAGCAGGTACTTGCACGCCGGGTTCGTCACGCCGCCCCACCACTCGCGCGCGTAGAACGTCGAGCCCAGCTCGACCCTGCCCTGCGACGGCACCCACTCGTAGAGCGACGTCGAGCCGCGGACGACCTCCGCGCCGTCGGACGCGTCACCGGACCCCGCGCCGACGACGGCGAACGCGAGCCGACCGGGGGCGGCGACGGCGTCGCGGACGTAGCCGCTCATCGCGTCGGTCCCAGCGGGCACGCGGCTCGACATGCCGGCCCAGATGCCGTCGTCGACGAGCGCGCCGAGCGCGGGGGCGTGGCTCTCGTCGAGCGGGACGAGGCGGACGCCGAAGCCTTCGAGAGTGGTGTCGTGCTGCACCCGCACATCCCACCACACGCCGGGTGCCCGACCGCGTGCGAGTGACCCGGCACGTGCCTACGGTCGAGCACGTACCGACGAGAGGAGCACTCATGGGACTCGGAGACAAGGCCAAGCACGCCGCCGAGGAGGCGGGTGGCAAGCTCAAGGAAGGCGCGGGCAAGCTCACGGACAACGAGCGGCTCGAGGCCGAGGGCAAGAAGGACCAGGCCAAGGCCGACGTGAAGCAGGCGGGCGACGACGTCAAGGACGCGTTCGACCGCTAGTCACCGCCCCTGATCTGCTCGCGAGGGCTCCGCTGCGGCGGGGCCCTCGCGGCGTTCTCGGGGCCTGCTCGCGGACCGCCCGGTCACGACGCCGCGAGCGGCAGGTCCACCCGCGGCAGCGGTGGCGCCAGCACGGGCACGACGCGCGGGGCGTTGATCCGCTCCAGCAGTCCGACCTCGACGGTGGGCCACTCGGGCGCGAGGATCGAGAACATCACGGAGTCGGCGCGCGTCCCGTCCGGGGCGGTGCGGTGGCCGCGCATGACGCCCTCCTCGTACGCCCCGAGCCGGCGCATGGCCCCGAGCGAGCGCGTGTTGCGCGTGTCGACGCGGAAGCCGACGCGGTGCACGTCCCACGTCTCGAACGCGTGCCGCAGCAGCAGCCACTTGGTCACGGGGTTGACGAGGCTCCCCCACGTGGAGCGGGCGTAGAACGTCCGGCCGACCTCGACCCGGCGGTCGACGAGCGACAGGTCGCGGAACGCCGTGCTGCCGAGGACGTCACCGGGGGCCCCGTCGGGTCCGGCGGCGCGCACGACGAAGCCCGTCAGGTCGGGGGCGGCGCGTGTCGCGGCCACCAGCTCGGCCATCCCCGCGACCCCGAAGGGCATGGGGATGCTCATGCCTGACCACATCGCCTCGTCGACGAGGCCGGCCAGTGTCTCAGCGTGCTCCAGGGCCAGCGGTTCCAGGCGGAAACCGTGCCCCGAGAGGACGACGTCGTGCAGCACAGCGCATATCAGAGCACACGCGGACGACGCCGCCAAGAGGGTTCGTCGACGTCGTGGACAACGCTCGTCGACGGCTCGGTGAACGGCTGTCCCGGCGGTCCCGCCGGCGCCGGGTCAGACGGCGGGGCCGCACCCCGCGGCGTCGGCGAGGAAGCCCGCCGCGGCGGTCGCGAAGAGGCCTTCGAGACCCGAGCCCACGGGCACCGGGCGCGGGTCGTCGGCCACGGCCCAGCAGCCGTCGACGACCTCGTAGCGCGTCGCAGGGCCCTGCTCCACGTACGACCGCACGGCCTCGACGAGCCGGACGACGTCCGCACCCGTCGTCCCGACGCCCACCGAGGCGCGGATCGCGCCCGCGTCGTAGCCGAGGCGCGCGAGCAGCGGGTGCGCGCAGAACCGGCCGTCGCGCACCCCAATGCCGTGCTCGGCGGAGAGGTACGCGGCGACGAGGCCCGGGTCGTGACCGTCGACGGAGAACGTGACGACCCCGACCGGGTCGACGGCGTCCTCCCAGACCCGCACGACCCGCACGCCGGGGACCGCCTCCAGCCCGGCGACGAGCGCCGCGCGGAGCGTCGCCTCGTGCACGTGGAGGTCGGCGGGGTCGAGCGCGGCGAGCGCGTCGCACGCCGCCGCGAGCGCCGCGGCACCCACGACGTTGGGCGACCCGGCCTCGTGGCGCGCGGGCGCCGTCTGCCACTGCGTCCCCGTGACGGCGACCTGCCGCACCGCGCCGCCCCCGGCGAGGTACGGCGTGCCCGCGTCGAGCCAGTCGCGACGGCCCACGAGCGCGCCCGCGCCGAACGGCGCGTACGTCTTGTGGCCGGAGAACGCGACGTAGTCGACGTCCGAGGCGGCGAGCGAGAAGCCGCGGTGCGGGACGAGCTGGGCGCCGTCGAGGACGACGCGCGCCCCGGCGTCGTGCGCGATCCGCACGACGTCCGCGACGGGCAGCGACTCGCCCGTGACGTTCGACGCGCCGGTCACGGCGACCAGGGCGTACGGGAAGCGCGCGAGCTCGGTGCGCAAGCCGGACAGCGTCTCCGCGACGGACGCGCCGCCGGCGAGGACCGTCGCGCCGCCCGCGCGCTGCCACGGCAGCAGGTTCGCGTGGTGCTCGACGTCGAGGACGAGCACGCGCCCGGGAGTCCCGTCCGCGTTCGCCGGGACGCAGCCCGCGAGCAGGTTGAGCGAGTCGGTGGTGTTGCGCGTGACGACCGTGACGTCGTCCTCGCGGGCGCCGACGAACGCGCCGATCGTGCGTCGCGACGCCTCGTAGAGCGCCGTGGAGACCTGCGAGAGGTAGCCCGCACCGCGGTGCACGCTCGCGTAGAGCGGCAGCACCTCGGTCACGCGGTCCGCGACCGAGCGCAGCGCCGGGGCCGAGGCCGCGACGTCGAGGTTCGCGTAGGGGACGCTACGGCCGTCGACGAGCGGGACGAGCGTGTCCGCGCCGACGACGAGCAGCAGGGCGGGTGCGTCGGCGACCGCCGCGAGGTCGGGGGCTCCCGAGACCTCGGTCGGACACGAGACGTCGGCGAGAGCAGTCATGGCACAGTCCTCCGAGGGCGGTCCGGGGACGGTGATCCCCGCGCTTGCCGCGCGCCGGTCGGCGTACGGCCTGGTCGTCACCCGGGGCACCCCGCCGCGAGAGGAGGGTTGCCGGCCAGCAAACCGGGGTTTCACGCTGGCACTCATGACCTGCGTCCCAGGATGTGCGCGCGGGACGCGCCGTGTCAACCGGTGGTCAGGGCGTCTCGGATGGCGGGACACAGTCCACGGGCACCTCGAGGCGCCACCCCGACTCGTCGACCTCGAACGCGTCGAGCACCTCGCCGGTGCGGGCGTCGAGCACGACGACGGAGTCGGCAGGCCACTCCGCGGGCTCTCCGAGCATGCCGTTCGGGACGCCCTGGAGCCTCGTACCGTTCACGAACGCCTCGAGCGGCTGCGCCGACCGCGTGCTCACCAGGACCACCTCGGGGTGGGCGACGGCGAACGCGTCGCAGGCGGCGCCGTCGCCGTCGCCGCTCCACCACCCCTCGTAGCCGCCGACGGTGAGCTCCGCGAGGTCTACCGGCTCGCCCACGGTCGCCACGTCGGCGGGTGCCGACCGGGGCGAGAGCGGCGCCGGGGAGCCGACGTCCGGCTCGACCAGGACGATGCGCGCACTCCCGGCCGGGTCGAGGGCGTCGTCCTCCACGGGACGGACGCTCGCCACGCGCGGCGGCGGCTCCTCGTCGCCGGTCGCTACCCACAGCCAGGCGCCCGCGGCGACGACGCCCGCCACCACGACCGCACCCAGCACCCGTCGCCGGCTGGTCCACATCCGGTTCCCCTGCCCGTCGCCCTGCCCGCCGGGACCCCCGCCCGGCCGCGCGGCCACGCTAGCGCGACCGTCCGACGTCGGGCACCCAGCCCACGGGCCGCTCGGCGAGACGGGCGTTCCGCGCGTCGGACGGGTGGCGTACGATCCCGAGCAACCATCCGGAGCGGCCGAGTGACGTGGCACGTCGACGCCGCAGCAACCCCCCGGTCCGTCGCGAGACGGCCGGGCGCAGGGTGCTACTGCCACGATCGATGGAGGAGGACTCATGAGCGACCAGTCCCAGCAGCAGTCGGCATCCCGGCCGGCGCCGCCCGACGCGCGACCCGCCGTCGGCTACGCCGGCGACCTCACCCCCCAGCAGGCGTGGGACCTGCTGACGAGCGACGAGCGCGCCGTCCTCGTGGACGTCCGCACCGAGGGCGAGTGGCGCACCATCGGCGTCCCCGACGCCTCGGACCTCGCCCGCGACGTCGTGTTCGACGAGTGGGTGACCCCGGCCGGGCCCAACCCGCGCTTCCTGGACCAGCTCGTCGAGGCCGGGCTCACCCCCGGCGACGAGCGTCCCGTCGTGTTCCTGTGCCGCTCGGGCCAGCGCTCGATCGGCGCCGCGCGCGCGGCCACGGCCGCCGGGCTCGGGCCGTCGTACAACGTGCTCGAGGGCTTCGAGGGCGCCCAGGGCTTCTCCGGTCTGCGCGACGTCGAGGGCTGGAAGGTCCGCGGCCTGCCCACCACGACCTACGACGAGGCCGCCCGGTGAGCGCCGCGCAGCCCGGGAGCGTGCCCGGCGGCTCCGGCCGCAAGCCCTTGCCCGCGAGCGCTCGCCCCGCGACGCTCGCCGTGCGCGGCGGGCACCACCGCACGGAGTTCCAGGAGACGTCCGAGGCGCTGTTCCTCACGCAGGGCTACACGTACGACCGCGCCGCCGACGCCGAGGCCGCGTTCAAGGGCGAGCTCGACCGGTTCGTCTACTCGCGCTACGGCAACCCGACCGTGCACGCGTTCGAGGAGCGCCTGCGCCTGCTCGAGGGCGCCGAGGCGTGCTACGCGACGGCGTCGGGCATGTCCGCGGTGTTCACGTCGCTCGCCGCCCTCGTGGGTTCCGGGTCGCGGATCGTCGCGGCGCGCGCGCTGTTCGGGTCGAGCATCGTCATCTTCGACGAGATCTTCGCCAAGTGGGGCGTGCGGACGGACTACGTCGACGGGCACGTGCTCTCCCAGTGGGAGGAGGCGCTCTCGACGCCCGCGGACGTCGTGTTCTTCGAGACGCCGTCCAACCCCATGCAGGACATCGTCGACGCGCGGCGCGTGAGCGAGCTCGCGCACGCCGCGGGCGCGGTCGTCGTCCTCGACAACGTGTTCGCGACGCCGCTGCTCCAGAAGCCGCTCGAGCTCGGGGCGGACGTCGTCGTGTACTCGGCGACCAAGCACATCGACGGCCAGGGTCGCGTGCTCGGCGGCGCGATCCTCGGGACCGAGGAGTACGTCACCGGGCCCGTGCAGACGTTCATCCGCAACACGGGGCCTTCGCTCTCGGCGTTCAACGCGTGGGTCCTGCTCAAGGGCCTCGAGACGCTGCCCGTGCGCGTCGCCGCGCAGAACGCCGCCGCGGCGCAGGTCGCCGAGGCGCTCGAGCAGCTCCCCGGCATCGGCCGTGTGCGGTACCCGTTCCTCGCGTCGCACCCGCAGCGCGAGCTCGCGCAGTCGCAGCAGAGCGGCGGCGGGACGGTCGTGACGTTCGACCTCGCCGTCCCCGAGGGCACCGACCCCGAGACGGCGAAGAAGCGCGCGTTCACGTTCCTCGACGCGCTCCAGGTCGTCGACATCTCGAACAACCTCGGAGACGCCAAGTCGCTCGTCACCCACCCGGCCACCACGACGCACCGCAAGCTCGGCCCCGAGGGCCGCGCCGCCGTCGGGATCGCGGAGACGACCGTGCGCCTGTCGGTGGGCCTCGAGGACCCGCTCGACGTCATCGAGGACGTGGAGCAGGCGCTGAACGCCTGACCCTTTCCCGCCGAGCATGCGGTGGTGGCCCGTCCCGGCGTCGGGACGGGCCACGACCACGTGCTCAGCGGGCAGCGGGCAGCGGGTGCATCGTCGACACGTGGCGCTCGGCAAAGGCGTGGACCGGCTGCGCCGACCCTTCGTAGCGTCGGAGGGTGCCCGACGCGATCTTCGACGACCCCCGCCTCGCGGCTCTCTACGACCCGCTCGACCCCGACCGCAGCGACCTCGACGCCTACGTCGCGATCGTCGACGAGCTCGGTGCGCGCCGTGTGCTCGACATCGGGTGCGGCACCGGGACGTTCGCGTGCCTCGTGGCGCAGCGCGGGCTCGACGTGGTCGGCGTGGACCCGGCGGGCGCGTCGCTCGACGTCGCCCGCACGAAGCCGGGCGCCGAGCGCGTGCGCTGGCTGCACGGCGACGCGACGGCGCTCCCCCCGCTCCAGGTCGACCTCGCGACGATGACGGCGAACGTCGCGCAGGTGTTCCTCACCGACGACGCGTGGACCGCGACGCTTCGGGGCGTCCACGACGTGCTCGTGCCGGGCGGATGGCTGGTGCTCGAGACCCGTGTCCCCGCCCGCCGGGCCTGGGAGGGGTGGGTCCGCGAGGTGACGACCACGCGCGTGGAGGTGTCCGACGTCGGCCCGGTCGAGTCGTGGACCGACCTCACCGACGTGTCGCTCCCCTTCGTGTCCTTCCACGACACGACCGTGCTGCCCGACGGCACCACGCTCCACACCGACTCGACGCTGCGCTTCCGGGAGCGCGACGAGGTCGAGACGTCGCTCGTGGCGTGCGGGTTCGAGGTCGTGGACGTCCGGGACGCGCCCGACCGTCCGGGTCGCGAGTGGGTCTTCGTCGCACGGCGCGGCTGAGCGCGCGAAGCGCTCCCACGCGCGTCAGCCGCGACGGTCGCCCAGCACGACGACATCCTCCGGGCGCCCGCCCGACCGTGCGACGTGCGACCGGACCGCGTCCAGCTCGTGCGGCAGCAGCGAGAACGTCACCGACGTCCCGGTGTCGTTCACGTCCCAGAGCAGCGTCCAGTGCTCGTCGAAGCCCGAGCCGCAGATCGTGGAGGGGGCGACGGCGAGGGCGAGGTCGAGCTCGCGGTCGTCGCGCGGGTCGAGCGCGAGCGAGATCGGGGGCTCCCACCCGAAGCGCCGGGCCAGGCGTCCGCGTCGTGCGCGGCGCAGCTCGTCCAAGGCGTGCACCGCGTGCGTCGCGTCCGGTGGCCACGGCTCGTCGGAGTACACGTCGACCTGGAGCCGTGCCACCCGGTCGCGCAGCGCCAGGAGCGCGCCGCGGCACGCGGCCGCGACGGTGCCCGGCGCGGCGCCGTCGGCGATCGTGCACAGCACGGCCGTCGTCCTCCGCTGCCGCATCAGGCCTCCCTCGGGTGCCGGTTCCGCCGGGGCATGCGCGCACGTGCGGTGCGGACACCGTAGTCCCCGGCGACCTGTGGACGGCGGTTCGACGGTGTGGGACGCACCTCGTAGATTCCTCGTAGCGCTCGGCCGACCGGCAGGGCGCGACGACCGGTCCGCCACCACCGACAGGGGTCCTCTTGCTGCACGTGCACCGCTCCGAGCGTGCCGAGGCGCTCGTGGCGCCGCTCGCCGCCGTGCTCGCGGAGGCGCCGGAGGACCCGTTCACGCCGGACGTCGTCGCGGTCCCGACGCGAGGGGTCGAGCGGTGGCTCGCGCAGCGGCTGTCGCACCACCTGGGCGCGGGCGAGACGTCGGGCATCTGCGCGAACGTCGACTTCCGCGGGCCGCGCCGGCTCGTGGAGCAGGTCGTCGCGGACCTCACCGACCTCGACCCCGACGACGACCCGTGGCGGCCCGAGCGGCTCGCGTGGTCCGTGCTCGAGGTGCTCGACGCGCACCTCGCCGAGCCGTGGGCGGCACCGCTCGCGCGGTACGTCGGCGACCCGGGCGACGAGGTGCGCCGGGGGCGTCGGCTCACGCTCGCCCGGCGGCTCGCGGACCTCCTGGTCGACTACGCGCGCCAGCGGCCCGAGGTCGTGCTCGCGTGGTCGGCCGCGTCCCCGGTCACGGGCACCGCCGCCGCCCCGGACGACCTCGCGTGGCAGCCCGAGCTGTGGCGCCGCCTGGTGGAGCGCGTCCCGGCGACGGACCCGGCGCGGCGCGTCACGGAGGCGGTCACGGCGCTGCGCGCGGACCCGGCGGCCGTCGACCTGCCGCCGCGGCTGTCCGTGTTCGGGCCCACGCGGGTCCCGGAGGACGAGCTCCGGGTCCTGCGCGCGCTCGCCGAGCACCGCGACGTCCACCTGTGGCTCGTGCACCCCTCGCCGGCGCTGTGGGCGACGGTCGCCGCGTCCGACGACGGCGACCCCGCCAGGGGCGGCGCGGACCCGGGCGCGGACCGCACGGGTGCGCCCGTCCGGCGTCGAGCGGACCTGCCGACGTTCGCGCGGCACCCGTTCCTCGCGTCCACCGGCCGGGACGCGGTCGAGCTGCAGCTCCGGCTCGCCGCGGGCGAGGCTCGTGAGACCCACCACGAGGCGGCGCCCCCGCCGCCGACCCTGCTCGGCGCGCTGCAGTCCGCGCTGCGGGCCGACGAGCCGGACGGCGCGCACGTGCTGGACCCGGCGGACCGGTCCGTGCAGGTGCTCGCGTGCCACGGCCGGGCGCGGCAGGTCGAGGTGCTGCGGGAGACGCTCGTCGGGCTGTTCTCCGCCGACCCGACGCTCCAGGCGCGCGACGTCATCGTGCTGTGCCCCGACGTCGAGACGTTCGCCCCGCTCGTCACGGCGACGTTCGGAGCGGTCCCCGAGCTCGGCGAGGACGCGCACCCCGGCCAGCGCCTGCGGGTCAGCCTCGCCGACCGCGGCGCCGGGACGACCAACCCCGTGCTCGCGCTGCTCGCCACGCTGCTGCGCCTCGCCGACGGCCGCGTCACGGCGTCGGAGGTGCTCGACCTCGCCGCGAGCGCGCCGGTGCGCCGCCGGTTCCGGTTCTCCGACGACGACGTCGACCGCCTGCGTCAGTGGGCCGTCGAGGCGGGCGTGCACTGGGGCGAGGACGGCGAGCGCCGCGCGCGGTTCGGGATCGACGGGCACGTGCGGCAGGGCACGTGGGACGCGGCGCTCGACCGCCTCCTGCTCGGCGCGGCGATGGCCGACGAGGACGCGCGGTTCGTCGGGCCGGCGCTGCCGCTCGACGACGTCGGCTCGACCGACGTGGACCTCGCGGGCCGCCTCGCGGAGCTCGTCGCGCGCCTGACGGAGACGCTGCGCGCGCTCGACGGGGTGCACCCGCTCGCGCACTGGCTCGACGCGCTCGACCGCGCGCTCACGCTGCTCGCCGAGGCCCCGCCCACGGAGGCGTGGCAGATCGGCTCCGCGCGCCGCGTGCTGGGCGACGTCCGCGCGGCGGGGGCGGCGCACGGCGGGGTCGCGCTGCGGCTCGCGGACGTGCGCGCGCTGCTCGACGACCGTCTCGCGGGTCGCCCGACCCGCGCCGGGTTCCGCACGGGCGCGCTCACCGTGTGCTCGCTCGAGCCGATGCGCTCCGTGCCGCACCGGGTGGTGTGCCTCCTGGGGCTCGACGACGGCGTGTTCCCCCGCACCGCCGCGCCCGCGGGCGACGACCTGCTCGCCCGGCACCCCGAGATCGGCGAGCGCGACGCGCGCAGCGAGGACCGGCAGATCTTCCTCGACGCCGTCGCCGCGGCGGGCGACCACCTCGTCGTCGTGCACACGGGCGCCGACGAGCGCACGGGTGCCGTCCGGCCGCCCGCGGTTCCCGTCGCGGAGCTGCTCGACGCGCTCGACCGCGTGGCGACGACCGTCGACGGCCGCCCGGCGCGCGAGCACGTGGTCGTGCAGCACCCGCTCCAGACCGTGGACGAGCGCAACTTCGTCCCGGGTGCCCTGGGTGCGCCGGGGCCGTTCAGCCACGACGACGCCGCGCTCGCCGGGGCCCGAGCCCTGCATCGCGAGCGCCGGCCCGTCGGCGCGCTCGTCGGCGCACCGCTCGACCTCCCCGCGGGTGCCGCGGGCGGTGCCGGGTCGCCGGGCGCCCCGGGCGACGTCGAGCTCGACGACCTGGCCCGCCTGCTGGAGAACGCGCCGAGGTGGTTCGCCCAGCACACGCTCGACGTGGGCCTCGTGCTGGAGGAGGACGACGTCGAGGACCGCCTCCCGCTCGCGCTCACGGGGCTCTCCGGCTGGGGCGTGGGCGACCGCGTGCTGCGGGCCGCGCTCTCCGGCGTCGACCCGAACCGGGCGATGCAGGCCGAGTGGCGCCGGGGCCAGGTCCCGCCGCGCGAGCTGGGACGCACGGCGCTCCAGGAGGTGGTCCGTGCCGTCGGCCCGCTGCGTGTCACCGCCGTGGAGGCCGCGCGCGAGGCCGACCTCGCCGCCGGCCGTCCGGTGAGCCAGGACGTGCTGAGCTCGGCCGAGACGGTCGACGTCCGCGCCGTGCTGCCCGACGGCCGCACCCTCGTCGGGAGCGTCCCCGGCGTGCACGGCGCACGCGTCGTGCGCACCGAGTACTCCCGCCTCGGTCCCAAGCACCGGCTGCGCGCCTGGGTGCAGGCGCTCGCGCTCACGGCGAGCGACCCCGGGCGCCCGTGGGACGCCGTCGCGATCGGCCGCTCGTCCCGGGGTCCGGGCGTCGCCTGGTCGACGCTCACGCCACCGGACCACGACACCGCGACGCGGGTCCTCGCCGACCTCGTGGCGCTGCGCGACGAGGCGGCGCGCGAGCCGCTGCCGGTGCTCCCCGAGGTGTCGCTGCGCTACACCGAGGAGCGGAGCACGAGCGACGCGCGCGACGCCCTGATGCGCGCGGGCTGGGCGTGGAACAAGGGCTTCGAGCGCAAGGACCCGTACGTCGTCCTCGCGTGGGGACAGGACCCGGCTCTCCCCGACGTCGCGGGGCTCGCCACCACGGCCGACCTGGTCCGCTTCCCCGACGACCCGACCCGCCTCGGCGCGCTCGCGCGCCGCGTGTGGGAGCCCCTGCTGGAGAACGAGCTGCGAGGTGCACGGTGAACGGCGCGACGTCCCGGACCGCGACCGACGGCGCCGCCCCGCACGCGGGCCACGTGGGGAGGAGCGGGACCCCGCGGCGCTTCGACCCGTTCGGCGACCTGCCGAGCGGGACGGTCGTGCTCGAGGCGAGCGCCGGCACGGGCAAGACCCACACGATCGCGACCCTCACGACGCGGTACGTCGCCGAGGGCGTGGCCGCCCTGCCGGAGATCATGCTCGTGACCTTCGGCCGCGCCGCGACGTCGGAGCTGCGCGACCGCGTCCGCGAGCGCCTCGTCGCGACCGAGCGCGCGCTGCGCGGGCCCGCTCCCGCGGACGACCCGGAGCCCCTCGTCGCGTTCCTCGCCGCCGTCGACGACGACGAGCTCGCCCGTCGCCGGGAGCGCCTGCGCGTCGCGCTGTCCCAGCTCGACGCGGCGACGATCACGACGACGCACGGCTTCTGCCAGCAGATGCTCACGGCGCTCGGCACGGCGGCTGACGTCGACCTCACGACGAGCTTCCTGCCCGACGTCGCGGACCTCGTCGAGGAGGTCACCGACGACCTGTACGTGCGGAGGTTCGCGGACGAGCCGGAGCCGATCCTGTCGCCGCGCGACGTGCGCGACGTCGCCCGGGCGGCGGTGAGCGACCACGGCGCGGTGATCGCGCCGTCGGACGCGGCCGAGGGGTCGGTGGCCGCGGCGCGGTACGAGGCCGCGGTCGCCGCGCGCCGCGAGGTCGAGGCGCGCAAGCGGGCGATGCACCTGCTCGACTACGACGACCTGCTCGTGCTGCTGCGCCGCGCGCTGACGGACCCGGAGCACGGCGCGACGGCGGCGCGGCGGGTCCGGTCGCGGTTCCGCGTCGTCATGGTGGACGAGTTCCAGGACACCGACCCCGAGCAGTGGGAGATCCTGCGCACGGCGTTCCACGGGCACCCCGAGGAGTGCCGCACGCTGGTGCTCATCGGCGATCCCAAGCAGGCGATCTACGCCTTCCGCGGCGCGGACGTCGTGACGTATCTCCGCGCGGTCGAGGACGCGGCGGACACCGCGACGCTCAGCACGAGCTGGCGCAGCGACGGCCCGCTCCTCACGGGCCTGCACGCGCTCCTGGGCGAGACGGCGCTGGGCGACCCGCGCATCGTGGTCCGGCCCGTCGACGCGGCCCACCCCGAGCCGCGCTTCTCCGGCGGCGCGCCGGTGCGGCTGCGGCAGGTCACGCGGCGCGCCTACCGCCTCGGGGGATCGTCGGCGCCGTCGGCGCCGGACGCGCGCACCCTGCTCGCACAGGACGTCGCGGCGGACGTCGCGGGCCGCCTCGGGACCGCGGACGGCGGCGGCGACCGCGTGCGCGACGACGGGCTCGCGGCGCCGGCCGACGACGCGGGCGCCGCCGGCCGATGGCGGGCGCTCGAGCCGCGGGACGTCGCCGTGCTCACCCGGACGAACGCCCAGGCCGAGGCGGTGCGCTCGGCGCTCGTCGCGCTGGGCGTCCCCGCGGTGGTGTCGGGGCCGTCGAGCGTGTTCGGCTCGGCAGCGGCCCAGGACTGGCTCACGCTGCTCGCCGCGCTGGAGCAGCCCGGCCTGCACCGCCGCGCGACCGCGCTCGCGCTCACACCGTTCGTGGGCTGGGACGCGCAGCGGCTCGCGACGGCCGGGGACGCGGACCACGACGAGCTCGGCGACACCGTCCGAACCTGGGCGCGCCTGCTCGCGGACCGCGGCGTGGCCGCGGTCGCCGAGGTCGCGGCCCGGGGAGGTGCGACCGCACGGGTCATGGCCCGGGTCGACGGCGAGCGCTACCTCACCGACCTGCGCCACGTCACGCAGGCCCTGCACGAGGCCGCGGTGACCGAAGGGCTCGGCACGGCCGCGCTCACCGCGTGGTTGCGCGCCCGGATCGCCGAGGTCGGGAGCGTCTTCACCGACGAGCGCACCCGGCGCCTCGAGACGGACGCCGCGGCCGTCCAGGTCGTCACGGTGCACGCCGCGAAGGGCCTGGAGTTCGGCGTCGTCTACGTCCCGTTCGGCTGGGAGCGGTTCGAGTCGGACGACCAGGAGCTGTTCGCGTTCCACGACGACCACGGGCAGCGCGTCCTGCACCTGGGCGGCGTGGGCTCCCCCGGCTTCGTGGACGCCAAGGCGCGCTGGCGCGACGAGGAGCTGGGCGAGGACCTGCGCCTGCTGTACGTCGCCCTCACGCGCGCCCGGCACCAGGTGGTGGTGCACTGGACGCCGACCAAGCGCAGCACCGGCTCCGGACCGCTCACGCGGCTGCTCCTCGCGGACCGGATGCTCGGCGGCGAGCCCGGCCGTCATGCCCGCCCCGACGCGATGCGCGACGACGCCGTCCGGTCCGCGTTCGAGGCGCTCGCCGCGCGCTCGGGCGGGACGGTCGTCGTCGAGCAGGTCGAGAGCCGGCCGAAGGGAGTCCGCTGGTCTCCCGGGCGTCGGGCCGCCGCGGACCTCGCGCTCGCGACCACCGCGCACCTTCCGGACCGCGAGTGGCGACGCGCGTCGTACTCGGCGCTCACGGCGGCGGCGCACCACGGTCCGGTCGGCGGGATCGAGAGCGAGCCCGAGGACCCGGGCATCCAGGACGAGCCGGAGGAGTCGCCGGACGCCGACGAGACCGGCGCCGTGCCGTCCGGAGCGCCGACCGAGACCCCGGCCGCCCGTCCCGGTGCCGACGCCCCCTCGCCCTACGAGGGGCAGCCGGGAGGCACCGCGTTCGGCACCCTGGTGCACGAGATCCTGGAGTACGTCGACACGGCCGCCGACGACCTCGACGCCGAGGTGCGCGCCCGGTGCGCCCAGGCGGCGACGGTCCGCGTGCCCGGCGTGGAGCCCGTGTCGCTCGCCGCGGCGCTCGGCCTGTCGCTGCGCACCCCGCTCGGACCGATCGCGGGCGGGCTCACCCTCGCCGACGTCGACCCGCGTGACCGGCTCCCCGAGCTCGAGTTCGAGCTCCCCCTCGCGGGCGGCGACGAGACCGGGGGCGTCCGGCCGTCGACGCTGCGCGACCTCGCCGACGTCCTGCGCGCCCACCTGTCCGCCGACGACCCGTTCGCCCGCTACCCGGACCTGCTCGCGGCGCTGGCCGACGAGAGCGAGGGCGGGCCGGCGGGCGGTAACGGCGGGGTCCCGCTGCGGGGGTACCTCACCGGCTCGATCGACGCGGTGCTGCGGGTGCCCGTCGCGGGCCCGGACGGTCGTCCCGACCCCGCCGGCCGCCGGCGGTACCTCGTCGTCGACTACAAGACCAACCGCGTCGGCCCGCCCGGCGTGCCGCTCGCCGTCGGCGACTACCACCCGGACGCGACGCGCGACGCGATGCTCGCCTCGCACTACCCCCTCCAGCTCGTGCTCTACCTCGTCGCGCTGCACCGCTACCTGCGCTGGCGCGTGCGCGACTACGACCCCGACCGCGACCTCGCGGGCGGCGCCTACCTGTTCGTGCGCGGCATGGCCGGCCCGGAGACCCCGACCGGTCCCGACGGCGCGCCGTACGGCGTCGTCGCCTGGACGCCGCCGCCGGGGCTCGTCGTCGCCCTGTCCGCCTTGCTCGACGGAGGTCGCGCATGACCACGGCCCCTCTCGGCTCGACGACGCCCGTCGCGCCGCCGGCTCCCCCCGTGGACGAGGGCGACCCGCGCCTCGCCGTCGGGGTGCCCGCCCGGCTCGGCGCGTTCAACGCCGCGCGCGTCGTCTCCGCGGCCGACCTGCGCGTCGCGCTGCGGCTCGGCCGGCTCACGGGCGAGCACGACGACGAGGTGCTGCTCGCCGTGGCGCTCGCCGTGCGCGCGGTGCGCAGCGGGTCGGTGTGCGTGCGCCTGGACGACCTCGGGTCGCTCGAGCTGCCCGAGGACGAGGAGGCGGCGCGCACCGTCGCCACGGACCTGCCCTGGCCGGACCGCTCCGCGTGGGCGGACGCGGTCGCGCGCAGCCCGCTCGTCGCGGCGGGCGTCGACGGGCCGGCCGACCGCCCCGCGCGCTGGGTGGGCGGCGCCCTCTACCTCGACCGGTACTGGCGCGACGAGCTCGCGGTCCGGCACGACGTCGACGCGCGGCTCGCCTCGGACGACCTGCCCGTGGACCGCGACCGCCTCGACGCCGCGCTGTCCCGCCTCTTCCCCGCGGCGGACGACACCCGGCAGCGGCTCGCCGCCGCGCACGCCGCGACGCGCCGGCTCACCGTGCTCACGGGCGGCCCGGGCACGGGCAAGACGACGACGGTCGCGCGGCTGCTCGCCGTCCTGCACGACGCAGCCCTCCCGTCCTCGTCGTCCGCCGCCCCCGCGTCCGGCGCGGGGCTGCGCGTGGCGCTCGCCGCGCCCACGGGCAAGGCCGCCGCGCGCCTCCAGGAGGCGGTGCGCGAGGTCGTCGCCGGGTTCGGCGACCCGGCCGACCGCGAGCGCGTCGGCGCCCCCGTCGCGACGACGCTGCACCGGCTGCTCGGCTACCGGCCGGGCAGCAGCACCCGGTTCCGGCACGACGCGCACCACCACCTGCCGCACGACGTGGTGGTCGTGGACGAGACGTCGATGGTCGCGCTGCCGCTCATGGCGCGGCTGCTCGAGGCGCTGCGGCCCGACGCACGGCTCGTGCTCGTCGGCGACCCCGACCAGCTCGCGTCCGTGGAGGCCGGCGCGGTGCTCGGGGACCTCGTGCACCGGGAGCCGGTCGCCGCGCCCGCGACGTCGGCCGTCGTGGTCGCGACGGCCGACGTCGCGCTCGCCGCCTCCCCGCCGCCCGCCGACGGCGAGGTGGACGACCGCGCCGTGCTGGGCAACGGCGTCGTGCGGCTGCGCACCGTCCACCGCCAGGACCGCGACTCCGAGATCCTGCCGCTCGCAGCGGCGATCCGGACCGGGGACGCGGAGGCGACGCTCGCGCTCCTGCGCGCGGGCCACGGCTCGGTGGAGTTCCTCGAGACGCCCGACGACGTCCCGGACGACGCGGTGCTCGCCGCCGTGCGCGCCGACGCCGTCACGGCAGGCACGGCGCTCGTCGAGGCGGCCCGCGCGGGGGACGCCACCGCGGCTCTGGACGCCCTCGCCCGGCACCGCGTCATGGTCGCGCACCGGCGCGGCCCCGCGGGTCGGGGCCGGTGGGCGGCGCAGGTCGAGGCGTGGGTCGAGGAGGCCACGGGGCACCACGCGACCGACTCGCCGTGGGTCGCCGGCCGGCCGCTGCTCGTCACGACGAACGACGCCGAGGTGGGTCTCTACAACGGCGACACCGGTGTGCTCGTCGCGGAACCCGGGGGCGCCGGCGTCGTCGCCGTGTTCGGCGACCCGCGCGCCCCGCTGCGGGTGCGCACCCACCGCCTCCCGCCGGTCGAGACCGTGCACGCGATGACGGTCCACCGCGCGCAGGGCAGCCAGTTCGACCGCGTCACCCTCGTGCTGCCGCCCGCGACGTCGCCCCTGCTCACGCGCGAGCTGCTCTATACCGCGGTCACGCGGGCACAGTCGTTCGTGCGCGTCGTCGGTTCCGAGGACGCCGTGCGCACCGCGGTGAGGAGCCCGGTCCACCGGGCGAGCGGGCTGCGCACCCCGCTGCCCGGCGGTCAGTCCTCCGCGCGCCCCGCCTGATCCTTCTCCCGCAGCTCCTTCAGCCGGCTCCAGGGCACGAGCACGATCCAGGCGACGGACGCGATCGCGGCGCCCATGATCATCGAGGGGACGTCCATGGCGACCATCCTGACAGGCGTGCCCCGACTCCCCAGGGGAATGAGGCTCGGGGGTCGCCGGTTGGCACCAGGGTGAGCACCCAGACCCCCCGCCTGTCCGTCCTCGACCTCGTGCCCGTCCGCTCGGGCCAGTCCAGCACCCAGGCGGTGCGGGCGTCGCTCGACCTGGTCCGCCTCGCGGACCGGCTCGGGTACGAGCGGTACTGGTTCGCCGAGCACCACAACATGCCCGCGGTCGCGGCGTCGACGCCGCCCGTGATGATCGCCGCCGCGGCGTCGGTGACCGACCGCATCCGGGTCGGCTCGGGCGGGGTCATGCTCCCGAACCACGCGCCGCTCGTCGTCGCGGAGCAGTTCGCGGCGCTCGAGGCGATCGCCCCGGGGCGCGTCGACCTGGGGATCGGCCGTGCGCCGGGCTCCGACCCCGTCGTCACGCAGCTCCTGCGGATCACCGGCCCCACGGCCGACGTCGACCGGTTCCCCCAGCACGTGACCGACATCCTCGCGCTCATGAGCCCGCAGGGCGCGACGCTGCGCCTCACGAGCGGCCAGGTCTACGACGTGCACGCCACGCCCGCCGCCGACGCCGCACCGACCGTCTGGCTCCTCGGGTCGAGCGACTACTCCGCGCGCCTCGCGGCCGAGCTCGGGCTCCCGTACGTGTTCGCGAACCACTTCTCCAGCCAGGGCATCGACGAGATCCTCGCGCTGTACCGCGAGGGCTACCGCCCGAGCGAGGCGTTCCCCGAGCCCCGCACGTTCCTCACGCTCAACGCCGTCGTCGCCGAGACCGACGACGAGGCCCGGGCCCGCGCGCTCCCGCAGGCGCGCATGATGGCGCGGCTGCGCACCGGTCAGGCGCTCACCGCGCTGGAGACCGTGGAGGAGGCCCAGGCGGCACCCCTCGACGGCACGGCCGGGCAGATGGTCGAGGACAGCCTCCGGCGCTGGGCCGTCGGGACGCCCGACGCCGCCGCGGCCGAGGTCCGCCGGCTCGCCGAGCGCCACGGGGTCGACGAGGTGATGGTCGTCCCCGTCGCCGCGTCGCGCGCGGACGAGGCGCTGGACTCCACGCCGGGCCGCGCCCGCACGCTCGAGCTCCTCGCGGACGCCCTCTCCGGCGCCCGGACGTCCTGACCCGCCGACCGCCCGTCGGCCCACCCGCCCGCCCCGTTGCCGAACACGACCTGGCACGCGGTCGAACACGACATGGGGGTCGTGATCCACGGGATATCGACCCTCATGTCGTGTTCGGCGGGAGGGGGTAGCGTCGCCGCATGACGACGAAGCTCGACGACGCGTCCTGGCACTCCGAGGGCCTGGGCTATCCACCCGAGGCGGGGCCCGCGGCGGGCGCGACGCACATCGGCGTGTTCCTCGCGTGGGCGGTGCTCGGCGGGCACGTCTCCGAGCAGATCGCCGAGGACGCCGCTGACGACCTCGCCGCGCTGCGCGAGCGGAGGACGACGCCCGGCGCGTTCGTGCTCGCCGCGTGCGACGGCAGGCTCGTCGACGAGGACCTCGACGACGTCGCCGCGGCGTTCGCGAGCGCGTACTACACGGGCGACGAGGAGGACGAGGACGACGGCGGCCTCTACCTGGAGGACTACGTCGACGCGGTGAGCCCGGGCGACGGCGAGCCCGAGGACGTGTACCGCGTGCCCGACACGTGGGAGACGTACGACCTCGTCGGCCCGCTGATCGACGCCCGCTTCTCGCAGTGGGACGACGAGGGTCGCCCGACGGTCCTGCGCCACCGCGCCTGAGCCGGCCCGCGATGACAGAGCCCACGCCCGTCACCCGGCTCGCGGCGGTGCTGCGCGCCGACAACCCGGGACCGATGACGCTCGACGGCACGCGCTCGTACGTGCTGCACGCGCCCGGGTCGGCGACGTGCGTCGTCGTGGACCCGGGGCCCGACGACGCCGCGCACCTCGACGCGCTCGCCGCGGCCGGGCCGGTCGAGCTCGTGCTCGTCACGCATCGCCACGCCGACCACACGGCCGGCGCTCCCGGGCTGCGCGAGCGCACCGGGGCGCCGGTGCGCGCCGCCGACCCGGCACACTGCCACGGCGGCGAGCCGCTGCACGACGGCGAGGTGATCGAGGCCGCGGGGCTGCGCGTCGTCGTCCTCGCCACCCCGGGCCACACCGCCGACTCGGTCTGCCTCGTGCTGCCCGACGACGGCCAGCCCGCCCCGGCCGACGACCTCGCCGGAGGCGGCACGCGCCCTGGTGACGCGCCCCCTGGCGACGGGACCCCTGGCGACACCCGGTCGGATGAGGCCGCGACCGGGGGCGCGGGGTCGCCGTCGGGCACGACGGTCCTCACCGGGGACACCGTGCTCGGGACCGGCACGACGGTGATCGCGCAGCCCGACGGCTCGCTCGGCGCGTACCTCGCGAGCCTCGACGCGATCGAGGCGGTCGCGTCCGCGGGGACGGGCCGGGCGACGGGCCTCCCCGGCCACGGGCCGGTCGTCGCCGACCTCGCGGATCGGGTGCGCGCGTACCGCGAGCACCGGCTCGAACGCCTCGCCCAGGTCCGGGCGGCGCTCGCCGCGCTCGGGCTGTCCGCGGGGGCCCACGACGCGGTGGAGCAGGTGGTCGCGCGCGTCTACGCCGACGTCGACCCGTCCGTCCTCGGGGCGGCGCGGCAGTCCGTCGCGGCGCAGCTCGCCTTCCTGGCGCAGTCCGACGAGCTCGCACGGCGGCCCGCCCACGGGGGGCCACGTGCCCCCCGGCACGACGGCTGAGTGTCGGTGGCGCCCGGCACGATGACGGGATGACCACACCACGGCTCGGTATCGCGTTCGTGCCCACCCACGCGCCGGAGAGCCTGCGACGGCTCGCCACGACCGCGGAGGAGGCGGGCCTCGACGACCTCTGGGTGTGGGAGGACTGCTTCAAGCAGTCGGGCCTCGCGTCGGCGGCGGCAGCGCTCGCCTGGACCGAGCGCGTGCGCGTCGGCATCGGCCTCATGCCCGCCCCGCTGCGCAGCACGGCGATCACCGCGATGGAGGTCGCGACGCTCGCCCGGATGTTCCCCGGGCGGCTCGTCGCGGGCGTGGGTCACGGGGTCCAGGAGTGGATGGGGCAGGCCGGCGTCCGCGTCGCGTCACCGCTGACGCTGCTCCGCGAGCACGCCACGGCGCTGCGGAGCCTGCTCGCGGGCGAGGAGGTCACGACGGCGGGGCGGTACGTCACGCTCGACGGCGTCCGTCTCGACTGGCCCCCCACGGAGCCCGTCCCGCTGTGGCTCGGCGGCGTCGGCCCGCGATCGCTCGCGCTGGCGGGCGAGCTGGGCGACGGCCTGATCCTCGCGAACGCGCTCACTCCGGCCGACGTCCGGGCGGCAGCCGCAGCGGCTCGAGAAGGCCGGGACGGGAACGGTGCCGGCGCCGGGAGCGACGTCGACATCCACGCGACGCTCATCGCGGCGACGGGGCCGGACGCGCAGGAGCGCGTGGACCGCGAGGTGCCGCTGTGGGGCAAGGAGGCGGGTCAGGGCATCGGCGCGGGCGGGGACGCCGCGACGATCGCCGCGGCCGTCCAGGCGCTGGCCGACGCGGGCGCGACGGCCGTCGCGGTCCAGCCGACCGCCGACGAGCCGGACGTCGAGGAGTTCGTCCGCTTCCTGGGCCGGGAGGTCGTGCCGCTGCTCAGCGACCGCTGACGCGCACGGCGTCCGCGGACCCCTCGGCGCGCTGACGCTCGCGGAGCCCGTGCACCAGGGCGACGACGGCGCACACGAGCGCGACGGCGCCGACGGCGAGCGCGAGGCGCACCGGGAAGGCGGCGTAGAGGTCGGACACCTCGCCGACCGGGAGGCCCCACTCGACCGCGGTCTCGCGCAGCTCGCCCGCGAGCACCCCGACGCGGCCGGGCACCCGTGACGCGACCGCGGCGACCCAGCCGAGGAGCTCGAGGATCACGGAGGCCGCGGAGTAGGCACCGGTCGCGAGGGGGATCACGGGGACACCCTAGCGGGACCGGACACCGCGGGCATATCCGGCACACCCCTGAGAGGACCCCGGCGCGACCCTCAGACCAGCGGCTTCGCGAAGCAGAGCGCGACGTGGTTGTCCCCGACGTACGGCGGGAACTGCTCGACGGCGCGGTACCCGAGCGAGCGGTAGAGCGCGATCGCACCCGGCTGGCGGATGCCCGTCTCGAGCAGCAGGGTGGACACCCCGCGCTCGCGGGCGACGGCCTCCAGGGCGTCGAGGAGCCGGCGCGCGATCCCGGTCCTGCGTGCGCGCTCGCGGACGAAGACCTTCTTCACCTCGAGCGCGTCCACGGGCGCCCCGGGTGCGGGGCGGCGCAGCGACGCGCACCCGACGGCCTCGCCGTCCCGGTACGCGACGAGGGTCGCGACGACCTCGGCGCCCACGCGGGCGTCGACAGACTCGAACCCTCCGGCGGCGTCGAGCCCGGCGAACAGCTCGGGGTAGAGCACCGCCGAGGACGTCTCGTGCATCTCGCGCCGCAGCGCCGCCGCGGCCGGGTCGTCCCACGGGACGGCGCGAACCTCGACGACCCCAGGGGCGGGGACGGTCACGGACTCGCTCGGGGTGGCGGGCCTGCGTGCGTCGCGCGCCCCGCGCCCGCTGCTCGTCGCCGAGGTCGCGTCCGCAGGGCCGGTGCCGACGCCCGGGTCCGCAGCCCCCAGGTCGAGCGCGAAGCAGCGCGAGAGCGGGTGCCCGGCGTAGTGCCCGTACGACTCGATCGGGACGTAGCCGAGCGAGAGGTACAGGTCGATCGACTCGGGCTGGAGGGTCCCGGTCTCCAGGACCAGGCGGTCGAGCCCGGCCTCGACCGCGTGCCGGTGGGCGGCCCGCATCGCCGTGCGCGCGTGCCCGCGGCCCCGGTGGGCCGGCTCGACCCAGAGCCGCTTCACCTCGCCCGTCCGCCGGGGATGGGTGCCGCCGCGGCCGTCGGGCGTGCCCGACACGTCGCGGAGTGCGACGAACGCGACGGGCTCACCGGCCGAGCGGACCACGACGTTCGCGATCGAGGCGTCGGGCACGAACGTGCCCGCGTCGGGCTCGCCGTAGCGCACGGCGAGCTCCGCCTGCTGACGGGTGCGCAGGAGCTCGGCCGCGGCGTCGTCCCCGGGCACCGCCTCGACGGTGACGCGCACGCCCGGGCGCCCGGCGCCGTCGGCCAGGACGCGCGGGGGCGAGCCCCTCACGCCGACCTCGTCATGCGCTGACGAGCGCGCCCAGGACCGACGTGAAGAAGCCGAGCCCGTCGGTCCCCGCGCGCGGGCCCGCCTCGTTCGCCGGGCCGAAGCCCGCCTCGACGGCGTGCTCCGGGTGCGGCATGAGGCCGACGACGTTGCCCGCGGTGTTCGTGATGCCCGCGATGCCCCGGCGCGACCCGTTCGGGTTCCAGCCGTCGTAGCGGAAGACGACGCGGCCCTCCGCCTCGAGCTCGTCGAGCGTGCGGTCGTCCGCGACGAACTGGCCGTCCTGGTTCTTCAGCGGGATCGTGATGCGCTGGCCGGCCGTGTAGTCGCGCGTCCAGGCCGTGTCCGCGTTCTCGACCACGAGCACCTGCTCGCGGCAGATGAAGTGCAGGTGGTCGTTCTTGACCATCGAGCCGGGCAGCAGGTGCGCCTCGGTGAGGACCTGGAAGCCGTTGCAGATGCCCAGGACGGGCATACCGCCCGCGGCCGCGTCGACGATCGACTCCATGACGGGCGCGAAGCGGCTGATCGCGCCCGCGCGCAGGTAGTCCCCGTAGGAGAAGCCGCCGGGCAGGACGACCGCGTCGACGCCGTGCAGGTCGGCGTCCGCGTGCCACAGCGACACGGCCTCACCACCCGCGAGACGCACCGCACGCGCCGCGTCGCGGTCGTCCAGCGTGCCGGGGAACGTGACGACGCCGATCCGCGTCGTCGCGAGCGTCGCGCCGGACATCAGGCGAGCCCCTCGGACGTGATCGTCGCCGCTGCGTCCGCCTCGATGTCCGCGACGCGGACGACGTCCTCGATGACCGGGTTCGACAGGACCTTGACCGCGGCCTCCTGGGCGGCGGCGAGGATCTCCGGCGTGACCGGGCCGTCGACCTCGAGCTCGAACCGCTTGCCCTGGCGCACGGACGTGAAATGGGTGAAACCGAGGCGCGGCAGCGCCCCGACGACGGCCTTGCCCTGCGGGTCCAGGATCTCGGGCTTGGGCATGACCTCGACGACGACGCGTCCCACGGGGGCTCCTTGGCGAGAGAGTTCGGGAGAGCCGGGGCTCCGGGATCCCGCCCACGTCACGGCCGTCGAGGACGGTCGGTGGGACGGGACGAGCGGGAGCCGACGGCGGGATTCCGCGGCCAGTCTACCGGGCGCGCACGACCGTCCCGCCGGGCGTCCGCACCCTGGCACGACGGCGCGGCGCCGGATCAGGCACCGGCCGCGCGCGGCGGGTCCGTCGGGGTGTCCACGGGGATGTTGCCGTCGAGCACGTGCTTGCGCCACGCGCGCGCGACGTGCGAACGGCGGAAGAGCAGCCCCCCGCCGAGGAACGTCCCGCACCACAGGAGGATCAGCCACAGGTCGGGCCTGGTGACGTCGTCCGAGAACAGGACCTGCGCCAGCACCGGCCAGCCGTAGAAGATCGCGAGAGCGGTCGCGAGCCCCGTCATGGTCACGCGCCACGGGTAGAGCGCCCCGTGGATGTCGTCGGCCACCCACCACCAGTAGCGCGCGGGCAGCCGAGCGTCGAACAGCCGGTACAGCAGCCACCGGCCGAGCGGCGGGTGCTCGCGCCACCGCAGCCCCCAGCCCGCGCGCACCAGCCCCCACGCCTCGCGCGCGCCGATGCCGTGCGGCGCCCCGGTGTCGTCGGGTGCGGGCGCGAGGTCGAGCAGCACCGCGAGCGCCTCCTCACCGTGCAGGCGGCGCCAGCGCGGCGGGTAGGCGCGGAGCCAGAACCGGGCGGACCGCTCGTACCGGTCCGCGCCGCCCGCGCTCACGCGCCGCTCCCCGCGAGGCCGTCGGCGGTGCCTGCCGGGCCGTGGCGCTCCAGGGACCGCCGCGCGCGCTCGGCGAGATCGGCGAGGCGGAGGGTCTCGGCCCGCGCCGCGCGGCGCCCGTCGTCGGTGGCCCGGTAGTAGCGCCGCAGGCGGCCGTCGACGACCTCCTCGCCGGTCGGCTCCACGAGCCCGGCTGCGACGAGCCGGTCGAGGTTGCCGTAGAGCGTGCCGGCCCCGAGCCGGGTGCGGCCGTCGGACAGCTCGCGCACCGCCTGGATCACCGCGTACCCGTGCCGCGGCTCTGCGCTGAGCGAGAGCAGCACGAGGTACGCCTGCTCGGTCATGCGGAACGCCGGAGGACTCGATGCCATGATCGATATATATCGGACGACGATCTATCGCGCCAGCCCTCGACGCGTGTCAGAGGGTGCCGCTAGAGTCGAACACGTGTTCGAGACGCACGCTCGGGCACGGTGCGAGGGCGGGGTCCTGCCCCTTCCCCGCCCTTCGCACGAACCAGGGCTCGACGACGCAGGGAGGTCGCATGGCAGCACCGCTCGCCCCCGCCGCGGAGCGCGGCAGGGCACGGCCGTCGCCGCAGACCGTCGCGCGCGTCCTCACGCGCGACGAGACCTGCGTGTTCCCCGGCTGCCACGTCCCGGCGTTCCGTTGCGACCTCGACCACCTCGTGGCCCCACGACCGGGCGCGGACGACGACGCCGCGGCCGCCGCGCAGGAGGCCGACAACCTCGTCGCGCTCTGCCGGCACCATCGGGTCGTCCGCGCGCGCGACGGCTGGCGTCCCGCCCTGCTCGCCGACGGCTCGGTCCGGTGGACCGCGCCGAGCGGGCACACCTACGTGCGCCCGGTCGCCGCCCGGACCGCCTGACGGCTCAGCCGAGCGTCGAGCCCGTGAGCCGCTCGTACGCCTCGAGGTAGCGGGCGCGGGTGCGCGTGACGACCTCGGCGGGGATCGACGGCGGCGGGGTGTCGGACGCGCGGTCCCACCCGGACGCGGGCGACACGAGCCAGTCGCGGACGAACTGCTTGTCGTAGCTCGGCTGCGCGTGCCCCGGCTCCCACTGGTCCGCGGGCCAGAACCGTGACGAGTCGGGCGTGAGCACCTCGTCGCCCAGGACGGTCCGGCCGGTCGTCGGGTCGACGCCGAACTCGAGCTTGGTGTCCGCGAGGATCACACCGCGCTCGCGCGCGACCTGCTCGGCGCGCGCGTACACGGCGAGCGTCAGGTCGCGCAGGCGCGTGGCGTCGTCGAGCCCGATCTGCTCGGCGACGACGTCGAACGAGACGTTCTCGTCGTGCTCGCCCACGGCGGCCTTGGTCGCGGGCGTGAAGATCGGCTCGGGCAGGCGCGAGCCGTCGACCAGCCCGGCCGGCAGCGGCACGCCGCAGACCTCTCCCCCGGCGCGGTACTCGACGAGCCCCGAGCCGGTGAGGTAGCCGCGCACGACGCACTCGACCGGAAACATGTCCAGGCGGCGGCAGATCATCGCGCGCCCGGCGACGACGTCGGGCACGAGGCCGTCGCCCGGCTCCGACGAGACCTCGGTCGACACCACGTGGTTCGGCACGAGGTCGGCGAGCTGCTCGAACCACCACAGGCTGAGCTGGGTGAGCACGACGCCCTTGTCGGGGATGCCGGGCGACAGCACGTGGTCGTAGGCGCTGACCCGGTCGCTCGCCACGACGAGCACGACGTCGCCGAGCGGGTGCACGCCGCCGACCGCGGGCAGGTCCGGCGCGTAGAGGTCGCGCACCTTGCCGGAGTACACGTGCGTCCAACCGGGCAGGTCGAGCGCCGCGGTGTCGAGCGCGTCCACCTCGCCGAGCGAGAGGGCCGAGGCAGGGTCCTGAGGGGTGTCGGTCACGGCCCCTAGTCTCGCACCGCCCTCCACAGGCGCGGCACCGTGTCCGACGACCGGTCGGTCGGCCTGCCGGCCCGCCCTGCCGGCGCGACGAACGCCGCCGGAGTCGCTACTGTGCCATCAGGACGGTCGTGGGAGCGCTCCCTCACCGTCGGGGGCCTGCATCGGAGCAACCCCCTCGGGGGCGCCTGCACCGCTGTCCCGCCCCTGCCGACGACGGCGGGGCGACATCCGCACCGAGGAGGCAACGATGCACCACGGCACGATGCACCATCGCCTGACAGCGCTAGCAACCGGAATCGGCATGATCGCCGCGAGCATCGGGCTCGCGACGTCGGCGAACGCGAGCGCGCCCTTCGCCGC
This sequence comes from Cellulosimicrobium funkei, assembly GCF_001019615.1. Taxonomy (GTDB): domain Bacteria; phylum Actinomycetota; class Actinomycetes; order Actinomycetales; family Cellulomonadaceae; genus Cellulosimicrobium; species Cellulosimicrobium cellulans_E. Next base: position 25,742 of record NZ_JNBQ01000022.1, on the reverse strand, counting down.
ACCGTCGACCATCGGGACCGAGACCCCGGCGCTGCTCACCGGCCCCGTCCCCGGACCCGACGACCTGTCCCCCGGCCAGCTCCGCGCGCTCGAGCGCGACCTGGGCCTCGACGCCGTCGGCGTCGCCGACCGGCTCGCGCTCGACGCCGCGACCGGCGCCGTCGAGCAGGCGCTGAGCGACGACCTGGGCGCGGCGTACGCCGGCACGTGGGTCGACGCCGACGCCGCGACGCCCGTCGTCGCCGTCACCGACCCGGCCGCCGTGCCGGCGGTCGAGGCGGCCGGAGCCGAGGCCGTCGTCGTCGAGCGCAGCCTCGCGGACCTCGACGGCGTCGCCGCCGGGCTGGACGAGGCGTCGACGCCCGACGCCGTCCAGGCCTGGTACGTCGACGTGACGACCAACGAGGTCGTCGTCGAGTCGCTCGACCCGGCCGCGGCGGAGGCGTTCGTCGCGGCGTCGGGGGTCGACGCGGCCGCCGTCCGGACCGAGGTCGTCGACGCGCCGTACGAGCTCACGGCCGACGTGCGCGGCGGCGACCGGTACATCACCCGGGACCCCGGCGCGTCGTCGGGCTCGGCGTGCTCGATCGGCTTCGCCGTGCAGGGCGGCTTCGTCACGGCCGGGCACTGCGGCGCGGCGGGCAAGGAGGTCCTCACGGCGAGCTGGGCGCGCATGGGCACGGTCCAGGCGGCGTCGTTCCCCGGCCACGACTACGCCTGGGTGCGCGTCGACGCCGGGTTCTCCCCCGTCCCGCGCGTGAACAACTACGCGGGCGGCACCGTCGACGTCGCCGGGTCCGCCGAGGCGCCGGTCGGCGCGTCGGTCTGCCGGTCCGGCGCGACGACGGGCTGGCGCTGCGGCGTCATCGAGCAGAAGAACATCACCGTGAACTACGGCAACGGCGACATCCCCGGCCTCGTGCGCGGCAGCGCGTGCGCCGAGGGCGGCGACTCCGGCGGCTCCGTGATCTCGGGCAACCAGGCGCAGGGCGTCACCTCGGGTCGCATCAACGACTGCTCCAACGGGGGCAAGTTCATCTACCAGCCCGTGAACCCGATCCTCTCGGCGTACGGGCTGTCGCTCGTCACGACGGGCGGCGGGTCGGGCATCGCGCTGGTCGGGCTCGCGGGCAAGTGCATCGACGTGCCGAGCTCGGACTTCAGCGACGGCAAGCGCCTGCAGCTGTGGACGTGCAACGGGACGAGCGCGCAGCGCTGGACGTTCGAGGCCGACGGCACGGTCCGCGCGGGCGGCAAGTGCATGGACGTGGCGTGGGCAGCGACGGCCGACGGGACCGCCGTGCAGCTCGCGAACTGCAGCGGCAACCCCGCCCAGAAGTTCGTGCTGAGCGGCGCGGGCGACCTCGTGTCCGTGCTGGCGAACAAGTGCGTCGACGTGCCGGGCAGCAACAGCACCGACGGCACGCAGCTCCAGATCTGGACGTGCAACGGCACCGCGGCCCAGAAGTGGCACCGAGCCTGACACGTCGCCCCTGAACTACCCCAGGGCGCCGAACACGACATGGCGGTCGCCATCAGCGTGATAGCGACCGTCATGTCGTGCTCGACGGCGTGGGGTGTCGTGCTCGACGGGCGCCCGGGCGCGTCGGGATCGGGCCGGTGGGCCCGACGGCGGGGTGTCAGCCCGCGAGCGTGACGTCGCCCGCGGCGGCCTTCGCCGCGATGTCCGTACGGTGGTGCGAGCCGGGGAGCACGATGCGGTCGACGGCGGCGTACGCCCGGCGGCGCGCCTCGGCCAGGTCCGCGCCGCGCGCCACGACCGACAGCACGCGGCCGCCCGAGGCGACCAGGCCGCCGTCGTCCGCGCGTGACGTGCCCGCGTGCAGCACGTGCACGCCCTCGACGTCCTCCGCCGCGTCGATGCCCGTGATCGGGTCGCCGCCGCGCACCGCGCCCGGGTAGCCGTGCGCCGCGACGACGACGGTGACCGACGCGTCGTCGTGCCATCGCAGCGCGCCGATCTCGGCGAGGCGTCCCTGCGCCGCGGCGAGCATCACGGCGGACAGCGGCGTGGCGAGGCGCGTGAGCACCGACTGCGTCTCCGGGTCGCCGAACCGCGCGTTGAACTCGACGACGCGCGTGCCGCGGCTCGTCAGCGCGAGGCCCACGTACAGCACGCCGACGAACGGGGTGCCGCGCCGCGCCATCTCGTCGATCGTCGGCTGCGCGACGCGCGTGACGACCTCGTCGACCAGGCCCTCCGGCGCCCACGGGAGCGGGCTGTAGGCGCCCATGCCACCCGTGTTGGGGCCGGCGTCGGCGTCGAACGCGCGCTTGAAGTCCTGGGCGGGGGCGAGCGGGACGACCGTCGCGCCGTCGCTCACGCAGAAGAGCGAGACCTCCGGGCCGTCCAGGTACTCCTCGACGACGACGCGCGGGTCCTCGGGCGTGCCGTCCGCCGCGCGGCGCGGGGTCGCGAAGCACGCGGCGGCGTGCTCGAGCGCGGCCTGCCGGTCCTCGGTGACGACGACGCCCTTGCCCGCGGCGAGGCCGTCGTCCTTGATGACGTACGGGGCGCCGAACGCGTCCACCGCGGCCGCGACCTGGTCGACGTCGGTGCACACGTGCGCGAGCGCCGTCGGGACGGACGCCGCCGCCATGACGTCCTTGGCGAACGCCTTGGAGCCCTCGAGGCGCGCGGCCTCGGCGCTCGGCCCGAACACGGGGATCCCGGCCTCGCGCACCGCGTCCCCGACGCCCGCGACGAGCGGCGCCTCCGGGCCGACGACGACCAGGTCGACGCCCAGGTGCGTGGCGAGCGCGGCCACCGCGGCGCCGTCGTTCTGGTCGACGGCGTGCAGCGTCGCGAGGCCCCCGATGCCGGGGTTCCCGGGAGCGGCGTGCAGCTCGTGGGGCTCGGCGCCCGGGCGGTCGGCCTCGTGCGCGAGGGCGTGGACGATGGCGTGCTCGCGGGCACCGGTCCCGACGACGAGGATCTTCACGGGCGCCGAGTCTACCGAGACGGCCCGGACGCCCCGCGGGGCGTCCGGGCCGTGGTCGGCGTGCGTCGTCGGTTCAGGGACGGCGGCTCAGTGGATGAGGTCGTGCCGCGGGATGATCGCGTCGCGGCTCGGGCCGACGCCGATCGCGGAGATGCGCGTGCCCGACATCTCCTCGAGCGCGAGCACGTAGCGCTGGGCGTTCGTCGGCAGGTCCTCGAACGTGCGAGCGCCGGAGATATCCTCCCACCAGCCGTCGAGCTCCTCGTAGATCGGCTTCGCGTGGTGGAACGCCGTCTGGTCGAGCGGCATCTCGTCGTAGCGGACGCCGTCCACGTCGTACGCGACGCACACCGGGACCTTCTCGAACCCGGTGAGGATGTCGAGCTTGGTGAGCACCATGTCGGTGATGCCGTTGACGCGGGTCGCGTAGCGCGCGATCACTGAGTCGTACCAGCCGCAGCGGCGCGCGCGGCCGGTCGTCACGCCGTACTCGCCGCCCTGCTTGAGCAGGTACTCGCCGTTCGCGTCGAACAGCTCGGTGGGGAACGGGCCCTCGCCCACGCGCGTCGTGTACGCCTTGATGACGCCGATCACGGAGCTGATGCGCGTCGGCCCGACGCCGGAGCCCGTGAGCGCGCCGCCCGCGGTCGCGTTGGACGACGTGACGAACGGGTACGTCCCGTGGTCGACGTCGAGCATCGTGGCCTGCCCGCCCTCGAAGAGGACGTTCTTGCCCGCGTCGAGCGCCTTGTTCAGCTCGAGCGCCGTGTCCGCGACCATCGGCTTGAGCCGGTCGGCGTACTGCAGCAGCTCGGCCACGGTCTCGTCGACCGTGATGGCACGGCGGTTGTAGACCTTCACCAGCAGGTGGTTCTTCTGGTCGAGCGAGCCCTCGATCTTCTCCGCGAGGATCTTCTCGTCGAAGAGGTCCCAGATGCGGATGCCGACGCGGTTGATCTTGTCCGCGTAGGCCGGGCCGATCCCGCGGCCGGTCGTGCCGATGCGGCGCTTGCCGAGGAACCGCTCGCTCACCTTGTCGATCGTGCGGTGGTACCCCGCGATGACGTGCGCGGAGCCCGAGACCAGCAGGCGGGAGACGTCCACGCCGCGCGAGATGAGGTCGTCGAGCTCCTGGAACAGCACCTCGATGTCCACGACGACGCCGTTCGCGATGACCGGCGTGACGCCCGGGGACAGGATGCCCGACGGCAGCAGGTGGAGCGCGTACTTCTCGTCCCCGATGACGACCGTGTGGCCGGCGTTGTTGCCGCCGTTGAACTTGACCACGTAGTCGACCCGGGAGCCGAGCAGGTCGGTCGCCTTGCCCTTGCCCTCATCGCCCCACTGGGCACCGACGAGCACCACGCCTGGCATGGAATCCCCACTTTCGCACTGCCTGTTCCTCGGGCCGGTCATGGTCGTGGGCGCACCGGCGTCCGGAGCGGAGCGGGCAGGTCGTGCCCGACGGCGCTGGGCCCGCGGGCCCGAGGCGTCACCCGGGCGGCAGTCACCCGGGGACCGGCGCCGAGTTTACCGGCCATTGACCTTTCGGGCGTCCGTCGTCCACGGCGCGTCCGCCGAGCCCGGGGATACCGAGGGGTTCGCGTGCCGAACCTGCCTGCATCCGCGGGCTCGGCACCTTCCGGTGCCGCGGCAACCCCGGGCGGGCAGAATGGGCCCATGAGCGACACGCACGCGAACCTCCTCGACGGCCCCGCGCCGGTCCGCCTGCCCGACGACTTCGCGCACGTCCGCGACGCCATCGCGGCCGACGGCGACCCGTACGAGATCGCCGGGCGCTCGCCCGCGAGCTCGCTCGCGTGGGCGTACCTCGCGGAGGACTTCCTCCACGAGAACGGGTCCCGCGGCGCCGTGACCGCGTACGCGTTCGCGCGCACCGGGTACCACCGCGGCCTCGACTCCCTCCGCCGCGCGGGGTGGCGCGGCCAGGGCCCGATCCCCGCCGACCACGTCCCGAACCAGGGCTTCCTGCGCGCGCTGCTCGCGCTCGCCGAGTGCGCGGCGTACCTCGGCGAGGTCGAGGAGGCCGAGCGCTGCGAGCAGTTCCTGCGCGACTCCGGCACGTCGGCCGACGAGGTCCGCGCCCTGCGCTGACCAGCCCGGGTCGCGCGACCGCCGTGCAGGGGCGGTGGACGCGCGACCCACCCGGGCGGCGATTAGAGTCGACGGCATGATCGAGATCGCCACGTCCCCCGCGACGACGACCCTCGTCATCGCCGGAGACCTCGATCTCGCCGAGCGTGACCAGTTCCCGGAGATCGCCGCGCGCGTCGTCGGGCTGCGTCGCCAGCTCCTCGTGATCGACATGTGCCGCGTGACGTTCATGGACTCCACCGGCGCGGCGTTCCTCATCTCGCTCGCGGACTCGGGGCGCAAGCGGGGCGGCGCCACGGTGCTGCGCGGCTGCGACGACCGCGACCTGTTCGTGCTGGAGGTCTGCGGGGCGCTCGAGCTGTTCCGCATCGACTCCGACCACCGCTGCGAGCCCGCGACGCCGCCGTCCGGCTTCGCGAAGGTCGAGCCCCCGGCCTGACGCTCCCGGGCGCTCCTACCGCCCCGACGGGCGCAGCGTGGCCCAGACGAGCTTGCCCGACGCCGTCGGGCGCCAGCCCCAGTCCGCGAGGCGCTCGACGATCTGCATGCCGAACCCGCCCATGCGGTTCGGGTGCCCGTCGGTCGGGACGGGCGGCGCCGGGTTGGAGTCCTCGACCTCGACGCGGATGCCGTCGCCGGTGTCGAAGAGGCGCAGCGCGAGGTGCCCCCAGCCGTGCAGCACCCCGTTCGCCACCAGCTCCGAGACGACGAGCTCGGCGTTCGCGCTGTCGCGCACGCCCCACGCCTGGCACGTGCGCACGACGGCGTGCCGGGCGCGCCCGATCGACGCGGGCTCGCTGGGCAGGAGCCACCGGCGGCTGCGCGGGCTCAGCACGACGGCCGACGCGTCGTGCACCGGGTCCGGGATGCGCACGACGACGAGCGCGACGTCGTCCTCGGGGGCGTCCGCGAGGCGCGAGAGCAGCTCCTCGCCCACGCCCGCGGCGTCGACGGCCGTGACGGCCTCCGACGCCGCGACGAGCGCCTCGAGCCCCACCCGCAGCGCGCGGTCGCGGCGCTCGATGAGGCCGTCGGTGTAGAAGACGAGCGTGTCGCCCGGCGCGAGCGCCGCGACGCCCGTCGACCGGCTCCGGCCGCCGAACCCGACGAGCGCGCCCCCGGCGTCGTCGAGCTGCGTCACGGTGCCGTCGCGCAGCAGGAGCGGCGGCAGGTGCCCGGCGCGCGAGTACTCGATCCGCCAGGCGTCCTCGGGCTGCGCGGCGTCCGGCTGCGTGAGCGCCGCGTACACGAGGCTCGCGGAGCGCGGGATGCGCATGCCCTGGACGAGCTGGTCGACGCGCTCGAGCACCGGCCCGGGCGTCGTGAGCTCGTAGGCGTACGACCGCACGACCGAGCGGAGCTGGCCCATCGCGGCCGCCGCCTCGACGTCGTGGCCCACGACGTCGCCGATCACGAGGCCCACGACGTCGGGCGCGATCTGGAGCACGTCGTACCAGTCGCCGCCCACCTGGGCGTGCTCCGAGTTGGGCGCGTAGTAGGTCCACACGTCGAGGCCGGTCACGTCGGCCTGCTCGGGCAGCATCGCGCGCTGGAGCGTCTCGGCGAGCCGGTGCTCGCGCGCGTAGAGCCGCACGTTGTCGATCGCGGTGCCGGCGCGGCGCGCGATGATCTGGAGGAGCGTGCGCACCCCCTCGCGTGCCTCGGCCTCCGTGCCCAGCCCGTGGAGCGGCGCGTCAGGGACGTCGCCCGTGACGAGCAGGCCGAGGATGCGCCGACGTCCCGGCACGGCGGTGACCGTCACGGAGCCCGGCCGGTGCGGCAGGCCCGAGAGCCGGTGGTGCAGGTCGCGCTGGAGCCAGCCGGAGGCCGACCACTGCGGGTACGTGGCGGAGAGGTCGAGGGTCACGGGGCCCTCGATGCGCCCGTCCAGGACGTCCTGGACGCGGTCCGGCACGTCGACGAGGCGCACGCGCGGCACCGACCCGGTGACGGCGGCGGAGTCACCGAGGGCGTCGGTCGTGTGCAGGCCGGGCGCGACGGGGAACGCCCCGGGCGTGTAGCGGCCGTGCCGCTGCCCGCGCCCGCTCGGAGGCGCGGCGGTGTCGACGCCCTCCGCGTACCGGAGCCCGTCGTCGTTGAGGTAGAAGCCGGCCCAGTCGACGACGTACCCGGCGAGGAGCTCGGTGATGTCGCGCAGCGCGTAGGGCTGGTCGAGGTCGGCGAGGAGGTCCGAGCTGCGGGAGACGACGTCGAGCACCGCGCGCTCGCGCCGCTCGAGCGCGAGCGACGCGACCTGGGCCGCGTACCGCTCGAGGTGCTCGGAGACGTCGACCTGCACGCCGACCCAGTGGGTCACGGTGCCGTCCGGCGCGGCGAGCGGGGACAGCGAGAGCTGCGTCCACACCGGCGAGCCGTCACGCCGCAGCGTGCGGACGGTGTGCGTGATCTCACGCCCTTCCGCGACGGCCGCGCGCAGCTCCTGGGCCTCCACCGGCTCGGTGAGGAGCGACTCGAGCACGCGCGGGCTGCGGCCGAGCACCTCGGCGGCGGCGAACCCGGTCTGGCGCTCGAACGCGGCGTTCACCCACACGATCGGCATCTCGTCCGAGCGCGGGCCGGTGACGAACATCGCGACGCCGGCACCCTCCATCGCCCGCGTGCACAGCTCCCGGACGTGCGCGGGCAGGTCGGTGCCGAGCCCCGGCGAGCTGCCCATCGTCACCTCCGACGGTCCGTGCGTCGATCGTCTGGATACGGACGCCACGGTCGCGTTACTGTCCCGACTGGACATTCAACCGTAGATTGGTGCTTCCCGAGACCGGAACGGGTCGGGACCACGCAGAGAGGAGCGCCGGTGCGCGAAGGTACACCCTCGGCCGCCGACCGTCCGGTCGGCGTCGCCGGCGACCCCGCTGGGGCGGGCGACCCCGCGAGCGTGCACGTCATCGTGGGGACGACGCGCGCCCGCATCGTGCTGTCGGGAGAGATCGACGCCGACCTCGGCGCCGACCTCCAGGAGGCGACCGCCGCGGCGGAGGACTCCGGGCTCCCGGTCGAGATCGACGCGCACCACGTGACCTTCATGGACTCGTCCGGTGTGGCGTTCCTCGCACGTCTCGCCTCGCGCGGCCCGCACCGGGTCCGCGTCCTGCGTGCCCCGCCGACGGTCCGGTTCCTCCTCGAGGTGACCCGCATCGGCGAGCTGCTCGACATCGTCGACGTGGACCCCGGCTTCGACCTCGACGAGCCCTCGGGCACGGGCGACGGCTCCGACGCCACGGACTGAGGTCGCCGCGCGCGCCGCACGGTCACGACCCCGCCGGCACCGGTCACGACCAACCGGCACGACCTCACGTCACGGCCCGGCGTCACGAACCACGACGAAGGCCCCCGGTCCGTACGGACCGGGGGCCTTCGGTGCACCCGGAGCCGGCTCTCCGCCGACCCCTGCGGGCGTCAGCGGATCTTGTTGCCCGCCGAGCGCAGCTGCTGCGACGCCTCGATGATGCGGGCGGCCATGCCGGCCTCGGCCAGCTTGCCCCAGGCGCGCGGGTCGTAGGCCTTCTTGTTGCCGACCTCGCCGTCGACCTTCAGGACGCCGTCGTAGTTGGAGAACATGTGGCCGACGACCGGACGCGTGAACGCGTACTGCGTGTCGGTGTCGATGTTCATCTTGATGACGCCGAAGTCGACCGCGGCCGAGATCTCCTCGGCCGTGGAGCCGGAGCCGCCGTGGAAGACGAGGTCGAACGGGTTCGCCTTGCCGACCTTCGCGCCGACGGCCTCCTGGATCTCCTTGAGGATCTCCGGGCGGAGCTTGACCGCACCCGGCTTGTACACGCCGTGCACGTTGCCGAACGTGAGGGCCGTCAGGTAGCGGCCCTTCTCGCCCGTGCCGAGCGCCTCGATCGTCGCGAGGCCGTCCTCGACCGTCGTGTAGAGCTTCTCGTTGATCTCGGCCTCGTGGCCGTCCTCCTCGCCGCCGACGACGCCGACCTCGATCTCGAGGATGGTGCGCGCCGCCTGCGAGAGCTCGAGGAGCTCCGCCGCGATGGTGAGGTTCTCGTCCAGCGGGACGTCCGAGCCGTCGTACATGTGCGACTGGAACGTCGGCAGGCCGCCGTTCTTCACCTGCTCGGCCTCGATGGCGAGGAGCGGGCGGACCCACGAGTCGAGGTTCTTCTTGACGCAGTGGTCGGTGTGGATCGCGATCTGCACGGGGTAGTTCTTCGCGACCTCGCGCGCGTACGCCGCGAGCGCGAGCGAACCGGCGATGCGGTCCTTGACCGTCGAACCCGAGCCGTACTCGGCGCCGCCCACGGAGACCTGGATGATGCCGTCGGACTCGGCCTCGGCAAAGCCCTGGAGCGCGGCGGTGATGGTCTGCGACGAGGTGATGTTGACGGCCGGGTAGGCGAACGAGCCTGCCTTCGCCCGGTCGATCATCTCGGCGTAGACCTCGGGGGTAGCGATGGGCATGCGAAGCTCCTGTGGAGTCGTGCGGGGTGGACTGTCGGGTCAAAGTCTGGCATGGATGACAGCGCGGGCGTCAGGGCCGTTCGACCTGTGGTCGCCCGGTGACCACGGTTCTACGTGGGCGCGCCGTCCGGCCGCAGGTGCTGGGCCGCCCACGCGTGCAGGGCGATCGCGCCCGCCGCGCCGGCGTTGATCGAGCGGGTCGAGCCGTGCTGGGTGATGTGCAGGACGTCGCGGCACGCGGCGACCGCCTCGGGCGTCAGCCCGGTCGACTCCTGGCCGAGCAGCAGCACGCACGACGCGGGCAGCGCGTACCCCTCGATCGGGACGGACCCCGGGAGGTTGTCGACGCCCAGGAGGGGCAGCCCCTCCCCCGCGGCCCAGGCGGCGAGGTCGTCGACGGACGCGTGGTGGTGCACGTGCAGGTAGCGGTCGGTGACCATCGCGCCGCGGCGGTTCCACCGGCGCCGCCCGACGACGTGCACGCCCGCTGCGTTGAACGCGTTCGCCGTGCGCACCACGGACCCGATGTTGAGGTCGTGCGCCCAGTTCTCGATCGCGACGTGGAGCGACCGCCCCGGGTCGCGGCGCGCGTCGAGGTCGGCGACGACCGCCTCGACGGTCCAGTAGCGGTAGGCGTCGACGACGTTGCGCCGGTCGCCGTGCGCGAGCAGCTCGGGGTCGTAGCGGGGGTCGAGGCGCGACGCCCCGGGCGGGCCGTCGGGGTCCGGGACGCGCGGCCACGCGTCCGGTCCGCCGGGCCACGGCCCGACCCCCACCTCGCGCTCGTCGGTGCGCTCGTCGGTGCGCTCGCCGTCGGACCCGGCGGCGGGTCGCGTTCCGGGCGGCTCCGCGCGCACCCCGTCGGACGGCGTCACGCGCGCTCCCGGAGCCACTCGCGGTAGGTGAGCGTCCCGTAGCGGTGCTCGGGCACGAGGTTGTGGCCCGCACGGAAGAACTCGCCCAGCGGGCCGGGCAGCGGCACCCCGACGACGGGGCGGCGCGAGCCGTGCGCGGTGCGCCACGCGCGCGCCATGTCGTGCGCGTCGAGGACCTCCGGGCCGCCGATCGTCACGGTCGTCGCGTCGGGGCCAGGTCCTGGCACGCCGCCCCCGGGCGGCCTCCCCTCCACGGCGTCGACGAGCGCCCGGGCGACGTCGGCGAGCGCGATCGGCTGGAACCGCACCCCGCGCGGCACGGGCAGCAGGCCGAGCCGTGCCCACCGTCCGAGCCGCCCGTCGCGCCCGAGGAACAGCTCGAGGAACTCGTGGAACTGCGTCGCGCGCACGACCGTCGTCGGGACGCCCCCGGACGAGAGGACCCGCTCCTGCTCGGCCTTCGCGCGGTAGTACCCGTAGTCGCCCTGGTCGACGTTCACGATGGACAGCACGACGACGCGTCCGACCCCGGCGCGGCGTGCTGCCTCCGCGAGCCGCTGCGCACCGACCGTGAAGACCTTCATCGCCCCCGGCGACATCCCGTTGCTCGCGTCGACCACGGCGTCGACATCGGCGAGCGCCGCGTCGAGCGCGGCTGCGACCGTGCCGTCGTCGGGTGCGAGGAGGTCGACACGGTGGTGCGCCGTCCCGGGGACCCGCGCGCCGTCGTCGGGCGCGTGCCGCGACAGCACGCGTACGTCGTGGCCGCGCGTGGCTGCTTCCCGCACGACGGCGCGACCCGCCGCACCGGTCCCGCCCACCACCGCGATGCTCGCCATGACGGACATTCTGCCGGTACCCGCTCCACCGCTCCGGCCCCGTGGGACCTTCACGGCCGGTGCACACCCTGCGTCGGGGTCGGCACCGCCGCCCCCACTACGCTGGTGACCCGTGAACACCCTCGCCGAGCTCGCCTCCGCCCTGCCCGGGGCCGCGCACGCCGCGAGCCTCGGTGCCGCGGGGCCCGTCGCCGCCCTGGGCCCGGACTGGATGGACCCGATGTCGCTCATCGAGCGCTTCGGCGACGCCGCGCTCGTGGGCATCGTCGTCGTGATCTTCGTCGAGACCGGCCTGCTCTTCCCGATCCTGCCGGGCGACTCGCTGCTGTTCACCGCGGGTGCGCTCGTCGCGCAGGACTCGCTCCAGATCAGCCTGCCCGTGCTGCTGGCCCTGCTCTTCGCGGCGGCGTTCCTCGGCGACCAGACGGCCTACCTCATCGGGCGCACCGTCGGGCCCAAGGTGTTCGACAGGCCGGACTCGCGGTTCTTCAAGCGCAAGTACATCGACCAGACCAACGCCTACTTCGAGAAGTACGGCGGCCGGACGATCGTCATCGCGCGCTTCGTGCCCATCGTGCGCACGTACGCGCCGGTCGCCGCGGGCGTCGGCAAGATGCACTACCGGCACTTCGTGGGGTTCAACGCGCTCGGCGCGCTGCTGTGGGCCGTGGGCCTCACGTGGCTCGGCTACCTGCTGGGGAACATCACGTTCGTCAAGGACAACATCGAGGCGCTCGTCCTGCTCATCGTCTTCCTCTCGGTGGTCCCGATGATCGTGGAGGTCTGGCGCGGGCGCCGCGCTGAGAAGCGCGCCGCGGCGCTCGAGGCGCAGATCGCCGCCGACGCGGCAGGGACCGGCGGCGAGCACGCCGTCACCGAGGGCACGACCGCCGTCGGGCACGAGAAGGACGGGAAGGACGCCTGAGATGACGCGAGAGATCACGAGCTGGCTGACGGACATGGACGGCGTGCTCGTCCACGAGGGGCACGCGATCCCCGGTGCTCCGGAGTTCGTGCGGGCGCTGCGCGACAAGGGCCGCCCGTTCCTCATCCTCACGAACAACTCGATCTTCACGGCGCGCGACCTGCGCGCGCGCCTCGCGACGTCGGGCATCGACGTCCCCGAGGAGTCGATCTGGACGTCGGCGCTCGCGACCGCCCAGTTCCTCAGCGACCAGATCCCGAGCGGCAGCGCGTACGCGGTCGGCGAGGCGGGGCTGACGACGGCGCTCTACGAGGCGGGCTACACGCTCACCGAGTCGGACCCGGACTACGTGGTGCTGGGCGAGACGCGCACGTACTCGTTCGAGGCGATCACCAAGGCGATCCGGCTCATCCTCGGCGGCTCGCGGTTCATCTGCACCAACCCGGACACGACCGGGCCGTCCCAGGAGGGCCCGCTGCCCGCGACGGGTGCCGTGGCGGCGATGATCACGGCCGCGACGGGCCGCAAGCCGTACTTCGTCGGCAAGCCCAACCCCATGATGTTCCGCTCGGCGCTCAACCGGATCGACGCGCACTCGGAGAAGACGGCGATGATCGGCGACCGCATGGACACCGACGTCGTCGCGGGCATCGAGGCCGGGCTGTACACGTACCTCGTCATGACGGGGTCGACGAAGATGTCCGACGTCGACCGGTTCCCGTTCCGGCCGAGCAAGGTCGTCGACTCCGTCGCGGACCTCGTCGACCTGGTCTGACGCTCCACCGGCACCACATGCGACGGCGCCCGGTCACCTCGTGAGGTGACCGGGCGCCGTCGTGCGTGGGCGGTGGCTCAGGCGAGCGTGACCGCCTGCGCGCGACCGGCGCGACGGCGCCGCACGGTGAGGATCGCCCCGCCCGTGAGGAGCAGGGTCCCGGCGAGGAGCGCGAGGCTGCCCGCGTCCGTCCCGGTCGAGGCGAGCGCACCGGAGTACGCGTCGCACTCGACGTCGCCGCCGACCGGGAAGGTGAACGTCACGGGCGAGAGGGCCGTGCCGGCCTCGTAGAACCCGGCGAACGCCTTCGCCCCGGCGGCCGTGAGGGTCGCGGGAGCGCCGCTCCACGTGATCGTGGAACCCGACGTCGACTTCTTGCCCGACAGGTCCAGGCTCGCGAACGCGACGCCGCTCGACGAGGACTTGTTGCCCTCCATGTCGCTGCTCTGGACGTCGACCACGAGCGTGCCCGACGACCCGTCCACGACGACGCGCGGGTTGCTGATCCGCAGGTCGAGGATGCCCTCGTGGCCCGAGAACGACACCGAGCCGCCGAAGCTCGCGCGCCCCTTGCCGAGGTCCGTGTTGAACGAGCCCTTGCCGCCGCTCCACGCGAACGCCGAGCCGGAGTCCTGCACGCCGCTCGTCGAGACCGAGCCCTTCGCGATCGGACCCGTCACGTACGCGCGGAACCGGTCGCTCACGCCCCACGAGAGCGTCGCACCGTTGACGCCCTGCGCGAAGCACTGCTCCGCCGCGCTGCCCGAGCCCGTGCCGGTGCCGGTCGTGCCGGCACCGACGATCGTGAGGGGCGCGGACGCCGTGTGGCCCGCACCGATCAGCAGCAGCGTGTGCTCGCCCGGGGCGACGTCCTTCGGGATCGTCACCGTCGAGCTCGCGGCGCCGCCCGCGTTCGCCGTGACACCCGTCGCGAGCGTGCGCGGCGTCGAGCGGATCTCCGTACGGATCCCCGCCTCGTGCGCGCCGAACCCGACGCCGCTGATCGTGACCTCGTCCCCCGGACGGGCCTGCGCCACCGAGAGCGTCGCCTTCGCCGGGTCGGTCGGCGTCCCCGGCGTCCCGGTGCCCGGGGTGCCGATGGTGCCGCCGCCACCGGGGGCGGTCGACACCGCGCCGACGGTGAACGTCACCGGGTCGAGCGCGGTGCCCGCCGGGTAGAAGCCGGAGAACGCGAGCGAGCCGTCGGCCGTGAGCGTCGCCGCAGCCTTCGTGTACGTGACGGCCCCGTCCGCGCTCGTCGTCGGCGCACCGAGCGCGAGCGAGGCGACGACGACGCCCTTGCGGTCGAACGTCGAGCCGTCGAGCCCCGTCGAGCGGGCGTCCACGAGCAGGCGACCCGCACCGGGTCCGGTGACGTCGACGACCGGGTTCGTCAGCGCGAGGTCCAGCGCGCCCGAGTGACCCGTGAAGCGGACCGTGCCGGAGTACTTCACGCTGCCCCGCCCGCTCGCCGCGGTCCACGTTCCGCCGTCGGCCTGGCCGAACCGGAAGAGTCCGTCGACCACGGCAGCGCCGGACGACGTCGTCGCCCCGCCGCCCGCGACCGGGCCGACGATGTAGCTGCGGAACGACTCCTTGACGCCCCACGTCAGGGAGCCCGCCGTCGTCGGGACCGACGGCTTCGCCGTCACCGTCACCGTGACGGGCGACGAGGCCGAGCCGACGAACGCGGTGCTGTCCGACGGGACGAACGTCGCCGTCACGGCGTGCGACCCGGCCGCGAGTCCGGTCGCCCGGTACGACGCGACGCCGTCGACGACCGTCGCCGTGCCGAGCGTCGTGTCCCCGGCGGTGAAGCGGACCGCGCCGGCCGCCTGCGGGGTGACCGTCGCCGTGAACGTCACGGCCGTGCCCTCGACGACCGAGGTCGCCGAAGAGGCGAGCGCTGTCGTGGTCGGCCGGGCCTCCGGCGCGGGCTGGCGTACCGCGACCGGGGTGAACGTGTCGAGGCTGCGGTCGGTCGCCGAGAGGCCGTGCGCCGCCGACGTCGCGACCACGTACTCCTTCGACGGGTCGAACGAGCCCGCCGGGACCGTCAGCGTCGTGGTGAACGCGCCGTCGACCACCTGCTGCGGCATGACCCAGCCGAGCTGGAGCCACCCCGTCGCGACGAGCGGGCCCGAGCCGTCCCAGATCGACTTCTCACCGACCACCACGTACGCGCCGAACCGCGCACCGTCGCCGACGAACCCGGTGCCCGAGACCGTGAACGTGTTCTCCACCGCCGGGTCCACCGGGGTGGACGGCGAGACGGTGACCTTCGGCTCCACCGCGGGCTCCGGCTCCGGAGCCGGGGCCGTGACGGTGAGCGTCGTGCTGCCTGTCACGCCGAGCTCGGACGTCACGACGACGGGGACGGACCCCGCGGCGGCGTCGGCCGGGACGGCGAGCAGGATCGTGGCGCCGTCACGCGAGAAGGTCGCAGCCTTTCCGCCGAACGTCACGCCCTTGACGACGTCGCCCTCGACGAGGCCGTCCACGGCGATCCGCACGGTGTCGCCTGCCTCGACCGTCGTCGTGGCGGGCGTCACCGAGAGCGACGCGGGCACGTCGAACACGACCGGGGCGTAGAGCTCCTGGTCCGCGTTGACGGCGCCGCCGGCGGGGTAGGTGTAGACGCCGTAGCGCCCGCCCTCCAGCGCCGCGGGGTTCTTCACGACGAGGCGCGCCTCGAACGTGCCGTCCTCGGCGATCTCGGTCCAGGCCGCGCGGATCGCCCCCTGGTACTGCGGCGGGACCTGGTCCAGGACGGACGCCGCGAGTGCCCACGACTGCGAACCGACCTTGCGCGCCGACCCCTTGGCGTCCTCCGACGGACGCCACTCCTCCGCGAAGGACCCGAACACGACGTACGTGCCCTGCGGGAGCGTCGCGGGGATCGGCATGCCGTAGCCCCCGACGTTCGCCGCCGGGTCGAAGCCCGAGCCCTTGACGACGATCGTGTCGCCGACCTGGACGGGCGTGTCACCGAGCGGCGTGGTGCCGTCCGCGGCGTAGACGTCGATGGCGGGCTCCCACGCGGTGACCTCGTCCTCGCCGAACGCGAGGGTGACCGGTGCCGTCTTCTTGGCCTCGGCGTTCGCGTCGTTCGGGCCGCTAGCGGCGAAGTGCGCGCGCTGGCCCGTCGGCTCGAGGTAGGCGAGGAGGGCGTCCGTGTACTGCTGGGCCGACGACGTCACGAGGACCCGGCCGGTGCCGAGCGCCCCCGGGTCGACGGTGAACGTCGCGACGTCGAGCCGCGTCGCGGCGGACGAGTCGGCCGCGTCCGTGAGGTTGTCCCACGACACCGCGGCCGACAGCACGCCGTGCCCCGCCTGGTCGACGCGCGCGGTGAGGTCCTCGAGCTGGAGCCAGTAGAACGGCGTGCTGCCCGCGTACGTGTTCTTCCACGTGAGGCGGACCGCTCCGGACAGCGTCAGGTCGGTGACGCCGCCGGACTGCGCCACCGCCGTGACCGGGAAGCCGAACGTGCCGTCGGCGGTGACGCCGCCCGTGACCTGCTTGTCGTTGTAGTAGGAGAAGACGCGGTCGGAGACCTTCCACGAGACGGTGCCGTGCGTCGTCCCCGGCTCGGCGATCTGCGGGAAGGGCGCGCTGACAGGCTCCTGGGGCTCCGGCTGCTGCACCGCGACGGGGGTGAACGTGTCGAGGCTGCGGTCGGTCGCGGAGAGGCCGTGCGCCGCCGACGTCGCGACCACGTACTCCTTCGACGGGTCGAACGAGCCCGCCGGGACCGTCAGCGTCGTCGTGAACGCGCCGTCGACCACCTGCTGCGGCATGACCCAGCCGAGCTGGAGCCACCCGGTCGCGACGAGCGGGCCCGAGCCGTCCCAGATCGACTTCTCACCGACCACCACGTACGCGCCGAACCGCGCGCCGTCGCCGACGAACCCGGTGCCCGAGACCGTGAACGTGTTCTCCACCGCCGGGTCCACCGGGGTGGACGGCGAGACGGTGACCTTCGGGTCCACCGCGGGCTCCGGCTCCGGCTCGGGCTCGGGCGCGGTGGCGGTCACGGAGTGCGCGACACCGGCCGACGTGGAGGCGACGAAGGCCGCCGGGTCGGCCGGCTCGAAGGTCGCGCTCAGCTCGTGCGCACCGGCGGCGAGGCTCGCCGTCTCCAGGCGCGCGACGCCGTCGGCCACCGGCGTGGTGCCCAGCACGGCGCTGCCGTCACGGAACTCGACCGTGCCCGCGGCGGCAGGCGCGACGGTCGCGGCGAGCGTCACGGTCGTGCCCGCGACGGAGGTGCCCGCCGGCGTCACGGCGAGCGTGGTCGTCGTCGCCTGCGCCGGGGCCGCCGGCTCGGGGGACTCGACGCGCGCGGTCAGCGTCGCGATCGGCTTCCCCGCGTACGACGAGAAGTAGGAGGAGACGTCGCCGAGCGACGCCGCGACGGTCCCGTTCGCCACGAACGTCACCTGGTCGCCGTCGCGCGTCGCCGACACGGCGACGTCCGCGACCTTGGCGTCGTCGCCGGCACCGGCGTTCACGGTGCCGGCGAAGTCGGCGTAGAGGACGCCGGTCGTGGGGCCGGTGAGGTCGAGGCGCAGGTCGGAGACGGTCACGTCGAGCGCGCCGTGGTGGCCCTGGTAGCGGGTGGAGCCCCCGAGCCGCACGGAGCCGATGCCGGACCCGTCGTCGTAGGTGCCGGACGCCGGGCCGTAGGAGGACTGGCCCCCTTGGAGGGCCGGCGTGACCGTGCCCTGCGCGATCGGGCCGGTGACGTACGACGTCCAGGAGTCGACGAAGTTCCAGGTGGCCGAGCCGCCCGTCACGTCGGTCGGGGCCGCCTGCGCGGGAGCCCCCGCTCCCGCGACGGTCAGGCCTGCGGCGAGGGCCGCGGCGAGGAAGGAGGCGAGGCCGCGGCGGACGCGTCTCGACGATGAAGTGCGCACAAGGTCTCCCGTGCTGGTCCGGGCGAGGTCCCGGCGGGAGCGGGACCGACGACGCGGAGCGTGCTGACGCTCCGTCGTGACGGACCATATAAGGCTCGCCTCACCAAAGCAAGGTAAGCCTGACCTATCTTGGTGTGACGCGTGCCTCGTCGCGCGGCTGCTCGCACGACGACGCCCCGTGGCGTGGCCACGGGGCGTCGTCAGGACGGCGGGAGGACCGGGATCAGGCGAGGCCGAGGTCTTCCAGGCTGAAGAGGAAGTGGTACGGCACGCCGAACGCCTCGATCTTCTCGCCCGCGCCCGTCGCGCGGTCGACGATCGTCGCCACCCCGACGACCTCGCCACCGGCGGCGCGCACGGCCTCGATCGCCGTGATCGGCGACCCGCCCGTCGTCGTGGTGTCCTCGACCACGACGACCTTGCGGCCGGCGACGTCCGGGCCCTCGATCTGCCGCTGCATGCCGTGCGCCTTGGCCGCCTTGCGCACGACGAACGCGTCGAGGTCCTGCCCGCGCGAGGCCGCGGCGTGCAGGAGCGCGGTCGCGATGGGGTCGGCCCCGAGGGTCAGCCCGCCGACGGCGTCGACCTCCGCCGTCCCGAGCCCACGCTCCTCGAGGAGGTCGAGGAGCTGGTGCCCGATGAGGGGCGCGGCTCGGTGGTGCAGCGTCACGCGCCGCAGGTCGACGTAGTAGTCCGCCTCCTTGCCGGAGGAGAGCGTCACCCGGCCGTGCACGACGGCGAGCTCACGGATGAGGGCGAGCAGCTGCTCGCGGGGCGTGTCGGCGAGCGTCGAGCCCAGATCACTAGTCACGACGGCCAGGGTAGTCGGCGGGGCGCCGCCCGTCAGGACCGCCCGGGCGTTCCCGGCCCCTCACGCGTGGACCGGCTCCACCGGGCTCGCGCCGAAGGGCCCGTACGTCGCGCCGCCCACCCGCTCGGCGTCGTCGATGTAGCGGACCAGGGCCTCGCGGGACCGGGTCAGCGTGTCGATCTGGTCGTCCACGCGATCCAGCCGCGCCCGCAGGGCGGTCAGCAGCTCCGGGCATCCCACGAGCTCCGGAGCCTCCCCGGTGGCGCACGGCAGCAGGTAGCGGATGTCCTCGGTGGACAGCCCGGCGTCGAGCAGGTGCCGGATCTGCCTCACCTTCACCAGGTCGGCTTCGTCGTACCGGCGGTATCCGCCCGCGGTACGGTCCGGTTCCAGCAGCCCCTGGTCCTCGTAGTACCGGAGCTGGTGGGCCTTGACCCCGCTCCGACGGCTCAGCTCTCCGATGTGCACGACGCCCCCTTGACCTTCAGACCGGTCTGAACGTCGACCATGCTGCCATGGCACACCACACGAGCACCCAGACCAGCACCGAGACCAGCACCGAGACCAGCACCGAGACCAGCACCGAGACCAGCACCGACGTGACGATCGTCGGCCTGGGGCTGATGGGCAGGGCTCTGGCAGACGCGGTGCTGACGGCGGGGCACCGGGTGACGGTCTGGAACCGCACGGCCGCGAAGGCGGAGAGACTCGCCTCCCGAGGTGCGCGGCTCGCCGCCTCGGTCGAGAGCGCGGTCCTCGCGAGCCCCGTGAGCATCGTCTGCGTCGCGGACTACGAGTCGCTCCGGCAAGCGTTCGCGTCGGTCTCCGGGGAGCTCGACGGCCGGGTCCTGGTCAACCTGACCTCGGGCGACCCGGAGCAGGCCCGCGAGCTGGCCCGGTGGGCGGACCAGGCCGGCGCCCGCTCCCTCGACGGCGCGATCATGGCGGTCCCCTCGACCATCGGCACCGCCGACGCGGTCATCCTGCTGAGCGGTTCGAGGGCGGCCTTCGAGACCCACCAGTCCCTCCTCGCCGCACTCGGAGACGCGACCTTCCTCGGCGACGACCACGGCCTGTCGGCGCTGTACGACGTCGCCGGCCTCAGCGTGATGTGGGGCGTCCTGAACGCCTGGCTCCAGGGGGTGGCGCTGCTGAGCACCGCCGGCGTCGACGCGTCCGCCTTCACGCCGTTCGCGGCGCAGGTCGCGCAGGAGACGGTCGGGTGGCTGCCCGGATATGCCGCCCAGATCGACCGCGGCTCCTTCACGCCCGACGACGCGACGCTCGCCACCCACGCGGGCGGGATCGCCCACCTGGTCCGGGTGAGCGAGAAGCTGGGCGTCGACGCGGAGCTCCCGCGGCTGTTCGGGTCGGTGGTGGCCCGCGCGATCGCCGCCGGCCGGGCGGAGCTGAGCTACGCCGCGCTGATCGAGCAACTCACCCCGGCGCCGGGCGCCTCCTGACGAGCGAGGCTGCGCACCTACCGGTACTTGCCGATCGCCCGGACGGCCGAGCGGGGCATCGCCCGCAGCGCGGCCGACGCGACGCGGTAGCGCACCGACGGGGTCGAGATGACGACGCCGCGCCGCACGTCCGCGAGCGCCGTCGCGACCACGCGGTCGGCGTCGAGCCACGCGAGGTCCGGCAGGACGGACTTGTCGATGCCGGCGCGGTCGTGGAACTCGGTGTGCGTGAAGCCCGGGCACAGGACGGTCGCGGTGACCCCCGTGCCGTGCAGCTCGACGGCGAGGCCCTCCGTGAACGAGCGCACCCACGCCTTCGCCGCCGCGTACGTGCCGCCGGCGGTGAGGGCGGCGACGGACGCGACGTTGAGGATCGCGCCGCGTCCCCGCTCCGTCATCTGCCCGGCGGCGGCGTGGGACAGGACCAGGACGGCCCGGACCATGACGTCGAGCGCACGGAGCTCGACGTCGAGGTCGCCGTCCACGAAGTGCTGCTGGGTCGCGAAGCCCGCGTTGTTGACGAGCAGCCCGACCGGCCGCTCGTCCGGGCCCCCGGTCGAGGCGAGGCGCTCGGCCACGCGCGCGACGTCGTCGGGCACGGAGAGGTCGGCCGGCAGGACCTGGACCCGCACGCCCGCGGCGGCCCGGACCTGGCCCGCGACCTCCTCGAGGCGCGCCTCGTCGCGCGCGACGAGCACGAGGTCGTGCCGCGCCGTGGCGAGCTGCCACGCGAACTCCAGGCCCAGGCCGGCGCTCGCGCCGGTGATGAGTGCTGTCGCCATGGCCACAGCCTACGGGCGGCGGCGCCCGGACCCCGCCGCCACACGGACACCGACGTCGGTACGGTGGAGCCCGTGCGCCTCGCGACCTGGAACATCAACTCCGTCCGTGCCCGCGTCGACCGGGCGGTCGCGTTCCTCGAGCGAACCGGGACCGACGTCCTCGCGCTCCAGGAGACCAAGTGCGCCGACGCCCAGTTCCCCGTCGCGCCGTTCGAGGCGGCGGGTTACGAGGTCGCGCACGTGGGCGTGAACCAGTGGAACGGCGTCGCGGTCGTCTCGCGCGTCAGCCTGGACGACGTCGAGACCTCCTTCCCGGGCCAGCCCGCCTTCGGCGAGAAGGTCGAGGCGCGTGCCCTGGGCGCGACGTGCGGCGGCGTGCGTGTGTGGAGCCTGTACGTCCCGCACGGCCGCGAGGTCGGCGACCCGCACTACGCGTACAAGCTGCGCTGGCTCGACGAGCTGCGCGGCCGGGCCGAGGGCTGGCTCGCGGACGACCCCGCGGCGCAGGTCGCCCTGGTCGGGGACTGGAACGTCGCGCCGCTCGACACCGACGTGTGGGACGTCGCGTACTTCGCGGGCAAGACGCACGTGACGCCCGCGGAGCGGGACGCGTTCGCCGCGTTCGGGGCAGCCGGGTACACCGAGGTCACGCGCGAGGCGCTCCCCGCCGAGCACACGTACACGTACTGGGACTACCAGCGGCTGCGCTTCCCGCGGAACGAGGGCATGCGGATCGACTTCGCCTACCTCTCCCCCGCCGCGCGCGCCCGCGTGACCGGCGTGACGATCGACCGCGACGAGCGCAAGGGCAAGGGCGCGTCGGACCACGTGCCGGTCGTCGTCGACCTCGAGGACTGAGCGACCGTCCCGCCCGCGGTGCGTGGACGCGGGCGGGACGGTCGAGGCTCTCCCGAGCTACTTCAGGTACGGCCCCGCCTGCCCGACCTTGCCCGGCGCAGGGTTGCCCGGGAGGTCGAGGACGTAGGCGCGCAGGTTGCCCTTGCCCGGTGCGGGGACGGTCAGGGTCCCGGTCGTCACGACCTTCCGGTCGCCCGTCACGGCGTCCACGTAGGTGCCGTTCGGGACGCGGGAGAAGGTCGCGGCGTCCGTCACCGTGACGAGCACGAAGCTGTCCACGGCACCCTCGGTGAACCGGCGCTTGTACGCCATGTTCCCCTGCACGCCGACCGTCGAGTACTGCCCCTTCTGGAGCGCCGGCACGGCGCGACGGATCTGGTTGAGCCGCTGCACGTGCTGGACGAGCGGCTTCTGGAGCGTCTGCGCGACCGCGCCCGACGCGGACTCCACGACGCCGAAGTCGCTCGCCACGACGTCGCCCGCGAGGTGGTCGCCGTAGTACGCGCGTCCGGTGGTCGCGAGCGGGCACGTCGGCCCGCAGTCGATCGGCTTGCCTGCCTGGAACTCGATCTCCGAGCCGTAGTAGAGCGTCGGGATGCCCCGGAACGTCCACATGAGGCTCATGTTCTCCGCCCACGCGTCGGTGCCGCCGGCGTAGCGCACGGTCGACTTGTTGGGCCCGTAGTCGTGCGAGTCGACGTACACGACGTTGTACGTCGCGTCGTTGTACGAGTCGTCCGAGTCCTTGCCGTTGTGGTACGCGTTGCCCGCGTCCCCGAAGTTCATGTGCATGCGCATGTCGATGACGTTCATGCCCGAGAACTTCGAGTGGTCGGGCGCGTGGTACGTGTTGCCGTCGGCGCCACCGAGGAACGCGTTGTCCGACGTCGGCTGGTTGCCCGTGCCCAGGAGGTTCTCGTACTGGAACTGCTCGGCGGCCGCCACGACGTCGTCCAGGGAGTACTCCTTGCGCTCCTTCCACGTGTAGAACTGCGCGGAGTGGTTCACGGAGCCGCGGTTCCACTTGTCGTTGACGAACGCCGCGACCTCGCCGAAGACGTAGAAGTCCTTGCCCTTCTCGCCGTGCGTCGCCACGGCGTGCTCCTGGATCGCGGGCAGGAAGTGCCGGTTCCACATGACGCGCGGGACGTGCACGGCGGTGTCGACGCGGAAGCCGTCGACGCCCATGTCGATGTACCGGTTGTAGGCGTCGATGAGGTACTGCTGCACCTCGGCGTTCTCGGTGTTGAAGTCGGCCAGGTCGTCGTGCAGCCAGCAGTCCTGCGCGTCCTTGCCCTCCCAGTTGCCGATCCAGCACTGGTGGTACGTGCTCTTCGGGAACATGCCCGACGTGGGCGAGGGCCACTGGCAGTGGTAGATCTGAAACCCCTCTGGGCTCTTGTACTGCGTGGGCGTGCCGAACCCGGAGCACGTGCTCCCCGCCGGGGCCGTCGTCGACCACAGGTCGCCGTTGTACGTGCGGCCCTTCGCGAGCGCGTTCTGCGCGGCGGTCAGGGTCGGGTCGTTGCCGTCGTTCTCCTCCATCGGGTCGTACTCGCGGCCCTCCTCCTTGGCCGAGTACATCCAGTCCCACTGGCCGTCGCGCGCGCCCCACACGGTCGGCACGAACAGGCCCTTGGCGCCCCAGCGCGACGAGTGGTTGTACACGACGTCCTGGTAGATCTTGATGCCCTTCGCGTGCGCGGCGTCGATGAGGTCCTGGTAGGAGGCGCCCGGCGTCTCGAGGCGCGGGTCCACGCGGAAGAAGTCCCAGCCGTGGTAGCCGTGGAAGTCGTAGTCGGACCGGTTGAGCACGACGGGCGTGATCCAGATCGCCGAGAAGCCGAGGCCCTTGACGTAGTCCAGCTTGTCGATCAGCCCCTGGAAGTCGCCGCGGAACATGGGGTCGTCGTTCGCCGCGTTGCCCGACTTCACGTGCTGGGACCCGCCGCGGTTGTTCTCGCTCACGCCGTCGTTGAAGCGCGCGGTCATGACGAAGTAGATCGAGTCCTCGCGCGGGTCGCCGCCGAGCGGCTCGCCCGTCGTCCCCGGGTCGACCACGGGCTTCGTCCCCGTCGTGACGACGACCGGCGCGCTCGCCGCCGAGCGGTTCCCGGCGGCGTCGACGGCCGCCACGGTGTACGTGTACGCGGTCCGCTCGAGCAGCCCGACGTCCGTCGCCGACGCGGTCGTGACGTCCCGCGTCACCGGGCCCGCTCCCCCGGTGCGGGTGAGGGTGTAGCCGGTGACGGCTGTGTCGTCCGTCGCGGCGTCCCACGTGACCGTCACGCGCACGCCGTCGGCCGTCGCGACGATCCCGGACGGGACGCTGGGCGCCTGCGTGTCCGGCTCCTCGGGGACGTCGGGGCCGCACGGGCTCTGCGCGACGGGCGCGACGACGCCGCCCGAGACCGTCTGCGGTCCCGCGGTGTAGCGGTAGTTGCCTCCCCCGTTGTTGTCCCACCGCCCGGCGCCGTCGTTGAAGACGACCTGGCCGCCGCTCGCATCGCCGAGGTCGATGGTGTGCGCGAACCAGCCCGCGCACGCGGCGGTCATCGGCGTGCCCGGGACGCTCGTCCACGCGCCCGAGCCCACCTGGTAGTGGATCTTCGGCGCGGCCCACGACGTCGCGTAGTAGATCGTCGCGGTGGGGTCGGCGGGGTCCGTGGGGTCCGTGGGATCGGTGCCGCACGGCGACGCGCCCGACGTGAGCGCGCCGTCCCGCACGACGACCGTCCCCGCGCCCGCGCGGTAGTTGGCACCCCGGTTGTTGTCCCAGGTCCCGGCGCCGTCGTTGAAGGTGAGCTGCACCCCCGACGCCGCGCCGAGGTCGATCTCGGCCGTGAGCCAGCCCGCGCAGGCGTCCGCCATCGGGACGCCGGGGACCGTCGTCCACGCGGCGCCGTCGACGCCGTAGTGGACGTTCGTCGCCGTCCAGCCCGGGCGGTCGGGGTAGAAGACGGTCGTCGTGGCCGTCGTCGCGGTCGCCGCGGTCGTCGTCGTGCTCGGCGCCGCGACGGCGCTCAGGCCGGCCGCTCCCGGCAGGGCGACGGCGAGGGCCAGGGCCCCCGCCAGGCGTGCCCGCGATCTTGCGAGCCTCGTTGTTCGCATCCGTGATCCTCCGTGTCTGTCCCGGCGTCGGTGCCGGGACGTCGGCCGCCGGTCCGCGTGCCGCCGTCGTGGAGGACGCACCCTGGCTGTACCGTTGCTGCAAGATGTAGCAATATTTGCGACGGCTTACAAGAGCCTGTTCATACGGCGGACGGCGCGCCGCCCCCGTCGCTACGGTGTGTCCATGACCACGCCCCCCGTCCCGCCGTACGGGTCGCCCGACGAACCTGTCGACCCGTACGCCGCCCCGCGCCCGCACCAGCCTCCGCTCACCCCGTACAACCCGCCGACCGACGCCGGCGCCCCGGCGCCGGAGCAGGGCGGTTTCGTGGCACCGTCCGGGGCGGGCGGCGGGTACCCGGGCACACCGGCAGCCGGGACGGGAGCCCCCTACGGCGCGCCCGCCGCTCCGGTCGGGCAGGGGTCGCCCTACGGCCCGGGCACCGCACCCGCCTACGGCTCCGCACCGGGCGGCGGGTACCCGCCGTCGGATCCGTCCGCCTACCCCGGGTCTCCCGGCTACGGCGCCTACCCGCCCCCGTACGGGTCCGTGTACACGGCGCCGCCGCGGACGAACGGGCTGGCGCTCGCGTCGATGATCGTCTCGATCGCGAGCCTCGTGCTCTGCGCGGGCTTCCCCGGGATCGTCGGCCTCGTCCTCGGGATCGTCGCGCTCAACCAGGTGATGCGCGACGGGACGCGCGGGCGCGGGTTCGCCGTCACCGGGATCGTCGTGGGAGCCGTCTGCACGGCGTTCGCGATGCTCATCGTGCTCGCCGCGACCCTGAGCGACTCGTAGCCGTGGCCGACGACGACCTCTTCGCCCCGCCCGGCGGCCCGGCCGGCCCGCCCCGGCCGCCCGCCCC
>NZ_JNBQ01000021.1 GCF_001019615.1 Cellulosimicrobium funkei | reverse complement strand
CGGAGCTCGCGCCCACGGCCCCGGTGCCGGAGGCCCCGGACGTGGACGCCGTCGACGAGGTGCCCGACGCCTGCGCCTCGAGGTCGTCCGCCAGCGTCTGCTGCGCGTCGGCGAGCGTCTGCTGCGCGTCGTCGACCGCGTCCTGGAGGTCGTCGGCGTCCAGGGTCGCGAGGACGTCGCCCGCCTCGACGCGGTCGCCCGCCGCGACGGCGACGGTCGCGACCGTGCCCGACGTGCCGAACGTCGCGTCCGCACGGGCCGCCGACGCGACGGTCGCGCTCGTGGACACCTGCTGCGCGACGTCGCCCGTCGCGACGGTCGCGGTGCGGTACTGGGCGTCCGCGGGACGCAGCGCGTAGGCGGTGCCGCCCGCGCCCACCACCGCGACCGCCACGCCCGCCGCGACGAGCCGGTGGCGCCGTGACCGGCGGCGCCGGCGGACGACCGCGTCACGCATCGCCACCACCGGAGCCCTGGTCGCCCTGGCCGCGCTCCTGGCCGTCGCGGCCGCCGGGGAAGCCCGCGCGGCCCCCGGGGAAGCCGCTCGTGCAGCCGTCGTCACCCGGCGCGGTGAGGGTCAGGCTCGTCGCGGTGAGCGTGCCGTCGTCCCCGCTCTCGCCCTGCGCGCTGACGCACTGCCCGACGACGACGTCGTCGCCCGACCCGGTGCGCTGGACGGTGTAGGCGGTCGCGTCGTCGACCGTCACGGTCTCCTCGCCGCTCTCGCCCTCGGGCGTGGTCGTGGTCACCGTGATCGTGGTGCCGTCGACCGTGGTGACGAGCCCGGTCGTCAGGCCGCCGAAGCCGCCGCCCGGGCGCCCCTCGCCGTCGGGTGCGCCGGACGGCAGGTCGGTCGGTGCGCCGTCGGGCAGGTCGGTGGGGAGGTCGCTCGGCGCCCCGTCGGGGCGCTCGCCGCCAGGGAACCCGCCGCCCGGGAAGCCTCCCCCCAGGCCGCCGGTGCACTCGCCGTCGACCGGCTCGCTCACGGACACGGTCGTGGCCGCCGCGTCGTCGGTCGTGTCGTCGCTCTCGTCCCCGGGCGCGCCGCCCGGGGAACCGGTCAGGGCCACGACGCACGACCCGACGGCGACGTCGGCGAGCGTGCCGTCCACGGTCACGGTGACGGTCGTGCCGTCGGACCACGAGACCGCGGTCTGCGACTCGCCGTCCTGGACCTGCGCCGTCGTGCCGTCGACGGCGGCGACCTCGCCCGAGACGCCGGGCGTGCGACCGCCACCACCCGGGAGCGCGTCGTCGGGGCCACCGTCAGGTGCTCCGTCGTCGGCGGACGAGGTGGACGTCGCGGGGTCGGGGGTCGCGGCGTCGGACGTCGAGCAGGCCGTGAGGGCGAGGGCGAGCCCGACGGCGCCCGCCGCGACGAGCGCGGCGCGCGAGCGTCGCCGGGGATCGCCGACGGGAACGGGGCCGGGCAGGGCGTCGGCGGTGGGACGGGGGAGCGGGGGAGCGGTGGTGCGCGGGGTCATGGGAGTCTCCGGTTCGGGAAGGTGGGGCGCTGAGGGCACGCGGTCACTCGCTGCGCAGTGCGTCGATGGGCGCGAGGCGCGCGGCGCGCACGGCGGGGTAGACGCCGAACACGAGCCCGATGGCGAGCGCGACAGCGATCGAGCCGCCGACCGCGAGGGGCGAGACGACGATCGACGAGCCCAGCGCCGCGGGGAGCGTGAGCGCGGCGACGACGCCGAGGAGCGCGCCGACGAGGCCGCCGGTGACGCCGAGGATCGACGCCTCCGTGAGGAACTGGCGGCGGATCGCGCCGGGCGGGGCGCCGAGCGCCTTGCGCAGGCCGATCTCGCGCGTCCGCTCGGTGACGGACACGAGCATGATGTTCATGACGCCGATGCCGCCGACGAGCAGGGACAGCCCCGCGACCCCGGCGAGCAGGACGGTGAGGGTGCGGTAGACCGACGTCGCGGTGGACACGAGCGAGTCCTGGGAGTCGATCGTGAAGTCGGCCGCGTCCGCGCTGCTCGCGCCGTGCAGCGCGAGGAGCAGGGACTGGGCCTCCTGGTACGCGGCGGAGATCGCGTCGGTGTCGGTCGCCTTGAGGTAGATGGTGCTGACCGAGGTGTCGGTACCGCCCGTGACCGCCGACGTCATCGCCGTCAGGGACATCACGGCCGTGTCGTCGAGGTTGGTCGACGCGCTCGACCCGGCCGCCTCGAGCACGCCGACGACGTCGAACGTCGTCCCGGCGATGCTCACCGTGCGGCCGACGACGTCCGCCCGGCCGAACAGCTCGGTCGCCGTCTCGGGACCGAGGACGACCTCGTCGGTCGACGCAGGGTCGACGAACTCCCCGGACGCGAGCTCGCGCGAGCGCACCTCGAGCCAGTCGCCCGTGACGCCCGCGACCGTGGTGGTCCAGTTGGCGTCGCCCGCCTCGAGCGACTGCGACGACTCCTTCTCCGCGGTGACGGCGGCGACGTCGGGCACCGCGGCCTGCGAGGCGAGGGCCTCGGCGTCGGCGACGGTGAGCGTCGAGGCGGAGCCGAACCCGCCCCGGATCCCCGCGGAGTCCGTGGACGACCCCGGGGTGACGATGAGCAGGTTCGACCCGAGCGCGCTGATGTCCTCGGACACGTCCTTCTGCGTCCCCAGCCCGAGCCCGACCGTGAGGATCACGGCGGCGATCCCGATGAGGATGCCGAGCACCGTGAGGAGCGAGCGCATCGTGTGCGCGCGGATCGCGTGCCACGCCGTGGCGGCGGTCTCCGTCCAGCTCATGCCGCGACCACCCGCTCGTCCGACGTCACGAGCCCGTCGAGCACGCGCACGACCCGCCGGGACCGCTGCGCGACCTCGTGCTCGTGCGTGATGAGGACGATCGTGCGGCCCTGCGCGTGCAGCGCGTCGAGGAGGTCGAGCACGTCCGCCGTGGAGCGCGAGTCGAGGTTGCCCGTCGGCTCGTCCGCGAGGACGAGCGCCGGCTCGCCGACGAGCGCCCGCGCGACGGCGACGCGCTGCTGCTGGCCGCCCGAGAGCTGGCCGGGGCGGTTCGCGGTGCGGTCCGCGAGCCCGACGCGCGCGAGCGCCTCCGCGGCTCGATCACGGCGCTCCGCCGGGGCGACGCCCCGGTACACGAGCGGGAGCTCGACGTTGCGCAGCGCCGACAGCGACGGCAGCAGGTTGAACTGCTGGAACACGAACCCGATCTGCTCGTTGCGCACGCTCGCGAGGTCCGTCTCGTCCATGTCCGCCACGTCGTCGCCCGCGAGCCGGTACGTGCCCGAGGTGAGCGTGTCGAGGCAGCCGAGCACGTTCATGAGCGTCGACTTGCCCGAGCCGGACGGCCCGACGATCGCCACGTACTCACCGCGCTCGATCCGCAGGTCGACGCCGCGCAGCGCCTCGAACTCGAGGTCGCCCGTGCGGTAGGTCTTGCGTGCGTCGCGCAGGTCGATGACGGGCCGGTCCGCACCCGCCGCCGTCGCGGGGTCCGTGTGCCCGACGGCGGTCGTCGCCGCGGTCACGAGTTCCCGCCCTGGCCGGGGCGGGCGCCCAGCTGGGACGGGTCGAAGCCCTCGGGGAGACCCTGTCCGCCGCCCTGCCCGCCCATCGGAAGCTGGGACGGGTCGAAGCCTTCGGGGAACCCCTGCCCGCCGGTGCCGCCCTGCTCGCCGACCTGCCCCCGGCCCGCGCCGGGCGTGAACGCCGTGTACTGCACGGTGTCGCCCTCGGCGAGGCCCGAGACGATCTCGACGAGCTGGCCCGACGTCTCGCCCGTCTCGACGACCTGCTCGGAGGTGGACCCGTCGTCGGCCACGAGCGTGACCACGGACGCGCCGTCGTCGTTCGTCGAGACCGCGGCGGCGGGGACGGAGAGCACGTCGGTGCGGCGCTCGGTGACGATCGAGACGTCGACGCTCACGCCGTCGTACAGGCCCTCGGGGCTGCCGGTGACGGTGACCGAGACCGGGTAGGCGACCGCGCCCTGGGTCGTGGAGGGCAGGCGGCCGATCTCGCTCACCGTGCCGAACACGGTGTCGGCGAGGTCGTCCGAGGTCATCTCGACCTGGTCGCCCGTCGCGATCGCCGCGACGTCGGCCTCGCCCACGCTCACGTCGACGCTCCACGCGTCGGTGCCCACGATCGTGAGCGCCGCGGTGTCGGACGAGCCCGACGACGCGCTGCTGCCGGATCCGCCGGTCGACGCCCCGGGCACCGTGCCGGTGCCGCCGGGCGAGCCCGACCCGGTCGACGCGGACGAGCCCGTCGAGCCGACGGTGTCGCCGACGGCGACGCCGACCGACGTCACGAGACCGGCGGCCGGAGCGGTCAGGGTCGCGTCGGCCATCGCCGCGGCGGCGTCGTCGGAGGCCTGTTGCGCGACCGCGACGGCGGACTCGCGCGCCTCGACCGCGGCCCCGGCGGCGTCGCTGCCGTCGTCCGACTCCTGCGCGTCGGCGAGGTCGGCCTGCGCCTGCGCGAGGTCGGCGTCCGCCTGCGCGAGCGCGGCGTCGAGCTGGAGGGTGTCGATGGTGGCGAGCGTCTGGCCCGCCTCGACCGTGTCGCCCGCGGCGACCTCGACCGTCAGCACGGTGCCCGCCGCCGCGAACGAGACGTCCTCCTGGACGCTCGGGGTGAGCGTGCCCGTGGTCGTCACGGTCTGCTCGAACGTGGCCGTGGTCGCCTGCGCGGTGACGGGCTGCGCGGCGCCGGCCTCCTGCGCCGCCGACGCACGGGGCCGCAGGACCGTGAGGTAGACGACGAGCGCGGCGACGACGACGAGCGCGACCGCGCCGACGACGAGCGCACGACGGCGCGGGCGCGGGCCGCGGAGGCGGCGCGCGAGGCGCGCGCGGCGCGTGCCGACGGTGCCCGGGGAGGCCCCGTCCGACGTCGTGCCGTCGCCGGGGCCGTCCCCCGGCCCCGGGTCGGTGCCCGCCGAGGGGCCGGGCGGATGGTCGGGGGAGGTCCCCCTCGGTGCGGTCGCGGACGACCGTGTGCGCTGCTGGAGCACCCTCGTCTCCCTGGCTCGGTGCCACCCGGGCGGCGGCGGTCGATCGGGAGGCTAGGGAGGCTGGTTGGGGCGAACGTAGCGCGCGGCTGTGCGGAGCCTATGAGCGCACGCACCCGGACGTGCCGAACCCGGGGTCGCTCCCCGATCCGGAGGTGGATCGGGGAGCGACCCCGGGTTCGGGGTGGGTCAGCCGCGGGTCAGCCGCGGGTCAGCCGCAGGTCGGCCGGCCGTGCTCCGGTGTCGCGACGGTCTCGCGCTCGTCGGCGTCGTCCGCCGGCGCGGCGGTGACCTCCACCGCGCCGTCGGCGTCGCCGCGGACGGCGAACGACTGGTACGCGTTCTTGCCGGGCGCCACGGACGGGAAGCTCTTCGAGCCCCACGGCGTGGCGACCTCGACGTCGAGGCGCGCGTCGTCGTCGTTCACGACCCGCACCGCGACGTACGGCTTGCCGCCGAGGCACCGGACCTCGGC
This sequence comes from Cellulosimicrobium funkei, assembly GCF_001019615.1. GTDB lineage: Bacteria > Actinomycetota > Actinomycetes > Actinomycetales > Cellulomonadaceae > Cellulosimicrobium > Cellulosimicrobium cellulans_E. The sequence continues at coordinate 53,925 of NZ_JNBQ01000021.1, read as the reverse complement.
CGTCGCGGTGACGGCGACCGCGGCCGGCGACGCCGGGTCCGCCGCGCCGGGCGCGAGCACCCGCAGCGCGGTGAGTCCCGGGTCGCCGTCCTGCCACGACGTGCTCAGCGCGACGTACCGCGCCGTGCGGTCGACGGCGAGCGTGCCGCGCACGCCACCGGCGCCGATCGTGCCGACGTCGGTGAAGGTCAGGCCGTCGTCGCTCACGGAGACGACGGACTCCGGAGCCCCGCCGCGCTCCCACGCGGCGACGACGGTGCCGATCTCGCGCGGGGCGCCCAGGTCGGTGACCATGCGGCCGTCCGGCCCGGGGACCCACGCCGTGGCGGCGTCGCCGTCCACGGCGAGCGACGGCGACGTCATGCCCTCGGGCAGCACCGACGCGGGGAATGTGAGGGTGCTCAGCGCGCGGTCCGCGACGGGGAACGGCGTCGCGTCACGGAACGTGACGCGCGTGCCCGACGGCGTCGCCCCGACCGTGCGGGTCGCGCCCGTCTCGGCGTGGCGCAGCTCGACCGGCGCCCCGTCGCCGCTCACGCGGAACGAGCGCGCGTCGGCGACGGCGACCGTCACCCCCGCGGGAGCCTGCCCGGCGGGCGTGGCGACCGTCGCGCGCGACGCGAGGACGAGGGCGTCGCCCGCGGGGACGGTGACGTCGAGCGTCGACGCGTCCGCGCCGACCGTCTGCGTGCCGGCGTACACGGGGACCGCCCCACCGTCGTGCGGGACGGTGAGCGTCGTCGTGACGTCGGCGCCCGTGAGGTTGAACGCCACGACGTACCCGTCGACGGCGCTCACGACCACCGCGGGGTCCTCGGACGTCGGTACGCGGGCCGCGGCCTGCGCGGCGGTCACCGCGGCGTCGCCCGGGACCATCTCGACGAGCCGGGGGCCGGTCTCGCCGTCCGTGAGCCGGACGACGTGCCGCGTGTCGCTCGCGCGCGAGACGGTCACGGGCGCGTCCGAGCCGCGCACCACGAAGCCGGCCTCGCCCTCGACGTTGAGCCAGTCGCCGTCGCTGCTGAGCACCTGGTCGCCCGTGTACCGGAACGACGCGGCGTCGTGCCACGTCTGCCCGTCGAGCGACGTCTGGACGCGGTACTCCTGGCCCGCGGCGACCTCCCAGCCGAGCTGCACCTGGCTCACCGCGGTGGGTGCGCCGAGGTCGACCTGGACCCACGAGTCGGGGCGGGGGCGGTCCGCGACCGACACGGCCCAGCGCGTCGTGGCGGAGCCGTCGGTGACGGCGCTCGCGGGGTTCGACCCGTTCGCGCTCGACGCCGTGGCCGGCTTGCCCGCGGCGACGTCCGTCCCCGTGGGCGAGAACGCGCGCAGGTGGTAGAGCGAGTAGCCGTAGGCCGCGTCGCCGCGCACGCCCTGCATGCGGACGTAGCGCGTGGTGACCGGCGCGGGCTCGTCCGCGCCCTCCGGGGTGAGGTCGACGGTGTCGAGGCGCGCCACGTTCACGTCCGCCGGTGCCTTGCCGTAGGCGGTGGCCGTCGTCCAGGTCTGGCCATCGGTCGACGTCTGGACGAGGTATCGCGCGCCCGCGCTCGCCTCCCACGCGAACCGCACGCCGCCCACGGTGGTCTCCTCGCCGAGGTCGACCTGGATCCATGAGTCGGGGCGCGTGCGCTCGCCGACCGCGACGGCCCAGCGGGTCGACGGGTTGCCGTCCGTGACGCGCGCGGCCTGGCGCCCGCCCGCCGTGTCCTGGCTCGACGCCGTCGCGACCTTGCCAGCCGCGAGGTCGGTCGCGGACCCCGCGTCCGCGCCGTAGGCGTGGAACGCGAACATCGAGTAGCCGTACTGCGGGTGGCCCTGCTGGCCGAGGAGCCGCACGTACCGCGCCGTGACCGGCGCGAACGACAGGTCGTCGACGCGCGCCGCCTTCGCGTCCGCCGGGTCGGCGGGCCGGGTGACCGGGAGCGTCGCGGTGGTCTCGCCCTCGGCGGTCGTGTAGGTGCGCGAGCCGTCGAGCCCGGAGTACCCGTTCATGTCGAGGTTGCGGACGGACAGGCTCGCGTCCTCCGTGCCGGCGCCGGTCGACGCGTAGACGGCGGCACCGGTCGGGAGCGTGACCTGGCCCGCGTACCCGCTGCCGACCCGGAAGACCGACGACGTGCCCTCGAAGCCGTCGCGCGGCCCGGTGTACGTCGTCACGTGCCGCTCGTCGACCGTGGCGCCGGTCGTGGGGTAGAGGTACGGGGTCGAGCCCGAGACGTGGAACAGCCACGAGTCGTGCGCCGGGACCCAGGGGAACTTCACGAAGCCCTTGCGGCTCGACGCCGCGGCCCACGCGTCCGACGTCTGCTGGACGGTCAGGCCCGGCCCGGCGCCGAAGTCGCGCACCCCGGCGAGGCGCTCGAAGAACTCGTCCTGCGGCGTCGGCTCCACGGGGCCCTCGGGCGACTCGGCGGCCTCGACGTGCAGGAGGTAGGAGATGGCGATCTCCGCGCGCGCCTCGGGCTCGTACTTGGGCTCGCCCGAGAACTTCGCGAGCCGGTAGACCGGCGCGTACGACTGGTAGTCCTCGAGCGCCGCGGCGAGGTTCGCCTCGGCGCGCGCGGCGTCGGGGTCGCGCAGCACCTGGCCGAGGAACGCCATCGGGATCGCGTCGCGCCCGTAGAGGAACTCACGGTCGGCGACCATCGGCATGAACGGCTCGCCCGCGTCGGACATGACGAGCTTGATCGACTCCCACAGCTCCGCCGAGTTCGGCTGGTGCGTGAGGATCTCCGGCAGCGGCTCGTCGCGGAGCAGGAAGTGGATCGCGTTGCGCCCGCCGGACCGCCAGATGTCGGACTGGTAGTGCGGGCCGAACGACCCGTGGTTCTCCACGAGGTACGTGTCGTGGATGGTCTGCATGGTGTTCGACGACACGGGCTTGCCCGCGACGACGGCCGGGTTGTTGCGGTCAGCCGTCGGCTGGCCGGCCGCGTTGCGGCCCCAGTCGGCGAGCTGCTCGGCCCAGCGCGCCGCGTCGGGGGCGTCGGGGGCCCACGCGAGGCCGGGGGCGAGCGCCTGCGTGTAGACGCCGGCCTCCTCCTGCGCGGTGTCGCCCTCGTGCTTGCCCGTCGGCCAGTCGGCGGTCCAGGAGCCCGAGAGCGGGTCCTTGCCGAAGTCGAGGTCGGCCGTGTAGGAGGACTGGCTCGTCGCGATCGTCGTGAGGTTCGCCTGCGTCGTCGCGTCGAGCTCGTCCCACAGGAGGGTCCCGGCCGCGAGGAAGTACGACTGGAACGTCGAGTCCCAGAACAGCCTCTTGCCCCAGGTGCCCGCCGGGTCGACGAACCGGTTGGTCGCCGCGTAGTGACGGATCGTGGCGAGCGTGTGCGCGCGGAGGGTCTCCTCGGAGACGCCCGCGAGCTCGGCGTCGTACTCGCCGTGGGTCAGGAGCACGGCGTTGCCCAGCACGACGGCGAAGTTGAAGTCCTTGAGCTGGTACACCCCGGCCGACGAGTCCCAGACGGTCTCGACCCAGCGGGTGTGGCGCAGCAGCGCGCCGTAGTAGTCGGCGGCAGTCGCGTCGGGCGCGCCGAACGCGGGCGCGGCGTCGGCCGCCGTGGCCGACCCGGTGGTGGACGCGGTCGTGGACGACGGCGCGCCCTGCGCGACGGCGGGCGCGAGCAGGAGGGCCCCGGCGGTCGCGAGCGCGACGGCGGCGGTCGCACGGCGTCGTGCGCGTCGCCCGGGCGGTGGGGCGGGTGGTCGGGTCATGGGGGCCTCCGGGCGTCGTCGAACGGCAGCAACGGTGCTGGTGCTCGGGCGGGTGGTACGGGGTGCGGGGTTCGCGCGGGGAGCGCCGGTCCAGGGTCGGACGACCGGCGCCCCCGCGCGGGTCGGGGGTGCTGTCAGGCGGGGTGGGGGGTGCTCACGCAGTGCGTCCTCTCGGGGTGGTGCGACGTCGCACGCTGTGGCGGAAGGCCACCTGACAGCGCTGTCGAGTTGGAGTATAGGCGCCGTTCTCCCGGGAGTGAAGGGAGCGCCGTGGACTTCGCCCGGTCGGTCGTCGTGCGGTGGCCGGTGGGACGACGGAGGGGCGGGCCGGACCTGGTACGTCCAGGTCCCGCCCGCCCCCCGCGCGCTCGGTCCGACCGGAGGTCAGCCCTTGACCGAGCCGGACATGAGGCCCCCGACGAAGTACTTGCCGAGGACGATGTACACGAGCAGCGTCGGCAGCGACGCGAAGAGCGCGCCGGCCATGGAGACGCCGTAGTTCTGCAGCAGCGCGCCGTTCGCGAGGTTGTTCAGCGCGAGGGTCACGGGGCCGTTCTGGCTGGAGGAGAAGAACACGGCGAAGAGGAAGTCGTTCCACGCCGAGGTGAACTGCCAGATGAGCACGACCACGAAGCTCGGGATCGAGATCGGCAGGATGATCGACCAGTACGTGCGCAGCATCCCGGCGCCGTCGACGCGCGCGGCCTCGACGAGCTCGTGCGGCACGGTCATGTAGTAGTTGCGGAAGATGAGCGTCGTGATCGGGATGCCGTAGATCACGTGCAGCAGGATCAGCGACGGCACGCCGCTCGGGATGCCCATGCCCAGCACGAGCTGGTTGAGCGGGATCATCACGGCCTGGTACGGGATGAACATCCCGAAGAGGATGAGCGTGAAGACGACGTTCGCGCCCTTGAAGGACCAGCGCGACAGCACGAACCCGTTGAGCGAGCCGAGGAACGCGGCGATGATCGCGGACGGCACGACCATCTGCACCGTGCGCCAGATCGCGGGCGACAGCGCGGTCCACGCGGTCTGCCAGTTCTCGAGCGTCCACACCTGCGGGAGCGACCACGCGCGCGCCGGGGAGGCGTCGCCCGCGCCCTTGAAGCTCGTCACGAAGAGCACGTACACGGGGATGAGGACGATGACGAGGAAGAAGATCAGCGCGACGTACTTGAGCGTGCGGCCGGCGGAGAACCGCTCCTTGCCCCCGTCGGGGCGCAGGTCGACGGGTCGGCCGCTCGTGCCGGTCGGCGTGGCGGGCACCGGCTCGGTGGTGGCGGTCGTCATCGCTTCTCCTGACGGTTGGTGCGGATCAGGTAGGGCACGATGACCACGGCCACGATGATCAGCAGGATCGAGCCGACCGCCGCCGCGTTGGCGTAGTCGAAGCTCGACTTGAACACGTACATGTCGACGGCCGGCACCTTGGTCTGGTAGTTCGCGGGCTTCGAGATCGACATGATGAGGTCGAACGCCTTGAGCGACATGTGGCCGATGATGATGAGCGCCGACAGGGCGATGGGCGAGAGCTGCGGGAAGAGCACGTGGCGGTACAGCTTCCACTCGCTGGCGCCGTCCATGCGGGCGGCCTCGCGCAGCTCGTCGGGGATGCCGCGGAACCCGGCGAGGAACAGCGCCATCACGTAGCCCGAGAGCTGCCAGATGGCGGGGATCGCGATGGCCGTGATGCCCCACGTGACGTTGTTCCACCAGTTGTTCTGCAGGAAGTCGAGGCCGACGATCTGGAACAGCCGGTTGAGGCCGCTGGCCTGCTCGCCCTGGTTCGAGTTCAGCAGCCAGCGCCACACGACACCGGAGGCGACGAACGACACGGCCATGGGGAACAGGTAGATCGAGCGGAAGATCCCCTCGCCCTTGACCGGCTTGTCGAGCATCCAGGCCCAGAGGAAGCCCATCACGAGCGTCCCCACGAGGAAGACGACGGTGTAGAGGACGAGGTTCTTCAGCGAGTGCTGGAACGCTTCGCTGCCGAGCAGGTCGGTGTAGTTCTCGAACCAGACGACCACGGACGGCTTCTGTCCGGTGGCCTGCGCCGCGGTGTGGTTGTCCGTGATCGACGTCCGGAAGTTCGCGCCGATGAGGCCGTAGACGAACACGCCGACGAGGATCAGCGAGGGGGCGAGCAGCAGCAGCGCTGGGCCGGCTCGTCGCAGTGACTTGAGCATGGTGGGTCTTCCCGGTCGTGGGGGCGTGGGACGCGGCGCTCGCGAGCGCCGGCGTCCCGGGGAGGGGTCCGGTCGCGCGGGGCCGCCGCGCGCCGTCGGGGTGCTCCCGACGACGCGCGGCGGATCCGGTGGACGGGTCTCAGCCCTCGGTGGCGGTGACGAGCTCGGACTGGAAGGTCGCGAGGTCGGAGCCGCCGGACGTGAACTTGCTCGTCGCGTCGGAGATCGCGTTGAGCGTCGCGACGGGCGCGGCGGCACCGTGCGCGAGCGAGGACACGATGGTGTCCTGGCCGAACGACTCGATCGCGGTCTGCTGGTACTCGGAGAACTCCGACGGGTCGGCGTCGGTGCGGGCCGGGATGGAGCCCTTGGCCTTGTTGAACGCGACCTGGCCCTCGAGCGAGCCCACGGTCTCGAGCCACGCCTTGGCACCGTCGGGGTGCGGCGCGCCCACCGGGAGGGTGAACGAGTCGGCGAGGAAGTCGAACACGCCGTCGGTGCCCGGGACGGGCGCGGCGGTGAAGTCGGTGCCGAGCGTCTTGCCCTGCTCCTCGAACGCCGCGACGGCCCAGTCGCCCATGACGTTGAACGCGGCGTTGCCGTCGATCACCATCTGGGTCGCCTCGGGCCAGTCGAGCCCGTCACGGTCGGTGTTGGTGTAGCTCATGAGCTTCTCGAAGTCCTCGAGAGCCGACGTCACCTCGGCGCCCGACCAGTCGGTCGAGCCGTCCCACAGGCCGTTGTACGCCTCCGCGCCCAGGTCGGCGAGGAGCACGGTCTCGAGCAGGTGGACCTGGGTCCACGTCGTCGCGACCGACAGGGGGGTGACGCCCGCGGCCTTGAGCTTGTCGAGGTCCGCCATCCAGGCGTCGAGGTCGTCGTACGTCGCGGCCGGGTCGATGCCGTTCGCCTCGAGGACCGTCGGGTTGGCCCACACGACGTTCGCGCGGTGGATGTTCGACGGGATCGAGTAGATCGCGCCGTCGTCGGACTTGAGGCGGTCGACGAGGTCGGCCGGGAAGACGTCGGTGAGGCCGAACTCGTCGTACAGCGACGAGACGTCCTCGATCTGCGCGGCGTCGATGTAGTCCTGGAGCTCCGCGCCGGCGTGCGCCTGGAACGTGTCCGGCGGGTCCTGCGCCTGGAGGCGGGACTGGAGGAGGTCCTTCGCGGCCGAGCCGGCGCCGCCGGCGACCGCGCCGTTGATGAACTCCACGTCGGGGTGCTGCTCGTTGAACACGCCGACCAGAGCGTCGAGACCCGCCTTCTCCGAACCCGCGGCCCACCAGGTGAAGACCTCGACCTCGTCGCCGCCCCCCGAAGCGCCCCCGTCGCCGGTTCCCCCGTCACCGGAACCACCGCCGCTGCACGCGGCGAGTGCGAGACCCACGAGGGCGGCCGTGGCCACCGTCGCGCTCGTCCTGCGATCGATTCGCATCGTGATTTCCCTACGCCTTCTTCGGTCGTGGGGGACCGGCGGGACGACCACGTCGCACCGGCCGGGCGCACCGGCGCGCCCTCGAACCCGCTGCCCATACAACGACCCGTTCCGGCTTGATGTCAAGAAATGAACGCAAGCGTCGCTGAATCGTGATCTTCGCGTCAGGTCCTGCACGCAACCAGCGGTTCTGTCGAGTCTGCCCTCGGGTGACAGCGCTGTCCAGTTCGTTCAGGAGATCGGCTCAGCGTCCACGACCCGGCCTGTCCCACCTGGACGGGGGCGCCCCGGCGGTATCCTGACCTGCGTGCGCGCTGACCGGGTGACCCCGGGCTCGCAGACTTCACTGCGTGAGGCCAACCGAGCTCGGATCGTGAGCGCCGTCCAGCAGCGTGGCTCCCTCACGCAGATCGAGCTGGCCGGCGTCACCGGGCTGTCCCCGGCCACCGTCTCCAACATCGTCAAGGAGCTCACCGGCGCGGGCGTGCTGCACACCTCGCCCTCCACGCGCAGCGGTCGCCGCGCGCTCCAGGTCACGCTCGCGCGCAACCTCGGGCTCGTCGCGGGCGTCCACTTCGGCACCCGGTCGATGCGCGTCGCGCTCGCCGACGCGTCCATGCGCGTCCTCGCCGACCAGCGCATGCCGCTCGCCCCCGACCACCGCGCCGACACCGGGCTCCAGCGCGCCGCGCTGCTCGTGGGGGAGATGGTGGCGTCGGTCGACGCCGCGCCGGACGAGCTGCTCGCCGTCGGCGTCGGCGTCCCCGCCCCGGTGGACGTGCGCGCGGGCCGGATCGCGACCGTCGGGATGATGCGCGGCTGGGACGGCGTCGTCGTGCCCGAGATGCTGGAGGCCGAGCTCGGCGCCCCCGTGACCGTGGACAACGACGCCAACCTCGGCGCGCTCGCCGAGACCCGGTTCGGTGCCGCCGTCGGGCACGACGCCGTCGCCTACCTGCGCGTGTCCCACGGCGTGGGTGGCGGGCTCGTCCTGGGCGGGCGCGTCGTGCACGGCCGCGCAGGCGTCGCGGGCGAGATCGGGCACGTGACGATCGACGAGAACGGCCCGGTGTGCCGGTGCGGCAACCGCGGCTGCCTCGAGATGTACGTCGGTGCCGGGGTCCTGCTGTCCATGCTCTCCGAGAGCCGTGGTCCCCTCACCCTGCGCGACGTCATCGCGCGCGCCCAGGAGGGCGACCCCGGGTGCCGGCGCGTCCTGTTCGACGCCGGTCAGCACCTGGGCGTCGCGGCCGCCAACCTGTGCAACCTGGTCGACCCCGAGATCGTCGTCGTCGGGGGGCAGCTCGCCGAGGCGGGCGAGGCCCTGCTGGGGCCCCTGCGCACCGCGCTCGAGCAGCGCACGGTGCCGAGCACCGCGGGCCCCGTCCAGGTCGTCGCGTCCGAGCTCGGGTCCGCGGCCGAGGTGCGCGGCGCGCTCGCCGTCGCGCTCGACCTCGCGCGCGTCAGCGGGTCGCTGGGGGTGAGCGCATGACCGGGACCGCCGTCGCCCGGACCAGGCTCGCCCGCGGTCGGGCGCGCGGCGTCGTGACGGCCGCGCTCGCGACCGCCGTCGTCGCGCTGCTCGCGCTCGCCGGGTGCGCGGCGCCCGAGGAACCCGCCGGCCCTTCCGAGGGGACCATCGGCCTCCTGCTGCCCGAGGCGAAGACCGCGCGGTACGAGACGTCCGACCGCCCGACCTTCGTCGGCGTGGTCGAGCAGCGCTGCGCCACGTGCGAGGTCCTGTACGCCAACGCCGCCCAGGACGCCGCGAACCAGCAGCAGCAGGCCGAGTCGATGCTCGCCCGCGGGGCCGACGTCCTCGTCCTCGACGCCGTGGACGCCGTCGCCGCGGTGAGCATCGTCGCGGAGGCCCAGCGGCTCGGGGTGCCCGTCATCGCCTACGATCGCTTCGTCGAGGGCGCGAACTACTACGTGTCGTTCGACAACGAGCTCATCGGGTACCTCATGGGGGAGGCGCTCGTCGGCGCGGTGCTCGACCGCGCGGAGCAGGACCCGCCCCCCGACGGGCGGCGGCCGGGGGTCCTGTTCGTCCAGGGCTCGCCGACCGACCCGAACGCGGCGGAGTACGCGGCGGGTGCCCACCGAGCCTTCGACGGAGAGGACATCGACGTGCTCGCCGAGTACGACACCCCCGACTGGAGCCCCGACAAGGCGACCGAGTGGGTCGAGGGGCAGCTCACGCAGTACGCCGGCCGCGTCGACGGCGTCTTCGCGGCGAGCGACGGCATCGCGGGCGGCGCGATCGCCGCGATGAAGGCCGCGGGCCTCGACCCCGTCCCGCCCACGACGGGCCAGGACGGCGAGCTCGCGGCGGTCCAGCGCATCGTCTCCGGCGACCAGTACATGACCGTCTACAAGGCGACCGCCCAGCAGGCACGCACGGCCGCGGAGCTCGCCGTCCGCGTGCTGCGCGGCGAGGACCCGCGCGCCACCGCGAGCATCGACGGAGTCCCGAGCCTCCTCCTCGCGCCGCGCGCGGTCGGGGTCGACGACGTGCAGCGCGTCATCGTCGACGGCGGCGTCTACACGGTCGACGAGATCTGCACGCCGTACTACGTCGACTCGTGCGTCGAGGCGGGGCTCCTGGAGGCCGCCCCGTGAGCGCGCCCGTCCTGTCCCTGCGCGGGGTCTCCAAGAACTTCGGCGGCGTCCGCGCGCTCGTCGACGTCGACGTCGACGTGCGCGAGCACGAGGTGCTCGCCGTCGTGGGAGACAACGGTGCGGGCAAGTCGACGCTCGCGGGCGTCGTCGCGGGCGCGTTCCGGCCCGACGCGGGCGAGGTCCTGCTCGACGGCGCGCCCGTCGTCCTCGACTCGCCCGCGGCGGCGCGCGCGCACGGCATCGCGGCGGTGTTCCAGCAGCTCGCGCTCGTCGACGACCTCGACGTCGTCGAGAACGTGTTCCTCGGGCAGGAGACGCTGCGCGGCCCGTTCCTCGACGAGATCGCGATGGAGCGCGAGGCGTGGGGCCTGCTCGACCAGCTCGCCGCGACCGTCCCGTCGGTGCGGCAGCCCGTGCGCACGCTGTCCGGCGGGCAGCGGCAGGTCGTCGCCGTGGCCCGGGCCCTGCTCGGCGCGCCGCGCGTCCTCGTCCTCGACGAGCCGACGGCGGCCCTCGGCGTCCGCCAGACGGCCGAGGTGCTCAACCTCATCGAGAAGCTGCGCGAGCGCGGGCACGCGGTCGTGCTCATCAGCCACCAGGCGGGCGACCTCCAGGCCGTCGCCGACCGCATCCTCGTGCTGCGGCTCGGGCGCGTGCACGGCGAGTTCGCCGGCGACACGTCCTACGAGGACCTGCTCGCCGCGATGACCGGCGCGGTCCGGCCCGCACGGCCGGGCGGCCCGGCGCGGCCGTCGATCGACCCGGGGCGCGAGCGGCGCTCCGGCGGCACCGGGGCGGTGCACCGATGAGCGTCCCCGGCCGCACGTCCGGCGCCGCGCTCGACCGTTCGGGCGTGCTGTCGGGCAGCGTCGTGCGCCAGCTCCGCGGCGCCCACCTCGGCATGCTCCCGATCGTCGGCGCGCTGCTGCTCATCTGGGTCGTGCTCGGCGCGATCAACCCGGCGTTCCTCTCGGCGGAGAACCTGGTCAACCTCACGCTCCAGAGCGCGCCCACGGGGATCATCGCGCTCGGGGTCGTGCTCGTCCTGCTCGTCGGTCAGATCGACCTGTCCGTCGGCTCCGTGAGCGGGCTCGCGGCGGCGGTGCTGGCGGTCGGGACCGTCAACCTGGACTGGCCCGTCGGGCTCGCGATCCTCGCGGCGCTCGCGGTCGGCGTCGTGGTCGGCCTCGGGTACGGGCTGCTGTCCACGCGCCTCGGTCTCGCGTCGTTCGTCTTCACGCTGGCCGGGCTGCTCATCCTCGCGGGCGTGCAGCTCCGGGTGCTCGGCCCCTCGGGCTCGATCAACATCCCGTTCGAGTCCTGGCTCGTGCGCACGGTGCAGCAGGGCTTCCTCGCGCCGGCCGCCGCCTGGGGCCTCGTGGTGGTGGTCGTGGTCGGGTACGCCGCGCTGCGCGTCGTCGACCACCTGCGCCGCGTGCGCGCGGAGCTGCCGAGCCCCGGGCTCGGCCGGATCGCGATCCGCACCGCGGTCCTCGCCGCGGTCCTCGTCGGCACGGTCGCGTACCTGGGGACCGCGCGCGGGATCGGCTACACGGTCGTGCTGTTCGTCGCGCTCGTCGTGGTGGTGGACGTCCTGCTGCGCCGCACCCGGTGGGGCCGGTCCGTGCGCGCGGTGGGCGGGAACCGGCGCTCCGCGCTCCTCGCGGGCGTCGCGGTGCGGCGGACCGTCGTCTCGTGCTTCGTCGCGTGCTCCACGTTCGCCGCGCTGGGCGGGATCCTCGCGGCCGGGCGCCTCGCCGCCGCGAACCAGGGCACCGGGGCCGCCGACACGTACCTCACCGCGATCGCCGCGGCGGTCATCGGCGGGACGAGCCTGTTCGGCGGGCGGGGGAGCGCGTGGTCCGCGGTGCTCGGCGTGCTGGTCATCCAGTCGATCGCCAACGGCCTCACGCTGCTCAATCTCGACACGGCGACGCGGTACATCGTGACCGGAGCGGTGCTCCTGCTCGCTATCGTCGTCGACATGCTCATCCGCGGTCGACGGGAGGTCTGATGATGGTGATGCAGGGGGAGAGCGCGGGAACGCTCCCGCCGGGCGAGGTCCGGGCCGCGGGCTCGAACGGCCCGACGGACACGGCGGCGCGCCCGCACTCGGGGCGCGGCGGCCGACGGCCGACCCTCGCGGCCGTCGCGGAGGTCGCCGGCGTCAGCCTCAAGACGGCGTCACGCGTCCTCAACGACGAGCCGAACGTGGCGCCGCAGACGCGGGCCAAGGTGCAGGAGGCCGCGCAGCGGCTCGGCTTCCGCCGCAACGCGGTCGCGGCGGACCTCGCGCGCGGCGGCTCGTCGCGGCTCGTCGGCTTCGTCACCGGCGACCTCGCGAACCCGTTCTACTCCGCGCTGGCGAGCGGGATCGAGCGCGAGCTGCGCCACCACGGGCTCCAGCTCATCACGACGAGCTCCGACGAGGAGCCCGAGCGCGAGCGCTCGCTCACGGAGGCGCTCGTGGAGCGCCGCGTCGGCGCGCTCGTGGTGACGCCGACGTCGACCGACCACTCGTCGCTGCGCCGCGAGCTCGACGACGGGCTGCCGGTCGTGTTCATCGACCGGCCGGCGCAGGGCGTCGACGCGGACACCGTCGTCATCGACAACCGCGGCGGCGTGCGCGACGCCGTGACGCACCTGCTCGCGCACGGGCACCGACGGATCGCGCTCGTCGGGGACGTGTCGCGGCTGTGGACGTTCCAGGAGCGTCGCGACGAGTTCGTCGCGACGCTGCGCGGCGCGGGCGTCGAGGACCCGTCGCGGTACGTGCGCGACGGCGCCCACGACGCGGAGCTCGCGCACGCGTTCGTGGCGGAGCTCCTGGCCATGCCGGAGCCGCCCACGGCGTTCGTCACGGCGAACAACAAGATCACGGTCGGCGCGCTCCACGCGCTGCGCGACCGCGTGGCCGCGGGGGGCCGCGCGGACGTCGCGCTCGTGGGGTTCGACGACTTCGAGCTCGCGGACCTGCTGGACGTGACCGTCGTGGGGTACGACGTCGTCGAGATGGGGCGCCAGGCCGCGGCGCTCGCGGTGTCGCGGGCCGACAACCCGGAGCTCGCCCCGCGCCTGGTCGTGGTGCCCACGCGGCTCGTGGTGCGCGGCACCGGCGAGATCCCCGGTCCCGGCGCGTAGCGGGACGTCGCCCCGGGCATCCTCGGCCGTCGACGGCACGCCCGTGGCCGGTCCTCGGCGGGTGCCCGTCCCGGCGTCCGGCCGCGTTGACAAAGCCCGCTAACGCCACATAAGTTCAGGTCGCCCCTGACAACGCTTCCCCCCTGCGCGTTGTCAGGGGCACCCCCGCAGCCTGACAGCGCTGTCACGATCGAAGGAGATCGCGAGCATGACCAGACCACAACCGCCCGGACGCGTCGTCTCCACGCGCTCCGGCAGCCGCCGCGCACGGCCCCTCGGCCTCGCGCTCGCCGCCGCCCTCACCGTCCCCCTCGCCGTGCCTCTCGGAGCCCTCACCGCTGCGCCCGCCGCCGCGGCCGAGCCGGGCGACTTCTCGTCGTCCTTCGAGTCGGGAGACCCGGCCGCGCTCGCCACCACGGTGGCCGAGCGCGACGGCGCGCCCTGGCAGGCGAACGTCGGGTCGTTCACGAGCGGCCTCCCCGGCAGCGTGCTCGGGAAGCTCAAGGCCGTCACGGCGAGCGCCCAGAACCTGCCGAACGAGGGCGCCGCGAACCTCGCCGACGGCAGCTCCGGCACCAAGTGGCTCGCGTTCGCCTCCACCGGCTGGGTCCGGTACGAGTTCGCCGAGCCCGTGTCGTTCGTCGCCTACTCGATGACGTCCGGGGACGACGCCGCCGGTCGAGACCCGAAGACCTGGACGGTCGAGGGCTCGAACGACGGGTCCACGTGGACCGCGCTCGACCGGCGGACGGACGAGGACTTCCCGAACCGCCAGCAGACGCGCACGTTCGAGCTCGAGGCGCCCACCGCGGCGTACACGTACCTGCGTCTCAACGTCACGGCCAACTCGGGCGACTCCATCGTCCAGCTCGCCGGGTGGGACCTCTCGGCCGACCTGAGCGCCGGCCCGTCCGCCGCGCCCATGACGACCAAGGTCGGCACCGGGCCGCGCGTGAACTTCACCAACAAGGCGGGCGTCGGGTTCTCCGGCCTGCACTCGCTGCGGTACGACGGCTCGCACCTCGCCGACGGCGAGACCCACGCGACCAACGTGCTCTACGACGACGTGGACGTCGTCGTCGGCGAGGACACGCGCCTGAGCTACACGATCTTCCCCGAGCTGCTCGACGACCTGCAGTACCCGTCGACCTACGCGGCCGTGGACGTGCTGTTCACCGACGGCACCTACCTGTCCGACCTCGGCGCGCGCGACGCGCACGAGACGGTCGCCACCGCGCAGGCGCAGGGCGAGGGCAAGATCCTCTACGCCGACCAGTGGAACTCCGTGCGGATCGACCTCGGCGACGTCGCCGCGGGAAAGACCGTCGACCAGGTGCTGCTCGGCTACGACAACCCGGGCGGCCACGCCGGGACCAAGTTCGCGGGGTGGCTCGACGACGTCGCCATCACCGCCAGCCCGGCGACGATCGACGGCTCGAGCCTCGCCAACTACGTGGACACGCGCCGCGGCACGCTCGCGTCGGGCAGCTTCTCGCGCGGGAACAACATCCCGGCGACGGCGACGCCGAACGGGTTCAACTTCTGGACGCCGTACACCAACGCCTCCTCGCAGAGCTGGCTGTACGAGTACCACAAGGCCAACAACGCCAACAACAAGCCCGTGCTCCAGGGCTTCGGCGTCTCGCACGAGCCGAGCCCCTGGATGGGCGACCGCAACCAGCTCACGTTCCTCCCGTCGACGGCGTCGGGGACGCCCGACGCCACGCTCTCGACGCGCGGCCTCGAGTTCGACCACGCCGACGAGCTCGCGCGGCCGGACTACTACGGGGTCACGTTCACCAACGGGTCCGCGATCGAGGCGACGCCCACCGACCACGGTGCGGTGCTCCGCTTCAGCTACCCCGGCGCCAAGGGCCACGTGCTCGTGGACAAGGTGGACGGCTCGTCCAAGCTCACGTACGACCAGGCCACGGGGACGATCTCCGGCTGGGTCGAGAACGGCTCGGGCCTGTCCGTGGGCCGCACGCGCATGTTCGTCGCCGGCACCTTCGACCGTGGTCCGACGGCGGTCGGGACGGCGGCGGGCAACCGTGCGGACGCGCGCTTCGCGACGTTCGACACGTCGTCCGACAAGACGGTCGAGCTGCGCGTCGCGACCTCGTTCATCAGCCTCGACCAGGCGCGCAAGAACCTCGACCTGGAGGTGACCGGCAAGACCTTCACGGAGGTCAAGGCCGCCGCCGCGCAGGCGTGGAACGACCGCCTGGGGGTCATCGAGGTCGAGGGCGCGAGCGAGGACCAGCTCGTCACGCTGTACTCGAACCTCTACCGCCTCAACCTGTACCCGAACTCGCAGTTCGAGAACACGGGCACGGCGCAGGAGCCGGTGTACAAGTACGCGAGCCCGGTCTCCGCGACCACCGGCTCGGCGACGGACACGCAGACCAACGCCAAGATCGTCGACGGCAAGATCTACGTGAACAACGGGTTCTGGGACACCTACCGCACGGCCTGGCCGGCGTACTCGCTCCTCTACCCGGAGCTCGCGGGCGAGCTGATCGACGGGTTCGTCCAGCAGTACCGCGACGGCGGCTGGATCGCGCGCTGGTCCTCCCCGGGCTACGCGGACCTCATGACGGGCACGAGCTCCGACGTCGCGTTCGCGGACGCGTACCTCAAGGGCTCGCTCCCGACGGACTCCGCGCTCGAGGCGTACGACGCCGCGCTGCGCAACGCGTCCGTCGCGCCGCCGAACAACGCCGTGGGCCGCAAGGGCCTCCAGACGTCGCCGTTCCTCGGGTTCACGCCGGAGTCCACGCACGAGTCCGTGTCGTGGGGCCTGGAGGGCCTGATCAACGACTTCGGCATCGGCAACATGGCCGCCGCGCTCGCGGAGGACCCGGCCACGCCGGACGAGCGCCGCGAGACGCTGCGCGAGGAGTCCGCGTACTTCCTCGAGCGTGCCACGCACTACGTCGAGCTGTTCGACCCCGAGGTGGACTTCTTCGTGCCGCGGCACGAGGACGGCACGTGGGCCGTCGACCCGGAGACCTACAACCCCGAGGCGTGGGGCGGCGGGTACACCGAGACGAGCGGCTGGAACTTCGCGTTCCACGCGCCGCAGGACGGCCAGGGCCTGGCGAACCTCTACGGCGGCAAGCAGGGCCTCGAGGACAAGCTCGACCTGTTCTTCTCCACGCCGGAGAAGGGTGCCGGCAACGGCGGCATCCACGAGCAGCGCGAGGCGCGCGACGTCCGCATGGGCATGTGGGGCATGAGCAACCAGGTGTCGCACCACATCCCGTGGCTGTACGACGCCGCGGGCGCACCCTCCAAGGCCCAGGAGAAGGTCCGTGAGGTCACCCGCCGCCTGTTCGTGGGCAGCGAGATCGGCCAGGGCTACCCGGGCGACGAGGACAACGGCGAGATGTCGTCGTGGTGGATCTTCGCCTCGCTCGGCTTCTACCCGCTCCAGGTCGGCTCCGACCAGTACGCGGTCGGCTCGCCGCTGTTCGACAAGGCGACGGTGCACCTGCCGGACGGCGACCTCGTGGTCAACGCCGAGAACAACTCGGTCGACAACGTCTACGTGCAGTCCCTCGCGGTGGACGGCGAGGCCCGCACCTCGACGTCGCTGTCCCAGGCCGACCTCTCGGGCGGCGCGACGCTGGACTTCGTCATGGGTCCGGAGCCGTCGGACTGGGGCACGGGCGAGGACGACGCGCCGCCGTCGCTCACCGAGGGCGACGAGCCCCCGGCGCCGGTCCAGGACGCGACGACGTCGGGCCTCGGCACGACGACGGTCGCGGACGGCGACGCGTCGACGAGCGCCGCGGCGCTGACGGACAACACGTCCGGCACGCGCACGACGTTCGTCACGACCACCCCGTCGATCACGTGGGCGGGCAACGGCATCCGGCCGACGGTCGGGTCGTACACCCTCACCTCCGGCGCGAGCGGGACGGCCCCGCCGTCCGCGTGGACCCTCGAGGGCTCCGACGACGGCGAGACGTGGACGACCCTCGACGAGCGGTCCGGCGAGCAGTTCCGCTGGGCGCTCCAGACGCGGCCGTTCACGGTCGCGGAGCCGACGGCGTTCGCGCGGTACCGCGTGACGGTCACCGCGACGTCGGGCTCCGGTGCGCTGTCGCTCGCCGAGGTCGAGCTGCTGGCCGACCCGAAGGACTCCGGGGCCGAGGAGCTGACGCTCTCGGCCGCGCCCGACCGCGACACGGTCACCGGGCGCGAGGTCTCGGGCTCGTTCGCGACCCTCACCGGGGTCGAGGGCGACGTGGCGGCGCTCGACGTGCAGGTCGCGTTCGGCGACGGGTCCGACCCGGTCGCCGGGACGCTCCGGGCCGGCTCGTTCGGCGGGTACGCGGTGGACGCCGCGCACACGTGGGCCGCGCCGGGCGTCTACCCGGTGACCGTCACGGTCTCGGGCGAGGGGATCGAGCCCGTCTCGACCACCTCGTACGTCTCCGTCTCGCTCCTGCGCGAGGGCTCGCTGCTCGCCGCGTACGACAACGTCTGCATCGGCGACCTCGGCACGACCGTCGGCTCGTGCGACGGCCAGGGCGTGTTCTTCGACCGCGCGCAGCTCGCGGCGAAGGGTTTCGTCCAGGGCGAGCGCACGACGGTGCCCGGCACCGACCTCGCGTTCGACGTCCCGGCGATCCCCGCCGGGCAGCCGGACAACGCGACGGGCGACGGCCAGACCATCGAGCTCGAGGTCCCCGCGGACGCCGAGCAGCTCTCGGTGATCGGCACCGGCACGGAGAAGAACCAGCAGGCCCAGGGCGTGCTGACCTTCGACGACGGCTCGTCCCAGCCGATCGACCTGAGCTTCGGCGACTGGTCGGGCGCGGCGCGCAACCCCGTGTACGGCAACATCCCCGTCGCCGTGACGGACAGCCGCCTGCGCGGCGGCAGCCCGCAGACCGGCACCCCCGCCGCGTTCTTCGCGACGGCGCCGATCACGCTCCCCGAGGGCAAGCGGGCCGTGAGCCTCACGCTCCCGGACCAGCCGGGCGAGCTCTCGCGCGACGGTCGCATCCACGTGGTCGCGGTCGCGCACGACGGCACGTCCGCCGAGCACCCCGCGCTCGAGGTCACGGCCGCCGAGGGCGTGACGCTCGCCGTCGGGCAGACGACGGACGTGGCGCTCGCCCAGGTGACCGGCGGACGCGAGGGCGCCGAGCTCCGCGCGGCGGTCACGTGGGGCGACGGCTCCGACGTCGTGGCGGGCACGGTGGCGGACGGGTCGGTCTCCGGCTCGCACGCCTACACGGCGGCCGGGACGTACACCGCGTACGTCGTGGTCGACGACGGCTGGACCAGCCAGGTGGTCGAGGTCCCCGTGACCGTGACCGAGGGCCAGCCGACGCTCGCGATCGACGTCACGGTGAGCACGCGCTGCCTCGCCGGCAAGGCGTACGTCGCGGTCCGCGCCGAGAACGGCGAGGACGCGCCCGTCGCGATCCGGCTCGTCACGCCGTTCGGCACCAAGGAGTTCGCGGCCGTCGCGCCGGGGGCCAACGCCTACCAGTCGTTCGCGACGCGGGCGACGTCGGTCGAGGCCGGCACGGTCACCGTCGAGGCGACCCGAGGAGACGAGGGGGTGACGGCGTCGATCACGGCGGACTACGCGGCCGTGACCTGCGGCTGAACCCCTGAGCCCACCGTGCGCCCCGGTCCCCGGGGCGCACGGTGAGCATGCACCACCGGCGGTGCCCCGGGATGATCGTCCCGGGGCACCGCGCCGTACCGGCACCGCGCCCGGTGCGGCACCACGTTCCCAGCACGAGAAGGACCGAGACATGACCGAGCACCCGTCCGAGCAGCGCACGCCC
The DNA here is from genome assembly GCF_001019615.1 of Cellulosimicrobium funkei. GTDB lineage: Bacteria > Actinomycetota > Actinomycetes > Actinomycetales > Cellulomonadaceae > Cellulosimicrobium > Cellulosimicrobium cellulans_E. The sequence goes on along the minus strand of NZ_JNBQ01000021.1, from coordinate 35,002 downwards.
GCCCCCGACCCTCGGGGCGACCTCACGGCGGGCAGCGCGCGCTGGCGCCGCGACCAGCTGGCCGACCTGCTCCGCTTCGGCCAGGCGTCGCTGCGCGCGGACGGGGCCGCGCAGTGGCTCGACGACGACGGCCGCCCCGACCCGTCCCAGCCGGTGCACACGTGGATCACGTCGCGCATGGCGCACGTGTACGCGTTCGCGTCGCTGCTCGGGGTCCCGGGGGCGGGGGAGCGGGCCGACGCCGCGCTGCACGGCCTGCGCGCGGTGCTCGTGGACGCCGAGAACGGAGGCTGGGTGTCCTCGCGGGGCCCGGCGCGGCGCCCGGGCGATCTCGAGGTGGGCGAGGGCGTCCCGGTCGACGGGACGAAGAGCGCGTACGCGCACGCCTTCGTCGTGCTCGCCGCGGCGTCGGGCACGATCGCGGGCCGTGAGGGCGCGCGCGAGCTGCTCGACGCGGCGCTCGCCGTCCTCGACGAGCGCTTCTGGGAGCCGGGACCCCGGATGCACGCGGACGAGTGGTCGCGCGACTGGACGACGCTCGACGAGTACCGCGGGGTCAACGCCAACATGCACGCGGTCGAGGCGCTGCTCGCGGCCCACGACGCGACGGGCGACGCCGAGTGGCTCAGCCGCGCCGCGTCGATCGCGGACCGCGTGATCGGCTGGGCGCGCGAGAACGAGTGGCGCATCCCCGAGCACTTCGACGCGGACTGGAACCCGCTGCCCGACTACAACGCGGACCGGCCGCGCGACCCGTTCAAGCCGTACGGCTCGACGCCGGGGCACGGGCTCGAGTGGGCGCGCCTCCTCCTCCAGGTCGACGTCGCGTCCGGCACGCCCGGCGCGCGCACCGAGGCCGCGGTCGCGCTGTTCGACCGCGCCGTCGCCGACGGCTGGGACGGCGAGCACGGCGGCGGGTTCGTGTACACCGTCGACTGGTCGGGGGTGCCCGTCGAGCCGCGCCGCTACCACTGGGTCGCGGCCGAGGCGGTGGCCGCGGCCGACGTGCTCGGCCGGGTGACGGGGGATTCCCGCTTCGCCGAGGCCGCCGCGGGCTGGTGGGCGTGGATCGACCGGTACCTCGTCGACCCCGAGCGCGGCTCGTGGCACCACGAGCTCGACACGGCCAACCGGCCCGACGGCGTCACCTGGGTCGGCAAGCCCGACGTCTACCACGCGGCCCAGGCCGTGATCCTCCCGGACCTGCCCCTGACGGGCTCGCTCGCCGCATCGGCCAAGGCCGCGGGCAGCATCCTGGGCTGACGCCCACCCCCTTACCGCCGAGCCCGGGGTCGTTCCCCACGTCACCGTCGCCGTGAGGAGCAACCCCGGGCTCGGCGCCTGACACCCCCAGAAGGTTTACTATTCTTGGTGGGGGTTCGATTCAAGGGGGTCTCATGGCGGGATTCGTCGGACGCGCGACCGAGCTGCGCGAGCTCGCGCAGCAGCTGGACGTCGTCCGCACGGGCGGGAGGGCGGACGCCGGCGTCGCCGTGCTGCTGCGAGGCCGCCGCCGCGTCGGCAAGTCGCGGTTGGTGACCGAGCTCATCGAGCGAGAGGCCGTGCCGTCGGTCTACTTCCAGGCGGCGCGGCACGCTCCCCCCGGCGACGAGCTCGCGGCGTTCGCCGAGGCCGTCGCGCAGTCCGACCTGCCCGGCGCGGTGGTCGCCGAGGGGAACAAGCCCGACTCCTTGACCGCCGCCCTCCGGCTGCTGGCCGCCGCTCTGCCCGCGGAGTCTCCGGCGATCGTCGTCGTGGACGAGCTGCCCTGGCTCCTCGAGGGGATCCAGGGTGGTGCGGGGGAGCTGCAGCGCGTCTGGGACCGGGAGCTCTCGCGACGGCCCGTGCTGCTGCTCCTCCTCGGGAGCGACCTCGCGATGATGGAGGCGCTCGGGCGTCCGGACGAGCCGTTCCACGGGCGCGCGACCGAGATGCTGCTGCGTGCTCTGTCTCCTCGGGACGTCGCCCGGATGACGGGGCTGACGGGGTCCGACGCCTTCGACGCGTTCCTCGTCACGGGCGGGCAGCCGCTCGTCGCGCAGGAGTGGCAGCCGGAGGAGCCGCCCGTGACCTTCGTGCGGCGCGCGTACGAGCGGGCGACGAGTGCGCTCGTCGTCTCCGGGACGAGGGTCCTCGACGGCGAGCTGCCCTCCACGTCGCACGCCCGGCTGGTGCTGACGGCGATCGGCGGCAAGGGCGAACGGACCCACTCACGGATCCTCCAGGCTCTCGACGGCTCGATCTCCCCGACGACGCTCGACCGTTCGCTCGGGCTGCTGACCGAGAAACGCGTGATCGCCGCCGACGAGCCGCTCTCCACCCGATCGGCGACGAAGGACCGGCGCTGGCGGGTCTCCGACCCGGCGCTGCGGTTCTGGCTCGCGATGGTCGAGCCCGCGCTCCCGGACATCGACCGCGGTCGACCCGACCTGGCTGCCGCCCGGTTCGAGACGACGTTCTCGTCCTGGCGCGGTCGCGCGATCGAACCCGTGGTGCGAGAGGCTCTCGCACGCCTGCTCCCGGACGAGACCTGGCCCGGTGCCCGCGACGTCGGAGGGTGGTGGCCGCGGAACAACACGCCCGAGATCGACCTCGTCGCTGCGGACGTGCGCCCCGCGCGCACCATCGCGTTCGTCGGGAGCATCAAGTGGCACGCCCGCACGCCGTTCACCTCGCGGGACGTCGACGCGCTCGCCGCCGACGCCGTCCACGTGCCGGGCGTCGGTGCCGCGACCCCGCTCGTCGCGGTCTGCCCGGCCGGTGCCGACGACGACCCGCGCCTGTCCCGGGTGTGGACGGCCGACGACCTGCTCGCCGCCTGGCCATGACGACGAGAGCCCCGCACCGGACCGGTGCGGGGCTCTCGAGCGCTGAGCGGGTGACGGGAATCGAACCCGCGCTATCAGCTTGGGAAGCTGAAGTTCTACCATTGAACTACACCCGCGCGGCGCTGGTGGCGTCCGCCCCGGGCCCTCTGGGAGGATCCTCGGCGAACCAGCGCGCGCCCCGATCATAGCGGACGTCGCCGGTGATGCCAGAACCCGACCGCACGACGACCCGATCCGCGCCCGTGTGCGGCGCACGCCGAGGAGCAGCCTTGTCCGAGAACCCGTACCAGCAGCAGCCCGACCCCGCGCAGGGGACCCCGGCCCCGGGCGACCCGGTCTACGGGGGCGGGACGACGCCGTCGGGCACGACGCCGGGCTACGACCAGCAGCCCGGCTACGGCGACGCGTACGGTCAGCCGCAGCAGGGTTACGGGGACGCCTCCGGCCAGCAGCCGTACGGGACGCCCGGCGCGCCGGCGGGGTACGGCCAGCCGCAGGGGCAGCCGTACGGCGCCGACCAGCAGCAGGGCTACCCGCAGGGCTACCCGCAGCAGGGCTACGGCCAGCAGCCGGGGTACGCGCAGCCCGGCCCGTACGGGCAGCCGGGCTTCGACCCCGCGTACGACCCCCAGGCCAAGTCCCGGCTCGCGGCGGGCCTGCTCGGCATCCTCGTCGGGAGCCTCGGTATCCACCGGTTCTACCTGGGCTACACGGGCATCGGCCTGACGATGCTGCTCGTGTCGGTGCTGTCGTTCGGCTTCGCCGCACCGGTCATCGCGATCTGGGGCCTCGTCGAGGGCATCCTCTACCTGACCTCGAAGACGGGTTACTACTCGGTCGACTCGACCGGACGCCCGCTGCGCGCCTGACGTCTCGCCGAACCCGGGGACACGGGTGGGCTCGCCTGGCGAACCCACCCGTGTCCCCGGGTTCGGCGGCGTGCGGTGACGGCGGATCCAGTGTTCGGCGCCCGGTCCGGGCACGCGCCGTCGTCGGCTAGCGTGGGCCCGTGCTGCTCTCCGACCGCGACATCCGGGCCGAGCTCGACGCCGGGCGCGTCCAGCTCGAGCCGTACGACCCGTCGATGCTCCAGCCGTCGAGCATCGACGTGCGCCTCGACCGGTTCTTCCGGTTGTTCGACAACCACAAGTACCCGTTCATCGACCCGTCGCAGGACCAGCCGGACCTCACGCGCCTGGTCGAGGTCGACCCGGCGGAGCCGTTCGTGCTGCACCCGGGGGAGTTCGTGCTCGGGTCGACGTTCGAGGCGGTGACGCTGCCCGACGACGTCGCGGCGCGCCTCGAGGGCAAGTCGAGCCTCGGTCGGCTGGGCCTGCTCACGCACTCCACGGCCGGGTTCATCGACCCCGGGTTCTCCGGGCACGTGACGCTCGAGCTGAGCAACGTCGCGACGCTGCCGATCACGCTCTGGCCGGGCATGAAGATCGGGCAGCTCTGCTTCTTCCGCCTGTCGTCGCCCGCCGAGAACCCGTACGGGTCGAGCGTCTACGGCTCCCGCTACCAGGGCCAGCGCGGCCCGACGGCCTCCCGCTCGTGGCAGAGCTTCCACCGCACCGACGTCTGAGCGCGGCACGCCGCGTCGGACGTCGTTCGACCCTGCAGGACCCGAGGACCGGAGGACCGCACCGCATGAGCCCGCTCCCGCCGCTGCCGCACCCTGACGGGCCCGGCGCCGCGCAGTCGTACCAGGCGCGGCACCTGCTCGGGCTCCCGGCCGACGTCGTCGTCGACGAGGTCGAGACGCTCGCGCTGTCGCGGTTCGCGGGCGCGCGCTGGGACGTCGCGCCGGAGGGTACCGAGCCGCTCGTGCCGCCCGCCCGCACGGCGGCACCGGGGGCGCCGGGCGTGCTGCGCACGTCGCGGCACACGACGATCACCGGCCCGTACGCGGGGCCGGGCTCCGGCCTGCCGCCGGGCACGACGCTCGTGTTCGACGTCGTGTGCCCGCGCGAGCGTGGCGACGTCCCCTACCCGGGTGGCGGGGACCGCGACGGGATCGGCCGCGCGTTCCCCGGCGGGCTGCCGGTGCGCGAGGAGGAGCGGGTCGTGGCGTTCCTCGTCGCGGCGGCGCGCCGGCTCGGTGGCTCGGTGCGGACGGACGTCGGGAACCCGGCGGCCCCGGGCGTCGTCCTCACGCCCGACCCGGGCGTCGCGGTCGACATGGCGCTGTACTCGGACGTCTGGCTGGACCCGAACGCCGCCCTCGCCCTCGTCGCGCGGCTCAACCCCCGCACGCGGCTCGCGACCGAGGGGAAGTCGTACGAGGGCCCCCCGAAGGGCATCGCCGACCTGCCCCTGTACCCGGGCGAGAAGATGGACCCCGCGCTGCGCCGCGCGATCCACGCGGCCGCGGACGACGTCGACATCAAGGCGCTGACGACGGGCGCCGTCCTCGACGGGTACGGACTGATCGTCGATCTCGGCATGGACGGGCTCGTCGCCGTCGAGGTGGGCGGCGAGGAGGCCCTGCCGCTGCTGCTGCGCGGCCTGCCGTGGACGGTGGACGGCGCCGTGAGCTACCGCGTGCGGTGGGAGCCGCGGGACCTGGTCGAGTCCCAGCGGGAGCAGCCGTCGCTCGACCACCAGGTCGCGCGCAAGCGGGCCGCGGAGGTCGTCGCGCAGGTCACGCGGACGCTGCACGACGCCGTCGGGGGCGAGATCGCGGACGAGGCGGAGTTCCTCGTGGACCCCGAGGATCTCTGACGGGAGACTGAGGAATCGGTCACGGTCCGGGCTGCGGGGCCCGTGCAGGGCTGACGAGTCGGTAAAATGGTTCGTGGCACGGCATCGCCGTCGCCGTGAACTGTCGTGCCCTGCGACTCCCCTCCGCGGGTGCGACGATGACAAGTCCAGCAAGACCCCCGGCTCTGCCTGCCCACCCCGCCCCCGACCCGGACGGAGCGGCCCGTGCTCTACGTGCTCGTTGCCCATCTCGTGATGGCACTGGGCGCGCCCGCACTCGTCTCGCTCCTCGGTCGCCGGGCGTTCCTCGTCATGGCGCTCGCGCCGGCGTCGGCCGCGGTCTACGCGCTCGCCTGGACCGACCGCGTGATGTCGGGGCAGCACCCGACGCAGGTCGTCGAGTGGGTCCCCGGCCTCGGGCTCGAGCTGGCGTTCCGCATGGACACGCTGTCGTGGCTCATGCTGCTGCTCGTCGGCGGCGTCGGTGCGCTCGTCCTCGTCTACTGCTCGGCCTACTTCTCGCCCACCGCGCAGGGCCTGCGGCGGTTCGGCGGCGTGCTCACGGCGTTCGCCGGGGCCATGGTCGGGCTCGTCACCGCGGACGACATGCTGCTCCTGTTCGTCTTCTGGGAGCTGACGACCGTCTTCTCCTACCTGCTCATCGGGCACTACGCCGACCGCAAGGCGAGCCGCCGTGCCGCGATGCAGGCGATCGTCGTGACGACGGCGGGCGGCTTGGCGATGCTCGTGGGCGTCGTGATCCTCGGTGTCCAGGGCGGGACCTTCCGGATGTCGGAGATCATCGCCGACCCGCCGACGGGCGGAGCGGTGACGGCCGCGATCGTGTGCCTCCTGGTGGGCGCGGCGAGCAAGTCCGCGCTCATCCCGCTGCACTTCTGGCTGCCCGCGGCGATGGCCGCGCCGACCCCGGTCAGCGCCTACCTGCACGCGGCCGCGATGGTCAAGGCCGGCGTCTACCTCGTCGCGCGGTTCGCGCCCGCGTACTCCGACACGACCGTGTGGCGGTCGATGGTCATCGCGCTCGGCGCGGGCACGCTGCTCGTCGGCGGCTACCGCGCGCTGCGCCAGTACGACCTCAAGCTCGTGCTCGCGTTCGGCACGGTGAGCCAGCTCGGCCTCATCATCCTGCTCGTCGGCCTCGGCACGCGCGGCGCGGCGCTCGCCGGGCTGGCGATGATCGGCGCGCACGCGATGTTCAAGGCGTCGCTGTTCCTCGTCGTGGGCGTGGTCGACGCCGCGACCGGGACGCGCGACCTGCGTCGCCTCACCGGGGTGGGCAAGGCCCTGCCGTGGACGGCGGTCGCGGGCGGGCTCGCGACGGCGTCGATGATCGGGCTGCCGCCGTTCGCGGGGTACGTCGCGAAGGAGGCGGCGCTCGAGTCGCTGCTGCACGGCGAGGGGCCCGTCTGGGTCGACACGGTGGTGCTCTGGGCGGTCGTCGTCGGGTCGATGTTCACCGTCGCGTACGGGATCCGGTTCTGGTGGGGCGCGTTCGCGTCCAAGCCGCACCTCGGCACGTCCCCGTCCCGCGCGAACGAGCACGTGGGCCTGCGTCCGGGCGCCGCGCGCGGCCCCGCCGTCGCGGCGGAGGAGCCGCCGATCGACCCCGCGCGCATCCATCGCCAGCCGTTCCTGCTCGTGAGCCCGGCCGTCGTGCTCGCGGTCCTCGGCCTCGCGACCGCGCTCGTGCCGCACTTCGGCGAGGATCTCCTCGCGCCGTACGCCGACACGTACCCCGTGGGCGAGCCCGGGCACCTCGTCCTGTGGGCGGGCTTCACCCCGGCGCTCGCGCTCACCGTCCTCGTCCTCGCGGTCGGCGTCGTGCTGTTCTGGCAGCGGGCGCGCGTCGAGCGGTTCCAGGCGTCGCTGTGGACCGGCCCCGAGGCCGACGTCACCTACCGCAAGGTCATGCGCAAGCTCGACGACCTCGCGGCGGACGTCACCGCCGTCACCCAGCGTGGCTCGCTGCCGTTCTACCTCGGCGCGATCCTCGTGGTCCTCGTCCTGGGGCCGGGGGTCGTCATGGTCGCGCAGACGGCGTGGCCCGAGCAGCTCAAGGCGTGGGACCGTCCTGCGCAGCTCGTCGCGGTCGCCGCGATCTGCATCGCCTCGGTGCTCGCCGCCCGCTCGCGCCGCCGGCTCAAGGCCGTGATCCTCGTCGGCATCGCCGGCTACGGCAACGCCGTCCTCTTCCTCCTGCACGGCGCGCCCGACCTCGCGCTCACGCAGGTCCTCGTCGAGACGATCACGCTCGTCGTCATGGTGCTCGTGCTGCGCCGCCTGCCCGCGTACTTCTCCAACCGGCCGCTCGCCGCGAGCCGGTGGGTGCGCCTGGGCATCGGCCTGGCCGTCGCCGTCGTCATGATGGGCTTCGCCGTGGTGGCGCCGCTCGCCCGGGTCGCGACGCCGATCTCCGTCGACTTCCCGGCCGAGGCGTACGAGTACGGGCACGGCAAGAACATCGTCAACGTGACGCTCGTCGACATCCGTGCCTGGGACACGATGGGCGAGATCTCCGTCCTGCTGGCGGCGGCGACCGGCGTCGCGTCGCTGGTGTTCCTGCGCACCCGCAGCGGCGAGATCCTGCGGGCGTCGGGAGCGAAGCCCGCCACGACGTCGTCCGGCTCGGGCGTGTGGAGCGAGGGCGGCGCGGACCCGGGCGCCGCGCTGCGCCGGCGCGGGGTCACCGAGAAGGACCAGCCGCGCATGCTCGTGTGGCTCAGCGCGGGCCGCACGCTCGCGCCCCAGAGACGCTCGGTGATCTTCGAGGTCGTCACGCGCGTGCTGTTCCACGCCATGATCGTCTTCGCGCTCTTCCTGCTGTTCTCCGGCCACAACGCGCCGGGCGGTGGTTTCGCGGCCGGGCTCGTGGTCGGCATCGCGCTCATCGTGCGCTACCTCGCGGGCGGGCGGTACGAGCTCGGGGAGGCTGCGCCGGTGCACCCCGGTCTGCTGCTCGGCACGGGGCTGTTCCTGTCCGCGGGCGTGGGCCTCGTCGCGTTCCTGCTCACCGGCAACGTGCTCGGCAGCGACGCGTACGACATCGCGCTGCCGCTCGTCGGCGAGATCCACCTCGTCACGTCGCTGTTCTTCGACGTCGGTGTGTTCCTCGTCGTCGTGGGCCTCGTCCTCGACATCCTGCGCACCCTGGGAGCGGAGATCGACCGCCACGCCGAGCGCGCCGCCGCCGGGCGCGAGCCGGGCGAGGACACCGGGCCGTTCGAGGCCATGGAGCCCGACTCGATCGGGGGTGGTCGGCGGTGAACGTCATCGACATGACCCCGAGCGTCGTCCTCGTGCTCGCGATCGGCGTGCTCTTCGCGGCGGGCGTCTACCTGCTGCTGGAGCGCAGCCTGACGCGCGTCCTGCTCGGCTTCATCCTCATGGGCAACGGCGCGAACCTGCTGTTCCTCGTCGCGGGCGGGCGCGCCGGGGGAGCGCCCCTCATCGGCACGACGCCCGAGGACGAGATGAGCGACCCGCTCGTCCAGGCGATGGTGCTCACCGCGATCGTCATCACGCTCGGCATCACGGCGTTCGTGCTCGCGATGGCGTACCGGTCGTGGCAGCTCCACGGCCACGACGAGGTGCAGGACGACCTCGAGGACCGTCGCGTCGCGCGGCACGCCGCGCGCAACGCCCCCGCGTTCGAGGACGCGGACACGGAGGAGAGCGGCGCGAGCCTGGACGACGAGGCCGCCGAGGTCCGCGACGAGACCGACGGCGACGGCGACGGGATCACCGACGGGCAGGAACCGCCGTCGTCCCCGGCACCGCACGCCGCGGGCCGCGACGACGCCCGGCGCGACCGCCCGGACGACCCACGACCTGACGACCGCAGCGACGACGGGAAGGAGCCGCGATGAGCCTCACCGCCGCGGCGCTCGTCCCGCTGCCCGTCGTCCTCCCGCTCGTCGCGGCGGGCCTCGCGCTCGCGCTGTGGCGCCACCCGCGCGCGCAGCGCCTCATCACGGTCGCGGCGCTCGCGCTCGTCCTCGCGGCGTCGGTGGGGCTGCTGGTCGCGGCCGACTCCGGGCCGATCGTCGTCGACGTCGGGGGCTGGGCGGCCCCGGTCGGGATCGACCTCGTCGCGGACCGGCTGTCCTCGCTCATGCTCGTGGTCTCGAGCTTCGTCATGCTGTGCGTCCTGCTCTACTCGCTCGCGCAGGGCGTGGCGGACGGCGACGAGGAGGCCCCGGTCGCCATCTACCACCCGACGTTCATGGTCCTCGCGGCGGGCGTGTTCAACGCGTTCCTCTCGGGCGACCTGTTCAACCTCTACGTCGGGTTCGAGATCTTCCTCGCCGCGAGCTACGTGCTCCTCACGCTCGGCGGCACGGGCGAGCGCATCCGCGCGGGGTCGATCTACGTCGTCGTGGCCCTGCTGTCGTCCATCGTGTTCCTCGTCGCGATCGCCCTGACGTACGCGGCGACGGGCACGGTGAACCTCGCGCAGCTGTCCGAGCGCTACGCCGAGATCGACCCGGGCATGGCGCTCGCCATCCAGCTCCTGCTGCTGCTCGCGTTCGGCATCAAGGCGGCCATCTTCCCGCTGTCCGCGTGGCTGCCCGACTCCTACCCGACGGCGCCCGCGCCCGTCACGGCGGTGTTCGCCGGCCTGCTCACCAAGGTGGGCGTCTACGCCATCATCCGCACGCAGACGTTGCTGTTTCCCGAGGACAGCGTGGTCGACGACGTGCTCATGTGGCTCGCGCTGCTCACGATGGTCGTCGGGATCCTCGGCGCCGTCGCGCAGAACGACATCAAGCGACTCCTGTCGTTCACGCTCGTGAGCCACATCGGCTACATGATCTTCGGCATCGCGCTCGCGTCCGAGCCGGGCATGGCCGCCGCGATCTTCTACGTCGTGCACCACATCACCGTCCAGACGACCCTGTTCCTGGTCGTCGGCCTCGTGGAACGCCGCGGCGGGTCGACGTCGCTCGACCGGCTCGGCGGCCTCGCCAAGCTCGCGCCCGGTCTGGCCATCCTGTTCTTCATCCCCGCGATGAACCTCGCCGGGATCCCGCCGCTGTCGGGCTTCCTCGGCAAGGTCGGCCTGCTGGAGGAGGGCGTGGCGCAGGGCACGCCGCTCGCGTGGGCGCTCGTCGTCGGGTCGGTCGTCACGTCGCTGCTCACGCTCTACGCGATCGTCAAGGCGTGGAACAAGGCGTTCTGGCAGACGGCGCCCGTCGAGATCCCCGCGGACGCACGCCTCCCGCGCGGCATGGTCGGGCCCGCGACGGCGCTCGTCGCCTTCGGCCTCGCGCTCACCGTGGTCGCGGGACCGCTCTACTCGTACACCGAGCGCGCCGCCGCGACGCTGCTCGACGGCCACACGTACGTCGACGCCGTGTTCCCGGGCGACTCCGACCGCGGGCAGGGCGAGTCGAACGAGGTCGCGACCGGCGAGACGGACACGGAGCCCGCCACGACGACCGGGGGTGGGGACGGATGAGCCTGCACCGCCGCCGTCGCGCGCTCGCCTCCGGCTGGTTCGCGCGCGTCACCACGCAGTGGCGCACGATCCTGTGGCTGACGATCGTCTGGGTCATGCTGTGGGGCGACCTGTCGTGGGGCAACGTCCTCGCGGGCGTCATCCTCGGCTTCGCCGTCATCACGTTCTTCCCGCTGCCGTCGATCGCGGCGCGCGGCAAGCTCCGGCCGTGGCCCTTCACCGTGCTCGTCGCGCGCTTCGTCTCCGACCTCGTCGTCGCGTCGTTCCAGGTCAGCCTCCTCGCGCTCACGCCGCGGCACACGCCGCGCGGGGCCGTCGTCGGCGTGCGGCTGCGCAACCCGTCGGACATCTACCTGACGATCACGGCCGAGCTCTCCTCGCTCGTGCCCGGGTCGATCGTCGTCGAGGCGCACCGCCTCACCGGGATGCTCTACCTGCACGTGCTCGACGTCGAGGCGGCCGGTGGCGTGGAGAAGGTCCGCGCGGACACGCTCGCGCTGGAGGCGCGCGTGCTCCACGCGCTCGCGTCCAACGACGAGCTGCGCGCCGCGGGCCTGTACCGCGACCCGGCGACGCGAGAGGTGGCCGAGGCATGAGCGACACCGTCTACCTCGTCGTCGTGATCGCGAGCGCCGCGCTGCTCGCGGTCGGCGCGAGCCTCGCGATCGTCCGCGCCGAGCGTGGGCCGTCGATGCTCGACCGCACCATCGCGCTCGACGTCTTCACGACCACGCTCGTCGGGGCGATCGCGCTCGAGGCCGCGTTCTCGCGGCGCACGGACACCATCCCGATCCTCGTCGTCCTGTCGCTCGTCGGGTTCGTGGGCTCCGTGACGATCGCGCGGTTCGCGTCGGTCGAGCCCGAGGACGAGGGTCGCATCCGCACGGCCGACGAGATCGCGGCGGAGGACGCCGCCCGCCGGGAGGCCGAGGAGGCCGACCGGGAATCAGCCGTCGATCCCGAGCACCACGGCGGGGCGCCCGAAGGGGAGGTGCGGTGATGGACCCGACGACCGCGTTCTGGGACACCGTGGCCGACGTCGTCTCGGCCGTCTTCCTGCTCTGTGGTGCCTTCCTCGCGTTCGCCGCGGGCGTCGGTGTCGTGCGTTTTCCCGACCTCCTCGCACGCATGCACGCGGCCACGAAGCCGCAGGTCCTCGGGCTGATCCTCGTGCTCGCGGGGCTCAGCCTCCGGCTGCGCTCGTGGGGCGCCGTCGCGACGCTCTTCCTCGTCGTGATCTTCCAGCTCCTCACGTCGCCCGTCGCGGCGCACATGGTCGGCCGCGCCGGGTACCGGACCGGCAAGGTACGCACCGACCTGCTCGTCGTCGACGAGCTCACGCGCGACCAGGACGCGGCCGAGCGCGAGGACGTCGGTGAGCACGAGAGCGCCGGGAGTGCCGACCGCCCGGTGTCGCGCGAGGGCGCCGAGCCCGCGGCTGCGGGCGACGTGGACCTGGCCGACACCGCCGACACGGCCGCCGGCGACGTCGGTCCCGCCGGAGGCGAGACCTCCGAGCGCTGACGCGCCGCCGGCAGGTCCCGCGCCGGCGGCGGCGAGCGCTCCCGGGGCCGGAGGGCTGCGCTCCGCGCGCGGGCCGTGAGCACGGCTGGTAGACCGGCAGCATGGCCGACGCCCCCACGCCCGCCCCGCCGCAGCCGGAGTCGCGCAACCCCCGGGTCGCCCGGCCGGAGGACGGCGGCGAGAGCACCGTCACCGTGATCGTCGCGTTCCTCGCCAACGCGCTCATCGCCGGGGCGAAGACCGTCGCCGCGACGATCACCGGGTCCGCGTCCATGCTCGCCGAGGCGGTGCACTCGTGGGCGGACACCGGCAACGAGATCTTCCTGCTCGTCGCGGACAAGCGCTCGCGGCGCCCCGCCGACGCCCAGCACCCGCTCGGGTTCGGCCGCGAGGCGTACGTGTGGTCGATGTTCGCGGCGATCGGGCTGTTCGCCGTGGGCGCGGGGGTGTCCATCACGCACGGCATCCAGGAGCTCGTGCACCCCGAGCCGGCGGACAGCTACGGCGTCGCCTACGCCGTGCTGGCGTTCGCGTTCGTCCTGGAGGGGGTGTCGTTCCTCCGGGCCCGACGCCAGGCCCGCGACGAGGCGCGGGCGGCCGACCGCGACACGCTGCACCACGTGCTCGTCACGTCGGACCCGACGTTGCGGGCGGTGTTCGCCGAGGACGCCGCCGCCCTGGTCGGCCTCGTCGTCGCGTTCGCGGGCGTGCTCGCGCACCAGGTCACGGGTTCGCCCGTCCCGGACGCGATCGGGTCGATCGTCGTCGGCGTCGTCCTCGCGGTGGTGTCCGTGGTGCTCATCGACCGCAACCGCCGGTTCCTCGTGGGCGAGGCCGCGATGCCCGCGACGCGCGCCGCCGTCCTGGAGGGCATCCGGGACCTGCCCGAGGTCGAGCGCGTGACCTACCTGCGCCTGGAGTACGTGGGCCCGCGCGCGCTGTACCTCGTGGCGAGCGTGGACCTGCGCGGCGACGAGTCGGAGACGTCGGTCGCGCGCCGCCTCGACGACCTCGAACGCCGCGTGACGTCCGTGCCGCTCATCGCCGGCGCGGTGTTCACGGTCTCGGCGCCCGAGGAGCCGTCGATCGCCTGACCCCACGGTGCCGAACCCGGGGTTGTTCCCCGGTTCGGCGCCGAACCGGGGAACAACCCCGGGTTCGGCAACAGGGGGACAGCGGGCAGAACGGACGAAGCGGTACACATCCGCGGGCGGGGTGGGTAAGGTCGAGCGATGGCCCCGCAGCGCACGCCCCGGCACCGGGCCGGAGCACCCGCGGAGGTACCCCGCTCGCGTCCGGCACCCGAGACGTCGCGGCCCGCGCGCCCGTCGTCCGCGGTCCCGGCGCCGGGGGCGGCACGACGGCGGGGCGGCCCCTTCGCGCGGCACCTGCGCTCCGGTCCCCGGGTCGCCGTGACGTCGGGGGTCGCCGCGGCGCTGCTGCTCGGCCCGCCGCTGGGCGTCACGGTCGCGACGGCGACCGGCGAGCTCCGGCCGGAGCACGTCGGCCCGCTCGGCCCGGTGGTCGCGGCGCTGCCGTGGCAGGGGACCGACCCGGAGTCCTGGCTCGACGGCCGGGACCCGCGCGACGACCGCTCGTCGCGCACGCTGGCCGACGGCCGCTCGGCGGACGACCTGGAGCATTCCTCGGACTCCTCGGCGGAGCCGACCGCGCCCAGCGCGCCGGACATCCTGTCGGACGGCGCCGGGCAGGCGGAGCAGGGCGGGGCCGACGACGGGGCCGAGCCGGTTCCGGCGACCCCGGAGCCGACGCAGCCGGGTCCGGGCGACGCGGAGTCCGACACGGCGCCGTCGGACGAGGCCGCCGACCCGGCGCCGAGCGTGGCGCCCGCCCCCGCCTCGGCGTCCGCCGCGGCGGTCCCGGCCGGGCCGGGGGCGATCTCGGCGGAGGGCGTCGCCGTCGTCGAGCGGACCAACGCGGAGCGCGCTGCGGCGGGCTGCGGCCCGCTCGTCGTCGACGAGCGCCTCACGGCCGCGGCGCAGCTCCACAGCGAGGACATGCTCGCCCAGGGCTACTTCGACCACACGAGCCTCGACGGCCGGTCCCCGTGGGACCGCGCGAAGGCCCAGGGCTACGCGAACCCGGGCGCGGAGAACATCGCGAAGGGTCAGGCGACGGCCGAGGACGTGGTGCGCGCGTGGATGGACTCGCCCGGGCACCGGGCGAACATCCTCGACTGCGACCTGCGCGAGATCGGCGTCGGGCACGCGGACCGGGTGTGGACCCAGCTCTTCGGCTGGGGCTGAGCCCGCGGCACGGCCGCCGCGGCCGGCTCAGAGGAGGGAGGGCTCCCCGGCCGCGCGTGCCTCGCGGTCGAGCAGGCTGCGCTTGACCTCGAGGCCGTAGCGGAACCCGCCGAGGCTGCCGTCCGTGCGCAGCACGCGGTGGCACGGGACGAACAGCGCGGCCGCGTTCATCGCGCACGCGCCCGCGGCGGCGCGGACGGCGGCGGGCCGCCCCGACAGCTCGGCGTACCGCGTGTAGGTGACGGGGTCGCCCGGCTCGACCGTGCGCAGCACGTCCCACGCGTGCGCGCGGTAGGGCCCGGAGACCTGCCGCACAGGGACGGCGTCGATCGCGTGCACGTCCCCCGCGTAGTAGGCGCGGACCGCGGCGACGGCCGGGACGACGGCGGGCGCGTCGTCGGGCACGGGCGTCACGTCCGCGGGGCGCAGGTCGGGGTGGACGAGCGCGACGAGCGCCGCGGGCTCGGCCGTCCAGCCGGAGGCGAGGACCGTGCCGTCGGGGTCGACGACGACCGTGAACGGGCCGTCGGGCGTGGTGATCGTCGTGGTGACGGCCGTTCCGGTGGTGGTCGCCGCGGGGGCGGTGGCTGCGGTGGTCACGGGGTCTCCTTCGTGGGGGTGGACGAGGGTCGGGGGGCCGCGGCGCGCCACAGGTGCATCGCGGCGTACGAGCGCCACGGCGCCCAGCGCTCCGCGTGCGCGGTGAGCGTGCGCCGGTCGTCGGGCAGGCCGAGCGCCGCGGCGCCCGCGCGGAGGGCGAGGTCGCCGTCGAGCAGGACGTCGGGGTCGTGCAGGACGCGCATCGCGACGTACCCGGACGTCCACGGGCCGACACCGGGCATCGCCTCCAGCGCTGCGCGCTGGGCGGCGGGGTCGTCGGCGGAGGAGAGCGCGAGCGACCCGTCGGCGAGGGCCCGGACGACGCCGAGGATCGCGGCCGTGCGGCGCGCGGGCCCGCGCACGTGGTCGGCACCGCCGTCGGCGAGCTGCGCCGGCGTCGGGAAGAGACGGGTCGGCCCGAACCGGGACGCGAACGGCGTGCCGAGCGCGACGGCGAGCCGCGACAGGTGCGTGCGCGCGGCCGCGACGGAGATCTGCTGTCCCACGAGCGCGCGGACGAGGATCTCCGTCGCGTCCACCGCGCCCGGGACCCGGATTCCGGGGACGGTGCCCACCGACGCGGCGAGCGCCGGGTCGGCCGCGAGGGCCGCGTCCACGGCCGTGGGGTCGGCGTCGAGGTCGAACAGGCGGCGGACCCGGGCGATCGCCGCGGGCAGGTCGGCCACGGACGTGAGCTCGAGCTCGACGTGGAACCGCGCCGCGCCGCGGGCGCTCCCCGGCGGCGGGCCGTACGTCGCGCGGAACGCGCCCGGGCCGTGCGGCAGCGCGAGCGTGCGCGCGTACGACAGGACGGGACCGGTCAGGTCGGCGACCTCGACGCCGTCGACCGCGCGCGCGGCGAGGAACGCGAACACGCCGCGCGCGTCGAACGGTTCGCGCAGGGGGAGCGTGAGGTCGAGCACGGCGGTGGTGCCGCCGTCGTCCCCGACCGCGCCCGGGTCGTCGAGGGCGCGCCCGCCCACGCCGCGAGAAGTGACCGGACGGTCGGGCCGCGCCCGACGGCGCAGCTCGCTCGGCGTCGTGTCGAAGACCTCGGTGATCGTGTCGTTGAACTGCCGGACGCTGCCGAAGCCCGCGGCGAACGCGACGTCGGCGAGGCGGAGGTCGGTGCCCGTGAGCAGGGCGCGCGCGGTCTGGGCGCGCAGCGCGCGGGCGAGCGCGACCGGGCCCGCGCCCAGCTCGGCGACCAGCACGCGGTGCACGTGCCGGGCCGAGTACCCCAGGTGAGCGGCGAGGCCGTCGACGCCCTCGCGGTCCACGACGCCGTCGGCGACGAGGCGCATCGCGCGGGCGGAGAGGTCGTGCCCGAGGTCCCAGCTCGGCGTGCCGGGCACGGCCTCGGGGAGGCAGCGCTTGCACGCGCGGTAGCCGGCCTCGTGCGCGGCCGCGGACGTGAGGTAGAACGTGACGTTCTCCGGCTTGGGCGTGCGCGCGGGGCACGACGGCCGGCAGTAGATGCCCGTGCTGCTCACGGCGGTGATGAACTGCCCGTCGAACCGCCGGTCGCGCGACGCGATGGCGCGGTAGCGCTCCGCGAACACGGGGTCCGCCACCGTGCGCGGAGTCGCGAGGGTCGTCGTCATGACTCGATCCTCACCCGCCGGGCGGCGCCTTGGCTAGCGGGATTCGGACACGACGGTGGGGTCGTCGTCGGGCAGGGCGCGCCGCAGCAGGGGCTTGTTCACGCGCTCGGTGAAGAAGTCGATGAGCGGGCCGGCGAAGAACGCCGTCATGACCGTCCCGACTCCCACCGGGCCGCCCAGCGCGATCGCGAGCCCCACGAACCCGAGGTCCTGGACCACCCGGACGACGCGGTAGCGCGCGTGCGTGCGGTCGACGACGATCGGGGCGATCGCGTCGTACGGCGCCGTCCCGACGCCCGCCGTCATGTACGCGGACGCACCCGCGGTGAACAGGACGATCCCCACGACGAAGAGCGCGGTCTGCAGGAGGCGGCTCGGCGGGTCCGGGACGAGCGGGGCGAGGAGCGCGGAGAACCACTGGACGAAGAACCCCGTCATGACCATGTTGATGATCGTGCCGACCCCGATGTACCGGCGTCCCCACACCACGACGGGGACGAGGAGCACGGCGTTGATCGCGAGCTGGTAGACGCCGAGGTCGACGCCGAGCAACGCGCTCGCGCCGATGTTCGCGGCGGTGAACGGGTCGACGCCGACGTGCGCCGACAGCAGCACCGCGGAGCCGAGCCCGAGCACGGCGACCCCGAGGAGCGCCCACACGGCACGCAGGACGACGTGGGAGGGGCGGGACCGCGGCACGCTCGTCACACGCCGACGCTAGGGGAGCGGTCGGGCGGCCGCGACCGGGCCGTCAGACCCGGGCGTCGAGCCAGTCGAGGACCTCCCGCAGGTAGGTCGACCGGGCGGGCTCGGGGGAGAGGGCGAGGTCGTGCGCGCCGCCCTCGACCGTGACGACGGTGACGTCGTCGCCCAGCCGCTCCGCACGGGACGTGATGTGGCCGACGTCGAGCACGCTGTCGGTCGTGAGCAGCGCGTCGTGCCAGCCGGACGCCGGGCCGCTGCGCGCGGAGGCCAGCACCAGGACCGGGCAGTCGACGTGCAGGCCCCGCCCGACGCGCGCGTGCGCGCGCCGCACGGCGCGGACGAACCCCGCCCGCGCGGGGAAGCCCTCGATCGGCTTCCAGGCGAGGTCGAAGTCCCACTCGCCGCCCGTGCTCGAGTGCAGCGCCTCCGCCCAGTGCGGGTCCAGCGCGCCCACGACGAGCCGGGGCGCGAACCGACCGACGACGTCGATCGCCCACGTCACCGGCCCGCGGAACACCCACGGCTTGTTGAGGTCGAACCACGGGCTGTTGAGCACGAGCGCCGCGAGCCGGCCAGGCCGCGCGTCCGCCCACAGGCTCGCGACGAGGCCGCCCGTCGAGTGCCCGAGCACGACGAGCCGCTCGTGCCCCTCGGCCCGGATCGCCCGCGCGGCCGCGTCGAGGTCCTGGGCGTAGACGGCGAGGTCGGTGACGAAGTTCGGGTCGTCGTCGGGCCGCGACGGCGCGCCCGAGCCGCGGCCGATCGAACGCCCGTAGCCCCGCAGGTCGAGCGCGTAGAACCGGTAGCCCCGCGCCTCGACCGCCTCGGCGACATGGGTCTGGAAGAAGTAGTCGATGAACCCGTGCACGTAGAGCACCGCGGGCCGCTCGCCCGACGGCGCCGCGGCGTCGCGCCGCACCAGGGTCGCGACCGCGCCGTCCGGCAGGTCGAGGTCGCGCGCCACCCAGTCCTCGCCCAGCACGTCCGTGCGCCACACCGGCGTCTGCGTCCCGGCCATCCGTGTCTCCCGTCCTCGCCCCACCACGTGTCAGCAGATTCTCGCGCCTCGGCGTGATCGCCCGGCGACAACGCGCGGGTGCGGGGTAGCGTGGCGCGGATGACGAGCGAGATCATCGCCCGCGTCGACGACGGCGTCGGGCACCTCACCCTGGACCGTCCCGGCGCGCTCAACGCCCTCGGCTACACCATGCTCGGCGAGATCGCCGACGTGCTGGAGGAGTGGCGCGTCGACCCGACCGTGCGCCTCGTGCTGCTCGACGGCGCGGGCGACCGCGGCCTGTGCGCGGGCGGCGACGTCCGGGAGCTGCACGCGTCGATCGTGGCCGGGCGTCAGGCCGACGCGCGCCGGTACTTCCGGCGCGAGTACGCCGTCGACGCGGCGCTCGCGGAGCTGCCCGTGCCCGTCGTGACGGTCATGGACGGCATCACCATGGGCGGCGGCGTCGGCCTCGCCGCGCACGCGCCGGTCCGCGTCGTCACCGAGCGGTCGCGCGTCGCCATGCCGGAGACGCGGATCGGCTTCACGCCCGACGTCGGCGGCTCCTGGCTCCTGGCCCGCGCGCCCGGGCGGCTCGGGGAGCTGCTCGCGCTCGGTGCCGTGACGATGGACGCCGCCGACGCGATCTACGCCGGGTTCGCCGACCACTACGTGCCGAGCGAGCTGCTTCCCGTGCTCGTGGCCGATCTCGCGGCGCTCGCGACCGCCGGCGTCGACCCGCTCGACGTCGAGGACGTGCGAGAGGTCGTGCGCCGCCACGCCCTGCCCGCACCGGTCTCGCGCCTCGTCGCCCGGCAGGCAGCGGCCGACGAAGCGTACGCGGCGGACACCGTGCCCGAGATCGTGGCGCGGCTGCGCGCCGCCGCCCGCGCCGGGGACGAGCAGGCGGGCGCCGAGGCCGACGAGCTCGAGCGGCTCTCGCCCACCGCGGTCACCGTGGCGCTCGCCGCCGTCCGCAGCGCGCGCCACCTCCCGGACCTGCGTGCCGCGCTGGAGCAGGAGTACGGGCTCGTCTCGTGGTTCGTCGACACGCAGCCGGACCTCGTCGAGGGCGTCCGCGCGCAGGTGGTGGACAAGGACCGCGACCCGTCGTGGCGCCCGGCCACGCTCGCCGAGGTCGACCCGGGCCTCGGCGCGGAAGCGCTCGCGTACGTGCCGGCGGAGGCGCTGTGGGACGACGCCCTGAGCCCGCGCCTGGCGCGCCGCGCGGTCGAGGCCGTGGTCCGCCGGTTCGGCGAGGACGAGCCGACGCCGGACGAGCTGGCGGAGGCGGGCGACGACCTCGTGGTCGAGCTCGTCCAGCGGCACGACGACGGCAGCACGGTCGTGCACCTCGCGGACTCGTGCGGGGAGCACTTCCTCGACGGGTACTGGCCCGCGGTGCGGTTCGACGCCGTGGGCGACGTCGTCGAGGTCACCGTCGAGTCCTGAGACGCCCGACGCGGGCGGTACCCCGGACGACGCCGAAGCGGCCACGCCCGGGAGGCGTGGCCGCTTCGGTCGGAGCAGAGCGTCCCGCGGTCAGAAGACGAGCGTCTGCTGCCACTCGATCAGGTCGGCGATCTTCGCGACGAGGGTCGCGTCCTGGAGGCCGTGCGCCTTCCCCTTGGCCTGCTGGAGGATCTTGATCGCGGCGGCGTGCTCGCCCGCGTCAGCGGCGGTCTCGGCCCGGTCGAGGTAGCCGCTCACGTCCGCGGAGAGCTTCTCCGCGCGGTTCGACCCCGTCGAGAGCGACGTCACGATGCCGTCGACCTCCTTGAAGGTGACGCAGTCACCACCGCCGCTCACCTTGCCGGCCGTCCACTCGATGCCGCCCGTGAGGTGCGCGAGGAACAGCGGGTCGGAGTACGAGGAGTCGACGTGGCCGGCGCCCTCGTACCACGACCGCCCGCCCTCGAAGTTCTGGCACCAGGCCAGCGGGTGGTCGCCCATGGCGTCGCGTCCCGGGTCGTACGTCGACTCGTCCAGCGTGATGAGCACGTGCACGTCCTCACGCGGGTTGCTCGTGAAGTTGTACCACTCGTCGAACCGCGTCCACTCCGCGGGGAGCATCTCGGTCGACGGGTGGCCAGGGCTCTCGACGCGCATCGTGGCCGTCTGCTGGGCCGGGTGGCTCTTGAAGCGGGCCGACCCGCCGCTGAGCTCGCTGTACCACGGCACCGCGTGCATGGTGTCGGTCGCGGCGTGCAGGCCCACGTAGCCGCCGCCGGCGCGGATGTAGCCCTGGAGGGCCGCGAGCTCCGAGTCGTCCAGCAGACGGGGCCGGGCGGGGTCCTGGTCGTTGGTGCCGTCGACCGGCGAGGCGAAGATGATCGTCGCGTACTGCGCGAGGTCCTCGGCGCTCGTGAACGGCGTCGAGTCCATCGTGAGGTCGGGCTGACCCGGCGAGCCGCTGCCCCACCAGCCCGCGGAGTCGTTCGGCGGGTCCCACACGTCGACGGTGAACCCGCGCTCCTCGCCGATGGCGATGACCGCCTCCGTCGTCTCGTCGATGTGCGAGTGGCGGAAGCCCAGGGTTTCTCCGACGACCAGGACCTTGTACTCGTCGTCGGCCGCGCTCGCCGGTACCGCGGCGACTCCGACCGCGAGCGCGCTCGCTGCAGCGGTGAGGCCCGTGGCCAGACGCCAGGCGTGATGCTTCATGGTGACTCCTCGTTGAGTGAACCGTTGCGCCCCCGGCCCGCCGGGCACCCAGGCGACCGGCGGCTCCGTGCGACCGTAACCCCCTCGGGCTTCAAAACGCAATACCGATAAACAAATGCGTGGGGCAACGGGTCGTTGCTCGTCCGGCGGTCGGTCGGCCGGGGCTGGTTCCCGCGCGAGGCGACGGCGAGAAGGTCGCCCGGCGGGCCCGCTGCCTCGGCCCTCGGTCGCCGGCCGGGTGCACGGCCTGACGCGCGACGGCCCGCCCCGGAGCTCCGGGGCGGGCCGTCGACAGGTGGTGCTGCAGGTCACCGGCCGCGCGCGGCGGACGCCACGCGCGGCGTCCCGCCCGTCACTCGGGCGGGGGGCGCAGCCGCGTCGCGTCGTCGATCTCGTCGTCGGGTCCGCCCGGGGCCGGGGGGCCGTCCGGGCCAGGGCCCGGCTGCGGCGGGAGCGGCTGGGTCGGTGCCGGCTGCTGGTACGGCGGCAGCGGCTGGGTCGCGCCCGGCGGGACGGGCGGCTGCGCGGGGAGCGGCGTCGTCGGCGACGACTGCGGGTGCGGGGCGCCGGGAGGGGCGTACGGGGCCGCGCCGGGGTAGCCGCCCTGCGGCTGGGGCGGCGCCGGCGGCTGTGCGCCGTACTGGCCCGGGGCGGGGGGCTGCGCCCCGTAGCCCTGCGGTGCGCCCGGCTGCCCGGGGTAGGCGCCCGGCTGCTGACCCGGCTGACCCGGGTACGCGCCCGGCTGCTGACCCGGGTACGCGCCCGGCTGCTGGCCGGGGTAGCCGCCCTGCTGGCCCGGGTAGGCACCCGGCTGGCCCGGCTGCTGGCCGGGGTAGGCGCCCGGCTGCTGTCCCGGGTAGCCACCCTGCTGGCCCGGGTACTGGCCCTGGGGCTGGCCGGGGTACTGACCGGGCTGACCCGGGTAGCCGCCCTGCTGGAAGCCGGCGGCCTGGCCGTCCTGCGTGCCCGGCTTGGAGCGGAGCACGAGCCAGAGCACGAGGCCGATGATGCCGAGCAGCACGACGCCGCCGATCACGAACCAGAGCCAGGCCAGGGAGCCGGAGTCCGAGGCGTCGCCCGCGCTGTCGCCGCCGTCGGGCGCCGTGGCGCCGTCCGAGTCGCCGGTGGCCTCGTCCGAGCCCTCGTCGCCCGACCCTGCAGCACCGCCCGCGACGGCCGAGCCGCGCGCCGTCATCTCGTTGACCTCGCCCACGACGGGCGTCCAGGTCACCGTGTTGCCGTCGACCTCACCGTTGGACTCGGCGACCTCGCCGGGGAACGTGATGGAGACCTTGATGTCGAGGCTGTCCATCATCTGCTGCGTCAGCTCGTCGCTCGTCGCGTCACCCGTGTCGGGGTTGAACTCCTCGCCGGTCATGTCCATCGACCCGCTCACGACGTACTCGTCACCCTCGCGCGTGACCGAGATCGAGTCTGCCCCGGCCGACGAGAGCTGTGAGATGGGCTGGTCGGCGTAGGTGATCTTGGTGCCCGTGTACCCGTCCTGAGCGTACGGCTCCTGGGTCGCGCCCTCCGGGAGCTCCGACTCCATCTCGGAGCCCATCGAGTCCCACATCTCCTGCGGGTCCATGTTCGCGGACTCGGCGAGCTCGTCGCTGAACGCCATGACGACGCTGCCGTCGAACGTGTCGTCCTCGTTGAGGGTGAGGGCCATGTCCATCCTCATGCACCCTGCGAGGAACAGTGCGAGGGTGGCGAAGAGGGCAGCGAGGCCGAGTCGTCTGCGCAAGGGTGAGGAGTTCACCCGCCCAGCATGTCGCGGATCGTCGCCCGAGGCGAGGGTCGATGCCGATTTGAGACGGAATGTGGCCGGGAGTTCATCCGCTCCGCACGACGGATCGCGGGGCGGCCGCGCGCGAGGCTGACGAACGAAGTTGAGCGGAATACACTCAACTTCGGAGTCGTTCCACTGGTCAGACCACCTTTCGAGCACCACACCGGAGCACCTATGGAAACGAAGTTCACCACCATGTCGCAGCAGGCGATCGGCGAGGCGATCCAGACCGCGTCGGCCGCCGGCAACCCGCAGCTCGAGCCGACCCACCTCCTCGCCGCGCTGCTCACCCAGGAGGGTGGGGTCGCCGTCGGGCTGCTCGACGCCGTCGGCGCGGACAAGCAGGCCGTCGGCCAGAAGGTCCGGGCCGCGCTCGTCGCGCTGCCCACCGCGAGCGGGTCCGCCGTCGCGCAGCCGACCCCGTCGCGCGCCACGTCCACGGCACTCGACAACGCCGCGAAGGAGGCGCAGGCGCTCGGCGACGAGTACGTCTCCACCGAGCACCTGCTGCTCGGCATCGCGGCGGGTTCGTCGCAGGCCGCGACGATCCTCCAGCAGGCCGGCGCGACCGCCGACGCGCTGCGCTCGGCGCTGCCCGCCGTGCGCGGCAGCGCGCGCGTGACCAGCCCCAACCCCGAGGGCACCTACAAGGCGCTCGAGCAGTACGGCACCGACCTCACCGCCGCCGCCGCCGAGGGCAAGCTCGACCCCGTGATCGGGCGCGACTCCGAGATCCGGCGCGTCGTGCAGGTGCTGAGCCGCCGCACCAAGAACAACCCCGTCCTCATCGGCGAGCCCGGCGTCGGCAAGACGGCCGTCGTCGAGGGCCTCGCCCAGCGCATCGTCGCGGGCGACGTCCCCACGTCGCTCCAGGGCAAGCGCCTCGTGTCCCTCGACCTCGCGAGCATGGTCGCGGGCGCCAAGTACCGCGGCGAGTTCGAGGAGCGCCTCAAGGCCGTCCTGGAGGAGATCCGGTCCTCCGACGGCGAGGTCGTCACGTTCATCGACGAGCTGCACACGGTCGTCGGGGCGGGCGCCGGCGGCGAGGGCGCCATGGACGCCGGGAACATGCTCAAGCCGATGCTCGCGCGCGGCGAGCTGCGCCTCGTCGGGGCGACCACGCTCGACGAGTACCGCGAGTACATCGAGAAGGACCCGGCCCTGGAGCGCCGCTTCCAGCAGGTCTTCGTCGGCGAGCCCTCGGTGGAGGACACGGTCGCGATCCTGCGCGGGCTCAAGGAGCGGTACGAGGCGCACCACAAGGTGACGATCGCCGACTCGGCGCTCGTCGCGGCGGCGTCGCTCTCCGACCGGTACATCACCGGGCGCCAGCTCCCGGACAAGGCGATCGACCTCGTCGACGAGGCGGCGTCGCGCCTGCGCATGGAGCTCGACTCCTCGCCCATCGAGATCGACGAGCTGCAGCGCGCCGTCACGCGCCTGGAGATGGAGGAGGTCGTGCTGTCCGAGTCGACCGACCCCGCGTCGCTCGAGCGGCTCGAGAAGCTGCGCGCCGACCTCGCGGACCGTCGCGAGGAGCTCGCCGCGCTCACCGCGCGGTGGGAGGCCGAGAAGGCGGGCCACAACCGCGTCGGCGACCTGCGCGCGAAGCTCGACGAGCTGCGCGTCCAGGTCGAGCGCGCGATCCGCGAGGGCGACCTCGAGACCGCGGGCCGCCTCCAGTACGGCGAGATCCCGCAGCTCCAGCGCGAGCTCGACGCGGCCGAGGCCGAGGAGCAGGCCGACGACGCGCTCGCGGCGTCCGGGCCCGAGGCCGCACCGATGATCGCCGACAAGGTCGGCGCGGACGAGATCGCGGAGGTCGTGTCCGCGTGGACGGGCATCCCCGCGGGCCGCATGCTCCAGGGCGAGAGCGAGAAGCTCCTGCACATGGAGGAGGTCATCGGGGAGCGCCTCATCGGCCAGCAGGCCGCCGTCCGCTCGGTGTCCGACGCCGTCCGCCGCTCGCGCGCGGGCGTCGCCGACCCGGACCGGCCCACGGGCTCGTTCCTCTTCCTCGGCCCGACGGGCGTCGGCAAGACGGAGCTCGCCAAGTCGCTCGCCGACTTCCTGTTCGACGACGAGCGCGCCATGGTGCGCATCGACATGTCGGAGTACTCCGAGAAGCACTCGGTGGCCCGCCTCGTCGGTGCGCCCCCGGGGTACGTCGGCTACGAGGAGGGCGGCCAGCTCACGGAGGCCGTCCGGCGCCGGCCGTACTCGGTCGTGCTGCTCGACGAGGTCGAGAAGGCGCACCCCGAGGTCTTCGACATCCTGCTCCAGGTGCTCGACGACGGCCGTCTCACCGACGGCCAGGGCCGCACGGTCGACTTCCGCAACGTCATCCTCGTGCTCACGTCGAACCTCGGCTCGCAGTTCCTCGTCGACCCGATGCTCGACGACGCCGCGAAGCGCGAGGCCGTCATGAGCACGGTGCGGGCGTCCTTCAAGCCCGAGTTCCTCAACCGCCTCGACGACGTCATCGTGTTCGAGCCGCTGACGATCGAGGAGCTGGGCCGCATCGTCGACATCCAGGTCGCCGCGCTCGGTCGGCGCCTCGCGGACCGGCGCATCACGCTCGACGTCACGACGGCCGCGCGCGAGTGGCTCGCGCTCGAGGGCTTCGACCCGGCCTACGGGGCGCGCCCGCTGCGCCGCCTCGTGCAGCGCGAGATAGGCGACCGCCTCGCGCGGATGCTGCTCTCGGGCGACGTCGCCGACGGCGACGTGGTGCGCGTCGACCGCGACCCCGAGGCCGAAGGGCTGACCCTCGGGACGGAGATCCTCACGGCCTGACGTCCTGTCCGACGGACCCCGGGTCCTCTGCCGTCGTCGTGACCGACCGGCGCAGAGGACCCGGGGTCCCCGTGTCCGCGCGGATGGGGCTGCCCCCGTACCGCGCGTCCTCACGGCCGCCGGGACATACTCGGTCCGTGCCGACCGACGAGACGACCGAGACCCAGAACACCGCTCCGCAGCGCCCCGACGTCGGGCCCCACCGCTCGGCAGTGATCGTCAACCCGAACCGGGTCGAGGGCCTCGACGCGCTGCGCGACCTCATCGTCGCGCGGCTCACCGAGGCGGGGTGGCCGGAGCCCGCGTGGCTCGAGACCACGGCCGAGGACCCGGGCACGGGCCAGGCGCGCCAGGCCGTGGACGACGGCGCGGAGGTCGTCTTCGTCAGCGGCGGCGACGGGACCGTGCGGGCCGTCGTCGAGGGGCTGGCGGGGACCGACGCCGCGCTCGCGATCCTCCCGGGCGGCACCGGGAACCTCCTCGCGGTGAACCTCGGCGTCCCGACCGACGCCGAGGAGGGCGTCCGGCTCGTCCTGGAGGGCGGGCGGCGCACGATCGACGTCGGCGTCGCCGACGGGCAGACGTTCGCGATCATGGCCGGCATGGGCCTCGACGCCGCGATGATGCGCGACGCCCCGACGGCGCTCAAGGCGCGGGCGGGCTCGGTCGCCTACGTGTTCTCGGCGCTCAAGCACCTCGCCGACGACGAGATGCACGTCGAGGTGACGGTCGACGGGCGCTCGCGGCGCCGTCGCGCGCGGACGGTCGTCGTCGGCAACGTGGGTCGCCTCCAGGCCGGCACCAACCTGCTCCCGGACGCGGAGCCGGACAACGGGCAGCTCGAGGTCGCGATCATCGCGCCCCGCAACGTCCGGCACTGGGTCCAGCTCCTGTGGGGCGTCGTGCGGGGCAAGAGCCGGGTGCCGAGCCGGGAGGTCGTGCGGGGCCGGGAGGTCTCCGTGGTCTCCGACCGGGCGCAGCCCCGCCAGCTCGACGGCGACGTGATCGAGTCGGCCGAGCGCCTCGACGTCAGCGTGCGGCCGCAGGCGCTGCACGTGTGCGTGTACCAGCCGGACGAGTCGGAGGACCTCACGCGGGGCGCCCCCGACCGCACGTGAGCCCGGCGTCGACCGTCACGGCCCGCGGACGCGCGGGCACGTGCGAGCGGGGTGCGAGCCGGCGTCCGGTGCTGCACCGTGAGCCCATGGGCACCCGACGACCGGCTCCGGAGCGACCCGGCGCGCAGGAGTGGCTCCCGCGCGGTCGTGCCGCGAGCGACGTCGACGCGCTCGCCCGGGCGGCGCGGGAGTGCCACGGGTGCGAGCTGTGGGCGGACGCCACGCAGGTCGTGTTCTCGCGCGGTCCCGAGCGCGCCCGGCTGGTGCTCGTCGGGGAGCAGCCGGGCGACCGGGAGGACCGCGAGGGCGAGCCGTTCGTCGGTCCCGCGGGCCGTCTCCTCGACGAGGCCCTCGACGCCGCCGGGCTGTCCGCCGACGACGTCTACCTGACGAACGCCGTGAAGCACTTCCGGTTCGAGGAGCGCGGCAAGCGCCGCCTGCACAAGAGCCCGGACGTCGCGCACGTGCGGGCGTGCCTCCCGTGGCTCACCGCCGAGGTCGCCGCCGTGGCGCCGCGCGTCGTCGTCGCGATGGGCGCGACCGCGGGGCGAGCCGTGCTCGGTCGCCCCGTGCGCGTGACCGCCGAGCGCGGGCGCGTGCTCGACGTCGACGACGCACCGCGCGTCGTCCTCACCACCCACCCGTCCGCGCTGCTGAGGCTGCGCGAGCGCGCCGAGCGGGAGGCGGCGTTCGCCGCGTTCGTCGACGACCTCCGCCTCGCGTCCGACGCGGCCGGCGTCCGGTGACCGACCGTCCGGTCCCGCCCGCGCCCGACCCCGCGGCGCCGGGGCCGGCAGCCGCGCCGCACCGGGTCCCGCGGATCGTCGTGAACGCGCAGCGCTGGGAGGCGCTGACGTTCCTCCACTGGCGCGCCGACCCCGCCGTCGTGCAGGGCTGGCTCCCGCCCGGCCTCACCGTGCAGGAGGTCGGCGGGACGACGTGGCTCGGCGTGGTCCCGTTCGTCATGGCGGACGTCCGGGTCCCGCCCCTGCCCGCGCTCGGCGCGTGGTCGACGTTCCCCGAGCTCAACGTCCGCGTGTACGTGCGCGACCGTGCGGGCACCGAGGGCGTGTGGTTCCTCGGCCTGTGGGCCACGTCGCGCGCGTTCGTCGCCGCGACGCGCGCGGCGGGCGTCCCGTACCACCCGGCCGGCGCGGTGGTGCACGCGCGCGGCGACCGCGTCGGCCCGCCGGCGGCGGTGCGCTACCGGTTCCGCTCGGCGGGTCGGGGGCCCCTGCGCGTCCCGCACGAGCACCCGGGGCTGCGCGACCTCACCCTCCGCGCCGACGTGCGCGCGCACGAGGAGGTCGACGCGTCGTCGGGCCTCGTGCGGTGGCTCACCGCACGCTGGAACGCGTACGGCGTGCGGGCCGGACGGCTGTGGCGGTTCCCGGTCGTGCACGAGCCGTGGACGCTGCGGCGCGGCACGCTCGACGCGCTCGACACGGACGTGCTCGACCGCCTCGGGCTGCCGCCCGCAGGTCCCGACCTCGTGCACGTGGCCGCGCCGGTGCACGCACGGTTCGCGCTTCCGCGGCCCGTCCGCTGACGTCAGCCGGCGGGGTCGACGACCCCGTGCCGGAACGCCCAGACGACGAGCTGCACGCGGTCGCGCGCCCCGGTCTTGGTCATGGCCCGGCTCAGGTGCGACTTCACGGTGCTCGGCTCGAGGAACAGGGCCGTCGCGATCTCCGCGTTGGACGACCCGCGGCACAGCAGGCCGACGATGTCGAGCTCGCGCCGGGTGAGGAGCGCGGCCGCGTCGTCGTCCCGGGAGACGGGCGCGCGACGGCGCGCGAACTCGCCGATGACCCGTCGCGTGAGGGACTGGTCGACCAGGCCGTCCCCGGCCGCCACGCGGCGCACGGCGTCGACGAGCACGTCCGGCTCGGCGTCCTTGAGCAGGAACCCGCTCGCGCCGGCCTCCAGGGCGCCGAACACGTAGTCGTCGAGGTCGAACGTGCTCACCACGAGCACGGGCACCGGGTCGACGACGTCCGGACCGGCGAGCGCGCGCGTGGCCGTGATCCCGTCGCCGCCGGGCATGCGCACGTCCATGCACACGACGTCGGGCCGCTCGCGACGCGCGACGCGGACGGCGTCGGCACCGTTCGAGGCCTCGCCGACGACCTCGATCCCCTCGCTCTCGAGGATGACGGTGAACCCGGCGCGGACGACGGCCTGGTCGTCCACGAGCACGACGCGCGTCACGAGACCTCCTGGTCGGCGGTGCGGGAGTCGCGCGCTGGTGCGCGCGGCACGGTGAGGCGCACGAGCCACGCCCCGTCCGGGGCGCGCCGCGCGTCGAGCGAGCCGCCGAGCACGACCGCCCGCTCGCGCATGCCGACGAGCCCGTGACCGGTCTGCGGGTCGGCGGCCGGCACCGTGCCCGCCGCCGGGTTGCGCACGGTGAGGACGAGGTCCGCGGCAGACCACGCGAACCGCACGGCCACGGGCCGGCCCGGCGCGTGCCGGCGCGCGTTGGCGAGCGCCTCCTGGAGCACGCGGTAGACGGCGATCTGGGTGCTCGGCGTCGGTTCCCACGGGCTGCCGTCGGTCTCGACCGTGACGACGGTGCCCGCGGAGCGCGCCGTGTCGAGGAGGGCCGGGACCTCCGCGAGCGTCGGCTGCGGCGCCTCGCGCTCGGCGCCGTCCTCGTCGTCGCGGCCTCGCAGGATGCCGACCACGAGGCGCAGGTCGTCGAGCGTCTCGCGCCCCTGCGCGCGGATCCAGCGCACCGACTCCTTGGCACGCTCAGGATCGGCGTCGACGAGCCGCTCGGCGGCGGACGCCTGGACCACGATGCCCGAGAGGTGGTGGGCCGCGACGTCGTGCAGCTCGCGGGCCATGCGCGCCCGCTCCTCGAGGACCGCCTGGGCGGCGAGCGCCTCGCGCTCGCGCTCGGCGCGTCGCACCCGGTCGCGCAGCTCGGCGACGAGCTCGCGACGCGTCGCGACGTACGAGCCGACCAGCGCCGCCCCGACGAACGTGAGCAGCGCGGAGAGCAGCGCGCCGCCCACCTGGAGCGCGTGCTGCGCGGGCCCGGTCGCGGCGGGGACGGCGAACCCCCCGAGCGCGAAGACGAGCACGACCTGCGCGACGGCCGCGGCCGCGGGCGCGGCCAGGCGCGTGCGGCGCGGCGCGTACGCCCCGGCGGAGTAGGCGGCGACGAGGGTCGCGGGGGCCTGGAAGCCGACGTACGGCGGCAGGAGCACGGTGATCGCGACCTGGGCCGCCACGGCGAGCGCGAGGCACGCCAGCGGTGCCCGACGGCGGAACGTCAGGGTCGCCGCCTGGAGCACGACGAGCGCGAGCACGGTCGCGCGGGCCCCGGGGGTGACGATCACGGCACCCGGCCCCGCGCCGAACGTCGCGCCGACGTCCGTTGCGAGCACGCGCTCGATGCCGAGGAACAGCACGACGGTCGCGACGGCGACGACCCCGGCGAGCACGGCGTCGCGACCGGTGTCGGTGCGCACGCCGACCCGGTCGAGCGCGCGGCGCAGGGCCTCGGTCACGATCTCCTCCAAGGGGCGACGGGGACGGACGGGTCGGTAAGCCTGCCCACCCTACGGGGGTGCGCCGCCCCGGCCGCGAGGTAGAGGCCTGGTCCACCGCGGTAGGGGCCCGGTCCACCGAGGCAGAGGCGTGGTCGACCGGAAGGGTGACCGCGCCTCTACCTCGCGATACCAGGCCTCTGCCTCAGCGGTCGTCAGACCAGGTCGCGGCGCTGGAGCGTGAGGGCGCCGCTCCCGAGGAGCACCGCGACCCAGGCGACGAGCCCCGCGAGCGCGGCGAGCGTCCCCAGCGGTGCGGCACCGCCCAGGAGCGCCGCGCCGGACTGCCCCGTCGAGGCGAGGGCGCCCAGGCCCAGGGGCAGCCACTCGGCCGCGGCGGACTCGCCGCCCGACAGCAGGGTGACGGCGCCCCGGACGATGGGCTCGGCGAGCGCGAGCGCCGCGACGGTCACGACGGCGGCCACCTGGCCGCGCACGAGCGTCCCGACTCCCAGCCCGAACCAGGTGAGGAGGACGAGGACCGCGAGGCCGCGCGCCCACACGCCGAGGACCTCGCCGGGACCGAGCGCGAGCGTCGCGCCCGGGGTCGTGACGATCGCGACGGTGAGACCCAGGGCGCCGACCACGGCGAGCACCACGCCCACCCCGAGGGCGACGGTCGCCGTCGCGCCGGCCTTGGCCGCGAGGATGCGCAGCCGCGACGGCTGGACGAGCGCCGTCGGCACGATGCCGCCCGTGCGGAAGTCCGTCGTCACGGCGAGCACGCCGAGCAGCAGCATGCACAGGGTCGCGACGCCGACCGACCCCGAGCCGTTGAGCCCGTTGCCGAGCAGGTCGAGCATGCCGCGCTGGAACGCGGGCTGGGCGGCGTCGGTGAGCGCGCCGAGGTCGGGTGCCAGGTCCTCGAGCATCTCGGGCGACGCCTGGAAGCCGACGGTCGGGCCGCCACCGAGCGCCTCGGTGCCCCGCAGGATCGTGGGCAGCAGGAGGGTGAAGGCCTGGACGACGAGCATCCCGGCGACGGCGACGGCCGCGACGACCCACGTCGCGCGGGTCGTGCGGAGCTTGAGCATCTCGGCGCGGTACATCAGCGCACCCCTTCGGTCGTGGCGGTCAGGTCGAGGTAGAAGTCCTCCAAGGACTCCCCGCGGAGCAGGTCGTCGAGCGGCCCGTCGGCGACGACGCGGCCCTGCCCGACGACGACCAGGTCGTCCGCGACCTGCCGCACCTCGGTCAGCACGTGGCTCGCGAGGAGCACCGTGCCGCCGTCGTCGGCGAACGCGCGCACCAGGTCGCGCAGCCAGCGCATGCCCGCCGGGTCGAGCCCGTTGGCGGGCTCGTCGAGCACGAGCACCTCCGGGTCGCCGAGCAGCGCGGCGGCGATGCCGATGCGCTGCCGCATCCCGAGCGAGTACGTCCGCACGCGCCGGTCGGCGGCGGGCGCCATGCCGACGAGCGCGAGCACGTCGTCGACGCGCCCCGACGGGATCCGGCCGGCCGCGGCGAGCACCCTCAGGTGGTCACGGCCCGTGCGCCCGGGGTGGAGGCCGCCGGCGTCGAGCAGGGCGCCGACGGTGCGGGCGGGATGCGCCAGGTCCGCGAACGCGCGACCGTCGAACGTCGCGCTCCCCGCGGTCGCGGCGGCCAGCCCCAGCAGGACGTGCAGCGTCGTCGACTTCCCGGCGCCGTTCGGCCCGAGCAGCCCGACGACGCGACCCGGCGCGGCCGTGAACGTCACGTCGTGCACGGCGTCGAACGCCCCGTAGGTCTTGCGCAGCCCGGAGACGTGGATGGTGGTCATGCCGGTCCCTTCCTCGATGCGTGCCGCACGGGCCTCCCGCGCGGTGCCCCACCAGGCTGTCGCGCGGGCGGTCCCCGGGTCTTGCGGCGCAGGGCGGAACCTGGGTTGCGACCTTCGTCGCAACCGGGTCGGTCCGGACGTGGACCCGCGACCGCCGGCGCCGTGTCGTCGCAGGTGAGGGGGCCGGGCGTGACATCCGGCCGGGCCATGGGGCAGGGTGGACGTCCACCCGACCGTTCTGGCGGGCAGCGCCACGCGTCGTCCGCCGGTCCTCGACCGCCCTGGAAGGAGGCGACGTGCGCCGACGTCATGGCCTGACCGGACCCCCGGAGGACGGCCGCGTCGCCCCGACGACGTCCGTCGAGCGCCGCGCCGCCACGCCGTGGGTCACGGTCGCCGCGGGGGCCGGCGCGGTGACCCTCGTCGTGGCGGTGGCCGGGATGGTGGGCGCCGCGACCGGAGGTGGCGAGGCCGTCGTCGTCGGTGCCTCGGCCGATGGCGGGACCGCTGTCGAGGACGGCGTCCCGGCCGTCACGCCCCGCCCCGACGCTCCCCGCCCCGAGGTGACGCGCATCCCGCCGCCGGACCACACCCACGACCCGGCGGACGGCGCCGACCCCGCCACGACGCCGGCGCCCCGACCCTCGGTGGACGAGACGGACGCGCCGCCCTCGTCGGCCGACCCCGCGCCGACCACGGAGCCCTCCGCCGCGCCGAGCGGCACCGCGCCGGAGCCCGCGCCGACGACCCCGGCACCCACGACCGAGCCCGACGCGGCGTCCGTCTCCTGGGTCCAGGAACGCCTCCGCGTGCACGGCGCGGACGTCGCGGTCACCGGCACGCTGGACGAGGCGACCCGGGCAGCGCTGCGCGCCTTCCAAGAGGCGAACGGCCTTCCTGGCGACGGCGCCGTGACCGCCGCGACGGCCGAGGCGCTCGCGGCCGCTCCGGACGGCGGTGACGAGGAGTCCGCGGACCCGGGCGGGACCGCTCCGACCGAGCCCGCGCCGCCGTCGGCCACGGACCGGCCGTCCGGCACCGTGCCGGGGCCGACCCCGAGCACCGAGGACGAGGCCGAGGCCACGCTCGCTCCGACGTCCTGAGCGCCGCGGGCAGGGCCGGGCGGGTGAAAGCCGGTCGGCGCGCGTCGGGGGCCTGCCGCGGTCGGTAGGGTTCTCTCTCTCGGACGACGGACGGAGCACGACCCATGACGAGCGCGGCCCTCGGAGCCGGCCACGACCGTGGCGCTCCCCGTCGCACCGCGAGCCCCGACCCCGGGCGCGGGTACGCGAAGGGTCGCGCCAAGCGCGAGGAGATCCTGCAGGCCGCGATCGTGCTCTTCGGCGAGGTCGGCTTCCACGCCGCCTCGCTGCGCGAGCTGGCGTCGCGCGTGGGCATGTCGCACCCCGGCCTGCTCCACCACTTCCCGACGAAGGTCGCGCTCCTCGAGGCGGTGCTCGACCACCGCGACACCGTCGACCAGGCGGACCTCGACGACGACCTCGCGCGCGGCACCGACTACTTCGACGCGCTCGTGCACCTGGTCGAGCGCAACGCCGTCCGCCGGCACATCGTGGAGCTGTTCACGGCGCTCTCGGCCGAGGCGACGTCCCCGGAGCACCCGGCGCACGAGTACTTCGTCCGGCGGTACCGGTGGGCGGTCGCGCGGACGAGCGAGCAGCTCGTCCGCAGGGCGCGCGCGGGCGGCCTGCGGGACGGCGTCGACCCGCAGGTCGCGGCGCGGCAGATCATCGCGCTCATGGACGGACTGCAGGTCCAGTGGCTGCTGTCGCTCGACCGGCCGCGGCCCGAGCGCGTCGACATGCCCGCCGACCTGCGCGCCTACCTCGGCCTCATCCTCGCCGAGGAGGCCCCCGCGCGCTGAGCGCGAGGACCTCCTCCGCGCGCTCAGCCGAGCAGGTCGGCGGGCAGCGGGTCGGTCCCGGCCGCGAGGCACAGGCCCGTGCGGTCGCCGTCGCGCCACGACGCCTCGGTCGGCGACCACACGACGAGCTCGACGCCCTCGGGCGCGTCGGAGCCCAGCACGTCGGGCGTGCACACGCGCGCGACGCGGCGGTCCACGGCCTGCTGTCCGGGCCACACCTCGTCCGCACCCAGGTCGGTCCGGGCGACGACCTGCGCCCGGTGCTCGTCCGCGCACGGCACGGCCCGCACCTGCGACACCTCGCCGTCGGGCGGCAGCTCGTCGAGGCAGGTCCCCAGCACGAGCTGGACCGCGTTGACCGTCTGCGGGGCGTCGACGTCGCCCGCGAGCGGCGTGCGCGCCTGCTCGCCGTGCCACCAGAGGAGCGCGCCCGCCGTCCACGCGACCGTGACGACGGCGCCCACCACCATGCCGGCGACGGCGAGCCCACGACCGCGCGTGCCGCGGGACCGCACGCGGGAGAGCCCCGCGGCACCGAGCCCGATCCCGACGGGTCCGAGCACGACGCCCGCGGGCACGCTCGCCACGGCGAGCGGCTCGACGCGCGGCGGCGCGGGCTGCCACCCGGGCGCGTAGTACGTCTCGGGTGCGAAGCCCGGTTCGGCCGCGGCGGCCGGGGGTGGCACCGGGGCGCCCGACGGCACCGGGGCGCCCGACG
>NZ_JNBQ01000020.1 GCF_001019615.1 Cellulosimicrobium funkei | reverse complement strand
TCGGGGTTCGACGCGTCCGACCCGTCGATGCTCGACGGCGCACGCTGGGCCGTCACGGTCGACGGGACGACGCGCCGCGAGGCGTTCGTCACGGTGCTGCGGCTCGTGACCGGACCGCTCGGCGGGACGGTGCACGTCCTCACCGACGATGTCCACGACGAGTCGACGGCGCTCGTCAGCCACGTCCCGCACGTGCTCGCCACCGAGCTCCTCGGCGTCGTCGCGGACGCCCCGGTGCGCGACGTCGCGCGCGGGCTGGCGGCGGGCAGCTTCCGGGACGCGACGCGGGTGGGGCGCACCGACCCGCGGCGCACCGAGGCGATGGTCACCGACAACGCCGCCTGGGTGGCGTCGGCGCTGCGCGTGGTCGTGCGCGACCTCGAGCAGCTCGTCGCGGCGCTCGAGTCGAACGCGCCCGTCGGAGAGTTCTTCGACCGGCCCGACCCGGTGCGCGGCCCGGCCGACGCGCCGGGGACCGGAGAGCGGCTGCGCGTCGTCCTCGACGACGCGGGGGCCTGGCGCGCGGAGGTCACCGCGGCGGGGGCCCGCGGAGCCGTCGTCGTGGCCGTCGAGGACGACGCGGTCGTCGTCGCCTGACTCGCCTCCCGGCCGCCGGGTCAGGCGGGTCGACGTGGCGGGCGCGGCGGGACGGGCTTGCCGGCCACGATCGCGTCGAGCGGGACGACGACGAGGGGCGGGACGGCGTCGTGCGCGCCGTGGCCGCGGTGCGGCGGGGCGGCGCTCCCGCCCGCGTCCTCGCGCAGCACGAGCTCGGTGGCGGTCGTCCGCACGACGACCCCGATGACGTCCGTGAGGGGCTTCCCCGCGGCGGCCGCCTCGTCCGCGGTGAGGCGACGGCGGACGACCACCCGGGTGCCCGGGGCCCACGCGGTCCAGGGCGCGTCGGGCACGGCAGGCGCTCCTCGGGTCTGTGACGTTCGTCCACGGGCTGGTCAGGGAGGGTCGGGCACCGCCCGACCTGAGCGATACTAGTCCTGCGTCTCCCTGCCGTGACCTCGCCCCTCGCCGGGTCGGGGTCCGGACGAATCCAGAAAGGTACTCGGTCGTGACTTACGTGATCGCCCAGCCGTGCGTGGACGTCAAGGACAAGGCGTGCATCGAGGAGTGTCCTGTCGACTGCATCTACGAGGGCAAGCGGTCGCTCTACATCCACCCCGACGAGTGCGTCGACTGCGGTGCGTGCGAGCCGGTCTGCCCGGTCGAGGCCATCTACTACGAGGACGACGTCCCGACGGAGTGGAGCGACTACTACCGCGCCAACGTCGAGTTCTTCGACGACCTCGGCTCGCCCGGCGGCGCCGCGAAGATGGGTCTCATCGAGAAGGACGACCCGATGATCGCCGCCCTGCCGCCGCAGGCCTGAGCACCCCGCACCGCCGCACGTGGGACTCGCCGACCTCTCCGGTCTCGCCTATCCCTGGGACACGCTGACCCCGTACGCGGAGCGCGCCCGCGCGCACCCGCGCGGCGTCGTCGACCTCTCGATCGGGACGCCCGTCGACCCGACGCCCGCCGTCGTGCGCGACGCGCTCGCCGCGGCGTCCGACGCGCACGGCTACCCGACCACGCACGGGACCCCGGCGCTGCGCGAGGCCGTCTCCGGCTGGTTCGCCCGCCGGCGCGGCGTCCCGGCCCTTGACCCCGACGCCGTCCTGCCGACCGTCGGCAGCAAGGAGCTCGTCGGGCTGCTGCCGTCGCTCCTGCGCCTCGGGCCAGGCGACGTCGTCGTGCACCCGCGCACCGCCTACCCGACGTACGACGTGGGCGCGCGCCTCGCCGGCGCGACGCCGCTCGCGACCGACGACGTCGACGAGTGGGCGGGGCGGGCGGACGTGCGCCTCGTCTGGGTGAACTCCCCGAGCAACCCGACCGGCCGCGTGCTCGACGCGGCCCACCTCGCGCGGGTCGTCGCCGCGGCGCGGGAGATCGGCGCGGTCGTCGCGAGCGACGAGTGCTACGCGGAGCTCGCGTGGGCGGAGCCGTACGCGTCCCAGGGCGTGCCGAGCCTGCTCGACCCGGCCGTCTCCGGCGGGTCGCACGACGGGCTCCTCGTCACCTACTCGCTCTCGAAGCAGTCGAGCATGGCCGGCTACCGGGCCGCGTTCGTCGCCGGCGACCCGGCCCTCGTCGCCGACCTGCTCGCGACCCGCAAGCACCTCGGCATGATCGTGCCCGCGCCCGTCCAGGCGGCGATGGTCGCCGCGCTCTCCGACGACGCGCACGTCGCCGCGCAGCGCGCCGTGTACGCGCGCCGGCGCGAGGTGCTCGTCGCGGCGCTCGGCGACGCCGGGCTCCAGGTCGACCACTCCGAGGCGGGCCTCTACCTGTGGTCACGACCGGCGGGGGACGACGGCGGCGACTGCTGGCGGACCGTGTCCGACCTGGCCGACCTCGGCATACTGGTGGGGCCGGGGGCGTTCTACGGACCGGCGGGCGCGGGGCACGTCAGGGTCGCGCTCACCGCGACCGACGAGCGCGTCCACGAGGCCGCGGCTCGACTCTCCGGAGCCTGATCGCTGACGTGACCTGCCTCACAGAAGTGTGGTGTTCTCGTGACGGTTCAGGATTGGTCACGTGCGGGTGAAGCGGGGTACGGTCGACCGCGCGGCAACGGCGCGAGCAGCAGCAGGAAGGGAACCATGACCACCACTCAGCAGGCGAAGGTCCGCCTCCTCGTCGACGACCAGGCGCAGGACCTGCCCGTGGTCGCGGCGACCGACGGCAACGACGGCATCGTCGTGTCCTCCTTGCTCAAGTCGACCGGTCTCGTGACCGTCGACCCGGGCTTCATGAACACGGCGTCGTGCGAGTCGAGCATCACCTACATCGACGGTGACGCCGGCATCCTGCGGTACCGCGGGTACCCCATCGAGCAGCTCGCGGAGCAGTCGAGCTTCCTCGAGGTCGCGTACCTCCTCATCCACGGCGAGCTGCCCGACACCGCGACGCTCGAGGCCTTCGTCGAGCGCGTCAACCGCCACACGCTGGTGCACGAGGACTTCCGCACCTTCATGGGGACGTTCCCGCGGGGCGCCCACCCGATGGCCGTGCTCTCGTCCGCGATCAACGCGCTGTCGACGTTCTACCCCGAGTCGCTCGACCCGTTCGACGACGAGACGGTCGAGCTCGCGACGGTCCTGCTCCTCGCGAAGTCGCGCACCATCACGTCCTACCTGCACCGTCGCCGCGTCGGCGAGCCGCTGCTGTACCCCGACTACTCGCGCGGCTACGTCGACGACTTCCTGCGCATGACGTTCGCGACGCCGTACCAGCAGTACGAGGCCGACCCGGTCGTCGTCGACGCGCTCGACAAGCTGCTCATCCTGCACGCCGACCACGAGCAGAACTGCTCGACGTCGACCGTCCGCGTCGTCGGCTCGTCGCACGCCAACCTCTACGCCTCCGTCGCGGCGGGCGTCAACGCGCTCTCCGGCCCGCTGCACGGTGGCGCCAACGAGTCCGTGCTGACGATGCTCGACAAGATCGCCGGCGCAGAGTACGACGTCGACACCTTCATGAAGAAGGTGAAGAACAAGGAGGACGGCGTCCGCCTCATGGGCTTCGGCCACCGGGTCTACAAGAACTACGACCCGCGCGCGGCGATCGTCAAGAAGTCCGCCGACGCCGTGCTCTCGACCCTCGGCAAGAAGGACCAGCTCCTCGACATCGCCATGGGCCTCGAGGAGATCGCGCTCAACGACGACTACTTCATCGAGCGCAAGCTCTACCCGAACGTCGACTTCTACACGGGCCTCATCTACAAGGCCATGGGCTTCTCGCCCGCGATGTTCACGCCGCTCTTCGCGCTCGGCCGCATGCCCGGCTGGATCGCGCAGTGGCGCGAGATGATGAAGGACCCGCAGACCAAGATCGGCCGCCCGCGCCAGGTCTACGTCGGCGAGACCGAGCGCGACTACGTCCCGGTCTCCGACCGCTGACACCCGTTCCTCCGGACGCCGCGTCGCTCACCCCACGGGGTGAGTGGCGCGGCGTCCGTCGTCTCCGGTAGCGGCTGGTCACGCCTCGTCGGGGACGGCGACGTGGACGCGGAGGAGACCCGCGTCGAGCGGGGCGAGCTCGTCGGGGTCGATCGGGCTCCACGTCGAGTCCTCGCGGGACCAGCGGCGGTCACCGACCTCGACGGTGACGACGTTCGTCGCGTTCGCGGTGGCGACGGCCCACTGGGCGACGGCCCACGCGGCGCGGTCCGGACCGCCGTCCTCGCCCGCGGCGGGCAGGCCCGAGGCGTCGACCTGCACGGTGCCCCCGTCTCCGCCGTCGGACGGGGACACCTGGGCCCCGTCGCCGAGGTCGCGGGCCAGGCGGTCTCGGAACGGCTGCGCGGGGTCGCCGTCGGCGGGGACCTCGGTGGCGGCCACGGGGGCGAGGTCGCACGTCAGCGAGGCGGGCGACCAACCCGTGAGCGCGGAGGCCCAGGCGCGCGACCGGGGCTCGTGCTGCGCGTACGCGTCGGGGAACGCGGAGCGCTGGACGGTCTGCGCCGCGACGGTGACCTCCATGCCCTCGTACCCCTCGACGGTCTCGAGCACGTCGTAAAACGCGTTGGCGGAGTACACGGGGTCCATGATCTGCTCGACGCTGCCCCAGCCCTGGGACGGACGCTGCTGGAACAGGCCGACGGAGTCGCGGTCGCCGTAGTCGATGTTGACGAGCCGGGACTCCTGGAGCGCGGTGGCGAGCCCGATCGTCGCGGCGCGGGCCGGGAGCCCGCGGCGCACGGCGGTGCCCGCGACGAGCGCCGCGTTGTCCGCCTGCGTGACGGACAGGTACCACGTGCGGCCGTCCGCGGTCGCGGCGCACCGCTCCGCGACGGGCGTCTCGTCGTCGAGCCGGTTGAGCGCGACGACGACGCCGCCCACCCCGACCGCGGCCACCGTGAGGAGGGTGGCGACGGTGCGGAGCGGGCGGCGCCGGGAGCGCGCACGGCCGACGTCCGGCAGGTCCCGGGGACGGGAGGCTCGGGTCGTGGTCATGCGGGACGCCGTCGGGCTCGTCGGTGGTGGGTCAGTTCGCGTGCAGCGCGGCGTTGAGCTCGACGCCGGCGCCGGTGCGGGACACGGCCTCGACGCCGCCGGTGAGCGAGTTGCGCCGGAACAGGATGCCGGAGCGGCCGGAGAGCTCGCGCGCCTTGACGACGAGGGGCCCGCCCGCGGCGTCCGTCTGACCGACGACGGTCACCTTGGTCCCGGCGGTGACGTACAGGCCGGACTCGACGACGCAGTCGTCGCCCAGGGGGATGCCCAGGCCCGCGTTGGCGCCGAGGAGCGAGCGCTGCCCGACGGAGATGACCTCGCGGCCGCCCCCGGAGAGGGTGCCCATGATCGAAGCGCCGCCGCCGACGTCCGAGCCGTCGCCGACGACGACGCCGGCCGAGATGCGGCCCTCGACCATCGACGTGCCGAGCGTCCCGGCGTTGAAGTTGACGAAGCCCTCGTGCATGACGGTCGTGCCGGGAGCGAGGTGGGCCCCGAGCCGGACCCGGTCGGCGTCGGCGACGCGGACGCCCGAGGGGACGACGTAGTCGACCATGCGCGGGAACTTGTCCACGCCGTACACCGTCACGGTCTGCCCGGTCGCGCGCAGGCGCAGTCGCGTCTCCTCGAAGCCGTCGACCGCGCACGCGCCGTGGTTGGTCCAGACGACGTTCGTCAGCACGCCGAAGAGCCCGTCGAGGTTCTGTCCGTGCGGGGCGACGAGGCGGTGGGAGAGCAGGTGGAGGCGCAGGTACGCGTCGGCGGTGTCGGCGGGGGCGGCGTCGAGGTCGATCTCGGTCCGGACCACGACGACGTCCACGCCCCGCAGCTCGTCGCGCTCGGCGAGCGCGTCGAGCGAGGCGGGCACGGTCGTGTCCGCCGGCGCGGCGCCGAGCGCCGGGGCCGGGTACCAGACGTCGAGGGTCGTGCCGTCGTCGGTGACGGTCGCCAGGCCGTAGCCCCACGCCGTACGCGGCTCGGACGCGGCCGCCGAGGGGGCGGTCGCGGGGGTCGCAGAAGTCATGCGCCCCACCCTATCCGCCGCCGGTAGGGTGCTGGCGTGACCTCTCCCACCGCTGCAGCCCTGCCCGTGCTCGACCTCCGCGGCGACCTCGTCGCGCTCTTCCGCGCCGTGTGCGACACGCCGTCGGTGAGCGGCGACGAGCGGACGCTCGCGGACGCGGTCGAGACGGCGCTGCGTGCGTACCGGCACCTGGAGGTGGTGCGCGACGGCGACACGGTGGTCGCGCGCACGTCGCTCGGCCGGGAGCGGCGCGTCGTGGTCGCGGGCCACCTGGACACGGTGCCCCTCACGGACCCGCCGAACCTGCCCACGCGAGTCGTGGGGGAGGGTGCGCACGCCGAGGTCTGGGGCCGTGGGACGGTCGACATGAAGGGCGGCGTCGCGGTCGCGCTCGCGCTCGCGGCCGAGCTCGACGCCCCGGCGCAGGACGTGACGTGGGTGTTCTACGACAACGAGGAGGTCGCGTCCGACCTCAACGGGCTCGGGCGCCTCGCGCGCAACCGTCCCGACCTGCTCGCGGCCGACTTCGCGGTCCTCGGCGAGCCGACGTCCGCCGGTCTCGAGGGCGGGTGCAACGGCACGCTGCGGGTCGACGTGCGCGTCCCCGGGGTCGCGGCGCACTCCGCGCGCTCCTGGACGGGCGCCAACGCGATCCACGCGGCGCACGAGGTGCTCGACCGCCTGGCCGCGTACGTCCCGCAGCAGATCGAGGTCGACGGTCTGGTCTACCGCGAGGGCATGAACGCGGTCGGCATCGCCGGGGGGATCGCGGGCAACGTCGTGCCGGACGAGTGCGTCGTCACGGTGAACTTCCGGTTCGCGCCCTCGCGCACGGTCGTCGAGGCGGAGCAGCACGTGCGCGAGCTCTTCGCCGGCTTCGAGGTCGTCCTCACCGACGTCGCAGCGGGCGCGCGACCAGGGCTCGACGACCCGCTCGCCGCGGACTTCGCCGCCGCGGTGCTGGGC
Organism: Cellulosimicrobium funkei; assembly: GCF_001019615.1. GTDB lineage: Bacteria > Actinomycetota > Actinomycetes > Actinomycetales > Cellulomonadaceae > Cellulosimicrobium > Cellulosimicrobium cellulans_E. Next base: position 54,375 of record NZ_JNBQ01000020.1, on the reverse strand, counting down.
GTCACGGGCGGCGCGCCGGCGCCGAAGTACGGCTGGACCGACGTCGCGCGCTTCGCCGAGCTGGGCGTCCCCGCGGTGAACTTCGGCCCGGGGGACCCGCTGCTCGCGCACAAGGACGACGAGCGCTGCCCGGTCGGCGAGCTCGCGCTGTGCCGCGACGCGCTGCGTGCGTGGCTCACGGCCACCCCTGCGGCTTAGGCTCGTGACCATGAGCGACACGGTGCGTGACCAGGGTTCCGACGACGGCCTGCCCCAGGCGGGGACGGGGTACCGCAAGGGGCCGGTGCTGCTGCGCGGGGACCAGATCCCCCGCCAGACGACGGACCAGCGCCTCCTCGACACGGGGGGCAGCGCGGACTGGGTCCACTCGGACCCGTGGCGCGTGATGCGCATCCAGAGCGAGTTCGTCGAGGGCTTCGGCGCGCTGGCGGAGGTCGGCCCGGCCGTGTCGGTGTTCGGGTCGGCCCGGACCAAGCCGGACCACCCGGACTACGCGCTCGCCGAGGACGTCGGCCGTCGCCTCGTCGACGAGGGCTTCGCCGTCATCACGGGCGGGGGCCCGGGCATCATGGAGGCGGCCAACAAGGGCGCGTCCGAGGCGGGCGGGCTGTCGATCGGTCTGGGCATCGAGCTCCCGTTCGAGCAGGGCATGAACCGGTACGTGAACCTCGGCGTGAACTTCCGCTACTTCTTCGCCCGCAAGACGATGTTCGTCAAGTACGCGCAGGGCTTCGTCGTCCTCCCGGGTGGGTTCGGCACGTTCGACGAGCTGTTCGAGGCCCTCACGCTCGTCCAGACGCACAAGATCACCGAGTTCCCGGTGGCGCTCGTCGGCACGGACTACTGGAGCGGGCTGCTCGAGTGGGCCCGCACGGCGGTCGCCGGACGCGGCATGATCAGCGCGCACGACCTCGACCTCGTCCACCTGTGCGACGACCCCGCCGAGGCCGTCGAGTACGTGTGCGACCGCGGCGCCGAGCTGCGCGCCGAGGAGCTCGAGGCCACCGAGGAGCTCGCCCGGGCGCAGGCCGGCGACGCGAGCTGAGGGCCGCGGCGCGATGACCCCACCCGCCCCCGACGCGCCCGCGGAGCCGTCGGGCGGGCACTCCGACGACGCACCCGAACCGCTGCCTCCCCTCGGGGTCCCACCTCGTGGCACGTCGCTCGTGCTGCGCGGGCGGGTCCTCGAGCGGCCCGCGGTGATGGCGATCGTCAACCGCACCGACGACTCGTTCTACGCGGGCGCGCGCCAGCTCGACGACCGGGACGCGCTCGCGGCGGTCGAGCGCGCTGTCGTCCAGGGCGCCGAGATCCTCGACGTGGGGGGAGTGCGGGCAGGCGTCGGTCCCGTGGTGACGCCCGACGAGGAGGTCCGTCGCGTCGTGCCCTTCGTGGCGCGGGTCCGTGCGGAGTTCCCCGACCTGCTCGTGAGCGTCGACACGTGGCGGGCCGAGGTGGCGCACGAGGCGGCGCTCGCGGGCGCCGACCTCATCAACGACACGTGGGCGGGCCACGACCCCCGCCTGGTCGAGGTCGCGGGCGAGCACGGCGTCGGGGTGGTGTGCTCGCACACGGGGGGCGCGACTCCTCGCACCGACCCGTTCCGCGTCGCGTACCCCGCCCGGCCCGGCGCCGCGGACCCGCGCGACGGCGTCGTCCAGGACGTGGTGGCGACCCTCCGTACGGCGGCCGAGCGGGCGGTCGCGTGCGGGGTCCCGCGGGCGTCGGTCCTCGTCGACCCCACGCACGACTTCGGCAAGAACACGTGGCACTCCCTGCACCTCCTGCGTCGGACAGAGGTCCTCGCAGGCCTCGGGTTCCCGCTCCTCATGGCGCTGTCCCGCAAGGACTTCGTGGGCGAGACGCTCGACCTCCCGGCCGACGAGCGGCTGGAGGGCACCCTCGCCGCGACGGCCCTCGCCGCGTGGCTCGGCGCGCGCGTCTTCCGCGCGCACGACGTCGCGGCGACCCGGCGCGTCCTGGACCTCGTCGCCGCGGTGCGCGACGAGATCCCTCCGGCGGTCGCCTTGCGGGGCCTCGCGTGACCACGCGGCGCGTCGCGGCCGGTCCGGGCGAGCGTCCGCGGCTGCTCCGCCCGACCTCGTGGCCGTGGTGGGTGCAGGTCCTCGCGGTGTACGGCCTCGCGCGCGCGGTGAGCGCGGTGATCCTCCTCGTCGTCGCGAGGTCCCAGGAGGCGAACCCCTGGACGGACGCCGCGCCGTCGTACCTGCCGTACGTCGCGCGCATGTGGGACGCGAGCTGGTACGAGCAGATCTACGCGTCCGGCTACCCCGACACGCTCCCCGTGGGTCCCGACGGCGCCGTCGAGCAGAACGTCTGGGCCTTCTTCCCGCTCTTCCCGGCGCTCGTCCGTGCCCTCGACGCCGTCACCGGTCTGGGGTGGGACGTGCTCGCGCCCACGGTCGCGCTCGTGTGCGGTGCCGGCGCCGTCCTCGTGATCCACCGGCTGGTCGCGACGGCGGGCGCCGCGGCCGTCGAGCGCAGGCCGGGCCTGCCGCTGGCGACCGTCCTGCTCGTGAGCGTCTTCCCGTCCAGCCCCGTCCTCCAGGTCGCGTACACGGAGTCCCTCGCGCTCCTCCTCGTGGCGTCGGCGCTCCTGCTGCTGGCGCGGCGCCGCTACGGGTGGGCCACGCTCGTCGTCGTCCTCCTCGGCTTCTCCCGCGCCGTCGCGCTGCCGATGGCGGCGGTCGTCCTGTGGCACGGGATCGTGCGCTGGCGGCGCGGCGACCTGCGCGGGCCCGACGCCGCGCGGGTGAGCGGTCTCCTCGCCGTCGCCCTGGCGAGCGGGTTCGTGTGGCCGTGGGCGTGCAGCGTCGTCACGGGCGTGCACCAGGGGTACTTCCGCACGCAGGAGGCGTGGCGCGGCGGAGCGGAGGTCGTGCCGGTCGTCCCGTGGGTCGACGTGTCGCGCTGGCTGATGGGCGACGCCGGCCCGTGGGTCCTCGTGCTCGTGCTGCTCGCGACGGCCGCCCTCGTGCTCAACCCCGGCGCGGCGCGGCTCGGACCGGAGATGCACGCGTGGTCCGGCGCGTACCTCGCCTACCTGGTCGCGGCGATCCAGCCCGGCACGTCGCTCGTGCGGTTCCTGCTGCTCGCCTTCCCGCTCGCGGCGATGACCGTCGGATGGACGCGGTCTCGTCTGTGGCTGGCCGCCGTGACCGTCGCCGGCGTCGCGGGTCAGGTGTGGTGGGTGTGGTCGCTCTGGCGGCTCGTCCCGCCGTCCGGCTGGCCGCCGTGACCCGGACGCCCGGGATGTCGGTACGGGTGAACTAGACTGTCCCCGGGCGTCGTCCGAGGTCGGACGCCCCTCCTCGCGCGTGCGGGGTGGACTCGGGACAACGGAAATGGAGTGCCATCGATGGCTGCGATGAAGCCGCGGACGGGTGACGGGCCGCTGGAGGTCACCAAGGAAGGGCGAGGCATCGTCATGCGGGTCCCGCTCGAGGGTGGCGGACGCCTGGTGGTCGAGCTCAACGCGACCGAGGCCAGCGAGCTGGGTGAGGCGCTCCAGGCCGTGGTGGGCTGATTGCCCGCACGTGAGCGCCGGGCCTCCGGTCTCCCCGGGCTGCCGCGCACGCTGCCCGAGGTGGTCGGTGCCCGGGGCGCTCTGAGCGATGCGGCACTCCTCGACGACGCGCAGGTCGACGCGGTCGTCGTGGCCGTCGCGCCTCCGCGCGAGGCCGAGGACGGCTTGCAGCCTCGTGCCGGCACCGTCGACGCGACGGTGCGGTACGGCGTCGACCTCGCGGAGCTCGCCGAGCGTGCGGGCGGGCGGAGCTTCCGTGGTGCGTCCGGCGAGGTCGTGCGCGTCGACCTGCCGCGCGCGCACGCGGGGTCGGGGGCGCGGCTCCCCTGGGCGGGCCTGCCCCCGCGGATCCTGCTGCTCGGGGTCGGCGGCGGGACGGCGTCGGACCTGCGGCGCGCCGGTGCGGCCCTCGCTCGTGCGGCGCGCGGCCTGGAGCGCGTCGTCAGCGCCGCCACCGCCGACGCGGGTCCCGACGCGGTCCGCGCGTTCGTCGAGGGCTACCTGCTCGCCGCGTACGACCAGCCCCGGCAGAGCGGGGCTTCACCGTCCGCGACCGAGGCGGCCGCGGAGCAGCTCGTCCTGCTCGCGCCCGAGGACCGGCCCGACGTCACGGCGCCGATCGAGGCCGCGCACCGCGCTGCGGCGGCGACCTGGCTGGTCCGCGACCTCGCCAACGTCCCGTCCGACGTCAAGGACCCGGCGTGGTTCGCCGACCGCGCGGTCGAGCTGGCCGACGCGATCGGGCTGGACACGGCCGTCCGCGGCCCCGCCGAGCTCGGCACGGAGGGCTTCGGGGCGATCCTGGCCGTAGGTGCGGGCTCGGCACGACCACCGCGCCTCGTGACCGTCACCTACGACCCGGCGGACCACGGGGTCCTCCCTGCGGGTGCCGGTGCCGACGTCCGGCACGTGGTCGTCGTCGGCAAGGGCATCACGTACGACACCGGCGGACTCTCCATCAAGCCGCGCGAGGCGATGGTGCCGATGAAGACCGACATGGCGGGCGCGGCCGTCGCGCTCGCGGTCGTGCTCGGTGCTGCCCGCGCCCGCTCCGACCGCCGGGTCACCGCGGTGCTCCCGCTGGCCGAGAACCACGTGGGCGCCGCCTCGTACCGCCCGGGGGACGTGCTGCGCACCTGGTCGGGCCGGACGGTCGAGGTGGCGAACACCGACGCGGAGGGCCGTCTCGTCCTCGCCGACGCCGTCGCGTACGCCGTGGCCGAGCTCGCGCCCGACGTGCTCGTCGACGTCGCGACCCTCACCGGCGCGGCGAGCCTCGGCCTGGGCCGCGGGCACGGCGCGCTGTTCGCGACGGACGACGCCGTCGCCGACGCCCTGGAGGACGCCGCGCTCTCCACCGGCGAGCGGGTGTGGCGCATGCCGCTCGTCGAGGACTACGCGGACGCGCTGCGCTCCGACGTCGCCGACCTGCGGCACGTGCCCGTCGAGAGCCCGGGCGGCGGGTCGATCACGGCCGCGCTGTTCCTGCGCGAGTTCGTCGGGGACGTGCCCTGGGCGCACCTCGACATCGCCGGACCCGCACGGGCGACCGCCGACCGGCACGAGGTCGTCGCCGGGGCCACGGGATACGGTGCCAGGCTCCTCCTCGAGGCGCTCGACCGGCTCTGACCGTCGAGTCCCTCGCCCGCCGGGACGTCTCAGCGGCGCACGGCGAGCAGCAGGCCGTCGCCGCTCGGGAGCAGCGCGGGCAGGACGCGCTCGTCCGACCGCAGCGACCGGCCGACCTCGCGGACGATCGTCGTCACCTCGTCGCGCCGCGCCGGGTCGGCGACCCGGTCGTGCGAGAGCGCGCCGTCGACCGCGAGCACGCCGCCCGGGCGCAGCAGGCGCAGGCCCTGCTCGACGTACTCGGGATAGCTGTGCTTGTCCGCGCCCACGAGGACGAGGTCGTAGGCGCCGTCGGTGAGCCGGGGGAGGACCTCGCTCGCGCGACCCGGGATGGTGCGGGTCCGCGCCGAGGGCACGCCCTCCTCCGCGAAGGCCTCCTTGGCCGCGCGCTGGTGCTCGACCTCGACGTCGATCGTCGTCAGCACGCCGTCGGCCGGCATGCCGCGCAGGAGCCAGAGCGACGCCACGCCCGTGCCGGTGCCGATCTCGACCACCGCGCGGGCGGCCAGCGACGCCGCGAGCACCTGGAGCACCGCCCCCACGCCGGGGAGCACCGTCGGGCAGCCGAGCTCGGCGGCTCGGTCGCGCGCACGCAGGAGGACCTCGTCCTCGGGGACGAACTCCTCGCTGTACACCCAGCTCGCCGCCTTCGCGCTGCGGTGGGTGCCGACGTCGCTGGTGATCGGTGCCTCCTGGTGGTCCGTCGTCCGCGCCTGCGCCCCGGGGAGGGTTCCCCTGGCGGTGCGCTGTCTCGGATCGTACCCGGCCCCTCCCACGGCGGCCCGCTCCCGCGCCGCGCGTGTGTGCACGGGCCGTGGACGTCGCGCGCACGTCCCGCGCGAGAGGGGGAACACCGGGACGGTGCCGGGCGTTCTTCTGGGACGATGGACGACGTGGACGACGCACGACCGGGAACCAGCACGCACGTGACGCAGGACGGGAGCGCGTGGGTGCCGCCGTCGTGGGACGAGATCGTCCGCGAGCACTCGGCGCGCGTGTACCGGCTCGCGTACCGCCTGACCGGGAACCGGCACGACGCCGAGGACCTCACGCAGGAGACGTTCGTCCGGGTGTTCCGCTCGCTGTCCAGCTATACCCCCGGCACGTTCGAGGGCTGGCTGCACCGCATCACGACGAACCTCTTCCTCGACCAGGTCCGGCGCAAGCAGCGCATCCGCATGGAGGCCATGGGCGACGACGACGGGCAGTACCCGGCCCGTTCCGAGGCCCAGCCGGAGCGCGGCTTCGAGCACGCCAACCTCGACCACGACGTCCAGCGCGCGCTCGACGCGCTCTCGCCCGAGTACCGGGCCGCGGTCGTGCTGTGCGACATCGAGGGCCTGTCCTACGAGGAGATCGCCGTGACGCTGGGGATCAAGCTCGGCACGGTCCGCTCCCGCATCCACCGCGCGCGGTCCCAGCTCCGCGCCGCGCTGCCGCACCGCGACCCCGCGGACCGCCCGGCGTCGGACGACGTCCCGACACCCGTGGCCGCCCGGGGGGTGGCGTGACGCACCTCGGCTCCCGCCTCTCCGCTCTCGTCGACGGGCAGCTCACGCCCGCCGAGGCGGAGCGTGCGCTCGAGCACGTGGCGTGCTGCCCGCGGTGCGCCGCCGAGCTGTCTGCGGCGCGCGCCGCCCGGCGGGCCCTGAGCAGCGCCGGCCCGGTCGAGCCCGCACCCGACCTCGCGGCGCGCCTGCTCGCCCTGTCGGCCCAGATCCCCTCGACCGACGGCGACCCGCTCCGCTCGGCGCCCGTGACGGGCGACCCCTGGACGCAGCCGGTCCCGCTTCCGCGCGGTGCGTGGAGCGGGGAGGTGCGCCGGGGAGCGGTGCGTCGCCGGGTCGTCGGTCTCGTCGTCGGGGGGGTCGGCGTCGCGGCGGTCGGCCTCTTCGCGCTGGGGGAGAGCCCGCTCGTCACCCCGGAGCTCCACCGCAGCGACCCGCTCAGCGTGCTGGCACAGGCAGCGCCCCGAGCCACCGGGGCGCTCGTCGTGGGAGGGGTGCGCACGGCGGACCAGGCCGAGGGCGAGGGAGCCGCTCTCGACGGCACCGCGGCGCTCGCGGCGCTCGACGACAAGGGCTGGACCTGCCCCACGGCGCTCCCGGAGGGCTTCAGCGTCGTCGACGTCCGGGACGACGCGGCCCGCGGCACCGTCGAGATCGACCTCGAGGCGCCGGGCGGCGAGGCCGTGGTGCGCGAGCAGTCGGGTCTCCTGGACACCGCCGCGCTCGCGGGCGCGGAGACGTGGGACGTCGGCGACCGCCGGGTGCACGTGCTGTCCGAGGAACCGTGGCACGTGGTCTGGCAGTCCGGCGACACCGTGATCGACGTCGTCGCCGACACCGAGCGGGAGACGCTCGCCGCCCTCGTGGCGGCCTTCCCGGCGCGTGACTACGATGCCGGGGTCCCGGCGCGCATCTCCCGGGGCTGGACGACCATGACAGGAGCGCTCGGCACCTCATGACCGACCCCCAGACCGGCCCTCAGTCCGGCCCGGAGCATGCCGGGGCGCCCGACGCCGCACGGAACCCGTTCGCACCGCCGTCGGCGTACCGCAGCGTGCCGCCCGTCCCGCCGTCGGCGCCGGTCGGGCCCGGCCCGGTCCCGCCCCCGCCGGGCGCGACCGTCCCGCCCTCGAGCGCGGCCCCGCAGCCGCCGGTCCCCGTCGCGGGGCCGACTGGCGCGGCGGGGCCTGCAGACCCGTGGCAGACCCTGCGCTCGTTCGGCGAGCCCGAGCCGGTGTCGGCGCCGACGCGACCCGGCGGGTCGGTCGACCCCACGCTCGTCGGGGTCCCGCGGGGCGCTGCCGGCCCGCCGCCCGGGCGCGGGCTGCGTCCCGCCGTGGTGGCGGGCGTCGCCGTGCTCGCCCTCGTGGCGGGCGCGCTGGGCGGGGTCGCGGCCGACCGGCTCCTCGGGCAGGACTCGCCCGGCGCCTACACGTCGGCCCTTCCGCCCGCCAGCGTCGAGCCGGGGGCCGACCGCCCTGCGGGCTCGGTGGCGGACATCGCCGCCACGGTGCTGCCGAGCGTCGTCTCGCTCCAGGTCCGCGGGACCGACGGCGTCGCCACGGGGTCCGGCTTCGTCCTCCGCGAGGACGGGTACATCCTCACGAACAACCACGTGGTCGCGTCGGCCGCCGACGGCGGGGACGTCGTCGTGCTGTTCTCCGACGGGCACGAGAGCCCGGCCGAGCTGGTCGGGCGGACCGTCGACTACGACCTCGCGGTGGTCAAGGTCGAGGACACGGGGCTCACGCCGCTCGCGCTCGGCGACTCCGACGACGTCGTCGTCGGGGATCCCGTGGTCGCCGTCGGCGCCCCGCTGGGCCTGAACGGGACCGTCACCACGGGCATCATCAGCGCGCTCAACCGGCCGGTCCAGGCCGGAGCCGCGGCCGAGACCGCGTTCATCAACGCGATCCAGACCGACGCGGCGATCAACCCCGGCAACTCCGGAGGCCCGCTCGTCAACGGGCGCGGCGAGGTCGTGGGCATCAACTCCGCCATCGCGCAGCCCCCGGGCAGCCAGTCGGCGACCGGGAGCATCGGGCTCGGCTTCGCCATCCCGTCCAACCAGGCGCGCCGGACCGCGGAGCAGCTCATCGCCGACGGCGTCGCGACGTACCCGGTGATCGGCGTGCTGCTCGACCAGGGGTACCAGGGCGAGGGCGTGCAGGTCTCGACGCAGGCCCAGGCCGGCAACCCCGCGGTGACGCCCGACGGACCGGCCGACGCCGCGGGGATCCGGCCCGGGGACGTGATCCTCTCCATCGACGACCGGCCCGTCACGGAGTCGGACGAGCTCATCGTCGCCATCCGGGCGAAGGCTCCGGGGGACGCCGTGACCCTGCGGGTCCGCACGGGCGACCGGGAGCGCGACGTCCGCGTCGTCCTCGACGAGGCCACGAGCGAGTAGTCTGTCGGCGTGTTCGGGATCAACGGAGCCGAGTTCGTCGTGCTCCTCGTCGTGGCGGTCGTCGTCATCGGTCCTGAGCGTCTGCCGCGCTACGCGGAGCAGCTCGGGTCGTTCGTCCGGTCCGCCCGCGGGTACCTGCGGGACGCCAAGGCCCGCGTGGACGCCGAGATCGGGGACGAGATCGGGGACGTCGACTGGTCGAAGCTCGACCCCCGCCAGTACGACCCGCGCCGGATCGTGCGCGAGGCGCTCCTCGACGACGAGCCCGTGCGCGAGCGGGTCGCCCCGCCCCCGCCTCCGGCCGCCTCGTCCGTGCCGCAGGGCGGCCCGGCGCCGTTCGACGACGAGGCCACCTGAGGCCGTCGCCGACCGCCCGCGCGACGGGCAGCGATTCGTTCCGGCGAGGTACCACCTGTCAGAATGGGGCAATGTCCATCGAGGCGACGCACACCGGTCCGGCACCGGTCCGGGAGACCACGCAGGCGACCGGGAACCCGACGAGCACCAAGCCCCGGATCCTCTCCGGCATGCAGCCCACGGAGGACTCGCTCCAGCTCGGGAACTACATCGGTGCCCTGCGCCAGTGGGTCGCGCTCCAGGACTCCTACGACGCGCTGTACTGCGTCGTCGACCTCCACGCCTTGACGGTCAACCCTGACCCGGAGCGTCTGCGCGAGCGCACACGCCGCACGGCGGCGCAGTACCTCGCCGGCGGTGTCGACCCGGAGCGGTCCGCACTGTTCGTGCAGTCGCACGTGCCGCAGCACGCGGAGCTCTCCTGGGTGCTGTCCTGCCAGACGGGCTTCGGCGAGGCCGGTCGCATGACCCAGTTCAAGGACAAGTCCGCGAAGCAGGGTGCCGACGGCACGACCGTGGGACTGTTCACCTACCCCGTCCTCATGGCGGCGGACATCCTGCTGTACGACGCGGCCCTCGTGCCGGTCGGGGAGGACCAGCGCCAGCACCTCGAGCTCACCCGTGACCTCGCGGAGCGCCTCAACGCCCGCTTCGGCGACGGGACCGCCGTCGTGCCCGAGGCCCACATCGTGCGCTCGGTCGCGAAGATCTACGACCTTCAGGAACCGACGGCGAAGATGAGCAAGTCGTCGTCGAACGGCAAGGGCGTCATCTGGCTCCTGGAGGACCCGAAGGTCGCCGCGAAGCGGATCCGGTCCGCCGCGACGGACTCGGACACCGAGATCCGGTACGACCCGGTCGCCAAGCCCGGCGTGTCCAACCTCCTCACCATCTACTCCGCGCTCACGGGCCGCGACGTCGAGGCGATCGCTGCCGAGTACGACGGCCAGGGGTACGGGCGGCTCAAGGTCGACCTCGCGGACGTCGTGGTCGACTTCCTCGTGCCGTTCCAGGAGCGCGCCAACACGTATCTCGCCGACCCTGCGGAGCTCGACGCGGTGCTCGCGCGGGGCGCCCAGAAGGCGCGCGACATCGCCGCCGGGACGCTCGCGCGCATCTACGACCGCGTCGGCCTCCTGCCCGTCGGAGGGCCGACCGCGTGAACCTCCCGGAGCGTGGGCCGGACCAGGTGCGGATCGGCATCGCGATCGAGGTGCCCGAACCCTTCGCGACGCAGCTCCAGGACGCGCGCGCACGGTTCGGCGACCCGCTCGCACGGTCGATCCCGCCCCACGTCACGCTCCTCGGGCCGACGGTGCTCGACCCGGCCGAGCTCGACGCGGCACGGGCGCACCTCACCGCGGTCGCCGCCACCGCCGCACCGTTCCGGGTCCACCTGCGCGGTAGCGCCACCTTCCGGCCGATCTCACCCGTGGTCTTCATCCAGGTGGTCGAGGGCATCGCCGAGTGCGAGCACCTGGAGAGCACCATCCGTACCGGTCCGCTCGCCCAGGACCTCCGGTTCAACTACCACCCGCACGTGACCGTCGCGCACGAGGTGCCGGACGCCGCGCTCGACGCCGCGTTCGACGAGATGGCCACCTACGAGGCGCGGTTCGAGGTCGCCGGGTTCTCCCTCTACGAGCACGGCGACGACGGCGTGTGGCGTCCGGAGCAGGTCTTCCCGCTCACCGCGGATGCCGGGACCGCGACCGCCTCGTAAGGTTCGGGGCGTGACGTCGCCCCCTTCCGCCGCCCCCAGCGTCGTCCGGCGCACGAGGGAGCGCGTGGAGACGCTCGTCGAGTGGTGGAAGGACAGCCGTCCCGGTCGCGCGACCTACCGCTACCTCTACTCCCGCGGTGCGTTGCTGTGCGGCGGCATCGCCTACTCGGCCCTGTTCTCCCTCTTCGCCGCGCTGACGATCGGCTACACGGTCTTCATGCAGGTCCTCGGCGGGAGCCAGGAGCTCATGGACGCCGTGTTCGGCGAGATCAACGAGCTCGTCCCCGGCCTCATCGCGGTCGACGGGGAGAAGGGCGTGATCGACCCCGACGACCTCCTCCTCCCGCCCGGTCTGAGCGTCACGAGCATCGTCGCCGGCGTCGTGCTCCTCTTCTCCGTCGTCTCCTTCATGTACCACCTGCGCGGCGCCGTCCGGACGATGTTCGGCGTCAGCGACGTCGGCCAGAGCCCCGTCCTCGCCCGGGCGCGCGCCCTCCTCGGCTTCTTCCTCCTGGCGCTGAGCATGCTCGTCTCCGCCGTCGCGAGCATCGCCGTCTCCTCGATCGGCTACCAGCTCCTGGAGGCGCTCGGGCTCTCCGGCGGACCCGCGATCCTCGTCACCGGGGCCGGCCTGGTGGTGAGCATCCTGCTCGACGCCCTGGTCGTCGTCGTGGTGGTCACGCTCCTGGCGGGCGTCCACGTACGCCGCCGCGACCTCCTCGTCGGGTCGCTCACCGCCGCCGTCGCGTTCGGGGTGCTCCGCTACCTCGGGTCGTCGTTCGTCGCCGGCAGCGCCAGCCGGAACGCGCTCCTCGCGTCCTTCGCCGTCCTCGTCACGCTCCTCGTCCTCGTCAACTTCACCGCGCGCATCCTCCTCGCGGTGTGCGCGTGGATGGCGGACCCGCCCCGCCCGCCCGACCCCGAGCCCGACGGCCCTCGGCACGCCCGTGACGGCCGCCCCGAGCTCCCCGTCGTCGACGGGACCTCCACGACCGACGCCCGGCACGTGCGGGTCGCCCGGCACGCGGCGACCGAGGAGGCCGGGGGCTCCGTCGCCGTGACCGCGTCGACGGAGGAGCTTCTCCGTGCCGGCCAGGGGTCCGGCAAGCCCTGGAGCCCGATCGTCCGCGGGGTCCGTCGGGCCCGCCTCCCGCGCGGAACCTAGCCGACCGACGCGTGCGGCGCCGAGCCGCGCGCCCGAGCCGGGGTGGGACGACGCAGGGCGCCGACCGTGACGGTCGGCGCCCTGCGTGCGGGACATGCGGGGGGTCAGAAGGCGCGCGTGATCATCGCGCGCTTGACCTCCTGGATCGCCTTCGTGACCTCGATGCCGCGCGGGCAGGCCTCGGTGCAGTTGAAGGTCGTGCGGCAGCGCCACACGCCCTCCTTGTCGTTGAGGATCTCGAGGCGCTGCGTGGCGCCCTCGTCGCGGCTGTCGAAGATGAACCGGTGCGCGTTGACGATCGCGGCGGGGCCGAAGTACTGGCCGTCGGTCCAGAACACGGGGCACGACGACGTGCACGCCGCGCACAGGATGCACTTGGTGGTGTCGTCGAAGCGCTCGCGCTGCTCGGCGGACTGGAGGCGCTCCTTGCTGGGCTCGTTCCCGGACGTGATGAGGAACGGCATGATCTCGCGGTAGGACGCGAAGAAGGGCTCCATGTCCACGACGAGGTCCTTGACCACGGGCAGGCCCTTGATGGGCTCGACCGTGATGGGCTTGTCGGGGTTGACGTCCTTCAGCAGCGTCTTGCACGCGAGGCGGTTGCGCCCGTTGATGCGCATCGCGTCGGACCCGCACACGCCGTGCGCGCACGAGCGGCGGAACGTGAGCGAGCCGTCGTGCTCCCACTTGATCTTGTGCAGCGCGTCGAGCACGCGGTCCGTGCCGTGGGCCAGGACGGTGAACTCGTCCCAGTACGCGTCCTCGCCGTGCTCCGACTCGGGGGAGTAGCGGCGGATGCGGAGCGTGACCTCGAACGAGGGGATCTCGCCGGCCTTGGCCTCGGGGGCGGGGCTCTCGAGTGTGGCAGTCATCAGTACTTCCGCTCCATGGGCTCGTACCGGGTCTGGGTGACGGGCTTGGAGCCCAGGGCGACCTTGTAGCCGTCGAACGCCTCGACGTGGTCGAAGTAGCCGGCGACGTGACCGTCGGCGACGTCGCTGGCCGACGTGGGGCGGCGGTACGCCATCGTGTGCAGCATGTAGTTGGCGTCGTCGCGGTCCGGGAAGTCCTCGCGGTAGTGGCCGCCGCGCGACTCCTTGCGGTTGATGGCCGCGACGACGGTGACCTCGGCGATGTCCAGGAGGAACCCGAGCTCGATGGCCTCGAGCAGGTCGGTGTTGAACAGTCGACCCTTGTCCTGGACCGAGACGTTCTTGTACCGCTTCTGGAGGTCGCGGATGTCCGCGAGGGCCTGGTTGAGCGACTCGCCGGTGCGGAACACCTGGGCGTTGGCGTCCATCGTCTCCTGGAGGGCCTTGCGCACGTCCGCGACGCGCTCGCCGTCGGGGCGGTTGCGCATCTCCTCGAGCTGCGCGATCACCGCCGCGGCGGGGTTCTCCGGGAGCTCGGTGTACGACGCCGTCGCGGCGTACGCGGCGGCCGTGCGGCCGGCACGCTTGCCGAAGACGTTGATGTCGAGCAGCGAGTTGGTGCCGAGGCGGTTGGAGCCGTGGACGCTCACGCACGCGACCTCGCCGGCGGCGTAGAGGCCCTTGACGACGTTGTGGCTGTCGCGCAGGACCTCGGCCTCGACGTTGGTCGGGATGCCGCCCATCGCGTAGTGCGCGGTGGGGTACACGGGCACGGGCTCGGTGTACGGCTCGATGCCCAGGTAGGTCCGGGCGAACTCGGTGATGTCCGGGAGCTTCGCGTCGATGTGCGCGGGCTCGAGGTGCGTGAGGTCGAGCAGGACGTAGTCCTTGTTCGGCCCGGCGCCGCGGCCCTCGCGGACCTCGTTCGCCATCGACCGGGCGACGATGTCGCGCGGTGCGAGGTCCTTGATCGTCGGGGCGTAGCGCTCCATGAACCGCTCGCCGTCGGCGTTGCGGAGGATGCCTCCCTCGCCGCGCGCGGCCTCGGACAGCAGGATGCCGAGGCCCGCGAGGCCCGTCGGGTGGAACTGGAAGAACTCCATGTCCTCCAGCGGGAGGCCGCGGCGGTACGCGAGAGCCATGCCGTCGCCCGTGAGCGTGTGCGCATTGGACGTCGTCTTGAAGATCTTGCCCGCGCCGCCGGTGGCGAAGATGATCGCCTTCGCCTGGAAGACGTGGATCTCGCCGGTCGCGAGGTCGTAGGCGACGACACCGGTCGCGGTGACGGTCTCGCCGTCGGGGATCTCGCCCGTGGACAGGTCGTGGTCGGTGATGAGGTCGAGCACGTAGAACTCGTTGAAGAACTCGACGTCCTGCTTGACGCACTGCTGGTAGAGCGTCTGGAGGATCATGTGGCCGGTGCGGTCCGCGGCGTAGCAGGAGCGGCGCACCGCGGCCTCGCCGTGGTTGCGGGTGTGCCCGCCGAACCGGCGCTGGTCGATGCGGCCCTCGGGGGTGCGGTTGAAGGGCAGGCCCATGCGCTCGAGGTCGAGGACCGCGTCGATGGCCTCCTTCGCCATGATCTCCGCGGCGTCCTGGTCGACGAGGTAGTCGCCGCCCTTGACCGTGTCGAACGTGTGCCACTCCCAGTTGTCCTCCTCCACGTTCGCGAGGGCGGCGCACATGCCGCCCTGCGCGGCGCCCGTGTGCGAGCGCGTGGGGTAGAGCTTGGAGATGACGGCCGTGCGGACCTTGCCGGACGACTCCAGCGCCGCGCGCATCCCGGCGCCGCCTGCGCCGACGATGACGACGTCGTACTGATGGGTTTGCATCGGGGTCGATGCCTCCTGGGAGAGAGCCGGGTGGAGCGTGAAGACGGGGGCGAGTTGCGGGGTGTGCTCAGGCCGTGCAGAACGACGCGAGCAGCTCGGCCGGCGCGTTCGCGGGGCACGGGTCGAACGTGAAGATCACGAGCGTGCCGAGGACCGTGACGATCGTGAACGCGAGGTACAGCGCGAGCTTGAGGACGAGGCGAGTGCCGTCACGCTCGGCGTAGTCGTTGATGATCGTGCGGACGCCGTTGGTGCCGTGGAACATGGCCAGCCACAGCATGAGCAGGTCCCAGATCTGCCAGAACGGCGAGGCCCACTTGCCGGCGACGAAGCCGAAGTCGATCGCGTGCACGCCCTCGCCCACCATGAGGTTGACGAAGAGGTGCCCGAAGATGAGGACGATCAGCACGACGCCGGAGGCGCGCATGAAGATCCAGCTGTACAGCTCGTAGTTGCTGCGCGTGGCCTTGCGGCGCTTGTACGGGTCGCGCGGGCTCGCTACCGCCGAGGCCGTGGTCGTGGTCGACATCAGTGCCCCCCTCCGAAGACGTTCATGAGGTGACGCGGCAGGAAGCCGGCCATCGTCACGACGAACAGGCCGACGACGATCCAGAGCATGGTGCGCTGGTACCGCGGGCCCTTGGCCCAGAAGTCGACGAGGATGATGCGGATGCCGTTGAAGGCGTGGAACACGATGGCCGCGACCAGTCCCGCCTCGCCCAGGCCCATGATCGGCGTCTGGTACGTCCCGATGACGGCGTTGTAGGCCTCGGGCGACACCCGGACGAGCGCCGTGTCGAGCACGTGGACGAGCAGGAAGAAGAAGATGAGCACGCCGGTCACGCGATGCGCGACCCACGACCACATGCCTTCACGGCCGCGGTAGAGCGTGCCAGCTGGTGCACTGGGCACTTTGGGGGCCTCCTGTGGCGAGATCAGGGGGAGATGTCACGTTCCGGACGTGGCCCGGAACTCCCTCAGTCCGGACCGCGGGACCGTCGTCGGCATCGGTCTCTGGGCTTCCACCATAGTGACATCGGCGTCATGATGCGGACCGCCCGGGGCGGCGGAACGGCCCTGCGCGGGGGGTTTGTGACTGATCCCACAGCCCGCGGGGGAACTGCGCGCCTCACTATGCTGCCCCCATGGCCTCTTCGCCTCACCCCTCGTCCGCCGCGGCCGCGTCGCCGATCCCCGGCTTCCACGCCGTCGTCCCGGCGGGAGGGGCGGGCACGCGGCTGTGGCCGCTCTCGCGCGCGGGCTCGCCCAAGTTCCTCCTCGACCTCACCGGCTCGGGCCGCTCGCTGCTCCAGGCGACGGTCGACCGGCTCGTCCCGCTCGCGGGGGAGCAGGGCGTGGTCCTCGTCACCGGGGACCGGCACGTCGCCGCCGCGCGCACCCAGCTCCCGGGGCTCCCGGCCGAGAACGTCCTGGCGGAGCCGTCGCCCCGCGACTCGATGGCGGCGATCGGCCTCGCCGCAGCGGTCCTCGAGCAGCGGCACGGCGACGTGGTGGTGGGGTCGTTCGCCGCGGACCAGGTCATCACGGGCCGCGACGCGTTCGAGTCGTCGGTCCGCGAGGCGGTGGAGGCGGCCCGCGCGGGCTACGTCGTCACGATCGGCATCGCCGCGTCCCGACCGTCGACGGCGTTCGGGTACGTCCACAGCGGCGCGCCGCTCGGCGTCACGGGGGCGCCGAGCGCGCAGCACGTGCGCGGGTTCACGGAGAAGCCCGACGCCACGACGGCGCAGCGCTACCTCGCGTCCGGCGAGTACCGGTGGAACGCCGGCATCTTCATCGTCCGGTCGTCCGTCCTCCTGGGGCACCTCGCGGACCAGCGCCCGGAGCTGCACGACGGCCTGCGCGCGATCGCCGCGGCGTGGGACGGTCCCGACCGCGGCCGCGTGCTCGCCGAGCGCTGGCCCGCGCTCGAGCGGATCGCGATCGACCATGCCGTCGCGGAGCCGGTCGCCGCCGTCGGCGGCGTGGCGGTGGTGCCCGGCACGTTCGGGTGGGACGACGTGGGCGACTTCAACTCGCTCGCCGCGCTGCTGCCCTCGGTCGACGGCGCCGGATCGAAGGTCCTCGGCGACACGGGTCGCGTCGTCCGTCGCGAGAGCGCCGGGTCCGTGGTCGTGCCCGCGAGCGATCGCGTCGTCACGGTGCTCGGCCTGGACGACGTCGTGGTCGTCGACACCCCGGACGCGCTGCTCGTCACCACGCGCGCCCGGGCCCAGCAGGTGAAGTCGATGGTCGAGACGGTGCGCGAGCTCGGGATGGACGAGCTCCTGTGACCGCCGACGTGACCCTCGCCTCCCGTATCGCCGCCGCCGCCGCGCGCCACGTGGACGAGGTCGTGGCGATCCGCCGCGACATCCACGCCCACCCGGAGGTCTCGCGCGCCGAGACGCGGACGACCGCGCTGCTCGCGGAGCGGCTGCGGGCCGCGGGGCTCGAGCCGCGGCTCCTGCCGGGCACGGGCCTCGTGTGCGACGTCGGCCCCGAGCCGGGGGGCGTGACGGCCACCGGGACGCCCGACGACGCGTCGTCGCCCGGGCGCGTGGCCCTGCGCGCCGACCTCGACGCGCTGCCGCTCCAGGACAGGTGCGACCTCCCGTGGGCCTCGACGGTCCCCGGCGTGGCGCACGCCTGCGGCCACGACGTGCACACCGCGGTGGTGCTGGGGGCCGGCCTGGTCCTCGCCGACCTCCACGCGCAGGGCGAGCTGCGCCGCGGCGTGCGGCTCGTCTTCCAGCCCGCGGAGGAGGTCCAGCCCGGCGGGTCGCTCGACGTCCTCGCCGCGGGCGCGATGGACGGCGTGGACGAGATCTACGCGGTGCACTGCGACCCCAAGGTCGACGTGGGCCGCATCGGGACGCGCATCGGTCCGATCACCTCGGCGTCCGACGAGGTCTCCGTGACCATCGCGTCCCCCGGTGGGCACACCTCGCGACCGCACCTCACGGGTGACGTGGTCTACGCGCTGGGGCAGGTCATCACCCAGGTCCCGGCGGTGCTGGGCCGGCGCCTCGACCCCCGCTCGGGCGTGAACCTCACGTGGGGCGCCGTGCACGCGGGGTCCGCGCACAACGCGATCCCGAGCACCGGGACGGTGCGCGGGACGCTGCGCTGCCTGGACGTGCGCGCGTGGGAGTTCGCGGGGCAGGTGCTGCACGACGCCGTCGAGCAGGTCGTCGCGCCCTACGAGGTCGAGGTGACCGTGCACCACACGCGCGGCGTCCCGCCCGTGGAGAACGACGAGCGCTGCACGGGCCTGCTCGAGGCGGCGGCGCGCGACGTCCTCGGCCCGGACTCGATCCTCCTGACCGAGCAGTCGCTCGGCGGCGAGGACTTCGCCTGGTACCTCACGAAGGTCCCGGGCGCGATGGCGCGGTTGGGCACGCGGACCCCCGGTGGGCGCAGCTACGACATCCACCAGGGCGACCTCCAGGTCGACGAGCGCGCGGTGGACGCGGGGATGCGGCTGCTCGCCCGTGTCGCGGCCGGTCAGGACGGGTGAAGCGGTCCCGACCCGTGGACAGGGGTGTGTCACGCCTCAGACGCAAAGTGACGCTTGCATAACGAAGCAGCGGCGTTACCGACAAGTAACGTGCAGGACCCCTCCGGCTGATTAGTGTTCGGTCCTATAGAGGCCGACGGACCGGTCCTCCCGTGCAACGACGCTCGGGAGGACCCAGGGGTCCTTCCCTGCGCGGCCCTGCTACGAGAACGACAGGAGCTATCAGGTGAAGAGAGCGACTCAGGTCACCGCGCTCGCGGCCGTCGCCGCGCTCGCGCTGGCCGCGTGCGGCGCCGCACCCGAGGACGACGAGACGACCGGCGGCGGCGAGAACACCGCGGGCGGCAACTCCGACTTCTCCGCGTGCATGGTGTCCGACGCCGGCGGGTTCGACGACCAGTCCTTCAACCAGGCCGGTTTCGAGGGCCTGGAGCAGGCGAAGTCCGAGCTCGGGATCACGGCCACCGAGGTCGAGTCCTCGGCGGACACGGACTACGCGCCGAACATCGACAACCTCGTCCAGCAGGGCTGCAACCTCGTCATCGGCGTCGGGTTCCTCCTCGAGGACCCGATCCAGGCGGCGGCCGAGGCCAACCCCGACACGAACTTCGCGCTCATCGACTCGTCGTTCTCCGACGCGGACTTCAACCCGGTCGAGATCGACAACGCCAAGCCGATCCTCTTCAACACGGCCGAGGCCGCGTTCCTCGCGGGCTACCTCGCGGCGGGCATGACCGAGACGGGCACCGTCGCCACGTTCGGCGGCATCCAGATCCCGTCGGTCGCCATCTTCATGGACGGCTTCGTCGACGGCGTCGCGAAGTACAACGAGGACAACGGCACCGAGGTCAAGACCCTCGGCTGGGACAAGGAGGCCCAGACGGGCTCCTTCACCGGTGACTTCGACAACCAGGCGAACGGCCAGAACCTCGCGCAGGGCTTCATCGACCAGGGCGCGGACATCATCATGCCCGTCGCCGGCCCGGTGGGTCTCGGTGCGGCAGCCGCCGCGCAGAGCGGCGGCGCGAAGATCATCTGGGTCGACTCGGACGGCTTCCTCACGACGGAGTACGGCGACATCATCATCACCTCGGTGATGAAGCAGATCGGTCCGGCGGTCTTCGACACCGTGAGCGAGTCGGTCGACGGCAACTTCACCAACGAGCCCTACGTGGGCACGCTCGAGAACGAGGGCGTCGGCCTCGCGCCGTTCCACGACTTCGAGGACAAGGTGCCGGCCGAGCTGCAGGACATGCTCGCCCAGTACCAGGAGCAGATCATCGCCGGGGACCTGGTCGTGGAGTCGACCAACACCCCGTGACGACCTTCTGAGACCGTCGGTCCCGCGGCCCCTGCGGCTGCCGGGACCGGCGGGACGGTGGCCCGGGCGAGCCCGCCCGGGCCACCGTCGTCATGAGGCGACGGCGCGACGGAAGTACGGTTCGATGGAGTTCCCTGTTCTCAGAGAGGCCGCCCGGTGAAGCTGGAGCTGCGCGGGATCACGAAGGTGTTCGGGTCCCTGGTCGCGAACGACCACATCGACCTGGTGATCGAGCCAGGCGAGATCCACGCCCTGCTGGGCGAGAACGGTGCGGGCAAGAGCACGCTCATGAACGTGCTGTACGGCCTGTACGACCCGGACGACGGCGAGATCCTCGTCGACGACCGGCCGGTCGCGTTCACGGGCCCCGGCGACGCCATGGCAGCGGGGATCGGGATGGTGCACCAGCACTTCATGCTCGTCCCGGTCTTCTCGGTGGCGGAGAACGTCGCGCTCGGGCACGAGCCCGTGAAGGGGGCCGGTCTCATCGACGCCCGGCGCGCGCGCCGGCTCGTCCAGGAGATCTCCGACCGCTTCGGGTTCGAGGTCGACCCGGACGCCATGGTCGAGGACATCCCGGTCGGCGTGCAGCAGCGCGTCGAGATCATCAAGGCGCTCTCGCGCGACGCGCGCGTGCTCATCCTCGACGAGCCGACCGCGGTCCTGACCCCGCAGGAGACCGACGAGCTCATCGCGATCATGCGCCAGCTCAAGGCCGCGGGGACCTCGATCGTCTTCATCACGCACAAGCTGCGCGAGGTGCGCGCCGTGGCGGACCGCATCACGGTCATCCGCCGCGGGAAGGTCGTGGGGACCGCGGACCCGAGCGCGAGCGAGACCGAGCTCGCCTCCCTCATGGTCGGCCGGTCCGTCTCGCTCGGCGTGGAGAAGGCGCCCGCCGAGCCGGGCGACGCGACGTTCCGGGTCACCGACCTCACGGTCATGGACGACCTCGACACCGCGGTCGTCGACCGCGTGAGCCTCGACGTCGCGCGCGGCGAGATCCTCGTCCTCGCGGGCGTCCAGGGCAACGGGCAGACCGAGCTCACCGAGACGATCGTGGGCCTGCGCAGGCCCGTCGCCGGCTCCATCACGCTCGACGGCAAGGAGCTCGTCGGCCGAGGGGTGTCGGACGTCCTCGCCGCCGGTGTCGGGTACGTCCCGGAGGACCGGAGCACGGACGGCATCGTCGGGACGTTCTCCGTCGAGGAGAACCTCGTCCTCGACCTCTTCGACCGTCCCCCCTACTCGCGCGGCGGCGCGCTCAACCGGGCCGCTATCCGCGACAACGCCGAGCAGCGGGTGGTCGAGTTCGACGTCCGCACCCAGACGGTCGAGGTGCCCGCCGGGAACCTCTCCGGCGGCAACCAGCAGAAGGTCGTCCTCGCGCGCGAGATGTCGCGCCCGCTGCGCCTGCTCATCGCGTCGCAGCCGACGCGCGGGCTCGACGTCGGGTCGATCGAGTTCGTCCACAAGCGCGTCGTCGAGGAGCGCGACAACGGCACCCCGGTGATCATCGTCTCGACCGAGCTCGACGAGGTGCTCGCCCTCGCGGACCGGATCGCCGTGATGTACCGCGGCCGCATCGTCGGCGTCGTCCCGGGCGACACGGACCGCGACGTGCTGGGGCTCATGATGGCGGGGGTCCCGCTCGACGAGGCCGTCACGCAGGCGGCCGAGCACCGCACCACCCTCGGCGAGGCCGACATCGAGGCGGGAGACGCGCCGTCGAGCGCCGGGGTCGACGTCGACCTGGCTGACGCCGACGCCCGCGAGGAGGAGATCCAGTGACCCAGAAGGCCATGCCCGACGACGCGGCGGCCGTCCCGCCGACGCCCGCGCCGCCGAGCGACACCACGAAGCCCCGGCCGCCGGCCGGAGCGAGCATCCTGCGCGAGATGCTCGAGAGCAGCTGGCTCGTCTCGCTGCTCGCGATCGTCGCGGCCCTCGTCCTCGGCGGCGTGCTCATCGCGGCGGCCGACCCGGAGGTCCAGGAGGCCGCGACCTACTTCTTCGCGCGGCCCGCGGACTTCTTCGAGGCCGTCTGGAACGCCGTGTTCGGCGCCTACAGCGCGCTCTTCCAGGGCGCCGTCATCAACTTCCAGGCACCCGACCTCCAGCGGGCCCTCCGCCCGCTGACCGAGACCATGACGGTCTCGACACCGCTCATCCTCGCGGGCCTCGGCCTCGGCATCGGGTTCCGCGCGGGCCTGTTCAACATCGGTGCGCAGGGCCAGATCATCCTGGGCGGCATCTTCGCCGGGTTCATCGGTTTCACGTTCTCCCTGCCTCCCGGCCTGCACCTGCTGCTCGCGGTCCTCGGCGCCGCGCTCGGCGGGGCGATCTGGGCGAGCATCGCGGGTGTGCTCAAGGCCCGGACGGGCGCGCACGAGGTGATCGTCACGATCATGCTCAACAACATCGCGGTCTACCTCGTGGCGTACCTGCTCACGACGCCCGCGTTCCAGCGCCCGGGCAGCAGCAACCCGATCAGCCCGCCCATCCCGAGCTCGGCCACGTTCCCTCTGCTGCTCGGCGAGGGCTTCCGCCTGCACCTCGGCTTCCTGCTCGCCCTGCTCGCGGCCGTGGGCGTGTGGTGGCTCATGGAGCGCTCGACGCTCGGCTTCCGCTTCCGCGCGGTCGGCGAGAACCCGCACGCGGCGCGTACCGCGGGTATCTCCGTGGCGTGGGTGACCGTCTGGGTCATGGCCATCGCCGGTGCGCTCGCCGGCCTCGGCGGCGCCGCGCAGGTGCTCGGCACCGAGAAGGTCCTCACGGCGGGCATCGCCGCGAGCTTCGGGTTCGACGCGATCACCGTGGCGCTCCTCGGCCGCTCCCGGCCGCTCGGCACCGTCCTCGCCGGTCTGCTCTTCGGCGCGCTCCGCGCGGGCGGCTTCGCGATGCAGGCGCGTACCGGGACGCCGATCGACATCGTGCTCGTCGTGCAGTCCCTCATCGTGCTCTTCATCGCCGCCCCGCCGCTCGTGCGGGCGATCTTCCGGCTCCCGACCCCGGGTGGCCCGACGCGCGCCGAGCGTCACGCCGCGAGACGGCGGGCCGAGGCGGCCACGACCACCACGACGACGCAGGAGGCCGGAGCATGAGCACCGCGACCACCACCCCGGCGCCGGCCTCCGCGCCCCAGCGCGCGGCCAAGCCGCTCCCGCCCATCAGCTGGAAGGCCCCCGTCGCGTACGCGGTCATCGGGCTGCTGTCGCTGGTCTTCTTCGCCCTGCTCCCCGCCGGGGGGCAGCAGACGACGTTCCGCCTCTCGACGGCGAACGACTTCTTCCAGATCGAGCCGATCACGGTCAGCTCGACGGGAGCAGCGCTGTTCCTGTCGATCCTCGCGCTCCTGCTCGCGGGGCTGTCCTTCTGGGCGGCGCGCGACCGGCGCAAGGTGGGCGTCTGGCTCCCCATCGTGTTCGGCGTCGCCGTGGTCTTCGCCTTCCTGAGCTGGGCGGGGGCGGGCAAGGCCGCGATCCCGCTCACGGGGCTGCTGCAGGGCTCGCTCTTCCTGGCGGTCCCGCTCGTGTTCGGCGCGCTCTCGGGCGTGCTGTGCGAGCGCGTCGGCATCATCAACATCGCCATCGAGGGTCAGCTCCTCGCCGGGGCGTTCCTCGCCGCGGTCGTCGCGTCGCTGACGTCGTCCGCGTACGCCGGCCTCATCGCGGCCCCGATCGCGGGTGCCCTCGTGGGCGTGCTGCTCGTGATCTTCTCGGTGAAGTACTGGGTGAACCAGATCATCGTCGGCGTCGTGCTCAACGTGCTCGTCGTGGGCGTGACGAGCTACCTGTACTCCACGGTGCTCACCGAGGACCCGGGCACGTGGAACACGCGGACCCCGCTCCCCGTGATCGAGATCCCGGTGCTGTCGCAGATCCCCGTCGTGGGTCCGGTGCTCTTCCGCCAGACGCTGCTCGTCTACATCATGTACGTCGTCGTGATCCTGCTCCAGGTCTTCCTCTTCCGGAGCCGGTGGGGCCTGCGCCTGCGTGCGGTCGGCGAGCACCCCAAGGCCGCCGACACCGTGGGCATCAAGGTCAACGCGACCCGCGTGCGCAACACGATCCTCGGCGGTGCGGTCGCCGGCCTCGGCGGCGCGTTCTTCACGGTCGCGGCGGGCCTCGCGTTCGGCAAGGAGATGACGGGCGGCAAGGGCTTCATCGCCCTCGCGGCCATGATCCTCGGGCGGTGGAACCCGGTCGGCGCGCTCGTCGCGGCTCTCCTGTTCGGGTTCTCGGACAACCTCCAGACGGTGCTCGGCATCGTCGGCACGCCGATCCCGAGCCAGATCATGCTCATGACGCCGTACGTCGTGACGATCTTCGCCGTCGCCGGTCTCGTCGGGCGCGTGCGCCCGCCGGCCGCCGAGGGCATCCCCTACGTGAAGTGAGGTCACGGTGCCGATGACAGACCTGCCGCACGTGCACGACGCCGAGCCCCGGCCGGGCGAGGGGACGGACCAGGGCGGGACCGCCGTCGGGCCGTCGGTCGACTGGGACGCGCTGCGCGACGCCGCGCGCGAGATCATGACCCGCGCGTACGCCCCCTACTCGGGATTCCCGGTAGGCGCCGCCGCGCTCGTGGACGACGGGCGCGTCGTCGTCGGGTGCAACGTCGAGAACGCCGCGTACGGCGTGACGCTGTGCGCGGAGTGCTCGCTCGTGAGCTCGCTCGTCGGGACGGGCGGAGGCCGCCTCGTGGCGTTCGCGTGCGTGGACGGGCACGGGGCGACGCTCATGCCGTGCGGGCGGTGCCGACAGCTCCTGTGGGAGCACGGCGGCCCCGACCTGCTGGTCGACACCGTGCGTGGTATCAAGACGATGAGGGACGTGCTGCCCGACGCCTTCGGGCCCGAGGATCTGGAGGAGCGGTCGTGACCAGCGACGACGTGACCCCGCAGGGTGGCGGGACCGAGGACCAGGACACGACGACGGAGGCTCCTGCCGCAGAGGGCGACGGCCCCGCGCCCGAGCCGTTCGACGCCGTCGACGTCATCCGGACGAAGCGTGACGGCGCGCGGCTCGACCCGGCCCAGATCGACTGGGTGATCGACGCCTACACGCGCGGCGTCGTCGCCGAGGAGCAGATGGCCGCGCTCGCGATGGCGATCTACCTCAACGGCATGGACCGGACCGAGATCGGCCGCTGGACGCAGGCGATGATCGCCTCGGGCGAGCGGATGGACTTCTCGGGGCTCTCGCGGCCGACCGCGGACAAGCACTCGACCGGAGGTGTGGGGGACAAGATCACGCTGCCGCTCGCGCCGCTCGTCGCGGTGTACGGCGTCGCGGTGCCGCAGCTCTCGGGGCGCGGCCTCGGCCACACCGGCGGCACGCTCGACAAGCTCGAGGCCATCCCGGGGTGGCGCGCGGCGCTCTCGAACGAGCAGATGATGAACGCGCTCGAGCACGTCGGTGCGGTGATCTGCCAGGCGGGCTCCGGCCTCGCGCCCGCGGACCGCCTCCTGTACGCGCTCCGCGACGTCACGGGCACGGTCGAGTCCATCCCGCTCATCGCGAGCTCGATCATGAGCAAGAAGATCGCGGAGGGCACCGGGGCCCTGGTGCTCGACGTCAAGGTCGGGTCCGGCGCGTTCATGAAGGAGCTGGGCTCGGCGCGCGAGCTCGCGCGGACCATGGTCGACCTCGGGACCGACGCCGGCGTGCGCACGGTCGCCCTGCTCACCGACATGTCGACGCCGCTCGGCCTCACCGCGGGCAACGCGCTCGAGGTGCGCGAGTCGGTCGAGGTGATGAAGGGCGCGGGGCCGCAGGACGTCGTCGACCTCACGGTCGCGCTCGCGCTCGAGATGCTCGCCGGTGCGGGTCGCCCGCAGGACGAGGACGACGTGCGGCACGCGCTCGTCGGCGGGCGCGCGCTCGACAAGTGGCGCGAGATGATCGCCGAGCAGGGCGGCGACTCGCGGGCCCCGCTGCCGGTCGCACGCGAACGGGAGCACGTCGTCGCCGACCGGGACGGCGTGCTCGAGCGGCTCGACGCGTACGCCGTCGGGGTCGCCGCGTGGCGCCTGGGCGCGGGGCGCGCGCGCAAGGAGGACCCCGTGCAGGCGGGAGCGGGCGTCGAGCTGTTCGCCAAGCCGGGGGACACCGTGCGCAAGGGGCAGCACCTCATGACGCTGCACACCGACACGCCCGAGCGCTTCGAGCGGGCCGTGCAGGCGCTCGAGGGGGCGTGGTCGATCGCGGACCCGGGGACCGTCGTCGAGCGCCGGCCCGTCGTCCTGGACCGCGTCGACTGAGCGTGGCACCCGACGAGCCGGGCGCCGGCGAGCCGGCGGACACGCGTCGGCCGCGCTCCGTGTACGGGGTCGGCACCGAGCCCGACGCGCGGTTCAGCCTCGCCAACGAGCGCACCGCGCTCGCGTGGGTGCGCACCGGCCTCGGCCTCGTCGCGGGGGGCGTCGCGCTGACGTCCTTCGCCACGTTCGCCGACATGCCGGGCGTGCTCGACGTCGTCGCCGGCGTCGCCTGCCTCGTGGGCGCCGGGTTCGCGGGGTACGCGCTGGTCTCCTGGCGCCGCAACGAGCGCGCGCTCCGCCTGCGCCGGCGGCTGCCCGCCCCGAGCGGGCTGCCCGTGCTCGTGGTGGGGGTCGTGGTCCTTGCGCTGCTGCTCGCGGGCTACGCCGTGGGATCGGCGACCGGTCCGTGAGCCTGCCGACCGGGGAGGGGCCCACGCCGGTCCGGGACGAGGGCATGCAGCCGGAGCGCACGGCGCTCGCGTGGCAGCGGACGGTGCTCGGCGTGGTCGTCGGGTCGCTCGTCCTCGCCGCCGCCGGTCTCCGCTCCGGGTCCACGGTGACCGTGTGCGCGGCGGTCGCCGTCGGCGTGCTGGCGCTGGTCCCCGCCGTCCTGCGTCCCCCGACCGGCGGGCTGCCCGGGAGCGGCCGGCTGTACTCGTGGTCCTTCCTGGTGCGTGTGGCGAGCCTCGTCGTCGTGCTGGCCGTCGTGGGTGCCGTCTGGGCGCTCGGCCGGGCGCTGGGAGCGGCATGAAGGTCCCCGGCCCGCTCGGCGCGCTCCGGGTCACCGACCTCGCGCGGCTCGTGTCCGCCCGGGCCGTGCCGGGACCACCACCCGCTGCCCTCTACCGGCCCGACGGCGGCACGGAGCACGCGCTCGACCTCGCCCGGCGCGCGGGCCACCCCGTCTCGAGGGTGCGAGCCCTCGCCACGACCCTCGGTGCGCTCGACCCGAGGACCCGGCGCGCCGTCGTCGACCCGCTGGGCCGTGCCGCCCCCGAGGCGTCACGCGACGGCCGGGTCCGTCCGCTCGAGCTCGGCGGGGATCGCGCGCGCCAGACCGACGCGACGACGTGCGGCTCGGCCGTGCTCGGCCTGCTCGCCGCGGCAGGCGACCCGGTGCTCGCCCTGTGGCTCGCCACGGGCCTGCACCCCGAGGACGACCCGGGGCCCAGGGGCCGGTCCTGGTCGGGCGGCGCGGCACGGTTCGGGGAGCTGCAGCAGGCGGTGAAGCGGCGCACCAACCATGCCGCCCTCGGCCCGCTGCCATGGCCCGCCTCCCTCGGGACACCCCCGTGGGGTGCCGCGCGGGCCGCGCGCCACGCGGACGTGCGGTACGTCGAGCGCGTCGTCGTCGGGGCCCGGGACGAGCAGGTGGTCCGGGCCGCCCTCGCCGCGGCCGCGTGCGGTGTGCCGGTGCCCCTCTTCACGGGCGGTAACCTCGCGCTCGGGATCGCGACGGCGGTGCCGCGTCACGTCGTGCTCCTCACGGACGCCGACGCGCGGGCGCGTCGGTGCCGGGTCTACGAGCCGTCGTCGGGCACCGTGCACGACCTGGACGCGGTGCACCTGCTCGACGGCGCCCGGTCGCCCGCGGTGCGGCACGCGCTCGGGGGCTGGCCGCACGTCTGCTGGGCACTCCTCCCGGCTGGACGGCAGGGCTGGCGAGCCCCCACGCGCGGCGCGAGGATGGAAGCGGCCGCCACGTCCGTGGAACGCGCCGAGTCGTCAGGTGAGGAGACGCGATGAGCACCGTGCCCGGGAACGACGCGTGGCGGGACGCCGGCCTCGTCGAGCAGGACGACGAGGTCGTGAGCCTGGTCGAGGAGTCGGAGGACGACAGCCCGGGCGTCGACGACGCCGAGCACGAGGGCGACGAGTACCGTCCGCGCACCGCGCGACCGGACCTCGAGGGCGAGGCGAACGAGGCCGACGTCGTCGAGCAGGCGTCCGCCGTGCCGGGCGAGGAGGACGACTACGCCTGACCGGCCGGGCCCGTCCGACCGCTCGGCGCGAGCGCAGGCGTACCGGCCGGTACCGTGAGCGCATGACCACCGAGAACGCCCCCCTGACGGTCGACGTCATCCGCTCGCTGCCCAAGGTCGTGCTGCACGACCACCTCGACGGTGGGCTCCGCCCCGCCACGATCCTCGAGCTCGCCGCCGACGTCGGGCACCAGCTCCCCGCGGGCGACGCCGAGGCCCTCGGAGCCTGGTTCGCCGAGTCGGCCGACTCCGGCTCGCTCGTGCGCTACCTCGAGACGTTCGACCACACCATCGCGGTCATGCAGACCCCCGCGGCGCTGGCCCGCGTGGCGCGCGAGGCGGTGCTTGACCTCGCGCGCGACGGCGTCGTGTACGCCGAGCAACGCTGGGCGCCCGAGCAGCACCTCCAGCGCGGGCTGACGCTCCAGGAGACCGTCGACGCCGTCCAGTCCGGCATCGAGCAGGGCGTCGCCGAGGCCGCCGCCGAGGGCCGGACCATCCGCGTCGGGCAGCTCGTCACCGCCATGCGCCACGCGGACCGGTGGCAGGAGATCGCCGAGCTCGCCGTCGCGAACCGCGCGAACGGCGTCGTCGGGTTCGACATCGCCGGTGCCGAGGACGGGTTCCCGCCCTCGCGCCACGCGGAGATCTGGCGCTACCTCGCCGACCAGAACTTCCCCGTCACCATCCACGCGGGCGAGGCCGCCGGCCCGGAGTCGATCGCCGAGGCCGTGCACCTCGGGCAAGCGAGCCGCATCGGCCACGGCGTGCGCATCGTCGAGGACATCACGTTCGATCCCGAGTTCCCGCACAGCGCCGAGGGCGAGTCCGGGACGGCCGCGCTCGGCCTCCTCGCGCACTGGGTGCGCGACCACCAGGTCCCGCTCGAGCTGTGCCCGTCGTCCAACGTGCAGACCGGGGCGGCGACGTCGGTCGCCGACCACCCGATCACGCGGCTCAAGGAGCTCGACTTCGCGGTCACGCTCAACACCGACAACCGCCTCATGTCGCGCACGACCATGACGCAGGAGATGGCGCTGCTCGTCGAGCACGCCGGGTGGACGATCGACGACCTCGCCGACGTGACGATGACCGCCGCGTGGAGCGCGTTCGTCCACCACGACGAGCGTCGCGCGCTCGTCGACGACGTGATCCTGCCGGGCTACCAGGAGGTCCAGGGCGCGCAGCTCTGAGCACACCTGCCGACCCACCCGGCTCGCCGCACGATGACTGTGGTGCCGTGATCGACGCGATCACGGCACCACAGTCGTGCTCGGCCGGGGGTCAGACGCCCTTGGGGTGCCAGACCGTCTTGGTCTCGGTGAACGCGAGGATGCGCTGGGGGCGCGGGGCCTCGGTCCAGTCGGGCTCGGCGTCGTCGCCGCGGCGGCCGACAGCGGGGCGCAGGACGCGCTTGACCGAGTCGGCCGCGGCGGCCTCGAGCTCGCCCCACGCGACGCCCTCGGCGCCGACGGCGCCCGCGAGGTCGATCGCGTTGACGTCGAGGTGCGACGCGAGCGGGGGAGCGAGCTCCCGGGTGAAGCCCGTGAGGACGTTCACGACGCCGCCCGGGACGTCCGACGTCGCGAGCACCTCGGACAGCGTGACGGCCGGGATCGGGCGCTGCTCGCTCGCGACGACGATCACGGCGTTGCCCGTGACGAGCGGCGGGACGATCGTCGAGACGAGGCCGAGCAGCGACGAGCGCTGCGGGGCGAGGACGACGACGACGCCCGTCGGCTCGGGCGAGGACAGGTTGAAGTACGGTCCGGCGACCGGGTTGGCGGAGCCGGCGACCTGCGCGACCTTGTCCGTCCAGCCCGCGTACCAGACCCAGCGGTCGATCGCCTCGGAGACCGCGAGCTCGGCCTGGCGCGCCGTGAGCCCCTCGCCCGCGACGACCTCGGCGACGAACTGCTCGCGGCGCCCCTCCATCATCTCCGCGACGCGGTAGAGCACCTGGCCGCGGTTGTAGGCCGTCGCCCCGGCCCACTTCGCCTGCGCCGCGCGAGCGGCCACGACGGCCTCGCGCGCGTCCTTGCGCGAGCCCTGGGCGACGTTCGCGAGGAACCGGCCCTTGGTGTCCGTCACCTCGTACGTGCGGCCCGACTCGCTGCGGGGGAACTTCCCGCCGACGTAGAGCTTGTACGTCTTGCGCACCCCGAGGCGCTCGGGCGCCGTGCGGGTCGCGGTGGGCGCCTTCGTCGTGCGGGCCATCAGTAGGTGCTCCCCTCGATCAGGTAGGGCGCCAGGCCGTGCCGGCCGCCCTCGCGTCCGTAGCCCGACTCCTTGTAGCCGCCGAACGGGCTGGCCGGGTCGAACCGGTTGAAGGTGTTGGACCACACGACGCCCGCGCGGAGCTGGTCGGCCATCCAGAGGATCCGCGACCCCTTCTCGGTCCAGATCCCCGCGGAGAGCCCGTACGGGGTGTTGTTCGCCTTGGCGACGGCCTCGGCAGGGGTGCGGAACGTCAGGACGCTCAGCACCGGGCCGAAGATCTCCTCGCGCGCGATGCGGTGCGCGGCCGAGACGCCCGTGAAGAGCGTCGGCGCGAACCAGTAGCCCGACGACGGCAGCTCGCAGTCCGGGCTCCAGCGCGTGGCGCCCTCAGCGGTGCCCGCGTCGGTGAGCTCGGTGATGCGCGCGAGCTGCTGGGGCGAGTTGATCGCTCCCACGTCGGTGTTCTTGTCCATCGGGTCGCCGACGCGCAGCGTACCGAGGCGGGACTTGAGCCGGTCCACGAGCTCCTCGGCGATCGACTCCTGCACGAGCAGTCGCGACCCGGCGCAGCACACCTGGCCCTGGTTGAAGAAGATGCCGTTGACGATGCCCTCGATCGCCTGGTCGATCGGCGCGTCGTCGAACACGATGTTCGCGGCCTTGCCGCCGAGCTCGAGCGTCGCGTGCTTGCGCGTGCCCGCGATCTCCTGCGCGATGCGCTTGCCGACCGGGGTCGAGCCCGTGAACGCGATCTTGTCGACGTCCGGGTGGTTGACCAGCGCCGAGCCGGTGGCGCGCGCGCCGGTGACGATGTTGACCACGCCGGGCGGCAGCTCGGCCTGGCGGAGCAGGTCCGCGAAGAGGAGCGCGGTGAGCGGCGTGGTCTCGGCGGGCTTGAGCACGACCGTGTTGCCCGTCGCGAGCGCGGGCGCGATCTTCCACGCGAGCATGAGCAGCGGGAAGTTCCACGGGATGACCTGCGCGGCGACGCCGTGCGGGCGCGGGTCGGGGCCGTAGCCCGCGTGCTCGAGCTTGTCCGCCCAGCCCGCGTAGTAGAAGAAGTGCGCAGCCGCCGTCGGGACGTCGACGTCGCGCGACTCGCGGATGGGCTTGCCGTTGTCGAGCGTCTCGAGCACCGCGAACTCGCGCGAGCGCTCGGCGAGCAGGCGCGCGATGCGGAACAGGTACTTGGCGCGCTCGCGACCCGGCATCGGGCCCCACACCTTCTCCTGCGCGCGGCGCGCCGCGCGGACGGCGCGGTCGACGTCCTCCTCGGTCGCCTCCGCGACCTCGGCGAGGACCTCCTCCGTGGCGGGGTTGACGGTCTTGAACGAGCCGGAGTCCGACGCCGGCGTGAACTCGCCGTCGATGAACAGGCCGTACGACGACGCGATGTCGACGACGGCGCGCGACTCGGGGGCCGGCGCGTACTCGAACGGCGAGCCGGCCGTGCTGGCTGTGGTGGTCATGGTGTCCTTCAGTCCCGCTCAGTCGACGGTCACGTAGTCGGGGCCCCAGTAGGCACCCGTGGCGAGCTTGTTGCGCTGCATGAGCACGTCGTTGAGCAGCGACGACGCACCGAACCGGAACCAGTCCGGGTCGAGCCAGTCGCCGCCCGCGGTCTCGTTGACCGCGACGAGGTACTTGATCGCGTCCTTCGACGTGCGGATGCCCCCGGCGGGCTTGACCCCGATCGGCACGCCCGTGAGGGCGCGGAAGTCGCGCACGGCCTCGAGCATGACGATCGTCACCGGGAGCGTCGCGGCGGGGGAGACCTTGCCGGTGCTCGTCTTGATGAAGTCGGCTCCCGCGAGCATCGCGAGCCACGACGCGCGGCGCACGTTGTCGTACGTGGCGAGCTCGCCCGTCTCGAGGATGACCTTGAGGTGCGCGTGGTGCCCGTTCGCGCGGCACTCCTCGCGCACGGCGACGATGTCCTCGTAGACCTGGGAGTACCGGCCGGACAGGAACGCGCCGCGGTCGATGACCATGTCGATCTCGTCCGCGCCGGCCTCGACCGCGTCGCGCGTGTCCGCGAGGCGCACCGCGCGGCTCGCGCGGCCCGACGGGAACGCGGTCGAGACGGCGGCGACCTTGACGCCCGTCCCGGCGAGCGCCTCGACGGCGACCGGGACGAGGTCGTTGTACACGCACACGGCGGCGGCCGACGGGCACGACGGGTCGGCGGGCTCGGGGCGCACGGCCTTCGCGGCGAGCGCGCGCACCTTGCCGGGCGTGTCCGCGCCCTCGAGCGTCGTGAGGTCGACCATGCGGATGATCGTGTCGAGCGCCCAGGCCTTGGACGTCGTCTTGATCGAGCGGGTGCCCAGGGCTGCCGCGCGGCCGTCGGCGCCCACCTTGTCCACCCCCGGCAGCCCGTGCAGGTAGCGGCGCCACGCGGTGTCGTCGAGGAGGGCGGAACCCGTCACGGAGCGCGCGAGATCGGCGATCTCGGCAGCGGACCGGTCGGCGGAACCCGGGGTCGCCGGGGCCGTTCCGGTGCTCGCCCGGCCGGTCTCGGCGACCGACGTCGGTGTCGTTGTGCTCATCGCCCCAGGTTACCCGCCGGTACGCCTCGCGGCGGGCGTGCCGCCAGTCGTACCGACCGTCACAGACCCAGAGCCCGCTGCATGTCCGCCTTCACGCGGTCGAGGCGGTCGCGTGCGGCGGCGCGGGCCGCCGTGAGGTCGTCGTGCGACGCGTCGGGGGCGACGGGCAGCACGACCTCGAGGTAGCACTTCACCTTCGGCTCGGTCCCGCTCGGGCGCACGATGACGCGTGTCCCGTCGGCCGTGAGGATGCGCACGCCGTCGGTGGGCGGCAGGCCGTCGAGACCGGCCGAGAGGTCGGCGACGTCCGAGACGCCGGCGCCCGCGAGCGTGCGCGGGGGAGCGGCCCGCAGGTGCGTCATCGTCTCGCCGATGCGGTCGAGGTCGGTGAACCGCGCGGAGAGCTGGTCGCTCACGTGGAGGCCGTGCTGGCGTGCCAGGTCGTCGAGCGCGTCGACGAGCGAGCGGCCCTCGGCCTTGAGCCGGTTCGCGAGCTGCGCGACGAGCAGCGCGGCGCTGATCCCGTCCTTGTCGCGCACGTGCGCGGGGTCGACGCAGTACCCGAGCGCCTCCTCGTAGCCGAAGACGAGCCCGTCGACCCGCGAGATCCACTTGAAGCCCGTGAGCGTCGTCGCGAAGCCGAGGCCGTGCGCGGCCGCGATCTTCCCGAGCAGCCGCGAGGACACGACCGAGCACGCGAGCACCCCGCCTGCGGCGCCGGACGCCGCGACGCGCCGTGCGACGTCGTCGCCGAGCAGCGCGCCCACCTCGTCGCCGTGCAGCATGCGCCAGCCGTTGGAGCGCGCGGTCTCCGCACCCTGGTAGGTGCCGACGCGCGGGTCGAACACCGCGACCGCGCAGCGGTCGGCGTCGGGGTCGTTGGCCAGCACGACGTCGGCCGCGGAGTCTTGCGCGACGGCGAGCGCGAGGTCCATCGCGCCCGGCTCCTCCGGGTTGGGGAACGCGACGGACGGGAAGTCGGGGTTCGGGTCGAGCTGCTCCTCGACCGGGACGACGGTCGTGAAGCCCGCGTCGCGCAGCACGTGCGCGACCGTCTCGCCGCCCACGCCGTGCAGCGCGGTGGTGACGACCTTGAGCCGGCGGGGTGCGCCGTCGGACAGCGCGAGGACAGAGCGGACGTACGCGTCGACGACGTCGCGGCCCAGGACGGTCCACCCCGAGCCTGCGCGCGGGACGGACCGCGCCGGGCCGACGGCCGCGATCGCGGCGGCGATGCGCGCGTCGTAGGGCGGGACGATCTGGGCACCCTGCCCGGAGTCCGCGACGACGCGCCCGCCGAGGTAGACCTTGTAGCCGTTGTCGGCGGGCGGGTTGTGGCTCGCGGTCACCATGACGCCCGCGTCCGCGCCGAGGTGGCGCACCGCGAACGCGAGCACCGGCGTCGGCAGGGCGGACGGCAGCACGAGCACGTCGAGACCGGCCGCCGTGAGCACGGCCGCGCTGTCGACGGCGAACGCGCGCGAGCGGTGCCGCGCGTCGAACCCGACGACGACGCGCGGGCGGGCCCCGCCGCCGGCGCCCGCGGGGCCGAGCGTGTCGAGGAGGAAGGCCCCGAGGCCCGCCGCCGCGCGGATCACGACGGCGCGGTTCATGCGGTGCGGCCCGGCGGCCATGCGGCCACGGAGGCCGGCGGTGCCGAACTCGAGCGGTCCCGAGAACCGGTCCTGGAGCTCGGCGAGAGCGGCGACGCGCACGTCGTGCTTGCGCGGGTCGGGTGAGTCCGCGAGGTCGAGCAGGTGCCGCAGCTCGTCCTGGTCGCCCGCGTCGACGTCGTCGTCGACCCACGCGGCGACGCGCTCGAGGAAGGCGCCGCGGTCGGTCCCCGGGTCGAACGTCGGGTCGTCGGCAGGGTCGGTCCGGTATCCCGCGGTGCGGTCCGTCATGTCACACCAGCTTCGCGATGTCGGCCAGGAGGGCGCTGATCCGGGGTCCCGCGGCCTGGCCGGCCTCGATGACCTCGGCGTGGGAGAGCGGCGTCGGGCTGATCCCGGCGGCGAGGTTCGTCACGAGCGAGACGCCGAGCACCTCGAGTCCGCAGTGGCGGGCCGCGATGGCCTCGAGCGTCGTGGACATGCCCACCAGGTCGGCGCCGAGGATCCCGGCCATGCGCACCTCGGCCGGGGTCTCGTAGTGCGGCCCGGGGAACTGCGCGTACACGCCCTCCGGGAGGGTCGGGTCGACGCGGTGCGCGAGCTCGCGCAGGCGCGGCGAGTAGACGTCGGTGAGGTCGACGAAAGTCGGTCCCTCGAGCGGGCTGCGGGCCGTGAGGTTGATGTGGTCCGAGAGCAGCACGGGCGTGCCCGCGCCCCACTCCTGGTTGAGCCCGCCGCACCCGTTCGTGAGGATGAGCGTCTCCGCGCCCGTCGCCGCGGCCGTGCGCACTCCGTGCACGACGGCGCGCACGCCCTTGCCCTCGTACAGGTGCGTGCGCGAGCCGAGCACGAGCGCGTGGCGCACCGAGCCGTCCGCGCGCTCGACCCGGATCGACCGGGTCACCGAGAGGTGGCCCGCGACCGCAGGGGCGGAGAAGCCGGGGATCTCGTGCGTCGGGACCTCCGCGACGACCTCGCCCAGGAGCTCCGCGGCCCCGCCCCAGCCCGAGCCGAGCACGAGGGCCATGTCGTGGCCGTCGACCCCCGTGGCCTGCGCGATGTGGTCGGCGGCGGCCCGTGCCACGAGGAACGGGTCGGTCGCGGGGTCGTCGAGCGGGGGTGTGCTCGCAGGCGTCGTCGTCATGGTCGCAAGGCTAGTCCGTCCCCGGGCACGCGACCCGACGAGGGTCGGCGCCACCGCGCGCCCCTCACCGGCGTCGGCGTCTCGCATGCTGACACCGCGGGACGCGACGGCCTGACAGAATGTCCGGCGTGACGCACGCGAGCATCGACCACCAGGCCACCCGCATCGTCGTCCTCGGAGGCGGGCCCGGAGGGTACGAGGCCGCTCTCGTCGCCCGCCGGCTCGGCGCCGACGTGACCGTCGTCGAGCGCCACGGCCTCGGCGGCGCGGCCGTGCTGACCGACGTCGTCCCCTCCAAGACCCTCATCGCGACCGCCGACTGGATGACCATCGCCGAGCGCGCCGCCGAGCTCGGGATCCGCCTGCCCGTCGACACCGCCAAGGCGCAGCACCCCGCGATGCGCCGCCACATCGTCGACCTCGAGGCCGTGAACACGCGCGTCATGGCGCTCGCGGCCGCGCAGTCGGCGGACATCCACGCGCGCCTCGAGCGCGAGGGCGTGCGCGTCGTCATCGGCGCGGGTCGCCTCGACGGCCCCGAGCGCGTCGTCGTCGACTCGCCCGACGGCGCGGACGGGCCCGTCGTGCTCGACGCCGACGTGATCCTCCTCGCGGTCGGTGCGACGCCGCGCGTCCTGCCGACGGCGCAGCCCGACGGCGAGCGCATCCTCACGTGGACGCAGCTCTACAACCTGTCCGAGCTGCCGGAGCGGCTGATCGTCGTCGGGTCGGGCGTCACGGGC
The DNA here is from genome assembly GCF_001019615.1 of Cellulosimicrobium funkei. Classification (GTDB taxonomy): domain Bacteria; phylum Actinomycetota; class Actinomycetes; order Actinomycetales; family Cellulomonadaceae; genus Cellulosimicrobium; species Cellulosimicrobium cellulans_E. Next base: position 17,975 of record NZ_JNBQ01000020.1, on the reverse strand, counting down.
GCCGAGTTCGCGGGCGCGTACAACGCGCTGGGGTCCGACGTCGTGCTCGTGTCGAGCCGCGACCGCGTGCTCCCGGGGGAGGACGCCGACGCCGCGGAGCTGCTCGAGGGTGTGTTCCGCTCCCGCGGCATGACCGTCATGTCGCGGTCCCGTGCCGAGTCCGCCGAGCGCACCGAGGACGGCGTGCGCGTCACGCTCTCCGACGGCCGCGTCGTCGAGGGCTCGCACGTCCTCATCGCCGTCGGCGCCATCCCGTCGACGAGCGGCATCGGCCTCGAGGAGGCCGGGGTCCGGCTCACGCCGAGCGGCCACGTGGAGGTGGACAAGGTGTCGCGCACGTCCGTGCGCGGCGTCTACGCGGCCGGCGACTGCACCGGCGTGCTGCCGCTCGCGTCGGTCGCCGCGATGCAGGGCCGGGTCGCCATGTCGCACGCGCTCGGCGACGCGGTCGTGCCGATCAAGCTGCGCACCGTCGCGGCGAACATCTTCACCGCGCCCGAGATCGCGACCGTCGGGTACAGCGAGGAGCAGCTCAAGGCGCAGAGCAGCAAGTACGTCACGACCGTGCTGCCGCTCGCGCGCAACCCGCGCGCCAAGATGCTCGGCATGCGCGACGGCTTCGTCAAGCTCTTCGCGCACCCCGAGGCGGGGGTCGTCCTCGGCGGGGTCGTCGTCGCGCCGCGCGCGAGCGAGCTCGTCTTCCCCATCACGCTCGCCGTGTCCCACCGGCTGACGGTCGACGACGTCGCGTCGGCCTTCACCGTCTACCCGTCGCTCTCGGGGTCCATCGCCGAGGTGGCGCGCATGCTGCACCACCGCGAGGACTGACAGCGCCCGCCTCAAGCGAGCTCCTCAGCCGAGCAGGGCGACGAGCCTCCGCGCGCTCGCGCCCGGCTCCTCCGCCCCGGTGACGAACGTGCGGTGCGCCAGGTCGCGCGTGCCGACGTCGTCGAACCACTCGGCGAGGAAGTCGTGGCCGTCGCGGACCCAGTCCGTGCCCTTTGACGCGACCGACCGGGCCCGCAGCACCGTCAGGGCGTGCTCGCGGTCGGTGCCGGGCAGGACGAGGACGACGTGCGGCACGGGCGCGAGCGCCGTGCGGACGCGCTCCACGCACGCCGGGTCCGTGTACGACGCGTGCCCCGCACCGAGCGCGAGCACCGCGCCGGGGTGCTCGGCGACCGCACGCTGGACGGCGTGCGCCCGCGCCGGTTCCCACTCCCGCTCCGCCGCGACCCGGCCGATGACCGCGATGCGCTCGACGAGCCGGTCGACGCTCCACCCGACCTCCGGGTAGTAGTCGTCCGCGACGGCGTCGAGGTCGACGAACGGGACCCCGAGCAGCCCGGCCACGAGCTCGCCGATCGTGGACTTGCCGGTGGCCGCGGGGCCGAGCAGGACGAGGAGCGGCGCGACGGCCCGGCCGTCCGCCTGCTGGCGCGACACCTCAGAGCCGGCCGTCCAGGCGCAGCGTCCCGTCCGCGAAGGCGAGCTCGGTGAGCTGGAACCCCGGGAAGGTGTGCTCGAGCACGCCGCCGAGCAGCGCCTGCACGTCGACCGCGACCCGCGCGTCGGGCAGCACGCGCACCGCCTGGGGCGGCAGCCCGTGCGAGCGGAGCGCGCCCTGGAGCGGCGCCTCGACGAACCCGAGCAGCTTGTGCGCGGGCAGTCCGGCGGCGTTGGCCTCGACCGCGAGCACGGCGGTGCCTGCCACGACCGACTCGACGTGCAGCGTCGCCCGCACCACGGGGACCAGCCGGGCGGCGAGCTTGAGCGCCGACGGCGGGTCGGGCACCTCGCGCAGGTCGACGACGACCCGCACGTCGTCGCCCTCGCTCGTCACCGAGCGCACGTACGGCGGCAGCCCGCCCGTCGCGCGCGCGATCTCCACGGCCTCGGTCACGGTCAGCTCGATGCGCATCCCTCGACCCTAGCGGCCGGTCCCGCGAGTCAGTCGCGGGCGCGGAGCTCGGCGAGCAGTGGGCGGTGGTCGGAGGCGGTGTCGTCGAGGACCTCGAAGGAGCGGAAGGTCACGTCGTCGGAGCCGAAGACCCAGTCGATGCGATGGGCTGGCGCAATGGAGGGCGACGTGAGCGCGTCCGGGTCGCCGGCGGCGTCCTGACCGCTCTCGAGGCCCTGCTCCTCGAGGAAGGTGATCTCGTCCCAGCCGGGCTCGGCGTTGAGGTCTCCCGCGAGGACGGACGCGCCCTCCACCGGCTCGTCGGCGAGGAGGGTCTCGAGCTGGTCGAGGCGGGTCGGCGTGTTCTCCTGGCGGTGCTGGAGGTGCACCGACGTGACGCGCACGGGGACGCCCCCGGCGTCGAGCGTGGCCGAGATCGCCGAGCGCTCCTGCGGCCCGGCGCCGTACGGCAGGGCGTGGCGGACGACGTCGGCGAGGTCGCCGCGCAGCGGGTCCCACAGGAGCGCGTTGCCGAACTGCCGGTCGGCCGCGGGGACGAAGGCGACGCGCATCCCGGTCTCGCGCGCGAGGTAGGTCGCCATGTCGGCGCCCCCGCCGAGCACCCAGCCGCGGGAGACCTCCTGAAGGGTGACGACGTCGGCGCCGGAGTCCTCGATGGTCGCGACCATCTCGTCGAGCCGGACCGACGGGTCGGCGCTCACGCCGTAGTGCAGGTTCCAGTCGAGCACGCGCAGCTCACCGACCGGGTAGTCGGCGACGGCCGACGTCGTCGTCGGCACGTGGACCTGGGTGACCCCGACGAGCGCGAGCACCGCGACCGCCCCGCCGACGGCGAGCGCCGGGACGCCGGTGCCCTCGGCGGCGGTCGTCGTCCCCGACCCCGCGGGGTCGGCCGGGGCCGTCGACGCACCGCGGGCGCGGAGCCCGGCGGCGACCGCCGGCACGGCGAGCGCGAGCGCGGCCGCGACGGGGACGAGCGTGTGGGGGACGGGGAGCGGGACGTCGTACTCCAGCTGGTACCCGAGCAGGGGCACGGCGGTCGTGAGCCCGGCGACGCTCGCCGCGCCCGCGAGCCGCAGCCATGTGAGCGGGCGCGCTGTCTTCGTCAGGGCGAGGGCGAGCGTCCGCGCGGCCGCGGGGACCAGGAGCACGAGCAGCGCGAGCAGCGCCCAGCCGCCCACGGTTCCGGGACCGTCGAGGCGCGGCACGGCGAGGAACACCACCGCGACGCCGGCGACGAGCACGGCGGGGGACAGCCATGGCGACCCGGGCCGGGTCGACCGGCCCGCCCATGGGACGAACCACGCGGCGAGCACGGCCGCGACGGCCAGGGCGGCGACGGCGAACGGCAGCGCGACGCCCGCCTGGGACGCGGCGAACGCCGGGTTGGCGAGCACCTGCACCGCGAGCGCGACGAACGGGCCGAGCACCCACAGCCCGCGCGCGCCCGGCCACGCGGCGCGGCCCCGCAGAACCCACGCGCACGCGACCGCGGCGGCGGCGACGGCGACCGTCACGACCCACGCCGCGACGTCGGACCGCCAGTAGGCGTCCCACGTGCCGAGGGCGGCGCTCACCGCCCCGGCGAGCAGGGCGCCGAGCACGACGCCGAGGGCGACGAGGGACCCGCGCGCGAGGCGCCCGTCCGGCCGGGCCGGCACAGGTTCCGGCACGCCCTCGGGAGCGCGCGCGGCGTCGAGGTCCGTGCCGTCGCGGGCCGGCGTCCCGCTCGCGAACGCGGCCACGAGCACGAGCACGCCGATCCCGAGCGCGACGGTCGCGAGCCCGACGCCGTACCGCACGAGCCCGAGGTCGACGCCCGCGGTGATCGCCGCGCCGAGCCCCTGGAGCGCGAGGCGGGCCACGACGAGCGCGGCCACGGCGAGCAGCACGACCCTCCCCGTGAGCTCGAGGCGTGCCGCGATCATCACGACGAGGACGCCGGGGGCGGCGTACGTCGCGAGCGCCGTGAGGGCCACGGTGACGACGCCGGCGGAGAACGCGTGGTCGAGCAGGGGGCCGCTCGACCGGACGAGCTCGACGACGATCGCGGTGACCGTCACGACGAGCAGGAGCGGGAGGAGGGCCGCGCGGTCGAACCGGGTGGCGGGCCGGGGAACGGGCCGGACGGGCGGGGGCTGCGCTGCGCTCACGAGGCACGACGCTACCGGGCGGGCGCTGTGATCCGCACCACACGATCGGGTCTTCCGTGCCAGACTGAGGGATCGGCTGCGACGGCGCGCCACCACCTCGGCGCGCGAGGAGGCGAGGACGTGGAGACGACCGCTGGGATCTCCCCGCACGCGCAGGGCGCCACGAGCGCCCCGACCGCGACGGACGACGAGCAGGGGCGCGCCGGGGAGGCGCGCATCGGGCACTGGGTCGCGGGTCGCGCGCGGCCCGACGCGGAGCGGTACGGACCGGTCCACGACCCGGCGACGGGCGCCGTCACGGGGCGGGTGGCGCTCGCGTCCGCCGCGGACGTCGACGCCGCGGTCGCCGCGGCGCGGGACGCGTTCCCCGCGTGGCGCGCGACGAGCGTGTCGCGTCGCGTCGCGATCCTCTTCGCGTTCCACCAGCTCCTCGTCGACCACCGCGACGAGATCGCGGCGGTCGTGAGCGCCGAGCACGGCAAGGTGCTCTCCGACGCGGCGGGCGAGGTCGCCCGCGCGCTCGAGTGCGTCGAGTTCGCGTGCGGCATCGGCCAGCTCCTCAAGGGCGGGTACACCGAGCAGGCGTCGTCGGGCGTGGACGTGCACGAGGTGAAGCAGGCCCTCGGCGTCGTCGCCTGCATCACGCCGTTCAACTTCCCGGCCATGGTGCCGCTGTGGATGATCCCCAACGCGATCGCGTGCGGGAACACGGTCGTGCTCAAGCCGAGCGAGCGCGACCCCTCGGCGTCGCTCGTCGTCGCGCGCCTGCTCCAGGAGGCCGGCGTGCCGGACGGCGTGGTGAACGTCGTGCAGGGCGACCGCGTCGCGGTCGAACGCCTGCTGGAGCACCCCGACGTCGAGGCCGTGAGCTTCGTCGGCTCGACGCCCGTCGCGCGCCACGTCTACGAGACGGGGACCCGGCACGGCAAGCGCGTCCAGGCGCTCGGCGGGGCGAAGAACCACATGGTCGTGCTGCCCGACGCCGACGTGGACGTCGCGGCGGACGCGGCGGTCTCCGCGGCGTACGGGTCGGCGGGCGAGCGCTGCATGGCGGTCTCCGTGCTCGTGGCCGTCGGAGCGGTGGCCGACTCGCTCGTCGAGGCGATCCGCGAGCGTGTGGCGCGCCTCGTCGTCGGGCCGGGCTCCGACCCCGCGTCGCAGATGGGCCCGCTCATCACGGCCGAGCACCGCGACCGGGTCGCGGCACGCGTGGGCACCGCCGCCGAGGAGGGCGCGACGCTCGTCGTCGACGGGCGCGAGGCCCCCGACGGTGCGGGGGATCTCGGGGAGGGGTTCTTCCTGCACCCCACGCTCGTCGACCACGTGCGCCCCGAGCACACGGTGTACCGCGAGGAGATCTTCGGGCCGGTGCTGTCGGTCGTGCGCGCGGAATCCTACGACGAGGCCGTCGGGCTGGTGAACGACAACCCCTACGGCAACGGCGCCGCGATCTTCACGCGCGACGGCGGCGCCGCGCGCGCGTTCGAGGTCGACGCCCGGGCGGGCATGATCGGCGTCAACGTCCCCATCCCCGTGCCGGTCGGCTACTACTCGTTCGGCGGCTGGAAGAGCTCGCTCTTCGGGGACCTGCACGTCTACGGCCCGGAGAGCGTGCAGTTCTACACGCGCACCAAGGTCGTCACGACGCGCTGGCCCGACCCGTCCACGGCGGGCGTGGACCTCGGCTTCCCCCGGACCCGGTGAGCGCCCGATGACGACGGAGGAGCTCGCCCGGCGCACGTCGACCACGCGCGCAGACGACCGCTACGTCTTCCACTCGTGGTCCGCGCAGGGCGCGATCGACCCGCTGCCCGTCGCCGGCGGGGAGGGCGCGTGGTTCTGGGACGAGGACGGCAACCGCTACCTCGACTTCGCGTCCCAGCTCGTGAACCTCAACCTGGGCCACCAGCACCCGCGGCTCGTCGCGGCGCTCCAGGCGCAGGCGGGCCGGCTCGCGACCGTCGGCCCGACGTTCGCCAACGACGTGCGGGGCGAGCTCGCCCGGCTGATCGCGGAGCGCGCCCCGGGCGCGCGGGACGGCGGGCCGGCGACCGGCGACGAGCGACGGTGGCGCGTCTTCTTCACGAACGGCGGGGCCGACGCCGTCGAGAACGCGGTCCGGCTCGCGCGCCTGCACACCGGGCGCGCGAAGGTGCTCGCCGCGTACCGGTCGTACCACGGCAACACGACGACGGCGATCTCCCTCACGGGCGACCCGCGGCGCTGGCCCAACGAGGTCTCGCCCGACCCGCACGTGCGGCACTTCCTCGGCCCGTACGCGTACCGCTCCGCGTTCGGGGCGCGAGACGACGCGGAGGAGGGCGTGCGTGCGCTCGCCCACCTGCGCGAGGTGGTGCAGCTCGAGGGGCCGGGGACGATCGCGGCGATCCTGCTCGAGACGATCGTCGGGACCAACGGCGTGCTCATCCCGCCCGACGGCTACCTCGAGGGCGTGCGCGCGCTGTGCGACGAGCACGGCATCCTCCTGGTGACCGACGAGGTCATGGTCGGGTTCGGCCGGGTGGGCGAGTGGTTCGCGGTGGACCGGTGGGGCGTCGTGCCCGACCTCGTGACCTTCGCCAAGGGCGTGAACTCGGGCTACGTGCCGCTGGGCGGCGTCGTCCTGGGGGAGCACGTCGCGCGGACGTTCGACGACCGCGTCTTTCCCGGGGGCCTCACCTACTCCGGCCACCCGCTCGCGTGCGCGGTGGGGGTCGAGTCGGTCCGCACGTTCGAGGACGACCGGATCCTGGAGCGGGTGCGGACGCTCGGCGCGGACGTCATCGGGAAGCGGCTGCGCGAGATCGCGGACCGGCACCCGAGCGTCGGGGAGGTCCGCGGGCTCGGGTTCTTCTGGGCGGTCGAGCTCGTGCGCGACCGGGAGACGCGCGAACCGCTCGTCCCGTTCAACGCGAGCGGGCCTGCGGCCGCGCCGATGGCCGCCGTCGTCGCCGCGGTGAAGGAGCGCGGCGTGTGGCCGTTCGTGCACTTCAACCGCATGCACGTCGCGCCGCCGCTCGTCACGTCTGCCGCCGACCTCGAGCACGGCCTCGCCGCGATCGACGCGGCTCTCGACGTCGCCGACGAGCAGGCCGAGGCGGTGCGGGCATGAGAAGGGCCCGGTTCGCGCCCCCAGACCAGGCCCATTTCATGCCCACAACTGAGGAGGGGTCATGACCACCGTGCGTGCCGCGCTCACCCAGGTCCGCTGGACGGGCGACAAGGAGTCGATGATCGACGTCCACGAGAAGCACCTGCGCGACGCCGCCGACCAGGGCGCGAAGCTCGTGTGCTTCCAGGAGCTGTTCTACGGGCCGTACTTCTGCCAGGTGCAGGACGCCGCGTACTACGCCTACGCCGAGTCGGTCCCCGGGCCCACGGTCGAGCGGTTCTCGGCGCTCGCGGCCGAGCTGGGCACCGTCGTCGTGCTGCCGGTCTACGAGGAGGAGCAGCCGGGCGTCCTGTACAACACCGCGGCGGTGATCGACGCGGACGGGCGCTATCTCGGCAAGTACCGCAAGACGCACATCCCGCACGTGCGCGGGTTCTGGGAGAAGTTCTACTTCCGCCCCGGCAACCTGGGCTACCCGGTGTTCGACACCGCCGTCGGGCGCGTGGGCGTCTACATCTGCTACGACCGGCACTTCCCGGAGGGCTGGCGCGCGCTCGGCCTGAACGGCGCGGAGATCGTGCTCAACCCCAGCGCGACCAGCCGCGGGCTGTCGAACTACCTGTGGAGGCTCGAGCAGCCGGCGGCGGCGGTCGCCAACGAGTACTACGTCGGCGCGATCAACCGCGTGGGCGTCGAGGACCTCGGCGACGACGACTTCTACGGCACGTCGTACTTCGTCGACCCGGAGGGCGCGTTCGTCGGCGACCCCGCCGACGACCACGAGGAGGAGCTCGTCGTGCGCGACCTCGACCTGGACCTCCTGCGCGTCGTGCGCGACCGGTGGCAGTTCTACCGCGACCGCCGGCCCGACGCCTACGACGACCTCACCCGGCCGTGACCTGAGGACCCGAGAGGGGAGCACGCGATGCCGCACACGCTGATCCGGGGAGGGACCGTCGTCGGGCCCACGGGCTCGACGCCCGCCGACGTGCTGGTCGACGGCGAGCAGGTCGCCGCGCTCCTGCGGCCCGGGGACACGAGCCTGGGCGCCGACCTCGCCGCGTCCGCCGAGCGCGTCATCGACGCGACCGGCATGTACGTCATCCCGGGCGCCGTCGACTGCCACACCCACATGGAGCTGCCGTTCGGCGGGACGAACGCGTCCGACACGTTCGAGACCGGGACGCGTGCGGCGGCGTGGGGCGGCACGACGACGATCGTCGACTTCGCCGTCCAGCGCACCGGCGAGCGCGTCCAGGACGGGCTCGCCGCGTGGCACGCGAAGGCGGACGGGCAGTGCGCGATCGACTACGGGTTCCACCAGATCCTCGGGGGCGTCGACGACGACTCGCTCAAGGCCATGGACGAGCTCGTCAGCGAGGGCATCACGAGCTTCAAGCTGTTCATGGCCTACCCGGGCGTGTTCTACAGCGACGACGGGCAGATCCTGCGCGCGATGCGCAAGGCGCGCGACAACGGGTCGGTGATCATGATGCACGCCGAGAACGGCATCGCGATCGACGTGCTCGTGCGCGAGGCGCTCCACCGGGGCGACACCGCCCCGTACTTCCATGGCACGAGCCGACCGTGGGAGACCGAGGAGGAGGCGACGCACCGCGCGATCATGCTCGCGCGCCTGACCGGTGCGCCGCTGTACGTGGTGCACATGTCCGCGAAGCAGGCCGTCGCGACGCTCGCGCAGGCGCGCGACGAGGGGCACAACGTGTTCGGCGAGACGTGCCCGCAGTACCTCTACCTGTCGCTGGAGGAACAGCTCGCCGCGCGCAGCGACGAGTGGGGCGACTTCGAGGGCGCCAAGTGGGTGTGCTCGACGCCGCTGCGCTCGCGCGCCGAGGGCCACCAGGACGAGCTGTGGCGGTACCTGCGCACCGGCGACCTGTCGGTCGTCAGCACCGACCACTGCCCGTTCTGCATGAAGGAGCAGAAGGAGCTCGGGCGCGGCGACTTCTCGAAGATCCCCAACGGGATCGGCGGCGTCGAGCACCGCCTCGACCTGCTCTACCAGGGCGTCGTCGACGGGCGCATCACGCGCGAGCGGTGGGTCGAGCTGTGCTGCACGACGCCGGCCCGCATGTTCGGGCTCGACGGCCGCAAGGGCGTGCTCGCCCCGGGCGCGGACGCCGACGTCGTCGTCTACGACCCTGCCGGGCGCACGTCGATCGGGTACGGGAAGACGCACCACATGAACATGGACCACTCGGCGTGGGAGGGGTTCGAGGTCGACGGGCACGTGGATGTCGTCATGTCGCGCGGGCGCGTGGTCGTCGAGGACGGCACGTACCACGGCAGCCCTGGGCACGGGCAGTTCCTGCGCCGCGGGCTGTCGGCGTACCTGCGCTGAGCGGCGAGCTGCGAAGGACGGGCACGGACCGGATCGGGAGGGCGCATGGACCTCGGGGTGGTGCTGCAGAACGACCCGCCCGCGTGGCGGGTCGTCGACCTCGCGCGGCAGGCGGAGACGTACGGCTTCTCGCACGTGTGGACGTTCGACTCGCACCTGTTGTGGGAGGAGCCGTTCGTCGTCTACTCCCAGATCCTCGCGGCGACGCACCGGGTGACGGTCGGCCCCATGGTCACCAACCCCGCGACGCGCGACGTGACCGTCACCGCCTCGCTCTTCGCGACCCTCAACGAGATGTTCGGCAACCGGACGATCTGCGGCATCGGCCGCGGCGACTCGGCGGTACGCGTCATCAACGGGCGGCCCGTCACGCTCGCCGAGCTCCGCGAGGCGATCGGCGTCATCCGCGGCCTCGCGTCGGGGGAGGCCGTCGAGTACCGCGGCTCGACGCTGCGCCTGCCGTGGAACCCGGACTCCCGGCTGCCGGTGTGGGTCGCGGCGTACGGGCCGAAGGCGCTCGCCCTCACGGGCGAGGTCGGCGACGGCTTCATCCTCCAGCTCGCCGACCCCGACGTCGTCGCGTGGTCCGTCGCCGCGGTGCGCGCCGCGGCCGAGCGCGCGGGTCGCGACCCGGACGCGGTGCGCATCTGCGTCGCCGCGCCCGCGTACGTGACCGACCACGCGCCGTCGGACGGCGAGGCGGGACGTCGTGCGCTCGCGCACGCCTACGACCAGTGCCGCTGGTTCCGGGGGGATGGTCGGCAACCACGTCGCGGAGATCGTCGCGCGGTACGGGCCCGGCGGGTCGGAGGCGGGTGCGGGTGTGACGATCCCGCACGCGCTCACCGACTTCGTCGCGGGGCGCCAGGGCTACGACTACAACGAGCACGGGCGCGCGGGGAACACCCACACGGCGTTCGTCACGGACGAGATCGTCGACCGGTTCTGCCTCGTCGGGCCGGCCGAGCGGCACGTCGAGCGGCTGCGCGAGCTCGCCGCGCTCGGCGTCGACCAGTTCGCCGTCTACCTCCAGCACGACGCCAAGGACGAGACCCTGCGCGCGTACGGCGAGACGGTCGGCCCCGCCGTGCGCGACCTCGTCCGGGCGCGCGAGTGAGCCGCCACGTACCCGCGCTGGGGCTCTCGTCCGCGTGACCGCCGGCGTGACCCAGCCCACGTGACCGGCGCGTCCCGGCGGGACCTTCGGCCCTGTCCGGGCGTACTGCTGGATTCCTACGGTCGGGACCGTGGAAAACCCTCGGGGCGTGACGAGCCGGACGCCGTTCCGCGCGCTCCTCGTGCTCCCCGCCGGGATCGCGCTGCTCACGGGGCTCGCGACCGGGCTCGCCCTGCTCGGGCTCCCGTCGCCCGTCCCTGCCGAGCGGGTCCAGGACGCGCACGGCATGCTCATGGTGCTCGGGTTCGTCGGCACGCTCGTCACCCTCGAACGCGCCGTCGCCGTGCGGCGCCCGGTCGCCTACCTCGCACCCGCCGCGCTCGGGCTCGGCGCGCTCGCGCTCCTCTCGCCCGCGCCCCGCGCGGTCGGGCAGGGGCTGCTCGTCGCGGGGACGCTCGGACTCGTCGCGATCTACGCCGCGCTCTGGCGGCGCCAGCCCGCCGTCGCGACGGCGATCCAGGCCACGGGCGCCGTGCTCGCCGTCGGGGGTGCCGCGCTCTGGGCTGCGGGCGTCGCGGTGCCGGACCTTCTTCCGTGGCTCGTCGGGTTCGTCGCCTGGACCGTGCTCGGCGAGCGCGTCGAGCTCGCACGGCTCGAGATCGACGCCCGGACCGAGCGCACCGTCCTCGCCGGGTCGCTGGTCTCCGTCGGCGCGGCGTGCGTCGCCCTGCTCGCCCCCGCACCCGGGTACGCCATGGCCGGGGCGGCGCTCGCGGTGTCGGCTCTCGTGCTGCTGCGGCACGACGTCGCGCGCCGCACCGTCCGTGGCCGAGGCCTGCCGCGCTTCGCTGCGGCGGCGATGCTCGCGGGCTACGCGTGGCTCGTCGTCGCGGGCGCGGCCTGGGTGTTCCTCGCGGCGGGGGCCGGTCCCTCCGGGCTCGGCCCGGCGGTGACGCTGCGCTCGGGGACGACGTACGACGCCGTCGTGCACGCCGTGTTCCTCGGGTTCGGGGTGTCGATGATCATGGCGCACGCGCCGCTCATCCTCCCGGCCGTGCTGCGCCGTCCGCTCCCATACCGCGCCGCGATGTGGGCGCCGCTCGCGCTGCTGCACGCGTCGCTCGCCGTCCGGGTCGCCGGTGACCTCGCGGGCGACGGGCCCGGAGCGGTGGCGGCCGTCCGCGTCGGCGGCGCGGGGAACGTCGTCGCCGTCCTCGGGTTCGTCGGGGTCGCGCTGTGGTCGGCGCTGCGCGGGGAGCGGGCGGCCGCAGCCGCCGACCACGGCTCTACCTCGCGCGACCACGGCTCTACCTCGCGCGACCAGGGTTCTGTTTCGGCCCCGTCCGCCGTGCTCCCGATCGTCCCCGGAAGGTGACCGTGCCCGCCTCGCCCGAGCGACCCTCGCTCCTGACCGCCCGGCCCGTCGGGCCGCTCCCGGGTACGCAGAAGGTCGGAGGCACCGGTCGGAACCTGTGGCTCCATGCCCTCGTCCTCGGGTGGTTCGTCGCCGAGGCGGTGCTCGTCGTCGTGCACCGGTTCGTGCCCGAGGCCGTGTGGCTCATGGTCCACGTCCTCATGCTCGGTGCCGTGAGCACGGCCGTCCTCGTGTGGAGCCAGCACTTCGCCGACACGATGCTGCGCCGCCAGGCGCCGGGCGGGCGCCCGCTGCACGTCGCGCGGCTCGCCGCGCACACGGTCGGTGCGCTGCTCGTCGTCGCGGGGCTGCTGACCGACGTCTGGTCCCTCGTGGTCGCGGGCGGGGTGCTCGTGGGCGCGGGGGCGGTGACGCACGCGACGGTGCTCGTGCTCCAGGGCCGGGGCGCGCTGCCGTCGCGCTTCGGCCGGCTCGTCCGCTACTACGTCGTCGCTGCCGCGTGCCTGCCCGTCGGCGTGACGCTCGGCGTCCTCATGGCCCGCGGCGGCGCGGGGACGGAGGCGTACGGCCGCCTCTACGTGGCGCACGTGACGCTCAACGTCCTCGGGTGGGTCGGCCTCACGGTGCTCGGCACGCTCGTGCTGCTGTGGCCGACCGTGCTGCGCACGCGCATCCAGCCCGACGCCGACGTCGCGGCCCGCCGCGCGCTGCCGGTCCTCACCGCCGGGATCCTGCTCGTCGTCGCGGCGTGCGCGGTCGGCTGGCGGCCCCTCGTCGCGGCCGGGGCGGCCGTCGTGCTGGGCGGTGTCGTGCTGGTCGGTCGGCACCTCGCGGCGCAGGGTCGGGCCGCCCAGCGCGGCGCCTGGGGGTTCGCCGCGTGGAGCCTCGCCGCGTCCGTGGCGTGGTTCGCCGGGAGCGTGGCCGCGTTCGGGGTGCGGGTCGCGACGGCGCCGTCGTGGGCCGCGGCGCAGGACGCGATCGGCGGGCTGCTGCTCCCGTTCGTCGTCGGGTTCGCCGCGCAGGTGCTCCTCGGCGCGCTCACGTACCTCGTCCCCGTCGTGCTCGGCGGCGGCCCGGCACGACGGCGGCGCACCGAGTCCGTCGTCGGCGCGGGCGGGGCGTACCGCGTGCTCGTCGCGAACGGCGGTCTCGCGCTGTACCTCCTGCCGCTGCCGTCGTGGGTGCGCGTCGGGCTGTCGCTCGTCGTCTTCGCGACCTTCCTCGCCTTCCTCGTCCTCGCGCTGCGCGCCGTGATCGTCTCGCGGGGCGACACGGTCTCGCGCGAGGACGCGTCGCAGCCGACGGTATCCCCGGCCCAGCCGCCCGCCCCGGGCGCGACGAGCCTCACGACGGAGGCTCCGCCGTCGGGCACGCGCCGCGGCGACGCCGCTCGCGCCGTCGCCGCACGCCGGGACGCGCAGGCGCGCCGACCCCTCGCGGGCGCGGTGACGGCCGCCGTCGCGACGCTGGCGCTCGCGGTCGTGGGCGGCATCGCCGCCGACCCGGTGGCGGCCGGCGTCGGGTCGGGCGTCGTCGGGGGTGGCGCTGTCGCCGGGACCGGAGGGGCCGGCGTGCCGGTCGCGACGACCGGCCGCACGACGACCGTGCAGGTCGAGGCCACCGACATGCGGTTCGTCCCGGACACGATCACCGTGCCCGCGGGCGACCGGCTCGTCGTCGAGCTGACCAACACCGACGACGACGTGCACGACCTCGTCCTCGAGGACAGCACGACGTCGGGCCGCGTCGCACCGGGGGAGACCGCCACGGTCGACGTCGGCGTCGTGAGCGGTCCGCTCGACGGCTGGTGCTCCGTCGCCGGGCACCGGCTCATGGGCATGACGCTCACGATCGACGTCGAGGGCACCGGCGGCTCGGACGGCTCCGGCGGGACGGTCACGGCGGACGACGGTGGCCGCGACGTGCACGACGCGCACGGCGGGCACGCGAGCACGGGCTCGGGCGGGGCGGCCTCGCTGACCGCGTCCGACGTCGACCTCATGACGCACCCGGGCGACGGGTTCACCGCGCGTGACGCGACGCTCGCACCGGCCGAGACGGACCCGTCGGGCGAGCCGGTCGTGCACCGGCGCACCCTCACCGTGACGGAGACCGTCCAGGAGGTCGCACCCGCGGTCGAGCAGACGGTGTGGACGTTCGGCGGGACCGCGCCGGGGCCCGTGCTGCGCGGGAAGGTGGGTGACGTCTTCGAGATCACGCTCGTCAACGACGGCACGATCGGGCACTCGATCGACTTCCACGCGGGCGCGCTCGCGCCCGACGAGCCGATGCGGACGATCGCGCCCGGGGAGTCGCTCGTCTACCGCTTCACGGCGACCCGCGCCGGGATCTGGATGTACCACTGCTCGACCATGCCCATGTCGCTGCACATCGCGAACGGCATGTTCGGCGCGGTGATCGTCGACCCGCCGGACCTCGCTCCCGTGGACCACGAGTACGTCGTCGTGCAGTCCGAGCTCTACCTCGGCGCGCAGGGCGCGTCCGCAGACGACGCGAAGGTCGCGGCCGGCGAGCCCGACCTGCTCGCGTTCAACGGCTACGCGAACCAGTACCGGCACGACCCGCTCGAGGCCCGCGTCGGCGAGCGCGTCCGCGTGTGGGTGCTCGACGCCGGCCCGAACCGCCCGAGCGCGTTCCACGTCGTCGGCGGCCAGTTCGACACCGTCTACCAGGAGGGCGCGTACTCGCTCCCGGCCGGGAGCTCCGGCGGCAGCCAGGTGCTCGGCCTGCTGCCCGCGCAGGGCGGGTTCGTCGAGCTCACGTTCCCCGAGGCCGGGACCTACCCGTTCGTCACGCACTCCATGTCCGACGCCGAGCGCGGCGCGTCCGGGGCGTTCGCCGTGACGCCCTGACAGGCCCGCCCGTCGGCGACGTCCCCGCGCCGTCAGGCCCGCAGACCCCGCACCCCACCCGGCGCTCGCGCCACGACCCAGGAGGACCACATGGCAGCAGAACCGATCGAGATCACCGAGCCCCCGCAGCACGCGGCCGCGCACGGGGAGGAGCCCGAGGAGGGGCACACGTGCGGGTGCGCCCACGACGACGGCGAGATCGTGCTCGACGTCCGCACGATCCCGCACGCCGTGCGCCACGGAGTCGTCTTCGGGGCCCTCGAGGCGCTCGCGCCCGGCGACGGGCTCGTGCTCGTCGCGCCGCACGACCCGCTCCCGCTGCTCGCACAGCTCGAGGGACGGGAGCCCGGCGCGTTCGACCGCGAGTACCTGTCGCGCGAGGCGACCGAGGTGAGCATCCGCCTCACGCGCCGGCCGGTGCCCGCGCAGGGCTGAGCAGCGGGGCCGGCAAGCCCTGGCACGCGACGACGCCCGGCGGCACGGGGATGGCCGCCGGGCGTCGTCGTGCGCTCACCGGATCGAGCGATGCGCCGGCGCCCGGGCGCTGCGTGTCGGGACGCAGCACTCGGGCGCGGACGCATCGTGGGGTGAGGGCGGTGCTCGCTAGGGGGCCGTCGGGGGCTCCCAGCCGCGGCGCGGTGCGCGCGACGTCGTCGTGGCCGCGCGGCGCCGGTAGACGACGTACGGGCGCGTGAGGTACCCGAGCGGCGCGGAGAACACGTGCACGAGGCGCGTGAACGGCCACAGGGCGAACAGCGCCAGGCCGCACAGGACGTGGAGCTGGAACGCGAGCGGGACGTCGGCCATGAGCGACGGGTCTGGCTGGAACGTGAGCAGCGAACGGAACCACGGCGAGATCGACCCGCGGTAGTCGTACCCGCCGCCGAAGATCTGGTGCTGCACCGTCGCGAGCGTGCCGAACCCGATCGCGGCGCCGAGCACGACGTACATGAGCTTGTCCGTGCGCGTGGTCACGCGGAACACCGCGCCGGAGAGCCTCCGGCGCAGGACGAGGATCACGAGCCCGACCACCGTGAGCACGGCCGCGAACGTCCCGGCGATCGTCGCGACGAGGTGGTAGGCGTGCTCGTCCACGCCGACGGCCTCGAGCCACGGGCGCGGCACGAGGATGCCGACGACGTGCCCGCCGATGACCATGAGGATGCCGACGTGGAAGAGAGGCGAGCCGAGGCGGAGCCAGCGGTTCTCGTAGAGCTGCGACGAGCGCGTGGTCCAGCCGAACTGGTCGTAGCGGTACCGCCACACGTGGCCGACGACGAACACGGCCGCCACCGCGTACGGGACGGCGACCCACAGCAGGACGTCGAGCGGGCTCATCGTCGGGTCTCCTCGGTCAGGCTCGGGATCGTGGCGAAGGGCGTGAGGTGGGACAGGTCGCTCAGGCCGACGAGCTCGGTGGGCGGTCCCGCGGCGACGAGGTCGCGGAAGCGTGCGGCGGTCGCGGACTGCATCGCCGGGAGCGTCGCGACGAGAGCCGCGACCACGTGCGCGTACGGGCTGCGGACGGTCTCGAGCGCGGCGCGCAGGACCTCGATGCCGTCGCGGTGCGCGTCGAGCACCATGCCGGCGATCTCGCCGTCCGTGCGCGCGGAGAGCTCGAGCACCGTGGGCAGGTGGTCCGGCAGCTCGGAGCCGTCCGTCTCCCATCCGGCCGCGCGGAACGCCTCGACGAACGTGACGAGCGCGGCCCCGCGCTTCCGGGTGTCCCCGGCCGCGTAGTACGACAGGTAGAGCGAGCACTTGCGCTTGAGGTCGAACGTCGTGACGTAGGCGGCCTGGAGCTCGCGGAGGGGCACGGACGCCGTGGCGTCGAGGAACGCGCGCAGGGGTCGCCGCACGTCCGGGGGCAGCCCGGCGACGACGTCCTCGACGTCCGCCCGGTGGGCGGCGGCCTCCGCGGTGGGGTAGTCGAGCAGGAGCGCGATCGCGGTGTGCGCGGCGCGGCGCTGGTCGTCCGGCAGGGGACCGGGCGCCGCCGCGCTCGTCGAGGACGGCGGCCGGGACCGGGCCGCGCGCCTCATGCCGCACCCCCCGAGGGCTCGGGGCCGCCCGCTGGTCGCGACGGCGGGAAGAGCCCGCCCGGCGCGCCGCTGCCGTCCCAGGTGAGCAGGTTGACCCGGCCCGACGTGGACGGCGTGTACGGGCTCGTGGCGCGCTCCTGCGCGCCGACCGCGTGGAACGACTCGCCCGTCGTCGGTCCCGCGCCACCCATCCCCGGGCCGCCGTCGTAGTCCAGCGAGCACGCCATGTCCGTGAGCTCGCGGGCGATCTCGGTGTGGGCGGTGGGGATGACGTACCGGTCTTCGTACTTCGCGATGGCCAGGAGGCGGTACATGTCTTGGACTTGTTGCCCGGTCATGCCGACGGCGGCGGCGGTGCGTTCGTCGGGGTCGCGGCCGAGGTTGAGGTCGCGCATGTAGGAGCGCATGGCGGCCAGGCGGCGCAGGACGCGTTCGACGGGGGCGGTGTCCCCGGCGGTGAACAGGCCCGCGAGGTATTCGAGCGGGATGCGCAGCTTCGAGATCGCGGCGAACAGGGTGCGTCCGTCTTCGCCGTCGTTGCCCGACGCCGCGACGACGTCGACGACGGGGGACAGGGGTGGGATGTACCAGACCATGGGCAGGGTGCGGTACTCGGGGTGCAGGGGCAGGGCGACCTCGTAGCGGGTGATGAGGTCCCAGATGGGGGAGCGTTGGGCGGCGGTGATCCAGTCCTCGGGGATGCCCTCGGCGCGTGCGGCGGCGATCACTTGGGGGTCGTTCGGGTCGAGGAAGACGGCGCGTTGGGAGGCGAGGAGGTCGTGCTCGTCCTGGACGGCGGCGGCTTCGGTGACCTTGTCCGCGTCGTAGAGGACGAGGCCGAGGTAGCGCAGGCGTCCGACGCAGGTCTCGGAGCACACGGTGGGCAGGCCGACCTCGATGCGGGGGTAGCACAGGGTGCACTTCTCGGCCTTGCCGGTCTTGTGGTTGAAGTAGACCTTCTTGTAGGGGCAGCCGGTGACGCACATGCGCCAGCCGCGGCACTGGTCCTGGTCCACGAGC
>NZ_JNBQ01000019.1 GCF_001019615.1 Cellulosimicrobium funkei | reverse complement strand
GCGCCCGGCGGCGCCGCACCCGACGGCGGTCGCTCCTGTCCGTGGCGGCGGTGGGCCTGGTCCTCGCGGGCGCGGCGGGCGGCGCGGCGGTGACGCGGTCCGACGACGTCCTACCCCCCGCGACGACCGGCACGACCCAGGTCGCGCTCGAGCCGGTCGGCGGCGCGGACGTGCGCGCCGAGCTCACGCTCACCCCGGCCTCGTGGGGCACGCGCCTCGACTGGTCGTGCTCGTACCCGGCCGGGGTCTGGGAGGACGGCGCGACGTACGAGCTCGTGCTCGTGGACGACGACGGCACGCGCTCGGTCGTGGCGACGTGGTCCTCGACGGAGGCGGGGAGCTCGTCGGGCCTGGGCGCGTCGTCGGCGGTGCCGGTGGACGGGATCGCTCGGCTCGAGCTCGGGGTCGTGGGGGTGGACGGCGCGCTCGCGGCCGCCGACGTCTGACCGCGTCCGCGCCGCGAGGGCGGCGCGAACCTCAGGAATTCCTCTGATTGAACTCTCAATCAGATTTCCGGAACGCTGAGCCAGACCTCGCCGACCGCTGCGCCGCCCCTGCGGGAACGCTGAGGCGACCGCCCGAGGCTCCTTGTCGACAGCACTCGTCGACTGGAGCCTCCGGTGAACACCACTGCCCCGCACACCCCCCGCCACCGCGCCGAGGCGGCCGCCCGTCCCGCGGACGGGCCCGCCGTGCGCGTCGTCGTCGTCATCCCCGCCCACGACGAGGAGCAGGCGCTCCCCGCCACCGTCGCCTCGCTCGCGGCCCAGACGCGTCGTCCCGACCGGGTGCTCGTCGTCTCGGACAACAGCACGGACGCGACCGTCGCGGTCGCCCGCGCCGCCGGCGCGGACGTCATGGAGACCGTGGGCAACACGGCCCGCAAGGCGGGCGCGCTCAACCAGGCGATCGCGACCACGACGGAGGACGTCGTCATGGTCCTCGACGCGGACACGACGATCGCCCCCACCTTCGTCGAGGAAGGGCTCGCCGTGCTCGCCTCGGAGCCCGAGGTCGCCGCGGTCGGCGGCGTGTTCCGCGGGCGGCCGCCGCAGGGCTACCTGCAGCACTGCCAGGCCAACGAGTACACGCGCTACGGCGTGCAGGTGGACCTCACCGGCCGCACGGCCGTGCTCACCGGGACCGCCGCACTCGTGCGCCGCACCGCGCTCCAGGAGGTCGCCGACGCCCGCGGCTCGGTCCTCCCCGGCGAGCGCGGCGACGTGTACGACCGGCACGCGATCACCGAGGACTCCGAGCTCACCCTCGCGCTGCGCACGCTCGGCCACGAGCTGCGCTCCCCCGTCACCATGAGCTGCACGACCGAGCTCATGCCGACGGCCGGCGACCTCCACCGGCAGCGGGTCCGCTGGTACAAGGGGATGCTCGACAACCTCGCCGAGTACGGGCTCACGCGCACCACGTGGCGCTACGTCGGCCAGCAGGTGATGCTCGCCGTCGGCACGCTCATGATGGCGGCCTACCTGCTCCTGACGGTCGTCACCCTCGTGACGGGGACCTTCACCCTGTCCCCGCTGTGGGCGGCCGTCGGGCTCGTCTTCGTCGCGGAGCGCCTCGTCACCGTCTGGGGCGCCGGGCGGCGCGCACGGCTGCTGGCCGCGCTCGTGCTGCCGGAGCTCCTCTACGACCTCGCCCTGCAGCGCGCGTTCCTGCACGCCGCAGCGCTGTTCGTCACGCGGCGCCAGACGACGTGGAACCACGTCGCCGCCACCGCCTGACCCTCACCCCTCCCCTCGCCGACCCGCCCCGTCGCGCACGCGACCGGGACGTCCTCGGCGTGCCCTCACCCGTCCCGGAAGGACAGCAGCCATGTACAACTCGACCCTCGCCCAGACCGCCCCCGTCCTCGCCGTCACCGGCGTCGCGACCGCGTTCCACGTCGTCGCGGCCTGGACGCTCCTCGTCGCCGGGCTCGCGCTCGTCACGACGGCGCGCGTCCTGCGCCGTCGGGCCGCCGCCCGCCGCGCTGAGCAGGCCTGACCTCAGGGACCGGGGGCGGGCGCGACCGGCACGGCGACCTCCATCACCGGGCCGGGACCGCCTGCCTCCCAGGTCGGCAGGTAGACCTCCCGGTCGTCCCCCGCGGGCACACCGCCCGCGAGCGCCCGCCCGGACGCCAGGTAGTCGTGCACGAGGACCAGACGTTCCTGGTCGCGGGCCTCCGCGGCCGTCAGCGCGACGTACGCCTCCTCGTGCGCGTCGTCCGTCGTGAGGGCGAAGCCCGACGGCGGCCGCACGGGCGCGGGGACGGGCACCCGGAGCGTGAGGCGGGCGGCGAAGCCCTCGGTCGCGCGCTCGTGGATCTCGACGTAGGGGTGGCCGGCGAGGGGCACGTCGGCGGCGCGCAGCACGGCGAAGACCGCTCCGGTCGCCTCGGGCAGCACGGACGGCAGCTCGGCGAGCGTCGCGCGACGCTCCGTCCCGAGCACGAGCCGCTCCGGCACGTGCCGTCGGTGCACCACGACGTCCAGCCGTGGCGCGCCGACGAGCGCGGACCGGACGTACTCCGCCGCGGTCAGCGACGCCGCGAGCGCCGACCGGCGGTCGCTCCACACGGCGTCGAACGCGGGGACCGGGTCGGGGGCGGCGAGCACGTCGCCCACCTCGGCGAGCGACAGCCCCACGCCCCGCAGGAGCCGGACGAGGCGGGCGCGCTCCACCTGACCGCCGTCGAGCAGCCGCGGGCCGTCCGCGGAGGTGCGGCGCGCGTCGAGGAGCCCGCGGTCCACGTACATCCGGACGGCCTTCTCGCTCAGCCCCGTCGCGCGCGCCACCTGACCCGTCGTGTACTCGTCCATGCCCGCGACGCTAGGGCCTTCCCCTGGGGCAGCCGCAAGGGGTCGGCTCAGTCGTCGTCGCCGGGCACGTAGGGCCCGCGGCGGAGCTCGAGGTCGATCTGCTCGGCGTCCAGCAGGTCGAGCGCGTGCCGCAGCGCCTGCGAGCTGTACGCGCCGGACGTCCGCGCGTCGAGCAGCGCGACGCGCTGCGCGGCGATCGCCCGGAGCCGGAGCTCCTTGTACTGCGCGAACAGGTCGGCCGACGTCGCGGCGTCGGTGTCGCGGTTCTCGAGCTCGCGCACGACGTCGCGGCGCACGCGGGCGACGACGTCGCCGTCGTACGTGCTCCCGTCGGGCCGCCGCAGGTCGGGCGCGTCGATGACGGCCACGGCGGCGGCGTCGAGCTCGACGCGGACCGCGCCGCGGTCCTCGTCGGCGCGGGACGACCCGCCGGCCAGCCCCAGCCGGCGCACGACCCACGGCAGCGTGCCGCCCTGGACCACCAGCGTGCCCGCGGCCACGCCGAACGCGACGAGCACGAGGAACGACCGCTGCGGCGTGTCCGTGGGCAGGGTCTGCGCCGCAGCCAGAGTCACGACGCCGCGCATGCCGGCCCAGACGAGGAGCGTGCCCTCGCGCCACCCCAGCGGCTCCGCCGTGAGGTAGTCGATGTCGGCCGCGCGGCGGCGCAGCGACGTGCGGATGCGCCCGACGCGCGCCTGCGGGACCTCCTTCGGCCCTCCCGTCCGCGGCGCGCCGCGGTGGCGCCCCGAGGGCTCGTACGTCTCGAGGGGTGCCTCGGCCGGACCGAACCGCGCGTCGATCTTCTCCTGCATGCCCTGGATCACGCCGCGCATCGACTCGCCGCGGCGCGCCCGACGCGCCAGGGACCGCAGGAGCGTCGCGACGTACGCCGACCGCACGACGAGGATGACGACCGCCGCGAGCGCCGCGATGCCGACGGCCCGCCACAGGCTCCCGTGCGCCTCCTGCACGTCGGTGACGAGGGCGAACAGCTCGAGGCCCATGAGGAGGAAGACCGTGCCCTCGAGGAGGAGCTCGACGGTCCGCCAGTTGGACTCCTCGGCCAGGCGGTGCTGCGGCCGCAGGTACTTGGCGGCGCCGTTCCCGGTGACGAGCCCGGCGGTCACGACCGCGACGAGGCCCGACGCGCCGAGCTCCTCCGTGGGGAGGTACGCGATGAAGGGGACGACGAACGAGACGGCGGTGCTCAGCGCCGGGTTGGCGAGCCGGCGCCGGACGGTGAGGCCGAGGAACCCGACGAGGGACCCCACGAGCACCGCGACGACGACGGCGAAGACGAAGTCGCCCGCGACCGCCCACAGCGAGAACGCGGGGGCCGCTCCGTCGGTGGCCGCCGTGAGCGCGATCGCGGCGATCGCCGACCGCAGGAGCACGAGCGCGGAGGCGTCGTTGAGCAGGCTCTCCCCCTCCAGCAGCGTGACGACGCGCGGCGACGCCCCGAGCCGTTTGACGATCGACGTCGCGACGGCGTCCGTCGGGCTGACGATCGCGCCGAGCGCGAAGCCCGCCGCGAGCGGGATGCCGGGGATCAGCCACGTGAAGAGGTACCCGAGCAGCACCGTGCTGAGCAGGACGAGCACGACCGAGAGCCCGCTGATGGCGGTGAAGTCGCGCCGGAAGTCCATCGTCGGCAGGCCCACCGCGGCCGAGTAGAGGAGCGGCGGCAGGATGCCCGCGAGGATCCACTCCGGCTCGAACTCGATCTCCGGCACCGCGGGGACGAAGCTCACCGCGACGCCCACCGCGACGAGCACCAGCGGCGCCGCCACCCCCGCCTTGGGCGCGAGGATGTTCACGCCGACGATCGCGACGACCGCGAGCGTGCCCACGACGATGAGGGAGAGGATCTGCTCCTCGGTGAGGCTGAACGGGAACTCCATCGGCACCTCCGGCGGCCGCGGCAGCGCGCGGGTCGGCGCGCGAGGGACGGACCCACGCTAACGGTCTCGAGCGCCTCCGGCGGGGCGCACCCGACGCTCCAGCAGCCACTCGTTGCCGGCCGTCCCCGCGATCCACCGGTGCTCGAGCCGGTCGACGCAGGCCCGGGCGAGGGCGAGGCCGCGTCCGGACTCGGCGTCGGCAGGCGGCATCGCGCGGTCGAGGTCGACGTCGGCGGCGGGTGCCGTGTCCCGCAGCACCACGACGACGCGCCCTTCCCCGGCATCGAGCTCGGCCCGGACCTCGACCGACTCGGGTGCCGGGGAGTGCCGCACGATGTTCGCGGCGATCTCGGTCGTCGCCAACTCGACGGCGAGGCGGTCGTCGGCAGGGACCCACGGCGCGCGGTTCCAGAGCACCGCGAACGCGTCGGGCAACGCGTCGAGCCATGGCGGGACCGCCGTCGCGCTCAGCACGACGAGCGGGGCGTCGCCCTGCGGGTCCACGCGCGGGTCACCCGTCGGAGAAGGCGGTCGCCGCGTCGTCGTGCACGCGCAGGACGCGGTCGAGGTTGGTGAGCCGGAGGACGGTCGCGACCTGGGGAGCCGCGTTCGCGAGCCGCAGGTCTCCGCCGGCCGCCCGGGTGGTCCGCAGCCCGCCCACCAGCGCTCCGAGGCCCGAGGAGTCCACGAACTCCAGGCTGCCGAGGTCGACGACGAGCCGTGTCCGGCCCGCGTCGACCAGGTCGGTGACCGCGTCGCGCAGCTGCGGGGCGGTGGTGAGCGTGAGCCGTCCGCGGGGCACGATCACCGCCCCTGCCTCGTCGAGCGGTGTCACGTCGAGCTTCACGGGTCCTCCGTCCGTCGGCCGGTCATCATCGTCTCCGGCTCCGGCTCGCGCGGCGAGCGGGGACCGGAGTACCGCGCGGCCGGGACGAGCACCCCGAGCACCGCGAGGTCGTACGCCACCCAGGCGAGGGTGACGAGCGTCGCGCCGAGGTCCGCGTCGAAGGCGACGAGGCGCACCGTGCCGACGACGGCGGAGACGACGAGCAGGACCATGGCCGTCAGCTGCGGCCAGATGGTGCGCCACGCGGGACGGTGCGCACCGGTCCGGGTCTTGGGCGTCACCACGAAGCCGAGCGGGCGCCCGAGGACGACGTTCGCGAACGCGGTCCAGCACGCCCGGATCCACACCGGGAACAGCGCGAGCGAGTACTGCTGCCCGCGCCACGTCCGCACACCGCGCGCGACGACCACGAACAGGAGCTGGTTGAGCACGAAGTACGGCACGAACCGGACGAAGAAGTCGGTCCCGAACGCCTGGACGGGCAGGATGCCGAAGCAGAGGTACACCATGGGTGCGGCGAGGTAGGCCAGCGCGGCGAACCCGGCGAGGTAGCTCCACATCGTCGCGAGGTACATGAGGCGCTGGCCGGTCCGCAGACCTCGCAGGGTGAGGGGGTTCTCCCGGAGCATCACCTGCACCGTGCCCTGGGCCCACCGGAGGCGCTGCTGCAGCATCGTCGGCATGTCCTCGGGCGCGAGGCCGTGCGCGAGCACCTCGTGGTGGTACACCGAACGCCACCCGAGAGCGTGGAGCCGCATCGCGGTCGCCATGTCCTCGGTGACCGAGATCGTCGCCATGGGCATCACCGGCTGGGCCTCGTCGCTCCGACCGACGTCGACGGCGTCCGCGAGCCGGCGCACGGCCTCGACGGCCACGAGCGGCGAGAGGTCGCGACGCGCGAGCCGGTCGAGCGCCTCCTCGTCCACGACGAGCCGGCCGATCTCGTCGTCGACCTGGAGCGGCCCCGCGGACACGAGCTCGGGCTCCACCGCCGCCAGCTCCGCGCGCAACGTGTCGACCTGACCGGTGACGACGTCGCGCGAGGCCTCGTCCACGCGGCGCTGGAACCGGTAGGTGACGTCCGCGACGGGCTCGCCGGCCGCGATCGCCCGGCGCGCCTCGTCCGCCTCGGCGCGCAGCCGGGCGATGGCGCTGCGGACCGCCGGGTCGGACGCCTCCGGCGAGCGCGCGGCGCGCGCGAGCACGGAACCGGCCGTGCGCAGCGCGCGGCGCACACCGCTCGTCACGCCGCGCACGTACCCGACGACGCCCAGCTGCATGAGGGCCTCGCGCCGCAGCACGGCGTTGGAGCCGCAGAAGAACGCGGCGTTCCACCCGTCCTTGCCCTGCTGGATCGGACCGTAGAACAGCGGTGCCTGGCTCCCGAGCGGGTCGGCGTCGTCGACGTTGACGAAGTACTGGGGCGTCTGGACGATCGCGACGCTCTCGTCCTCGGCGAAGTACCCCACGGTCCGGTCGAGGATCGCCGGGTCGGGGACCTGGTCGGCATCCAGGACGAGGAGCAGCTCGCCGTCGGTCTGGAAGAGCGCGTTGTTGAGGTTGCCCGCCTTGGCGTGCCGCGGTTTGCCCGCCCAGCTCTCGGTCCGCGTGAGGTAGCCGACGCCCGCCTCGCGGGCGGTCGCCCGCATGCTCTCCCGGGCCCCGTCGTCGAGGATCCACGTGCGGTGCGGGTACCGGATCTCGCGCGCCGCGCGCGCCGTCGCGAGCACGAGCTCCTCCGGCTCGTCGTAGGTCGTGACGAACACGTCGACCGTGACGCCCCCGGGGGCGGGAGGCGGTTCGCCGCGCTCGCGCAGACGCCACATCGTCACGCCGAAGAGGGCGGTGTCCACGAGGCTGTAGGTCTCGGCGAGCACGAGCGGGACCGCGATCCACCAGGCCGACCACGCGACCGAGTCGAGCCACCGCCACGCGACGTAGTTGACGCCGGTGAGCAGCGCGAGGACGACGAGCACGCGGATCACGACGAGCCGCCGCGCGGAGCCCCTCACGAGGCGACCCGCTCGAGCACCAGGATGGTGAGGTCGTCGCCGACGAACGTGCCGTCGGCGAGCCCGAGCAGCGCCGCGAGCGTCGCCCCGGCGTCCGGTGCACGGCGCACGTCGCGCGCGACCCGCGAGAGGCGCGGCCCGTCCGGCACCGGCAGCGCGACCTCGGGGTCGACGAGCCGTGGGTCGCCGCCGGGGACACCGAGGTCCGCGAGCAGGTCGACCAGGCCGTCGCTCACCACCACGAGCCGGTCCCCAGGACGCAGCTGGACGCGGTGGCGTGCACGAGACGCCCCGGGCGACACACCGAGCGGCATGCCGTCCGCCTCGAGCCGCTCGATGCCGCCGTCGGTCCGCAGGACGCTCGCCAGCCCGTGGCCCGCGTCGACGTAGGTGACCAGGCCGCTGTCCCGGTCGACCGTCGCGCACCATGCGGTCACGAACGACCCGACCTCCTCGAGATCGGTCGTCAGGAGGTCGTCCGCAGCCTCCACCCCGGCCGCGAGGGACGGCGATCGCAGCGCCGTCCGCAGCGCCGCCCGGGCCGAGGCCGCGACGATCGCGGCAGACATGCC
Organism: Cellulosimicrobium funkei; assembly: GCF_001019615.1. Classification (GTDB taxonomy): domain Bacteria; phylum Actinomycetota; class Actinomycetes; order Actinomycetales; family Cellulomonadaceae; genus Cellulosimicrobium; species Cellulosimicrobium cellulans_E. Next base: position 53,949 of record NZ_JNBQ01000019.1, on the reverse strand, counting down.
CTTGCCCATGACGTCCGCGACCACGAACCCCGCGCCGTCCGCCGTGGCGCACCAGTCGTAGAAGTCGCCCCCGACCCCGCGGGCCGGCACGCACCGGGCTGCGACGCGAAACCCGTCGAGCTCCGGCGGCCGACGCGGGAGGAGACCCCGCTGCACCGCCCCCGCCCGGTCGAGCTCGACGTCGTGCTGCAGCTCTCCCTGGACCCACAGCGCCAGGTCGCGCAGCAGCGACCGGTCCCCGTCGTCGAACCGACGCGGTCGGGTGTCGATGACGCAGAGCGTCCCGACCAGCTCGCCGCCCGGCGCCGCGATGGGGTGGCCCGCGTAGAAGCGCAGGTGCGGGTCGCCCACGACGAACGGGTTGTCGGCGAAGCGGTCGTCCGCGGCCGCGTCCTCGACGACGAGCGTCCGGTTCGCGCGGATCGTCACGTCGCAGAACGCGCCCTCGCGCTGCGCGACCGGCCCGTCGAGGCCGACGAACGCCTTCCGCCACTGCCGGTCCGCGTCCACGAGGGTGATGCTCACCGTGGGGACGCCGAAGAGGCGCTGCGCGAGCCTCGTGACCCGGTCGAAGCGCTCCTCGGGGGTGCTGTCCAGCACCCCGAGCCGCTGGAGCGCGAGGAGCCTGGCGTGCTCGGCATCGAGCGCGTCGGTCGTCGTCATTAATCCCCCTGCTTGGTCATCCTCGTCGTGACGCGACCTCTCGACATCTATCACGTGGGGATGGCGTCCGCAGGGCGAGGGCTCGACCACGAGGCCGGGACCTGCGCTTTCACCCGCGCCATCCCGCTCCGTGACCCGGTGATCGCCCGTTCGGGTCGCGAGCGACGACCACTCCGGGAGACGCTGCCAGGGGCAACCACATCGGCCGCGGACGACCCGGGGCCCCGGCGAGAGGGAGACACGGTGGAGGCGCGCACGCTGCTGGAGGACCTGTTCGGCCGGATCGGACCGACGGCGACGCGCGCCGTCGACGGTCTCGGGGAGGACGCGCTGACCGCGCGCCTGGACCCGCGCGCCAACACGATCGCCTGGCTCGCGTGGCACCTCGCCCGGGGCCAGGACGCGCAGGTCGCCGCCGCCGTCGGCCGGGAGCAGGTGTGGACGCGCGACGGCTGGGCACGCCGGTTCGACCTGCCGTTCGACGACGGGGCGACGGGCTACGGGCAGTCCGCCGCCGACGTCGGTCGGGTGCGTGCGAGCGACGACCTCCTGCTCGGCTATGTGCACGCCGTCCAGGTCGAGTCCCAGGACGTGCTCGCCGCGCTGACCGACGAGGACCTCGACCGCGTCGTCGACGAGGCGTGGGACCCGCCGGTCACGCTCGGCGTCCGGCTCGTGAGCGTCGCGGTGGACAGCCTCCAGCACGCGGGCCAGGCCGCCTTCGTGCGGGGCGTCCTCGAGCGCACGGGTCGCGCCTGAGCCGCACGCGGGTCGTCGACCACGACCTGGCTGTCACTTTCGGCCGGATAACGACACGGATGTGGTTCTCGACGGCCGGGATTCACCCGCGATCGAACTGGACGCCCGTCCAGTTGGCTGTCTAGCGTGGGGGCCAGCCGGTGCCCGTACGCTCAGCCCCCTGCCAGTACGGGCACCGGCGATCACGGCGGTGCCGCCTCACGCGTCCGACACGCCCGCGCCCTTGCTGCCCCGAACCGCCCGTCCGGCGGTGGCACGGTCGCGCCCTCAGGACGGTACCCGTCGCGCTCGACCGACCACGACCCGACGGGAACGACCATGAGCACCACGACCGGCCGCCGCACCCTCGTGCGGGCCACCACAGCCGCCGCCCTCGCCGCCTCCGCCGCGCTGCTCGCCGGCCCGGCCGCCCACGCCGCCGAGGACGACACCTACGTGCCGTCCCAGCCGTCGATGCGCCTCACGACGCTCGTCTCGGCGTGCGAGCAGGACGCCGCGTACCTCGACTACGCGATCGAGGTCGAGGGCACCGACCACGACACCGTGACGGTCACCTGGATCAACCCCGACGGCGAGAGCGTCGTCCGGTCCGGGCTGCCGCTCCAGGGCCGCCTGCTGTGGCCGGGCGCCGTCGTGGACGACGAGGGCAAGGGCGTCGACTGGCCGGGGTGGCGCCTCGAGGACGGCGAGTGGGTCGAGGGCGACGAGTACGGCTGGGTGCGCCCCGCCGTCGACGTGAGCTTCGAGGTCAACCCGCACGTCTTGGTGACGACGGTCTACCCGCCCTCCTCGCCCGACTGCGCGACGAACCCGCCTGGGCGCGACGACCCGGCCGGCGTCGCCCCCGTGTCGAACGAGGTGAGCGCGTCCGCGCAGAACCCGAGCCTCGCGGAGACCGGTGCGACGGTCGGGCTGTACGCGGCCCTCGCCGCGGGGCTCGCCGTGGTGGGCGCCGCCATCGTGCTCCTGTCGCGACGCTCGCGCCGGAGCTGATCCCGCGCCGACCCCCGTGCGCCCCGGCGAGCGCTGCGCTCCCGGCCGAGCGATGCACCCCTGACGTGCGTCACCCGGCCGGGAGCGCGTCGCTCGGCGCGGGTGCGTCGACCGACCGCCGCGACAGCAGCGCCGCGACGAGGAAGCACACCGCTCCGACGAGCGTGCCGGCGTCGTCCCACCACTCGCTCACGTAGGTGCCCGTGGCGGGCGAGACGTACGCCCCGACCGCCGACACGCCGAACGCGACGGAACCGAGCAGGTTGAGCCACGTGCCGTGCCACGTGCGCGCGTCGACGTCCCACAGGTGCCCGCGGTCACGCGTCGCGACGACGGCGAACGCGGAGGACACGAGGAACGCGACGGAGCCGTAGGCGTCGGGCTTCCAGCCCGCGCCGAGCGCGGTCGGGTCGTCGACCGCCGCCACCAGCGCCGCGATCGTGCTCACGTTGAAGCACAGCGTCCCGACGAGCTGGACGGCCGCGGCCCACCAGTCCCAGCGGTCGGCCGGGTGCGTCCCGGCGCGCGGCGGGCGCCGCCCGCTCAGGCCGAGCTGCACGAACGCGGCGGCGGTGAAGAACACCGCGCCGACGACGAACGTGACGTTCGTGGCCACCGCGCCGACGGCGTCGGCGTAGGGCGGGAGCGCCCCGACGAGGAAGCACAGCGACCCGACCGCGAACCCCCACGCCTCGCGCCGCAGACGACGCTCCCGCCGGTCCACGACCGTCAGTGGTGGAAGCCCGAGCGCCGGCCCTCGGCGGGCATGGGCGACGTGAGCCCGTCGAGCCACTCCGTCTCGACCCGGATGTCCTCCAGGAGGTCGTCGGCGAGGTCGCGGCTCACGCCGTTGCGCACGACGATCCGTTGCACGGTGAGGTCCGCGAGGTTGTCGGGCATCGGGTAGGCGGGGACCAGCCAGCCCTTCATGCGCAGCCGGTCCGAGAGGTGATAGAGGTCCCAGTTCTCGGTGTGGCCCGGCTTGAGGCGCCACGCGAACACGGGGATGTCCGACCCGTCGTTCCACAGCTCGAACGCGCCGAGCGCCTCGATCCCGTGCGCGAGGTACTTCGCGACGTCCTGGCACTCCTGCTGGATCGCGGTGTAGCCCTCCCGGCCGAGCCGCAGGAACTGGAAGTACTGGAGCAGCACCTGGGCGCCCGGGCGCGAGAAGTTGAGGGCGAGCGTCGGCATGTTCCCGCCGAGGTAGCTCACGCGGAAGATCAGCTCCTCGGGCAGGGCGTCGAGCGTGCGCCACACGACCCAGCCGACCCCGGGGTACACGAGCCCGTACTTGTGCCCCGACGTGCTGATCGAGTGCACGCGCTCCAGGCGGAAGTCCCACTCGATCTCCGGCTGGAGGAACGGCGCGATCATGGCGCCGGACGCGCCGTCGACGTGGATCGGGACGTCGAGGCCGGTGCGCTCCTGGAGGGCGTCCAGCGCCGCGGCGATCTCCTGCACGGGCTCGTACATGCCCGTGTACGTCACGCCCATGATCGCGACGACGCCGATCGTGTTCTCGTCGACGTACTTCTCGAGGTCGCTGCCGTCGAGGCACGGGTGCTCCTCGGTGATGGGCACGTACCGCGCCTCGACCTCGAAGTAGTTGCAGAACTTCTCCCAGCACACCTGCACGGCCGAGCTCATGATGAGGTTCGGCCGGTCCGCCGGCTTGCCCGCCGCCCGGCGCGCGAGCTGCCACCGCCGCTTCAGCGCCAGGCCCCCGAGCATGCACGCCTCGGACGACCCGATGGTCGACGTGCCGATGCACGCCTTCACGTCGGGCACGTTCCACAGCGACGCGAGGATGCGCCAGCAGTTCTCCTCGACCGCCGCCGTGCGCGGGTACTCGTCCTTGTCCACCATGTTCTTGTCGTAGACCTCGGCGTAGAGCCGGTCCGCCTCGTCGCCCATCCACGTCGCGACGAACGTCGCGAGGTTGAGGCGCGAGTTGCCGTCGAGCATCACCTCGTCGTGAACCACCTGGTAGGCGGACGTCGGCTCCATCTCCGCGTCCGGCAGGGTGAAACGTGGCGCGACCGCCCGCACACCGGCTCGCGTGTAGGTCGGTCGCAGGACGTGCTGCTCGTCGGTCATGCTGGTTCCTTCCGGAACGCCGGGGTCCGGCTCGGTCGAGGGGTGGTCGCCGTCCCGGTCGAGCGGCCGGGACGGCGAGAGTGCCGGTCAGCCGGCGAGGATGCGCGCCTTCTGCGCCTCGAACTCCTCGGGGCTGAGCACCCCCTGGTCACGCAGCGCACCGAGCTGCGTGAGCTGCGCGATGCGCGCGTCCATGTCCGGCGCCGCCGCGGGCGCGGGTGCAGGGGGCGCGTAGGTCGGCTGCGGGGCCGCGTACTGCTGCGGGGGCGGCGCGTACTGCGGCTCCTGCGCCGCCTCCTGCGCGGCCCAGCGCCCCGCCTGGCGGCGGGAGACGCGGTTGGAGACGGCGGTCGCGGTTCCGGCGACGACGGCGGTGCGCGCGACACCGCGGATCAGTCCAGGCACGGGATCCTCCTTCGGGACGGTCCGGATCAGGCGTCCGGCTCGGTGGCGTCCAGCGCCGCGATGAGCGCCTGGACCGGGATGCGCCCGCTCGCGACGAGCTGGGCGCCGTTGCGGCGCAGGGCGGTCGCGAAGGGCGCCGCCCAGACGTTCTCGTAGACCAGCACGACGGCCGTCATGCCGGGCTCGACGGCGCTCGCGGCCTCGTCGAGGTCGTCGTCGCCGAGCAGGCCCGACCGCGACCCCTCGAACACCGCGAGCTCGGTCGACCCGTCGTCGAGCTCCTCGAGACCGAGGCCGACGACGCTGCCGTCGTCCTCCCGACGCACGACCACGAGGTCGAGCACCCGGATGATGCCGCGTTCCACGAGGTCGACGAGGTGCGGGAAGGCCTTGTCGCCCGTCGCCCGGTCCGTCGGGAGCTCGATCACCAGGAAGTCGATCGGCCCGCTCTCCTCGAGGTCGCCGAGCTCGCTCCCGACCCCGTCGCTGAGTTCCTGCGTCATCGTCGCGTCCTCTCCGCGTCCGTCCCGCGCGGCGCGCGCGGGCCTGTCCTCAGGCTCGTCGTCGCCGCCGGTCGCGTCCTCACCCAGAACGAGTGAACTCGCGGCCGACGACGACCCCGGCGGCTACCGGTCCGCCCCGTCGGTCGCGGGCAGCAGGTACTCCACGTGTACGGCGTCGATGCGCCCGTCGAGCGCGAACGGCATGCGGTCCGCGTACGCGCGCGACACCGCGCCGCCGTACGCGCGCCCGACGTCGAGGCAGTCGTTCGCGGAGAACAGCAGCGGCGCGCTCACGGGCACCGTGCCCGAGCCGACGTCGGTGCCGTCGACGCGCAGGACGACCTCGAGCGGCCCGCCCGGCCGCGGCTCGACGTACGTCGTCTCGACCTCCACCGTGTGGTCGCCGGCCGTGAGCGGCGCGCTCGACCGGACCACCGTCCGCTGGATGAGGAACAGGTTGTACTCGTAGGTGAGGACGCCGTCGAGCAGGAAGCACGTGAGCCCGCCGCCCGCTCCCCCGAGCTTGTAGAGCACGCCGTTCGCGGCGTCGGGCACGGAGAGCCGGATCTCCACCCGGTTGGGGCGGTTGCCGAGCGCGGGCGCGCAGAACTCGGGGACGCGCACCGTGTCCCCGGACAGGTCCCACTCCGTGTACGGCGGGCTGATCCGGTCCTCGGGGTGGATCGCTGGGACCCACAGGCCGCCGCCCACGGGCAGGACGTCGTTACGGGCCGCCTCGATCGCGAACAGCTCCTTGAGCTGGGCGAGCTTCTCGGGGTGCTCCGCGGCGAGGTCGTGCGCCTGGCTCCAGTCCTCGTCGAGGTGGTACAGCTCCCACGGGTCCTCGTCCGGGGTCCAGGTCCGGATCCCGGCCGGCATCCCCTGCACCCAGGGCAGCCGCGGGCCCGTCGCCGACGCCATCCACCCGTCGGCGTAGATGGACCGGCTGCCCATGATCTCGAAGTACTGCGTCCGACGGCGTCCCTCGGCTCCGGCGTCGTCGATCGAGTAGGCGAAGCTCGTCCCGTCGATCGGGTCCTGCGGGATGCCGTTCACGGTCTCGGGGTGGGAGATGCCGAGGATCTCGTAGATCGTCGGCGCGAGGTCGACGACGTGGTGGAACTGCGTGCGCGGCACGGGGTCCGGCTCGATGCGCCCGGGCCAGCTCACGAACATCGGGTTCCGCGTGCCACCGAGGTGGGACGCGAGGAGCTTCATGCCCTGGTACGGCGACGACCCGGCCCACGCCCACGCGGCGTGGTACTGGTTGTCGGTCGCGGGGGTGCCGAGCGCGTCGAGGCCGCCGAGCTCGTCGAGCGCGGCGATGTGCTGCTCGACGGTCGAGGGGATGCCGTTCTGGGCGAGCAGCTCGCTGATCGTCCCGTTCTGCCCCTCGCCCGACGAGCCGTTGTCGCCCCAGATGTAGACGACGATCGTGTCGTCCGCGTACCCGAGCCGCTCGACCTCGTCGAGCAGCCGTCCGGCCTGCACGTCCGCGTGCTCGCCGAACCCTGCGGCGACCTCCATGAGCCGCGCCTGGAACGCCTTCTGGTCGTCCGGGATGTCGTCCCATCCGGCGAGGCTCTCGGGCCGGGGGGTCAGCTCGGCGTCCTCGGGCACCCAGCCCGCGGCCTTCGCGCCCGCGAGCGCCCGCTCCCGGTAGGCGTCCCAGCCGTCGTCGAACGCCCCGGCGTACCTGTCCGCCCACTCCTTCATGATGTGGTGCGGCCCGTGCAGCGCGCCGGTGGCCCAGTAGACGAAGAACGGCTTGTCCGGCGCGTTCGCCTTGTGGTCGCGGAGCCAGCGCATCGCGTCGTCGGCGATGTCCTCGCTGAGGTGGTATCCCTCCTCCGGTGTCTTCGGCGGCAGCGTCGGGGTCGTGTTGCGCACCAGGTGCGGCTCGTACTGCGACGCCTCGCCCGCGAGGAAGCCGTAGAAGTACTCGAACCCGTACCCGGTGGGCCAGCGGTCGAACGGGCCGGACGACGTCGTCTCCTCCGCGGGCGTGTTGTGCCACTTGCCCCACGCTCCCGTCGCGTAGCCGTACTGGCGCAGCACCTCGGCGATCGTCGCGCTGCTCTTCGGGATGTGCCCCGAGTACCCGTCCCAGTCGTTCGCGAGCTCCGCGATCTGCCCGTTGCCGACCCGGTGGTGGTTGCGCCCGGTGAGCAGCGACGCGCGCGTCGGGGAGCACATCGCGGTCGTGTGGAACCGGTTGTACCCGATGCCGTTCGCGCGGACCCGGTCGAGCGTCGGCGTCCGCACGGCGCCGCCGAGCGTCGTCGGGAGCGCCGGACCGGCGTCGTCGATGAGGATCACGACGACGTTCGGCGCGTCCGCGGGCAGGTGCCGCTCCGGGGGGCGCGGGGAGTACGTGGACTCCTGGATCGTCCGTCCGGCGACGCTCCCGGACCGGCGCGGCGGGAACGGCAGAGACCGCTCGGCGGGCAGCGGCGGTCCGACGACCGTCCGGCGGGGCTCGTCACTCATCGTTGCCTCTCCTGTCTGTCCACGACGTCACGGACCGGCGGCGGCGCTGGCGGACCGGCTCAGGTCGCCGGACCGTCGTGCAGGTGGGGAACGCCCGGCGGCCCGACGACGCGTCGACCGTAGGTCCGCCCCGGCGGCGAGGGCATCACGCAGATCGCGCGAACGACGCCACGCCGGCCCCGCGGCGGGGGCGCCGCTCAGCTCCCGAGGAGGCCGAGGGTCACGGCGCGCTCGACGGCGGCGCCACGGGTCGTGGCGCCGAGCTTGCGGTAGATCGCGCCGACCTGCGTGCTCACGGTGTTGCGGGAGACGAAGAGCCGGCGGCCGATCTCCGCCATCGTGAGGTGGGTCTGCAGGTACGGCAGGAGGCGGAGCTCGGCCGGGGTGAGCGGTGGGGCGCCGTGCGTCGCGGCGACGGTCTCGAGCCGGGCCCGGAACGCGGCGACCTCGCCCACCAGGAGCCCCACGCGCGGGCGGCGGCGCAGGACCTCGGCGGCCTCGGCGGCGAGGTGGCTCGCGGTCGTGCGGTCCCCGAGGGCGAGGCACGCGTACCCGAGCTGGAGCCGGACGCGCAGCGCGAGGTACGGCATGACGTACGTGCAGGGCACCCGGGCGCGCATCCCGCGGGCGACGAACCGCTCCGCCGCGGTGCGCTCGCCCCGGTGCGCGGCGACGCGGGCCCGGACGGCGAAGGCGATCGCCGTCGTCGAGTAGCCCTCCATGTGGTGGGCGTCGACCGTGTCGACCGCGGCGCGCGCGTGCCGCTCGGCGTCGTCCCACCGGCCGTCGTCGAGCGCGAGGATCCCCAGCTCCGCCTCGCTGAGCAGCACGGAGTCCGGGTTCCCCGCCTCGGTCCCGCACGCCACGGCCTCGACGAACGCGTCGCGCGCCGCGTCCCGGTCGCCCACCAGCAGGTGGGCCGAGCCCAGCAGGTGGAGCGCCTGGTCCCGCCACGGGCTCCACGCGGGCTCGTGCTCGACGGCGTAGGCCGCGCACGCGAGGGACGCCTCCGGCCCGTCGACGCACATCGCGGCTCGCACCTGGCACCGGGCGGACTCGAGCGCGACGCGGTCGTCGTCCGGGAGGAGGGACGCGTCGAAGCCCTCCAGCACGGCGGCCCACCGCTCGGCCGCCGGGGACTCGCCGAGCAGCAGCGCGCGCCACGCGGCGACGACCGTGAGCTCGGGGAACGCCTCGACGACGGCGTCGCCGAGGGTGTCGAGCCAGCGCGTCACGACGGCCACCCCGCCGTCCTGGTACGTCGACAGCGCGAGGCGCGCGACGAGGACGGCCGCCTCCTCGACGTCACCTGCCGCGAGGAGGTGCTCGACCGCCCGGGCCTCGAGCCCTTCCTCGACGTGCCAGGCGGCGGCGCGGCGGTGGAGCGGCGCGACGGCGTCGGGCTCGACCCGGTCGAGCTCCGCCAGCAGGAACTCACGGAACAGCGCGCGGTAGCGGAACCAGCCGCGGTGATGGTCGAGCGGGACGAGGAACAGGCTCGCGTCCTCCAGCTCGCGCAGCCGCTCCGCGGCGTCAAAGGTGCCGAGCAGGGCGTCGCACGTCGGCGCCGAGAGCTGGTCGAGCACGGCCGTGGCGCGCAGGAAGTGCTGGGTCCGCGCGGGCAGGAGGGTCATGCACTCGCGGTACAGGTAGTCGGCGACGAACCGGTCCGTGCCCGTGAGGGACGACGGGTCCTCGCCGTCGCGCACGAGCAGCGCGCAGAGGAAGACGCCCGTCGGCCATCCCTCGCACCGCTCGACCACGCGGTCCAGCGCCTCGCCCGGCTCGACGCCCGCCGCACGGAAGATCTCGCGTGCACCGGCCACGTCGACCCGCAGGTCGTCGGGGCCGATCTCGACGAGGTCGCCCTCCACGCGCCGTCGCGCGCCGTGCCCGGGCGTGCGGCGGGTCGCGACGACGACCTGCGACCCCGGGGGCACACCGCCGAGCACGACCTCGAGCGCGTCCTGGCAGGCCACCGATCCGGCCTCGTGGAGGTCGTCGACGAAAAGCACGAACGGCGTCGCGGTCCGCGCGAGCGCCGCCGCGAGCAGCGGCGCGGACCGGCCCAGCATCGCCGACCCGGTGCCGCGCATCTCCGCCGACACCGCGGCGACCTCCGGCGAGACGGACGCGCACGCGAGCGCGAGCAGCGTCAGGAGCGCCCCGGGGTCGTCGTCGAGCCGGTCGAGGCTGGCCCACGCGACCGCGCGGTCCTCGACGCCCGCCCACTCGGCGAGCATCGTCGTCTTGCCGTAACCCGGCGGGGCCGTCACCACGACGACGCGAGCGTCGTCACGCCGGGCCCTGTCGACGAGCGCGCGCCGGGAGACCGCACCGCGGCGCGGCGCCGGCGGCTCGACCTTGCCCGCGAGCAGCGCCGTGCTGAGATCCGGTCGCGCGGTGACCGCCTGACGGCTCCCGTCGGACACGCGAGCAGCCTAGGAGCGGCCCCCGAGGCCCTCAACCGGAGCGGGGGAAATCACCCGGGACGCCGGAGCGCGCCGCCCGAGGACGCGCCGTCGTCCACAGGCCCGTCCGCGTCGTCCCACCCCTCGACGGGCTCGAGACCCAGGGCGAGCGCGACCCGTGGCGCGGCGGCCACGACCGTCGGCAGCCCGACGACCGGCACGACCGCCGCGAGGACGCCCACCACCTCCGCCGGGTCGACCCCGGCCTCGACCGCCCCGTCGATCTCCGCCCCGTACGTGGGGACCGACGCGCCGACGGCGACGGCGGCCGCGATCCGCACCAGGGCACGGTCACGCCCGCAGAGCGCGTCGTCCTCCAGCCCGGCGCCGTCGGCGACGCGCTCGTCGTTGATCGTGAGCCGCCGGAGCACCTCCGCATGGTCCACGCCGACCACCCACCCTTCCGACGCGGGCGCGGCCGGGACCGGCCGGCCCGGGCCTGTCCCCCTGCCCGATCGCCCCTCCCCGCCAGCATGACGACGGCACGGCGCGCGGTCGTCACGCAGAACGCATGACGGCGACCGCACGCAGGCCCGGCGCTCGTCCGGGTGCCGCGCCGCCCCAGCACGAACGGCGCGGCACCCCGATGGACCCTCAGGCCGGTCGGACGGCTTCCGACAGGCCGGTGAGGACGTCCCCGCCGGCGACGTGGTGCCCTGGCGCGCGGGCCAGGAGGATCTCGGTGAGCGCGGACTCGAGCGCGCGCGGCAGCCCGAGCGCGTGCAGGTGCGACACGCGCACCGACAGGGGCCGGTCCGCCGTAAGCACGCGGTGGGCGCGCTCCTTGTCGTCGTAGGGGACGCGAGCGCGGTCGAGCGCGGCGAACACGCGGGCCGCGACGTCGTTGTCCGCGAGGCGGGGATCGTGACCGAGGTCGACGACGAGGCGGGACGTCGGTGCGACCGCCTCGACCGTGACGTGCAGCCCGTGGTCGTCACGCTCGACGAGAGCGTCGGCGGGCGTGCCGTCGACCGTGACGACGGGCGCGACGTCGGCGGGGGCACGCAGGTCCCCGAGCGCCGGGAAGGTCAGCGTCCAGCGCCGCGCCGCGGGGACCACGCGGACGTCGCCCTGGACGGGCCCGACGGCGGCACGCCCCGTCACCTGGTCGAACGTCACCGGCGTGCGCGCCTCACGAGCGGGGTCGCCGGGGGTCTCGCCGGGCAGCCCGGCGCCCGGCGGGAGACCCTCCGCGTCCTCGACGAGGTCGAGCGCGCCGTCGGACCCGACGACGACCAGCACCTCGACGTGCTCCGGGTGCGCGACGCCGTTGCCGGGCACCGTCGCGCCGTCGAGCGGCACGATCGCGCCGGTGCGCGCGAGGACCGGGATGCTCGACAGGTCGCGGTGCAGCCACGTCTCGCGACCGCCGTCGTAGACGAGCCCGCCGAGCAGGTCGACCCAGGTGCCCTCCGGGAGCCACGCGCGCACCGCGGCGACCCCGCTCTCGGGGTCCGTCGGCGCCGTGAGGGGCGCGACGACCAGCTCGGACCCGAAGAGGTACTGGTTGCGCGCCGCGTAGGCCTCGGGAGCCTCGGGCCACTCGTGGTAGAGCGGCTGGACGAGCGGCACACCCTCGCGCGCCGCCCGGACGTTCATCGTGTGGAGGTAGGGCAGCAGGCGGTGGCGCAGGCGCAGCGCCGCGACCTGCGCGTCCCGGGCCTCGGGGCCGAACGTCCACGGCTCCTTGCGCGTGAACGGGTTCCCCGCCGAGTGCAGGCGCAGGACCGGGGAGAAGACGCCGAGCTGCACCCATCGCGTCGCGAGCTCGTCGTCCTTGGTGCCGTGCATGTGGCCGCCGACGTCGTGGCTCCACCACCCGTACCCGATGTTGCTCGCGGTCGCCGTGAAGTACGGCTGGAAGTCGAGCGACTCCCACGAGATGACCGAGTCGCCCGAGAATCCGACCGGGTAGCGGTGGCTCCCCGGACCGGCGTACCGGGAGAAGGTCAGGGCCCGCGTCGCCCGGCCCGCGGCGGCGCGCGACGCCTCACCCGCGTTGTCGAGGTAGTGCACGTGGTTGAGCATCCACAGCGGGTCGATCCCGGGCACGCGCGAGACGCCGCCCTGCTGCCAGTCGACCCACCAGAAGTCGACGCCGTCGCGCTCGAGCCCGCGGTGCAGCACCTCGACGTAGGCGCGCAGGAAGTCGCGGTCGGTCGCGTCGAACGCGACCGGCTCGCCGCTCTCCGGGTCGAGCCCGAGCGCCTCCGCCATCGCCGGGTAGGCGTCCTCGAACGCCCGGACCCCGTCGGCGGGGTGCACGTTGAGCGTGACGCGCAGGCCGTCGTCGTGCAGGGACCGCAGGAACGCCGCCGGGTCGGGGAAGAGGTCGCGGTTCCACGAGTACCCGGTCCAGCCGCTCCCGTGCCGGGGGTCGACGTCGGTCACGTGCCAGTCCATGTCGAGCACCGCGACCGACAGCGGGACGCCCTCGCGACGGAAGCGCCGCACGAGCTCGGCGTACGAGTCGGCCGAGTACCGGTGGAACCGGCTCCACCACGTGCCGAGCGCGTACCGGGGCAGCACCGGCTGCGGCCCGGACAGCGCGTACAGCGCCCGGAGCGCGGCGCGGTAGTCGTGCCCGTACGCGAAGACGTACAGGTCCTGGCGCGACCCGTCGCGCGGGGCGACCCAGCCGTCGTCGTCCAGGACGAGGCCGGCCGAGTCGTCGATCACGGCCCAGCCGTCGCGCGAGACCACCCCGGGGCCCAGCGGGACCGGGCCGTCCGCCTCGTCGAGCGTGCGCGCCGTCCCGCCGAGGTTGCCCGGCCCGTTCCCGACGGCGTCGGGCTCCAGGGGGACGGCCGTCGCCGGGACGCCCGGCCCGCGCTGCCCGTACCGCCACACCCCGTGGTACGCCGAGTGCGCGCCGAGCACCTCGACGCTCAGCCCGCTCGCGCTGAACGGCCCACCGTCGTACCGCAGGCGCAGCCGGTCGGTGACGACCTCGATGCCGTCGTCGGACCCGGTGACGCGGAAGCCCGGCACCGGCAGGTCGCGGTGGAGCGCGAACGCCGACGCGCGGTCCTCGAACGCGCCGTCCTCGGCGCGCTCGAGGCGCACCAACCCGTCGGCGAGCACCGTGATCCGGTACCGGTCGCCGAGGACCGTCGCCCCGGGACGAGCGACGGGGCTGGTGGCGAGGCGGGGCGGGAAGGTCATGTGCGGTGGTTCCTGTCGGTGCTGGTTCGGGATGCTGGGTCGGCCGCCGAACCCGGGGTCACGGGCGGGCACGGTGCCGAGCCCGGGGATGCCGGCGGGTTCGGCAACCCGGGGTGCTGCGACCCCGGGTTCGGCACCGGCGGACGGGCAGGGCGGTGACGGTCACGGGCGGGTCACCGCGCACGCGAGGCCGTCGAGCGTGGCGGCGTCGAACGCCGGGGCGACGCCGAGGCCGGGGTCGTGCGTGGTGCCGAGCACGACGAACGTCGTGCTGCGTCCCGGACGCAGCGCGGTCCGGCCCGACGCCGTGACCCGCGTACCGTCCTGCGCGACGGTGGCGCCGACGCCCGCGGTCGCGACGTCGCCCGGCCGCGCGTACCACGCGAGCTCCCAGCCGCTCAGCGGCTCGGTGCCGGTGCTGGTGACGCGCACGGTCGTGAGCGTCGCGCCCCCGACGGCGAGCGTCCTCGCCTCGACCGAGCACGTCGCGGGCGCGTCCTCGAGGAGGCCGTAGTTGCCGCCCTCGTCGTGGACGGTGCCCCACAGGTGGTGGTCGCCGTCGGGCTGCGAGGTGACGCCCGAGACGCGGACGTCGGAGAACCGGTGGTCGCCGCCGAGGCGCACGGCGACGCCGTGCGACCCGGTGCGCTCGATCGTCGTGTCGCTGACCCGCAGGTCGTTCACCCAGTGGCTGCCGCTCACGAGCAGTCCCTCGTACGTCGAGTCGAGGATCTCGGTGCCGCGGATCACGACCGGCGTCGTGATGTGGCTCGTGTCCGCGAACACCCAGATGCCTCCGAACGACGTGCTCCAGTTGGGCTCCCACCCGCCGGTGCGGATCAGCGTGCTGTCCTCGACGACCGTGGTGCCCGAGAACGGCACCGGGTTGAAGCGCGTGCTGACCGCGACGCCCGCGGCGGCGGTGAGCGTGTCGCGCACCACGAGCCCCGAGACGCTGTTCGAGTCGCCGCCGTAGATCGCGGCGCCGTTGCCCAGCAGCGGGCTCGTGACCGTGCTGCGCACGAACGACGAGCGCGTCACCGCGCCGCCCGAGGACCACATCGCCATCGCGTCGTCGCCGGTGTTGCGCACGGTCGCGTGCTCGACGCGCGTGTCCGTGACCCGACCGTGCAGGTGGACGCCGTCGGCGAACGTGTCCCGCACGCGGAGCCCGAGCGCGTAGAGCCCGTCCGTGCCCGTGTCGGCCCAGAGGCCGACCTTCGTGTGGGAGATCCAGACGTTCTGGACGAGCGAGCCCTGCCCGAAGCTGCCCTCGAGCGCCGCGTCGAACCGGGCGTCGTCGCGGTACCGGACGTCGCCGTCGACCATGAGGTCCGCGATGGTCACGCCGGACCCCTGCGCGTACAGCCCGCCCTTGCCGTCGCGGCCCGCGACCACGGAGTACCAGGGCCCCGCGCCGCGGACCGTGACGTCGTGCACGCGCACGCGATCGGTCAGCGTGAAGCGGCCCGGCGGGACCCACACCCCCGTCCCGGCCTCGCGCGCCGCGGCGACCGCAGCGACGAACGCGGCGGTGTCGTCGGTCGGGGTGGCTGTGGACGAGTCGTCCGTGGCGCCGTGGTCGCGCACGTCCACGAGGCCGGGAGGTGCCGTGAGCGGCGCGGGCGCGACCTCGGTCTCCACGAGGTCCACGGTGTACGGGAGGTCGGCGGAGGCGCTGTCGCGCTGGAGGCGCAGCGTCGTGCCGGCCTTCAGCTCGCGCGGGAGCAGCACGCGCGTCTCGTCGAAGAACCGCTGGGCCCCGCCCTGCGCCGGGTCGTTGCCGTACGGATAGCCGCCGTAGACGTGGGAGTAGCGCGAGGTGACGTCGACGTCGGCGACCTTGCGCCCGCCCGCGTAGACGCCGAGCGAGCCGCCCTGGCCCGTCCCGTCGGTCGAGTCCGGGACCGACGCGCGCAGCACGAGCGCGTTCGCCGGCTCCGTGAGGGTCCACTCGACGTGCTCGCCGGTGCGGTCGAGCGTGACGGCCTGACGGCCCGACGCCTCGGCCGCGACCGTGCGGAGCTCGCGGCTCGGCGCGAGCACCTCGCCGGTCGTGCGGCCGTGCTCGGCCTCGTACGTCGTCGCGGGCGTGAAGGCGCCGCGGTCCGCGAACGCCTGGCCGCGCTGCAGCGTCACGCGGTCGATCTCCAGGCCCGACGGCGCGGGCGCACCCTGGCCCTGTGCGTCGCCCTGGTCTGCTCCGCCTGCCGGACCGGTCGTGCCGTCGGGGTCGGCCGGGTCGGCGACCGTGCGGCGCAGCTCGACGCTGCCCAACCCGGCACGCAGCGGGAGCGTCACGGCGACGTCGTCCCAGCGCTCGCGCGGGGCCAGGACGAGACGCCCGACGGGCTGCCCGTCCACCGCGAGGACCGCGTCCTGGTCGGCGCCGGTCGTGTTGCGGTACCGGAACGTCACGGTCTGGTCGCCTGCCCTCGCGGCGTCCACCGCGACGACGACGCGCGCACGGGGCGCGGCCAGGTCGACGCCCTCCGTCCCGACGGTCGCGCCGTTCGCGGTGAACGCGTCCTCGGCCTGGTACTGCTGCCCCGCACGTGGGGCCGTGGTGCGCAGGACGTCCGCGACGTCGTCGTACCGCGTGTCGGGGCCGGAGCCCGGCTCCGTGCCAGGCTCGGTCGCACCGCCGCCGGGCGTCGAGAGGTCGCCGACCGTCGTCAGGGCGACCGCGTCGAGGTTGACGTTGCCCGTGTCGTCGGCGTCGAAGCGGTAGACGACGGTCTGCTCGCCCGCGTCGAGCGACACGACCTCCTGGTGCACGAACCACGTGCTCCACGACGCCCCCACCGCGGAGGGCAGCGTGACCTGCCGGTCCTCGGTCGCGCCGTCGTGCACGACGACCTGCGAGAGCGTCATGTCGGAGCCGAGCCCGTTCGCGTACCGGAGGTTGAGGCCGTACTCGCCGGCCTCCGGGACGTCGAGCGTGAAGGTCACGCTCGCGGTCCCGGTGTGGTCGATGACGAACCCGTCGACGAACCCGGTCCCGGAGAACCCGAGGTGGTTGTCGTTGACACCCGCGCCCCCGGCGAGCACCGCGTCCTCCGCCTCGAGCTCGATCGGCAGCGTGGCGGTGACGGCCACCGCGACCTCGGACGACGGGGCGGGCTCGACGGCGGGCTCCGCCGCCGCGGGCCCGGCGACCAGCGCGGCCCCGACGAGCGCGGCGACCACAGCCCCCGCTGTGGGCATGGAACGGGCCCTGTCGGAACGATGCGAGCGTGCCCATTTCCTGCCCACAGCGAGGGTGGGGGTGGGGGTGGGGGTGGGCCAGGTTCGGTGCACGACGATCTCCTTCGACCGCAGGACGGACGGCTGGGCGGGGTGGTCTGCGGGGGCGCGGGCGAGGCGCCGAACCCGGGGTCGTGGGCCGGTACGGTGCCGAACCCGGGGACATGGGCGGGTTCGGCACCGAGGGGTGCAGCAACCCCGGGTTCGGCGAGCGGCGCGAGGCCGCGGAGCGGGCGGTCAGCCCTGGGCGGCGTCGAGGAGCGCCTGGGCTTCCTTCTGCACCTGGGCGACGAGCGCGTCGATGTCCGCGTCCTCGTCGGTGAGCACGGCCTGGACGACCGGGTCGAGCAGCGCGTAGATCTCCTGCGTCGAGCGCGCGGGCTCGGGGACGACGGGCTGGTCGAAGATGTTCTCCGTGTAGGAGCTCATCTGGTCCACCGGCACGTTGACGTAGTCCGCGATCCAGGTGCGCGACTCGAGGTACGTCTGCTCGTCGAAGACCGGGAGCTCCGGAGCGCCGACCGGCTGGTCGTTCGCGGCGGCCGTCTCGGCGTCGAGCTTGGCGGCGTCCTCGTCCGCGAGCTTCTGCATGTAGTAGAAGTCGATCCACTCGACGCCGGCCGCCTGCTCCTCGGGCGAGGCCTTCGCGCTCACCGCGGCGAGCGTGCCGCCGCCGAGGACGCCGCCGTCACCGACCAGGGGGATGACGGTGAGCCCGTAGTCGTCCGGGTTCATCGCGTTCTGCGTGAAGAGGTTGCCGTAGTTGCCGCCGCCCGAGACGTACATCCCGATCTGGCCCGCGGCGAAGTCCTGGTTGATGCTCCCCCAGTCGTAGAGGAAGTTCGCTCCCATCGAGTCGTCCTCCCACCGCAGGGCGTGCAGGTACTCGAGCACCTCGGTGAGCTCGGGCGTGTCGATGGTCGACGTCGCGGTCTCGCCGTCGAACTCCTGGACGGAGCCGCCGAACGCGTTGGTGAGCGTCGTGAGGATCCAGCCACCGGTGTTGCCCGACGTCATGGTCGCGTAGCCCGCGACGCCCGTGGCGTCGGCGATGGTCTTCGCGTCCTCGCGGACCTCCTCCCACGTGGTCGGCGGGTCGTCGGGGTCGAGCCCGGCCTGCTCGAACAGCGTGCGGTTGTAGTGCAGGCCCTGGCTGTAGGCGGCGATGGGCACGGCCCACATCGAGCCGTCGGCAGCCTGGCCGGCCTGCGCGACGTTCGGGTTGAAGTCCTCCGCGTACGGGAGCTCGGCGACGAGGTCGCTGATGTCGGCGATCTGCTCGCGCTCGATCAGGCCGCGGCCGTCGGTGAACGGGATGGTGAAGACGTCGGGGAGCGTGCCGCCCGCGAGCTCGGTGGCGAACGTCGTGCCCTCCCACGTGTACTCGCGCGCCGTGACGGTGATGTCCGGGTGCTCCTCCTCGAACTGGGCGACGCGCTCGTCGAACTTGGCGCGCGCGTCGTCGTCGAGGCCGGCGTCGATCGAGACCTCGATCTCGACCGCGCCGGAGCTCGCCGCGCCGTCGCCCTCGGCGTCGTCGCCGGTGCTGCACGCGGTCAGGGTGAGGACCAGGGCGCCGGTGAGCGCGAACGCGCCCACCGTGGTTGCTGACTTCATCGTCTCTCCTCGGTGCGGACTCCCGCGGCCATGATGGCCCACGGTCTGCTGGCTCGGTTCCCGCGCCGCCCCTCGGCACCCGTGCGGATCGTCCCGCACGAAGCCACCGTCCCCGTATGGTTTAGCGCTACATGTTTAACGCTAAACGCATCTAGGATGGGGCGTCAAGGAGCTCCGTGGTCACGAGATGGTCACGAGGCCCGGCACGAGACCCTCGAGCCCGGCGCTGCACGGCGACGTACCGTCGGCTCGAGGGCTGACCAGCGCCCGTTCATGCCCGCCTCGACCGAAGGAGCCGCGCCGCCGATGGCTCGCGTCACGCTCAAGGACATCGCCCGCGAGGCGGGCGTGTCCGTCATGACCGTCTCCAACGTGGTGAACGGCAACCTCGGCCGCGTCTCCCCCGCGACCGCGCGCGAGGTCGAGCGCATCGTCGCCGCGCGGGGCTACGTGCCCAACGGTCCGGCGCAGAGCCTCGCGGCCCGGCGCACGCGGCTCGTCGGCCTCCTGCTGCCCGACCGCGCCGACGGCGGCAGCCTGCTCGGCAGCCCGCACGACGTCGCC
Organism: Cellulosimicrobium funkei; assembly: GCF_001019615.1. Taxonomy (GTDB): domain Bacteria; phylum Actinomycetota; class Actinomycetes; order Actinomycetales; family Cellulomonadaceae; genus Cellulosimicrobium; species Cellulosimicrobium cellulans_E. The sequence continues at coordinate 34,973 of NZ_JNBQ01000019.1, read as the reverse complement.
GTCGCCGGAGCCGTCGAGGCCCGCCTGCGCGAGCGCGACCACCACCTCATGCTGCGCGGGGTCACGCGCCACCGCGACGTGCTCGACTCCGTGCGGCGCTGGAGCCTCGACGGGATCGTCGTCATGGGGTTCACCGACGACGAGCTCGCGGCGCTCGACCTGCCCCAGGACGTGCCCGCCGTCGTCGTGGACACCTACGTAGACGCGCCCGGCGCCGCGACCGTGCGCGCCGACGACTTCGAGGGCGGGCGCCTCGCGGGCGCCCACCTGCGCGCGCTCGGCCACCGCGAGGTCGTGCTGTGCGGGCCCGTGGGCACGACCAGCCAGGTCGTCCGCGAGCGCCTCGCGGGCTTCCGCGCGGGGCTCGGCCTCGACCCGGCCGAGGGGACGCCGCCCGGGGCAGCGGCGCCCGGCACGGTGCGCGGGGAGGCGGGGGACGCCGTCGTGCTGTACGTCGTGGCGGCGAACACGACGTACGACGACGGCCTCGACGCCGCCGCTCAGGTCGCGGCCGAGCTCCCCGGCGCGACGGCCGTGTTCGCCACGGCGGACGTCCTCGCCGCGGGGATCTCGCGCGGGCTGGCGCAGGCCGGGGTCCGTGTGCCGGACGCCGTGTCGGTCGTGGGGTTCGACGACGCCGAGATCGCGCGGTACGTCGACCCGCCGCTCACGACTGTCGCGCAGGACACCGCGCTCAAGGGACGCACGGCGGCCGACCTGCTCCTCGACGCGCTGGACGACGGCGCCTCGCGACCCCGGCGCTCGGAGCCCGAGCCGAGCGGTGAGGGCCCGAACGGCGTCACACGGATCGACGTCGCCCTGGTGGAGCGGAGGTCGACCGCGTCACCGACACCGCGCTGAGCGACGGGTGCGGCGGTCGGCACGCGAGCCAGGACCACCTGCGCCGGGCCCGCCTCCCGCTCACGAGACGCGCGTCGCTGCGCAGGCTCTCGTCACGCGGGCGTCCGCCCCGGCGGCGTGCTCCATTCACTGCCGCTACTGTCGTCCACCCGTGGCATGCGACCAGACGTGCGACGTCGACCGAAGGACGGCAGCGTGGACGAGCACACCACCGGCCTGCGACCGCTGGTCTCCGAGATCGTGAACCAGCTGGCTCAGACCTCTGACGTCGACGAGGCGGTGCGTCGGCTCGCTCGCCTTCTGGTCCCGGAGGCGGCCGACTGGTGCATCGTCACCCTGGTCGCGGACGACGAGTCCCGCACACCGCACCGCCACCTGAGCGACATCGGGTGGTGGCACGCCGACCCCGCTCGCCGCGCGACGCTCGCCGAGTACGCGGCGGTGCGGATCAGCGCGTTGCGCGAGCACTCGATGCTCATGGACTCGATCGACTCCTTGCGGCTCGTGCACGTCCCGACCGACGCGCTCGACGCCCTCGACGAGGTCCTCGTCCCGGGGCGCGCCCGGGACCTGGCCGAGCAGCTGGCGCCGACGTCGCTGACCGTCGTCCCGCTGCACTCCCGGGGACGCACCCTGGGCGCGCTGACCCTGTTCATGGGTGAAGGGCGGGCCGCTCTCACCCCGGCGGACCTGGCAGTCCTTTCCCAGCTGTCGGACGCAGCCGCCCTGGCCCTCGACAACGCCCGCCTGTACCGCCAGCAGCGCAACGTCGCCCTCACCTTCCAACGCTCCCTGCTGACGGCGCCGGTCGAACCGGACCACATGCACGTGGCCGCCCGCTACCAGCCCGCGGCGGAGGCGACGCGGGTCGGCGGGGACTGGTACGACGCCTTCATGCAGCCCGACGGATCGACCGTCCTGGTGATCGGCGACGTCGTCGGCCACAACGTCGAGGCCGCAGCGCTCATGGCGCAGCTGCGGTCGATGCTGCGGGCCGTCTCGGTCGTCACGCAGGGCAGCCCTGCCGAGGTGGTCGAGCACCTGGACGCCGCCGTCCGCACCTTGCAGATCCCCGTCATGGCGACCCTCGTCATGGCCCGCATCGAGCAGACGCGCGAGGAGCGTGCGCGAGGTATCACCCGGATGAGGTGGACCAACGCCGGGCACCTGCCACCCATGGTGATCAACCCCGACGGCACCGTGCTCGCCCTGCCGGCACCGCCGAATGACCCCCTGCTGGGTCTCATGCCCGACCGTCGGCGGACCGACCACGAGATCACCCTCGACCGCGAGTCCACCATCGTGCTCTACACCGACGGCCTCATCGAGCGACGCACGCGCTCCGTGAACGACGGCCTCACCGAGCTGCACGACGCATTGACCCGTCACGCCGAGCTCCCGGCGGACGACCTCACCGACGCGCTCCTCGCCGAGCTCCCCGCCGGCCCCGGGGAGGACGACATCGCCCTGATCGCCGTCCGCCTCCACCGGCAGGACCGACCTCGCCCCGACGAGGCCGGACCGACCCAGGTGCCTCCCGACGTGCCCGGCGCACCGACCGGGTCTTGAGCCGCGGCGGACCCCCGGCGAGGCGACGCACGGTCCCGTCGGGAACGCGGAGGCATCGAGCCGGGCCACGCGGTAGATCACCTCTGTCCGTCGATCCAGGTGGACCGTCTCCGTGCCGGACAGCCAACCGCGAACAGGCGGTCGACGGCGAGTGCCCACACAGATCGCCTTCGAGCACCAGTTCGATCCCCCGCGCAACCTGAACGCGTCACCGCGACCGCGCACGACCCGTTCGAAGCCGACCGTTTGTCGGGCGTCGCAGAAGAAGGTTCTGCGACGCAGGGGGCCAACGCCTCCGTAGTCGCCGCCCGAGCCGCGCCGGTGGTCCCGGCGGCCTACCGCGGCCGGACCGCAGCCGCGGTTGCTGGCTCGCTGGATCGGGGTCACGGTCGAGGGGACGTACCCGTTGGGAGGACCTCATGGCCGCCGCGACCGCACCGCTCGTCAAGACTTTCGCCGTCCCCGTCCCGCCGGAGCACGCGTTCGCCGTCTTCGTCGACGAGCTCGCGGCGTGGTGGCCGCTCGGCGCGTTCTCCGTGGGCGGCGAGACCTCGACCGCTGCCTTCGAGCGGGACTCGGACGGCCGCGCCGTACGGCTCGTCGAGACGCTCGCCGACGGCACGACCACCGACTGGGGCCGCGTGACGCGCTGGGACCCGCCGCACGCCGTCGCCTTCACCTGGCACCCCGGGGAGCGCGCCGACGCCGCGACGGACGTCGAGGTGACGTTCTCGCCCTCCGGGGAGGGGACCGACGTCGTGCTCACGCACTCCGGCTGGTCCGCCCGGCACGACGGCGCCGGTGCCCGTGAACGGTACGACGGCGGCTGGGAGCTGGTCCTCGCGCCGTTCGCCGAGCACGCGGGCGGGTCGGGCTGACCGGTCCCGGCTTGCGGGTGGAGCCCACCGCCCCGAGCGTGGTGTTGGTCCGGGACGGGCCGCGAGGCCGGTCCGCCGACGCGAGCGTCGCGCGCCGAGGCGACGCCCACCGAGGAGGCCGCCATGACCGAGAGCAGCAGCGGACGCCGCGCGTCCGAGACCGCGGCGGACGCGGAGGCCAGGCCCGCTCCCGACGCCGAGCGCAAGCCCGACTCCCCCACCGACCTGCACAAGCCGTCGTGGGGGTTCGCGCTCAAGGGTGCGGTGCGCGAGTTCATGGACGACCAGTGCACCGACCTCGCCGCGGCTCTCACGTACTACGCCGTGCTCGCCTCGGCGCCTGCGCTCCTGGCTCTCGTCTCCCTGCTCGGGCTCGTGGGTGACGGGGAGAAGGCCGTCGACTCGGTGCTCACGAGCGTCGAGGGGGTCGTCCCGTCGACGACGCTGGACATGATCGAGCCGCTCGTCGAGCAGGCCGCGAACACCGACAAGGCCGGGTTCGCGCTCGTCATCGGTGTCGTGCTGGCGCTGTGGTCCGCGTCCGGGTACGTCGGCGCGTTCGCCCGGTCCATGAACCGCATCTACGAGGTCGAGGAGGGGCGCCCCATCTGGAAGCTGCGCCCCGTGATGCTCGGCGTCACCGTGATCACCGTGATCCTCGCGGGTCTCGTCGTCGCGAGCCTCGTGCTCTCCGGCCCGATCGCGCGGCAGGTGGGCGAGCTCGTGGGCCTCGGCGACACCGCGATCGCCGTCTGGCAGGTCGCGAAGTGGCCGGTCGCGCTCCTGCTCGTGGTGATCCTCGTCGCGCTGCTCTACCACCTCACGCCCAACGTCAAGCAGCCGAAGTTCCGCTGGGTCAGCCCGGGCGCGATCCTCGCGATCCTCGTCTGGGTCGTCGCCTCCGCGGGCTTCGGGCTGTACCTCGGCAGCGGGTTCAGCAGCTACGGGGCGACCTACGGCACGCTCGCCGGCGTCATCATCTTCCTCCTGTGGCTCTGGCTCACGAACCTCGCGCTCCTGCTCGGGGCGGAGCTCGACGCCGAGGTCGAGCGCAGCCGGGAGCTCCAGGGCGGACTCGAGGCCGAGGAGCGCCTCCAGCTCCCGCCGCGGGACACGCGTGCGAGCGACAAGAAGGCCGCCAAGCGCGAGGAGGCCGTCGAGCAGGCGCGCGCCCTGCGCCAGAGCGGCGGTCACTCCGCTGACGCCGACACCGACGACCGAGACGGCGGGCCGGCCCGCGAGACCGGTCGAGGGTCCGCCCGCGCGGAGGGCGGCGACGCCGACCGCCGTGACGTGTAGCGAGGGCTACCGGGCGGGCGCGGGGTCCGGGATCTCGTCAGGCCGGTAGCGCGGCAGGCGGCTCGCGGGCAGGATCGCCGTCGCGCTCACGCCGGCGAGGACGAGGAGCCCGATCCGCAGCGTGCCCAGGCGCGCCTCCTCGTTGAGCGCCACGGCCGCGTCCACCTGGGCGGGCGTGGCGTCGGTGCCCGCGAGGACCGTGCGCAGGTCGTCGTTGCTCACGAAGTTGACCGTGTCCAGGTCGACCTGGGCGACGAGCGACGGCGGCAGCTCGGGGTGCTCGACCACGGCGCGCCCGACGCTGAACGACAGGATCGTCACCAGCAGCGCCCCCGCGAGCGCGGTGCCGACCGCCGAGGCGAGGTTCTGCGTCGTGCCGCGGATGGAGCCGACGTCGCCCGCGAGGGTCTTGGGCGCCGCGGTGACGAGCACGTTGAACACGAGCGTCACCAGGGCGCCCTGGCCGACCCCGAAGACGACGAGGCCGAGGATCGTGGGCAGCGTCTCCCAGTTGTTGGTGACGACGAGCGACAGCCAGAGCAGCGCGACGGTGGTCAGCGTGAAGCCGAAGACCCCGATCGTGCGCGGCGGGTAGCGCCGGTAGAAGCGCACGACGAGCGTCGCGGTGACGAACACCGTGAGGTTGAACGGCATCATCGCGAGCGCGGTGTCGAACGGGGTGCGGCCCTGCACGATCTGGATGTAGAGCGGGACGGTGAAGTTCAGCGCGGCCTCGAGCGCGACCACGACGAACATCGCGTACACCGCCGCCCGCTCGCTCGGGCGCGCGAGGACGGACAGGTCGACGAGCGGCACCTTGCCGGCGGCGGTCCGGCGCCGCGTCCACCAGAAGAACGTCTGGCCGAGCACGACGCCGAGCAGCACGAGCAGCGGCGCGGGCGAGACCCCGACCAGGTCGAACGGCGCCCCCGGCGCGGCGAAGAACAGCCCCCAGGCGTTGAGGTTGTTGAAGCCGAGGGTGAGCGCGACGACGGCCGCGCCGATGAGGACCGCGGCCACGAGGTCGATCCGGATGCCGGGGTCGCCGGCGTCGGAGCGCAGCCGGAAGCTGAGGACGAAGACGGCGACGGCGAGCGCCAGGACGATCGCGAACGTGGGCCGCCAGCCGATGAGCGTCCCGAGCGCGCCGCCGATGAAGAACGCGCTCATGCCGGACACCGCGCGCGCCGAGCCCAGCGAGCCGATCGCCGTCGCCTGCTGGGGTCCGCGGTAGTTCTCCGCGATGAGGGCGACCAGCGCGGGCACGATGATCGCGGCCGAGGCGCCGGCGACGGCCTGGCCCGTGATGGCCCACGCGACGGTCGGCGAGAGGATCATGAGCAGCGCCGAGCCGGCGAACGTCGCGACGACGACGCGGAAGATCGACACCCAGCCGATCCGCTGCCCCAGCTTCGCCCCGGTCATGACGAGCGCGGCCACCGCGAGCCCGTAGACGACGATCGTCGTGCTCGCGACGGTCGGCGGGACGCCGAAGTCCTCGACCATGCCGCCCAGCGACACAGGCAGGGCCGCGACGTTGAACGACATGAGGACCTGCGCGAGGAACAGGCCGACCATCGGCACCCACGACCGGCGGTCCTCGGTCGCGGGTGCGGCGCTGCTGTCGACGACGTCTCGGGTGCTCACGAGGCCGGGTCCCTTCTCTCGGTCGGGCGGGTGGGCGTCACGGGGACCTGCGCGGACGACGCGAAGAGGTTGAGGCCGAGGGTCCGCGAGAGGTACGCGGTCGCGCGCTGCCCGCGCACGCTGTTGCCGGCCGGGTCGAGGGGCGGGGAGTACGTGCCGATCGCCCCCTTGCCGGGGGCGATGGCGACGATCCCCCCTGCCACGCCGGACTTGGCAGGAAGGCCGATCTCGAACAGCCACTCCCCCGACCGCTCGTACATCCCCGTCGAGGCGAGCACGGCGAGCGTGTCGCGGCACACCTGCGTCGAGACCACGCGCTCGCCCGTGACCGGGTTGACCCCGCCGTCCGCGAGCGTGGCCCCCATGACCGCGAGGTCGCGCGCGCTCACGCGCAGCGCGCACTGCTTGGTGTAGACGTCGACGACCTCGAGCGGGTCGAGCTCGATGCGCCCGTAGCTCTCCAGGAGCCGGGCGATCGCCTTGTTGCGCATGTTCGTCGCCGACTCCGACCGGTAGACCACGCCGTCGAGCTCGAGCGGTCGGCCGGCGAACCGGGACAGGCCGGTGCGCACGTTCTCCCACTGCTCGGCGAAGGACGCGCCCGGCACGAGGGCCGTCGTCGCGAGCGCGCCGGCGTTGACCATGGGGTTGCGCGGGTGCCCGTCGTGGAGCTCGACCGCCATCACGGAGTTGAAGGGGAGGCCCGTGCTGTCCACCCCGACCCGTTCGAGCACGCCCTCGTGCCCGTAGGCCTCGCACACGAGCGCGTAGACGAACGCCTTGGAGATCGACTGGACGGAGAACTCGACGTCGGCGTCGCCCACGGCGTGGACCGCGCCGCCCGACTCGGCGACGCACACGCCGAACAGCGACCGGTCGGCCTCGGCGAGGACGGGGATGTAGTCGGCGACCGTGCCGTCGTCGTTCCCGCGGTAGCGCTCGTGGGACGCGCGGACGTGCTCCTCGACGCGGTCCCAGCCCGGGAGCGACCCGGTCGCGACCTCCTGTGCGACGCCGTCGACGCCCAGCCTCATCACGTCCCCTCCGTCCGGATCGTCCGAGACGACCACGCGCGATGCTGCCACGTCCCACCACGGGGCGCAGGCCGAGGCGGACGCGGGCGGACCGTGTCCGCGGCGCCGGTGCGGGTCCGACCGTCCCCCGGACCGCGACCGGGCGCGCGGGTGGCGGCCGGCCGCGCGAGCCCGCCCGCGCCTCAGGCGCTCGTGCGGCGGACGACGACGGACGGGAACGTGCGCTCGTCGTCGCGGCGGCGGCGGTCCAGCAGGGCTGCCGTCGCCGCGGCCGCGATCCGCTCCACGGGGTGGGTCGCGGTCGTCAGGCCGGGACCGGCCTGCTCCGCGAAGGGCTGGTCGTCGAACCCGGTGACGGCGACGTCGTCGGGCACGCGGACGCCGTCCTCCGCGAGCGCGCGCATCGCCCCGACGGCGAGCGTGTCGCTCATCGCGACGAGCGCGTCCACGCCGGGCCAACGCCGGCGCGCCTCGCGGGCCGCCTCCGCGCCCGCGAGGGCCGTCAGGTCGGCGGCCACGACGCGGCGCGGGACGCCGGCGGCGCGCACGACCGCGTCGTACGCCTCGACGGCCCGTTGCGCGCCGGGGAGCCAGCCCGGCCCGGTGAGCATGACGACGTCGCGCCGCCCGTCGGCGAGCACGTGCTCGACGAGGGCGGCGATCCCGGCCGCGGCGTCGACGTCGTAGGAGGGCACGCGGCCGTCGGCGGGGCCGATCGCCGCCACGCGGGAGAGCAGCGTGCGCGGCACGCTCGCGAGCACCTCCGCCGAGTAGTCGACGAGGAGCACGCCGCCCACGCCCGGGTCGCGCGCGAGCCGGGCCAGCTCGTCCCTCGGGTCGCGCCCGAGCCAGCGCAGCGCCACGCCGACGCCCTGGGTGTCCGCCGCGCGGCTGGCCGCCGCGACGACGCGCGCGACGTAGGGGTCGCCCAGCAGGTCCGCGGACGGCGACCCCACCGCGACCACGACCCGCTCGCCGCGCCCGCTCGCGAGCGACCGCGCCCCGGGGTGCGGCACGTACCCGAGCTCCTCGACGGCGGCGAGGACGGCGCGCCGCGCCGCGTCGGACACGGGTCCCGTGCCCCGCACGACGCGCGAGGCCGTGGACCGCGAGACGCGGGCCGCCGCGGCGACGTCGTCGAGCGTGGTGGGCGGCATGGCGATCTCCTGGGCGAGTCCTGTCGGCGGTGACGGGCGGCGCCCGGAGCACCACGCTATCCCGCGGAGGGCCGTCGGTGGAAGCGTTCCCACGGTCGGGTCGAGGCCTGGTTCGACGCCGCGCTTGGCGTTGCTCCTCAGGACCGGCGCGCGGCGGGGACCGAGCCCGGGTTCGCCACGCGGTCCCGGCGGGTCGCGAGCCGTAGCGCCACCACGGCGAGGCCGGCGCCGAGCAGCGCGCCGATCGAGTTGGAGAGCCAGTCGTTCGTGTCGCACGACCGCCCGAGCGCCGGTGACAGCGCCTGGACCACCTAGATGAGCGCGGAGGCGACGACGCCGCCGAGGAGCGCGACGAGCGGCCTGCCCAGCGCGACCGCGGCGAGCAGCACCGGCGGCACGAACAGCACGACGTTCGCCAGGAGCTCGACGCGTCCCGGCGTCGGCAGCGACCAGCTCACGGTGCAGACGGCGAAGAGCTCGCGGTCGACCGGCACGAGGGTCAGCAGCAGCACGGGGACCAGCGAGACGCCGAAGAGCACCCACGCGAGCGGGCGGCGGCCCGCCAGCCACGCGCCCACGAGCGGTCCGGCGACGGCGAGGACGAGGAGGGCGAGCGGCGACAACCAGGGGTGCGCGACGAGGAGCGTGGAGATCATAGGCGCGCCAGTCTCGCAGGTCAGCGGGGTGCGGGGTGCGGGGTGACGTGTGTCGGCGGGTCACGGTAGACCTGTGCCCATGACGACGACGCCGTCCCCCGAGCCCCTCGCGCCCGCCGCCGCTGCCTCCCCCGAGGAGTGGTGGATCTGTCGCACGTGCGCGGTCGAGCACGCCGAGCGACCCGACGTGTGCGCCATCTGCGCCGACGAGCGCCAGTGGGTCCCCGCGAGCGGGCAGGCGTGGACCACGCTCGCCGAGCTCGCCGCGGCCGGCGAGCGCCTCGTGCTGGAAGAGCTCGAGCCCGACCTGTTCGGCCTCTCGAGCGAGCCGAGCGTCGGCATCGGGCAGCAGGCCAAGATCGTGCGCACCCCCGCGGGCAACCTGCTCTGGGACCCGCCCGGCTACGTGGACGACGACGCCGTCGAGCGGGTGCGCGCGCTCGGCCCCGTCGTGGCGATCGCGGCGAGCCACCCGCACATGTTCGGCGTCCAGGTCGCGTGGAGCCGCGCCCTGGGCGGCGTCCCCGTGCTCGTCGCCGAGGCCGACGCGCACTGGGTCGCGCGCCCCGACCCGGTCATCGAGACGTGGACCGGCGAGCGCGAGGTGCTGCCCGGCGTCGTCCTGTCACAGCCGGGCGGCCACTTCCCCGGCAGCGCCGTCGTGCACTGGGCGGCCGGCGCCGAGGGTCGGGGCGTGCTGCTGTCCGGAGACACGATCTTCGCCAACCCGGACCGCACGTCCGTGAGCTTCATGCGGTCCTACCCCAACCGCATCCCGCTCTCCGCCGCCGTCGTGCTGCGCGTCGCCGAGCACGTCGCGCGGCGCCCGTTCGAGCGGCTCTACAACAACTTCGAGGGCGTGATCCCCGCCGACGCGCGCGACGTCGTGCTCCGCTCCGCGCAGCGTCACGCCGCCTGGGTCCGGGGGGACTTCGACCACCTCACCTGACTGCCGCCCGGGAGCCCGCTCCCGCCCCCGACAGGGCTGCGACGGCCCCCGGCCGGGCGCAGGATCGGAGGGGAGGTGACGACGATGCCGAGACGCGTCTCAGGGGCGGCGGTGGCGGCGACCGGGACGTGGGTCGACCCGGACGGCGTGCGGATGCCCGCCGGAGAGGTCCACGCGTGGGAGCGCGGTACGAACGCGACGGTGTGCCGCCTGCAGCTCAGCCGCCAGGGCCTCGCGCGCTTCCCGCACGTGACCTGGGCGGACGTCCAGCCCGCGACCGGGCGGGACGCCGACGCCGTCACGTCCGTGTGTCGCCGCTGCGCGGCCGGGACCGGCGCACGGCGGGACGACAAGCCCTGGCGCCGGGTCGACCCGCGGCCGTGACGGCGGGCTCCGGATGAAGCGACGCCCACGACACGGCCCCGGCCTTCCTGGGCGGAGCCAGGAGGGCCGGGACCGTGCGGCTCAGCGCCGCGTCACAGCGCGGCGATCAGTGCGCTGCGGGCCACTCGTCGATCGTGGAGCGGCCTGAGGGCCAACCGCACCAGAACGAGCGCGTTGTCGTCGCCCGCGATGCGGTTGACGCTGAGTCCGCTGCACGTCAGGCACTGATGGATGATCAGCCATTCACCGTCGGGGCGTGCGGTCAGGCTCAGGGCCTCCATCCTGCCGCGGCAGTCAGCGGCACGGTCACCGGGAGTGCGGCGGTCGACGTGGAGGCTCGTCAGGCAGTTCGGACAGTGGTTCCGGTGTGCGCTGCCCGGAGCGTCGAGAGAGACGTCGAGCCGGCAGCTCACGCACCGGAAGTCGTTGCTCCGGTGTCGGCCGTTGGCGTGCAGGACGGTCTTGTGCCGCTGAGCACGGCCCTGCCGGGGGTACTTTCGTCGTGGCATGTCAGGTCCTTCCGGACGCGGGTCGCTCAGAGTGTTCCGAACGACTCGAGAGGAAACGGGGGCTCGGCCAGAGGCCGGACGGCCATCCGCATGAGGATGATCTGGTTGTCGTCGGGGGCGACCGGACTCGAGGTCAGGTGCGCGCAGGCGACGCAGCGATGGATCAGCATCCATTCGCCGGTCCGGAGCACGGCGATGGCGATAGGCCTCATGCGCGAGCCGCACGGGGTCTCTGCCTCGGTCGGCGCGACGTCGTGCCTCGAGTAGAGGCAGACGGGGCAGTGGTTTCGCCACCGGTCCTGCGGTGTGCGTGCCGGCACGCTGAATCCGCACTGGACGCAGGAGAAGGTCTCGAGAGAGGAGACGTGGCGGCTCGGGGTGTGCGACGAGTCTGTGTTGTTGCAGGACGACGAGTCTGTGTCGTTGCTGGACACCGGGGTGCTCCTTGCTGGAAGAACGTACGAAGACAGCAAGAGCAGCCGAACGACCTCTGACCCACGCGTCCCCGACGGCGCGCAGACGATCCATGTCCGCGCCGCGGCCGGGTCGCCGAAGAGGGCCCTGGGAGCGCACCGGGAGTCCGTCCCGGGGGACCGCCGCATGATCGCGGCAGCGTGGACGGAGCTACGCGGAGCGAAGAGGTCGCTCGGCGAGGACCGAGGTCAACACACGCACACCTTGTCTAGGGCTCAGGGCCCGGTCTGGGGCCGACGGGGCCCGGGAGGAAGATCCTGTCGATCGTATCGGCCCACGATCGTGCGACGCCCGGGATTTTCGACCCGACCGCCCTCCGCCAGCGCGTCGTAGGCCGCAACAGGCTCGCGAGCATCGGATCGTCAGCCTGTCGACGGGCGCGCGCCGGGACTCACCGCGCCATGGCGCGCCGGCTGCGCACCGCGTGGGTGGCCCGCGCGACGATGACGGCATGAGCACGCACGCGCACGGCATCCACCACACGATCGACTACGTCGAGCTCCCCGTGACCGACCTCGCCGCGGCACAGGCCTTCTACGGCGCGGCCTTCGGCTGGGAGTTCGTCCCCTACGGCCCCGGGTACGCGGGGATCCGCACGGCCGCGGAGTCGGGTCCGGACGAGGCGGGCGGGCTGCGTCTGGCGGAGGCGGCCGACGTCTCCCGGGGTGGGCCGCTCGTGCTTCTGTTCTCCGCGGACCTCGACGCGACGCTCGCCGCCGTGCAGGGCGCGGGTGGCCAGGTGGTCGAGGGCCCGTACGAGTTCCCCGGCGGCCGACGGTTCCACTTCCTCGACCCGAGCGGCAACGAGCTGGGGGTCTGGGCGACGTCCTGAGGACGACGCCGCGTCAGCCGCCGAGCAGGAGCGACACCCCGATCGTCGCCATGACGACGGCGATCGCGCCGTCGAGCACGCGCCACGCGCCGGGACGCGCGAACACGGGCGCGAGCAGGCGGGCCCCGAAGCCGAGCGCCGTGAACCACAGGATGCTCGCGACCATCGCGCCCGCTCCGAAGAGCCACCGGGCCGCGTCGGGGTCGCCCGCCGCCCCGGCGTGCGCGGCGGCGTAGCCCGCCGCGAGCGACCCGAGGAGCAGCACGGTGTCGAGGTAGACGTGCGGGTTGAGCCAGGTGAGGGCGAGCGACGTCCCGACGGCGGAGCGGGCGCTCGTCGCGCCGGCGCCGGACACCTCGCCGGATGCTGTGTCGAGCCCGCCGGGCCGCAGGGCGCGGCGGGCCGCGAGGGCCGCGAGCGTGAGGAGGAACGCGGCGCCGCCCCAGCGCACTGCGGTGAGCAGCGCGGGTGCGCCGGTCACGAGCGCGCCGAGCCCGGCCGTCCCAGCGGCGATGAGGACGAGGTCGGAGAGCGCGCAGACGAGCACGACGGGCAGGACGTGCTCGCGGCGCAGGCCCTGGCGCAGCACGAACGCGTTCTGCGCCCCGATCGCGACGATGAGGGACAGCCCGGCGGCGAGACCGGCGGCGAGGGGCGAGAGAGCGGCGAGCACGCCCTCGACGGTAGGCATCGCACGAGGTGAAGTACAGCGAAAGATTCTGAACTTCCCTAAGATCTGCTTCATGGTGGACCTCCAGCCCGACCAGCTCCGCACGCTCGCCGCGATCGCCGCCGCCGGGACGTTCGAGGCCGCCGCCCAGCGGCTCGGGGTCACCCCGTCCGCCGTGAGCCAGCGTGTGCGCGCGCTCGAGTCAGCCGTGGGCCAGGTGCTCGTGCGGCGCGGGAAGCCCGCCGAGCTCACGCCCCCGGGCCAGGTGCTCGTCCGGCACGCGCGCCACCTCGCGCTCCAGCAGGCGGACGTGCTCACGGAGCTGGGGATCGGGGCCGCGGGGCGCGACCCGGCCGACGCCGACGATGCCGCCGCGCCGCTGCCCGAGGTCACGCTCGTCGTCTCCGGCGACGCCCTGACCACCTGGGCCCTGCCCGCGCTCGTCGAGGCGTCGGGATGGGCCCGGCTCGAGGTGCTGCGCGAGGACGAGGAGCACTCCATCGGCCTCCTGCGGGACGGGACGGCGGTCGCGGCGGTGACCTCGGTCGCCGAGGCCGTCCCGGGCTGCCGCTCGACCCTGCTCGGCCAGATGCGTTACCGCCCCATGGCGAGCCCCGCGTTCGTGGCGCGCTGGTTCCCGGACGGCCCGACCCCCGCCGCGCTCTCCCGCGCACCCGTCCTCGCGTTCGACCGCAAGGACGACCTCCAGGAGCGCTACCTGCGGCTGCGCGCGCAGCGTGCAGCGGGGACTGAAGCGGGGACTGAAGCGGGGACAGCGGCGGCAACGGTGATCGACCCGCCCCGCCATGACGTCCCCGCGTCGAACGAGTTCCGCCGCGCGATCGAGCTCGGCATGGGCTGGGGGATGCTCCCCGACCTCCAGAGCGCCCGGGCCGAGCGCGCCGGGCGCCTCGTGGGCTTCGACGACGCCCGGGCGATGGACGTGCCGCAGCACTGGCAGCAGTGGCGCCTGCACTCGACGTCCCTCGACCGCCTCGCGGCGGCCGTCGCGCGCGCGGCTCGTGCGGCGCTCGGCGCTCCCTGACGTCCGGCCGCCACCCGCTCCCTCAGACGCCCGCGAGCGCCCGCACGACGTCGGCCGCAGGCCCGTCCGACGCGTTCCGGTAGCCGGTTCCCGCCCACAGGTGCAGGCGGTCGGCATCGCCCGCTGCTGCAGCAGCCTGCCGCAGTCCCCGGGTCAGGTGGTGCACCGCGGGGTACGCGGCGGGTGCGGTCCCCCGGTGGCGCTCGACGAACCCGTTGCGCAGCGCCCGCGCGGGCCGGCCGGTGAACGCGCGGGTCAGGACCGTCTCGGTGAAGGCGGGGTCCGTGAGGGCGCGACGGTACGTGGGCGACGTGCCGGCCTCGTCGGTCCGCAGCAGCAGCGTGCCCACCGCCACGGCCTGCGCCCCCGCGTCGAGGAGCGCCCGCACCGCGGCGGGGCCGTCGACACCTCCTGCGGCCACGACCGGCAGGTCCACCTCGCGCCGCACCCGCCGGACGAGCTCGGCCGTCGCGACGGGCTCCGGGTACCGGGCGGGGTCGTGGACGGCGCTGTGCCCGCCCGCGTCCGGGCCCTGGACCACGAGACCGTCCACCCCGACGTCGCGGGCGATCCGCGCCTCGTGGGGCGCGGTGACGCTGGCGAGCACCCGGGTCCCGACGTTGCGGAGGGCGGCGACCGCGGCCCGGTCGGGCAGTCCGAACGTCAGCGACACCACAGGCACCGGGCGCGCGAGCAGGAGGGCGAGCTTCTCCTCCCAGCGGTCGTCGTCGACGACGGGCGTCGGGTCGAGCGTGACCCCGAGCGCGCCAGCCTCCGGCGCGAGCTCGGCGGCGTAGGCGGCGAACGCTCCCGGGTCGACGGCGTCCCGCGACGGCACGAACAGGTTCACGCCGAAGGCCGGAGCCGCAGGGCGCAACGCCTCGATCTCCGCCGCGAGCGCCTCGGGCGTCCTGTACCCGCCGGCCAGGAACGGGAACCCACCGGCGGACGCGACGGCGGCCGACAGGGCGACGGTCGTCGGGCCACCGGCCATCGGCGCCGCGGCGATCGGAAGCGGGGAGTCCAGGAGAGGCGCGCTCATGGTCGGATCCTCCCAGGTCGACGGAACGGCTCTCCCCGCCGACGTCGGACGCGTCGGTACCGCCGACGGGCGCCGGGCGCCGCCGCACGGGGCACACTCGTGGGGTCCCCGCTCGCAGTGCCGAGCGACCTCCCCGCACCGAGGAGCACGATGGCGTTCTTCTTCCGCACCGGCGCGACGACGTTCCGCGCGAGCCCGCACGTGGGCGGGGCGTGGCGCACCGACGAGCAGCACGTCGCGCCCGCGCTCGGTCTGCTCGCGCACGTCGTCGAGACCGACCGCGTCGCCCGTGGGCGGGACGACCTCGCGGTGTCGCGCCTCTCCTACGACATCTGGGGCGTCTTCCCGATCGGTGACGTGGAGACGCGGGTCCAGGTGCTCCGCCCCGGGCGGGGCGTGGAGCTCGTCGAGGCGACGCTCTGGTGCGCTGGCCGCTGCGCCGTCTCGCTCCGGGCGTGGCTCGCGCGGACGGGCGACACCGCCGACCTCGCCGGCGGCACGCCGGCACGCGTGCCCGGCCCCGACCGGACGCCGCCCTGGGACCCCGCGACCGTCTGGCCCGGCGGCTTCATCGACTCCATCGAGGTCCGCCGCACCGCGGTCGAGCCCGGACGCGCGACGGTCTGGGTGCGCACCGACGTCCCGCTCGTCGCCGACGAGGAGGTGGGTCCGCTCGCGCGCACCGCCGGTCTGCTCGACGCCGCCAACGGCATGGCCGTGCGCGCGAACCCGCGGGAGGTCGCGTTCCCCAACGTCGACCTCACCGCCCACCTGTTCCGCGCGCCGCTGGGCGGCTGGGTCGGCCTCGACACCACCGTCGTGTTCGGGGCGTCTGGCACGGGCGTCACGCGCGCGGCGCTGCACGACGAGGACGGGCCGTTCGGGACGCTCGCCCAGTCGCTCGTCGTCCGCTCGCTGGTCCCGACGGAAGGCGCGGCACCTATCGGCGCGTGACCGCCCCGCCGGAGCCCCCCGCGCGTGACGCGTCGAGCACGCAGCGCTCGAGGTCGCGGACGACCTGCTCGGCCGTCGCGTCGTCCAGGCGCGTCGTGTCGGCGGTGAGGACGACGTCGATGCCCCCGCCCGGGGCGTCCACGAGGTGCAGCGTGAGGGTGACGCCGCCCTGCTCGTCGGACGCGTCGGCGCGCGCGAGCCGGCGCGACCGCGTGGGGCGGGCGCGCAGCGTCCGGTCGGGTCCGGTGCCGCGGCGGTCGTTGTACCAGCAGGTGCCGTCGTGGGCGGTCGACGGGTCGGCAACGGCCTCCGCCTGGAGCCGGTCCTTGTCGTAGTACGCCGACCGGTACGCCGTCATCGCCGCGCGCCAGACCCGCGTGCCCACCTCGTCGAACGGCGCGTCGAGGCCGTCCACGTGCACCAGGCCCTCCATGGCCGTCGTCACGACCGCCTCGGCGAGCTCCCGGCGGAAGCGGTTGCTCACCATGACCTGGAGCGCGAGGTCGTCACGGCCCGCGGCGAGGGCGAGCGCCCGGCACGACGCCGCGAGCAGGACGCCGGACGCGCTCGTCCGCCAGCGCGCGGCCACGCGCTCGGCCGCCGGCCCCAGGCGGCGCGAACGCAGGACCGTCTGCCGGTACCGCGGCCTGCCGTCGGGCGCCTCGACGGGGCGTGGCGCGAAAACCTGCGCCGGGGCGGCGCGCATGGTGCGCAGGGTACGGGCGCGCGCGGCGGCGTCGTGCCGTCGTCCCTCGTCCGACGTCTGCCAGGCCGCCTCGTCGAGCGGCGTCCACGCCCCGGGGTCCGGCAGCACGCCGCCCGCGGCGAGAGCCGTGAGGTCGGCGTCGAGGACGGGCAGCCCCCAGCCGTCGAGCGCGGTGTGCGCGACGACGAGCGTCGTGTGGTGCACCGCGCCGTCCACCGTCACGAGACCCGCCCGCACGGGCAGCTCGGTCGGGTAGTCGAACGCGCGGCCCCAGAGCTCGTCGCGCAGCCGTGCGCCGCACGCGGCGACCTCGTCGACGTCGGCGACCCGCTCCTCGACGACCTCGACCGTCCCCGCACCGCACAGCTCCTGGACGAACCCGTCGCCGCGCGGGTGGATCCGCGTCCGCAGCGAGTCGTGCCGCTCGACGAGCGCGCGCACGACGGCGGTCGCGGCCTCGGTCGGCACCGGCGCGTCGAGCGGGCCGCCCCACACGAGGTTGAACTGGTGGTCCAGCGGCTCGAGCGCGGCGAGCGCGCGCCGGATCGCGGTCTGGCCCCACGTCGCGGGCGCCTCGCCCGCGCGACCGCCGACCTCGAGCTGGTGCACGACCCTCACCACGTACCTCCCCCGCCGACCCGCACCGTGGGCGACGGCTGCTCCACGCCCCAGACCCGGGTGCGGAGCGCGTGCGGCCGCGGCCCCGGCGTCGCGCAGGCGGCGACGGCGCCGGCAGGTGCCGCCACGTCGCTCACCCACCACTCCTGGCCGCGCCACGGGCCGTCGTCGGCCCGCACGATCCCGGGCGCCCGGACGTCGAGCCCGAGCACGTCGAGCAGCCGCCCCCCGACCGCCTTGGCGCACGCCTCCAGCCGCGAGAACCGCCGCCACAGGTCCCCGTCCGCGTCCGACCGCGCGTCCCCCGGGGCGAGGAACCGCGCGGCGAGGCGGTGGACGTCCACGCGCGGGTCGCGCACCTGCACGTCGACGCCCACGTCCGTCTCGGCGAGCGCGACGAGCGCGTGGTCGCCGCTGCGGCTGAGGTTCCATCGCTGCCCGACGACGGGACCCGGCTTCCCGTGCGCCCCCACCTCCCAGCGCACGTCCGCGGGCCGCAGGCCCGTGCGCGCCGCGAGGAGCTCGCGCGCGGCGACGTGGGCGCGCACGTACCGCGCGGCGTCGGCGGGCGAGGCGAGCCGCCGGGCGCGGTCACGCTCCGCCGCGTCCAGCACCTCGGCACCGAGCACGGCGTCACTCGCCGTCGAGCACGACCTTGCTGTCGGAATGGAGCCCGGAACGACACTCATGTCGTGTTCGGCGGGGGGCGGGGTCGTGTCGACGAACCACAGATCCACCTCGGGCACCGGGTCGACCGCGCTCATGCGACGAACTCCGGCAGGTCGTCGCCGAGCCCGTCGGGCTGCCGTGCGGACAGGATCTCGACCGGGACCTCGACAGCACACGCGTCCCGCGCCGTCACCACGACCTCCACCTGGCCGTCGACCGCGCGGACGCCGACCGGGCGCAGGTCCGCGACGCCGTGGTGCGCCCCGGGGACGTCGTCCGGGCCGACGGCGAGCACGGTCGCCGTCGCGCCCCGGCCCGCGGCGACCCCCGCGGCGGAGTCCTCCAGGACGAGGCAGCGGCTCGGGTCGACGCCGAGCAGCCGCGCCCCCGCGAGGAACCCCTCCGGGTCGGGCTTGCCGCGCGCCACGTCCTCCGCGCAGACGAACCGCGCCGGCACGGGCAGGCCGGCGGCCGTCAGGCGCGCGAGCGCGACCTCGCGCGCCGCCGACGTCACCACCGTCCAGGCCCGCGGGTCCAGGCCGTCCAGCAGCGCTGCGGCGCCCGGCACGGCCACCACGCCCTCGGTGTCGTCGCACGAGATGCGGTGCAACCACTCGACCTCGCGCACGACGTCGGCGTCCGGCGCCACGAGGCGGACCACCTCGACGTCGCGGCGGCCGTGCGACGCCGTGACCACCGCGTCGCCGTCGAGCCCGAGCCGGGCCGCCCACGCGAGCGTGTGCCGTTCGATCGCGGCGGACGAGTCGACGAGCGTCCCGTCGAGATCGAGCAGCAGGGCCGCGCCACGCCACGCCCACGCGCCCGCCGACGCGCGGTCCGACGGGGCGCGGTCCGACGGGGCGCGGTCCGACGGGGCACGGTCCGACGGTGCGGTCGGGGTCGCGCTCACAGCAGCGTCCCCGCACGCGCGAGCCGCGCCTCGGCGTGGACGTCCGCGTACCGCTGCGCGGGTCCCGCCGCGTGCTGCACGCCCAGCGCGGCCGGGCTCGGCCGGCCCGGCGCGTCCCCGTCCGCGCGCGTCACGACCGGGAGCACGTGCGCGACGCCGTCACCCGCGAGCGCCACCAGGAGGTCCGCCGCGGTGTGGGTCGAAACGTCGGCCGGGTGCGCCGGGGCCCCGTGCGGCTCGTCCGTCGTCGCGCGCGGCGGCGTGGCAACCGTCCCGCGCGACGCCCACAGCCCCCGCGAGACGTAGCGGCGGCCGGGATCGACGCCGAGGAGCCCACGCGACTCGACCTGCTCGCACGCGAGGATCTCGACGACGGCACGGCGACCCGGCCCGTCGGGTGCCGCGAGTGCGTCGGGCGCGTCAGGTGCCGCGGGACGGTCGGACCGACCGGAGGGCGTCGCACCGACGCCCACGGCGTCGTCGGGCCCGGCGACCCGGTGCTCGGCGGCACCGTCGAGGTCGACCTGCGCGCCGAGACGTCGCACCGCGGCCTCGGCACGCGCGCCGCACGCCGGGCAGTCGTGCACGACGACGCGCACCGGCACCGCGGGGCCCGCCGCCCGGCACACGACCTCGGCGTCGCGCTCCCCGAGGAGCCGCGCGGCGGCGAGCGCGGCCCGTTCGAGGTCGGTGCCGGCCGCGCCGTCGCCTCCATCAGCCCCGACGACCGGTGCCGAGCCCGGGGTTGTGGGCGGCCCGGGCGTCGAACCCGCCCTCGACCCCGGGTTCGGCGCGGTCGACGTCTCGCCCGCGATCAGCGCGTCGAGGCCGAACGCGACGAGCTCGTCGACGAGGTTCTCCGGGCGGTCGGCGGGGAGGAGACCGGAGAGCACCCACGTCCGGACGGCGGCGGCCCGGTGCGCCGAGGCGTCGGGGCCGGCGGGCGGAGGCCAGTCCGTGCGGGCGACGTCGTGACCCAGCAGCCAGCACGCCGCGCCGAGCTCGCCGAGCGCGGCGCGCGAGACGCGGCCGAGCTCCGGGGACGCGCCCGCGACGAGCAGAGACACGTCGTGCGCGACGGTCGCCGGGTCGACGCCGAGCCACCACGACCACGCGTCCCAGCCCCAGCCGAACGGGTGCTCCAGCGGTTCGCCGGCGCCCGGACGGAGCACGCGCAGCGTGCAGCGCGAGCGCTCGAGCGTGACCGCGACCGGCCGGAGGGTCGCCGGCGAGCGCGACGGCTCGCGGTCGAGGCCCGGGCGGTCCCACGCGTCCGCGTCGACGGCGTCGCCCGCCGGGACGGTCGCGTGCCGGGCGCCGTGCGCGTCGTTGCCCGCGAGGCTCGGGCCGTCGCCGTGCTCCAGCAGGTGCGGCAGCGTCGCGACGACGGGGTAGCCCTCGCGCGCGCAGAACGTCACGACGGCCTCGTCGTCGTCCCGCTCGTCGTCGGGCAGGGCCGCGAGGTGCGCGGCGAGGCGCAGCGCGCCGTCCGCGGGGAGGACGAGGCCGAGCGTGGGCACCCACTCGTCGTGGCTGAGCGGCGCCCACGCCTGCCCGGCGGCGGCCGCCGCACGCACGAGGTAGGCGTTGCGCGGGCTGTTCCAGTTCGAGTAGAGCGCGACGGCGTGCCGGTCCCGGGCGCGCACGGCGCGCAGGACGAGCTCGGCGAACCCCGGGACCGGTGTGACGTCGTCCTGGAGCACGAGGTGGTGCGTCGCGCCCGGCGCGACGGCGGCCCACGCGCGCTTCGCGGTGCGCAGCGGGCTGGGCGGGCCGTCGGGGTCGGGGTCCTCGACGACCCGCACGTCGAGCGGCGCGCACGCCGCGACCAGGTCCGAGACGTCGCCCCGCGCCGGGTGGTGCATGACGACGACACTGAGCACGGGCTCGGAGGCGTCCGAGCCCGGACCGGCCGCCGTCCGCGGGACCGCGACCGTTCCCGGCACGCCGCGGACGGGCACGTCGCGGACCGGCACGTCGCGGGCCGGGGCGGTACGGATCGGCACACTCTGGACCGGCGGCGTCGTCCCCCGCGCGCTCACTGCTCGACCTCCACGGCCGAACCAGCCGTCTCGGCCGGCACGTCGGTGGCCCGCCGTCGGACGAGGCGCACCGCGACGGGGAGCATGACGACCAGCCCGACGACGTTCATCACGGCGATCGTCGTGTACAGCGCGGTGGGACCGCCGCCCGCGCGCGCCAGGATGCCGCCGACGCCGAGCGAGACGGCGTGGTAGAGCACGTTGAGCGTCACGGCGACGCGCCCGTACCCGAGCTGCTCGAGCAGGGTCAGGAGGAAGAGCACGAGCCCGACACCCGCGTACGACGGCCCGACCACGCGCAGGTAGAGCGCCGCCTGCGCGGCGACGTCCGGGTCCGCGGAGAGCTGGCCCGCGACGACCGGCGCGGTCAGGAGGACGAGCGCCCCCACCACCACGTACACGCCCGCGACGACGACCGTGCCCGCGCGCAGCGTGCGCGGCAGCAGGCCGAGCTCCCCCGCCCCCCACTGCTGGTTCATGACGATGCTCACCGCCGCGGCGAGCCCGATGGCCGGCACGATCACGAGCGTCTGGACCGTCGCGGCGCCGCCGAACCCGGCGACGACGTCCGTGCCCGACGGCCCGAGGACCCACACCATGACGAGGTTCGTCACGGTGAGCAGGAGGTAGGACAGTCCGACCGGCAGGCCGACGCCGAGGAGCAGCCCGCGCACGTCCACCCGCTCGACCACGGCGCCCCCGGGAGGAACGTCCGACGTCGTCGGCTCGGCGGCCGGCGCCGTGGAGGGTGGGGGCGGGGGCGGCGTCGTGGAGGGTGAGGGCGGGGTCGGCGTCGTCCACGACCCGGCGGGCAGGGCGCGGAGCGCCCGTCGCCACGCCGCGGCGAGCCGCTGCGGCGCGGGGTGGTGGCGCAGGGCGAGCAGGCGTCGCAGGCCCGGGACGTGCCCGGGCCTCGGGAGCAGGTGGGCGCGCACGAGGAGCGCCCACGCGACGGCCGCGCCGACGAGCGTGGAGCCCGTGATCGCGACCGGGACCGCGAGCGCGCCGAACCCGCCCACGAGCCCGACGAGCCACACGACGAGCACCTGGAGCCCCGCGACGAGCAGCGCCACGGTCGCCGACGCCCCGGTGCGCGCCCACCCCCGCAGCGCGGCGGCCGCGACCGCCGTCGGGACGGACAGCACGCTCGCGACCACGGTCCAGCGCGCGAACGCGACGAACTCCGCGACGAGCGGCGCAGGCACGGACAGCACGTCGGCGAGCGCCGGGGCGGCGAGGACCACGAGCAGGGCGACCCCGCCGAGCACCGCCGCACCGCCACCCACGAACCGCCCCAGCAGCGCCGTGGTGGCCGACGTCGGCACAGCGGTCGCGCCGTCGTCCTCCGCTGCGCCGTCCTCCGTGGCCCGGGCCCGCGACCCGTGCAGGCGCGCGAAGCCGACCTGCGTCGAGACGTCGAGGCCCTCCTGGACCGCGAGCACCAGGAACGTCACGGGGATGAAGAGCGACCGGACGTAGAGCGCGTCGTCGCCCATGTGCCCCAGCAGCGCCGCGATCACGAGCTGCGCGAGCGCTCCCACGACGAGCGCCGCGCAGATCGGGGCGGCGAGTCGCACGACGCGGCGGCGCAGGACCCCGACCGTCGGCTCCGCGGTGGGTGGCGGTGGCACGGGCGGAAGTGCCTCCGGCCGCGGCGAGGCGGTCGCGACCGGGGTCGCGTCCGCCTCCCTAGACGAGCTCGGCATGCCGTGCCCTGCCCTGCAACCAGCCCTGCGCGAGGGTGAGCCGCTGGACGGTCCGCGTGCCCTCCATCATCTCCAGGCCGGGCACGTCGCGGACCAGCTTGTCGAGGTACGGGTGCTCCCACCGCGCGCCGGGGCCGAGCAGCGCGGGCACCGCGTGCGTGACCTCCTCCGCGAGATCGAGCGCGGTGGCCTTGGCCGCCGCGGGCAGCGTCCCGTCCGCCGCGTCCGCGTCGGCGGCGCGCGCCGCCTGGAGCACGAGGGCGCGCGCGGCGTGGAGCCGGTCGTCGAACGTCTCCAGGCGCCACCGCTCGTCGGCGGTGAACGACGACCGCTCGGCGCGCACGTAGTCGAGCGCCGCCTGCGTGACGCCCACCGCGAGCGACGCGACGACGGGGCGCAGGCGGTTGAAGGTGCGCACCGCCCCGAGGAGGCCGCGGCGCGACGGCGACAGGTGCCGCCCGAGCGTGTCCTGCGCGAGCAGGGGGACGTCGCGCAGCCGCACCTCGCCGAGCTGCACCGCGCGCATCCCGGTCGTCACGAGCGGCGCGGCGTCGAAGCCCGGCCGGTCGGTGTCGACGAGGTAGACACCGACGCCCAGCGGGCCCGGGCGGTGCCTCGCGAACACGACGCCGAGGCTCGCGCGCGCGACGTTGCCCACGTACTTCTTGTGGCCGCGCAGCACGGGAGCGCCGTCGGCCTCGACGACCGCCGTCTCCAGCGCCGCGGCGTCCGAGCCGCGGTCGGGCTCGGTGAGGCCGAAGAAGGTCCAGGTGCCCGGCTGCGCCACGCGACGGTAGAAGCGGTCGCGCTGCTCGTCGTCGGCGAGGTCGTCCAGGACGACCCCGGACATGGACGGTCCGGGCGCCCCGACGACGACGGACGCGTCGCCCCAGGCGAGCGCCTCGGCGACGACGACGCGCTCCACGCACGTGCGCACGTGCACCGGTACGCCCCGCACACGCAGCGGGTCGTCGAGGTACCCCGGCGGGAACCCCCCGAGCTGCCGGTACGGCAGGGCGCCGGAGTCCAGGAGGACCTGGAGCGCCGCGGGGTCCGCGTCGATCGCGAGGGCGTGCTCGCGGAGCGCCGCGCCGACGGGCCGCAGGTGGTCGCGCAGCGCGACGAGGTCGACCGTGGTCATGCGTCCTGCCCCTCCCGGCTGTGGTGTGTCTCGGAGCCGCGGCCCGGCAGCGTCCCGCTCGCGTGGCCGAGCAGGTCGATCGTGCGCGCGAGCCGCGCGGCGTCGCCGTCGACGTACCCCGACGCGCCGAACAGGTTGTGGACGGCGCGCGACGAGCGGTCGAGGACCGCCGTGACGCGCGCGAGCGAGGACCCGGAGACCACGGGGCGTCGGTCCGGCGACCCGGCAGCCGGGGCCTCGTCCCGCGACGCGACCCCGCCCAGGAGCGACTGCACCTCGAGGTGGGCGAGCGCCGCGTCGGCGAGGACGAGGCGGACGGGCGGCAGGTTCACCGTCGCCGTGCCGCCGACCGTCCGGCCGCGCAGCCGCTCGACCGCCCGGTCGGTCAGACGCTCGCACAGCCCGGTCCGCACCCACGCGACCCCGACGCGCCAGGCGGCGTCGGCCGCGCTGGTCGCGGTGCCCGCGTCGGCGGCGGGTGCGGCAGGTCCGGGTACCTCGGCGGCGCGCGCGGCCGGTCCGGGCGCCACGGCGGCGCAGGGTGCCCGCCACACGAGCAGCGTGCCGACGTCCGACGCGACCTCGCCGACCCGCGCCCACCCGCCCGACGGCGGGACGTCGTCGGGCAGCAGGACGCACTCGCCCGGCAGCGCCGCGACCGGCAGCAGGCGTGCGAGCGCGGTGAGCGCCGCGACCGCGCCGAGCTCGCGCGCGACGGCACGGAGGTCGGCGAGGCCGTCCACGCGGACCGCTGCGCCGCCCTCCTCGGGCAGCACCCCGCCGGCGGCGACGGGGGCGACGACGTCCGTGCTCATGCGAGCACCGCCTCTCGGGACAGGTCGTCGGCGTCCGGGGAGGTCGCCGCGACAGCGCGGGGGCCGAGCACGAGCGAGCAGCGGTAGCCCAGCTCGAGGCACCGCTCGTGCAGGACGACCGGCGCGTCCGGGACGTCGTCGCACGCGGCGAGGACCTCCCACACGCCCGTCGCCGCCGCACCCGGGTCGGCGTGCAGGACGATGACGCCGTCGGTGTCGGGGACCTCGCCCGGGTCGACGTCGACGCCGAGGACGACGCGCCGGGCGTCGGGCGACGCCTCACGCCCCGGCTCCTGGGCGACGTCGTGCGCCTCGGCGGCCGGACGGGGCCCGCGGGGCGCGCGCGCGACCGACAGCGCCTCGACCGGCCGCCCCGCGCCGTCGTGCCCGACGACGAGAGCGACGACGCGGTCGCGCGCGGGGACGCGCGTCGCCGTCGGGGGCAGCGTGCACTGCTCCAGGACGAGCACCAGGGCGTCGCCCTCGAGCCCGACACCCTGCGGGCCGCCGTGCGCGAGCTCCTCGTGCGCGAGCCGCAGCGCGGTGAACGGTCCGGCCAGCCCCTGCTCGGTCACGCAGAACGTGTACGGCCGGTCGTCGAACAGGTCGGCGACGAACCCGCCGAGCAGGCGCTCGTGCTGGAGGTCGGGGGTCGTGACGACGAGGACGACGAGGCGCACGTCGTCGAGCAGGCCCCGCTCCGCGAGCGCGGAGCGTGCCGCACGGATCATCGTCGGGTAGTCCCGGCCCGGGCCGGTCTCCAGCCAGTCGGTCGGCTGCCCCTCCCCGTACACGTACCGCAGGTCCTCGGCGACCGACCGGCGCGTGCCGTCCCCGACGGGGACGAGGTCGTCGACCGGGACGTCCACGACGCCCCGCACCCGCAGGACGGCGCCGTCGGGCGTCGTCCAGGATGCTGCCCTGCTCCCGCCCCCGAGCGTCACGTCAGTTCCGCGTCGAGTGCTCGACGACGAAGTCCGTCAGCGAGCCCACGCTCTCGAGGTGGTGCTGCTCGAGCGACTCCGGGTCGACCTCCATGTCGAGCGAGTCCTCGAGGGCCATCAGCAGGCCGAGGACGCTCGTGGAGTCGAGGTCGAGGTCGTCGAACAGACGGGTCGCGTCCGTGACGTCGGGCAGCGGGCGCCCGAGGACGCTCGACAGCGCCTCGACGACCGCGCCGACGACGCGCTCGCGGCCGAGGGCCTCCTGGGACTCGGTGTTCGTGCTGGTGCTCACGATGTTCCTCCGGGGTGGTGGGTCGGGCGCCCGCGATGACGGACGGCGGCAGGTTGAGGGGTCGATGACGGCCGGACCGGACGGCGGGTCAGGGGGCGGCGACGGCCTCGGCCGGGGCGACGCGCGCGCCGAGGTCGTGGAAGACCTGGCGGGACAGGAGGTCGTCGGGCGTGTCCGCGTGCCGCACGAGGAACGACTCGTCGCCGAGCGTCAGCACCTCCGCGGGGTAGCCGTGGCTGAGGAAGTGCACGGGCGACGCCGTCGCGCCGTACGCGCCGGACCGGTCGACGGCGACGAGGTCGCCGGCCGCGAGGTCCGCCGGGAGCGGGACGGCCTTGCCGATCGTGTCGTTGGGCGTGCACAGCGGGCCGGTGACGTTCCACGGCACGTCCTCGGCGCCGGACGCGGGGCCCACCTTGCGCATCGGGAAGTTGCGCTTGACGAACGACCCGATGCCGACCGCCGCCATGTGGTGGTTGGTCCCGCCGTCGGCGACGGCGAACCGCTCGCCCATCGACTCCTTGACGTAGCGCACGCGCGCGACGTACGTGCCGCACAGCGCCACGAGGTAGCGGCCGAGCTCCATGACGAGGTCCGTCGCGGGGTGCCGCTGCACGAACGCCTCGACCACCGGGTTGAGCGCCGCGGTGAGGACCTCGACGTCGAGGTCGCGCTCGCGCTCGAAGTACGCCACGCCCAGTCCCCCGCCGACGTCGACGAGCTCGAGCGGGAACCCGAGCCGGTCCGCGAGGCGCTCCGCGAGCTCGAAGATGCGCGTCGTGTTCTCGACGATCGTGCCCTCGTCGAGGATGCGCGTGCCCATGTACACCTGGACCCCGACGACGCGCGCCGTCGTCAGCCCGGCGCACAGGTCCGGCGCGTCGAGGAGCTGCTGCTCGTCGATGCCGAACTGACGCGGCTTGCCGCCCATCGTGAGCCCGGAGCCCTTGACGGAGAACGACGGGTTGACGCGCAGCACGACGCGCGCGGGCCGCCCGGTCGCGCGGGCGAGCTCGTCCACCAGCGCCAGCTCCGGCAGCGACTCGACGATGATCGCGCGCACGCCCGAGTTGAGGCACGCCACGAGCTCGTCCCGGCTCTTGCCCGGCCCGAGGAACAGCACGTCCTGCGGCTCGACGCCCGCCGCGAGCGCCGTGCGCAGCTCGGTGAGCGACGACACCTCGGCGTTCGCGCCGAGCGAGTGCAGCAGCCCGCAGATGCTGACGTTCGGGTTCGCCTTGAGCGAGTAGAAGATCCCCAGCGCGGGGTGCAGCCGCTCGCGCAGCGCGCGGTAGTTCGCGGCGAGCACGTCGCCGTCGTACACGTACACGGGCGTGCCGAACTCCTCCGCGACCGCGGTGAGGTCCGCGCTCCCGGGCGTCGGCCGGCTCGGCGTCGCGGTCATCGGGGGTCTCCTTCGGTCGGGTCCGCGGTCGGTCCTGCGGTGGTGCGCCCGGCCAGCCGCTCCGTCACGGCGCGGTCGAGGCGGGTCAGCGCCTGCTCGTCGGGCGCGACGAGCAGGCCGTGGAGCCGGCCGGCGAACGTGCCGCCCGGGGTCGGGGACGACGCGCCCGCGTTGACCGTGCCCGTCCCCTGGACGACGAGGCCCGCCTGCCCGGCCGCGCCGGGGAGCAGGTCGCCGAGGACGTCGTGGAGCGCCGCGAACGACAGCGGGGCGTCGAGCACGAGCGGGTACTGCCGCGCGAGCGCGACCCACCCCTGCGGCTGGAACCGCTCCTGGAGAGGGACGGTGTACGTGGACATGTTGCTGCGCGCGTTGATCTCCAGGACCGGCAGCAGCGAGCCGTCCGTCCGCACGAGCGCGTCGACGCCGACGAGCCCGTGGAAGCCGTCGGCGGCGAGGCGCGCGCCGAGCCGGCCCGACAGCGCGGCCAGCGCGTCGACCTGCTCGGCGGGCAGGCGCGACGGGATGCGGTGGCCCTTGTGGACGCCGCCCTCGGTGATCGCCTCCTTGACGAAGTCGAACGCGACCGAGCCGTCCTGCGCGACGGTGAAGTGGTAGTTGAGGTCGGTGGCCTTGTCCGCCCAGACCTCCACCACGACGGCGAGGCGGTCGTCGCCCGAGCGGGCGGCCCGGCGCGTGACCATGCGCACGAGCTGGTCGAGGCGGCGCGGGTCGTCCACGACGAGGATCCCCTTGCCGGAGACCCCGTACGCGTCCTTGACGCCCACGGTCGCGCCGTCCGCGACGAGCCGGGCCGCCTCGGCGCACGCACGCTCGAAGTCCTCGACGGTGCGGCACGCCCAGCCGCGGGCCTGCTCGATCCCGAGCTCGTCGCACAGCCCTCGGCTGTAGACCTTGCTGTTGACGGCCTTGGTCGTCGCGGCGTCGGCGAGCACCGAGCGCAGCCCGGTCGCGACAGCGAGGTCCTCCTCCGCCGACGACGTCCCGTGCGCGAGGAGGCGCACGCCGTCTGCCGCGAGGTCGCGCAGGCGCGCGAGCAGCACGGGCGAGTCGAGCGCGTCGAGGGTGACGGTGCGCAGCGGGTCGCTCGACTCGGCGACGTGCACGGTCGGGAGCCCGACGCCGAGCGCGTCCAGGTGGGCGAGGTGGTCCGGGTCGGGCTCGGCCTTGAGCACGACGTGGTCGCCCGGGCCGGCGAGGAGCAGCGCGAGCTCGTCCATGCGGTTGACGAGCGCGGCCGTCGCCGACGCGCCCCCGACCGAGGGCAGGCCGACCTCGCCGACCGCCCACGCGTCCTCGACCTCGAAGTTCCCGAGCAGCACCAGCGGGGCGTCGGGCGCGCCCGCGAGCGCGCGCTTGGTCCGCGCGAGGAACGGCTCGGTGCCGTCCGCCTTCAGGGCATCCGGGGCAGCGTCCGTGTCGGCGGCCTCCGCCACCTGCTCGACCGTCATGCGGGCTCCTCCGTCTCGTGGGGCGCGTAGCGCAGGACCATGGCGGAGAACGTGGCACCCAGCCCGACCGCCACCATGAGGAACGGGTCGCCGGGGCGCAGCCGGCCCTCGGCGCGCGCGGCGGCGTAGCCGATGAACGAGTCGGCGCCGAAGCAGTGGCCCGTCACGGGCACGTCGTCGAGCCGGACGCGCGCGATCGGCAGCCCGAGGCGCGAGCACAGGCGCCGCCAGGACACGCGGTTCACGTTGTGCGGCAGGACGAGCGCGAGGTCGTCCAGCGTCAGGCCCGCGCGCTCGACGGCCTCGACCACGACCTCCGCGAGCACCTCGGTGTACGCGACGCCGAACGGGCCGGCGAGGTCCTCCGGGAGCGGGACCTGGTGGTACTCGCCCAGGGTGCGCGTCGCGTAGGACAGCACGGGGCTGCCCGCCCGCGCCGCGACCCCACCGGTGGCGTCCGCCGCCACGAGGACGGCCGCCGTGCCCTCGCCCATGATCGTCGTGCCCTCGATGAGGCGGGACCCGGGGCTGAAGGCCTTCTCGCCGGTGAGGACGAGCGCGAGCGCGTCGGGGTCGCCGTCGGCGGCCAGCAGGCGGCCCGCGACGTCCACGGCGAGCAGCGCCGACGCGCACGCGTGCTGGGTGAGGGTCCACACGACCGCGTGGTCCAGCCCGAGGCGGTCGGCGGCGTCGTGCAAGGGGTTGACCCCGACCGGGGCGACGGTCGCGATGGTCCGTGCGCCGAGCACGTACCGGACGCGGTGCTCGTTGCCGGCGAGGCCGGGCACGGCGCGCGCCGCGGCGACGAGCAGGTCGGTGAGGCTCTCGTCCGGCGCCGTGCACACCTCACGGAGCCCGAAGAAGCGCTCGAACACGCCGAGCTCGAGGTGGTCGAGGCCCAGCTCGTCCGCGAGGTCGCGGATGGGCACGCGCGTCGCGGGGACGTGCGCGCCGACGTCGACGAGGGTCGTCATGCCGCGGTCCCGGGGACGTCCACGACGCTGCGCAGGTGCTCGGCGAGCGCGCGGGGCGTCGGGTTGTCGACGACGGCCTCCGGGTCCAGGTCGACGCCCAGCGCGTCCTCCAGGTCGCCCAGCAGGGCCAGCACCTGGACCGAGCCGAGGCCGAGCCCGGCGAGGTCGCCCGTCGGGTCGACGTCGGCCGGGGCGATCCCCAGGGCGGCGGCGACGTGGCGCAGCACGAGGTCGTCGAGGGCGTCGGGCAGCGGCGCGGTCATGAGCGGGTCCCTGCGAGCTCGGTGCGCGCGCGGTCCCGGGACGCGCGCAGGGAGTGGAGCTCGGCGAGGTCGCCCCCGCCGTGCAGGTCGCGCGCCCGACCGCGCTGGATCTTGCCGCTCGTGGTCCGCGGCACCTGGCCGGGGCGCACGAGGACGACGTCGTGCACCGCGGCGCCCGAGACGGAGGCCAGGTGGGAGGCCATCTGGCGCACGACGGCGTCAAGCTCGTCCTCGGCGCTCGCGCCGTCGAGCCGCGCGCCCGGCGTGGGCCGGAACTCCTGGACCGCGCACAGCGTGCCTGGCAGCCCCTCCGCCTCGAAGACGGCACCCGGACGGCCCTCGGCGCCGGGGTGCAGCCGCCGCAGCTCGCGCTCGAGGTCGTAGGGGTACAGGTTGCGCCCCGCGACGATGAGCAGCTCCTTGATCCGGCCCGTGACGACCAGCTGGCCGC
This sequence comes from Cellulosimicrobium funkei, assembly GCF_001019615.1. Taxonomy (GTDB): domain Bacteria; phylum Actinomycetota; class Actinomycetes; order Actinomycetales; family Cellulomonadaceae; genus Cellulosimicrobium; species Cellulosimicrobium cellulans_E. The sequence goes on along the minus strand of NZ_JNBQ01000019.1, from coordinate 4,605 downwards.
CGTGCAGCGCCCCGAGGTCCCCGGTGCGCAGCCACGGGCCGGTGCCGTCGGCGGCGACGGCGCCGAACGTCTCGGCCGTCGCGCCCGCCGCCGCGTCGCCCCAGTACCCGGCCGCGACGGTGCCGCCGCGCAGCCAGACCTCCCCGACCGCGCCGTCCGGCACCTCGACGCCCCGGTCGTCCACGAGGCGCAGCTCCACGCCGCTCGGCAGGCCGCAGCACACGAGCCGCGCGCCCGGGACGCTGCCCCGGCCCTGCGCCGCGGCGTCCGGGAGGGCGGACAGGAACGACGCCTCCTCGAGCACGACCAGGCGGCCGTCGGCGAGCGCCGCCTCGTCCGCGGTGATGACGAGCGGGAGCCGGCGGTCCGGGTACGTCGCCGTCAGCGTCGCCTCCGCGAGGCCGTACCCCGGGCCGTGGGCCGACCCGCGGAACCCGACGGGCTCGAACCGGCGCGTGAAGGCGTCCAGGACGGCAGGGTCCACCGGCTCGGCACCGCCCAGCGCCCAGCGCAGGCGGGTCAGGTCGAGCTCGGCGAGCTGGTCGTCGCGCACGCGCCGCGCGCACTGGTCGTAGCCGAAGTTCGGCGACGCCGTGACGGTCGCCCCGGTCTCCGTGATCGCGGAGAGCCAGCGGACGGGGCGCTTGAGGAACGCCGTCGAGGGGACGATGACGGCCGTCGCGCCGAGACCCAGGGGGACGAGCAGCATCCCGACGAGGCCGAAGTCGTGGTATCCCGGCAGCCAGCTGCAGAAGACGTCCTCCGGGACGAGGCCGAGGGTCGTCGAGAAGGCGTCGTGGTGGTGCAGGACGTTCGCGTGCGTGACGACGACGCCCTTGGGGCTGCTCGTGGACCCGGAGGTGTACTGGAGGAACGCGACGTCCTGCGGGCCCGGGCGGCCGCGCCGGGCCGGGCCCTCCGTGGCGCCGTCGACCACGGTCACGACGACGGGGCCGCCGTCGGCGCGCCGCAACGGCTCCGCCCACTCCGTCGTCTCGGTCGCGGCCGTCGGGTCGACGAGCACGACGGCCGCGTCGCAGTCGACGAGCATGCCGCGCACGCGCTCGCGCTGGTACGCCTGCCCGCCCGGGAGCGGGGACGGGACGGGGATCAGTCCCGCGTAGAAGCAGGCCACGATCCCGACGACGAACGACGCGGTCGCCGAGTAGAGGACCAGGGCCCGGTCGCCCGGCTCGTGCCGCGCGGCGAGGCCGGCCGCGAGCGCCGCCGCCTGCGCGTCGAGCTCGGCGTAGGTCAGCGTGCGCCGCTCGCCCACCTCCGGCACGACGACGACGGCCGCGTGGTCCGGCCGCTCGCGTGCGTGCTCGTGGACGAGGTCCACGAGGGTCAGGTCGTCGGGCTGCGCGCCCATGTGGCCCCCTCCGTCACCCGCGCCGGGTCCGTCCCGGCACGTTGGACGCCGGGCAGCACGAAGCCCGACCCGGCGGTCCGGGGGAAGCCTCGCAGCGGACGGACGCGGTGTAAACAAATCCGACGTGTCCGGAAGAGGACAAATACCCGTTGACCTCCCAGTTCGTCACAAGGGTCCGACCGCCGGGACGGCTCTCGGCGCCCTCGAGGAGGTCGACTACAGTCACACCGTGTGACGTCGTCGGAGCGGGACCCGGTGCTCGGCGCCAGGCGCTCCGCGAGGGCCGTCGCGCTCCGCCGCGCTCGTGCCGTCCTCGTCCTCGACGACGGCAGCGGTGACGACCCGGACCCGCTGTGGGAACGCGTGCGCGACCGAGCTCGCCGGGGGGCGCACGTGCGGGTCGTGACGGTGGAGCCGGCAGCGCCGCCCCGCGTCGGGCCGTCGGACGACACCCCACCCGCCGACGCACCACCCGCCGGCGGGCCCGCCGGCGACGGACCGCTCGCGGGTGCACCTCCGGTCGCCGACCACCGCCCGGGACCCGCCGCCCCGGACGACGCGCCCGACGGCGGACCCGTTGTCGAGCACCGCGTGGCCCCGGCGCTGCCCCTGTCGCTCGTCGCCGTCGACGACACGGTCGTCCTCGTCGCCCGGCCGGACCGCACGCGCGCCGTGACCGACCGCGACGCCGTCCTCGCGCTGCGGGCCCTCGCCGAGTCCGAGTGGGACCGGGCGCGGGCGGCCGACGACGCGCTCGCCCCGAGCGAGGACACGCTGCTGCGGCTCCTCGCCGAGGGCAAGACCGACACCGCCGTCGCCGCGCGGCTCGGGGTGTCGCCGCGGACGGTCCGACGTCACGCGGCCGGGCTCATGGGACGCCTGGGCGCGACGAGCCGGTTCGAGGCCGGGGCGCGGGCGGCCCAGCGCGGCTGGATCCGGATCACCGACCGCTAACGGGCGGCGGCCGCCGCGAGCTCGGCGTCGCTGCGCAGGATGCAGAACTCGTTGCCCTCCGGGTCGGCGAGCACCACCCAGCCCCCGCCGTCGGGCGTGCGCCGGTCCGCGACCTGCGTCGCCCCGAGCGCGAGCACGCGCTCGACCTCCTCCTCGCGCGTGCGGTCGGTGGGCCGCAGGTCGAGGTGGACGCGGTTCTTCAGCTCCTTGTCGTCGGGCACCTCGACGAACAGGACGTGCCCGCGGCTCTCGACGGGGGTCGCGGCGTCGGCCGGCGGGATGATCATGCACTCCTCGTGGCCGGGGAGGTTGGGGTCGCCGGGCACGTCGGTGTACCCGAGGACCTGGGCCCAGAAGACGGACTGCGCGTAGGAGTCGCGCGCGTCGAACGTGGTGTGGGAGATGCGAGAGGTCATGGGCGCGACCCTGCCACGCCCTCGCCGCGCGGGCACCGCCTTTTCGCCCGAGACTGGCGCGCGTGAGCGCATCGACGAGGCACGTCGCGTGGACCGGCTGGGACGACGACCCGGACCGCCTGGAGGCCGCGACCGTCACCGTGCGCGACGACCGGCTGGCGGCGCTCGGCACGTCGCGCGCGGCGGCGTACGCGACCGCGTGGGCGCTGCGCACCGGCCCCGGCTGGGTGACCGAGCACCTCGACGTCTCCGTGCGCGGGCTCGGGTGGTCTCGCCACCTCGACCTCGTCCGGACGCCCGACGGCGCGTGGCGCGCCGACGTGCGCGAGTCGGGGACGCCGCCGTCGGGCCTCGCCGCGCCCGGGATCGCCGACCCGGCCTCGCTCGACGGCGCGCTCGACTGCGACATCGCGCTGTGCCCCGTCACCAACACGATGCCGATCCTGCGCCTCGGGCTGCTCGGCGACCGCCCGCCGGCGGGCGAGACGCGCCTGGTCATGGCGTGGGTCGACCTGCCGTCCCTGGCGGTCCTGCGCAGCGACCAGGTCTACGCCGCGCGCGAGCCGCTCGACCCCACGACCGGTCAGGGCGTCGTCACGTACACGAGCGCCACGCGCGACTTCACGGCAGACCTCGCCGTCGACGCCGACGGCCTGGTGGTGGACTACCCGCACCTGGCCCGCCGCCTCTAGCCCCCGGCCTCCCCCGGCCCTCCCCCGGCCTCCCGCCGAGCACGACATGGAGGTCGTTCTCCGGCCCTTTCCGTCCGTCAGGTCGTGCTCGACGGCGGGTGACGTCGTGCTCGGGTCAGTCCTGCGGCGGGCGGCGCAGGCGCTTGACCTCGGTGCGCCGCTTCTTGGCGCCGATCCGGCGCTCGACCGACCCGCGGGTGGGCCGGGTCGCGCGGCGCGGCGGCCCGGGCGGGGCGACGGCGTCGGCCAGCAGGGCGGCGAGCCGCGTCCGTGCGGCGTCCCGGTTGCGCCGCTGCTCCCGGTGCTCGGACGCCGTGACCGTGACGACGCCGTCCACGACCCGCCGGCCCAGACGGTCCAGCACCCGTGCGCGCTGGGACTCCGTGAGCACCGCCGACCGCGCGACGTCCCACGACAGCTCGACGCGCGAGTCCGTCGTGTTGACGCCCTGCCCGCCGGGCCCGGACGAGCGCGAGAACCGCCACGACAGCTCCGCCTCCGGGACGACCAGGGTGGTCGTCACGCGCAGGCCGGGGCGGGCGTCGTCGGGCATCCGTCCATCGTGCCCGACGGCGCCCCGCGCGGCCCAGCGGATTCGTGCCCCACCGCGTGCCACCGGTCGACCGGCGGCTCGCCCACCGACGGCGTCCTCAGCGGTCGAGCTGCGCGTCGATCTCCGCGACGCGTGCCGCGACGAGGTCGCGGACGACGTCGTCGGGCAGCGGGTGGTCGCTCGAGAACCGGACGGTCCCCTTGGCGTGCGAGAAGCCGTCGAGCCGCGGCTCGACGGCGGTCACGGCGGCGGGGCTGAACGGGTAGACCGCGAGGTGCTTCGCCGACGCCATGGCGCTGAGCAGCGCCTTGCCGCGGTGGAGCAGCGCGGGCATGCCGTAGCTCGTGCCCTCCGTGGCGTCGGGCACGACGTCGCGCGCGACCCCGACGACGCGCGCGAGCGTCGTGCGGTCCGGCTCGTCGACGCCGGCCAGGTAGTCCGTGACGGTCCCCATCGGGACATCGTCCCGCCGCCTGCGGCGGACCGCTCGGCGAGCGGGACGGTCCGTCCGACCTGCAAGATCACAGTGCGCCCACCTTGACCTCAACCGTGGTCGAGGTCCTAGCGTGGCTGCATACCGACGGAAGGAACCTGAGGAACCATGCCTGTCTACACTCT
>NZ_JNBQ01000018.1 GCF_001019615.1 Cellulosimicrobium funkei | reverse complement strand
CGGGGGCGGGCGCTCGTCGGACGCGCTGCTCGTCGAGCTGCTGCTGGACCCGGCACGCGCCGCGACGCTGCCGCCCACCGTGCGGCGCGGGCCGGCCGCCGTCGCGCGCGCGCTCGCGGCGGGCCGGGCGGCGGCGGCCGAGCCCGGCGCGACGGCGCAGACCGTGCTGTGGGCGGTGTGGGCGGCGACCGGGCTCGCGGAGCGGTGGCGGTCGGCGGCGCTCGACGGCGGACCGGCCGGGGCGCGCGCGGACCGTGACCTCGACGCGGTGCTCGCGCTGTTCCGCGCGGCCGAGACCTTCGTCGACCGCATGCCCGGCGCGCCGGCCGAGGCGTTCGTCGAGTACCTCGCGTCGCAGGACCTGCCGGCCGACTCGCTCGCGGCGAGCGCGAGCGGCGCCGACGCCGTGGCGGCGCTGACGCCCGCGGGCGCCGCGGGGCGCGAGTGGGACGTCGTCGTGGTCGCGGGCGTGCAGGACGGCGTCTGGCCGGACCTGCGCCTGCGCGACTCGTTGCTCGGGTCGCAGGCGCTCGTCGAGCTCCTCGCGGGCCGCGCGCACGACGCGCACGGCGTCGGGTCGCAGGCGCGCGCCCAGGTGCTCGCGGACGAGCTGCGGGCGTTCGTCGTCGCGACGTCGCGCGCGACCCGGCGGCTCGTGGTGACGGCGGTCCAGGACGCGGAGGAGGCGCCGTCGGTGTTCTGCGACCTCGTCGTCCCGCCCGCCGCTCCCGAGGGACCGGACGCGGGCCCGGACGGGCCCGACGACGAGTCCCCGCCGCCGGCGGCGACGGGTGGGCCGGGCGCGGCCCCGGCGCCCGGCGCGGACCCGGACGCGCGCCGTCACGTGCGCGTCGGTGCCCCGCTCGACCTGCGCGGGCTCGTCGCCGCCGCGCGCGGCGTGCTCGTCGAGGCGGCCGCTCGCGAGGCTCGCGCGGTCGAGCTCGCCGAGGACGGCGCGCCGGACGCGCGCGCGGTCGCCGCGGCCACGCTCCTGGCCGACCTGGGCGAGCTCGGTGTCGCGGAGGCGCGGCCGGAGACCTGGTACGGCGTCGCGGGCGTGTCGAGCGCCGCACCCCTGCGCGGCGCGGAGGAGATCGTCACGGTGTCGCCGTCGAAGGTCGAGACCGTCTCGACCTGTCCGTTGCGGTGGTCGCTCGAGGCCGCGGGCGGCACGGCGCCCGACGCGACGCACCAGAGCCTCGGCACGCTCGTGCACTCGATCGCGGAGACCCACCCCTCAGGGACGCTCGCCGAGCTGCGCGCGGAGCTCGACCGTCGCTGGGCGGAGCTCGCGCTGCCGGAGGGCTGGCCGACGCGCCAGCTCCGCCGTCGCGCGGAGCGCATGATCGAGAAGCTCGCGGCCTACGTGGCGCAGGCCGGCGAGCCGCTCCTCGTCGAGCCCACGTTCGACGTGACCGTGGGGCGGGCGCGCCTGCGCGGGACGATCGACCGGGTCGAGGACGCGGGGGAGGGCAAGGTCCGCGTCGTCGACCTCAAGACGGGACGGCGTACCGCGACCAAGGCGGAGGGCGCCGAGCACCCGCAGCTCGGCGCGTACCAGCTCGCGGTCGAGGCGGGCGCGCTCGACGTGCCCGAGGGGACGCGGAGCGCGGGGGCGCAGCTCGTCTACGTGGGCAGCACGCACGTCGGCCCCGCCGTCGTCCCGCAGCCCGCCCTCGATCCGGCGCCCGACGGCTCGAGCTGGGCGCGCGACCTCGTCGAGGAGGCCGCCGGGACGATGTCGGCGGCGACGTTCACGGCCCGCCAGAACGGGCTGTGCGAGATGTGCCCGGTGCGTCGGGCGTGCCCGGTGCAGCCCGAGGGCAGGAGGGTCGTGGCATGAGCAGCGAGCTGTTCGAGCTCCCCGAGCCGACGCCGCCGGTCCGGCTGGTCGCTGCCGACGGCGTCGTGGTCGCGCCCGAGACCACGACGCCCGGCACGGTCGAGCCGCCGCGCCCGACGCTGTCCGCGACGCGGATCGCGGACCTGCTGGGCCGGCCCCGCCCGACCCCGGAGCAGGTCGAGGTGATCGAGGCACCGCTCGAGCCGACGCTCGTCGTCGCGGGGGCGGGCTCGGGCAAGACGGAGACCATGGCGGCGCGCGTCGTCTGGCTCATCGCGAACGAGCTCGTCGCGCCGGACGCGGTCCTCGGCCTGACCTTCACGCGCAAGGCGGCGGGCGAGCTGTCCGAGCGCGTCCAGGTGCGGCTCGCGCAGCTCGCGCGCGCCCGCGGCGGCGCGTCGTCCGCCCTCTCGCTGCTCGACCGGCCGACGGTCGCGACGTACAACGCGTACGCCGCCTCGCTCGTGGGCGACCACGGCCTGCGCGTGGGCGTCGAGCCCGGCGCGCGGCTCCTCGGCGAGGCGCAGCAGTGGCAGCTCGCGTCCGAGGTCGTGGAGGGGTGGGACGACGACCTCGGCACGGACCGCGCGCTCAGCACGGTCGTCGCGGCCGTCCTCGGCCTGTCCGGCGCCCTCGGCGAGCACCTCCTCGAGCCGGGCGAGGCCCGGGACCGTCTCGCCGACATCGTCGAGCAGCTCGACGCGCTGCCGCTCGGGCCGCGGCAGAAGGCCCGGACCAAGGAGGTCGAGAAGCTCGTCGGTGACGTCGCCGAGCGCGTCCGGCTGCTCGACGTCGTCGCGGAGTACCGGCGGCGCAAGCGCGCCACGGACTCCCTCGACTTCGGCGACCAGGTGGCGCTCGCGGCCCGCCTCGCGCGCGAGGTCCCGGTCGTGGGGGAGACCGAGCGAGCGCGGTTCCGCGTCGTCCTGCTCGACGAGTACCAGGACACGTCGCACGCGCAGGTCGAGCTCCTCGCGGGCCTGTTCGGCAGCGGGCACCCGGTGACGGCCGTCGGCGACCCGCACCAGTCGATCTACGGCTGGCGCGGCGCGAGCGCGGGCGGCCTCGCCCGGTTCCCCGAGCGGTTCCCCCGGGCGACGGGCGACCGGTCGGCGGTGCGCTTCCTGTCGACGTCGTGGCGCAACGACGCCGCGGTGCTCGCGGCGGCGAACGTCACCGCCGGCCCGCTGCGTGGAGCGGGGGGCGCGGGTTCCGGTGATCGCGTCGAGGTGCCGCCGCTCACGCTGCGGCCCGACGCCGGGCCGGGCACGGTGTCCGCGCACGTCGCGGCCACCGCGGAGGAGGAGGCCGCCGCGGTCGCGGAGCTCGTCGCGGCACGATGGCGGCCCGCGGGCGCCCCGGGCGGGCGGGTCACCGCGGCGGTCCTGTGCCGCAAGCGCAGCCAGTTCGCCGCGGTCGAGGTCGCGCTGCGACGCAGGGGGCTGCCCGTGGAGGTCGTCGGCCTCGGGGGGCTGCTCACGACGCCGGAGGTCGTCGACGTCGTCGCGCTCCTCGAGGCGGTGCACGACCCGTCGCGCGGCGACGCGCTCGTCCGGCTCCTGACGGGTCCCCGGCTCAACCTCGGGTCGGCGGACCTGCACGCCCTGGGGAGCCGCGCCGCCGACCTCGCGCGCCACGAGGGCGCGCTCGGGTCCCGTCGGCGCGCGGCGGCGGCGGACGGCGAGGGCGCGGACCTGGTGGTCGTCGAGGGCGACGTCGCCGACCACCGCTCGATCGTCGACGCCCTCGACGACCTGCCGGACCCGGGCGAGCCCGCGGCCGACGGGCGCACGCTCACGGCCCAGGGCCACGCGCGCCTCGCGGCGCTGTCGCGCACCCTGCGGGTCCTGCGCGGACTCACCTACCTGTCGCTGCCGGAGCTCGTCGTCGAGGCGGAGCGCGCGCTCGGTCTCGACGTCGAGGCCGTGACGAACGACGCGCTGCTCGCCTCGCGTCGGCTCGTCGACCCGGAGGCCGTGAGCGACCGGGCGCGCGAGCACCTCGACGCCTTCCGCGACGTCGCCGCGACGTTCACCCAGACCGCGGACGTCGTGACGCTCGGTGCGTTCCTCGCGTGGCTCGGCGTCGCCTCGACGCGCGAGAACGGGCTGGACCTGCCGGTGCGCGAGCCGGACCCGGACGCCGTGCAGGTCATCACCGCGCACGCCGCGAAGGGGCTCGAGTGGGACGTCGTCGTCGTCCCCGGCCTCGTGGACGGCGTGTTCCCGACGACGGCGCAGTCGTCCTCGGGGGTGCGCGCGGACAGCGGGTGGCTCACCGACGTGAGCCAGCTCCCGTACCCGCTGCGCGGTGACGCCGCCGACCTGCCGGAGTTCCGGTTCGACCTTGCGTCGGACACCAAGGAGCTCGTGGCGCGGCGCGACGAGTTCCGCGCGGCGAGCGGGGAGCACCAGCTCGCGGAGGAGCGCCGGCTCGCCTACGTCGCGTTCACCCGGGCGCGCCGCGAGCTGTACCTCACGGCGTCGTGGTGGCAGACGGGCTCGCGCCCGCGCGTCCTCTCGCCGTTCCTCCTCGAGCTCGTGGAGTCCGGGGTGGTGGCGGCGGACGGCTGGTCGGCCCCGCCCGGACCCGACGACACCAACCCGCTCGAGGACGTCGAGGTGACCGGCGAGTGGCCCGTGCCCGACGACGCCCCCGTCGGGTCGGCGCGCGCGGTGCTGCGCCGCACCGCGGCAGCCGTCGAGCGCGCCCGCGAGGCGCGCGCTCGACGTCCCGCCGACGAGCCGCGGGGTGACGCCGCGCCGAGCCTCGGCGCGGACGCGCCGACGAGGGTCGCGTCCGTCCCCGGATCCGCAGCGGACCCCGTGGCCGACCAGGGCGAGAGGGGCCCGGCCGGGCTCACCGCGCCCGCCGGCGTGCTCGTGGACGCCGAGGGGCGCGACCTCGTCGCGCTCGCCCGGGTCCTGCTCGCGGAGCGGGCCGAGCGCTCCGGCCGGGAGGTCGAGCTCCCGGCGCACGTGTCGGCGTCCAGCCTGGTGCGGCTCGCGGCCGACCGCGACGAGTACGCGCTGCACCTGCGGCGTCCCGTCCCGGTCGAGCCCACCGTGCACGCACGCCGGGGCACGCGGTTCCACCTGTGGGCCGAGCGCTACTTCACGACGTCGTCGCTCCTGGACGTCGAGGACCTCCCCGGCGCGGACGACGACGACCTCGACCCCGACGCGGACCTCGAGTCCCTGCAGCGGACGTTCCTCGCGTCCGAGTGGGCGAGCCGGACCCCGGTCGCGGTCGAGGTCGACGTCGAGACCCCGGTCGGTGACACGGTGCTGCGCTCGCGCATCGACGCGGTGTTCCCCGAGCGGCCGGAGCACGCCGGAGGCGTGCGCGACGCCGTCGTGGTCGTCGACTGGAAGACGGGACGGGCACCCACGGATTCCGCCGCACGCAGCGTGCGCGAGGTGCAGCTCGCGGTCTACAGGCTCGCGTGGTCGCGGTGGACGGGGCTGCCGCTCGAGAAGGTGAACGCCGCGTTCTACTACGTCGCGTCCGACGAGACCGTGCGCCCGCGCCGGCTCCTCGGCGAGGAGGAGATCGAGGCGTTGCTCGCGGGCTGACCCCGGACCGGACCCGCGGGCGTGGGCGGCCTGCGCCGGGCCGCCGAGCCGGGTCAGTCGTCGGCGTCCTCCGTGGCGTCGTCGAGGTCGGCGAGCATGTCGAGCGCGTCCGCGACGACGTCGTCGAGCCCGTGCCGCACGCCGTGCAGGAGCCAGCGCGCGAGCGCGAGCTCGCCGACGAGGAGCGCGCGGTCCACGAGGTGCTTGTCGGTGAGCTCGGTGCGGCGCAGCTGGTACGCCTCCATGATCGAGTCGATCGCCTCCGGCGGTGCGGAGACGAGCAGCCACGCGAGGTCGTCCGCGGGGTCGGCGACGCGCGCGCTGGCCCAGTCCGTCACGGCGACGACGCGGCCGCGCGCGACGAGGACCTGCTCCGGGCCGAGGTCCCCGTGCACGACGACCGGTTGGAACCGCCACAGCGAGACGTCCTCGAGCGCCGTCTCCCAGCGGCGCAGGAGGGCCGTCGGGACCTTTCCGGTCGCCGCCGCTTCGTCGAGCTCCGCCATCCGCCGGGCGCGGTACTCCTCGACGTCGTACCCGGGCAGCCCGGCGTCGTCCACGATCGTGCGGGGCAGCTCGTGGATCGACGCGAGCACGCGGCCGAGGTCGGCGGCGAGCCCGGGCCCGGGGCGCAGCGCGTCGACGTCGAGCGTCGTCCCGTCGAGCGCCGGGTGCACGACCGCGCGCCCACCCTCGGGCAGGAGCGCGGTCCCGCTGATGCGGGGCACCGCGAAGGACAGCACGCCGGTGTCGGCGTAGAGCTGGAGCGAGGTGAGGAGCTCCGCCTCGGCCTCGAGCGCCGCCCCCGCCTGGAGGCTGCGCGGGGCGCGCACCGTCCACCGGGCGCCGTCGGCGTCGGTCACGACGGCGGTGTCGTAGTCGCCCGGGTCCTCGACGGCCAGCGCGCTGCGGGCGTCGAGACCCGGCACGGCGGCGGTCGCGAGCGCGGCGAGGGTCAACGGTGAGCGAGGCACCCGACCACGGTAGTCGCTCCCCGCCCGCGGCCCGGGCCACCCACGCCGGTCGTGTGGCCTACGGTCGGAGGGTGACCACCCCTGCCCCCCGACCGTCGTCGGGCACGCTCCCCAGGACCACCCTCCGCGACCTCCCGCTGCCGCTCGACGCGGCGGTCCTGGACCGCGCGGCCCACCGCCGCGGCGAGCCCGACCTCGTGCGGACGCTGCGCGGCGAGGCCACGACCCGCGTCGTCCTCGTCCACCGCGGCCGCCTCGCGCTCGCCGGGCCGGGCCCGGCGGACGGCGTGGCGCTGCTCGACCCGGCGGCGCTGGCCGACGTCGGTGCCGCCGCCGACGAGGACCAGGCACGCTGGCTCTTCCTCGGCGAGGGGGACGGCGTCGCGTACGTGGCGCTCGTCCTGCCCGACGACGCCGACGCGGAGGAGGTCGACATCGAGGGCGTCGACGCCTCCGACCCGTTCGCCGTGCTCGCTCGCGAGCGGTCGTGGTCGGGGCTCCGCGAGCTGGTCGGAGGTCTCGAGGGGCCGCTGGCGGGGCTCGCGACCGAGGCCGTCGCCCTCGCGGCGTGGCACGCGAACCACACCCGGTGCCCGCGCTGCGGGGGGCGGACGACGGTCGAGAACGGGGGCTGGACGCGGCGCTGCGTCGCGCAGGGCGTGGAGCTGTACCCGCGCACGGACCCGGCGGTCATCATGACGGTCGTGCACGGCGAGGGCGACGACGAGCGGCTGCTGCTCGGCCACGCCGCCCACTGGCCCGAGCGGCGCTTCTCGACGCTCGCCGGGTACGTCGAGCCGGGCGAGTCGCTCGAGAGCGCGGTCCGGCGCGAGGTGGCGGAGGAGGCGGGCGTCGTCGTCGGCGAGGTCGCCTACCGGGGCAGCCAGCCGTGGCCCTTCCCGGCGTCGCTCATGCTCGGGTTCGCCGCGCGGGCGCTGACGACCGAGCTGCACGTCGACGGCGTCGAGCTCACCGACGCGCGCTGGTTCACGCGCCCCGAGCTCGCCGCCGCGGTCCGCACGGGCGACGTGCTGCTCCCGGGCCGCGCGTCCATCGCGCGCTCGCTCGTCGAGGACTGGTTCGGCGGCCGCCTCCCCGACGCCTGAACCCCCGAGACGTCGTGGGCATGAAGGAGGGCCCGGTCCGGGCGTCCGGACCGGGCCCCTCTCCTGCCCACCTCCGGGTGGGATCAGACGGCGAGGCGCTGCTTGACCTCGGCGAGCGACGGGTTGGTCGCGGCGGAGCCGTCGGGGAAGACGACGGTCGGGACCGTCTGGTTGCCGCCGTTGACCGACTCCACGAACTCCGCGGTCCCCGGGGTCTCCTCGATGTTCACCTCGGTGTAGCCGATGCCCTCGGAGTCGAGCTGCGTCTTGAGGCGGCGGCAGTACCCGCACCAGCTCGTCGAGTACATGACGATCGAGCCGGCGTCGGGAAGGGTCGGGGCGGTGCTCATCGAGGGCTCTCCAGGTGCGGGTCCGGGCGGCGCGTGCCGCGGGCGATCGGTCGTGACGGTAACACCGGCGGCCCGCGCGCTGTTCCCACCGTCAGCCCGCCCCAGGCCCGGCAGACGCCCGACAGACGCCCGGCAGTCGCCCGAGCGAGCCGGCTCCCGCGTGTCACCGGTGCCTGCGAGAATCGTGGGTGATGTCCACGCCACCGGTCTCACGTCCGCCGTCACTGCGCTCCGCCGACGAGATCCTCGACGCGCTCGACCCCGACCAGCGCGACGTCGCCGTCGCGCTGCGTGGCCCCGTCTGCGTCCTGGCCGGAGCGGGGACGGGCAAGACGCGCGCGATCACCCACCGCATCGCCTACGGCGTCCGCACCGGCGTGTACGCCCCCACGAGCGTGCTCGCCGTGACGTTCACGGCGCGCGCCGCGGGCGAGATGCGCACGCGCCTGCGCGAGCTCGGCGCGACGGGCGTCCAGGCGCGCACGTTCCACGCCGCGGCGCTGCGACAGCTCGGCTACTTCTGGCCCAAGGTGGTCGGCGGGGCGCCGCCGCGCATCCTCGAGCACAAGGCACCGGTCATCGCCGAGTCCGCGCGCCGGCTCGGGGTCGGCGTCGACCGCGTCGCGGTGCGCGACCTGTCGTCCGAGGTCGAGTGGGCCAAGGTCTCGCTCGTCACCGCCGACGACTACGTCCGGGCGTGCGAGGCGATCGACCGCGAGCCTCCCGCGGGCTACGACCACCAGACGGTCGCGCGCCTCATCACGGCGTACGAGGACGTGAAGACCGAGAGGTCGGTCATCGACTTCGAGGACGTGCTCCTCATGCTGGGGGACATGCTCTCGACGCAGGGCGGGGTCGCGGACGAGGTGCGGCGCCAGTACCGCCACTTCGTCGTCGACGAGTACCAGGACGTCTCCCCGCTCCAGCAGTTCGTCCTCGACCAGTGGCTCGGGGGACGTGAGGAGCTGTGCGTCGTCGGGGACCCGTCTCAGACGATCTACTCGTTCACGGGCGCGACGCCGCACCACCTCCTCACGTTCTCGCGCACCCACCCGGGCGCCCAGGTCATCCGGCTCGTGCGCGACTACCGCTCGACGCCGCAGGTCGTGAACCTCGCGAACCAGCTCCTCGCGCGCGCCGGGCGCGCGGGCGGTGCGCACCAGGCGCTCGAGCTCGTCGCCCAGCGGCCCGCGGGCCCACCGGTCGCGTTCACCGCGTACGACGACGACGAGGCGGAGGCAACCGGCATCGCCCAGCGGATCACGCGGCTCCTCGCGGCGGGGACGCGCGCGAGCGAGATCGCGGTCCTGTACCGGACCAACGCGCAGTCCGAGGCGTTCGAGTCGGCGCTCGCGGACGCGGGCATCGGCTACCTCGTCCGGGGCGGCGAGCGCTTCTTCCAGCGCAAGGAGGTGCGCGACGCGATCGTGCTGCTGCGCGGCGCCGCCCGGTCTGCGGACCCGGACGTCGCGATGCCGGAGACGGTGCGCGACGTCCTCGCCGCCGCCGGGTGGGCCCCCGAGCCGCCCGCCGCGCGTGGTGCGGCGCGTGAGCGGTGGGAGTCCACGCAGGCGCTCGTCGCGCTCGCCGACGACGTCGCGGCGCTCGCGCAGGCGGCCGGGGGGCCCGCCCCGACGGTCGCGACGTTCGTGGCCGAGCTCGACGAGCGTGCCGCCGCGCAGCACGCGCCGACCGTGGAGGGCGTGACGCTCGCCTCGCTCCACGCCGCCAAGGGCCTCGAGTGGGACGCCGTGTTCCTCGCCGGCGTGAGCGAGGGCCTCATGCCGATCTCGCTCGCGGAGACGGACGAGGCGATCGCGGAGGAGCGGCGGCTGCTCTACGTGGGCATCACCCGTGCCCGGGAGCACCTCGAGCTGTCGTTCGCGCGGTCGCGCAACCCGGGTGGTCGTGCGACACGGCGCCGGACGCGCTTCCTCGACGGGCTGTGGCCCGACGAGCCCGGCGCCCACGGGACGCGTCGTCCGCGCGCCGGGCAGGCGAAGCTGCGGCTGACGGGGGAGTACGACCGCGAGCTGTTCGAGAACCTGCGCGAGTGGCGGCGCCAGGTCGCTCAGGAGACCGACAAGCCCGCGTTCACGGTGGTCGTGGACACGACGCTCGCGGCGATCGCCGAGACGCGGCCCAGCAGCACGGCCGCGCTGGCCCGCATCAACGGGCTCGGGCCCGCGAAGATCGAGCGGTACGGCGCGACGATCCTGGACATCGTGGGCCGCGCGGAGCGGTGACGGGGAGCCGTTCCGGGGCCCCGCGGAGGGTGGGAAAAACTCGTCGAAGAATTTCCCGTAAATAAGTTGTGCGTCCCGCGACGCGCGACATATGGTCGACGAGTCCTGTTGGAGAGGGGCGCGCCGGGAGGCGGGCCTCGAACGGAGAGAGGGGGTGGGAAAGCTGATGAAGAACCAGATCGCCATGGCGAACCTGCTGGATAACGCGTCCGTCTACACGGGCACGCCAGGAGGACTCCGTCCGCGTGCAACCGCGCACCGCGGCGGCACCTTCGTCACCCGCCCCGCTCCCGACTCCGCCTCCAGGACACGTCTGGTCTGACCGACCAGAACCTTCCAGGCCGCGGAGTCCGTCTCGGACCCGTGGCCTTCGTGTTCTCCAGAGCACGTCCGCCGATGAGGATCACCGGTCACTCCCGTCTCTCCCATGACGGGGACCGCTGTCCTCGGGGTCCTGTGACGACGACGTTCACACCCACGACAGGACATCACTGGAGGACATCGTGCGGCTCACCGCGCTGCTCGACAACATCACTGCCCAGGGCGGATCCGGCCCCTGGGTCCCCCACCAACCGCTGGCCACGCCCCTCGGCGAGAAGGACTCCGCGGAGTTCGACCGTCTCCTCGCGGGTCTGCTGCCCTGCCGCACCAACGACCCGGAGCTCTGGTTCGCCGAGCGGTCCGCCGAGGTCGAGGAGGCCAAGGCCCTGTGCCGCACGTGCCCCCTCGTCGAGGGCTGCCTCGCCGGCGCGATCGAGCGTCGTGAGCCCTGGGGCGTCTGGGGCGGCGAGGTCTTCGTGGACGGCGTCGTCGTCGCGCGCAAGCGCGGCCGCGGCCGTCCGAGCAAGGCCGAGGTGCTCGCCCGCGAGGCCGAGCGCCAGGCGCAGGAGGCCGGGCGCGTCGAGGCCGGGGCGTCACTCGGCGCCTCGACGGCGGCCTGACATGGGCAGCGGCGCCCCGTCCGGGGGCGTGCGCGCCAGCTCGTCGCACCCGCACCGCGGGTGGCGACCCGTCTCGCGCAGCCGCGGCACCGTATCGGGAGCAGGAATCTCGATGCGCGCCGTGGCTGCGCGGGGCACCAGCCCGTCCAGGGCTGCCAGGACCTGACCGAGCGCGACCGCGGCCGCCGACGCCGCGAGCGACGACTCCTCGGCGACGCGCACGGCACGGGCGCGCAGCTGCCGCGCGAGCTGGGGCCAGCACGGGTCGGCGTCCGCACGGTGCAGGTCCACGCACGTCAGGCACGGGTCGAGGCCCGGGCGGACGAACGGTCCGACGACGACGTCGGCCTCGCGCACCACGACCGACAGGTGCGCCACCCCCTCTCCCACGATCCTCCCGACCCGTTCCGGGTCCGCCGCGCCGTGCTCGACCACGACCACGACGTCCGGCAGCGGGCCCGGTGGCCCCGCCGCCGCGGCGACGTCGACCGACGGGCGCGCGTCCGTGCCCGAGGTGACGACGACCCCGGGGGCTACGTCCTCGACGAGCCGCCGGACCGCGATGTCGCGGGGCGCCCCGACGTCGCGCAGCCGGTACGCGCCCACCCCGACGTCCGTGGTGAGGACCGTGCCCCGGTCCTCCAGGACGAGCGAGCCCACGCCGGCCGTCGCGAGGTGCACGGCGAGCGAGGCCCCCACCCGCCCCAGCCCGACGACGGCGACGGTCGCCCGGGCGCGGGTCGCGAGCACGCGGTGCCCGGCGCCGTCGGGCCGCAGCGCCGAGAGCACGCCCACGTCCGCCTCGCCGTGGCCGGGGGCGGGCGAGGCCGGGCGTCGTCGGCGGGCGGGGACGATCAGGTGCGCCTCCTCGAGGAGCCGGACGAGCGCGGCCCGGCGACCGGGCGACGGCGTCCCGGTCTCGCCGCCCTCGCCGCGCCGGGCCGACGGGGTGGCGAGCGCGCGCAGCCACTCCTCCTCGACGGGCTCGAGCCCGGTGAGCCGGACCGACCAGCGTGGGTCGGTGCCCACCTGCATCTCGCCCGGGGCGCGCCGGAGCAGCGGGGCCTCGGGTCGCAGCACGCGTCGTCGCTGCACGTGTCCTCCGCGGGTCGTGGGACGGGCGGCACGGTCGGCCGCCCGCGACGAGCGTGGCACGGCGGCGACACCCGACCTGAGTTGTCCACAGGCAGACCTCGACGGCGGTTCGCGGGCGGTTCCTTGACCGGGAGCACAGCTCCTCGCGACGTCCGCTCGACCGGGTGACGCGGAAATCCCCACCGCGCGGCGTGGGGCCCTGCCTTTTCGTGGCCAGAACCACTACGGTCTGAGCGTGGTCCGGGAGACGATCGTGGAGGTTCGGCGCAGCCGCCGACGCAAGAGCACGGTGAGCGCCTACCGCGACGGCGAGCGCACCATCGTGGCGATCCCGGCGCGCTTCACCCGCGCCCAGGAGCGCGAGTGGGTCCAGCGCATGCTCGACCGCCTGGCCGACTCCGAGCGGCGGCGACGCCCCTCCGACGACGAGCTCGAGCGTCGCGCCGTCGAGCTGTCCGAGAAGTACCTCGACGGCCGCGCGCACCCGACGAGCGTGCGCTGGTCCGGGAACCAGGACCGGCGGTGGGGGTCGTGCACCCTCATCGACGGGACGATCCGCATCTCGACCCGGGTGCGGGGTATGCCCCCGTGGGTGCTCGACTACGTGCTGCTCCACGAGCTCGCCCACCTGCTCCACGCCGGTCACGGCCCGGGGTTCTGGAAGCTGCTCGAGTCCTACCCGCGGACGGACCGGGCGCGCGGCTTCCTGGAGGGCGTCTCGTTCGCGCGCGACGCGGACCTCGAGCCCGACGGCGACGAGCCCGGCGCCCCCGTGGAGGACGCCGGGCTCGCGGCCGACGCGACGTCGGAAGGTCCCTGAGCGGCAGGACGCCCCGGGCTCAGCGCGCGGTGCCGCCCGCGTCCGCCGGTCCGTCGTCGGTCGCGTCGTCCGTCGTCCCGGTCGGAGGCTCCGCGCTGCCCGCGCCCTCGGCGGCGCGGAAGATCTCCTCGAGCGCGCGGTCGACGTCGGCCTCCTCGATGCGGGTCACGGCCCGCCGGCTCTCGTAGCCCGCGGGATCGTCGAGGTCCGTCGCGTCCGGCAGGAGGTCGGGGTGGTCCCAGACGCCGTCGCGCGCGCTCGAGCCGGACTGCGCGGCGATGAGTGCCCACAGCGCCGCCGCGTCGCGCGAGCGCCGGGGACGCAGCTCCAGGCCGACCAGGGTGGCGAACGTGTGCTCGGCGGGGCCGCCCGCCGCCCGACGGCGCCGCAGCATCTCGCGCAGCGGGACCGCGTGGGGCAGGTGGGGGAGGGCGGCGGCGGCCGTGACCTCGTCCACCCAGCCCTCGACGAGCGCGAGCGTCGTCTCGAGCCGCAGGAGCGTGGCCTGCTGCTCGGGGGTGTTCTGGAGCCCGAAGACGCCGCCGGACAGGGCGCGCTGGAGGGCGTCCGTGTCGGTGAGGTCGACGTCGGAGAGCTGCGACTCGAGCGCCGACAGGTCGATGGTGATGCCGCGCGCGTACGCGTCGACGAGGCCGCGCAGGTGGCCGCGCAGCCACGCCACGTGCGTGAAGAGGCGCGCGTGGGCCGCCTCGCGGAGCGCGAGGAACAGGCGCACCTCGTCGGCGGGCGCGTCCAGACCCTCGGCGAACGCCTCGACGTTCGTGGGCAGGAGGACGGTCCCGGGCTGCTCGAGCAGGGGCAGCCCGACGTCGGTGGCCCCGAAGACCTCGCGGGACAGGGTCCCTGCGGCCTGTCCGACCTGCATGCCGAAGACGGCCGAGCCGAGGCGCTGCATGAGCGCCGCGGGGTCGCCCGGCAGCCCGAGCGCGCCCGCGGGGAGCCCGGGCACCTGGCCCGGGAGCGTGAAACCGACCCCGGGCAGCGCCGACGGGTCGTCGCCGAGGCCCTCCGGGAGCTGGTCCCGCAGGACCGTCGCGAGCGCGTCGGCGACGGACGCCGCGACGGGCGCGACGAGCTCGTTCCACGCGGGGAGCGTGTGCTCGACCCACTCGGACCGGCTCCAGGCCTGGGCGCGCCCGCCCGAGGGCGGGAGGTCGGTGACGGCGTCGAGCCACAGCTCGGCGACGGACAGCGCCTCGGTCACCGCCCGCTGCTGCGCCGCCGTGACGGAGGGGTCGCCCTCGGCGACGGCGACCTGGCGCGCGACGTCGTGCGAGACGTCCGTGTTCACCGGTCCGTCGCTCGGCGTCGACAGCAGCCGCTGGACCTGCGCGAGGACGTGCTGGAAGAGCTGGGGGTCCGCCGCGCCCCCGGCGGCGAGCGCCTGGGGGTCGAGGCCGCGGGCGCGGAGCTCGCGCAGCGCCTCGTCCGCGTCGGGTCCGAGCATCGAGCGGAGGAGCTCCTCGAACCGCGGGTCGAAGGGCGTGTCGTCGTCCGGTCCGGGCGTGCGGTCGGGGGGAAGGCTGCTCATGGCGACTCCTCACGGTAGCGTCGGTGATCACCGTAACCACGATCGACCGCCGAGAACGGGGGCTGGGCCATGTCCGAGGGCCGGGTTCGCTCACGGCGCAGCGACGCGGTCCCCGCCGGGGGACAGCCCCCGGGCGAGCCGGGGGAGGACCCTGTGGTCCGGCCCGTCACGCCTCCGCGCGACCCCGTCGTGGTCGTCGGGGTCGGTCAGGTCGCGGACGCGGTCCGCCGGGGGCTGGGCGCCGCCGACGCGTCGCCCGTGGACGCGGACGGGTGGCCCGACGGCGCGCGCCGGCTCGTCGTGGTCGCTCCGGCGGGGGAGTTCGGGGCGCCGCGAGCGAAGACCGACGCCGAGCAGCGCGCCCGGCTCGCGCTCCTCGGCCGGCGCGCGGGCGAGGCCGCGGTCGCCGCGGGGATCGAGCACGTCGTCGCGGTGACCACTGCCGCCGTGCACGGCGCGACGCCGGGCCGCGCGGTGATCGAGGACGACGACCCGGTCGCCGTCGACGACGGACCCGGGTTCGCGGGCGACGTGGCCGCGTTCGAGGACGCGCTGCGCGAGGCGCTCCACGGGGTGCCGCTCGGGCTCGTGCGGCCGGCGGTCGTCGTCGGGCCCGGGATCGACACGCTCCTCACACGGCACTTCGAGGCCCCGCGCCTGCTCACGGTCCGCGGCGGGGAGCGGACGTGGCACCTCGTGCACGTCGAGGACGTCGTCGCTGCGGTCCGCGTCGCGCTCGACGGCGGCCTCGTCGGCGGGCTGACGGCCGGTCCGCTGCGCGACGGGCTCCCGGACGCGCTCGACTCCGAGACGGTGGCCGCGGCGGCGGGCCTGCGCACGGTCCAGCTCCCGTCGGCGACCGCGTTCGGCGCGGCCGAGCGGCTGCACCGGGTCGGGGTGCTGCCGTCCCCGGCGAGCGACCTGGCGTTCGTCGTGCACCCGTGGTCGGTCTCCGCCGAGCGCCTGCACGACGCCGGGTGGTCGCCGACGTGGTCGGGCGCCGCGGCGCTGGAGGTGCTGCTCGCGGAGGTCCGCGGCCGGGTGGGCGTCGCGGGGCTGCGGTTCGGCGGTCGTGACGCCGCGGCGTTCGGTGCCGCGGGAGCGGCCGTGGCGGTGCTCGGGACCGCGGCCGTGTGGCGGCAGGCGCGGTCGCGACGCCCCTGACCTCCGGCAGGTCCGGGTACCGCGGGCGCGGTCGGCAGGGAGATCCCAGCATCCTCGGGGATGATGTCCCGGTGAGCGACGCCCCCTCCTTCGACGCCCTCCTCGCCGAGGACGAGCACGACCCGCCGCCCGTGACCCGCCGGTCCCTGACCTTCGGCATCTCCCTGCTCGTGACGACGCTGCTCGTCGCGGGCCTCGCGATCCTGCCCGCGCCGTACGCGGTGCGGTCGCCCGGGCCGACGGAGGACACGCTCGGCGAGCAGGACGGCACGCCGCTGATCTCCATCACGGGGGCCGAGACCTTCGACTCGACGGGCGAGCTGCGCCTGACCACCGTCTCCGTCGCCGGAGGGCCGGGCTACCCCGTCAACCTCGCCCAGGTCGTGCAGGGCTGGTTCGACCGCTCGCGCAGCGTGCGCCCCGTCGAGGAGGTGTTCCCGACCGGTCGCACCAAGGAGGAGACGGAGCAGCAGGGCCAGGCCGAGATGATCTCCTCGCAGGAGAACGCCACGGTCGCGGCGCTCACCGAGCTCGGGTACGAGGTGCCGGCCACGCTCACGGTCGAGGCCGCGGTCCCGGACAGCGGGTCGGACGGTGTCGTCGAGCCGGGGGACGTCATCGTCGCGCTCGACGGCGCACCGGTCCCGACGTACCAGGACCTCATCGACGGCCTCGAGGCGGTCGACCCGGGCGCCGACGTGACGCTCGGCGTCCTGCGCGACGGCGCGGAGACCGACCTCACGGTGACGACGACGGACGGCGGCGACACCGCGCTGCTCGGCGTGTTCATCGACCCGACGTTCGACTTCCCGGTCGACGTGTCGATCCAGATCGAGGACATCGGCGGCCCGAGCGCGGGGACGATGTTCGCGCTCGGCATCGTCGACCAGCTCACGCCCGAGGACGAGGCGAACGGCGTCGTCATCGCGGGGACGGGCACCATGAGCGTCGAGGGCGACGTCGGGCCGATCGGCGGCATCCAGCAGAAGCTGTACGGCGCCCTGCGCGACGGCGCGACGTGGTTCCTCGCGCCGCAGGCCAACTGCCCGGAGGTCGTGGGCAACGTGCCCGACGGCCTGCACGTCGCCGCGGTCTCGACGCTGGCCGACGCCCGCGCCGCCATGGAGGCGATCGGCGCGGGCGAGGGCGACTCGCTCGCGACGTGCGAGGCGCGCTGACGACGGCCGCTCGCGTCAGTCCTCGAGCGTCGCGCGCAGCGCGGTGACGAGGCCGGGGACGAGGTCGGGGCCGCCCGCGACGTCGGTGGCCGCGTCGTGCGCGCGCGACCGGACGGCGCACCAGGTGGGACCGTCGCGCAGCACGCCGACGGCGAGGCGCACGTCCTGCCGGTCGGGGTGCGACGTGAGGTAGTCGAGCGCCGCGTCGGGGTCGTCCGGCACGCCCTCCTCGGCGGCCGGGGGCAGGACGATCCGCTCGACGACGAGCGCGGCGCCGTCGACCGTCGCGGGCCACGCGACGCGTGCGAGCCCGTCCTCGAGGTCGCCGTCCACGCCGAAGCCCTCCTGCTCGATCGAGAGCAGGTGGTGCGGGTCCGCCGTGGCCGCCGCGACGACGTCGGGCGGCAGTCGGTCCGCGAGCGTCGGGTCGGCGGCGAGCGCCCCGGCCGTCGCGACGAGCGCGAAGAGCCGCGGCGGCGCGTCCCAGCCGGCGTCCGCCGCGTGCGCCTCGATCTCGTGGACGGCGAGCGCGAGCGCGTGCTGCGGCGTCGGGCCGCCGGGCGCGACGGGCCCGGGGCCGGGCGCGGGGGTGGAGGGGGAGGCGTCGTCAGGCTGGGGCATGCCCCCATGGTCCCCCATCGCGCGCCGACCGGCGGCGGACGGGCGATGACCTGGTCGTGACGTCCCCCACGAGGCCGCGGGCCGTGGGAACCTTGGGGGAGGACCGGGCGTTGACCCCGGTGCACGCCCGAGCCACGACCGAAGAGGTATACCCACCGTGTCATTCGCCGCAGCGCCCCGCCGGCCGTCCTCCGGGGGGCGGCCCGCCCGGCGCCGGAGCCCGATCGGGATCGCGATCGCCGTCGTCGGCGCCCTCGTGGTCCTCCTGCTCCTGCTCGCCCAGTTCTGGACCGAGGTGCTGTGGTTCCGGCAGCTCGACTTCGCGAACGTCCTGTGGACGCAGTGGGGCGCGCGCATCGCCCTGTTCGTCGGCGGGTTCCTCGTGATGGGCGGGCTCGTCTTCCTGTCGTTCTCGATCGCGTACCGTTCCCGGCCGATCTACGCGCCGTCGACGCCCGAGCAGGCGACGCTCGACCAGTACCGCGAGGCGATCGAGCCGCTGCGCAAGGTCGTCATGATCGTCGCGCCCGCGCTCGTCGGCTTCTTCGCTGGCGCCGCCGCGGCGTCGCAGTGGCAGACCGTCCTGCTGGCGCTGAACTCGGTGCCGTTCGGCACGACGGACCCGCAGTGGGGCATCGACCTGTCGTTCTACGTCTTCACGCTGCCCGCGCTGCGGTTCGTCGTGAGCTTCCTGATGGCGGTCGTCATCATCGCCGGCATCGCCGCGGTCGCGACGCACTACCTGTACGGCGGGCTGCGCATCGGCGGCGGCTCCGACGCGGGCCCGCGCACGACGACGGCCGCGCGCGTCCAGCTCTCGGTGACCGCCGCGCTCCTCCTGGTCCTCATCGGGGCCAACTACTGGCTCGACCGCTACTCGATCCTCACCTCGGGCGGCGCCAAGTTCGACGGCGCGTCCTACGCGGACGTGCACGCGGTCATCCCCTCCAAGGCGATCCTCACGGTCGTCGCCCTCTTCGTCGCGGCGCTGTTCGTCGTGACCGCGGTGCGTGGCAACTGGCGCCTCCCGGCGATCGGCGTCGGCCTCATGGTCGTGTCGGCCATCGCCATCGGCGGCATCTACCCGAGCGTCGTCCAGCGCTTCCAGGTCACGCCGAACGCGCAGGAGTTCGAGGAGGAGTACATCCAGCGCAACATCGACGCGACGAAGTCGGCGTACGGGATCGACGACGTCCAGACCGAGTCCTACAACGCCAAGACGGAGGCGGAGGCGGGCGCGCTGCGCGAGGACGCCGACACGACGGCGTCCATCCGCCTGCTCGACCCGGAGATCGTCAGCCCGTCGTTCAGCCAGCTCCAGCAGAACAAGCAGTACTACCAGTTCTCGCCGTCGCTGTCGGTCGACCGGTACACGATCGACGACGAGAGCCGCGACACCGTCATCGCGGTGCGCGAGCTCAACCAGGAGGGTCTGGGCGCGGACGCCCGCAACTGGGTCAACGACCACACGGTCTACACGCACGGCTTCGGCGTCGTCGCCGCGTACGGCAACCAGATCGGTCCGGACGGCCGGCCGGCGTTCTACGAGGGCTCGATCCCGTCCACCGGCGCGTTCACAGACGCCGGCGGCTACGAGCCGCGCATCTACTTCTCGCCCGAGGCGCCGCAGTACTCGATCGTCGGCGCGCCCGAGGGCACCGACCCGTGGGAGCTCGACTACCCGGTCGACGACGACGCCGGTCAGGTCAGCAACACCTTCCCGACGCAGGACGTCGCGGCGGGCCCGAGCGTCGGGTCGTTCATGAACAAGGTGCTCTACGCGCTGAAGTTCGGGTCCGAGCAGATCCTCTTCTCCGACCGCGTCACCGAGGAGTCGCAGATCCTCTACGACCGCAGCCCGCGCGACCGCGTCGCGAAGGTCGCGCCGTACCTGACGCTCGACGGGCGGGTGTACCCGGCGGTCGTGGACGGCCGCGTGAAGTGGATCGTGGACGGCTACACGACGTCGAACGCCTACCCGTACTCGACGTCCGAGTCGCTCGAGGACTCGACGCGCGACTCGCTCGTCGCGGCGAACTCCGTCGAGGCGCTCGCGCCGCAGCAGGTGAACTACATCCGCAACTCGGTCAAGGCGACCGTCGACGCGTACGACGGCTCGGTCGACCTGTACGCGTGGGACGCCGAGGACCCGGTCCTCCAGGCGTGGAGCCAGGTCTTCCCGAGCACCGTCCAGCCGCTCTCGGACATCTCGGGCGACCTCATGAGCCACCTGCGCTACCCCGAGGACCTGTTCAAGGTGCAGCGCACGCTGCTCGCGAGCTACCACGTGGACGACGCGAACGAGTTCTACACGCAGCAGGACTTCTGGCGCATCCCGGAGGACCCGACGGTCGGCGGGACGGTCAAGCCCGCCCAGCCGCCGTACTACCTCACGCTCCAGATGCCGAGCCAGGAGGCGCCGACGTTCTCGCTCATGTCGACGTACATCCCGGGCGGCGGCTCCGACCGCAACATCCTCACCGGGTTCCTCGCGGTCGACGCGGAGCCGGGCAACGAGGCGGGCGTGCGGTCGGAGGACTACGGCACGCTGCGGCTCCTCGAGCTCCCGCGCAACGCGACGGTCCCCGGACCGGGTCAGGTGCAGAACAACTTCAACACCGACCCGACCGCCGCGGACGGCCTCCTGGCGCTGCGGCGCGGTGACTCGACGGTCATCAACGGCAACCTCCTCACGCTCCCGGTGGGCGGCGGGCTGCTGTACGTCCAGCCGGTCTACGTGCAGTCCACGGAGGGCACGCGGTTCCCGCTGCTGCGCAAGGTGCTCGTGTCCTTCGGCGACGAGATCGGCTTCGCGGACACGCTCGACGAGGCGCTGGACCAGGTGTTCGGCGGCGACTCGGGTGCGAACGCGGGCGACGCCGACGGCGGGGTCGAGACCGAGGTCCCGGACCAGCCGGCCGACGGCGAGACGACCGACCCGGGGACGACCGACCCCGGCACCGAGCCGCCGGCCACCGAGGAGCCGGCGCCGCCGGCCGACGGCGGCACGGTGGACGGCGGCGCCCGCGCCGAGCTCGACCAGGCGCTGCGCCAGGCGCAGCAGGCCATCGAGGACGGCCAGGCGGCGCTCGCCGAGGGCGACTTCGCCGCCTACGGCGAGGCGCAGGACCGGCTCCAGCAGGCGCTCGAGGCGGCGCTGGCCGCCGAGCAGTCGCTCGACACGGAGTCCTCGGCCGGCTGACGGCCGCGGCAGGACGAACGCACGCCACGGACGGGCGGGGACACCAGCGGGTGTCCCCGCCCGTCGGGCGTCGTGCCGGAGTTGTCTTTTCGTCCGCCGGGCGGGAGGATCGCTCCTCGTGACTTCTGCAACGGTTTGCAGCAACGCTTTCAGCGCGGCGAGCGACACGACCCCGGCCGTCCCCGCGGCGCGCCTGCACCACCCGTCCGGGGCCGAGCTCGTCGTGGCGTTGCGCGGTGCGGCCGTGCTCGCCTGGCGTGCGCCGTGGCGCGGGGCGGACGGGACCTCCCGCGTCGAGGATCTCGTCGACGGGTACGCCGACGAGGCGGAGGTCGCCGCGCACGACGCCGCGCGGTCGGCGCTCATGGCGCCGTTCGTCAACCGTCTCGCGGGCGGGCAGTACGTGTTCGACGGCGTCCGGCACCAGGTGCCGCCCGTCCTGCCGTGGGAGCCCCTCACCATGCACGGGTTCGCCCGCACGCTCGACTGGACGGTCGTCGACCGGGACGAGGACCCTGGGCGCCCCGCGGACGGGGACCCGGCGCGACCGGTGTCGGTCACGCTCCGCGCCTCCCTGAGCGCCGACGCGCACGCGGGCTACCCCTTCGCGCTCGCCCTCGAGGTCGAGTACGTGCTCGACGCGGGCTCGCTGGGCGTCGCGCTGCGGGCCCGCAACGTCGGCGCGACCGCCGCGCCCGTCGCCCTGGGGTGGCACCCGTACCTGCGCGTGCCGGGGCACGCCACGATCGACCGGCTCGAGCTGACCGTCCCGGCGCGGCACGCCGTCGTGACCGACGCCGGGCTGCTCCCGCTCGTGGGGGCGGACGCGTTCGGCGCGATCGACGGCGTCGGGCCGCTGCCGCTCGTCGGCGTGCGGCTCGACCACGCGTTCGGCGACCTGCACACCGACGCCGACGGCCGCGCCCGGACCCTCGTGCGCGACCCCGCGACGGGGCAGGGGCTCGCCGTGTGGCAGGACCGCGGGCTCGTCCACGTCTACACGGGCGACGGACTGGCGCGTCGCGAGCGGGCCGCCGTCGCGATCGAGCCCGTCGAGACGCTGACCGACGCGTTCAACCGCGCCGACTGCGCCGCGGGCGTGCGGCTCGAGCCCGGGGCCGTGCGCGAGTTCGCGTTCGGGGTCGAGGTCCTGGCGTGACCCACGTCTCGTCCACCCGATTTGGCCTGGTCCGGAACCTCACGTAGAGTAGTGATCACCGACGCGGGGTGGAGCAGCTCGGTAGCTCGCTGGGCTCATAACCCAGAGGTCGCAGGTTCAAATCCTGCCCCCGCTACGAGATCAGGCCCGGGATTCTGCGGAATCCCGGGCCTGAGAGGTTTCCGGAGACTTGATACTCCCACCCCATTGGCACCCCAATGACCGTCCGAGGACGGCCAGCAGGGGGTTGCAGGCGGTCGAACCGAGGTTGGTTCGAGTTCGTGCCGGTTCCGTCGGGTGCGCTCGCACACCTGAGGAGCATGGACACTTCTACGCTCACCAGTTCAGCGACTGTGGGCGGCCTGGAGCCGCTCCTGACCGCCGAGGATCTCGCGACGTACCTCGGCATCCCCGTCTCGACCGTGCGCGACTGGCGGTGCGACGGCAAAGGCCCATGTGGCGTCTGGGTGGGCAAGCATCTGCGGTACCTGGTCAGCGACGTACATGCGTGGCTGACCGAGCAGCGCGAACTGCGGCCCGGCGAACAGCCCAAGGGTCGGTGATGTGTCATGGCTAGGCAGCGCATCCCGATCGGGACGTTCGGCGACATCTACACCGCCGAGCTGGACAGCGGGAACTACCGCGCGCGGACCAAGTACCGCGACATCGACGGCAAGCTGCGTCTGGTCGAGGCCAGCGGGCCGACGGCGAAAGCCGCCGAGATGAAGCTCAAGCTCAAGGTCGCCCAGCGCGGCAGAGTCTCCGGCAGGCTGGGCGAGCTCGGGCCGGGCAGCAAGTTCCGCGACCTGGCCGAGGTCTGGATCGAAGACCTGGCCCTGGATGGCGAGCTCGCCCCCAACACCCGGCTGCTGTACGAGCGCAACATGCGCAAGCTCGTGCTCCCCGCTTTCGAGGAGTACACGCTGCGCGAACTTAGCGTGGGGCGGGTGGACCGGTTCCTGCGTGCCCTGGCCAAGGACAAGAGCCAGTCCATGGCCAAGCAGGCCAAGACCGTGCTCAGCCTGTCCCTAGGGCTGGCAGTGCGCTACGAGGCGCTCGACCGCAATCCTGTCGCAGGGGTCAAACGGGTCAAGCGGTCGCAGACGGAGGCGCGGGCGCTGGCGTACGCCGAGCTGGAGGTGATTCGCGCGGCGGTGCGCAACTGGCGTCGTGGCGAGGGTCTGTCCGGTCCAAAGCCGGACGGGCAGTTGGAGACCATCATCGAGGTGATGATCGGTTCCTCCGCGCGGATCGGTGAGGTGCTCGCACTGCGCAAGTGCGATGTCGACGTGACTTCCACGCCGGCGATGATCCGGATTAGCGGGACGATCGTCTCTCTCAAGGGTCAGCCGACGTACCGGCAGCCGCGACCGAAGTCGCGCAGGTCGGTCCGGTGCATGGCGGTGCCCTCGTACACGGCCGAGGCCCTGCGCAAGCGGCTGGTCGAGGTCGCTGGGCAGCCGTCCGACGCGCTGATCTTCCAGTCTCCCAACGGCACCCCGCTGACGACGAACAACGTCAGACGGCGCCTGCGCGAGATCATCTCCGAGACCGGTTTGACCTGGGTGACCCCCCACTCGTTCCGACGCACGGCCGCCACGGCGGTCGAGCGGCAGGCGGGCGCGGACCTCGCGGCGGAGCTGCTCGGGCAAACCTCGTCGGAGATCACGAAGAAGCACTACATCGAGCGGAAGGAGGACGTGAACGCCCACACCGCCGAGATTCTGGAGGCTCTGGCTCCTGGCCAAGGCAAGGCGAGTTCCGGGCTGGCCGACGACGGGGGCACAGGCAGCTGAGCGCGGATTCAACGGGCCGCGTTTATCCGCACCGGCGTATCGAGGGGGATGAGCCGACTGCATCAACCTGTTCAGCCGACCGGCACGAGGAGGCCACCACAACAACTGTGGAACCCTCGTGCGCGGCCGGTCGTCGCTCGAGTCCGGTCTGGCCGCGGGCTCGGCGGGGGTGAGGCCGCGGGGTCGGTAGGTCCGTCTGGCGGTCGCGTTTGCGGATGAGGTCGGCGATCGACGGCTCGGCCCGATGCTGAGGGTTGTCTGCCGACGTGTAGGTCAGGCCGAGGCGGCGGCCCTGGACGGTGACGTTGCCGAGTGCTTCGGCCAGGTCACGGTCGAGACGATCGGGCGTGGACGACACGGTGACGGCGGCCGGCCCCCAAGCGAGGGGGCCGGCAGCGAGGCTGCCGAGGACCTGGTCGATGTTGTTGTCGAAGTAGACGTTCATCTCCACGTCGCGGCCGTCGAGCCGGACGGTGGTCGTGCGCTCGAAGTCCTGCGACCGCGACGCGTCGTCCTTGCTGCGGCGTTGGAGGACGAGGAGGTCGGTGGTCAGGTCCAGGCCGGGGAGCTGGCGATGGGTGCCGGCCGGCAGGCGGACGGCGCCGAGCAGGTCGGCGCCCAGGTGGAGCTGCTGACGGGCTTCGGGGTACGGGTTGTCCATCAGGTCGTGCGAGGCGAGCAGGACGGTGTATCCGCCGGGACGGGTCAGATGCTGCATGAGGAGCGCGAGCTTGGCCTGGGCGGCTCGGCGTAGGACGACGTGGGCGGGGTCTTGAAGGCGGGCGTCGTTGTAGGGCAGGGAGGCGATGACGACGTCGTACCGGTCCGACATCTTCGGGACGCGCTCGGTCACGGGGAACGCGACTCCGGGTGTGTGGCGGGGGGAGATGTCTGCGACCAGGGACCGGAACGTGTAGCCGTCGGTGTGGGGCAGCCCGATCAGGGTGGCGGCGTCTTCCCCGACGGCGAGCACCCGGGCGTCCTCGACGCCCAGGTCGCGGAGCATGGTCCACGGGTGATTGGCGATGACACGGTGCGCGGGCCGGGCGGAGGTGGCGACGTGGTCGTCGAGCGCGATGTGGTCCGCCTCGCGGCGCAGGGCACGGATGTCGTCATGCGGCTCGCTGGACATCACGAGCCTCCCTTCTGGCGGTACGTCCCCGCGGCCCGGACGTTGCGGGCGGCGCGCGCCTTGGTGGCGCGCCGGGCAGCCAGGTCGTCGGCGACGAACGCCGCGAAGTCGGCCTTGCGGTCGGTGATGGGCTGCTCCTCGCCCGGCTCGGCGGGCGGTTCGCCGGGCCAGGAGGTGGCGCGGCTGGGCCGGTCGCGGTCCAGCCGGGTGCCCGACGTGGCGACCCACTCGCGCAGGCGTTCGCGGGCGTCGGCGAAGTCGGCGTGCCAGGTGATCGGTCCGGACCCCGAGCCGCCCGGGGCGTAGCACTCGAGCCGGTGCGTGTGCAGGGCGGACAGCTCCTCCACGAGCTCGGGGTGGCGGTGCCACAGGGGTGGGACCACGGTCGGGGGCAGGGCGTACCGGTTGCGCAGCCAGGTCACGAACCTGTCCAGCGCCCGCCAGTGCGCCGTGGCCTCGTCGGCGGTCAGGGCCTGCCAGTCGATGGGTTCGACCTCGCCGAACTCGCCTGCCGCGTCGTCCAGGTCGGCGGCGAGCTCGGCCTCGTAGGCGGCGAACTGCTCGTCGGTGACCAGCTGCTCCGGCGCGGCGTCGGGGTCGGTGTTGAACTGCCAGTTGACGTCGCCGTCCATGGTCACAGCCCGATCCCGTGGCTCGCCGACCCGGCCCGTTGCGGTGCGGGCCGGTCCGCCGCAGAGGGGGTGGGGGCGGCGGGGCGTCCTGGCCGACGCCGGGAACCGGCTGGGCGGTCGCGGCGGGGGTGGCGGTCTGCTGGGCGGCGTGCTGCAGGTTCGCGGGGCTGCGCTGCACGTCGTAGGTCGTGCGGGCCAGGTCGTGGCCGATCTTGCGGGCGATGTACACCTCGCGCTCGGCGGGCCGGGCCGGCGGCTCGGCCGGGCGGGAGTCGACGTAGCCGTGGGCGATGAACTGGTCGCCCTTGCGGAACTGGTCCGCGGCCCGCTCGGCGGTCTTGCCGAAGACCAGCAGGTCGTGGAACGAGTTGTCGAGCCGGATGTAGGTGCCGTCCTGCTCGCGGCGCCAGTGTTCCACGCCGACCCGGTAGTGGACCTGCGTGGTGCCGGTCTCGGTGAACGACACGTCGGGGTCCGAGGCGATGAACCCCGCCAGGGACTGCTGCACGGGAATGGCCATGTTGGCCTCCTCCATCGTGGCGGCGCCATCGGTGTGGGCAACCGCTTCAATGGGCAGGTGCGCGGCGGCAGCCAGCGACCGCGCGAGGGCCGCGATTCCGGCGTTGGGCGAGTCGCCGCTTGCGTTCTGCCGTGCGAGTACGTGTCCCGGCGCGGCGGTCGCCCGGGTCACTGGCAGGTGCGGTGGCGCGCTGCGACGGCGCCGATTCGAGAAGTCGTAGTTCGACACCGCGCCCAAGACGGCGTCGTTCGCCATGACTCCTTCGCAGCAGCTCGCCTTGGTGGGCCGGCCTCATACCCGCCGTAGGGTCTGCTCGTTGAGGGCTCGCTCGGTGGCGAGCTGGGCGGCGTCGGGGCGCCTGGTCCAGGGGCGCAGGTCGGCGACGACGGGTGGCGCGGAGCGCAGGAGGACGAGCGCGGTGCCGAAGGGGAGCATGCGGATGGTCTCTGGCGGCATGACGGGTACGCGGCGTGCGGAGCGTTGGATGGAGCGTGAGCCGTAGTCGCCGACGGAGACGGTGTCGGTGATCTCGTCGCGTTCGCCGATGAGGGCGGAGACGTCCTGGAGGTCTTTGGCGACCGAGGCCCGCCGAGGACGACCTTGACGATGGACGCGTCTCAGATGGCTCCGGCGTTGTGGTCGCCCCACCTGGCGCGTGCTTGGGACAGGGACTGCTGCACGGGCATGGTCGTGATGCCGGTGCCGCCGCCTTCCGCCATGAGCACCGGCAACAACGGCAGTGGGGACAGGTTCCCGATCTCGTCGAGCGCGAGCAGCAGCGGCGGGTCCAGTCGTGCACCCGGGGATGCGGCGGCCAGTGTTCGGGCGGTCTCGACGAGCTCTTCGATGAACGCCGCCACCAGCGACCACGACGCTGACGCCCACGCACCGGTCGACAGCAGGTAGAGCGTCCCGTTCGAGCGGAGGAACTCGGCCGGGTCGAACGACTCACCGGGCGCCGGGGTGACGGCGTCCATGACGCGCGGGTCTGGGAGGCAGGTCAGGGCGAGGGAGACGCCCATCCAGATCGAGTCCCGGGTGCGCGGGTCGGAGTGAATGGTCGACTCCAGCGAATCGGCCCAGCCGGGGGCGGCGTTCGGGGTGGAGGACAGGATCGCGACAGCGTCTGCGGCGGCGGACGGTGACAGGGACCAGGCGAACAGGTCCCTCGGGGAGCACTGTCCGAGCGCGGCGGCGTGCAGTAGTGCTTGCAGGGCGGTGCGGGTCTTTCCTTCCCAGAACCCGCCTGACTCGACGCCGCCGGTCGACAGGCCGCCTGTGGCGGAGCTGAACCCGGTGGCGCGGATCATCGCGGTGAGCGGGTTCTCACACCCCGGATTGGGGACCAGCGCAGGCCGGTGGGTAGTCCTTCGGCCAGGTGCTGCGGGTCGAACACCGCGACGGTCCGTGACTCTCGCGCGCTTTCATGGTGGCGGTGAGGTTGTCGGGGCGGGTCGAGGTCGTGATGACCGCGCCGGGCGGGTCCAGGATCGAGTTGATGACCAGGTGCAGGCCCTTGCCTGAGCGGGGTGGGCCGAGCACGAGGACGGAGTCCTCGACCGACGCCCACACGCTCTTGCCGTTCGCGGTCCCGAGCAGGTACCCGACGTCGGAGGGTGCGGGCTTGGTCAGCGAGGGCCGCAGCGCACCCGACCGGGCGAGCAGCGCCCGGGTTGAGGCTGCCTTGGTGACGTCGCGGCCGGTGGCGGTGCCCGCGAGCCGGTGCGGGTCACGGGTCGCCTTGGTCTTGTCCCGCCGGAACAGGCGCCACGCGCCCCACGCGAGTGCGCCGAGCGCGGCGAGCAGCACCGCGACCACGACCCAGTACACGACCGGGTTCAGACCGGGCGCGCCGAGCGCGGTCGCGGGGTCGCCGGGATCGAGAAGACACTCGCACCCCGGCGGCCGGGCCCGACGTCGGTGCGTCGACGCGGGAGACCACCGCGGCCAGGTGTCCGGCCAGGCGCAGCAGGGCGGCGAACGCGACCGTGGAGATCAGAAGGATCAGGCCGAGGTTGGTCAGCGCGTCCCCACCTCTGGGGGAGGCCGGGGCGCTCATGCCACACCTGCCGCGAGAGCGTCCACTGCCGGGTGGTGGACGACGACCGTGCCCGAGGTGCGACCGAGCAGCACGACCGCGGACGGCAGCCGCTCGAGCAGCGGCGCGGGCAGGGGCAGGGCGGCCCGGCCGTCGTCGTCGGCGTTCCGTGCCGCGACGACGACCGCGATGCACACCTGTTCCCCGGGCAGGAAGCCGCGCCCGACCACCCCGAGCGGGAACTCCGCATGCGATGCCGACTGCGACCGCGCTGCCGGTGCTGAGACCGGAGTGACCTCGGTCGGGGTCGGGAAGGGCTCGGGCTCGCAGATCTGGGTGTACATGGCGCCCTCGGGATTGACCGCGACCACGTGGACGGCTTGCCCGAGGTCGAGCGCGACCAGACGGCCCAGGTCCCGCGGGTCGCGGACATTGATCGGGACGGGCGCGGCGGGCAGGTCGTACGGCTCACCGGCCACCGTCACGTCGGGGGTCCAGTCGGGCATGTAGACGATCTGGACCCGGGGCAGGTCAACCTGAGCGTCGTTGTGCTTCAACGTGTCACCACCTTCGATCGGGCCGGCGCCCGCCGCCTGGCCGGCCTGCGGGTCTCGCGCGCGGGCGCGGAGCGATCGCGGGCCGTGCCGTCGCGGACGCTGCGAGGGCCTGGTGGCTCGCCGTCGCCAATTTGATGGGTGTCGAGCTTGTCCAGGATCGCGAGGGCGGTCTTGCGCGCGCGTTCGGCGGTCGCGGTGACGACGTCGAACACGCTCCCGTCTGGGACCGAGCTCGCCCACCCGCACGTACGGCACCGAGTACGTGGAGGTGTCCATGCCATGCGCGGCGCCGATCATCAGCGCGACGGTCTCGGCCTCGACCTCGATGACTCCGCGTGACGATGCGCGTCGTCGGCGTTCTTGATGTCGTGCATCGTGACGTGCCCCAGCTCATGGGCCAGCGTCTTGGCCATGGCCGCGTCGTCCATGTCGGCACGGACGCGAACGGTGCGTCCGATGAAGTCCGTCAGCCCGTTGGCCCCTCCGAGCGGGCGCGCGTCGGGCACGGTGCTCAGGTCGAACCCGCCGGTGGCGACCTGGGCGGCCAGCCCGTCCCACAGGCCCTCGGGTGCCGCACCCCCGAGGAGCAGGGGGCATGGGCTGTTCGGGAATCGGGTCGCCCTCGGTCTGAGTCACGTCCACACGTAGGCGGGCCGGGTGCCCTTGAGCCGCTCGCGCACCACCTCGCCCGGCGCCGGCTGCTCACCGCGAGCGAGCAGCCTCCACGGCCCAGCTGCGGGGCTGTCGGTCGGGTACCTCGCCGTGACCGGCGCGAGGATCACGTACCCGGACTGGCCCTTCATCACCCGCCGGCCCAGACGCTGCCACTGCTGGTAGCCCGCGACGTATGTCGGTTCCGCCGTGGGCACCCGGCCAGCCTCGAATTCCTCGGCGTGCTGAAGAACGATCAGCAGCGTGTTGTGGAACGAGCGGGTTCGAAACCGCGCCGCGAACTGGATCGCGCGCCTGTAGCCGTCGGCACTGGCCATCGCGTCGACCGCCTTGGCCAGCCGCTCATGCGCCTCGTTGAGCTTGCTCTCTCGCGCCAGGCCGGCCGCGTCCGCGTCAGCGTTCCAGCGTCCCATCTCGCACCTCCAAGGTTTCGCTGGGTAGGTGCGTCGGCGCCACCTGGGTGGATCCACGAACCGTCGACTGGTAGGCGAAACGCAAAACGACGCGGGGCCAGGAGCGGGTCACTCGCAGAACCGTGACGGGAGAAGCTGTGGGGGACTGTCGTCGAGCGGTCCCGTCCTGCTCACGCAGTGGCGTGTCCTGGCCGTCATCTTCGACGAACAGGCGGTCGCCTACGGCGCCTCGGCTCCGAGTCGTCGCGGCTCAACTATTCATCCGAGTGCTCGAGCTCCGCCACTCACCGATCCGCCGGGCAAGCCGTTGGGAAACAGGTCGAGGACGACCTCGGGAAATGCTTGACACCCGCGGCATCAGTCGTCGACGATGGTGCCACGCGGTCCGGGCCCCTGCCCGGTCGCCAACTCAAGAAAATATCTCTGAGGCGCTAAGTGCATGGGCACTTGGCGCCTCGAGTCGTATATGTAGGAAGAAGATTATGTCGCCAGCGAGTAATATGGGTCGGTCAAATAACTCAAGGCCGAGTCCAGCTGAGATGGGTCGACGGAAAAATACGAACCGAATCACATGCCCCGGGGCGCTTCGTGGCTGGCACTTCAGTCGGCACGCTCGGACGAGGGTCAACTCTCGGGGGTTCGCACCTCACGATGTGCTCCAGGCCGTAACTCATCCCGAGATCACGGTCACCGCGTTCAACTACGGACTGGGCCGCGTGAGGTACGTCCGGGGAGACCTCGTCGTGGTTGCCTGCCCATCAACGTCTGAGATTGTGACAGTCCTCCTGCACAGTGAGGACGAGTGGGACGACCAGGACGCAAGGGCGGTGAACGGGCAGTGAGCACTGCGGCGGCATGTCCGGGATGGGTTGAGTCGTTGCGAGGGGAGTCAGTCCTCTTCACTGGACGGGCGTTCGTCCGGGGTGAGCACATGGACCGGAGCAACCTCAGGCAGCACACGGTGACCATGGGCGGCCGCGTGGCACCGGATCGCTCGATGTCGGTCACTGTCCTGGTCACTGGCGAAATGTGGAGCGGGCCGCTTCACGACGGCCGTCGACGCTACAGCCAGAAGCTCGTGTACTTCGAAGAGTTGATGCGGCGTGAAGGGCGCCACGTCCACGTCATCGACGGAACTGGCTTCGGAGAGCTTCTTGACGGTCGTCGCGCGCGTTGTCATGACCTTCTCGCCCCAAGTCCTGGGAGCACGCGATAGGTGTGTCTGACGGGACCGGCGAATCCACGGTGAGCCGCCCCTTCTGATTCGCCAGACGCGGTTGGAGCGATCAGGAGCTCCGGACCACCGGCTCGTCTTTCACCTAGCCGAAACGATTCGGCAGCGGCCCAGTCGTCTCGGCAACGTGAAAGACGAAATGGTGGGCTCGGTGACGGAGAGGGACGGCGAAGGGCTCGACGGATCGTGTTCGTCGAGCCCTTCGAGTGCCGTGCCCATTGCCATGGTGCACCGGTGAACCCCTGTGGGTCAGGTCGTGGTGTGGTCCTCGCCGTACGGGCAGTAGGCGGTCCCGAGCTTGGGCGTGTACGCCACGGTGAGGAACGGTTCGGGCGCGTCGGCGTCGAGCAGCGGGAATCCCGGGTCGAGCAGTGGGGTGTAGGCCACGGTGAGGAACGGTTCGCTCATGACCTGGCTCCTTCGGCGATCAGCGGGTCGTTCGACAGCTCAGGAGGGACGACCTCGAACGGCGTCGCCCGCAGCGCGCGCGGTGCGGGCGCGGGAGCGAACGTCGGGTCGGGCGGCGCAGCCTCGTGGTACTCGGGGTAGGCGGCCTGGAAGTCGAGCGCGGCTTGGATCAACGCCGGTTCGCTGAAGCGGCGGCCCCAGAACGCCGCGTTGATCGGCAGCCCGACGCCGGCGTCATGGCCGATCGGGAACGTGACCATGGGCCACGTCAGCGCGTTGGGCAGCTGGTAGAAGGTGCGGTAGTTGCGCAGCCCGCCGCCCCCGAACCGGGGTCCGACCTGCGCGCCGATCGGCAGGACGAGCATGAAGTCGATCACGGCGGCGTCGAGCGCCGCGGCGTAGTTCGCCTGGAGCGTGCGCCGCCGATTCTCGCCGTCGGCGCGCACCGCGAGGCAGGGATGGCACCGGCATTGGCGGTCTGCGCGTCGAAGTCGCCGGACTGGCGGCCGAGCGCCTCGGCCTGCTCGGGATGCGTGGCGGCGAACTGCTTCACCGCCTCCCAGTACCCGATCTCGTAGCGGTTGGGCGAGAGCACCGTGCTCGCCGGCGAGACGACCGACCCGTTGGGCAGCGGGATCCGGTCCGACGTGCGGAAGTACGGGTCGTTCGCGGCCACGGTCACGTCGAGGCCGTCGAAGTCGACCACCTGCGCGCCGAGCGACCGCAGCTGGTTCTTGAACCGCTCGAAGGCGGCCGAGTAGTCGGCGTCGTAGGTGTCCGCCGGGGGCGTACCGGTCCCACCCGCGGTCATCCAGTCGGTCTGCGGGACGCCGATGACGACGCCCGCGAGCGGGCGGCGCCCGGCGCGCGCGGCGACCGGGGTCTCGGGGAACGGGTTCGGGGCCGAAAGGGTCAGCGGATCGTTCTCGGCGTCGGGCCCGTGCATGACCGACAGGATGATCGCCGCGTCCCGGACCGTCCGGGCGATCGGCCCGAGGACGTCGTACCCGGGCGAGAGCGGCATCACTCCCGCTGTCGAGGACAGGCCGAGGGACAGCTTGATCCCCGAGGCCCCATTGGCCGCCGACGGCATGATGATCGACCCGCCGGTCTCCTCACCGATGCACGCGGACGCGAGTCGGGCGACCGGCGCCACGCCCGAGCCCTGGCTCGAGCCACCCGGGATCCGGCTCGGGTCCCACGCGTTGCCCGCGAACGTGCCGGAGATCGACCCCGAAAACGCGGACGCGATCGTCTGCCCTAGGATCACGGCCCCCGCCTCACAGAGCTTCGCCACGACCGTCGAGTCCCGCACGGCGACGTTGCCGTCGTACGCGTGCGTGCCGTTCTTGGCCTCGAGTCCCTTGACGCCGACAGAAGTCCTTGATCCCGAACGGGATGCCCAGCAGGATTGGCAGCTCTGCCTTCGCCACGACACCCTTGGCCGCCGCGAGCCGGGCGTCCGCATCGGCCGCCTGCGCCA
Organism: Cellulosimicrobium funkei; assembly: GCF_001019615.1. Taxonomy (GTDB): domain Bacteria; phylum Actinomycetota; class Actinomycetes; order Actinomycetales; family Cellulomonadaceae; genus Cellulosimicrobium; species Cellulosimicrobium cellulans_E. Next base: position 32,986 of record NZ_JNBQ01000018.1, on the reverse strand, counting down.
GCGCACCCTCACGGTCCAGGCGCACGAAAGCGTTGTAGCCACCGTTGTCGCCGTAGACCTCGAACGGGCCGTTGAACGCGTCGATCCGGTCGAGGTACGCCTGCGTGACCTGCGTCGACGTCAGCCGACCCGCACGGAGCAGCACGACCCAGCTCGGCGAGCTGGTAGTCCACGACGCGGGCGCGGGACGGGATCTCGTGCGTCGCGGGGAGCGAGTCGAGGAACGACCCTGCCGGAGCCGGCTCGTCGACCGTCTGCGCCTGCGCCGGTGCCGCGAGCGAGGCCCCGGCGAGCGCGGCAGCGGTGGCACCACCGCTGAGGAAGAGCCGCCGGCTGACGCCTGGACGGTTCTCGCGCGATGTGCTGTCCAGGTCAGAAGCGACGGGAAGGGGGGAGAGCGCTGTCATGGCCCGTGATCGTACGAACGCGCCCCCGTCGCACAGCGCCTTTCGACCAACCGTTACACGGCAGGAAGAGTGTTCACAGGGCCGACTTCTGGTGTCACGTACCCGGGACAAGCGTACGAGGACGAGGTCGCCCTCAGCCCTGATTTACCGCTGAGGTCGGAGACGTTGCGGGCGGCACGCGCCGGTGTCTCAGAGCGTTTAGTCTTGAAGCCCGGCGAGGTGCCTGGCGGCAACATCGTGTCACCCACGCTTTCGTCGAGAGCGAGCAGGGGTGAACTTCGGCCGACAGCCGACCGCGATTGCACCTGCGCGCTTCCCGTTCGGTAGCGTCTGGCCATGAATCCTGCTGCCTTTGAGGCACGTGCCACTGAGAACCCCGATGCCGCGCGGGCGCGTCTCATGCGCGAGTACGCGTCCCTCGATGCGGCACGCGAGGCGCAACGGCTTTATGACTCCCGGTCCCTCATCGGCGAGGCACTGGCGCAAATGGGCCAGCATGGTCTCCACGCTGCCGAGACCGTCGCTGAGGTCCAGTCGTTGCTTCGGGACGGGGCGCCGATCGACGGTGCCGCTCGCATCGACTACGGCGACACGATTCAGCACTGGGAGACGCCGTTGCTCACTGCGCTTGTCGACGAGCGCTGGCAGGTGGCGCGCGAACTGCTCCGATCGGGTGCCGATGTTGACGCCCCCAACGCGGCGATCTTCCCGAATGGTGGAGGCTTCGGGCACACCGCCCTACACATGATGCTCCAGCGGAGCGACCACTACGGGGTACAGGAGCTCATTGCCGCAGGCGCCGACGTCAACCGCCAGACGACGCTCGGGTCGACGCCGCTTTACTTCGCAGCATCGGTTGATGACCAGGAACTCGTCCGAGTCCTGCTCGACGCCGGCGCCAATCCACAGATCCGTGACCTTGATGGCAAGTCCCCTACCGATGCGGCCGGCCCAAGGACTCGGCACCTGCTCGGCTGACGGCTGTCTGCGTCACGCGCCGACAAGCAGCCCCCGACGGGCGCATAGCCGTCGCTTTCGATGGCGCCACATGGGCTCAGCCAAGACTTGACTCTCTGCGTTCGGCGGATCTGGCAACAGTTCCGTGCCAGATCCACCGAGCAGTGACACCGGCACGATTCACTCCGGCGGAACTCCTAGGTCCTAGTCTCCATGCGCGACGTTGTGTCAAACAGCTCGGCCTCGGCAGGGTGGAGTTGGTGCTGGACAACGAAGGATCGCTCGCGGATCCGCCACAGCCCCTGGCCGGTGTCGAGCGTGAGGAGCAGGCCGCGCTCGGTGCGGGTGAGGCCGAGGGCGGCGCTGGTGGGGCCGAGTTGGTCGGACTCTTGCCGGTAGATAACCCTCGTTTCGGCGTTGGCGAGCAGCGACGTGGCCAGCGCCCGCATGGCCGACCCGGAGTCGCCTACGTTCTCCAGGTCGGAAAGCTTGTGGAAGATGAGCATGTTCGCGATGCCGAACCAGCGGGCCAGGCGCCATTGGGCGTCCATGCGCCGCAGCAGCGCGGGGTGGGACATGAGCCGCCACGCCTCGTCGTAGACGACCCACCGATGCCCGCCGGTGGAGTCGAGCAGAGCGGACTCCATCCAGGCCGAGGCACAGGTCATCAGCAGCGAGATCGCGGTGTCGTTCTCCGCGACGGCCGACAGGTCGAGAGTCACCATCGGCAGCGTGGGGTCGAACGCTACGGTGGAGGGGCCGTCGAACATCCCGGCCAGGTCGCCGGACACCAGGCGGCGTAGCGCGTGCCCGGGCAGGCGACCGTCCTCAGCGAGCCGCCCGGCGGCGTCATCGCGCCGGTCTGGGGTAAGGAGACGGTCGACAACCATCGGCAGGACGGGCACGGCCGCGGTGCGAACGGCGTCGGTCAGGGCGATATCGATCGCAGTGTGCTCGGTCGGGCTCAGGCGCCGGTCCAGGACGGTCTCGGCGAGCGCGCCGAGCAGGTCGCGACGGCGGGCGGCGAGCTGGGCGGCCCAGGTGGCGTCGTCGAGGTCGGTGCGTCGGTGGCCTTCGTCGAGAGGGTTGAGCCGATTGGGCTGCCCATGCCCGAGCGCGATCGCTTGCCCGCCGAGGGCGTGCGCGACCGGGGCTCATTCGCCTTTCGGGTCGCACGGGACCTACCAGACCATCCGCTCCAACCTCTGTGCCCTGGCCGCGACGACCAATCCGGACCGCCTCCACGACTACTGGGATGTTCTGGACCGGATCGACTCCCTCCATGAGCCGGCGCAACTCGCCGTCGCGCTGCCCGTGCACGGCATCAGCCGGTACGCGATGTACGACGCCGCGAGCAACGCGATCCTGCACCTCAGCCGCTACGGCCTGGACCCCGTCGTCCTGCTCCGGGCGCGCGACCTACTTGACGCGACCTGGGCCGCCGATCCCGGTGCCGTACGGTGAGCGCAGCGCCATGACCTACGGAGAGGTGGCCAGCGCGCTGCGCGAGTCGTTGGCCGAGCTGCTGACGCACGTCCGGCCGTACTAGGAGATCGGCGGCAAGCACCACACCCGCGACGCGCCACTGGACGGGTTCCACGAACGGGCCGACCTCATCCAGCGGTACCGCGCCATCGTGCTCCAGTACGTCGTCGACCTGGCCCGCACCCACACCGCCGCAGCGCCACACAAAGCGACCATCGTCGCGCGGTGGCTGCACTGGATCGAACGCTCCGTCCCGCCACGGGACGACCTTCCCGGCGGGCGTCTCGCGGACCCGGTTGAGCTCGGCACCGAGCAGGACAACGTGATCGTCGAACTGTGGCGCCAGGCCGCCGTCGCGGCGTTCCTCGGCAGGGAGCGAGAGTTAGCGACCATGCGCGAGTAGATCACCGCCGAGCAGGAGATCTTCGTCCTCAAGGACGTCGCCGACATCATCCGCGCCCTCATCCGGCTCGACGACCGCCACAGCCGACTGCCTGGCTGGCATGGACTCTCCGACACGAAGGGTGCCCGCTCAGACCGCCCGTCATGGGCCGTTTTCGGTGAGAGCGCCCGAGGCCTGGGTGCCACCACGAAGTTCTTCAACGACTGGATCGCCTCGCAACTCACCTCGGCCGGCTTTATCGTCGACCGCATCGGCTACCGACCCGAGCCGAAGTTCGACGCGGCCGGAGGAACGATCGACGGTGCGATCTCCGCGCTCGAGAATCTCTCGGCTGTCATCAACGAGGATTTCCCCCGTGCACTCGCGCTGGGTGTGCTGTTCCGGTCCCAGTGGAAGCTCTCGTTGCTTGCCAGCCGCCTCGCGCTTGCCGCTGGCGACACCAAGACCGCCGCCGCCCTGACCGTCCGAGGCAAGATCTACACCGAACTCGTCGGCGCCATGCGCAACGTCTCCGGCAGACAGGGTGAAGGCCTCTACGCCGTCGCGTACGGTGCGGTCTCGACCGACCAGGTCGCACGTGCGACGGCCATGACCGGTGACCAGGCGGTCCGCCTCGTCGACGTACTCGATGTCCTCGACGCGCGCATTGCCCGCGCGACACGTAAGGGCATGTCCACCGGCTCGTACCTCGTCGCGACAGGCGAGGTTGCCCTCGTGCGGGGCGGTCCCGGCGGTGTCCGAACGCGACAGACGGCTTTCCGCGTCATAACCCCGCGGACCACGCCGGAGCTCTACCGCCTTCTCAGCGCCCTCGAACCCCAGCGCCGCCCGACGCCGTCCGAACACGACGCGATTACTCAGCGTGACGACTTCGCGGCGTTGCTCGGGCGCTCGCCCAAGGATTCGCTTGTGCGCAGCAGCGATCGGGCTGCCCAGCGCGCGGCGAACAGACCGTCGCGGAGGAGTCCTTCGGGCTGCGTGGGTTGCGGGTGATCTCGCCGACAACGTCGAGGCGGTGGTATCACCGCGACGATTCTGGGTTGTCCCTGAGACGGTCCCGCGTCGAGATCAGGTGCGAGGCCGACGGGTTCGAGTTGGTGATTCCCTAGCGGGACGGCGCATCCAAGGCCACCGTCCGGTCGGTCACCGGTTCTTCGTCACGTCCTACGACGGTCGAGTCCTCGTCGCACAGCGAGACCGTGGAGGATTGGCCGTTGACTCCGACAACCGCGAACTACTCGCCATTCGCCTAGGGCGTGTCTCCCAACTCTTAGTTGGTGCGGGCGTCAGACTCGAGGCCGTGAGTCGGTTCCAGGTTCTTACGGACGAGCAGTGGGAGCGGATCGAGCCGTTGCTGCCGTCGAACGCAGGCAGGGTCGGTCGCCCGTTCGGTGATCACCGCACTGTAGTCGAGGGCATCGCCTACCGGTATCGGACCGGGATCCCTTGGCGGGACCTGCCTCTGGAGGCGTTCGGGCCGTGGCAGACGGTGTGGAAGCGGCATAAGAGGTTCTCCGACGACGGCACCTGGGACAGCATTCTGGCGCACCTGATGGCCGAGGCTGACGCGGCCGGTGAGATCGACTGGACGGTTTCGGTGGACTCGACGATCAACCGCGCGCACCAGCACGCAACGAACACGGGGCGCGCAGAGCAGGACACAGGGGGCGACGTCGAATCACAAGAGGCTTCGCGAGGGCGTCGTCCACAGTGAACCCAAGGGTCATGGCATTGGGCGGTCTCGTGGCGGTTTGACGAGCAAGATTCACCACGCTGTCGACGGGCGTGGCCGCCCGCTGGCGGTGGTGGTGACTCCTGGGCAGTCTCACGACGGGCGCGCGCTTGAGCTCGTACTTGCAGACATCAGCGTCCCACGCCTCGGTGCGGGCCGGCCGCGGACCACGCCGGACACGGTGCTCGGGGACAAGGCGTACTCCTCGCGCGGGAACCGGGCGATGCTGCGTCGGCGCGGGATCAGGGCCGTGGTCCCTGAGCCGTCCGACCAGCAGACCAACCGCAAGCGGCGTGGGGCAAGAGGCGGTCGCCCGCCGAAGCTCGACCGAGAGACGTACAAGCGGAGGAACGTCGTCGAGCGGTCCTTCAACCTGCTCAAGCAATGGCGCGGCCTCGCCACCCGCTACGACAAGCACGCCGCTGTGTACCGGGCCGGAGCAGTACTGGCGGCGATCATCAGTTGGTTGCGATCCCGGTAGATTGGCGGCGTGTTCGATCAGGCTGCGGTGCGCATTACCGCTTCGACCGGCTTGACGCTGGAGTTCGAACAGTCGTTTCCATACGGTCCCGACGACCCGTATGTGTCTGGGATGCTCGTTCGGGCAGTCGGAGACCATCTGCAAGTCGAGCAGCGGATCATTCTCTCCCTGGGAAGCGGCGGACTCTCGGCGTTTCTGTACGGCCTGTACGACGAGTTCCGAGGGTGGGCAGGCGAACGTACCTGGCAGTCGCTTGAGGACGAGTTGCGTGTTGTCGCGCGTCACGACGGTCATGTTCACCTCCGGTGGGAGGTCACGAACAGGCCGTACGACGACGACTCCTGGACCTTCTCGACGACGACGCACCACGGAGCAGGTGAGGACCTGCGCCGCATAGCAGATGCGTTTCACGCCCTTCTCGACACCTCGACCTGATCCCCGAGGTCCGTGCAATCAGCGGTCAAGAGGTCAACTGCACTGTCGCTCCGTGCCTTCCTTTAGGAGACACGTCCTAGTCAAAGACCTCGTGGCCGCCGGCCTCTGAAGAGAAGGCCGATCCGGGCGCTGCCCCTGCCCGTCGGGTCATGGGACGGCCGCCCTGCCCGGCTTCACGCGCACCGCCGCGTGCCTAGTTCAGGACGGCGGCTTTGCAGATCAACCGAACGTCACATCGCCGGCACTTCGTCAGTTCGGGCTTCGGCGCGAACTCCCGCGCCTTGAGCGCCTCGGCCGTGACGATGACCTGCTCCTCGGCAGCAGCGATCGCCGCATCGCCCACCGGCACCTCGTGGCGCGTCGTCGCACCCATGTCGTGGATGAACGCGGCCCCGACGCTGAGACCTTCGCGGCGACCGGCGTCGGCGTACACCTGGAGCTGGAGTGGGGCGATCTCTCCGACGGCGGTCTTGTAGTCGACGATCGCGAGGTTGGTCGGGACGCCGTCGTGTTCGTCGTAGATGACATCGGCGCGGCCGCTGACGACGACGCCGGGCAGGTAGAGCTCGAACGGTCGTTCCGTGGCCCACGTACGCAGCAGGTCTTCCTTGTAGTCGGTCATGTACTTGAAGACGAGCTTCCGGGCGCGCTCGCGCATCTCCTTGTGCCCGGCCTTGTTGGCAAACGGCAGGTAGAAGTCGCCTGTGAGCAGGTCGTTGATCTGCTTCGGCGTCGGCAGCTTGCCGGTGGCCTGGGTCTGCTCGGCGAGGATGCGCATCACGTGGTGGACGGCGTTTCCATACCCGATCTCGGACTGGATCGCGGGCATGAACCCCAGCTCGTTGCGCAGCAGGTAGCTCTGCGGGCATGAGTCGTATGCGGCGAGCTGGCTGTAGGTGATCGCGAGGTCGGGGATGTCGATCCCCTTGCCGTGCGCCGACGTCGGTAGGTCCATATCCTCGTCAGCCGCGTATCCCGCGACCTCAAGGAGGTACGGCGAGGGCGACGCCTTCGACTTCCTGACCTTGGCGTGCGATGAGAGCGCAACCCAGTCGCGTGCGCGGGTGATGGCTACGTAGAACAGGCGACGCTCGTCGGCGTCGGAGCCTTCGTACCGCGCGGCGTCGAACATATCCGTGGGCACGAGCCAGTCGCCGGCCGAGCCAACCTTGCTCGACGGGAACCGGCTTGCGGTCAGCGACGGTAGGAAGACGACGGGCCACTCGAGCCCCTTGGATCCGTGGACTGTTCCGAGGGCGACTCCGTCGGCGAGGAGGTCTTCCTCGCCGTCGAAGTCGTCGTAATTGCCGTTCGCGTAGTTGATGAGCAGTAGCGCGAAGTTGCGGTAGAACCAGAGGTCTCCTATAGCGCCGCCAACCTGCTCTCCGGGGTTCTCCGCGTCGCGACGGGACCGCCGGTTGACCGTCTCGTAGTCCGCCAGAACGTTGGTGAACCGGGCGATCGTCCCAAGACGGTTGCGCTGCCGGTCATCGGTCAGGTCCCAGTCGGCAATTCGAAGCAACTCCGTCAGGGCGTAGAAGTCACCGACGAGGCTCGGGTCGAAGTTCTTCTGGACACTCCGTCCCCTCCAGAGTGAGAGGAACGGGCGCAGGACGTCGACGTCGTTCGCTTCGAGGTCGAACACCGTGCGGTAGTCGTCTAGCAGGGCATCGAGCTCGATCTTCTCGCGCTGGATGAACCGACCCGGCGCCCAGTCGATGTCGGCGAGCCAGGCGTACGTGGCTCCGAAGACGGCGGCCTCGGGCTGCTCGAACAGGCCGGTCCGCCCTCCGGGCTGCACGGGGATCCCGGAGACCTCCAGGGCGTCGAGGATCTTGGCGTAGGCGACCTTGCCTCGGACCAGGATCGCGATGTCCCGATAGGCGACGCCCTGGTCGTGCAGGGCCTCGATGTCCATCGCGATCGCGTCGGCCTCGGCCTCCTCGTCGTCGTGCCCGATGACGATGGAGACCGCCGGCCCTTCGGCCGGGCGGAACGTGCCCATCTGCTTGTCGAGGCGCTCCGGGATCGAGTGCGCGAACTGGTTCGCGACCTGGACGATCGCCGGCCGCGATCGGCGGTTGGTCAGCAGGTGGAACTGCTCAACCGCGGTGTGGGCTCCGTACCGGTCGGTGAACTTGACGATGTTGCGCACGTTCGAGCCGCGCCATTGGTAGATCGCCTGGTCGTCGTCACCGACGACGACGACGTTCGCACTGCCATGCGGCTTCGCGATGAGCTCGATGAGCCGCTCCTGAGCGGGGTTGATGTCCTGGTACTCGTCGACGATGAGGTGGCGGAGGTTCTCGGTGACCTTCGCGTGAACGTCGGACTTCTCGAGTTCCTCGACGGCTCTGACGATCTGTGTGCCGAACGACATGAACCGGTAGTGGTCGAGCATCGAGTAGTAGCGCCGGAGCGAGTCCTTGAAGTCGCTGTCCGGAAGGTCGTCGATCGCGATGAGCTCGTTCTCCACGACGTCGAGGTTCGACTGGAACAGTGCGATCGCCTTGAAGAGCTTGCCGTCCTTGTGCAGGCGCTTGAGCAGCAGCCGGTTCTGCTCGCGGTAGAGCAGGTTCGTCAGCTGGTTGGAGTCGAGCGGGGTGTAGGTCTCGCAGGTGGGGACGTAGGTCTGCAGCAACCTGAAGCAGTAGGCATGGATCGTGCCGACGAACAGCTTGCCGAGCACGTCGACCCTGTCGGCGCCAACCCGCTCGCGGATACGCTCCTTGAGCTCCTTGGCGGCCTTCTCGGTGAACGTGAACGCGACGATCGACTCTGGATCCTCGCCGTCGTTCAGGAGTGAGGCCACTCGCTGGGAGACGACCTCCGTCTTGCCGGCACCCGCCGCTGCGATGATCTGGATGTGGCTGCCCCGGTGGGCGACGGCGCGAGCGGCCTCGCCTTCGAGGACGGGGAGTGAGGGCGTCGATGCAGGCTGTGACACGTGGACACGCTACGTCAACCCGGTGACATTCACCTGGACACGTGCGCCAGACACACGCAGGTGTCAGCCCTCACCGATAATCTCGTTCAGACACCCCCTGACCTGCGGAGCGACGACGACGATGACCGAAGAACCGGCCAAGGTAGACCTCGAGATGCCAGACCTGAGTGCGGCCAGGCGCGCCGCACTGGAGGAACTCCTCCCGGGCATCCTTGCTGACGGCGTGCTTGACGCGAACCGATTGGGCGAACTCCTCAGCGTTGCGGTCACCACCGCCGCGGACGGTCCTGAGCGGTACGGCCTCATGTGGGCGGGGAAGGCAGAAGCGGTTCGCTCGCTGCAGTCTCCTTCGCATGGCGCTCTTGTGCCGGACCTGGCTCGGTCCGCTGAATGGGACGGGGCGAAGAACGTCTTCGTTGAAGGCGACAACCTAGAGGTGCTTAAGCTCCTTCAAAAGGCCTACAACGACCGAGTCAAGATGATCTACATTGATCCGCCGTACAATACCGGATCCGACTTCGTCTATGCTGACGACTTTACCGACACCACTCGACAGTACCTCGAGTGGTCAGGTCAGATTGACTCAGCTGGTCGACGCGCTTCCGCCGGGACCGACGCTGCGAACGGCCGGCTGCATAGCCGATGGCTCTCGATGATGTATCCCCGCCTTGTGCTGGCACGGAACCTTCTCACTCGAGATGGCGTGGTTCTGGTGTCGATAAGCGATGTCGAGATGGCGAATCTCATGCTGCTGCTCCGTGAGGTCTTCGGGCCGGAGAATCACCTGGCGACGTTCGTCTGGAACAACGATGGAAACATCGAACAGCAGAGTTCAATCAAGGTGAACCACGAGTACATTGTTGCGTTCGCTCGCGACATCGAACATGTTTCGCGGCCCGGCGTAATCGACCCGAACATTGACGAGGGCAGTAAGCTCTTCAATGACCGAATCGAAAACTCGATCACCAAGAATGGCCCGGCTAACCCTGCGAGCGAGGTCTTGCTTCCTGCTGGGTTTCCCGCTTCGCAGGATGCGTTCACCGTTTCGCCGCGAACCGACGCTTGGCCGCATGTCCTCGACCCCGTTGAAGTCGTAGACGGAACTCTCTCGACGCCTGCGCGAGTCTATAGCGGCTGGAGTTCGAAGCGTCTCCTTGAACTGTTCATCTCGAACGGCTTTGTTCCCATCGAAGACGCCGAAGGAAAGTCAACATGGTTCGCCATGACTCCGACCGGCGCGATCTATGGATACAAGCAGCGTAGTTCGACGCAGGGACACGTCCTTACAGTGCTCCGCAACCTTGGCACAACCAAGGCTTCGAGCTCGCGCATGAAGCGAGACTGGGGAGTTGTGTTTGATTTCCCAAAGCCTGAGCGCCTAATCCAGTACCTGGTCTCAGTCTTCACGAAAGGCGACGATCTCGTGATGGATTTCTTTGCAGGCTCGGGATCGACCGCCCATGGTGTAGCGCTTCAGAACGCGGAAGACAACGGTACAAGGCGATACATTCTCGTCAACATTCCGGAGCCGACTGGCCGTGAGTCTGCCGCCCGGAAAGCGGGCTTCGAGACCGTTTCAGACATCACCTTCAAGCGCGTGGCTGCAGTGCGCGCTCACGTTAAGGGAGCTTCACGCGCCGGGCTAAGAACCCTGCGGCTTAAGGACAGCAACTTCGTGTACACGAGTGTCGACGATGCTGACGAACTGACATTGCACGGATCGACTCTCGTCAAGGTCGAGCCGCGGGGTGATTCGCTGGCCGCAGAGGTCTTTCTCAAGGAGGGCGTCGCATTGGACGAGTCATGGGTGCGACACGGGGTCGGTGGCACCGAGGTCATCGTTGCTGACGGCGTGGCCGTTGTACTGTCTGACGCGATTACCGACGATGTGGCCAATGCCGCAGTTGCACTCAACCCGCGTGTGCTCGTCTTCCTCGAGGATGGCTTCGCTGGTCGGGACGCGGTCAAGGCGAACGTGTTCACGAACGCGAAGAACGCCGGCATCGCGATGAAGACGGTCTGATGGCAGTCGAGATCAGGTTTGACGCAAACCAGCAGTACCAACTCGACGCGATCGCGAGCGTCGTGGACCTGTTCGCTGGGCAGGAAGGCCTCGGGCAGGGTCTAGCTACTTCTGGTCCTAAGGCGGTCGCGGGGGGCGGACTGTTCGACCAGGTTGTGTTCGGCAACTCTCTCGACATCGCACCTTCGACGATCAAGACGAACCTGCGCCGCGTCCAGGATCGGCCGGTTGTGCGCAGCGATGGCAGCGAGACTCCCTCAATCGCCGCGGACCTGCGCGCGGACGTCAGTGAGGACTCGGACGCCCTGGACTTCAGCGTCGAGATGGAGACTGGGACTGGCAAAACGTACGTCTACCTGCGCACGATCGCCGAGCTCAACAAGGCGTACGGCTACACAAAGTTCGTCATCGTCGTGCCGAGCGTTGCGATCCGTGAGGGTGTGCTCTCGAGCCTCGACCTGCTCGCAGACCACATCCGCGACCTTTACGACGGCCTTCAGGTCGACTCGTACGTGTGGAACTCCAAGCCGACGACCGCACGCAACTTCGGCATCGCGAGCCACGTGCAGATCATGGTAATCACCATCGACGCCTTCACCAAGGAGTCGAACGTGATGAACAAGCAGACTGAGTACGGTTACGCGCCGATCGAGTACATCCAGGCGTGCCGGCCGATCGTTATCATGGACGAGCCACAGAACATGGAAACCCCGACACGCCAGCAGGCGATTGCTTCGCTGTCACCGCTGTTCAAACTGCGGTACTCGGCCACGCACAAGGACCTCAAGCACCTTGTCTATCGGCTGACACCAGTGGACGCATACGACCACAGCCCTCGCCTGGTCAAACGGATCGGTGTCTTGTCCATCGTCAAGGACGAGGACCCGAATGAAGCGGCGGTCGACGTCCTCAAGGTCACGGGCACTGCCGCTGCGGTCACAGCGACCGCGCGAATCAACAGAGCCACCGCGCAGGGCACCAAGCTCACCCAGGTCACACTCCGCAAAGACGACGACCTTCACGACCTCAGTGGCGGGCTGTCCGCGTACGCCGGGTGGTCGGTCGAGGACATCCATGTCGGGATGGACGGCCAGCCCGGGTGGATCGAGTTCGGCAACGGCACACGCATCCGTGAGGGTGGCGACCGGACCAACTCCGAGCAGCTCCAGCGACTCATGATCCGCCAGGCCGTCGAGAGCCACTTTGAGAAGGAGCTCCAACTCGTTCGGCAGTTGCGCCGTGGGGTTATCGAGGCACGCCTGAAGCCGCTCACCTTGTTCTTCATCGACAAGGTCGCGAACTACCACCCGGCCGGCGCGAAGTTCCGAACGTGGTTCGAGGACGAGTATGAGTTCGTCCGCAACAACCCCAAGTACCGGGCAATCAAGACCCAGATGCCAGACGTCAAGGACGTCCACGACGGGTACTTCGCCACGACCTCGAAGGGTGAACCGAAGGACCTCTCCTTCACCGCCACGGGCGCCGAGACGAAGGACGCAGAAGGGGCGTTCGAGAGGATCATGCGCGGCAAGGAGAAGCTACTCAGCTGTGACGAGCCGCTCCGGTTCATCTTCAGCCACTCGGCACTCGTCGAGGGCTGGGACAACCCCAACGTCTTCACGATCTGCAACCTCCAAGACGGCAGGTCGACCCTGCGCAAGCGCCAGCAGATCGGCCGCGGCCTGCGTCTACCTGTGATGGACAACGGCGAACGTTGCCGCGTCGACGACGTCAATCTCCTCACGGTCATCGCGTACGAGGACTTCGCGACGTTTGCCAAGGACCTCCAGGAGGAGATCGAGACCGACACTGGCACGACTTTCACCGGCCGCATCGTCAACGTCGCCAAGGACAAGACGACGCTCCGCCTCAAGCAAGCGGTCCTTGACGACCCGATCTTCCAAGAGTTGTGGGCCCGCATCTCGGCAAAGACGACCTACCGGATCGACTTCGACACGGACAAAGTCGTCGCCGAGTCCGTACGACGCATCAATGAGATGGAGCCCCTCGAGCAGGTCAAGTACCGGATCTCCAAGGCCGAGATTGACATCACGGTCGCCGGCGTGTCGGGTGCCGAGGTCACCGAGCGGGGCACTGTCGAGGTGGAGGGTGCGCGGAGGGTCCCCGACGTCGTTGGTGAGCTCACCCGGCGGCTGCCGTTGTCACGCGCCACCATCGTTCGCATCTTGACCGAGATCGACGACCTAGACCAGGTGCGCGCCAACCCTGCGGCATTCATCGACCAGGTCGAGTCGGCGATAAGCAGGGCACTGTACGACCAGGTCGCCGACGGCATCGTCTACACACCGACGGGCGAGAGTTGGTCGGCGTCCCTCTTCAAGGAACGGCACCAGTTCGAGACGGTCGCCCGGGCCGACTTCGTCGTCCCCGTCACGAAGAGCGTCACCGACAAGATCGTGTGCGACTCGGGCGTCGAGGTTGCATTTGCCAAGTACCTCGAGCACGAACGTGACGACGTGCCGCTCTTCGTCAAACTGCCGGAGTGGTTCAAGATTTCGATTCCGCTGGGCGTCAACTACAACCCGGACTGGGCGATTGTCCGGCGTGAGCCCGAGGGGACCTACCTCTACCTCGTGCGCGAGACCAAGGGCACCGGCCAGATCGACCAGCTCCAGTGGGAGTCCGAGGGCTGGAAGATCAAGTTTGGTGAGGCGCACTTCAGCGCGATCAAGGTCGACTTCATGTTCGGCGATGGCCGACACGGTAACATCCTGGTCGAGCAATCCGAGGACTTTCCCAAGCACACCCGGGCAGTTAGGCACTGACCGCCGCGTGCTGACCGCTTTTCATGCGGTCAGCACGCGGCCGCTAGCCTGAAGCGCGTTCCAGAATCTGATGTGCGAATCGTGGCCGCGGCCCACGGTGTCGGGTCGTCCTGGTGCCTGCTCGGCGGACGGCACATGGTTGGCCAGGGTGGTGCCGACGTGGTCGCGGGTCAGAACGATGAGCGCCGACTGGTGCCGCGACGCCATGACGCAGAGGCGGCCCGTCTCCAAGTCGAACGCCGACGGTTGGGTCACGCCCGACAGCGGGTGAACCGCGATCATGACCGGGCGCTCAAGACCCTGCCATCGCTCGGGGGTATCCACGCGAACCTCGTTCGCAATCGTGCCAAGTGCGGCGAAGACAGCGGCATTCATGACGCGGTGGCTGCTAGAGATGCCGATGTCGGCGCCCACGAGGAGACGGGGCTGCCCGCCGTCGCGCACTGACGCGCCTGCGCTGATCAGGTCGTGAACGACCCTGGCCGCGAGGGCTGCGATCTCGTGGTCGACCTCGATGGGAGGGCCCTGGTCGGGCGTCGGGACCGTCAGTGCGACGGGCTGACCATCGCCGAGGCGAGCGAGGGCGTGGTCGGCTGGGAGGTCGAGCCCGCGCGAGCCAGCGGGCACATACGCGTGGAAGTCGAAGTCGTAGAACGGCTTGATGAAGTCAACCGCCTCGCTCGGCAGTCGACGGCACGCCGGCAGCGAGCCGACAAAGGCGAACTCCAGCAGCCCCTGCTCGCCGAGCACCACGTTCGGGGCGGCTTCGTGCGGGGCGCGGGGCGATGTCTCCCACCGACGTACGTCGATCGTCACCACCGGCGGGATCTGGCCGGGGTCGCCGATCATCAGGAAGTTGCCGCTGATGAGGGCGCACTGCATGAGGTCGGCCCAGCTCATCTGCCAGGACTCGTCGATGGCGAGCAGGTCGTACGTGTGCTGGAGCTCGGTGAGCGACCACTTGGCCGTCGTCGTCACCGTGACGCCAGGGGTGATCGGGAGGGTGTTCTTGTCGGTGATCCACGGCACGGCGCCTGGAAAGTCGGCGGGCATCCGGTTGCCGGTGCTCGCGAACCTCGTCGTCTGCACCTCAGGGTGGTCGCGGTGAAACCGTGCGCAGATGTCGTCGGCCTGGCTGTTGGTCTGCGCAGCGATCGCGATGGTCTTGCCCTCCGCGACGAGAGCGGAAAGCACTTCGATCAGCGTGTATGTCTTGCCGGATCCTGGAGGCGCCTTGATGACCGCGAGCCTTCCTCCGTCGAGGAAGTAGCCGGTGAGGTCGTCCTGGAGGGTCGCGTACTCGTCATCGATGGTTGTGATGCTCACGCGAGTGCCCCGTTCTCGATCTGCTGGGTGTCATCGATGAGCTGCTCGACTACGCCGTCGTCGGTCTCGATCGTGGTAGGTGCGGGCTGACGACCGTGCGTGAGCCATGCCCCGGCGCCGTCCTTCGCCTTCCAGACGCGCTGGCTGCGGCGTTTGGTCAGGTCGGCGGCATCAGAGCTGACGAAGTCGGCGATCGTGCCCTGCCAGCTGGGGTCGGCCGGCTTGGCCGCCGACCTGACAGTCAGGGCGCGGGTCTTCAGCTTCGTCCACTCGATAGTGACGTCGAGGCCGTCGTCAGTGGCGTCGATGGATCTGATTGTCGCCTCGTGGCCTGCCGACCCGTAGGGCACGAGGCGGCCGTTCTCACGCAACCGGTTCGGAGCGGTCGGGTCGACCCGCACCACCCAGAAGGGTTTCGTCGTGCGTCCTACGCCCTCATCCCTGACCTGGACAACCTCGCCTCGAATGGCGTCGCCGGCCTCCAACGCATCGTCGAGTAACTCGGTGTCGTCGTGGACGAGGTGGTTGAAGAACGCCTCATCGGCGGCCTCGTTTTGGAGGTAGCGGGAGGCCGCCGACGAGCCATGGAAGTCGGTCTCGGGGTGCGCGACGTACGCCTTGCCCTGGGTTGGGTCGGCGAGGCGGAGCTCGACCCGCTGGTGGCTGAACCAGAACTCCTGGTGGGCTTCCTTGACGAGCGCGGGAACACCCGCGTTGACCTTGCGGTCGTCGTTCGAGAGCAACTCATACGCGGCCCGGGTCAGGTCCCAGCGGCGCTCGAGCTCAACCCTGAGGGTCGCGTCGACGACGCCGGCCGCTGGGGCGTTGTCGTGTCCGTCCCTTCGCGAGAGGTTCCACGCCTCGACGGGCTTGCTCAGCGTGTCGCGCTCGACCGTCGGATCCAACGTGGGGGAGACCGTCAGACCTTCCGCGGCTGTCGCAGCTTCGATGTGGTCCGCTCGGCTACCGTCAGCGGTAAGCCAAGCGAGCAGGTAACCCAGGTGGGCCGAGCGCGCGTTCTGGGCGGGGAACACGAACGCGTCCCGCAGCGCCTGGCTCGCATCGACGAGGTGCTGGTGACCGGTGCGGGTCGAGTCGCGAAAGAGCCAGCCGCACAGGCGGCCCAGAGAGCGCAGCACGTCAAGGTTGCTTCCGCCGTGTTTCGTCTGCGAGTAGGCGTAGTCGAGCTGGTGGAGCATCGCGACATGGGCCGAGTTCGGTAGCCACAGCTGACGCAGGTCAGCGGGTTCCGCGCGCTCGTCAACGGGGTCGTACGTCCAGTTGTGGACCCGCATGTGCGCCAAGAGGTCTTCTGCGAACGCCGCACACAGCACGGCAACGTCGTCGCGCACACGACCATCGGGAACGGTCTGCATCGTCGGCTCTGCGTCGGCCGTGCCCCACGCGATGCCCCACGGACGAGACTCGCCGGCCATACGGA
The DNA here is from genome assembly GCF_001019615.1 of Cellulosimicrobium funkei. Classification (GTDB taxonomy): domain Bacteria; phylum Actinomycetota; class Actinomycetes; order Actinomycetales; family Cellulomonadaceae; genus Cellulosimicrobium; species Cellulosimicrobium cellulans_E. The sequence goes on along the minus strand of NZ_JNBQ01000018.1, from coordinate 16,563 downwards.
CGAACGCCACGAGCATCGTCTGATCGGCGGGGACGAGCGCATGGTGCAGGGTCGAGTAGCGCGTCAGCGGACGCCCCGCGTCCCAGGCGCGGAGCTTCAGAGCGATGTCACGAGTCGTCATGCGACCCCCAGCTGCCGGGCGAGGTCCGCCTCGCGGTCGTCGGCCGGAACGGCGCCGTGGAGAAGGTCGATCGCGCGAGACACGGGCATGTCACCGAGGAGGCGCTTGATCTCGTCACCGAGGACGGATGCGTCACCTGACGCTTCTGCTCGAGCGTGGCATCGCGGCGCGAGATCGCAGAACGACAGGCATCTCTCGGAGTAGTCGGTCTCGGCATCGAGGACATGCGCGATGATCGTTGCGTTGTCCGCAGCAAAGCTGCCCTTGAGGGCGATCCCCTGAGCGACCTCCTCGAGCCGGTTGAAGCCACGCTCAGCACGGATCGCCTGGTACGTGAGGTCCTCGTGCGCACGCACAGAGGGGGAGTTCGACCCGGGCCAGGTGAACACGAGGAACCCTTCGCGGTTCACCTTGATCGCGTCGTTAAGCCCGAGCGCGTGGACGACGAGCGACATTGCGTGCTGGTACAGCCCGGCCTGGGCCCGAGAGCTGGCTAGTTGGTGTGCGTCGGTGTACCCGCCCCGGTCGGGGAAGACCTTCACCTCCCCGACAGTGATGAGGCGTCGACCGTCCTCGGCGGGCGTGACCGTGCAGGCGTCGATGATCAGGAGGGCTTCAGGAAGGATCACGCCGCGAGGGATCTTCAGCATCGGTGCCGCGACGATGGTCTCTTGCGGGTCGCTGTGCGCGGCCACGGCCCGCAGCCACACTTCTGTCTTCTCCAGCGCCTCGTTGATCGACAACACGGTGGTGCCGCCGTTCATCTTGAGTCGGAGGTCGAGGAAGCCTGACGACCCCTCGGGGAGTGCACGACGCCGCTCCAGCGCGGAACGGAGCTTTGCGGCGTCGTCGAAGAACAGGCCGGCCTCGAACCTGTTGCCCCGAGCGATCGCGAACGGCGACTGGCCATAGCTGGGCGTCAGCCCGGCCGCCGCGGCCGCCTTATCGAGGCGGACGTTGTGCACCGCGGAGATCGTGTTCGCATGGCAGGTCGGGTTCTTGGCCCACTGCTCGAAGCGGCCGCGCGTGTTGCGCCGTGCCTCTTCGCGGATCTCATCAATCTCAGCCACTCTCCACCCCGCGTTGCTCTGGTTTATCAAGCCGGTGCCGACGTGACTTAACGCGCGCCGCCTCCTGGGAACGGTCCGCGCTGGACGATCTGGGACGTGCGACGAAGCCCGAGAAGGTCCTGACCCATGGCGCGAAGCACGGACTGCCCGACCCCGAGCGGGAGGGACGCAGCCGAGTGCGCGAGCGCAACAGGGATGACCGCATTCGGGTACAGACGGGTCTGAACGCGGTCCAGCACCTCGCAGATGGGCCTCAGTGTCGGATAACTCGCGATGTCCTCTCCCGCCGGCGTGCCGTAGGGGGCGATGCCCGTACTTGGCGGAACGGTGATGACGAGCGCGCTCCCCGACTGGGTGCGATAGATGAACCGCCGTCCATAGAACTCGTCGACGCCGTACTGGTGTTCAGCAGGGCGGCCGGTGATCCGGTTGATGTAGTCGCTCGAGAGAGCCATAACACTGCCCTCGGGGATCAGGTGTTTGATGATGTCGGCGTGCTCAACAAACCGGCCTGACTTCTCCACTCCGACCACGAGTGGTGTGGCCGGTCTCCCGCTCGCCGCAGCCGCCGTCGTCATAGCGCCGAGGTAGTCCTGGAAACGACGCTTCAGCGGCGCGACAACACCATGGAGCGCGAGCGGTCCGTCCGTGATGAAGAGAGTCCGCCGCATGGCGTCCGCACCGTGGGGGTCGCGATGGAGGACCTGCATGTAGCCGAGGGATGTTAGCCGTTCGGCGACGAGCATGACCCGCGTGAGTGCCGACTGGTTTGAACCCTCTGGCAGGTACTCCTCGTGAGTCCGGAGCGCATCTCCGAGGAAGACAGGTGCGGAGCACGCGGGGCAGATGGTTCCAGCCTTCGGCACAGTGATTGCGCCACCGGGAAGCTGATCATCCTTGTTGCCGCAGGTCGGGCAGCGGCGCAACGAGATCGAGACCGCGGCCGCGTCCGGTGTGCCGTGCAGCGCCAGGAGCATGTCGGCGAGCGTCAGCGGGGACTCGTCATCGAACTTGGTGGTTGCAAGCAGCTTGTCGAGCTCCTGGCGCCAGGTGTCGACACCAGTTCGGCCGGGCATGACTAGGCCTGACCCAGGCAGCGCGCCGTCGAATGCCGCGTGCTTGTGCGCCTCGCGGAGCAAGGTGGGGTCGACGAACTCACCGACTCCCGAGGCGTGGAGCTTGGACAGGTCGATGAACGACGCAGCAACGCGGACGTAACCGACCTTGACCGTTGGGTGTTCGCGCGTTGCCTCGACCTCGGTGTCGGAGCCGTCGACCGTGATGGCAAACCGAACGTCGGCGGACGCCTGAGCGTGGGGGAGGCTCTCGAGCGTGTGACACATCGACGCGACGAGACCCACGTCCGATGGAGCCGCCTGGGCGACCTGCCAGCGCGAGAAGGCATCACGAACTGCCTGGCTGTTGACGACTGGGACGTGGCCCAGCCGGGATGCCCGCTCCATCGGGTAGGGCATGTCAGACGATCTTCGCGGGGTCAACGGGCTGCAGGCCGGACGCCAGACGGGCCTCGTTGATCATCGCGTGGTCGAACTTCGCGACCTGGACGGGAACGATGTACTTGCCCGAGTAGGTCTTCATGCGCACGAACCCCTGATCCTCGGCACGGCGGATGCTCTCGGCCCACGTCTTGAAGTCGTAGTAATGCGACAACTCCTTCGTCTCGTTGTCCGAGTTAAGGTGGGCGACCAACCAGTTCGACGTGTTCGAGAGGATGCGCTGATCCACGCTGGACACCTCCTGCGTCGCGTAGATCAGTCCGATCTTGTACTTCGCCGCCTCCTTGGACATGCGGACCCAAGGGTTCCCAGCAACCTCCTTCGCGCCTCGCTCGAACAGGTTGTGCGCTTCCTCGACGATCACCTGGAAGGGGTGGGGCTCCTTACCCGCTGCGAAGTCGTCACGCGCGCGGTCAAGTAGCGTCGTGACGATCCGCTCCGAGAGCGTCTTCACAACAGTGCCGTTGCCCTTAGAGAGATCGATGATGACCAGGCGTCCCGCGAGCATGTCCTGCCACACGAGTTCACCGATGTCGCCGATGGCATTGCGGTCGTGGAACGGCTTGAGCCGCTTGATCGCGGCATCTCCCGCCCGACCCTCCATGGCCTTCAAGATGTCGGAGAGCTCACCCTTGTCGAAGTCCTGCTTCCAGGAGTCCGTGAGCTTACCGGCGGCGTTCTGAGTCTTCAGCCAGTCAAGGAGCTTCTCGGCAGCGCCGGTACTCGTCAAGAACGCGTGCTTCCCGGAACCCGTGACGTCCGCGATTGCGCCCGAGCCCGTCGTGGCTGCGGCCACCAGGTCGTTCGTCAGCGTGATACGTGTACTGGGGAGCGGGCCAGCGATGCCGGCACGGTGGAGCAGGGCGTAGAACGCGAGGCGGTTGCGCTCGAAGTGGCCGAGCGCGCTGAAGTCCTTCGAGTCTGGCACCGCGAAGCTGACCGCACGGAAGCCGGCCATGTACTGAGCGCCCGCGGAAGCCGATTCCGCGACCTCCTGCTGCACCATCGCCCAGACCGTCTGGAGACTCGCCGGATCGAGAAAGTTGATCCGAAGTGGACGCTCCACTGCTTCGCCCGTGTCCGGGCTCTCCTTGTAGACGCGCACCTGGTCGGCCGTGTCGCCGAGGAGCCGGAGACCCGTCTTGTCCTGATCGTTGATGTTCGCGTACTCACCCTGCGGATCAAAGATCAGCTGACCGACGCGTGCGCCGGTGACGGCACTCTGGCGGTGAACAGCCGTGACGATCGTCTTGACCGTGTTGGACTTGCCCGTCCGCGTCATGCCGAACACGGCGGTCTTGCGCGCGACAAAGTCGTCGATGTGGACCCGGACCTCGGCCTGGTCGATCCCAGATGCTCGCGCCCGACGTCGGGTCGACGAAAAGCGAACAACACCGAGTGGCAGGAGATCCTTCTCGCCGGTCTCGGGGTACGACGCCAGCCACGACAGCACGCTCTTCGACGGCAGGAAGACCTGGTACTTGGCCGACGAGACTACATTGTCGATGTCGGCGCCGAACTCGACGAGGCGCGAGTCGCCCGAGGTGTAGAAGGTCCCGATCACCTCGCAGTCGAAGGCGGACTGCTGGAGCTCGTTGCGGGTCAACTCGTCCGTGACCTCGTCGAAGCCCTTGCCCGAGTCCCCTGCGTCGCGTACGACCGCCAGCCGCGTCTGGACCAGGTCAGGCTCGTTAGGAAGCGGGGCGGTGCCACGCACGCGGAGGAGGATCAGCTCCTCGTCGTCGAGCGCGAACCCCTCCGTGGTCTGGGTGCCCGCGGCGGCGAGGAGGAACCCGCCGTGGGGTACGCCGCCCGCCTGCTTCTTCCGAAAGTCGTCGGTAAGCACGACGGCGGAGTTGTAGTCGAGGCGGAAGACGCCGCCGATCGCGTGGCACCCGTCGTTGACAAGCGCCGCGAGAGGCGTCGCGGTTTGCTGGGCCGCGAGAAGGGCGGACGTGATGCTCATCAAGACTCCGTGGTGTCGAACTCGCCGCGTGCGGCTGGGATCTGGGGCAGGTTGGTGAAGAGGACCTCGCGGCCCGGCACGGGACTCGATCGCGATCCGGTCATTGTGTACGTGTGCGGTACCGCGAACCGACGCGCCTCAGGCACCTTGTCCGCGCCGTAAAGGTCGAGCACCAAGGGCTCCTTGTCGTACGACAGGATCCAGCGCTCGCCGCTCCCGATTAGGTACTGGGCCAGGTCGCGATGATGACGCTCGGTGAACGAGCGGCGGTAGATCCCGCCCGCCTTCTCGATGTACGGAGGGTCCATGTAGAAGACGAGGGATTTCGTACGCCAGCCCCGGGTGGCGTGGATGTCCAGTGCCACGCGGATGGAGTCCTGCCACCGACCCTCGTGGACGCCCACGATGCGTCCCTCGTCGGCGAGTTCCCGGACGTGACGCAGGCGGGCCTCGATGCCGTCCATGTCAAAGCGGCAGTCGATCTTGTAATTGCGCTGAGCCCGGCCACCGATCGGGCCGGCGTTGCCGCCGATGATCCCGGAGAAGGTCGTCCGGTTGAGGAAGAGGCACTTAAGCGCCCGGTTCCGCGCGCCCGTCGGCTTGAAGCCGCGCCAGTAGTCCCACCGCTCGACGGTTATCGGCTCCTTGCGCATTGCCGCAATGAGCCAATCGGTGTCGGTAGTCGCGACCTTCCAGAACGCTGCGATGAGCGGATCGAGATCTGCCAGGAAGACCCGCTTCACCGCGCCGATCTCAAGCAGCCCGAGCGAGACGCTGGCGCCCCCGCAGAACGGCTCGACCAACAGCTCGGGCGCCGGGACATTGGCCTCGATGACCTCGGCGATGGCGGGGATCATGCGGCGCTTCGAGCCCGGGTAGCGGAGGGGCGAGAGCGTACGAAGGGGAAGAGGGCGCCGCACACCCGACAGCGGGATCAGGCCCTCCGGGTCGACGGACTCCGCGACCGGCCGCGGCGACGCCGTGCCGGCGGGGACGGCGCCTTGGATCGAAGACGCCGTCATCGGCTCGACGCTCACTGCTCTCCTCATGCGTGTCTAGCGTGTGTCTAGTCGGGCTTCCGCTGGCTGCGTGGGCCTGTGCCACGACCCTAGTCGGGACCGGAGACACACTCGTACGCGACACCCTGTTTCGAGTGAGCAAACCTGGCGGGCGTTGTCGGTTCCCCTGGCCTCCGAACGTGTCTCGGCCCGCGCAGGAGAGATGTGTCGAGCCCAGCGCCGCCGCGCGCTCCCCGCGGAAACTGCGGTCAAGTCCCCAGTAGTGGTGTAGCGCTCGGTGATCCCGTGGGTGGGGTTAGGCGCTGATCGCGAGGAAGGTGTCGGTGTTCACCTCCGTGTCGGGGACAAGGCCTCCCAACAGCTTGACGCGAGACCGAAACCGCGGGGGCGCGTTGACCAGCGGGGGTGGGGCCGAGAAGCCTCCCGGCCCCGCACTCTGTCACGCCGTTCTAAATCCTGCGTCACCGACGCTCGCTGCGAGGAGCCGGTCGGACTCCGCGGCGATGGCGGTGAGTTCAGACGTGGCGGTGTCGCGCGCGCTTTGCGCCGCGAGGCCTTCGTTCTGGGCGGTCTTGATGTCGGCGAGGAGCTCGTCGAGGATCGGGTCGACCAGATCGTGTACTCCGGTGCGCGCCCGATCGACGATCTCGTCCGCGCGTCCCATGATCTCGGTGACGAGCGCGCGGTGCTGGCGATCGCGCTCCCGCGCCTGCTCGAGCGCCGCGCGCTCCTCCTTGACGACCGCTCGCGCGTCGCCGACTACCTGGACGGCGACGAGCACGAACCCGGCTGCCGCGGCGGCCTTGCCAACGACGTCCGCAATCTTCACCGCCTCCCAGGGCTTGAACTTGTGCCCGAGAAAGTGCCCGACGTCCTTGATGATCTTGTGGCCGGGCGACCCGCTGAGCGGCTTAAGTCCGCCCTCGCCGATGTTCTCGGCACCGCCGGCCCACCAGCTCCGCCCCTCTTAAGGAGCTCGGCAGCCTTCCGCCAGTCGAACTGAATGCTCGTGCTGGCGCCCGAAGCGCCGGGACGACGGAAGGGGTTTGGCAGGACACCTCGACGGGGCACGCCCGCAACGAAGTCCTTCTCGGATGCGTCAAGGACCCGGACTGCCTTGTTGCTCTCGCCGATCTCGAGCAACTGTGCACCGAGCGTCGCCATCTGCTCCCCGACAAGCCGTACGCGGCGATCCTCTGGGTGCCTTGCCGCGCCGTGCGGGTCAACTGGATGCTTCGAAGTCCTTGATCACCATGGTGGCGAGGTGCTGGGCGACCTCAACCGCACCGAGGTTGAACGCCGCCGCCGTCACCGATTCGTCCAGAATCGCCCGGACGGGGCGAGGGCTCAAGAACAGGCTCGCTGACGTGCGACTGATGCCCGTCGCCTTTCCACGGCTCAGCACTGTGAGGGCGCCGCTCAACCCGGCAGCGAGGCCGAATCGCTCGCCCGGGAGGACGTGACGTGCGCCCACGGTGCTCAGATTGGCGGTCAGGGTCTGGACCAGGTCGTGGTCGTCAAGGATCGAACCGAGCTGGTCGCGTGGAAGCGAGGACCACAGCGACAGTTGCCCGCGGGCAAACAAGCGGGCGCCGAGGAATTGTGCGTCGTCTACGCCGCCGCGAGAGCTGGCATTGGTGGCCCGAACTGAAGCGCTGGCCGCGTCGCCCTCGATGTCTGCGCCAGATCTACCGGGCGATCAGACAGAACCCGCCGGGCTGGTCGGAGTTGGCAAGCTTCGGCAGGCCGCCGCACTGGGTCGGCCAGTGGCGTATCGTCCATCGTGCTCGCTCTTGGCGACGAGACAATCACCTTCGTGTCGCTCGGGCAGGACTCGACGGAGGGGGGGCGAAGACACGAAGCTGCGGGTTGTCGTGGTCGGCGAGTCGATCCTGGTGCAGGCGACGGCGATCGTCCGGGGGCGACACGAGCACGCCGACCTCGCGGTGACCGCGCGTTCGTTGTGGGATCTCGTCCAGATCGACGTCAGGAGTGATGCGCTGCCGTTCGATGAGTCTGGGCGGGCGACTGGCCCGGACGTCCAGGGGCGAAGCTCCACTTTGCTTCGGCCGACGTCATCGCCGTGCCCGTCGCGCCGATCTGGAACTCGGACGAGAACCAGCCGCTGTTCGACCTCCTCCGGCGGTTGCCGAGGTTCCTTGGCGGTGCGCGACGACAGGCCGCAGAACCAGCCAGGTGACTCGACACTGGCACCTCATTGGCACCCGAATGAATCCCATGTCAACGCGGCGTCAACCCGACGCAACTTCGGTCCCCTGGACGCGGTCGACAGCCGTCGGCCTACGTGAATCAGGGTTTTTCGCCTGAATCCCAGCAACTTTTCGGAGCGGTCCAGATCGCCAGAATCTGGACCAGAGGTCGCAGGTTCAAATCCTGCCCCCGCTACTCAGAAGGCGAAGGCCCTCGATCTGATGATCGAGGGCCTTTGTCGTGTTCGGGGCCGCCCGCCGGGGGCGCGTCGCCCCGTACCACCGGGGCTCCGCGCTGTGACGCGCCCCACCCGGCCGAGATGCGGCCGGGGGAAGCCACGGCCCACGGCCCGGCGTTATCGTCAGTGGCCGGCGCCCACCACTCCCGCGGGCGCCCGACACCCGGAAGGTCACCATGCGCCGTCTGCGTCCCCGTCCCGCCCTCCTCACCGCCGTCACGGCGGTCGCCGCGCTCACGCTGACGGCCTGCTCGTCGGGAGGCGACGGCGACGACACCGCGAGCCCGAGCGGCAGCGCCTCGGGTGACGCCGCGCAGTGCGAGCCCGGCGCGCTCCCGACGCTCACCGACGGCGTGCTGACCGTCGGCGCGGGCGAGGCGTACGCGCCGTGGTACATCGGCGAGCACGACTCGGGCGAGGGCTTCGAGTCGGCGCTGATCTACGCGGTGGCGGACCGCCTCGGCTACGCGGCCGACGACGTCGCCTGGGAGACCGTGACGTTCGAGCAGATCATCAGCCCGGCCGTGAAGCCGTTCGACGTCGCCGCCTACCAGACGTCGATCACCGACGAGCGCATGCAGGCCGTCGACTTCTCCAGCCCGTACCTGACGACGCGCCAGGGCGTCATCGTCATGGAGGACGGCCCGTACGCGGGCGCGACGACGCTCGCCGAGCTCGACGGAGCGCGCATCGGCGTGACGGCCGCGCAGACGAGCCTCACGCTCGCCGAGGCCGCGTGGGGCGAGGACGCGGACATCTCGCCGTACAACGCGGCCGGCGACGGCATGCAGGCGCTGCAGTCCGGGACGATCGACGCGATGGTCATGGACGTGGACCAGGGCGTCGCCGCGTCGACCGAGTACTTCCCCGACTCCGTCGTCATCGGGACGCTGCCCGACCAGGGTGTCGTCGAGCAGTACGGGCTCGTGCTCGACCTGGACTCCGCGCTGACCGACTGCGTGACCCAGGCCGTGGACGAGCTCGAGGCCGACGGCACGCTCGCCGAGCTCCGCACGACGTGGCTCAAGTCGGACGACATCCCCGTCCTCGAGTGACTCGGCCGTGACCGTGCCCGACGACGCGCGCCCGCCCGGGCGCAGCGACGAGCCCGACGGAGCCCCGACCCTCGCGTGGTCGCCGTCGCCGCTCGCGCTCGACCGCGCGGCGTTCCGGCGCGCGCAGCGTCGCCGCTCGCTCCTGGTCGCGCTCGTGAGCACGGTCCTCGTCGTGGCGGCGGTCGTGCTCGTCGTCGTCAACGCACCCGGGTGGGAGCGTGCGCGGACCGCGTTCTTCGACCCCGCGATGGCGTGGGAGTCGCTGCCCGCGATCCTCGAGGGGCTGTGGCTCAACCTGCGCGTGTGGGTCGTCGCGGGAGTCGTCGGGACGCTGCTCGGTCTCGGGCTGGCGATCGCGCGCACGAGCCGCATCCCGGCGCTCTTCCCGCTGCGTGCGTTCGCGACCGCGTACGTCGACCTGTTCCGCGGGGTGCCGCTCCTGCTCGTCCTGCTGCTCGTCGGCTTCGGGCTGCCCGCGCTGCGCCTGGAGTGGCTGCCGACGTCGGGCGCGTTCCTCGGGGCGCTCGCGATCGTCCTCACGTACACCGCCTACCTGGCCGAGGTGTTCCGCGCGGGCATCGAGTCGGTGCACCCGTCGCAGGTCGCGGCGGCGCGTTCGCTCGGGCTCACGCGCGCCCAGACGACCCGCCGCGTCGTCCTGCCGCAGGCCGTGCGGAACGTCACCGCGCCGCTCGCGAACAACCTCGTCTCGCTCCAGAAGGACTCGGGCCTCATCTCCGTGCTCGGCGCGGTCGACGCCATCCGCGCGGCACAGATCGCGACCACGGGGAGCTACAACTTCACGCCCTACGTCGTCGCCGGGATCCTGTTCTTCCTCGTGTCGTTCCCGCTGACGCGCGCGGTCGACGCGTACCAGGCGCGCCGCGGCTGGGGCCGGTCGCTCGCGACCGTGAGCGGCGCGGGGGACATCCGATGAGCGGGGTCGTCCTGCCCTCCGGCGCCACCCCGCAGGACGCCGGCGCGGACCACCTGCTCTCGCTGCGCGGCGTCCGCAAGACCTTCCCCGCACCCGGCGTCCCGGGCGGGCGGCGGGTCGTGCTCGACGGCATCCACCTCGACGTCGACGCGCACCGGTGCGTCGTGCTCGTCGGGTCGTCCGGCTCGGGCAAGTCCACGCTCCTGCGCGTCGTCAACCTCCTCGACGAGGTCGACGACGGGCAGATCCTGCTCGACGGCGAGGACGTCGCGGACCCGCGGCTCGACGCCGACCGGGTCCGCGCCCGCATGGGCATGGTCTTCCAGGCGTACAACCTCTTCCCGCACCTCACCGTGCTCGACAACGTCACGCTCGCGCCGCGCCTCGTGCACCGGCGGGCGCGCGCGGAGGCGGAGGCGGCGGCCGTCGAGATGCTGGGCCGGGTCGGCCTGGGCCACAAGGTGACCGCGTACCCCGACCAGCTCTCGGGCGGCGAGCAGCAGCGCGCCGCGATCGCGCGCGCCCTCGTCAACGGGCCCGAGCTGCTCCTGCTCGACGAGGTGACGTCCGCGCTCGACCCCGAGCTCGTCGGCGAGGTGCTCGACCTGCTCGCCGAGCTGCGTGCCGAGGGCCGCACCATGCTCGTCGCGACGCACGAGATGGGCTTCGCGCGACGCGTCGCCGACGAGGTCTGCTTCCTCCACGAGGGCCGCGTCCACGAGCGAGGCACCCCCGAACAGGTTCTCGGCGACCCGCAGCAAGAGCGCACCCGCGCGTTCCTCCGCCGCCTCCACGCCTGACCCTCGTCCCCGGGGCCGCCGAACACGACCTGAGGGTCGTTCTGAGCCTCTTCGCGGCCCTCAGGTCGTGTTCGACGGCGCGTGGTGTCGTTCTCGTCGGCGGCGCACGCGACGCCGCGCGACCCCCGCGGAGCGGGCTGGTAGGGTCGCGCCCAGCGTCGCGTGCCGGTGGCGGACCACGTCAGGCATGGAGGCGCCGAACCCGGAAGGGGGAGCCGTGACGGCACGGACCCTTTCCTCGTTCCTCACCGGTGAGTGAGGGCGAGAAGGCCAGGCTCGTGGCCTGGTACGACGAGATGCAGGCGGTGCACGGCCGGCTGCGACGCGCGCTGGAGCTGGTGCGGGACGCCGTGCACGACGACGACCCGAACCCCAACGATCCGGTCACCGACCTGCTGGTGTACTGCCGGGGCTTCTGCACCGCCCTGACCCGGCACCACACCGCGGAGGACGCGGTGCTCTTCCCCGAGCTCGAGCGGCGTCACCCGAACCTCGCCGACGTCCTGCGGCGTCTGCGCCAGGACCACGGGATGATCGCGTACCTCGTCGCCGACCTCGAGCACGCGCTCGACCGGGCGACGGACCCCGCCGCGTCGCGGGACGCCGTCGTGCGTCACCTCGACGGGGTGGGCGCGATCATGGAGTCGCACTTCCGGTACGAGGAGCGCGCGCTCGGGGGCGTCCTCGCGGCGCTCGACCTCAGGGCGCCGCGCCGGGACGTGCTCGGCCCGCTCTGAGCCCACGGCCGTGGAGGCACCCCGCGGTGCCGCCACGACCGCCCTCGACCCACCCCGACAGCCGGTCAGCCGCGCAGGACGAGCACCACCGTGGTCGCGACCGACGCGGAGGCGAGGAGCGCGTACAGCCACGTCCACGTGCGCTGCCCGGCGACGCGCAGCGCCACGGCCACCGCGAGCGCGGCCAGGGCGAGCACCGGACCGTCGACGAGCGGGGCCATGTCGACCGAGACGCGCAGGGTCTCCAGGAGCTGCGACGGCAGGGGGACGAACGGCTCGCTCTGCCGGGCCGCGCCGTCGGGCACGAGCCACAGCGTGCGCAGCACCGCGAGGACCGCGAGCAGGCGCGGCAGCATGCGCAGGAGCGTGCCTGCGACCCGGGACCGGCTCCCGGACGACGACGCGGCGGGGCGGGGGCGCGCGGCGACCGCGGGGGCCGCCGCGCGTCCCGGGGCCGAGGGCGCCGCGGGGCTGCTCTGCGAGGTGTCCGCAGGCCGGGGGGTGCTCGTGACGGCCGCGCCGGTGACACGCGGCCGGGCCGAGCGCGGCGTGGGCCCGAGGTGCTGGACGGGGCTCCGGCGCGGCGGGACCGACGGCGGGACCGGTCGCCCGACCTGGGTGGCGACGAGGTCGGGAGAGTCCAGCACCCGGGTCCGCACGACGGCGGCGGCCCCCGGTTCCGCTGCGGACGAGGTCGCCGCCGGTCGGCCCAGCGAGGAGACCCGCCGCACGGGCACCGGCCAGGAACGCCCGCGGGTGGCGCCGTGCACCGGGGCGGCGGCGGGCTCGTCCGCGCGCGGCGGGGCGAGGCGGACCACGGGCTCGCCCGGTGCCACGTGCGGCGGGCGACGGTACGCCCGCCACCCGCGCAGGGTGTCGGCGTGCCCGGCCGGCGGCGTGGCGGCCCGCCACTGCATCGCCTGCCAGAGCCAGTCCTTGAGCTCGGCCGGGGTGCGGCCGTCGGCGACGTGCGCGCCGATGCTCGCCACGTGGTCGGCGATGACCTCCGAGGCCGCGCCGTCGAACCCGTCGCCGTGCACCTCGGAGAGCACGCTCATGAGCGTGGCGTCGTACACGAGGGCGTGCCACGGCTCCCGGGCGCGGGCGGTGTCCCGCCCGGCGACCATGACGGGGTCCGCCCCGAGGTCCGTCTCGACCGCGACGGCGTCGGCCGACCGCGCGCCCCGGACGGGTGCGCCGGTCGCGGCACCCAGCCCGGCGACGGGCCCGAGAGCCCGCTCGGCCGCCGTGGCGCCGTCGGCCACGATCCGTCGCGTGAGGAGCAGGGTCTCGTCGGCGGCCTCCCCGGCGAGCCGCGCGCGCAGCACGGCGACGACGCTCTCGAGCGCGGGGCGGTGGTTCGGCTGGTAGCGCGTCATCGACAGGATCAGGTCCTGCAGGTGAGGGTCGATCTCGGGCAGCTCGGCGGGGGACGGGGCCAGCTCCATCCCGGCCGGCACCCCGACCAGGTCGTCCGGCACCTCGCGCACGAGGTCCTCGGCCTCGAGGTCGCGACCGAGGAAGTTGAGGTCCGCCGGCACGACTCCCGTGGTGGCGAAGATCAGGAGCAGGCCGAGGGCGTACACGTCCGAACGGGGGTGCACGCGGCGGGCGAACAGCTCCGGCGCCATGTACGCGAGCGTCCCGACCGGCTGCGTGGACGTCGCGGTGTCGAACAGCTTCGCGATGCCGAGGTCGATGAGGACCGCGCGGTCGCCGTCGACCATGATGTTGGCGGGCTTCAGGTCGCGGTGCACGCAGTGCTGCTCCTGGAGCACGAGCAGCGCCTCGGCGACCTGCGCGGCCAGGCGGAGCGCCTGCCGCCCGTCCAGCGGTCCCGACGTGCGGACCTGGTCGCGCAGCGTCGTGCCCGGCACGAGCCCCATCGCGAACCACGGCTGGTCGTCGTCGAGGCCCGAGCGCACGAACGCGGGGAAGCCGCGGCCGCCCACGGCCTCCAGCAGCCTCGCCTCCTGCGTGAAGCGCTCGCGGGAGCCCTCCTGGAGGCCGGTCAGCACCTTCACCGCGACCTCTCCGCCGTCCGCGTCCGTCGCGCGGTAGACGTGCGCGAACCCGCCATGGCCGAGCACCTCGCCGAGGGTGAACGGGCCCCGGCGGTCGCCGCTCGCCGGCACCTGGCGGACGGGTCGCCGGGGGAGCGGCGCGGGGCCGGGCTCGGCGTCGGGGGCGGCGGCAGGTCGGACGGAGACGTCGGGCGCGGCGGGCATCGGCCCGGCGGGGTCGGCGGGGGCCTGGGTGGTCAGGCGGGTGTCGTCGTCGGTCGCCACCGCGAGGGCGGACTGCTCGGGGCCGGGCATGGGCGCAACGTTACAAGCGCGCCGGTCCTGGACGTAGCAGACAACTCCGACGTCCCGCCCCGCGAGCGCCGCGCGGACCTGGCAGGCTGGACGGCATGGTCAACCGCCTCGCCGACGCCGTGAGCCCGTACCTGCGGCAGCACGCCGACAACCCCGTCGACTGGCACCCGTGGGGCGCCGCGGCGTTCGCGGAGGCGCGGCGCCGGGACGTGCCGGTCATGGTGTCGGTCGGGTACGCGACGTGCCACTGGTGCCACGTCATGGCGCGCGAGAGCTTCTCCGACCCCGAGATCGGCGCGCAGCTCGCGCGCGGCTTCGTGGCGGTCAAGGTCGACCGCGAGGAGCACCCCGACGTCGACGCGAGCCTGCTCGCCGCGGCGAGCGCCTTCACGCCCGACCTCGGCTGGCCGCTCACGGTGTTCACGACGCCGGACGGCGCCCCGTTCTACGCGGGCACCTACTGGCCGCCGGTCCCCGTGGCGGGCCGGCCCGCGTTCCGGGACGTGCTCGACGCCGTCGCGCAGGCCTGGGAGCAGCGGCGCGACCAGGTGGTCGACACCGGGGAGGCGATCCGCGCGGCGCTGCGGGACGCGGCGGCGGGGCGGCGGACGGGGGTCCCGCGCGCCGCGGCGACGACGGTCGTCACCCCCGGGGAGCCGGGCGCCCCCGACGCGACCGACGACGGGCCGGTCGGCCGGCTCGGCGACCACGCGCGGACCGTCGTCGACCGGCTGGAGGCGGCGGAGGACCGCGTGCACGGCGGGTTCGGCGGCGCGCCGAAGTTCCCCGTCGCGCCGACCCTCGAGCTCCTGCTCGACCTGGCCGCGTCGTCGGTCGTGGACCCCGAGGTCGCGCGGCGCGCGCTCGTCCTGGCCGGGCGCACGGTCGACGCCATGGCGGCGAGCTCGCTGCGCGACGTCGACGGCGGGTTCTTCCGCTACGCGACCCGGCCCGACTGGTCGGAGCCGCACTACGAGCGGATGCTCTACGACAACGCCCAGCTCCTCTCCGCCGCGACGACCCTCGCCGTCCTGCGGCGCACCGGTCCGGTGGACGGCCTGCTCCGCACGCCCGCGCCCGCCCCCGGGACCCCGGACCCGGGCGAGGGCGCCGCGCGGGTCGCGGCCGACGTCGGGCGCTTCCTCCTGCGCGTGCTGCGCCTCGCCGACGGCGCGTTCGCGAGCGCGCAGGACTCGGAGTCCGTCGTCGACGGCGAGCGCGTCGAGGGCGGCTACTACCTGCTCCCGCCCGCCGAGCGCGCGCACCACGAGCCGCCCCCGCTCGACACCAAGGTGCTCACCGGCTGGAACGGGCTCGCGATCGAGGCGCTCGCACGGGCCGGGCACCACCTCGGCCTGCCCGACCTCACCGACGCCGCGCGCGCCGCCGCCGACCGGCTGCTGACCGCGCACGTGCGGGCCGACGGCACGCTCGTGCGCGCGTCGGAGGGCGGCGTCGCCTCGGACGCCGTCGCGACGCTCGAGGACTACGGGGCGTTCGCGGCCGGGCTTCTCACTCTCGGTGGTCTGACCGGGGACCCGCGCTCCGTGCGCGAGGGCCTGCGCCTCGTCGACGCGACCGTCGGCGCGGACGGCGAGCTGCGGCCCCCGCAGGGCACCGACCCCGTGCTCACCGACCTCGGGCTCGCGGCCGGTGCCGCTGCCGACGCGTCGGAGGGGGCCGTCCCGTCCGGCACGACGGCGGCCGCGCGGGCGGCGCTGCTGGCCCACCTCGCGACGGGCGAGCCGCGCTACCGGGACGCCGCCCGCGCCCACGTCGCCGCGTCCCCGACGGCGAGCGAGCATCCCCTCGGCGCGGCCGGGGTGCTGCGCGTCGCCGTCGGGCTCGCCGAGCCGCCCCACCAGCTCGTGCTCGTGGCCGACCCGGACCTGCGCGAGGCGTTCCGGGAGGCCGCGCGCGACTGGTACCACCCGGACGGCCTGCTGCTCGGCGCGACGCCCGGCGACGCCGCGGCGCTCGCGGTCGACGGCGTCGGCCTGCTCGCCGGTCGCGGCCCGGGCGCCTACCTGTGCGCCGACTTCGTGTGCCGGCTCCCGGCGCGCGACCCCGAGGCGCTGCGGGCCCAGCTCGACGCGTAGCCGCGCCCGGCCCGGGGGTGCACGGCGCACGCGCCGGTCGCATGATGGAAGAGCGGTGCGGCACGAGGAGGAGCCATGAGGGCATCGGTCGGGGACAGGATCGTGACCGCCTCGGGGGTCGTCGGCGGAGCGGTGCGCGACGGGGTGGTGGTCGAGCTGCGGCACGAGGACGGGTCGCCCCCGTACCTCGTGGAGTGGGCGGACACCGGCGAGCGCACGCTCGTCTACCCGGGGTCGGACAGCTACGTCGAGCACGTGCCCGGGGCGGAGAACGGCGGCGGGACCGACACCACGAAGGTGTGGCGCGTGCAGGTCAGCGTCGTCGAGTCGGAGGGCCGCACGACGGCGGAGGCGGTGCTCGTCGCGGAGACGCCGGAGCACCTGCGGACCGTCGGGCGCGCGCGTCGTGACCCGCACGACCTGGACGTCCCGCTCATCGGCGACGAGATCGCCGTCGGGCGCGCGCTGCGGCGGC
>NZ_JNBQ01000017.1 GCF_001019615.1 Cellulosimicrobium funkei | reverse complement strand
TGCGCGGCGGACGCGCGCAGGCCCATGGAGATGCGTGACCCGGTGCGGTTCGCCTGGGCGGTGCGTGCCGTCCGCTCGCGGCGTGCGAGCTTGGTCTCGGCCTCGACGCGCTGGCGCTTCTCGGCCCGCAGCGTCTGCTCGGCGGTCCGCGCGGCCTGTGCCGCGGCGGCCTGGTCCGCCTCGAGCTGGTCGCGCCACGCGCTGTACGGGCCGCCGAACGTGGTGAGGCGGCCGGCGTGCAGCTCCGCCGTCTCGTCCATGTGCTCGAGGAGGTCGAGGTCGTGGCTCACGACGACGAGCGTCCCGGGCCAGTCGTCGACGAGCGCCGCGAGCCGTGCGCGGGTGCCGCGGTCGAGGTTGTTCGTCGGCTCGTCGAGCAGCGTGATCGCGCTGCGCCGCACGCGCAGCCCGCTGATCGCGACGAGCATCGCCTCGCCGCCGGACAGCTCGCCCACGCGCCGGTCGAGGCCGACGCCGTCGAGCCCGATCTCGGCGAGGGCCTGCGCGGCGCGCGCCTCGACGTCCCAGTCGTCGCCGACGGCGTCGAAGTGGCGCTCGTCGACGTCCCCGGACTCGATGGCCCGCAGCGCGGCGAGCGTGCCGTCGATGCCGAGGAGGCGCGCGACGCTCGCGTCCTGCCCGAGGGTCAGGGTCTGGGGCAGGTAGGCGACGTCGCCGCTCGTCGTGACGCGGCCCGACGTCGGGGCGAGCAGGCCGGCGACGAGGCGCAGGAGGGTGGACTTGCCGGCGCCGTTGTCGCCGACGAGGCCCGTGCGGCCGGTGCCGAACGTGCCGGTGAGGTGCGAGAGCGCGACGGTCCCGTCGGGCCACTCGAACGAGAGGTCGGTCAGGGTCACCGCGGAGCGGTGCAGGGTGGACATGAGGTGCTCCTCGTGCCCGCGGTGGCGCGGGCAGGGTCGTGCCGGGGAAGGACAGGTCGGCGTAGAGCGGTGCGGCGGGTCCAGGCACGACGAGTCCACGGCACGAGCCGCGAAGAACTGCCCGCGGGGGCTCCGTCACGGAGCCGAGGGCAAGAGGGTGCGCTGGGACGGGCCGCCGACGGCTCGGCGGCTAGAGTCTGTCGACCTCGATGAGCACGTGCCGATGCTATCAGCGCGCCTCAGTCCGGCGTCGGCCTGCTCCCGAGCGCGTGCACGAGCCCGGCCACCAGGGCCGCGGCAGCCGCGCTCGGGTGCGGCCGGGTCACGAGCCCGAGGGACCACGCCTCGGGAGCGTCGAGCGGGACCGCGACCGCGCCGTCGGCCGGCTCGTACATGTCGGCCGGCACCACCGCGACCCCGAACCCCGCGGCCACGAACGCCGGCAGGTCCCCGACGTCCGCGACCTCCGTGTCGGCGCGCGGCGCGACGCCCGCGTGCGCGAACGCGCGCTCGGCGACCACGCGGTTGCCGAACCCGCGCGGCGTCGTCACGACGTGCTCGTCGGCCAGGTCGCCCGGCGCGACCGACGCCGCCCCCGCGAGCGGGTGCCCGGCGGGCAGGACGGCGACGAACGTCGCGGACGTGAGGCGCGTGTACCGCAGGCCAGGGTGGTCCTGCGGGTCCAGCCCCGTGAACGCGACGTCGACGACCCCGCGGCGCACGTCCTCCCCGAGGCCCGTCGAGCCGGCAGGGCTCGGCGTCAGGCGCAGCTCGACGCCCGGGTGGCGCTCGCGGAACGCCGCGAGCACGCGCGGCAGGCCGAGGTAGCCGAGGTTGGTGAAGACCCCGAGGCGGACGGTACCGCGCACGAGGTGCGGGCCGGGCGCGACGGCGGCGTGTGCCTCGTCGACGGCGTCGAGGACCGCACGGGCCCGGGGGAGCAGCGCCTCGCCCTGCGAGGTGAGCGCGACGCTGCGCTTGGTCCGCTCGAACAGCCGGGCGCCCAGCTCGGCCTCCAGCGCGCGCACCCCCGCGGACACGCTCGACTGCACGGCGAACACGCGGGCCGCCGCGCGCGTGAAGCTCAGCTCCTCGGCGACGGCGACGAAGTACTCGAGCTGGCGCGTCTCCATGGAGCGAGGCTACCTAATGATCGGTGATCGCGATCAGAGGTATCGGCACAAGTCGTTGGACGCGATCACCCGACCGAGCGCACGGTGGTGCGCATGACCTCGACCTCGACGCGCACCCCGGACCTCGTCCGAACCTCTCCGCGGGCGACCCGGCGACGACCGCACGTCTCCCACGGCTCCGGCTTCCTCGTCGTGGCGCTCGCGTTCGCCACCGCCATGGCGTTCTCGACGGTCCCGACCCCGCTCTACCCCCTCTACCAGGTGCGCGACGGGCTCCCCACGGTCGCCGTGACCGTCGTCTTCGCCGCCTACGCGGTCGGCGTGGCCGCGAGCCTCTACCTCGTCGGCCACCTCAGCGACCGGTTCGGGCGCCGGCGCGTGCTGCTCCTCGGCCTCGCGGCCGAGCTCGTCGCGGCGGTGCTGTTCCTCGCGCTCGACGGGCTGGGCGGGCTCGTGGTCGCGCGGCTCGTCTCCGGTGCGGGGATCGGCGCCGTCACCGCGACGGCGACGGCGCACCTCGCCGAGCTGCGCGCGGTCGCGCGCCCGGACGGCCCGCGCGACGCGAGCGCGGTCGCCGGCCTGGCGAACATCGGCGGCCTCGCGCTCGGCCCGCTCGTCGGCGGACTGCTGGCCCAGGCCGCACCCGCCCCGCTCACGACGCCGTACGTCGCGTTCGCCGTCCTGCTCGCTGCCGCGGTGCTCGCCGCCGCGCTCGTGCCCGAGACGGTCGCGCCGCCGGTCGGCCTGTACGCGTACCGCCCGCAGCGCGTCGCGGTGCCGCGGTCCGGGCGCGGCGCCTTCGTCGCCGCCGCGGCGGCCGCGTTCGCCGGCTTCGCCGTGTTCGGACTCTTCACGTCCCTCACGCCGAGCGTGCTCTCGACGGTCATGCACGAGGACTCGCGACTGGTCGCGGGGCTCGTGTCCGCCGCGGTGTTCGCGTCCGCCGCGCTCGCCCAGCTCGCCTCCGGGCGACTCGCCGCGGCGCGGCAGGTGGCGCTCGCGGTCGCGCTGACGCTGACCGGGCTCGTCGTCCTCGCCGTCTCGGTGGGGCTCGCGTCCCTGCCGGGCTTCGTCGTCAGCGCGGTCGTCGCGGGGGCGGGCGTCGGCATCCTCTTCCGCGGCGCGCTCGCGACGGCGGGGTCGCTCGCCGAACCGCAGCGGCGCGGCGAGGTGCTCGCGGGGATCTTCCTCGTCGCCTACGTCGGGCTCGCAGTGCCCGTGCTGCTCCTCGGGCTCTCGCTGACCGTCGAGCCGCTGCGGCTCATGGTCGTCGTCTTCGCCGCCGCGACCGCGGTGCTCGTCGCGCTCGCCGCCCCGGGCCTGGCTCGCCGGTCCGCGCGAGGGTGACGTCCGCGCACCGTGACGTCCCGGCGCACGGCACACTGTGCCCGTGGTGTCACGAGGGCGACCCCGTCGGGGTGAGCGGCGCGCGACGGCGCGGGCCGCTCGCGTCGCCGCGGCGCGGTGGGCGGTCGCCCGGGCCCGGCGCATCGCGGTCGGCGCTTGCGGTGTGTGGCTGGTGAGCGTCGCGGCGGCCGCCCTGCTCGTGCTCGCCGCGCCGTCGCGCCGGCTGGTCTGGTCGGTCCAGCCCCCCACGCGCTCGGGGAGCCCGCCGGTCGAGGTCGAGGTCGTCGGCGCGGGGGCCGCGCTGCTGGTGGCGGGGGTCTCGCTGGCCGCCGTCGGGCTCGCGGGGGTCGGGATTCTCGTCGCCCGGCGGCGAGCCCGTGAGCCCGTCGACCGCACGCTGCCGCTGCCGCTCTGGTCGATCGCGAGCGTCGCCGTCGCGGCCGCGGTGGCCCCGAACCTCCTCGGCACCCTGGCCCTGTCGGCGTTCGGTGCGGGCGAGAGCATCGCGGTGGTGGTGCTCGGCATGTGGCCGTTCGTGGTCGGGCCGCTCACGGCGGCGTTCGCCGCCGAACGGGCGTCGAGCGGGGCGCGCGACGTCCGCTCGGCGGCTGCCCGCGACGAGAGCTCGGCGGGGTAGCGCTTTCCGTCCTCCGTGTGCCAGACTCGGCGACGCCGGTGGGAAACCGGTTTCTTGCGCCGACGAAGGAGTTGGGTGATGGCAGGACGGTGGGTGAGGGTCCCGCTGGCCGCGGCGACCGCGGTCGCGATGGCGGTGACGGGGACCGCGCTGACGAGCAGCGCAGCGCCGGACGCCGCGGGAGAGGACGGCGGGAACCCGGGCGGCGCGGGCGCGACGGACCTCGGCCGGCAGGTGCTCGGCGCGAACGACGGCTGGGGCGCCGCGAACGGCGGCACCACGGGCGGGACCGGGGCGAGCGCCGAGCACGTGTACGTCGTCGACACCTGGGACGAGCTGCGCGCCGCGCTGGGTGGCGCCGGGGCCCGGACCGATACGACGCCGCGCATCGTGTACGTCGACGGACGCATCGACGCGTTCGCCGGGACCAGCTGCGAGGCGATCGCCGCGACCGTCCCCGTCGCGGGGAGCGACGTCCCGTTCTCGATGGACGACTACGTCGCGGCCTACGACCCCGCGACGTACGGCTGGGTGGACCCGGCCGGTCCGCTCGAGGACGCGCGCGTGGTCGCCGCCGCGGAGCAGGCGACGCGCACGCTCCAGCACGTGGGGTCGAACGTGACGATCGTCGGCCTGGGCGCGGACGCGCAGGTCGTGGGCGCGAGCCTGCGGATCCGCGACGCGCGCAACGTCATCGTCCGCAACGTCACGTTCTCCGACGCGCGCGACTGCTTCCCCGCGTGGGACCCGGGCGACGGCGACGCCGGCAACTGGAACTCGGCGTACGACAACGTGTCGGTGTGGACGTCGGAGAACGTGTGGGTGGACCACAGCACGTTCGACGACGGCGAGCACCCGCCCTCGTCGCTGCCCACCGTGTTCGGCCGCCCGTACGAGATCCACGACGGGCTGCTCGACATCACGCACGGCTCGGACCACGTGACCGTCTCGTACAACCACTTCTCCGACCACGACAAGACGGCGATCCTCGGCTCCTCGGACAGCCGCACCCAGGACGCGGGCAAGCACAAGGTGACGTACCACCACAACCGGTGGACCGACGTCGGCCAGCGCGCCCCGCGCGTGCGCTTCGGCGACGTGCACGTCTACAACGAGCTGTACGAGCAGTCGCGCGAGGGCATCTTCCAGTACTACTGGGGCGCGGGCGTCGACTCGAGCATCTACGCCGAGAACAACGCGTTCGAGCTCGCCCCGGGCGTCGACCCGGCGCGGATCATCGGCCGGTACAAGGGCGAGCGGCTCTTCGAGACGGGCTCGACCGTCAACGGCGAGCCCGTCGACCTCCTCGCGGCCTACAACGCCTCGGTGGGAGAGGCGGACCGGCTCGCCGACGAGGCGCGCTGGACGCCGACGCTGCACGGGAGCATCGACCCGACGTGGGCCGTGCCTGCGATCGTGCGGTCGTCGGCGGGCGCGGGTCGTCTCGGCCCGGTCGACGCCCCGGCCTACGACCCGACCGCGACGTACGGCGCGGGCGACGTCGTCGTCCACGACGGCGCGGTGTTCCGCGCTCAGTGGTACGCGCGGGGAACGATCCCGGGCTCGGCGTGGGGTCCGTGGGAGGAGCTCGCCACCGACGAGCGCGGCGCGCCGGTCTGGACCCCGACGCGCGTGTTCCGGGCCGGCGACGCGGTCGTGCACGACGGCGCGGTGTGGGTGGCGCAGTGGTGGTCGCGCGGGCAGGAGCCGGGCGCCGGCTCGTGGGGCCCGTTCCGCGCGGTCGGCTGAGACCCGCGGCCGTCACCACGACCTCACGGGGACGACGAGGGGGTCGGTCGGCACGGCGCGCTGGGGGCGTCGTGCCGACCGGGTGCTCGCGCGGTGGGCGTGTCCCTCGACGTCGCGGCGTGCTCGCGGCAGACTCTCGCCGTCAGTCGTCCCCTCAGGAATCGACGTCGGGAGCGTGCGCAGGTGCGAGCGAAGCAGTGGGCAGCGGTGACGGCGGTGGTGCTGGGCGCCGTGGTTCTCAGTGGCTGCGACGGCGACGGTGAGGCCGACGCCGCTCCGCCGGCCGCCCCGGACGTCGCTGCGGTCGAGGACGCCGCGGGGGACGACACCGCGGAGGACGCTGCCGCCTGCGCCGCCTACGGCGACGTGCTGACGATCCTCGAGAACGCCGACCTCAGCCTGGCCGACGGTCGCATGGACGCGCAGGAGCGCGACGGCTGGTACCGGCTGGTGACCCGCGTGCTCGACCGCCTGCCGTCCGACGGGGACACTGCCGTGCAGACCGCGATCGGCGAGCTCCAGGAGGTCGCGCCGGCCCTCCCGCCCGGGGCGTTCGCGGAGTCGACCGGTGTGCACTCCCCGGAGTGGGACGACGCCGAGGGTGACCTCGGCGACGCGTGCGACGCCGTCGGCGCACCGCTGACCATCGACATGTTCACCGGAGGGTGACGCCCGGCGCGGTTCAGGTGGGCTCGGAGGCCGGTGCGAGCGTCGCAGCCAGCACCTGCCAGCGGTCGTCCGCCCGCACCCAGAGGCGCGTGTAGGTCAGCCGAGCGGAGACCGCGGCGCCGCCCTGGATCGCCTCGACGGCCGCGACCAGGCGGGTCACCCCGCTCGCGACGTCCTCCTGGACGTCCAGGGACACCTCCTCCAGGCGGGTGATCCGCAGGAAGCGCGAGCGGTGGCTCTCCAGGTCGTCCTCCTTGGAGAAGACGGACCCGTCCGGCCCGACGCCCACGCACCGGGGGTGCAGCAACGCGTCCAGCGCGTCGACGTCACTGGCGCGCTGGGCGGCCTGGAGCGCATGCTCAGCAGCGAGAAGACTCATCGTCCGAGTCTACGGAGGGGGACCCGGCCAGGGGCGGCTCGGGTGACGACTCGTCGCGCGTCGCGGCGACGGCGAGGCGAGGCGTCCCCCGCTCCGGTGTCATCGATTCGGGAGCGTGCTGGAACTAGTGCTCGCCGTCGAAGCGCATCAACTGACGGCCGTCGTCTGATTCCCAGAGATGACCGACCCATTGGATGTCGTGCGCATCGGTCCGGCGTCCGGAGACCAGGCGCGGCGCGACGTCCTCCCAGGCCGCGTCCGCCGCGTCGCCGACGTGGAACGTGAGGCCTTCGGGGTAGACGTCGGTGACCACGATGGCGCCGGCGGCGAGCACCTCGTTCCCGATCCTTCGGGTGACGCGTCGCGGGGTGCGGCGATAGACGACGTCATCGGGCGCTCGGAGGGATCCATCCGGGAGCTCTTCGGGCTCGACCGTCCACTGACCGTCCATGACGAGAGAGTAGAGGCGGAACCCGATCACGATCCCGGCCAGGACAACCGTGCCTCGGTAGACGACGGCGTGCTTGGCAGGGCGAGTAGCGAGCTCGTCATTGCTGGTGGCGACCGACGAACCGCACGACCGCGTGAGGCCTTGTCGGCAACCGGGCCATGAGCCCCGGGGCCCGGTTCGCGACCCGCGTCGACGCCACGCCTGGGTTACCGAGAAGACCCGCTTCAACCGTCCATTGCCGAGAGCTCGACGCGTTCGACACCCCAGCCGAGCGCCTCGTGCCGTTCGACGCGCCAGCCCGCGCGCTCCGCGAGCCGCGCGACGTCGTCGGGCGTGCGCGGTGCCGTACCGGTCGTCGCCAGCGAGAGCAGGGCGTGCTCGTGGGCGTGGGGGCTGAGCCCGTCCGGCGTGAAGTCCTCGACGAGGACCGCGCGCGGCGCGGCGGTCCGCATCACGACGAGGAGGTCGACGACCTCGTCGTCGGTGCGGTGGCCGGTCCCGAGCGCGCTCACGGCGACGTCGGTCGCAGGCCACGTCTCGGCGGCGGCGTGCGTCGTGACCGCTCCGGCCTGCTCGCGCAGGACCCCGAGCGGGACCGCGTCCTCGACGAGCGTCGTCGCGCGCTCGCCCGGGACCTCGGCGAGCAGGTCGGCGACGACGAGCGCGCCGGGGCCGCCGAGCGCGACGGACCGCGCGTCCGCCCAGATCGGCCAGGTGCCGAGGCCGGTGAGCACGTACGGGAGCACGTCGGCGCCCTCGACGACCTCCGCGGCGCGGTCGGCGTCCGCCTCGACCTCGGCGCGCAACGACCGGCCGCGCGCGCGTGACCAGGCCGGGACGCCGTCGCGCAGGGCGGGGGCGAGCGCGGCGAGCGCCAGGACGGCGTCCGCCTCGAGCCCCTCGTACTCCTCGCGCTCGTGCTCGTCGTCGAGGAGGTCCTCACCCGCGTCGCCCAGGGCGACCTTGTCGCCGTCGAGGGTCACGACGCCCGACGCCGCGAGCACGCCCACCAGGGCGCGGACCGCGTCCGGCGCGACGCGCGCCACCTCGGCGAGGGTCGCGAGGTCGCGAGGCCCCGCGCCCAGCTCGTCGAGCAGGCCGAGCTGGAGCGCGGCGCGGGTCGCGAACCAGGGCACGGGGGACGGGACCCCCGTGGGCTGCGACTCCGCCTCGGCCGCAGGCCCCTGGGCCGGCGCCGGGGCGGCAGCCGGTTCCGCGTGCCAGTAACCGGTGACGTCGACGTGCGTGCGCGGCACGGCGCGCTCGCGCGTGAGGTAGCGCCGCACGGGCAGGAGCGCGCGGCTCTCGCTCGCCGCCCACGCGTAGACCTGGCCGGGCCACCACTCCAGAGCGCGCACGGCGTCGTCGAGCGCGGCGCGGTCGCCCTCCGGCGCGACGACCCACCGCACGGAGTCGCCCGCGCGCAGCGCGAGGTCCTGCCGGGCCGCCTCGACGCCGATCGTCACGACGACCTGCACGGGCACGTCGACCGGACGCTCGTCGAGGAAGCGCCCGATCGCGGGCAGCGCCGTCTCGTCGCCGGCGAGCAGGGCCCAGTCGACGTCGTCGGGCCAGACCGTGGAGGCCTTGGGGCCCACGAACCACAGCTCGCTGCCCGGGCGCGCGGCCTGGGCCCACGCCGCGGCCGGGCCGTCGCCGTGCAGCACGAGGTCGAGGTCGAGCTCGCCCGCCGCCGCGTCCCAGCGGCGGGGGGTGTAGTCGCGGCCTTGCCGGTTCGGCGCGGGCGGCCAGTCGATCCCGTGCGCGCGCTGCACGGGCAGCGCGGCGGCGAGGTCGCCGTCGGCGGCGAGCACGATCTTCACGTGGTCGTCGAACCACGGCGCGTCGAACGCCGGCATCGGCAGGCCGTCGCGCTCGAAGGCCCCGAGCTCGGGCCCGACGAGCGTCACCCGGCGCATGCGAGGCGTCACGTCGACGACGCGCGCGACCTCGACGCGCCGCAGCACCAGCGGGTGCGTGCGCAGGCGGTGCTGGGCCATCAGGAGAACTGCTCCTCGACGACGTCGAGCAGGGCCATGGCCTCGTGGTAGTCCCCGCGGATCGTCCACGTGGGCAGCTCGTGCGCCGTGCCGGCGACGAACGACGGCAGGCCCGCGTACACCGGGTCGGCGGAGAGGGCGTCGACGTCGATCTCCGCGCCGTTGAACCCGATGACGAACACGTTCGGCGCGCTGACCACGGACGTCACCTGCTCTGCCGAGACCTCGAACATGTCGCCCCCGGGCGTGTACGGCTCGGCGCCGGTCTCCTCCTGGATCGGCTGGATCGCGAAGCCCAGGTCGGCGAACGTGTTCGGGAGCGCCTCGCCCTCGATGAGCGCGAACGCCTTGCCCTCCGACGTCAGCGCCAGGAAGGCCGTCTCGCCCTCCGGGACGGTGATCGCGTCGGCCACCTCGGCGACGCGTGCGTCGTACCCGGCGACGAGCTCGTCGTACGTCGCGGCGTCGTCGAACACGTCCTGCGCGAGGAACGCGAACTGCTCCTGCCACGTCGTGTACGTGCCGCTGACGAGGACGGTGGGGGCGATCTGGCTCAGGCCGTCGTAGACGTCGGTCGCCTGCTTGAGCGGGAAGCCCCAGCCGCCGCCCACGATGAGGTCGGGCTCGAGGGCGAGGATCGCCTCGAGGTTGTAGCCGTCGGCGCTCCACTCGATGAGCTCGGTGCCGTCGGCCTCGGCCTCCTCGGCCCAGAAGGTGGAGAACTTCGGGTCCGGGTCGTCGGTCACCTCGGGGACCGTGGCGAGCACCGGCACGTCGAGCGCGTACAGGTACCCGGCGAGGGCGTGGTTGAGCACGACGACGCGCCGCGGGTCGGTCGGGACGGTGACGTCGCCCTGGTCGGTCGTCACGACCCGCTCGGCAGCGGTCTCGGAGGCGGTCGTGTCGGGCTCCGCGGACGGCTCGGCGCCCGCGTCCGACGGCGTCGTGTCGGCGGAGCATCCCGCCAGCGCGAGCGTCGCGGCGGCGACGAGCGCGCTCAGCGCGGCGAGGGGACGGCGGGCGGGGCGACGTGACGACAGCATGGAACCTCACACTCGGCAGCAGGGACGCGGGGGCCGCACGGCGTACCGGGGCGCACCTCGCGAGGTTAGGCTAACCACACCTGACGGACGGCCCGCGTCCGAACATGACACGACCCGTCCCGGAGACGACACGGCGACCTGGGACCCGCGAGCCAGGGGAGAGGAGCGCGCATGACCCCGACCGGGCTGGGCGCCGTCGTCCCCGAGCACTCCGTCCGCTTCCTCGGGCACGACACCCACGCGCACGACGAGCCGCACCTCGTCCACGTCGTCGCCGGCACCGCGGAGCTCGTCGTCGACGGCGCGCCCCTGACCCTGCGGACGCACGAGAACCTCTGGCTCGCCCCGCGCGTCCCGCACGCGATGCGCCTCCCCGGCGACTCGATGGCGATCGGCCCCGTGCTCTCGCCCGGGGTCGAGCCGCCGACGCGCGTCCACCGCCTCGGCGTCGTGCCCGCCCTCACCACCGTGCTCACGGCCGTCCTGTGCGCGGCCCCGGCGACGCCCGAGCAGGTCGCCCCGTTCCGCGCCGCGCTCGAGGAGGTCCTGCGGGGGCTCGCGGGCGACTACTTCGTCCTGCGGCTGCCCGTGCACCCCGTGGCGCGGGCCGTGGCGGAGGAGGCCCGCCGGGGCGTCGCGACGCTCGACGAGCTCGCCGACCGGCGCCGCGCCAGCGCGCGGCACGTCCAGCGCCTCTTCGTCGAGGAGACCGGGCTCGCGTTCGGGCGCTGGCGCACGCGCGCCCACCTCAACGTCGCCGTCGCCCGGCTGCGCGGCGGGTCGCACCTCGATGCCGCGGCGCGCGCCGCGGGCTACGCGTCGCGCGCCGGGCTGCTGCGCGCGCTGAGCCGGGAGACCGGGTTGCCGGTCGCCGACCTCGCGCGCGACCCGGTCGCGGTGCTCGCGACCCGTCCGCCCGAGGGGTCGGGGGACCGGGTCGTGCCGGCGAGCGCCTGAGCTACGCCTGCCCGGCCGTCGGACCCGGTGTCCGGACGACCCGGTAGCGCAGCGCGGTCCGCGCGCCGAGCTCGTCGACCCGCACCTTCTCCAGCGCGGCGGGCGCCTCGCCGTCGAACAGCCGGACGCCGGCCCCGAGCAGGACCGGCATGACCTCCACCGCGAGCTCGTCGACGAGCCCGGCGGCCCAGAGCTGGTGGAAGACGTCGGCCCCGCCGATGAAGGTCACGTCGCGCTCGCCCGCGGCGTCGCGGGCCTGCCGGACCGCCGACTCGACGCCGTCCGTGACGAACGTGACCCACAGCCGCTCGTTGCGCTTCGGCGCGACCGGCGGCGGCGTGTGGGTGACGACGAAGATCGGCACCTGGAACTCGTAGCCGTCCGCGTAGCCGTCAGGGTCCGGGGCCATGTCGTACGTGCGCCGGCCCATGAGGACGGCGCCGGTCCGCTCCTGGAGCTCCCGCAGGTACGCGCTGCTCGCCAGCTCCTCGAAGTCCGCGTACAGCGCCTCGATGCTTCCGTCGGCGTCCTGGACGTAGCCGTCCAGCGACACCGCTGCTCCTGCGACCACCGTGGCCATGCTCTCCTCCTGGGTTCGAGATGCTGGGTCGAGGGGGAGACCAGCCCTGCGCCGCCGACTCATCGGTCCCGGCCTCGCGACCCACGACCCCGGAGCCGTGGGCACGGGACACTGGGTGCATGACCGTCGAGAAGGACGCCGTGCCCCTCGTGCCCGGAACCGCGCAGCCGCCTGCCGAGGTCGCGGACCCGGGCGCCCTCCTCGCGCGCGTGCGCGCGCTCCGCGAGCGATCGGGCGGCGGGCGCGTCGTCGTCGGGATCGCGGGCAGCCCGGGCGCGGGCAAGACGACGCTCGCGCTCCGGCTCGTGGAGGCGCTCGGACCGGAGGCGGTGCACCTGCCGATGGACGGGTTCCACCTCGCGAACGCGACGCTCGACCGGCTGGGCCGCCACGACCGCAAGGGCGCGCTCGACACGTTCGACGGCTGGGGCTTCGTCGCCCTGCTGCGCCGGGTGCGCGCGGAGCGCGACCACACCGTGTACGCGCCGTCCTTCCACCGCGAGGTGGACGAGCCCGTGGCCGGGGAGATCGCCGTCGATCCGTCGCACGCGGTCGTCGTGGTCGAGGGGAACTACCTCCTCGTGCCGGAGGAGCCGTGGGGGAGGGTGCGCGACCTGCTCGACGAGGCGTGGTTCTGCGGCACGGACGACGCCGAGCGCGAGCGGCGCCTCGTCGACCGGCACACGCGCCACGGGCGCACCGTCGAGGCCGCGACCGCCTGGGCGAACGAGGTCGACGGGCGCAACGCGCTCCTCGTGGAGTCGACCCGCTCGCGCGCCGACCTCGTGGTGTCCGGGGCGATCCGGTTCGACGCCGTGCCTCAGGCGAGGTCCACGTCGGCGTAGAGCGCGGCGTGGTCGGAGGCGGCGTGCGTCGCCGACGTCATCGTGTCGTAGTGGGGGAACAGCGTGCCCTTCGTGCCGCCCCACACGCCCATGCGGAACACCGACCCGCCGACGGTGCGGTCGAACAGCGCGGGGGACAGCAGCACGTAGTCGATCTTCTGGCCCGCGGTCCCGTTGCCGTACGTGCCCGGCCTCCCGTCGCCGCGGAACGCCGGGTGCTCGCTCACGTCGCGCAGGTCGGTCCCCTCGAGCAGCGGCCGCAGCGGGGTGGACGACGGGGTGTCGTTGAGGTCGCCCACGACCACGACGTTCTCCTCGCCGCGGGCGCGCAGCGCGGCGTAGATCGCGGCGGTGCGGGTCGCCTGGCGGCGCCGGGTCGCGTCGGACTCGGCCTGCGTGCCGTAGCCCTTGGACTTGAAGTGGTTGACCAGCACGGTGAGCGTGCCGCCGCCGGGCAGCTCGACGACGTACTCCGGGCAGTCGCGCCCGAACACCAGGCGCCCGCGCGAGTCGCGGTCGTCGACGTGCGAGCGCACGGTCCCGATCCGGTACGGGCGCGTCGTGAGCAGCCCGACGTCGATCCCGCGGTCGTCGTTGCCGTCGATGACCATGACGTGGGGGTAGACCGGGCGACCGGCGCGCGTGACGACTCCCGCGTCGGTGAAGTGCTTGAGCGCGACCCGGCTCTCGGCCTCGACGACGGCCAGGACGTCGGCGTCGACGTCGGCGACGACGCGCGCCGTGTGCGTCATGGCGAGCTCGTCGACCCGGTCCTTGACGAGGTCGACCCAGCCGACCCAGTCGCCGCGCCCGGTGGCGACGACCTCGGTGCGCGCGGTGCCCGCCGCCTGCGAGCCCGTGCGACGCACGAGCCGGCCGCGCACCTGGCGCAGCACCGCGAGCGCCGCGGAGTCGGAGCGCAGCAGGCCCAGGGTCTCCAGGTGCTGCAGGATCTCCGCCCGCACGTCCGGCCCGTACTGCTCCTCGGCGACGAGCGCGTTGACCCGGGCGTGCGCCGCGAGGACCGGGTTGCCGCCGGTGAGCGGGCCCGCCATCGCGCGCGGGCGTTCGAACAGGTTCTCGACGTTGAACGTCCCGATCCGGAACCTCGCCATCGTGGTCTCCCTCGCGCGGTCCGGGACCCGGGGTGGGTGCGAGACGCGGACCGGCTCTATCGGGAGGGAGGGCGCGCCGCCCGGTCCCGGACGGTCGACGGCGTCGCGCCCCGGGAGGCAGGGCGCAGGCGTAGGGAAGCCCGGCCGGTGTCACCGCCACCGGCCGGGCGGCCTGGGGAGCCGACCGCAGCGCAGGTCGGCGGACCCGTCAGCGTCTGCGCGGGGCGGGCGCCGACGGGTAGATGTCGCGGAACGTGGGCTCGAACGGGCGTCTGAGCATCCGCAGACCGGCCTGCTCGGGGGTGCGGCCGCCCTTGGTCGCGTTGCACGGCTCGCACGCGGCGACGGCGTTGAGCCACGTCGTGGTCCCGCCCTGGCAGCGCGGGACCACGTGGTCCATGGTCGTCGCCGTCCCGCCGCAGTACGCGCAGCGGTACCGGTCGCGGCGCAGCAGCGCCGCGCGCGAGTACGGCACGCGACCCTGGCGCTCGTACACCCACCGCGCGTGCACGTACCGCACGAGCGCGACCGAGCGCGGCCGCTGGTACGGGCCGAACGTCTCGCCCTCGACGGCCTCGAGCACCTCGGCGACGCGCCGGTGCAGCATGCGGATCGCGTGGCGCAACGACACGCGGCCGAGCTCCTGGCTGCCGCCGAGGTTGTAGATGACCACCTCGCTCATCGTCGCGCCTCCTGTCGTGTCGGTGGCCGTGGCGGCCGTGACGTGGGGCCCGAACTGGGGAGGACGACGAGAGCCGCCCCAGGACGGTGCCCCAGGACGGCTCTTCGGGTGGACGACGTACGTCGTCTACCTGAGGAGCGCCCTTCGGGACGGGTCGGTGGACCACTGGTGCAGCACGCGGGTCCACCTCCCCTTCACCGGTCGTCATGGTCGAGCGTCCGGGCGGGTTCGACCGGACGCCACGAGGCTATGCCCGCGATCGTCCGACGTCCACGGTTTTGCCCGGGCAGGTCGCCGGCGTCAGGTGCCCGCCCCGGCCGGGGCGCGCGCCGCGCGGGGCCGGCCGGCGAGGGCGAGCTGTACCAGCAGCGCACCCGACAGCACCCAGACCAGGCCGGCGGCCGAGATCGTCCCGCCGGCGAGCCACGCGACCGCGCCGGCGGCCACGACCGGGACGGCGAGCAGGACGGCGGTGCGCGCGTCGTGCAGCACCGCGTGCACCCCCGCGGACACGAGCCCGTGCACGGCGAACGCGCCGACGAGCAGCGCGAGCTCGCCGGGGTCGAGCGCGCGCGCCGGACGGTCCAGGACGCCCCCGAGCGCGCCCGCGAGCGTCGCGAGCGCCCCGGTGGTCACCAGGTGCAGGAACCACGCCGACCGCGGCGGCACCCCGGCGGGACGCAGCAGCGCGACGCCCGCGTAGCCCGACCGCACGGTGAGGGCCCACAGACCCACCAGCAGCGTGAACGCCCCGGCTCCGGCGACGAGGAGCGTGCGGTCCCACTCGGCCTCGCTCGCGGCGTCGATCGCCTGGATGAGGCCCTCGCCGAGCACGATGATGACGAACAGGCCCAGCCGTTCGCCGAGGTGCGGGACGTCGCTCACGGCCGCGTCGACCGTCGTCGGCACCTCGGGTCCCCGAGCATCCGCCGGGCCTCCTGCGCCGCGCCGTCCGCCGCGGCCGCGCTCCTCGTGGGTATGCCCCGCGGGCGCGCGCCCCGAACGTCCCCGGGCGGCGCTCCCCTTGCGGTCGCGTCGGCCGCCGCGTCCACGACCCCGGCGCTCGCGGACCTCGTCGAGGCGCTCCTGGGCTCGCTGCACGAGGCGCTCGCCCGAGAGGGTGAGCAGCAGGAGGAGGTCGATCCCGAGGCCGACGGCCCACAGCGTGTACCGGGTCTGGCCGTCGAACCACCACGACACGATCCACGGCACGACGCCGGTCAGCGCCTGCACCACGGGCAGGTCGACGACGACGGTCGTGCGGCGCCAGGGTCGCGCCGCGACGAGGCGGCCCACCACGTACGCGACGGCGAACGCCTGCGCGTGCTCGTCGTGGATGCCCGGCACCGCGGCGATCATCACGGCGAGCGCGGCCATCCCGGCGAGGATCGGCAGCGCCCGGGCGCCCTCGCCCGCGACGTTCCCGTACGTGGTGAAGCACGCCCACACGAGCCAGAACGCCGTGTACGCGACGACGTAGAGGGCGAGCCCGCCGAGGTCGTGGTCCTCCTGGAGCAGGTGGGCGAGCATGCCGATGCCCGCGACGACGACGAGGTCGAAGAAGAGCTCGAGCCACGACGCGTGGCGCTCCTCCCCGACGGGCGACGTCCCCGCGGCGGGCGCGGGGGCTGTCACGGCCGCGGGGTCTGCGCGGGCTGCGGCGGGGTCTGCGCGGGCTCGAGCGGCAGGTGCACGACGAACCGCGTGTCGCCGGGCACGGACGTCACCGTGAGGTCGCCGTGGTGCTTGTTGACGACGATCCGCCACGAGATGTCGAGGCCGAGCCCGGTTCCCTGCCCGACGGGCTTGGTCGTGAAGAACGGCTCGAAGATCCGGGGGCGCACGTCGTCGGGGATGCCGGGGCCCGTGTCGGCGATCTCGACCTCGGCGCGGTCGTCGGCGCGGCGGGTCGTGACCGTGAGCGTGCCGGACCCGCCCATCGCCTGCGCGGCGTTCTCGACGAGGTTGGTCCACACCTGGTTGAGCTCGGCCGCGTAGACGGGCACGGGCGGCAGGGTCGTGTCGTAGCGGCGCACGACCTCGACGCCCGCGAGCGCGTGGTCGAGCATCGTCAGGGTCGAGTCCAGGAGCTCGTGCAGGTCGACCGGCCGGAAGGGCGCGCGGTCGAGCTGGGAGTACTGGCGCGCCGCGCCGACGAGCGTGGAGATGCGCACGGTCGCGTCCTCGATCTCGGCCATGAGCTGCTCGGTCTCGATCGTGTACGCGAGCCAGCTCACCGCGCCGGTGAGCGCACCGGCGTCGACGCGCTCGGCGACGCGGTCGAGCCACGGTTCGTCGATCCCGGCCTGGACGAGCGCGGGCGACACGCGCCAGCCCTCGGGCAGGCCGTGGTCGTCGAGCCAGTCGGTGAGGCGGTCCTCGAGGTCGGACGTCTCCAGCGCGCCGACGGCGTCCGCCGTGCGAGTGTCCGCGTAGCGTTCGAGCGCCTCCTCCTGGAGCCGGATGAGCTCGGCGAGGGTGGCGCGGTCGTAGGGGCCGTCGGCGATGAGCGCGAGCTTGTGCCGCATGGCCGCGACGCGCTCGCGCAGCGTCCCGGTCGCGCGGACCGCGGCCGCGGCGGGGTTGTTGAGCTCGTGCGTCAGGCCCGCGGAGAGCGACCCGAGGGCGAGCAGCCGCTCGCGCTGCCCGACGAGCTGCTGCGCGTCGCGCGTGCCCCAGAACACGCCCTCGAGCAGGTGCACGGCCATGGGGAACCACTCCGTCATGAGCTTGGCGAAGTCGTGCGCCTCGAGGACGAAGAGGCGCGAGGGCTCCAGGGCGCGCGCCGAGTGCAGGTAGGTCTGGGGGAGTCGGTCGCCGAGGTACGCGTTCCACGCGCCCATGTAGACGCCGACCTGGTGCGTGCGCGAGACCTCGACCTCGTCCTCGCCGACGCGCCGGTAGAGCGCGACGCCGCCGTCGAGCAGGACGTAGAACGCCTCGGCGGGCGTGCCCTCGTGGAACAGCCAGCCCGCGTCGTGGCGCTCGACGTGGCCGGTGGCGCACAGCCAGGCGAGCTGGTCGTCGGTGAGGTGCTCGAAGAGGAACGTCGCGCGCAGCTCGTCGACGTCGCACGGCAGCCACCCG
This sequence comes from Cellulosimicrobium funkei, assembly GCF_001019615.1. GTDB lineage: Bacteria > Actinomycetota > Actinomycetes > Actinomycetales > Cellulomonadaceae > Cellulosimicrobium > Cellulosimicrobium cellulans_E. The sequence goes on along the minus strand of NZ_JNBQ01000017.1, from coordinate 50,896 downwards.
CGGGCGGCCGCCGCAGCGGAGGCGCCCGGGGTGGGCGGGGTCGTGGTGGGGTCCTCGGTGCTGGTCACGGTGTCGCCTCCGGGTCTCGGGTCGGGGCTGTGTCGCGTGGGACGGGGCGGTCAGAGCTGTTCGAGGTAGCGGTGCACGAGCATGACGGCCATGGCGCCCTCGCCCACGGCGGACGCGACGCGCTTGGCGGACTCCGAGCGCACGTCGCCGGCGGCGAACACGCCGGGCACGGACGTCTCGAGGTGGTACGGCGGGCGGTCGAGCGTCCACCCGGCGGGCGGGGCGCCGTCGCGCAGCAGGTCGGGCCCGGCGAGGACGTACCCGCGCGGGTCGCGCGCGACGACGCCGTCGAGCCAGTCGGTGCGGGGTGCGGCGCCGATGAACACGAACGCCCACCCGCACTCGACGCGCGTGGTCCCGCCGGTGTCGAGGTCGTGCAGCTCGAGGTGCTCCAGGTGGCCGTCCCCCGACGCGGAGACGACCTCCGTGCGGGTCAGGACGCGCACCCGCGGGTGGGCCTCGACCTGCTCGACGAGGTAGGACGACATCGAGCGGGCGAGGGAGTCGCCGCGGATCACGAGCGTGACCCGCTTGGCCTCGCGGGCCAGGTAGAGCGCCGCCTGCCCCGCGGAGTTCGCGCCGCCGACGACGTACACCTCCTGGTCGTGGCAGGCCGAGGCCTCCGTGAGCGCCGACCCGTAGAACACGCCGCGCCCCACGAGGTCGCCGAGCCCGGGGCCGTCGAGCAGCCGGTAGGACACGCCCGAGGCGAGGATGACGGTGTGCGCGTCGATCGACGTGCCGTCGGGGAAGCGCACGCTGCGTGCCGGGCCGTCGACGTCGAGCTCGACCGCGTCGCGCGTCGTGACGATCTCCGCACCGAACCGCACGGCCTGGCGCCGCGCGCGCTCGGCGAGCTGCGCGCCGGAGATCCCGTCGGGGAAGCCGAGGTAGTTGTCGATGCGCGAGCTCTGCCCGGCCTGCCCGCCCGTGGCCGTGCGCTCGACGAGCACCGTCCGCAGCCCCTCGGACGCCCCGTAGAGCGCGGCGCTCAGGCCGGCGGGGCCGCCGCCGACGACGACGAGGTCGTAGAAGTCGGCCGCGGGCCGCGTGGCGAGCCCGACGCGCTCGGCGAGCGTCGCGTCGTCGGGCGCGACGAGCGCCTCGCCCTCCGGCGTCACCACGAGGGGGAGGGCCTCGCCGTCGGTCTGCGCGGCGGTGAGCAACCGCGCGCCCTCGGCGGACTCCGACGGGTACCAGCGGTAGGGCACGCGGTTGCGCGCGAGGAACTCGCGCACCTGCGACGACCGCGCCGACCACCGGTGCCCGACGACGACCGTCTCGGCCGGCCGGCGTCGGTCGGTGGCGGACCACGCCTCGAGCTGGGCGTCCACGACGGGGTAGAGCTTCTCCTCGGGCGGGTCCCACGGCTTGAGCAGGTAGTAGTCGAGGTCGACGACGTTGATCGCCTCGATCGCGGCCTCGGTGTCCGCGTAGGCGGTGAGCAGCACGCGGCGGGCGGCGGGGAAGAGGTCCATCGCCTGCTCGAGGAGCTCGACGCCGGTCATGCCGGGCATGCGGTGGTCGGCGAGCACGACGGCGACGTCCTCGCCCCGCAGCGCGAGCTCGCGCAGCGCGTCGAGCGTCTCGGCTCCCGACTCGGCGCGCACGATGCGGTACCGGTCGCCGTAGCGGCGGCGCAGGTCGCGCGCGACCGCGCGCGAGACCCCGGGGTCGTCGTCCACGGTGACGATGGCGGGGCGGGTCGTCGCGACGGTCGGTTCCACACGGCCTCCTCGGGAGCCACGGACGGGCGAGTGCCATCCTCTCGCCGCGGTGCCCGCGCGTCCACGGCGGCGTGGCGCAGGTCACTCTTGACGATCGCCGTCGCTGCGCTAGGTTAGGCAAGGCAAACCTCAGGTTGTCCCGCTGCGATCCGTGGCGGTCCTCTCCCCGTACTTGGAGCCTCGCATGCTCTCAGCACGATCCGTCGCGCCCGCGCACGGTACCTCGACCGCCCCGGCCCTGCTCACGGGCGCGACCGCGGGCGACTACGCGAGCACCCTGCACGCCGTCGTCGACGACGTCGCGGCGCGCGCGGCCGCGGTCACCCAGCCCTGGTCGGGCGCGAGCCGCGCCCACCTCGCGGAGCTCGTCGACGCGGTCGACCTCGACGCCCCGGGCCTCGGCACCGACGCCGCGCTGCGCGAGGCAGCCGACCTCTACGCGACCCACGCCGTGTGGTTCCACGACCCCGCGTACGCCGCCCACCTCAACTGCCCGGTCGCGCTGCCCGCCGTCGGCGCCGAGGCGATGCTCGCGGCGATCAACACGTCCGTCGACACGTTCGACCAGTCGACGGTGGCGACCCTCATGGAGCGCCGCGTCGTCGCGTGGACCGCGCGCCGGGTCGGGTACGCCGCCGGCGACGGCGTGCTCACCTCCGGAGGCACGCAGTCCAACCTGCACGCGCTCTTCCTCGCCCGGGAACGCGCCGTCGAGCGCGCGGCCCGCGCGGGCGGACCCGGGCGGTCGGCCGTGCTGCCGCGCCTGCGCGTCCTCGCGGCCGCGTCGAGCCACTTCAGCGTGGCCCGCTCGGCCCTCCTGCTCGGCCTGGCCGACGACGCCGTGGTCCACGTCGCGTCCGACGCCGACGGCCGCCTCGACCCCGTGGCGCTCGCGGCGGCGATCGGCGCGGTGCGCGCGGCGGGCGACCTCGTCATGGCGGTCGTCGCGACCGCGGGCACGACCGACCGCGGCTGCGTGGACCCCCTCGCGGCGGTCGCGGACGTGTGCGACGCGACGGACGTGTGGCTGCACGTCGACGCCGCGTACGGCTGCGGGCTGCTCGTGTCCCCGACGCGCCGGCACCTGCTCGACGGGATCGAGCGGTCGCGGTCGGTGACCGTCGACTACCACAAGGCCTTCTTCCAGCCCGTGTCCGCGAGCGCCCTGATCGTGCGCGACCGCGCCGACCTGGAACGCGTCGCCCACCACGCGGACTACCTCAACCCGCGCGAGAACGCCGAGCCCAACCAGGTCGACGTGTCGCTCCAGACGACCCGGCGCTTCGACGCGCTCAAGCTCTGGGCGACGCTGCGCGCGCTCGGCCCCGACGGGATCGGTGCGATGGTCGACGCGGTGTGCGACCTCGCCCCGGCGGTGCACGCCGACCTCGCCCACGACCCCGACCTGCGCGTGCTCGGGCGCACCGACCTCTCCACGGTCCTGTTCCGCTACGAGCCGCCGGGCCTGTCCGCGGAGCACGCCGACCGGCTCGTCCCGCTCGTGCGGCGCGTGCTCTTCGAGTCGGGGCGCGCGATCGTCGCCAAGACCGTGCTCGACGGCGTCCCGTGCCTCAAGCTCACGCTCCTCAACCCGACGGTCACCCTCGCCGACGTGCGCCACATGCTCGACCTCGTGCGCACGACCGCGCAGGCGCTCGTCGAGCGCGACGCGCTGCTGGGCGACGAGGACGGCGACGACGCGCACGCCGCGGACCTGGTCGCCTCGCTCGCGACGGTCGGGGCGGTGGCCCGATGAGCGCCGCGACCGTGAGCCACGACCCGGTGAACCACGACGCCGCGAGCCACGACCCTGCCCGCGTGCGGGACGTCGTCGGGGTGGGCATCGGGCCGTTCAACCTCGGCCTCGCCGCGCTGTCCGCGCCGCTCGACGACGTCGACGCCGTCTTCCTCGACGCCGCGCCGGAGTTCCGCTGGCACCCCGGCATGATGATCGAGGGCGCGACGATCCAGGTCCCGTTCCTCGCGGACCTCGTCACCATGGCCGACCCCACGTCGCCGTACTCGTTCCTCGCGTTCCTCAAGGCCACGGGCCGGCTCTACCCGTTCTACATCCGCGAGTCGTTCTACCCGCTGCGCGCCGAGTACGACGCCTACTGCCGCTGGGTCGCGGCGCGGCTGACCTCGCTGCGCTGGTCGCGGCGCGTCGTCGCCGTCGAGCACGACGCGGTCGCCGACGCGTTCGTCGTGCGGGCCGAGGTCCTCGACGCGGACGGCGCCGTCACGGGTACCGAGGAGCACCGGGGTCGTCACCTCGTGCTCGGCGTCGGCACCGCCCCGGTGCTGCCGCCCGCGCTGCGGGCGCTCGCGGACGAGGTCGCGCGCGGCGAGCACCAGGGTGCCGGGCCGGTCGTGCACAGCGCCCAGTACCTGCCGCACCGCGACGCGCTCGCCGCCTCCGGGTCGGTCACGGTCGTCGGCAGCGGCCAGTCGGCCGCCGAGGTGTACCGCGACCTGCTCGACGGCGTGCACGGCGGCGCGCACGGCCCCGGGTACCGGCTGGACTGGGTGACGCGCTCGCCGCGCTTCTTCCCCATGGAGTACACCAAGCTCACGCTCGAGATGACGTCGCCGGAGTACACCGACCACTTCCACGCGTTGCCGCTCGAGCTGCGCCAGCTCCTCGGTCGCGAGCAGCGCGGCCTGTACAAGGGGATCAGCGGCGACCTCGTGGACGAGATCTACGACGCCCTGTACCGGCTGAGCCTGGACCACCCGGTGCCGACGACGCTGCTCACGGACACCGAGGTCGTGGCCGCGCGCTACGAGCCGGGGGCCGGTGCGGCGGGGGAGTACGTGCTGCGCCTGCGCCACGCCCAGCTCGGCGTCGAGGTCGAGCGCCGCACGCGCGCGCTCGTCGCCGCGACGGGCTACGCCGCGGCGGTGCCCGCGTTCCTCGACCCCGTGCGCCACCTGCTCCGGTTCGACGAGCTCGGGCGGTTCGACGTCGCGCGCGACTACACGGTCGACGACGCGCGCCGCGTGCACGTGCTCAACGGCGAGGAGCACACGCACGGCATCACCGCGCCGGACCTCGGGTTCGCCGCGTGGCGCAACGCCGTGGTGCTGCGCACCGTCACGGGGCGCGAGGTGTACCCGGTGGAGGAGCGCATCGCCTTCCAGACGTTCGGCCTGCCCGACGACGCGGCCACGTCTGCCGCCACGCACCCTGCGGGCGTGCCCCTGCCCGCCGGCGAGCGCGCAGGAGGGGAGGCCCGATGAGCACGGTGACCACCACCCCGCCGCCGTCCGCGGTCCCGACGGGCGACGGCGCCCCGGCCGCGACCCCGGACCCCGCGTTCGCGGTGCGGGTCCGCCTCGGCGCGGGCCGAGCGGACGTCTCGCTCGACGCCGTCGACCCGGCGCGCGACGCCGCGCTCGTGCAGGGCTGGCTCGCCCACCCGCGCTCGGCGTTCTGGCAGCTCGGCCACCTCGACGTGGACGGCGTGCGCACCTACCTCGCCGAGGTCGCCGCCGACCCGCACCAGGACGCGTGGCTCGGGCGCGTCGACGGCGAGCCCGCGTTCCTCGCCGAGACCTACGACCCGGCGCGCGTCACGCTCGCCGACGTCCCCGCCGCCGTCGCGCTCCTCGAGCCGGGCGACGTGGGGATGCACCTGCTCGTCGCGCCGCCCGCGGGACCCGCGCGCAGCGGGTTCACGTCCGCGGTGATGGGCGCCGTCGTGCGGTTCTGCCTCGACCCCGCCGGGCGCGGGGGGCGGCGCGTCGTCGTCGAGCCGGACGTGCGCAACGCCGCGATCGCGGCGAAGAACGCCGCGGCCGGGTTCCGCGTGCTGCGCGAGCTCGAGCTGCCGGGCAAGACGGCGCACCTCGCGGTCGCGACCCGCGCCGACCTGGACGCGAGCCCGCTGGGCGACGGCGTGGACCTCGCCCCGCACCTGCGGCCCGACCTGGCCGACCGCGCGCACCGCCACCTCGTCGCCAAGGCGATCGCCGAGCTCACGCACGAGCGCCTGCTCGCGCCGCGCGCCGAGGTCGGGCCGGTCGAGGCGAACGGCCCCGGCGAGTACGTGCTGCCCGTCGCGGGCGGCGCCGTCGAGTACCGCTTCGTCGCACGCCGCTACGCGCTGGAGCACTGGGTGCTCGACGAGGCGTCGATCCGCCGCACCGCCGTGCCCCCGGGGCCGGTGGGCACGCCGCGCGACCTGCCCGTCGACGCGCTCGACCTCGTCGTCGAGCTCCAGCCCGACCTCCACATCCCCGACGACCTGCTCGCCACCTACCTCGAGGAGGTGTCGTCGACGCTCGCGAGCGCGACCGCCAAGACCGAGCGCTACGAGCGCACCGGCGGCCCGAGCGCCGTCGACCTGCTGGGCGCCTCCTTCCAGGAGGTCGAGGCCGCGATGACCGAGGGGCACCCGGGGTTCGTCGCCAACAACGGGCGCATCGGGTTCGGTCTCGCGGAGTACCGGGCGTACGCGCCCGAGAACGGCGGGCGCGTGCGCCTCGTGTGGCTCGCCGCACGGCGCGCGCACACGCACCTCGCGCTGGGAGCGGGGCTCGACGAGGAGACGCACTACGGGGCCGAGCTCACGCCCGACGAGCGCGCCGCGTTCGCCGACCGGCTCGCCGCGCGCGGCCTCGACCCGGCCGACTACCTCTACCTGCCCGTGCACCCGTGGCAGTGGGAGCACCGCGTCCCCATCACGTTCGCCGCCGACGTCGCGCGCGGCGATCTCGTCCCGGTCGGCCAGGGAGCCGACGAGTACCAGCCGCAGCAGTCGATCCGGACGCTGTTCAACCTCACCCGGCCCCGCCGCCACTACGTCAAGGTCGCGCTCGCGATCCAGAACATGGGGTTCCTGCGCGGGCTGTCGCCCGCCTACATGCGCGACACCCCGGCGATCAACGACTGGGTGGCCGACCTCGTCGCCGCCGACCCGGAGCTCGGCGGGCGTGGCTTCACCGTGCTGCGCGAGCTCGCCTCGATCGGGTACACCGGCGACGTCTACCACCGCACCACGACCCCGTCCGCGCACCGCAAGATGCTCGCCGCGCTGTGGCGCGAGAGCCCCGTGCCGCGCACCGCACCCGGGGAGCGCCTGGCCACCATGGCCTCGCTCCTGCACCGCGACCCCGACGGCGCCGCCCACGCGACCGCGCTCGTGCGGGCCTCCGGGCTCGACCCCGCCGACTGGGTGCGCGCCTACCTCGACGCCTACCTGCGGCCCCTCGCCCACGCCCTGCTCGCGCACGACCTCGCGTTCATGCCGCACGGGGAGAACCTCATCCTCGTCCTGCGCGACCACGTCGTCGTCCGCGCGGTCATGAAGGACGTCGGCGAGGAGGTCGCCGTCCTCGGGGACGCGCCGCTCCCGCCCGGGGTCGAGCGCGTGCGCGCCGTCGTCGACGACGAGGAGAAGGCGCTCGCGGTCTTCACCGACGTCTACGACGGCGTCCTGCGCCACCTCGCCGCGATCCTCGCCGGGGACGGGGTGCTGCCCGAGGACCGGTTCTGGCGCCTCGTCACCGAGTGCCTCGACGCCCACCGCGCCGACCACCCGGACCTGCGCAGCGGCGTCGACCTGCGCGCACCCCGGTTCGCGCACTCGTGCCTCAACCGGCTCCAGCTGCGCAACACGCTCCAGATGGTCGACCTCGCCGACCAGTCCGCGTCCCTCCTGTACGCGGGCACCCTCGCCAACCCCGCCGCACGGGACGCCTGACGTGGGCGCTCCGGGGGTGCCGGTCGTCCCGCCCGGCGGGTTCACCGTGCACCGCGACGCCTGGGGCGTGCCGCACCTGCGCGCCGCCGACGAGCTCTCCCTCGCGCGCGGCCAGGGGTACGTCACCGCGCTCGACCGCGGTTGGCAGATCGAGGTCGACCGGTGGCGCGCCGAGAGCCGTCTCGCCGAGCGCCTCGGCGAGCCCGGCCTCGCCTGGGACCGGTTCGCCCACCGCGTGCGCCTCGCCGACACCGCGCGCCGCGCCTACGCGGCGCTCGGGGACGACGACCGCGCCTGGGTCGACGCGTACACCGCGGGCGTCAACGAGGGCCTGGCGCGGGGGCGCGACGTGCCTGAGCTGCACGCGCTCGCCGACCCGGGACGGCCCGGCGGGGGCGACCTGCCGCCGCACGAGCCGTGGCCCGAGTGGGCGCCGCTCGGCGTGTTCCTCGTCGCGCACGTCCTCTTCTCCGGCTTCCCGCACGTGCTGTGGCGCGACCACGTCGCCCGCACGCTCGGGTCCGCCGTCGCACGGTCGCGGCCCGACGTGCCGCTCACCGACGTGCTCGACCTGCTCGCCGTGGACGGCGGCCCCGGCTCGGGGTCGAACGCGTGGCGCTCGCGGGCGGGCGAACCCGGAGCGGGGCGCCGCTCCTCGCGGGCGACCCGCACCGCCTGCTCGAGCTGCCTGGGGTCTACCAGCAGGTGCGGCTCGCGTGCGACGACTTCGACGTCGTGGGTCTCGCGTTCCCGGGCGTGCCCGGGCTCCCGCACTTCGGCCACGCCGGGGCCGCGGCCTGGGGCGTGACGAACGCGATGGCGCACCACGTCGACGTCGTCGCCGAGCGGCTGCGACGGACCGCCGACGGCGGGGTGGAGTCGCTCGGGCCGGACGGGCCGGAGCGCGCGGACGTCGTCGTCGCGACCGTGCGCGTGCGCGCCGCCGGCGGGCCCGTGGAGCACCGGGTGGAGACGGTCGAGACGGCGCGCGGCGTCGTCGTGACCGGCGGCCCGGACGAGCCCGACCGCACGTTCGCGGTCCGCCTGCCCGCGCGCGTCGACGCCGACCTCGGCGTCGCCGCGTGGCGGCGACTGTTGCGCGCCCGCTCGGCGCGCGACGTCACGGACGCGTTCGCGACGTGGGTCGACCCGGTGGACCGCGTCCTGGCGGCGGACCGGGACACGGTGCTGTCGGTCACCGCCGGCCGCGTGCCGCACCGGGACGTGGCGGACCGGACCCTGCCGCTGCCGGCGTGGTCCGACGCCGCGCGCGCCCGCCCCTGGGTCGTCCCGCCCGGTCCCGTGGTCGTGGAGGACGTCGCGGTCGACGCGAACGAGCGCCCCGCGCGCCCGGAGATCGACCTCGGCCACACCTACGCACCACCCCACCGCGCGCGGCGCATCCGCGCGCTGCTCGACGCGGCCGGTGGCGACGGGACGGCCGCGGACCAGTCGCGCGTGCACGCGGACACGCGGCTCGGCGCCGCGGACGAGCTGCTGCGCTGGCTCGACCAGACCGCGGGCTCCGGGCCCTCGGGCGAAGAGGCCGGTGGCGAGCGCACCCCCGGGGCCGTCGGTAGGTCCGCGGACGGGCGCGACCTCCGGTCGGTCCGGGCGGCCCACCGCCTGCGCGCGTGGGACCGCCGCATGGACTCCGACAGCGCCGACGCGGCCCTGTTCGCCGCGTGGCGCGCTGCGCTCGCGCGCCGGGTCGCCGCGCACCCGGCGCTCGCGCCCCTGCACGTGCCGCACGGGCTCGACCCGGTCTTCACCCCGTGGCTCTCGGTCACGGCGCGCGTCGCGGACGCCCTGCCAGCACTGCTCGGTGCTGACTGGCTGGGGATCGACGGTGCGGGCGAGGCGTGGGGCGCGCTGGGCGAGGTGGTCCGCGGGCTCGGGGACGCGGACGACCACGACACGAGAGACCCGAGGCCGACGGGGGCCGCGCCCGTGTGGGGCGACACCCACCGGGTGCTCGGCCTGCACGTGCTCCTGGACGTGCCGGGCGCCGCGGCGCCGCGCGTGCCGTCGCTGCCGCTCGCCGGGGACACGGACACCGTGCGCTGCACCGCGAGCGTGCCCGGGATCAGCGACGTGTGCGTGCGTGGGTCGGTCGCGCGGTGGGTGTGGGACCTGGACGACCGCGGCGCGAGCCGGTGGGGCGTGCCGTTCGGCGCGAGCGGGGACCCGCGCTCGCCACACTTCGCCGACCAGCTCGCCGCATGGGCCGACGCCGAGACCGTCCCGGTCGTGACCGACTGGACCCTGCTGCGCCACGAGGAGACCCGTTGACGACCCCCGCGAGGACCGCGACCCGCCCCGACGTGCCGACCGGACCGGGTGACGAGGCCGACCTCCCCGCGCCCGCTGCCGACGTCGCTCCCCTCGCAAGCAGGCGGCTGCTGACGGGGGTGCCGGGCGAGCTCCTGGTGACGCACGAGGCCCCGTCCGGTGGCCGGCTGACGCTGCGCGTGCTCGACCCCGTTGCCGACCTCGACGTGCTGCACGACTGGGTGACCCGGCCGTGGGCGCGCTTCTGGGGGCTCGCGGAGCTGTCCCGGGCGGAGCTGCGCGACCTGTACGCGTACGTCGGCTCGCTGCCCACGCACCACGCGTTCCTCGTGCGGTGGGACGACGCGCCCGTGGCGCTGCTCCAGACGTACGAGCCGGAGCACGACCCGGTCGGCGAGGCGTACCCGGTGCGGCCGGGCGACGTCGGCGCGCACTTCCTGCTCGGGGCGCGCGGGCCCCGGGGCGTGGACCTGTGGGGCGCGGTCGGCCCGCTGCTCGTCGCGTTCTGCTTCGCCGACGCGCGCGTGGACCGCGTCGTCGTCGAGCCGGACGCGGCGAACGCGCGCGCCCACGCCCGGATGCGCGCGCTCGGCTTCGAGGTCGCCGACCGCGTGCGCGTGGGGGAGAAGGACGCGGTGCTGGCGTTCCTCACCCGCGAGCGCGCGCGCGACCTCCTCGCCGCTGCCGCGGCGGTGACGCGCGACTGACGCACGCCCTGGCTTCAGCGGGGACCGGCGCGGGCCTCAGCGGGGGCCGGCGACGGCGTGCCCGGCGTCGCGCAGCGCGCGCGTCGCCGGGTCGAGGCGCGCCTCGGGCACGAGCACGAGGTCGGCGTGGAACGTGGACGCGACGAAGACGGGGATGCCCGCCTCGGCGAGCGGGCCGACGACGGACGCGAGGACGCCCGTCGTCTCCAGCCCGTGGGCCGAGCCGTAGAACCCGGCCCACCGCTCGGCCTCGTCGAACGGCGACGCGTGCCGCACGACCGTGAGCCCCTCCGGGGCGCGCACGAGCGCCACCCACTCGTCGTCCTCGGGGAACGTGGCACCCGGGACGTGCCCGAGGAGGAAGCGGTCGGGGACGACGTGCAGGTCGAGCGAGGTCATGGGCGGCACCGTAGCCGCCCGCACCCACACGACGTCGGCTCCCAGCGGTCCCCGGGCGCGACACGCTCCGGGCGGGAGCAGCGGGTCAGCGGGCGAGGCGTTCGACGACCGCCCCGTACAGCCACGGGGCGGCGCTCGCGGCGGGCACGATCGCGCCGCGGGCGGGGCTGCCCGCCCAGGCGAGCAGGCCCGTGGTCAGGACGCGGTAGTCGCGCGTCGCGCGGACCCACGCCCGCTCGTAGGCCGCGGCGTCGTCGAGGTGGCGCACGACGGCGTCGGCCTGGGCGAGCCCGACGCGCACGCCCTCGCCCGTGAGCGCGTCGACGTACCCGGACGCGTCGCCGACGAGGCGCACGCGCCCGGCCGTGCGCCGTCGGGCCCGCTGACGCAGCGGCCCGGCCCCGCGCACGCGGCCCAGCACCGGTGCGCCGCGCAGGTGCTGCGCGAGCTCAGGAAAGGCGTCCAGCCCCGTGGTGGCACCGCTCCGGGGCCCGGAGCCCGTCTCCCGGCTCGCGGGGGCGCGATGGGTGAGCACGGCGACGCCGACGACGTCGGGACCCACCGGGGTCACGTACGCCTCGGCGTGCGGGGCCCAGTGCACCTCGACGAGGTCGCTCCAGGGGGCGACGGAGTAGTGGGTGCGCAGCCCGAACCGGGCGCGCCCGCGCGGCGTCGCATCGAGCCCGGTGAGGCGCCGGACGGTGGAGTGGAGACCGTCGCAGCCGAGCACCCAGCCGGCACGCACGACCGAGCGTGCCCCGCCCTCGGCGCGCGCGGCGTCGAGCGCGACCTCCACCCCGCGCTCGTCCTGGTGCAGCGCGCGCAGGGTCGCGTGCTCGATCGTCACGCCCTCCGCGAGCGCGCGTTGGCGCAGCGCCGCGTGCAGGGCGGTGCGCCGCACGCCGCGTCCCGGCCCGGCGGCGAACGGGTGGTCGGCGTGGCGCTCGGCGTCGCGGTAGCTGATGCCCGCGAGCCGGTGCCCGGGCGGGTCGACGCCGAGGTCGAGCACCGCGGCGAGCGCGCCGGGCAGCAGCCCCTCGCCGCACGCCTTGTCGATGACGCCCGCGCGGCGGTCGACCACGACGACGTCGTACCCGGCCCGGCGGGCGTGCAGCGCGGCGGCGAGCCCGACGGGCCCGCCGCCGACGACGAGCACGTCGGTGCGCGCGACGGTCACGACGACGCCGGGCGGGGCCCGCCCGCGGTGGCGAGCGCGAGCGCGCGCTCCTCGGCGGGGATGCGGAACCGCGCCAGGAGCACGGCGTTGAGGACGGTGAAGGCGAGCGCCGTGACCCAGCACGAGTGCACCAGGGGGAGGGCGACGCCCTCGACGACGACCGCGACGTAGTTGGGGTGGCGCAGCCACCGGTACGGGCCCCGCGCCACGAGCGGGAGCCCGGGCACGACGATGACGCGCGTGTTCCACCGTGGGCCGAGCGTCGCGATGCACCACCAGCGCAGGCCCTGGCTCGCGAGCACGAGGACGAGCATGGGCCAGCCCAGCCAGGGCAGGAACGGCCGGTCGGCGAGCCACGCCTCGGCCACGCACGCGACGAGCAGGCCGGTGTGCAGGGCGACCATGGCGGGGAAGTGCCCCCGGCCCGACTCGACGCCGCCGCGCGCGAAGGACCAGCGGGCGTTGCGCGCGGACACGACCAGCTCCGCGAGCCGCTCGACGGCGGTGGCGCCGACGAGCACGACGTACCAGGCGAGGCTCATCCGCGTGCCCCCGACCGCGGCGCCCCGCGACCGTCGAGGCGCAGGAGCACGAGCTCGGTGCTGACCCCGGGGCCGAAGGCCATGAGGACGGCGGGCGTGCCGGACGGCGTGCGGTCGCGTCCGAGCGTCGCGGCGAGCACGTGCAGCACGGACGCGGACGACAGGTTCCCGACCTCGCGCAGCGAGGCACGGCTCAGCGCGAGGTCCTCCTCCGCCAGCCCCAGCGCGTCGCGCACGGCGTCCAGGACGCGCGGGCCGCCCGCGTGCACGACCCAGGCGCCGACGTCGGCCGGCTCGAGGTCGTGCTCGGCGAGGAGCGCCTTGACGTCCCCGAGCAGGTGCGCCCCGATGAGCTCCGGCAGGCGCGCGGACAGCACGATCTCGAACCCCGTGTCGCCCACGCGCCACCCCAGGTCGCCCGTCGTGCCCGGGTGCAGGTGCGAGCGGGAGTCGACGACGCGCGCCCCGCGCGCCCGCCCGCCGTCGCGCGCGGCCCGCCCGTACGGGCCGGGGCGCCGCGCGAGCGGGTGCTCGTCGCCCACGAGGACGGCCGCGGCCGCGCCGTCGCCGAACAGGCCCGACGCGACGAGGTTCGCCGTCGAGGGGTCGCCGCGCTGCAGCGTGAGGGAGCACAGCTCGACCGCGACGAGGAGCGCGACGTCGCGCGGCCGCCCGCGCAGCAGGTCGTCCGCGCGGGCGAGCCCCGCCGCGCCCCCGGCGCAGCCCCACCCGAACGACGGGGTGCGTCGCACGTCGGTGCGCAGGCCGAGCCGGGCGGCCACGAGGACGTCGAGCGTGGGCGCGCCGACGCCCGTGACGGTCGTCAGGACGACGTGGTCCACCTCGTCCGCGCCCAGCCCCGCGTCGTCGAGCGCGGCCCGGCAGGCGCGCTCCGCGAGGTCGGTGCCGAGAGCGAGGAACGTGTCGTTGGCCGAGCCGAACGACAGCCCGCCGTAGTCCTCGATCGGCAGCGCGAGGTGACGGGTCTCCACGCCCGCGTGGGCGTGCAGGCGGCGCGTGAGCGCACGGCGCACCGGGTCGTCGGTGAGCAGCTCGCTCGTGACCCGGGAGATCTCGTCCTGGCGGTACGCATGGTCGGGAAGCGAGGTCCCGACGGCGACGACGCGCGACATGCCCGCATCGTCCCACCGGCCCGGTCGGCCCGCGCGGGGGAGGGGGCCGATGGCGGACACGGCTCCGGTGCCGGGCGCGGGGCCCGCCGGCGGGCTAGGTTGCCGCCATGGTGACCGGTCGCCCGCGGGGGCTCGTGCGGGGGCTCGTCGTCGCGAGCCACTTCCCGCCGACCGTGATGGTCACCGCGTTCGCGCTCGCGCTCTCGGCCGGGATCGGTGCCGGCGCTCGCACGACGACGCTCGTCGCGCTCGCGGTCCTCGCCGGCCAGCTCTCGGTCGGGTGGAGCAACGACTGGCTCGACGCGCGCCGCGACCTCGCGGTCGGGCGCGCCGACAAGCCCGTCGTGACCGGTCTCGTCACGCCCGCGGCCCTGCGCACGGCGGCGCTCGTGGCCCTCGGCGCGTGCGTGGTGCTCTCGCTCGCGACGGGCGTGGTGCCGGGGCTGGTGCACGTCGTCGCGGTCGCGAGCGCGTGGTCCTACAACGCGCTGCTCAAGGCGACGTGGTGGTCGTGGGCCCCGTACGCGCTCTCCTTCGGCCTGCTGGCGGTGTTCGTCGTGCTCGCCGCGCCCGGGGACGGCCGGCCCGCGCCGTGGGCGGTGGGGGCCGCGGCGCTGCTGGGCGTGGGCGCGCACGTCGCGAACACGCTGCCGGACCTCGAGGACGACGCCGCGACCGGGGTGCGGGGCCTGCCGCACCGGCTCGGGCGGCGCGCGAGCAGCGTGCTCGCCCCCGTGCTGCTCGGCGTCGCCGCGGTGCTCGTCGTGCTCGCTCCGCCCGGTGCGCCGGACGCCGCGCGCGCGGCCCTGGGCGGGGCCGCCGTCGGGCTCGCGGTCGCCGCCGGGGTCGTGGGCGTGGTGCGACCGCGCAGCCGCGCCCCGTTCGCGCTGTCGATGGCGGTGGCGGGCGTGTGCGTCGTGCTGCTCGTGCTCGCGGCGCCCGCCGTCGTCCTCCCGGGCTGAGCGGGCGGCGGAGGAGCCGGCCGGCGCGAGCCCGGGACGCGGGTCAGCGCGTGAGGTGGACGGACGCCTCGGCGGTGTAGGTCTGGAACGTGAGCGAGGCGAGCAGGTAGAGGCGCACCTCGTCGGCGGTGTGGTCGAGGTAGCCGATGGACACGTCCTGCCCGATCGTCAGCTCGTGGTCCCCGCCGCGCGTGGTGAGCAGGTAGCCGCCGCGCAGCGCGGGCGCCCACACGATGTCGCGCTGCACCATGCGCTCGAGCTGCTCGCGGATCGGGTACCCGTGGTCGCGGGTCTCGGACACCGCGGTGTACAGGTCGGCGTCGAGCACGAGCGCGTACGGGCCCTCCACGCCCGCGAGCCGCAGCTCGGTCTGCGCGGCGGCGACGGCGTCCGGCAGGTCGCGCGGGTCGGTGGGGACCGCGATCGGGGGGTTGTCCGACCCGGGACCGATGCCGCGGATCCCGGCGGCCGCGTACCCCTCGAACACGGCGCGGTCCTCGGCGCGTGCGAGCGCGGTGGCCGCGTCCTTGACGGGCTGCCAGTCCGAGTCCTTGGAGCCTCGCGCGACGTCGTCGACCGCCTGCCGGGACACCGTGAACGGCACCTGGAGCTCGACGAGCGGCACGACGTCGCGCAGGCGCGCCCGGATGCCGTCGTGCGGCGCCTCGACGTCGGTGACGTGGCCCGTGCGGGCGGACGCCGTGCCGAAGCCGAGCGGGCCCGTCACGTCGACCACGCGCCGCCCGGCGACGTTGCGCACGAACGTGCGCCGCGCCTCGTCGGCGATCTCCTCCCACGCCGCGTCGGTGACGGGCGCGAGCCAGCGGTGCAGGTTCGAGTCCCCGGGCGCGCCGGCGCCGCTCGTGGGGACGACCGAGCCCAGGTCCGGTTCCGAGGTGCTCACGACGGCTCTCCCTTCAGCGACCCGATCGCGAGCGAACCGACGGGCGCGGTGGTGGCGGGTGCGGGGGGTGCGGCGGGTTCCGCGGTCGCGGGACCCGGGTCGGCGGGCGTGTCCTGGCCGAGGTCGTCCGGGGCGTCGTCGGCCAGGGACTCGAGCAGGTCGAGCGAGGGGACGAAGAACGACGTCCCCGTCAGCGCCGTGGACACGTCGAGGATGTGGTCGTACCGGCCCGGCGGGTTCCCCACGAACATGTTGTCCAGCATGCGCTCCACGACGCCGACGTCCGCGGCGTACGCGATGTAGTAGGTGCCGAACTCGCCCGTGGACGGGTCGCCGAACGCCATGTTGTCGCGCAGGACGTCGCGCTCGGTGCCGTCGTCGTCGACGATCGTGTTGAGCGAGACGTGCGAGTCCGGGGGCTGCACGTCGTCCGCTAGCTCGACGTCGTCGAGCTTGGTCCGCCCGATGATGCGCTCCTGCGCCTCGACGGGCAGCGCGCCCCACGCCGCGAGGTCGTGCACGTACCTCTGCACCACGACGTGGCTCCCGCCCGCGAAGGGCCCGTCCGCGATGATCGCGGCGCCTGCGGCCGACCGTCCCGTCGGGTTCTCGGTGCCGTCGACGAAGCCGAGCAGGTCGCGCGAGTCGAAGTAGCGGAAGCCCGTCACGTGGTCGTCGACGCGCACCGCGTCGCCGAGCGCGGCCATGACCTGCCGGGTCAGCTCGAACGTGAGGTCGGCCCGGTCGGCGCGGACGTGGAACAGCACGTCGCCGGGGGTGGACGGCGCGTCGTGCACGGCGCCCTGCACGGCCCGGAACGGGTGGAGCCCCTCGGGCCGCGGCGCCCCGGGCGGGCGCACCGCGTCCCAGAACGCCGCGCCCAGGCCGACGACGCACGTCAGCCCCGCGGCCGACTGGCGGAACCCGACCGCGCGCACGAGGTCGTTCACCGACGCCGCGACGTCCAGCAGGCGGGCACGCGACCCGGGCGATCCCGTGGCGCTGACGACGAGGAACACCGCGGACTCGGTGAGCCCGCCCAGCACGGGCTGCGGCTCGGGCACGTCGGCCGGCACGGCGATGCTCGCGCCGGTCCCCTGGGTCGTGTTCTGCGGCACGAGGCGAGCGTGCCACGCGTGCCCGGGGAGCGCACCCGCGCCGCGACCTCACCCCGCGGCGCGCACCAGACCGTCGACGACGGCCGCCGCACCGGGGGAGGGCCGCTCCCCGTACGTGACCGCGAGCACCCGGCGCGCCGCCCCGGGCAGGGCGTCCGTCCGCACCCGGGGGTCGCGGTGGGCGCGCAGCGCCAGGGCCGGCAGGAGCGAGACCCCGACCCCGGCCGCCACGAGGGACTGGACCGCGACGTAGTCGTCCGTCTCGAACGCGACCCGTGGGGTGAAGCCCGCCCGCTCGCACCGGCCCACCAGGTCGGCGCGGCACCGCTCGCAGCCCGCGATCCACGCCGCCTCCGCCAGCGGGGCGAGGTCGTCGAGCACGGGGTCCGCACCCGGCGCGCTCCCGCCCCCGCCCGTGGGTGCCGCGTCGACCGCCGCCCGCACGAGGAACAGCTCCTCGGCGAGCACCGGCACCGCGCGCAGACCCTCCACGTCCACGGGGGAGCGGTCGTGCTCGAACACCAGCGCCACGTCCGTCGCGCCGCGCCGCAACGCGTCCAGCGCCTCCGGCGGCTCCGCCTCCACGAGCCCCACGCCCAGGCCCGGATGGTCCCGCGCGAGCCGAGCCACGACGTCGGGCACCAGCGTCGCCAGCGCCGACGGGAACGCCGCCAGGCGCACCCGGCCTGCCGAGAGCGACACCAGCGCGTCCAGCTCGTCGCGAGCCGCGCCCACGCGCCCCAGGATCTCCTCCGCCCGCGCGGCGAGGAGCCGCCCGGCCGCCGTCAGACGCACCCCGCGCCCGTGCCGCTCCAGCAGCGGCACGCCCACCTCCGCCTCCAGCCGCGCCAGGTGGTGGCTCACCGACGGCTGCGCATAGTGCAGCGACCGCGCCGCCGCCGTCACCGACCCCTCGCGCGCCACGGCCGCCAGCACACGCAGCCGCGTCAGGTCCATCTCGACTTCCTCACCGACGAAGCATAGGTCCGATCGATCGATCCACTCAGAACAGGCATTGGACCTATGGGACGGCGCGCGGCACCGTGGACGCATGGCCCCCGCCGACCTCGCCCCGCCCACGATGCGCGACGTCCTCGACGCCCGCCGCCTCCTCGCCGCACACCTCGACCCCACCCCGACGCGCACCTACGCCGCCCTCGACCACGCCACCCGCGCCCACGTCGTCGTCAAGCACGAGAACCTCCAGCCCACCGGCGCGTTCAAGCTCCGCGGCGCCCTCAACCTCCTCCAGCGCCTCACGCCCGACGAACGCGCCCGCGGCGTCACCGCGTTCTCCACCGGCAACCACGCACAGGCCGTCGCCTACGCCGCCCGCACCGCCGCCGCCCCCTGCACCATCGTCATGCCCACGAGCCCCAACCCCACCAAGGCCGACGCCGTCCGCGACCTCGGCGCCCGCCTCGTCCTCGCCGGCAGCACCTTCGACGACGCGCGCGAGCACGCCACGGCGCTCGCGGCCGACGACGGGTCCCGGCTCGTCAGCGCCGCCAACGAGCCGCTCCTCGTCGCCGGCGTCGCGACCGCGTACCTCGAGCTCCTCGAACGCGCACCGGACCTCGACGTGCTCGTCGTGCCCGTCGGCGGGGGCAGCGGCGCCGCGGCCGCATGCCTCGTCGCCCACGCGCTCGCACCCGACCTCGACGTGGTCGCCGTCCAGTCCGCCGCCTCGCCGGCCGCGCACGACTCCTGGCGCGCCCGAGACCTCCTCGCGCGGCCCAACACCTCGCGGGCCGAGGGGCTGGCGACCGGCACCGGCTTCGCCCTCACCCAGGCGATGCTGCGCGAGCACCTCGCCGACTTCGTCCTCGTCGACGACGACGCGATCGACCGCGCCGCGGCGCTCTACCTCACCGCCGCGCACACGGTCGCCGAGGGCGCGGGCGCCACGGCGCTCGCGGCCGTGCTCGCCGACCCGGAGCGGTTCGCCGGCCGTCGGGTCGGCGTCGTGTGCTCGGGCGGCAACGCGAGCCCGGCGGAGCTGCGCCGGGTGGCCGCGCACCTGCCGGGGTAGCTCGGGTCGTGTCGCGGTCGCGGACACGGCACGCCGGGCACGAGCGCCGGGCCCGCGCGGGGGACGGGCCTAGGCTCGGGACATGGCCCGCTACCTCGACGTGCATCCCGACAACCCGCAGCCGCGCGCGATCGCGCAGGTCGTCGCCCTCCTCGAGGACGGTGGGCTCGTCGCCTACCCGACGGACTCCGGCTACGCCCTGGGCTGCCGCATGGACGACCGCGAGGGCGCCGACCGCATCCGCCGGATCCGGCACCTCGACGACCGGCACCACTTCACGCTCGTGTGCGCGGACTTCGCGCAGCTCGGCCACTTCGTCATGGTCGACAACTCCGCGTTCCGCTCCATCAAGGCCGCCACGCCCGGCCCGTACACGTTCATCCTGCGCGCGACGTCCGAGGTGCCGCGGCGCCTCGCCCACCCCAAGAAGAAGACCGTCGGTGTGCGCATCCCCGACGACACGGTCGCCCAGGCCATCGTGGCCGCGCTCGGCGAGCCGATCCTGTCGAGCTCGCTCATCCTCCCGGGATCGACGGAGGCGCTCACCGACGGGTGGGCGATCAAGGAGGAGCTCGACCACGTCGTCGACGCCGTCGTCGACGGCGGCGAGCGGGGGAGCGAGCCGACGACGGTCGTGGACTTCTCCGACGGCGCCCCCGAGGTCGTCCGCACGGGCGCGGGCGACCCCTCCCGCTTCGAGTAGGGGAGGCCGCACGCGGGCGGGCGGCCCGCGTCAGGCCTCTGGGCCGACGAGGCGGCGCAGGCGGGCGAGGTCGATCGGGTCGACGAGCGTGCCGCGCTCCTCGCGCACCCACCAGTCGCCCGAGCGCCGCCGCTCGTCGCGCGTCGTGTACCGGTAGCGGAAGACGCGGGCCCGCACCCACCGCGGAGCCGGGCGGGCGGGGTCGTCCGCGAACGGGTCCGCGGCGAGCAGGCGCAGGGTGGGGCGGTCGGCCTCCAGGAGCCGGAGCAGCAGCACCTCGAACCACCGTGTGCCCGGCGACCCGAGCGCGAGGAACCACATCTGCCAGTCGAGCCGCAGGTGGTACGGCGCGACCTGCGGCGGTCGCCGGTGGACCTCGCCCGGCTTGCCGCGGAACGCGTACTCGACCCAGTCGTCCGGCCCGGGCGAACGGGCAGTCGATCCCTCGATCACGACCTCGTCCCGCCGCCGGGACACGGAGCCGAACGCCCCGTACGCGTTGACGAGCCGGAACGGCTCGAAGCTCGCGTTCATGAGCTGCCGACGCGCGACCAGGTTGCGCGCCGGGCGCACGCTCAGCGCGAGCAGCAGCGCCGACACCCCCAGCACCGCCACGACCAGGGCGGCCGGGCCGCCCAGGTCCGCCCCGCCGTCGGGCACCCGCTCGCCGCTCCCGAGCGCCGGCACCAGCCACGACCCCACCGCCGCCCACGCGCCGTCGCTCACCACCCCCAGCCCGAGCACGACCGTCAGCCAGTTCAGCCACGCGAAGTTCCCCGTCACCAGCAGCCACGCCTGCGTGAGCACCACGACGCCTCCCGCGACGCTCGCCACCGGCTGCGGCGCGAACAGCGCGAACGGCACCACGAGCTGCGTCACGTGGTTGCCCGCCACCTCCACCCGGTGCCACCACCGCGGCAGGTGGTGCGCATGCCACGAGAACGGGCCGGGCAGCGGCTGCGTCTCGTGGTGGTAGTCCAGCGCCGTCAGGTCCCGCCAGACCCGGTCGCCGCGGATCTTGATGAGCCCCGCACCCAGCTCCACCCGGAACAGGCACCACCGGGCCGCCAGCAGCACCAGCACCGGGGGAGCGACGCCCCCGCCCGACGACCCCAGCCAGCCCACGAGGAACGTCACCTCGCACAGCAGCGACTCCCACCCGAACCCGTAGAACCGCTGCCCGACGTTCACCACCGACAGGTACGCCGCCCACAGCAGCAGGAACGCGAGCGTCGTCACCCACCACGGGCCCCGCTGCGGCACCCCCACCACGATCAGCCCCGCGAGCACGACGCCGCACCACGCCATCCCCACCACGAACCGGTCCGAGCACCACCGCCGCAGCACGCTCGGCCCGTCCCGCCACGACGTGCGCGCCACGAACACCCCCACCGGCAGCAGCCCGTGCTCGCCCAGCAGCGGCCGCCACTGCCGCACCACCACGACGAACGCCACCACCAGCACCGCCCCCGTGCCCCGCTGGAGCACCTCGCGCGCCACGTCGTAGTCCGGTGCCCAGAACCACGACCCCAGCCACGTCTCCGCGCGGCCGGGCCACCCGTCCGCCATCCCCCCACGGTAGGCGTGTGACCCGCGTCTCACCCGAGCGCGGCAGGCTCCCGCCGCCCTGCCCCGAGCGGGTCCCCGCCCCTACGATCGAGCCATGAGCAGCCAGGGCCTCACCCAGTCCACCGACCGCATGCGCGACGCCGGAGTCGCCCCCGCCGCCATCGACGTCTTCACCCGCTTCTACCGGCTCCTCGAGTCCGGCGCGACCGGCATGATCCCCGAGTCCGACGTCGAGCCCCTCACCGACGTCACCCGCCGCGACGCGCTCGACGTCCCCGACGACGCCGCGCGCGACGCCCTCCAGCGCACCGCGATCATCAAGCTCAACGGCGGCCTCGGCACCTCCATGGGCATGGACCGCGCCAAGTCCCTCCTCACCGTGCGCGACGCCGACCCGCAGCGCCCCGACAGCGGCCCCCTCACCTTCCTCGACGTCATCGTCGCCCAGGTCCGCGCCGCCCGGCACGCCACCGGAGCACCCCTGCCCCTGCTCCTCATGAACTCGTTCCGCACCCAGGACGACACCCTCACCGCGCTCGCCCCCCACGACGACCTCCCCGTCACCGGCCTCCCGCTCGACTTCCTCCAGAACCGCGAGCCCAAGCTCCGCGCCGACGACCTCACCCCCGTCGACTGGCCCGCCGACCCCGAGCTCGAGTGGTGCCCGCCCGGTCACGGCGACCTCTACACCGCCCTCTACGCCTCCGGCGCCCTCCGCGCCCTCCTCGACGCCGGCTACCGGTACGCCAGCGTCTCCAACTCCGACAACCTCGGCGCCGCACCCGACGCCGCCATGGCCGGCTGGTTCGCCGCCAGCGGCGCACCCTTCGCCGCCGAGGTCGCCCGTCGCACCCCCGCCGACCGCAAGGGCGGCCACCTCGTCGTGCGCCGCAGCGACGGACGCCTCGTCCTGCGCGAGACCGCGCAGACCCCGGCCGACGACCAGGACGCCGCCGCCGACATCAGCCGGCACCGGTACTTCAACACCAACAACCTCTGGTTCGACCTCGAGGCGCTCGCGGCCGAGCTCGACCGCACCGGCGGCGTGCTCGAGCTCCCGCTCATCAAGAACACCAAGACGGTCGACCCGACCGACCCGTCGTCGCCCGAGGTCGTGCAGATCGAGTCCGCCATGGGCGCCGCCGTCGAGGTGTTCGACGGCGCACTCGCCATCGAGGTCGGGCGCGACCGCTTCCTGCCGGTCAAGACCACGAACGACCTCCTGGTCCTGCGCTCCGACGTCTACGACCTCGACGACCGGTACCGGTTCGTCGCCCGGACCGACGCGCCGCTCGTCGACCTCGACCCGGCCTACTACAAGACCATCGCCGCGTTCGACGCCCGGTTCGACGACGGCACGCCCTCGCTGCGCGCGGCGCGCTCCCTCACGGTCCGCGGCGACTGGACCTTCGGCTCCGGCGTCACCGTCACCGGCGACGCCGAGCTCGCCGACCCGGGCGGCTCCTCGCGCGTCCCCGACGGCGCCGTCGTCGGCCCGGACGGGGTCAGCGACTGACCTGCCGACCAGGCGATCCCGGCCGGTCGAGCAGGCGATCCCGGCGCGTCCGGCGACCAGGACGAGCCGCGACCACCTGCTCGACGCTGGACGGTGACGGACGACCGGTCAGGCGGGGAGGTCGACGACGCGGTCGGTGCCTCGGAGCGCCGTCAGGGAGCCCGAGGTAGCGGCGGCGAGGTCGGCGTCGAACCGGGCCAGCTCGGCGGGCGGGACGAGGACGGTGAACTCCGCCTCGGCGCCGTAGGCGACGGCGTCGAGCGAGCCGTCGTGCTGGGCGGCCCAGTCGCGCAGGACGCCGTGGAGACGGCCGGCGTCGGCGTGGGGGACGTCGACGCGCACCTCGGTCAGGACCGCGCGGCGCACGGGCCGCGCCACGTCGAGCGCCTCGCTCACCGCGGAGGAGTACGCCCGGACGAGCCCGCCCGCGCCGAGCAGCACGCCGCCGAAGTAGCGCGTGACGACGGCGACGACGTCGGTGACCTGGCGGTGCCGCAGCACCTCGAGCATCGGGACGCCCGCGGTGCCGGACGGCTCGCCGTCGTCGGTGGAGCGCTGCTGGTCGGCGTGCGCGCCGACGACGAGCGCGACGCAGTGGTGCCGCGCGTCCCAGTGCTCCTTGCGGACGCGGGCGATCACGGCGTCCGCGTCGGCGACGGACGCGACGGGGGAGAGGTGCGTGAGGAACCGGGACTTCTTGACGACGAGCTCGTGGTCGACCGGTCCGGCGATCGTTCCCCACAGCTCACCGGTGCCCGTGCTCATCCCGCGAGCCTATCCGCGCACGGGCACGCGCCACGCCCTCGGCGAGCGGCGACCTGCCGCCGGAAGGGCGACGCACGGCCGCGGAGAACCACTCTCCGCGGCCGTGCGCCGTCGTCCCGCTGCGTGTGGCCCGGGTCGGGTCAGTCCGTGCCCGACTCCATGGCGGCCCGGTCGAGGAGCGCGTCGTCGCCCTCGGCCATGCCGCGCGACGCGATGACCTCGGCGCCGCCCTCGGGCATCGCGCCGATGAGCTCGGTCGTCGCCCCGGCGCCTGCCCCGATGAGCGCCGCGTGCGCGGTGCCGACGATGCCGATCCCGGCGTACTGCTCGAGCTTGGCGCGCGAGTCGGCG
This sequence comes from Cellulosimicrobium funkei, assembly GCF_001019615.1. Lineage (GTDB taxonomy): Bacteria > Actinomycetota > Actinomycetes > Actinomycetales > Cellulomonadaceae > Cellulosimicrobium > Cellulosimicrobium cellulans_E. Next base: position 27,225 of record NZ_JNBQ01000017.1, on the reverse strand, counting down.
ATGTCGAGGTTGCGCATGGTGAGCTGGCCGATCCGGTCCATCGGGCCGAACGCGGAGTCCTCGGTGCGCTCCATCGAGAGCTTGTCCGGGTGGTAGCTGAACGCGGGCCCGGTGGTGTCGAGGATCGAGTAGTCCTCGCCGCGGCGCAGGCGCAGCGTGACCTCGCCCGTGACGGCGGTGCTGACCCAGCGCTGGAGGGACTCGCGGATCATGAGCGCCTGCGGGTCGAGCCAGCGGCCCTCGTACATGAGGCGGCCCAGGCGGCGGCCCTCGGTGTGGTACTGCGCGAGGGTGTCCTCGTTGTGGATCGCGTTGACGAGGCGCTCGTACGCGGCGTGCAGGAGCGCCATGCCGGGTGCCTCGTAGATGCCGCGGCTCTTGGCCTCGATGATGCGGTTCTCGATCTGGTCCGACATGCCGAGACCGTGGCGGCCGCCGATCGCGTTGGCCTCGTTCACCAGGTCGACGGCGGACTCGAACTCGTGCCCGTTGATCGTGACGGGACGGCCCTGGACGAAGCCGATCGTCACGTCCTCGGTCGCGATCTCGACCGACGGGTCCCAGAACCGCACACCCATGATGGGCTCGACGGTCTCGATGCCGGTGTCGAGGTGCTCGAGCGTCTTGGCCTCGTGGGTCGCGCCCCAGATGTTGGCGTCCGTCGAGTAGGCCTTCTCGGTGCTGTCGCGGTAGGGGAGGTCGTGGGCGAGCAGCCACTCCGACATCTCCTTGCGGCCCCCGAGCTCGGCGACGAAGTCGGCGTCGAGCCACGGCTTGTAGATGCGCAGGGCCGGGTTCGCGAGCAGGCCGTAGCGGTAGAACCGCTCGATGTCGTTCCCCTTGAAGGTGGATCCGTCGCCCCAGATCTGCACGTCGTCCTCGTGCATGGCGCGCACCAGCAGGGTGCCGGTGACGGCCCGGCCCAGGGGAGTGGTGTTGAAGTACGCGCGCCCGCCGGAGCGGATGTGGAACGCACCGCACGCCAGGGCCGCGAGGCCCTCCTCGACGAGCGCCGCGCGGCAGTCGACCAGGCGCGCGACCTCGGCGCCGTACGCGGTGGCGCGTCCCGGCACCGACGCGATGTCGGGCTCGTCGTACTGGCCGATGTCGGCGGTGTAGGTGCAGGGCACGGCGCCCTTGTCGCGCATCCAGGCGACGGCGACGGACGTGTCGAGGCCGCCGGAGAACGCGATCCCGACGCGCTCGCCGACGGGGAGGGAGGTGAGAACCTTGGACATGGTCAAAGTATGCGCGATTCTGCATAGGTATTCAATCTCGCGCGATGGAGCAGGTCTCTGCGAGTCCCTCTCGGCGTGTGATGGTGGTAATAGTGTGCCAAGCGGGTAGGTTCGCCTCGTGACCACCGACGCCACCGTCCCACCCGCCGACCGCCCCGACGAGACGGCTGCTGCCCCCGCAGCCTCGCCGTCTCGGTACCCCCGGCCGACGGTCTCGCTCGACGAGGCCGAGTGGGTGTGGCGGACGCTCGCCACCGAGGCGATGGTGGAGTCGGCGAAGCCCGAGACCGTGCGGCTCGCCGTGATCGCGGGGCTCACGCGCGCGACGGGCGCCCGGTACGGCGACCTCCTGCGCTGCACCGCGGACGCGATCGACCTCGGTCCCGCGACGGCACGCGCGGGGGAGGGGAGGGTCGTCCTCACGCACGGCAAGCACCGCACGGTCCGCGAGCACGTGCTCAGCGCGAGCGTCGTCGTGGTGCTGCGGCGCTGGATGGCCGTGCGGGAGGTGCTCGCGGCGGACCTCGAGGGATCGGTGCCGCGCGCGCTGCTGCTCACGGTGCACCACACGCACGACAACGGCGTCACGGTGTCGAGCGGCCTGCCCATCACGAAGCAGGGGCTCGTACTCTCGTGGCGGCGGTTCGTGCACCGGACGAACGCCCGCTACGGCGCCGTGCGGGCGCCGCTGCCGACGCGCTTCGAGCAGGTCCGGCGGGCGTGGGTCGAGGCGTCAGCTCCCGCCGGCAGAGGGATCGTCGCGGGCCCCGGGCTCGGCGACGACGCCGGGCGGGACGCCCTCCTCGCCGCCGAGCTCCTGGAACAGGGTGACGTGGAGGCCGGCGGGGGCGTCGAGGCGTGAGTTGAGCGAACCCCACGGGGTGCGGGTCGGGGGAGCGACGAGCTCCGCCCCGGCCTCGACCGCGCGGCCGGTGGCGACCCGCGCGTCGTCGACCTCGAACGCGACCCGCAGGTGCCCGGCGACCTGGCGCCCGACCTCCACGTCGTCGATCGCCCGCTTGTGGGCCGGGTTCGCGATCTCGAGCGTCGCGTGCCCGACGTCGAGGATCGCCACCCGGTCGTCCTCGCCGTCGGCGTACGCGATGCGCTCGGGGAGGCCCAGGACGTCGCGGTAGAAGGCGAGGGCGGCGTCGTAGTCGTCGGCCTCCACGACGAGGCGGAGCTGGCGGACGGCGGGCCGCTGAGGAGTGTTGTCGCTCATCCGGCGACCCTATGTCACATCCTGTAAAAATAGTGTGCCAAGCCTTCCTACCCACCCCGCCCTCCGTGCACGGCCTCACCAGACAGCACGGAAAAGCCGGCCGCACGCCGCGTCGGGTGGACGGTGGCGTGCGGCCGGCTCTGTGCTGCGGAGCAGCGGGGGAGCGGGCGTCAGGGCTGGCCGACGGCCGCCTGCTCGGCCTTGCGAGCGGCACCGGTCTCGGTGCGCGCGCCGTCGGTGGAGAGGTCGCCACCGGTCGACTCGAGGTGCGCGCGGACGAACCAGTGGAACAGCTCGAGGTCGTGCAGGTGCCCGATGAGCAGGTCGTTGGTCACGTCGTCGAGCTCCTCGGTCGCGGACGCGGCCTCGCGGTGCGCCGTGATGACCCCGACGTACACCTCGTCGAGGGCCCCGAGGTGGGCGATGGTCGAGGCGCGGCCGAGCGAGTAGTCCTCCCAGCTCCGCTCGGCGACCAGCGCACCGGGCGTGCCCTTCGGCGAGACGCCCAGGGTCGCGATCCGCTCCGCGACGGCGTCGACCATCGCGCGGACGGCGTCGACCTGCGGGTCGATCATCTCGTGCACCGCGATGAAGTGCGGTCCGACGACGTTCCAGTGGATGTGCTTGAGCGTGAGCTGGAGGTCGTTGAGCGCGTGCAGGCGCTCCTGGAGGATCCCGGCGACCTTCGCCCCTTCCTCAGGGGTGAGCGACGGGACGGTGTACTTGGGCAGGTCGGAGCGAGCGGCCATGGGTGCCTCCTCGGGTCGGGTGCGGTCGCCGCCGTGGTGGCGGGACGGCGTCGGGCGCCGTCCCGCCATCGTCGGGCGGTCCCCGGCCGCTCGCAGCGCGAGGTCAGTCCCGCGGCGTGACGAGCAGCACGAGGCCCAGCACGGCGATCCCGCCGAGGGCGGTGGCGACCGCCGACGAGACGTCTCCCGCGGTGATCGCCTGCACCGCGAGCGCCACGAGGAGGAGCGCGGCCTGGAGCACGGCGACCCTGCGGAGGTCGGGCGCGACGGCCCGCAGCTCCGCGCGCGCCTCGGGTGGCACGTGGTCCGACCACCAGGCGGTGCGCAGCACGAGGTGACCCAGCGGGAGGAGGACGAGCACGACGGGGTCGAAGGGAGCGTCCCCGTCCAGGAGCAGGACGAGCGCGCCGAGGAGCACGAGCAGGTGGGGCACCGGCGGGGCGGGCAGGTAGGCGGTGACGGCCCCGAGGCCGATCGCGGCCCCCCAGACCAGCGACTGCGCGAGCCCGGTCGTCTGGAGCGCGGCTCCGGCGAAGGCGGTGGCGAGGACGAGGAGGAGGACGCGCGGGCACCACCCGGGGAAGGTGCGCTCGGTCTCGACCTCGAGGCGCGGGCGCGGTCCGGCGGTGACGACGTCGCGTCGGACGAGTCGCCTCATCGGGTGGTTCCGGTCGGGCTCGGGCGCCCGGGTCCTTGCCGGTCGAGCCGTCGTGCCGCGAGCTCGAGCGTCCCGCGAGCGCCGTCGGCGCCGGGCGTGCCGTCGTACCAGCGTGCGACGACGATCCCGCGCTCGCGCAGGTCATGGACGCGGTCCGCGCGCTCGTGGCGGGTGACGGCCCAGGCGGTCGCGACGTGGTCGTCGACCTCGGCGACGGACACGGACGGGAGGACGTCGACCACGACCACCACGTGTCCGGTGTCGTGCCACTGGCGGGCGAGGCGGGGTGCCTCGTCGTCGAGCAGGGTCGAGAAGAGGTAGACGGCGGCGCCGGTGGGGACCTGGGGCGGGCGGTGGCGGGCGGAGGGGTCGCCGACGGGACGGGCGAGGGCGAGGCCGTGGAGGATGCGGCGCAGGTGGCGTCGTCCGCCGCCGGGACGGACGGGTCGGGCGAGGCGGCCGAGGTCGTCGAGGGCGACGCGGTCGCCGTCGGCGAGGACGGCCTGGGCGACGGACGCGGCGGCGTGCCGCGCGAGGTCGAGGGACGTGGCCTCGTCGGGGCGTTGGGCGCCGACGCCGCTCCAGGTGGCGAGGTCGGGGGCGACGTCGTCGCGGGAGTCGACGACGAGGACGACGGTCGCCTCGGCGGTCCCGAAGGTCCGGCGGACGTAGAGGGTGTCGAGGGTGGGGGAGCGGCGGGCGGTGGCGCGCCAGTCGATGCGGCGGAGCCGGTCGCCGGGGCGGAAGGCGTCGACGTCGCGGAGTTCGGTGCCGTCGCCGGGGCGTCGGGAGGTGTGGGGGCCGGAGAGCCCGCGCAGGCGGGAGGAGAGGGGCAGGCGGCCGAGCGGGGTCGGGCGGGGCAGGACGAGGCGGCGTGGGCCGCGGGCGACGCGGGCGACCTGCTCCTCGACGCCGTCGGGCCCGTACGCGGCGTAGTCGACGCGGAGGGTGTCGGTGACGCCGGTGCGGGCCGACGGTGCGTGCCAGGCGAGCTCGTGGGTTCCGGCCGTGGTGCGGACCAGGCGTTCGGTGACGAGGCCGCCGGGAGCGAGGGCCCGCAGCCGCAGGAGCTCGACGCCGGGCGGGACGTCGGCGACGGTGCGGGCGGCGAGGGTCCCGGCGGGGGCGTCGGTGTCGAGGTCGACCCGCACGGTGACGGGTCCGTGGGGGCGGTGGGTCCAGCCCCAGACGGCGCTGAGCAGGGGCGGGAGCCCGAGGAGGGCGGCGTCGGGGCGGCGGAACAGGACGCCGAGGGCGAGGAGGGTGGCGCCGAGGAGGACGCCGGCGGCGAGGTGGACGGTGGTGCGCCAGCGTGGTGGGTCGTCGCGGTCCGCCGTGGGGGTGCTCATCCGCGATCGCCGACGGTGGCGGGGCCGGGGACGGTCTGGAGGATGCCGGCGACGACGGTCTCGGGCCGCAGGTCGGCGGCCCACGCCCCGGGGGTGAGGGTGAGGCGGTGGGCGAGCACGGGGACGGCGGCGCGCTTGACGTCCTCGGGCAGGACGACGTCGCGCCCGTCGAGCACGGCGACGCCGCGGGCGAGGAGGGCGAGGTTCTGGGACCCGCGGGGGGATGCCCCGACCTCGAGGTCGCGGTGGGCGCGGGTGGCGGCGGCGAGGTCGACGCAGTAGGCGATGACGTCCGGGTGGACGTCGACCTGCTCGACGGCGGCCTGCATGGCGAGGACGGTGTCGCGGTCGACGACCTGGCGGACGACGGGGTCGTCGTGGCGGCGGGCGATGCGGCGGGTGAGGACCTCGCGCTCCTCGTCGCGCCCGGGGTACCCGACGGACAGGCGCACCATGAAGCGGTCGAGCTGCGCCTCGGGCAGCGGGTAGGTGCCCTCGTGCTCGACGGGGTTGGACGTCGCGACGACGTGGAAGGGGCGGGGCAGCGCGTGGGTGGTGCCCTCGACGGTGACCTGGCGCTCGGCCATGGACTCGAGCAGCGCGGACTGCGTCTTGGGGGCGGTGCGGTTGATCTCGTCGGCGAGCAGCAGCCCGGTGAAGACGGGCCCGGGCCGGAACTCGAAGGTGCGGGTGGCGGGGTCGTACACGGAGGAGCCGGTGACGTCCGAGGGCAGGAGGTCGGGGGTGCACTGCAGGCGGGTGAAGTCGAGGCCGAGCGCGCGGGCGAGGCTGCGGGCGGCGAGGGTCTTGCCGAGCCCGGGGACGTCCTCGAACAGCACGTGCCCGCCGGCGAGCACGGTGGCGAGCGCCAGCGTGAGGGGTTCGCGGGCCCCGACGACGGCGGTCGCGACCTCGTCGAGGACGGCGCGGCCGTGCGCGGCGACCGTCGGCACGTCGAGAGTCGTGCCCGGTCCGGCGGTGCGAGGGGCGGGGTCGGCGGTCATCGGGGTGTCCCTCCGTCGGGGCGGTCCGGGGTGGCGTGGGTGGTGAGGGTCTGGTCGAGCCGGTCGAGTGCCGCGAGCCAGGTGTCGAGCTCCGCGGGCGTCGGGAGGCGCCCGTCGGTGACGAGGTCGTGGACGGTGCGGGCGGCGCGGGGGCCGAGGAGACGGGCCACGTCGGCCGCGGCGCCGGGGTCGGCGAGGTCGTCGATCCCGCAGCGGGTCAGGCGACGCTCCGTGAGGCGGCGCACCCGGCGCGCGGCGGTGACCGTGACGCGGCCGTCGCGGCCCAGGACCGACCAGCCGAGGTCGGACACGTCGCGCCGGTTGCCGTCGCGCCGCACGTCCGGGACGCGCGGCCACACGGTGTCCCCGGCGTAGCCGGTGCGGTGCCACAGCAGGACGCCCGCGACGCCCAGGGTCGTGAGCATGAGGGCGTGCGCGGGCGAGGACCCGAGCAGCACGAGGACCACGCCGAGCCCGACGACGACGACGGCCGCGAGCAGGGCGTGCCGGTCCGCCGGGCGCAGGCGACCCCAGCGCTCGCGCGCCCTCACGGCCGTGCCTCGTCGTAGAGCGGGCGGTCGTGGGGCGTGGCCGGGTCGGGTGTCCCGTCCGCGGGGCGTCCGGCCCGCGTCGCGAGGTCCGCCGCGATGCGGGCCAGGGCGGCGCGAGCCGCCTCCAGGTCGCGCGCGCCGAGTGGCGTCTCGCCGAAGCGGGCCCGGTGGTACAGGCCTCGGAGCGTCGCGACGGCGTCGGCGTCCACCCGGGTGCTGGCCAGGACGGCGCTCGTGAACTCGGTCGGGGTCTGCGCGGGGTCTCGCCGGGTGCCCGCCCGCTCCGCGGCGCGCTCGAGCGCGACCCACGCGGCGACGACGGCGTCGTGCGGATCGACGTCAGGCACGTGCAGGTCGTCGTGCGCCCGGTCGACCGCCTCCCGCAGCTCGGGCACGACCGGGTCCTCGACCGCGTGGACGGAGACGTCGCCGGGTGCCGTGACGAGGAGCTCGCGTCGGCGTCGTCGGACGAGGAGCGCCGGGAGGTACCGGCGCGCGAGCACGACGAGGAGGACGAGAGCGACGATGCCCAGGGTCCAGAGGATGAAGGCATCGACCGACAGACCGCCGGAGTCCGTCTGCGACCGGATCTGGTCCCGCGCGTCGGACAGGACGTCGGTCGTCGCGGTCTCCGGGGGCGGCGCGACCTGTTCCTGCCCGACGCGGTCGAACCAGCCCGGCGCCTCCCAGCCCCACGGCGCGCCGACGGCCGCGGCGAGCACCGCCGCGAGCGCCAGTGCGGCGACGGCGGCGAAGCGTGCCGGTCCGGGCCGGCGGTGGTCGTCCCCCTGCGGTGCGGTCATACGGGTCGGAGCGACTCGGCGTGGACGCCGGCGACGGCGGCGGCGACGAACGCGGCGGGGTCGGCGTCGAGGCCGCGGCCCATGGTGGAGAGCCTGACGGGGACGGCGTGGAGGGCGTCGAGGAGGTCCGGGCCGGCGGGGACGTCGACGAGGTGGTGGCGCCCGGTGGGGGCGGCGAGGGTCGCGGCCTGCTCGGCGACGCGGCGGGTGAGGTCGGCCCCCCCACCCGGTGAGCCGCTCGACGTCGGCCGTGGGGACGGGCACGGGGACGTCGCTGGGGGCGAGCGCGACGCGGCCGTACGCGGTGAGGGAGTGGTGGGAGACGCCGAGGTGGCGGTCGCGGGCGTCGGCGCCGGAGACGCGCAGGGACGCGACGGGGCGGCCGCGGAGGGCGGCGACGGCGTTGAGGGCCTCGCCGGCGGCGACGCCGGAGAAGCCCCAGCGGGTGCCGGTGCCGAGGTTGCCGGGGCCTTGGGCGACGACGACGAGGTCGGCGCCGGTGACGTGGCGCGCGGCGAGGAGGCCGGTGTGCACGGTGACGGCCTCGAGGTCGCCGCCGAACGCCTGTCCGACGGTGAGGCAGGTGTCGATCCAGCCGGTCTCGCGCAGGGTGGCGACGGTGCGGGAGAAGGCGGCGGGCAGGGCTCCGCCGTCGGTCATGACGTAGGCGACGCGGGGTGCGGGGCGGCCCGCGAGCGCCGCGGCGTGCCGGGCGCCGGCGACGACGGCGGGCAGGGCGGAGTGGAGGTCGGCGACGACGACGGGGGTGGCGTCGAGGTCGTCGGCGTCGCGGAGGGTGTCGTGGTGGGGGGACTCCTGCTCGTCGACGCCGAGGACGAGGGCCTGGAGGGGGGTGTAGCGGGCCTTGACGAGGTGCCCGGGCCCGGGGGCGGGGTCGGGCGGGAGGGGGGTGCCGGTCTGGGCGGGCCCGACGACGAGGGCGTACCCGCCGGTGCCGAGGCCGCGCGCGAGGGCGGAGACGTTGAGGAGCACGTGGTCGCCGGGGTCGGGGGTGCCGACGAGCTGGGTGTAGGCGAGGGCGCGCACGGTGGCGTCGGGGTCGTCGTCCCGCCCGGGGAGGGGGTCGTGGAGCCGCACGTGCAGCTCCTGGGCGCCGGTCCAGGCCTTCGCGTGCGACACCACGGTCGCGGTCCGCCACGTGATCACGCGGCACACCCTATCGACCGACTAGCGTGGTGCCGATGTCCGAGCCCACGCCTCCCTCCGTCGCGCCCGATCCCGCGCCCTCGTCGTCGGGGTCGTCGCCGACGAATCCGGCGGCGCGTCTGCTGAACCTGGTGATCGCGCTGGTGAACACGAACGCGTCGATGACGAAGCAGCAGATCCGCACCAGCGTGGCGGGGTACGGCGACGCGCCCTCCCCGGACGCGTTCGAACGCATGTTCGAGCGCGACAAGGACACGCTGCGCGACCTGGGGATCCCGATCGTCACGGTGGACGCGGGCGGGCACGCGGACGAGGTGGGGTACCGGATCGACCAGGACGCGTACGCGCTGCCCGCGGTGGACCTGACGCCGGCGGAGCTGGGGGTGCTGGCGCTGGCGACGCAGTTCTGGCAGGACAAGACGCTGCGGACGGACATCTCGCGGGCGCTGACGAAGCTGCGGGCGGCGGGCGCGGGGGAGACCGCGATGGACGTCGTGGCGGGCCTGGCGCCGCAGGTGCGGCCGGTGGGCGACGCGTACGCGACGCTCATGGACGCGATCTCGGCGCGGCGCGTGGTGTCGTTCACGTACCGGGCGGCGAGCACGGGGGAGGTGCGGGCGCGGCGCGCGCAGCCGTGGCGGATCGCGGCGCGGCGCGGCGGCTGGTACCTGGTCGGGTTCGACCTGGACCGTGGGGCGCCGCGGTCCTACCGGCTGAGCCGGGTCGAGGGCCGGGTGCGGGCGACGGGCCCGCGCGACGCGTTCGAGGTGCCGGTCGACGTGGACGTGGACGCGGCGCTGGGCACGCGCGACGCGGGCGGGGTCGCGCGCCTGGCGGTCGTGCCGGAGCGCGCGGGTGCGTTGCGGGCGCGCGGCACGGTCGTGGGGTCGGTGCCGGACGCGCGGGCGGGCGACGGCGCGGGCCGGGACGTGCTGGAGGTGGCGTACGACGTGCGGTACGCGCTGGCGGACGAGGTCGTCGGGTACGGGGACGCGGTGCTGGTGCTCGGGCCGCCGGACCTGCGCGCGGCGGTCGTGCGGCGGCTGCGGGACGCGGCGGCGCTGGGCTCCGCGCAGGACGCCGGCGCGGGCACGGGCGAGGGGACGACGGAGGTGACGGGGCGTGGCTGAGCGCGCGGACGACCGGCTGGTGCGCCTGCTGGGCATCGTCGCGTACCTGGACGGGGCGGGCCCGGTGCCGGTGGGGGAGCTCGCCCGGCACTTCGGCGTCAGCGAGCGCCAGGTCCTGGACGACGTCGACGCCCTGTGGGTGTCCGGCACGCCCGGCTACTGGCCGGACGACCTCATCGACTTCGACGCCGACTCGATCGAGCGCGGCGTCGTGCGGCTCACCGAGGCGCGCGGCATGACCCGGCCCCTGCGGCTCGGCACGCGCGAGGCGGTCGCGCTCATCGCGGCGCTGCGCGCGATGCGGGAGACCGCGGCGGTGCAGGCCGACCCGGAGCGCGCGGGAGTCGTCGAGTCGGTGCTGCGCAAGCTCACCGACGCGACCGGTGAGGCGGCGGCGGCGCTCGACGTGCAGCTCGCCCCCGAGGGCGACCCGCGCGTGGTCGCCGCGATCACGAGCGCGCTCGTCGCGGGACACCGGCTGCGCATCCGGTACGTGACGGCCGCCGACGAGGAGTCCGAGCGCGAGGTCGACCCCGTGTCCCTGCACACGCAGGACGAGCACGCCTACCTGCTCGCGTGGTGCCACCGCGCGCAGGGTCGACGCACGTTCCGCGTCGACCGCATCCTCGCCGCCACCGAGCTGGACCAGCCCGTCGAGGGGCACGACGTCGACGCCGACGTCGACTTCACCCCCACCGGCGACGCCCCGCTCGCGACGATCACGTTCGCCAGCCCCGCGCGCGCCGTCGCCGAGCAGGTCCCCGTCGAGTCCGTGCGCAACCTGCCCGACGGCGCGTTCGAGGTGCGCCTGCGCGTCACCAACCCGGTGTGGCTGCGCCACCTCCTCACCGAGCGGGCGCGGCACGTGCTCGCCGTCGAACCCGCGTCGGTCGCGCGCGACGTGCGCGACGCCGCGAGCGCCGCCCTGTCCGCGTACGCGCACCTGCCGGGCGAGCCCGACGGCGGGGCGGGCGACGAGCGGACCGCTGGCTAGGGTGGGCGGCATGTGGTTCTGGGTCTGGACGCTGCTCGTCGTGGGCACGCTCGTCGGCGCGTTCTTCCTCGCGCGACGCCTGTGGCGGTCCGTGAAGGGTCTGGGGCGCGAGCTGTCGCGCGCCTCGCAGGTCGCGGCGGACCTGAGCGCGCGGGCGGACGAGCTGTCGCGCGCCCTGGAGGAGGCGCAGCCCTCGACCGCGCCGACGCTGTTCGACGACCCCGTCGTGCTCCAGGAGCGCGTGGACCTGCTGCGCGCCGAGCGCGCGGAGCGGCGCGTGCTGCGGCGGCGGCGCGACGAGCAGGTCTGGTCCCGCTGGCGCCGGTTCAACGCGTAGGGTTCACCGCGTAGACTCGCTCGCGTAGCGCCGTTCGCCTCGAGGAGGAGTTAGCCCATGGGCATGCTCAAGCCCTGGCACATCATCGTGCTGGTCGTCGTCATCCTGCTCCTGTTCGGCGCGCGCCGGCTCCCGGACCTGGCCAAGAGCGTCGGCCAGTCGCTGAAGATCTTCAAGAGCGAGGTCAAGGACCTGCGCGAGGACGACAACCCCCCGCCCGCGGCGGGTGGCCCGGGCACGACGAACCCGTCGACCGGTACCTCCGCGCCGACCGTGACCGGAGGGACCACGTCGCCCGAACCGGGCGACACCTCGAAGGGATAGTCGGTGTCACGTACCTCCCGTGACCCCGAGGGGCGGATGCCGCTCCGAGAGCACCTCCTGGAGCTGCGCAAGCGTCTCTTCCTCGCCGCGTGCGGCCTCGTGGTCGGCGCGATCGTCGGATGGTTCCTCTACGAGCCGCTGCTCGAGGCGCTGCAGGCGCCGCTGCTCAAGGCGGCGGAGGAGCAGGGCAAGGTCATCAGCCTGAACTTCTCGGGCCTGGCCTCCGCGCTCGACATGAAGGTCAAGGTCTCGCTCTTCCTCGGCGTCCTCGTCACGTGCCCGTGGTGGCTGTACCAGCTGTGGGCGTTCATCACCCCGGGTCTGACGACCCGGGAGAAGCGGTACGCGTTCGCGTTCCTCGGCGGGTCCGTCCCGCTGTTCCTCGGCGGCGCGTACCTCGCGTGGTGGGTCCTGCCCCACGCGGTCGACATCCTCGCCGGGTTCGTGCCCGACGGCGCGACCAACCTCGCCGACGCGCAGGGCTACCTGAGCTTCGTCATGCGCCTCGTGCTGGCGTTCGGTCTCGCGTTCGTGCTGCCCGTGGTGCTCGTCGCGCTCAACGCTGCCGGCCTCCTGCGCGCGTCCGCGATGGCCAAGGGCTGGCGCTGGGCGGTGCTCGTCGCGTTCGTGTTCGCGGCCGTCATGACCCCGACGCCCGACGCGCTGACGATGATCTTCGTGGCGCTGCCCATCTGCGGGCTCTACTTCGCCGCGCTCGGCATCAGCTACCTCCACGACCGGCGCGTCGACAAGCGCGACGCCGCACGGCTGGCTCTGTGAGCGCCACGCCCCGGCCGCGCCCCGCCGGGCGCGGGGGACGCGCATGAGCACGGTCGCGCTCGTCGTCAACCCGACGGCGGGGCGCGGCCGCGGTCGCACCGCGGGGGCGCGCACCGCCGAGGCGCTGCGCGCGGCGGGGCACGACGTCGTCGACCTCAGCGCCCCGAGCCTTCCCCTCGCCCAGGAGTCGGCCGACGCCGCCGTGCGCGGCCCGGGCGGCGACGGCGCGGGAGCCCGACCCGGGGTGGACGCCCTCGTCGTCGTCGGCGGGGACGGCATGGTGCACCTCGGCGTCAACGCGACCGCCGGGACCGGCGTCCCGCTCGGCATCGTCGCGGTCGGGACGGGCAACGACTTCGCGCACGGCCTCGGGCTGCCCACGACCCGCACCGACCGGTGCGTGGACGCCGTCCTCACCGCTCTCGGCACCGTCGCGAGCGCCGGGTCCTCGGCGAGCGCGCCGCCGTCCGTGCGCGCGGTCGACGCCGCCCGCGTCACGGGCGAGCACCTGGTGGCGCCCCGCTGGTACGCGGGCGTGCTGTCCGCGGGGATCGACGCGGCCGTCAACGCCCACGCGAACGCGGCCACGTGGCCGCGCGGGCGGTCGCGGTACGCGCGCTCGGCCCTCACGGAGATCACGCGGTACCGCCCGTACGGGTACCGGGTCACGCTGCGCGGCGTGCCCGCGGGCGACGAGCTGCCCGACCTGCTCGCCGGCGCGCCCCTCCTGCTCGACGGCGCCGCCCTCGGGACGAGCGCGGACGCCCCCGGCGCGCAGGGCGGGCGGACCGTGGTGTGGGAGTCGCCGGGTCGCGCTCGTGTCGGTCGCGAACGGGTCCGCGCATCGGCGGCGGCATCCGGATCGCGCCGGGCGCGGCGCTCGACGACGGCCTGCTCGACGTCGTCGTCGCGGGCCCGTTCGGGCGCTGGGGCGCGACGCGCATCTTCCCCGGCATGTACGCGGGGCGGCACCTGGCGAACCCCGGGGTCGGGACCCTGCGTGCGACGTCGGTGACGGTCGCGGCGACCGAGGCGGGCGCGACCCCGCCGCACGCGTTCGCCGACGGGGAGCACCTGGGTCCCCTGCCGCTACGGGTCGACGTGGTCCCCGGCGCGCTGCACGTCCTGGACGACACGGCCGGCCACGCCGCGCCCTGACCCTCCGCCGACGACGCGCCGACCGCGTCCCGACGGCCCGCCGCGCCGCACCTCGCGCGCCGACCGGCGAGGTCGGCGCCGGACCGTAGGCTGGCACCATGACGGCCGCTGAATCGCCCGCCGCCCGTTACGCCGCGTCCCGGGCCCGCCAGGCGGCGTCCCGCACCCGGCTCGCGGAGTTCCGGCAGGTCCTCGACTTCCCGCTCGACGACTTCCAGGAGCGCGCGTGCGAGGCGCTCGAGGAGGGGCGCGGCGTCCTCGTGGCGGCCCCCACGGGTGCCGGAAAGACGGTCGTGGGCGAGTTCGCGGTCCACCTCGCCCTCGCCGGCGGGCGCAAGGCGTTCTACACCACCCCGATCAAGGCGCTGTCCAACCAGAAGTACGGCGACCTCGTGCGCCGCTACGGCGCGGACTCGGTGGGCCTGCTCACCGGCGACACGACGATCAACGGGGAGGCGCCCGTCGTCGTCATGACGACCGAGGTGCTGCGCAACATGCTGTACGCGGGCTCGCGCACGCTGGAGGGCCTCGCGTTCGTCGTCATGGACGAGGTGCACTACCTCGCCGACCGGTTCCGCGGGCCGGTGTGGGAGGAGGTCATCATCCACCTGCCCGACGACGTCCAGCTCGTGTCCCTGTCCGCGACGGTGTCCAACGCGGAGGAGTTCGGCGACTGGCTCGAGATGGTGCGCGGCGACACGACCGTCGTCGTCAGCGAGCGTCGGCCCGTGCCGCTGTGGCAGCACGTGCTCGTCGCGTCGGCGAACCCGGCGACCGGGGTCGCGCACGCGGGCGGCGGCCGGGCGCTCGGCGCGGACCTGCTCGACCTGTACGCGGGGCACGTGGACCCCACGGACCCGGGCGTGAACCCGCCCATCAACCCGGACCTGCTGGCCGCGTTCCGCGCGGCCCCGCGCACGGGCGCGTCGGGTCCGGGCGGGCGGCGCGGCCCGGGCGACCGCGGGTACCGGGGGCGGGGCGGGCGGCGTCCCGGCCCCGACCGGTCCGGGCTCGGGGCGCGCCGCACCCCGGCGCGGTTCGCCGTCGTGGACGCCCTGGACGCCGACGGGCTGCTGCCCGCGATCTACTTCATCTTCTCCCGCGCCGGGTGCGAGGGTGCCGTGCAGCAGTGCCTGGCCGCGGGGCTGCGCCTCACCTCGCCCGCGGAGGAGGCGGAGATCCGGCGCGTCGCCGAGGAGCGCACCGAGACCATCCCCGCGGAGGACCTCGAGGTGCTCGGCTACTGGACGTGGACGGAGTCGCTCGCGCGCGGGATCGCGGCGCACCACGCCGGGATGCTGCCCGTGTTCAAGGAGACCGTCGAGGAGCTGTTCAGCCGCGGCCTCGTCAAGGTCGTGTTCGCGACCGAGACGCTCGCGCTCGGCATCAACATGCCCGCGCGGTCCGTCGCGCTGGAGAAGCTCGTCAAGTGGGACGGGACCGCGCACGTGGACGTCACGCCCGGCGAGTACACCCAGCTCACCGGCCGGGCGGGGCGGCGCGGCATCGACGTCGAGGGGCACGCCGTCGTCGTCGACCACGCGGGCCTCGACCCCGTGCACCTCGCGGGCCTGGCGTCCAAGCGCCTGTACCCGCTGCGCTCCAGCTTCCGGCCCACGTACAACATGGCGGTCAACCTCGTCGCGCAGGTCGGGCGGGACCGGGCGCGCGAGGTGCTGGAGACGTCGTTCGCCCAGTTCCAGGCCGACCGCGGCGTCGTCGGGCTCGCGAAGCAGGCGCAGGCGCACGCCGAGGCCCTCGACGGGTACGCCCAGGCCATGACGTGCGACCGGGGAGACTTCGCCCAGTACGCCGCGCTGCGGCGGCGCATCACCGCCCGCGAGGGCGACCTGTCGCGCGCCGCGAGCCGGTCCCGCCGCGCGGAGGTCGTGGCCGCGTTCGAGCGGTTGCGACCCGGGGACGTCGTCGAGGTGCCGTCGGGGCGGCGCGCGGGCTACGTCGTCGTGCTCGACCCGGGGGAGGGGGCAGGGTTCGACGGACCGCGCCCCACCGTGCTCACCCAGGACCGGCAGGTGAAGAAGCTCACCGTCGCCGACGCGCCCGGCGGCATCCGCACCGTCGCCAAGGTCCGGGTGCCCAAGTCGTTCAACCCGCGCGTCCCGGCGCAGCGCCGCGACCTCGCGTCCACGCTGCGCAACGCCCTCGGGGCGCTCGACGAGCCCGGCGCGCGCCCCGGGCGCACCACCCGCTCCCGGTCGGCCGCCGCGGACGACGCCGAGCTCTCGCGGCTGCGCGCCCAGCTGCGCGCCCACCCGTGCCACGACTGCCCCGACCGCGAGGACCACGCCCGCTGGGCCGAGCGGTGGGCACGGCTCAAGAAGGAGCACGACCAGCTCGTGCGCCGCGTCGAGGGCCGCACCGGGTCCATCGCGCGCGTGTTCGACCGCATCTGCGACGTGCTGCTCACCCTCGGCTACCTCGCCCCCGGCGAGGTCGCGGACGACCCGGTCGCTCCGCTCGAGGACGCCCTGGACGCGGAGGAACCCGCGGGCGGGTCCCCCGACGACGAGGACGGCTCCGGCCGCGCGGGCGGACGGGGGGCGGTCCGAGCGGGGCTGCGCGTCACCCCCGACGGGCAGTGGCTGCGCCGCCTGTACGCGGAGAACGACCTGCTGCTCGCCGAGTGCCTGCGCCGCGGCGTGTGGGAGGACCTCGACGCCCCCGCCCTCGCGGCGGTGGTGTCCACGTGCGTGTACGCGGGGCGGCGCGAGGACCACGGCGAGCCCGACGTCCCCGGCGGCCCCCACGGCAAGCTCGCCCGCGCGCTCGAGGCGACCACGCGCGTGTGGTCCGAGGTGGACGACCTCGAGGAGGCGCACGACATCGACGCGACCGGCGCCCTCGACGAGGGCCTCGTCACCGCCGTGCACCGGTGGGCCGTGGGCCGCAGCCTCGACGCCGTGCTGCGCGGCTCGGAGATCGCGGCCGGTGACTTCGTGCGCTGGTGCAAGCAGGTGATCGACGTCCTCGACCAGGTCGCGACCGCCGCGCCCACCCCCGCGGTGCGCCGCACCGCGCACCAGGCGATCGAGAAGCTGCGGCGCGGCGTCGTCGCGTACTCCAGCGTCTGAGCCGACGGCGGCGCACGGCCGCGCCGGGGAAGGCGGCGGCGTGACGTGCACGACACCCGGTCCCACCTGCGTGGACGCGGGGTCGGGAGGGGTGAGGTTCGGGCGGTTGTGGCGGTATCGTGAAGGATTGTGGCCTCAACCCTGTACCGCGGCGGCGTGATCCACTCCCCGGCCGACCCGTTCGCGGAAGCGCTCCTCGTCGACGACGGCGTCATCGCCTGGATCGGCGCCGACGACACGGCCGACGGGCTCGCCGCCCGCGCCGACCGCGTGATCGACCTCGACGGCGCGCTCGTCGCGCCCGGGTTCGTCGACGCGCACGTCCACCTGTTCGAGGTCGGGCTCGCCCTCGCGGGCGTCGACCTGTCCGCGAGCGCCGGCGTGACGACCCTCGCGGCCGCGCTCGAGGCGGTCGCGAAGGCCGCCGCGGACGTCGGGGACGACGACGTCGTGCTCGCGTTCGGGTGGGACGAGCGGTCCTGGCCCGAGGGGCGCCCCCCGACGCGCGACGAGCTCGACGCGGCCGCCGGCGGGCGCGCGGTGTACGCGGCGCGGGTCGACGTGCACTCGGCCGTGGTCTCGACGACGCTCGCGCGGCGGTGCGCCCTGGCGGAGCGGCCGGGGTGGGACGAGTCGGGCTGGGTCACGGGGGAGGCGCACCACGTCGCGCGGGACGTCGCGCGCGACGTGTCGCCGGCGCGGCGCACCGACCTGTACCGGGCGGCGCTGCGTGCCGCGGCGGAGCAGGGGATCGTGTCGGTGCACGAGATGAGCGCTCCGCACATCGACACGCGGGCCGGGCTGCGCGAGCTGCTCGCGCTCACGGGCGAGGCGTCCTCGGGGCTGGCGCACGTCGTCGGGTACCGGGGCGAGCTGTGCACCACGGTCGACGACGCGCGCGAGCTCCTTGCGGACGTGCCGGGCCTGGCGGGCATCGCGGGCGACCTCAACGTGGACGGCTCGATCGGGTCGCGCACCGCGGCGATGCGCCTGCCGTACCAGGACGGGCCGGACCGGACCGACCGCGGGAACCTCTACCTGAGCGCGGAGCAGATCGCGAACCACCTGTCCGCGGTGGGCGCGGCGGGCTCGCAGGGCGGTTTCCACGTCATCGGGGACCGCGCGATGGACGAGCTCGTCCTCGGGCTGAAGGTCGCCGCGGAGGTCCACGGCCAGGGCGCGGTGCGCGCGGCGCGGCACCGGGTGGAGCACGCGCTGTTCGTGGACGCGTCGGCGCTGGCCTCCCTGCTGCTGTTCGGGGTGAGCCTGAGCATCCAGCCGGGGTTCGACGCCGCGTGGGGCGGCCCGCAGGGCATGTACGCGGCGCGCGTGGGCGCGACCCGGGCCGAGGGCCTGAGCCCGTTCGCGGACCTCGCGGGCGCGGGCGTCCCGCTCGCGTTCGGGTCGGACGCGCCGGTGACGCGGCTCGACCCGTGGGCAGGCGTGCTCGCGGCGATGTCGCACGTGGACCCGGACCAGCAGATCTCGGCGCGGGCCGCGTTCCGCGCGCACACGCGCGGCGGGTGGCGCATCGCGGGGCTGGACCACACGGGCGCCGGGCAGCTGCGCGTCGGTGCTCCCGCACACCTGGCGGTGTGGCGGGGCGAGCACCTGGTCGTGCAGGGTGCGCTCGGGCGCACGACGTCGTCGTGGAGCACGGACGCGCGCGCCGGGCAGCCGCTCCTGCCGGAGCTCGGCCCGGACGTGCCGCGGCCGCGGTGCCTGCAGACCGTGCGCGACGGCGTCCCCCTGTTCGACACGTTCGTCTGACCGCTACCGCTTGACACGGCCCTGAGCCGGAGTAGGTTCGACAGGGTGTTCCGGCCCCCGCGGCCGCAGGGGGATCAGCCACCGACGACGACCCCTCGGCGTGCCGCGCCGGGTACCTGGCCGGGCCCGCGCGCTCAGTAGAAAACGTGCTCCGCCGGTGGCGGCGGTGTACGGGCCGAAGGGCGCGCGGGCCCGCACACACCACCCCTCGTTCACCCGCTGGGCCGCCGCCGCGGACCCGGGTCCGTGCAGGTGGGTGGCGTAGGGTGCACCCGTGCACGCCCCCGAGCCCACGGCCGCCCCGGCCGGGCGATCCCGCCCCGTCGGACCTGACGCCCCCGCCACGATCTCGTCGGCACCCGCGGCCGGACCCACGGAGACCGGCCCCGACGTCCCCGGCGCGGCGGACGCGCGCACCCGGGTCGGGACGCCGTCGCGGCCGCTCACGCTGCTCCTGGCCCTCGCGGGCGGCCTGGTCAGCGACGCGGCGTTCCCCGACCGCGGGTGGTGGCCTCTCGCGTTCGTCGGCGTCGCCGCGCTGTTCTGGGCGTTGCGCCGCGACGGTGCGCGGTGGGGCTTCCTCGTCGGGCTCGTGTGGGGCCTGGCGTTCTTCCTGCCGCACCTGTGGTGGGCCAACTACGCGACCGAGACCGTGCCGTGGGTCGCGCTGTCCGTCATGGAGGCGTGCTTCGTCGCCGTGCTCGGCGCCGCGTGGGTGTGGGCGCGGCGCTGGCCGTGGCTGGCCGGGCGCCCGTGGGCGCGGGCCGTCGCGTTCGCGCTGCTGTTCGTCGGTGTCGAGCAGGCACGCACCGAGGTCCCTTTCGGGGGCTTCCCCTGGGGCCGGCTCGCGTTCTCCCAGGCGGACTCCCCGCTCGGGCGCGCGGCGTGGCTCGGGGGCGAGGTCCTCGTGTCCCTGCTCGTCGCGCTCGCCGGGTCGCTGCTCGCGGTCGCCGTCCTCGCGCTGGTGCGCCGCCGCGGCGGCGTGACGGGCGTCGTCGTCCCCGTCGCCGTGGCCGGCGCGCTCGTCGCGGCGCCGCTGCTCGTGCCGCTCGACACGCGCGCCGAGGCGGGGACGCTCGCCGTCGGCGCCGTGCAGGGCAACGTGGGCGAGCCCGGCCTCGGGTCGTTCGCGAACCGGGCGGAGGTGCTGAACAACCACCTGCAGGGGACCGTCGCGCTGCTGGACCAGGTGGAGCCCGGCGACCTCGACGTCGTGCTGTGGCCGGAGAACGGGTCCGACCTCGACCCGCAGACCGCGCCCGACGTCGCGCGCGCCATCGACGACGCCGCGCGCGAGGTCGGCGCCCCGATCCTCGTCGGCGCCCAGGAGTACCCCGAGACCGGCGGCCGGTACAACGTGTCGCTGCTGTGGGAGCCCGGCGCGGGCGTCGTGGACCGGTACGCCAAGCAGCACCCCGCGCCGTTCGGCGAGTACATCCCGCTGCGATCGCTGCTGCGGATCTTCTCCGACCAGGTCGACCGCGTGAGCATCGACATGATCCCCGGCACCGAGACCGGGGTCGTCGACCTCGCGTCCGAGCGCCTCGGGCGCACCGTGCCGCTCGGCGTCGTCATCTGCTTCGAGGTCGCCTACGACGGCCTCGTGAACGACGCCGTGGACGCGGGCGCCGAGGTGCTCGTCGTGCAGACCAACAACGCCTCCTTCGGGTACACCGCCGAGTCCACGCAGCAGCTCGCCATGTCGCGGCTGCGCGCCGTGTCGACCGGGCGCGCGACCGTGCAGGTCTCGACCGTCGGCGTGAGCGGCGTCATCGCCCCCGACGGCACCCTGCTGCAGAGCACCGGGCTGTTCACCGCCGACCAGCTCGTCGCGGACCTGCCGCTGCGCACGAGCCTGACCCCGGCCGTGCAGGCGGGGGACTGGCCCGGGCGCGTCGTCGAGCTCCTCGCGCTCGGCCTGCTCGCGGCGGGGTCGTGGGCGCCGTCCGCGAGCGCCGCGCGGTCCGGGCGTCCGCGACGTCCGCTGCGACCGGGGACGCCGCGCGGTGAGCGAGCGCCCCCGGGGAGCCCGCCGCGCCGGGCCGCGTGCTCGTCGTCGTGCCCACGTACGACGAGGCGCTGACCCTACCGGGCACGCTCGCGCGCCTGCGTGCCGCGGTGCCCGACGCGGACGTGCTCGTGGTCGACGACGCGAGCCCGGACGGGACGGGCGACCTCGCCGACGCCGCGGCCGTCGCGGACCCGGGCGTGCACGTGCTGCACCGGGCGGGCAAGGAGGGCCTGGGCGCCGCGTACGTCGCGGGGTTCGGCTGGGGCCTGGACGCCGGGTACGACGTCCTGGTCGAGATGGACGCCGACGGGTCGCACCAGCCCGAGCAGCTGCCGTCCCTGCTCGCGGCGCTCGCCCCGGCGGGGGAGCCCGGCGACGGTGCTGACCTCGTCATCGGCTCGCGCTGGGTGCCGGGCGGGCGGGTGGAGAACTGGCCGTGGCACCGCGAGGTGCTCTCGCGGGCGGGGAACGTGTACGTGCGCGTCGCGCTCGGGCTGGACCTGGGGGACGCGACGGCGGGCTTCCGCGCGTACCGCGCCGACGCGCTGCGCGCCGTCGACCTCGCGAGCGTGGAGTCGCACGGCTACTGCTTCCAGGTGGACATGGCCTGGCGGGTCGTGCGTGCGGGCGGGCGGGTGGTCGAGGTGCCGATCACGTTCGTCGAGCGCACCGCGGGCCGGTCGAAGATGAGCCGCGCGATCGTCACCGAGGCGCTGTGGAAGGTGACGGTGTGGGGTGCGCGACGCCGCGCCGCCCAGCTCGCGGGGGCGGTCCGGGGGCGGGGGAGCCGGGCCTCTCGCTGAGGCCGGGCGCAGCGGGGACGGAGCGGTGCGCGAGCGGGGCGGGGGCCTGCGACCTGCCCGTGACGCACGAGAGGCCCGGACCCTGCGGGGTCCGGGCCTCTCCGGTCGTCGGGCGACCGCGCGGTGTCAGGCGCTGCGGCGCAGCTTGCCGGCGCGCAGCAGGCCGAGGCGCTCGTCGAGGAGCTCCTCGAGCTCGGAGATCGTGCGGCGCTCGAGCAGCATGTCCCAGTGGGTGCGGGCGGGCTTGCCGGCCTTGGGCTCGGGACGCTCCGCGTCGCGCAGGAGCGCCTCGGCGCCGCAGCGGCACTCCCACACCGGGGGGACCTCGGCGTCGGTCGAGAACGGCAGGATGATGGTGTGCCCGTTGGGGCAGTCGTAGTGCGCCTGGAAGCGGGGGGCGAAGTCGACGCCCTCGTCCGACTCCATGCTCTTCGCACCGATGCTCATCCCGCGCAGCGAACGGTCGGCCATGGTGTCCTCCTGAGGGGTCTTCGGGGGTGGGTGGGCGCGCCCGGTGGGGTGCGGGCAGCGGCCCGGTCTACGAGAGGCAACGCCTCACCGTCGGTCGGTGTTCCGACGCGTCGTGAAGGTCCGGTGAACGTCGCGGGGTGTCCGCGGCCTCGCCGCCCCCCACGGCGCCCGGCCGGTCCGCCTCGGCGCGTCGCGGTCCCAGGCTCCCGGGTTTCGATGCCCGACGCAACTCGTCACGGCCGCCACCGCCCGGACGTGCGCACGCTCACACCGGCGGCGCGAGGACCCGGGAACAAACCCGCGGGGCGGGGGGTTGAGCGGCATGTACATGCAAACGCATCGACCTAGGACTCACGGGAGCACACCATGCAGTTCGGCATCTTCACCGTCGGCGACGTCACGACGGACCCCACGACGGGCCGGACCCCCGACGACACCGAGCGCGTGCGCGCGATGCTGACCATCGCGAAGCACGCGGACGAGGCGGGCCTGGACGTCTTCGCCACGGGCGAGCACCACAACCCGCCGTTCGTCCCGTCCTCGCCGACGACCATGCTCGGCTACCTCACCGGTGTGACGAAGAACATCGTCCTGTCGACGTCCACGACCCTCATCACGACGAACGACCCGGTGCGCCTCGCGGAGGAGTACGCGATGCTCCAGGTCATCTCGAACGGGCGCATGGACCTCATGATGGGCCGCGGCAACACGGGCCCGGTGTACCCGTGGTTCGGGCAGGACATCCGCAACGGCATCCCGCTCGCGATCGAGAACTACGCGCTGCTGCGTCGCCTGTGGACCGAGGACGTCGTGGACTGGGAGGGCAAGTTCCGCACCCCGCTGCAGGGCTTCACCTCGACCCCGCGCCCGCTGGACGGCGTGCCGCCGTTCGTGTGGCACGGGTCGATCCGCAGCCCCGAGATCGCCGAGCAGGCGGCCTACTACGGCGACGGGTTCTTCCACAACAACATCTTCTGGCCCATCAGCCACACGAAGCAGATGGTGCAGTTCTACCGCCAGCGCTGGGAGCACCACGGCCACGGCCCCGCGGACACCGCGATCGTCGGGCTCGGCGGCCAGGTGTTCATGCGCAAGGACTCCCAGAAGGCGTGGGACGAGTTCCGCCCCTACTTCGACAACGCGCCCGTGTACGGGCACGGCCCGTCGATGGAGGACTTCACGCGCGAGACGCCGCTCACCGTCGGCTCCCCGCAGCAGGTGATCGACCGGTACGCCGCGATGCGCGAGCACGTGGGCGACTACCAGCGTCAGCTGTTCCTCATGGACCACGCCGGCCTGCCGCTCAAGACGGTGCTCGAGCAGATCGACCTCCTCGCGGGCGAGGTCGTGCCCGTGCTCCGCAAGGAGATGGAGGCCGCCCGGCCCGCGCACGTGCCGGCGAACCCGCCGAGCCACGCCGAGCGGGTCGCCGCGGCCCGCGCCGCCGGGACCGAGGGCGCCGCGCACGTCGGCGGCACCGAGGACCGCTGGACCGGGCGCACCGCCGAGGACGACCAGGAGCCGGCGAAGGCCGGCGCCGCGTTCGGGCTGTAGCCCGCGCCGTCCCGCGGCCGGCACGACCGGCCGCGAGACCGGCCGCCCGACGACGTACGGTCGAGGGGTGCCCCGCGCACCCGGTCGACCGGCCGCCGTCGGGCACCCGCACCACCCGGCCCGGCGACGGGCCGACCCCCGCACGACTCGCCACACCCCAGGAGCACCGCATGACCGCCAGCACCCCCGCCCCGGACCGCCGCCTCGTCGTGGTGTCCGCCGGCCTGTCCAAGCCGTCCTCCACGCGCCTGCTCGCCGACCGGCTCGGCGAGGCCACCGTGCGCGAGCTCCAGGGCCTCGGCGTGAGCGCCGAGGTCGAGACCGTCGAGCTGCGCGACCACGCGCACGCCGTCGTCGACGCCATGCTCACCGGCTTCCCCACGGGCGAGCTCGCCGGGGTCCTCGAGCGCCTGACCGCCGCCGACGGGATCGTCGTGACCACCCCGCTGTTCACCACCACGTACTCCGGGCTGCTCAAGTCGTTCGTCGACGTCCTCGACAAGGACTCGCTCACCGGCACGCCCGTGCTGCTCGGCGCGACCGGCGGCACCTCGCGCCACTCGCTCGCGCTCGAGTACTCCCTTCGGCCGCTGTTCACCTACCTGCGGGCCGACGTCGCCACGACGTCCGTGTTCGCCGCGACGGACGACTGGGCCGCCGCCGAGGCCGACGCCGGCGGCGGGCTGCCCGCCCGGATCGCGCGCGCGGGACGCGAGCTCGCGGAGAAGGTCGCCCTGCGCAAGAACACCGGCCCCGCCGACCCGTTCGCGGCCACGCCCGACTTCACGGCGCTGCTCGGCGGACTCTGACCCACCCCGTGACCGCGCGCCCCCGGCCACCGGTGCTCCCGGCCGGGGGCGCGCTCACGTCGTCCTGACCTGCGGCGACACCACCCGAGGGGTTGCTCTCGGAGGGTGTCGCGCGGCAGGATCGGGGGACCGACGACGACGGGGGAGCACCATGAGCACCAGCGCGACCGAGGGCCACACCGAGGCGCAGCCGGCAGGACCGGCCCCGGAGCCCGGCGTCGAGGCCGTCGCCCCCGTCACGGTCGCGGTCCCGGTCGTCGAGGCGCTCGCCGCGCACGCCGACGGCCGCCTCCCGGCCCCGCCCCGGAGGCGACCCGGAGGCGTCGTGACCGTCCCCGGCCGGGTGCCCGACACGTCGCGCTTCGCCGCCGCGCCCCGCTACCCGGCCATGTTCCACGTCGCCGGCGGCCGGCTCGTGTGGGACGGCGCACGGCTGCGCCTCGTCCGCGGCGACGACACCGTGGTCGAGCCCGCCGGGCGACCCGTCGTGACCGTCACCGGGGACGGGCCGACCGTCGTCGTGACCTGGCGCGACGAGCACCCCGGGGCGCGGTCGACCCGCGCCGTCCTGCTCGACGGGTCGTCCGCACGCTTCGCCCGGTTCGCGCGCTCGCTCGCGGACACGCGACCCGGGAGCATCGTCGTCGACGACCGGACCGTCCCCTCGCCGCGCGTGCCACGCCTTCAGCCCGACCAGGCGGGCACCGCCCGACGCCCCGGCGTGTTCGCCCGCGCCCTGTGGCGCGTCGTCGGGCGCGGCACACCCGCCGCGAGCGCCACCACGGGCGACGGGGGAGCGGCGCTCGTCGCCCGCCTCGAACGCCTCGCCGCCCTGCACCGCGCCGGCGACCTCACCGACACCGAGTTCGCGCGCGCGAAGCAGGCGCTGCTCGGCTGACGGGCCGGCCGGGGTCCGGCTGCCGTCAGTCCCCGGTCGGGCCCCACCCGGTCACGTCGACCTGCGTCATGACGGACCGGCCGTCGCGGAAGTCCCCGTACCGCGCCCAGGCGAGCACGACCCGCAGCACGACGATGCCGTCGTCGGCCAGCGACCCCGCGAACTGCGGGAACGCCGCCGCGTACGCCGCGGCGCAGCGCTCCCGGTCCGCACCCACCGGCACGTCCGCCACGCCCTCGCACTGCAGCGTCGTCCCGTCCGTGCCACCCACGGTCACCGCGACGCGCGGGTCTCGAGCCAGGTTCGCCACCTTGCGCGACGTCGCACGCGCGTCGAACACCAGCTCGCCCGCGCCCGTCGCCGCCACCGCGAGGAAGGCGGCCTGGGGCCCGCCGTCGTCGCCCAGCGACGCGACGACACCCCACCCCTGAGAACGGACATAGCCGACGAACGTCTCCCGGTCCATGGCGCCACCGTAGCGCCCCGCCCGCCGGACCGGAGACAGGGAAGACGTCGACACGAAAACCCTGGACCGCCACGGACGCCACCTGGCACCGTCGCACGATGACGGACTTCCGCACCGACCTCGCCGGCACCGACCAGGAACGCCTCTGGGACGCCGGCGCCGCAGCCCGGTACGACACCCCCGGCGAGGGCATGTTCGCACCCGACGTCCTCGACCCCGCCGTCGACCGGCTCGCGGCGCTCGCAGGCCGGGGGAGCGCGGTCGAGCTCGCCGTCGGCACCGGCCGGGTCGCGATCCCGCTCGCCGCGCGCGGCGTGCCCGTGACCGGCATCGAGATCTCCCGGCACATGGTCGCCCGGCTGCGCGAGAAGGCCGACGAGACGACCCTGCCCGTCGTCGTCGGCGACATGGCCACCGCCCGGGTCCCGGGGGAGCACACGCTCGTCTACCTCGTGTACAACGCGATCTCGAACCTGCTCACCCAGGACGCCCAGGTCGCGTGCTTCCGCAACGCCGCCCGCCACCTCGCCCCCGGAGGCCGGTTCGTCGTCGAGCTCTGGGTCCCCGAGCTGCGCGCCCTCCCGCCCGGCCGTACCGCGACCGTCTGGCACGACGAGCCCGGCTACCTCGGCGTCGACACCTACGACGTCCTCCACCAGCGCGTCGTGTCCCACCACGTCCGGTTCGACGACGACGGCCGCACCACGGTGGGACGCACACCCCACCGGTACGTCTGGCCCGCCGAGCTCGACCTCATGGCCCGCCTCGCCGGCCTCGAGCTCGAGACCCGCCACGCGGGATGGGCGGGGGAGCCGTTCACCGCCGAGTCCCGCTCCCACGTGTCCGTGTACCGGCGCCCGCCGCACCCGTCCTCCGCGTCGTGATATCCCACCCCGATGGACCAACCCCGTCGTCGCACCCGACCCGTCGTCCTCGCCACCGCCGTGCTCGCCGCCCTCACCGCCTGCTCCGGCGGGGTGACGGCCCACGACCTCGTGACCCGCCTCGCCGACGAGCCCGTCCCCTACGACGCCCTCCCCGGCACGATGACGCCCGACGAGATGGACCCCGACTCGGCCCGACGCCTGGGCGAGCTCGACGGGGTCACCTTCTACGCCGGGGCCGGCAGCCGCGACGGGCAGGACGTCGTCTGCCTCGTCACCGTCGTGCCAGGAGACACCCCGCAGGACGACGCGGGAGCCGCCACGTGCGGCCTCGTCACCGACCTCGACGACTCCGACCTCCCGCTCAGCCTCCTCGCCCCGGACGGGACGCGGGTCACCGCGGTCCTCGTCCCCGACGGCCTCCCCACCGATGCCGGCCTCACCCGCGTCACGCCCAACCTCGCCGCCGTGGTCTCACGCACCCCCTGAACCCCGGGAGCTCAGGCCGCCCCGCTCACCCTCCGGACGACGCCTCGATCGTGTCCAGGTCGCGCACCGCGAAGCGGTGGTGCTCCCACTCCTCCTCGAGGATCACGTGCACGCACGACAACGTCGTCTCCGGGTACTGCGGCGACCAGGGGTTGCGCCGTACCACCGCCAGCCCCTCCGACGTCACCCCCGCCAGGAAGTCCCGCACCATCGCCACCCGGCCCGCGCGCGCCTCCAGCACCTCCCCGTACGACGGCGTCCCCGTCACGAACAACGACAGGTCCAGCCCGTCCTCCGCCGCCTGCGGGCCGGCCTGCCCCAACGGGTGGAACGGCTGCTCCACCTCCAGCACCGCCCGCCCCAACCACGCGTCCGTCGCCAGCACCAGGTGCCGCAACGTCTGCGCGAACGACCACTCGCCGTCCACCGACACGTCCACGGCGCTCGCGGGCAGGGCCGCCGCCCGCTCGAGCGTCGCCGCCCACGTCGACTCCAGCGCCGCCCACGCCGCGCG
>NZ_JNBQ01000016.1 GCF_001019615.1 Cellulosimicrobium funkei | reverse complement strand
CGGCGCGCGACATGCCGGACATGAAGGCGACCGGGGCGGCGATGATCAACGGGCACGGAGTGGCGACCACGAGCACCTCCGCGAAGCGCGCCGCCTCACCGCTGAGCGCCCACGCCGCGCCAGCGAGCACGAGGGCTACCGCCGTGAACGGCACCGCCACGCGGTCGGCGAGCCGTACGAACGGCGCTCTGGACGCCTGCGCCTGCTTCACCAGCTCGACGATCGCCTGGTACTGCGACCCTGCAGCCGTCGCGGTCGCCCGCACGCGCGCCGCACCGCCGCCGTTGACCGAGCCGGACAGAACCGTGTCCCCCCGTCGGTGCTCGACGGGGAGCGACTCGCCGGACAGGGACGACTCGTCGAGCACCGCTGCCTCGCTGAGCAGGACGCTGTCCACCGGGACGACCTCGCCCGGCCGTACCCACACCTCGTCGCCGGGGCGCACGTCGCCGACTGGGACGTCGGTGAGCGCGCCGTCCGGTGCGGCCCGGTGGGCGACACGCGGCGCCGCGGCGAGCAGGTTCGACAGCTCGCGCCGGGCCCGCCCGTTCGCGTAGTCCTCGAGCGCCTCGCCACCCGAGAGCATGAGGCACACCACGAGAGCGGCCCAGTACTCTCCGACCAGCACCGTCGCGGAGACCGCGAGGACCGCCAGCATGTCGACGCCGTACAGGCCGGCACGGAGATCGGCCACCATGCCGCGCGCGGTGACCACGACGACCGCCGCCGCGAACGACGAGATCACGAGCTGCGCGGAGCCCGCCGGACCCGCCAGCTCGAGCAGCCCTGCGAGGCCGCCCACGGCCACCGTGGCCGTCACCCAGGGGTAGCGACGGACGGCCCGCGCCAGGTATCGGCGAGGACGAGTCATATCCCAGCAGTAGCTCGACCCGGGGCGTCCGCCACAGGGGCGAACGACTCGTCGGCACAGGGCCTTGGACCGTGGGGCGCGACGTCGACGCGGCGTCGCTCCGGCGGTCGCGCCCGGGGCCCGATGGCGGCCGGATGGCGGCCGGATGGCGGCCGAAAAGGCAGAGCGGCCCTGGCGGTCGGGTCGGCAGGTCCGCTTCCATGGCGGTGGGAGGACCCGATGCCCGCAGAATGGAGCCGAGGGGTCGTCGTCGGGTTCGACGGCAGCCCAGGCAGCATCCACGCCCTGGAGTGGGCGGCCGACGCCGCCGACCGGCACGGGAGCGCGCTGCACGTGCAGTTCGTCCTCGAACCCTCGGGCCACGACGAGCGGCACGATCTGTTCGACGAGGGCTACCGCGCGGGCCGCGTCCTGGACCTGGCCATGGACGTCCTGGCCGGGTCTCGTCCGGGCCTGCACGACGTGTCGACGTCCGTGGTGCGCGGGATGCTCCTCCCGTCGCTGCTCGCGAGCTCGCGTGCGGCCGACCTGCTCGTCCTCGGCCGCAGTGGGACCGCCCGGCCTGCCGGACCTCCGACGTCGCGCCCCCAGGCCTCGGTGAGCACGCGGGTCGCTCGCCGTGCCCGGAGTGCCGTGGCAGTCGTCCCGCGGGGGTGTCCCTCGCATCTGGATGGCCGCGTGGTCGTCGGCGTGGCCGGCGCCGACGACGCACCGGCGATCGAGGTGGCGTTCGCGGCGGCGAACGAGTCGCACGCCGTGATCGTCGTGCACGTGCTCGAGCACGTGGGTGCGCTCCAGGCGGCGGACGGGTGCGGCTACCTGCGCTGGTGGAGATGGTCCGCCTTCTCCCAGCTGTGGTCGGTGGCCGAGCGGTGCGCCGACCGGTACGGGGTAGATCGGGGGATGCTCGTCCTCTCCGGGTGCGCCGCGTCCCAGCTCGCCGGCCAGGTCGGCCCCGAGGACATCCTGGTCCTCGGGTCGCCGGCTGGGTCGGGGTCGAAGGGCGCTGTGCCGGTCCTGGCGACGGTTCTTCGGAATGTGGGGTGTCCGGTGCTCGTGGCCGGCCGTGGCTCGGCGCGCGTAGAGCGCCGGGATTCCGCCGGCGCTGAATTCGCGGCTGGCGAGAGGCGAACCGGACGTCCGTCTCGGTCGGTCCCCCTGGGGATCGCAGACGGGAGCGTGCGCTCGGGTCGGTCGGGAACCAGAGCTCAGCCGGGCACGAGGACGAGCGAGCCGCTCGCGCGCCCGGAGCGTAGCTCCTCGAGCGCGTCGGGTGCCTGGTCGAGGGGGTAGGTCGTGACGGTCGGGGTGATGCGCAGCGCCGCGGCGAGGCGCAGCAGCGCCGCGCCGTCCGCCCTGGTGTTGGCCGTGACCGTGCGCAGGTCGCGTTCGTTGAAGAGGTGATGGTGGTAGTCGAGGACCGGTACGTCACTCATGTGGATGCCGGCAAGGACCACGGTTCCGCCGCGCGTGGTGGCAGACAGCGCGACCGGGACGAGCTCGCCTGCGGGGGCGAAGACGATGGCAGCGTCCAGCGGCTCGGACGGTGCACCTGTCGCGTCGGTGACGAACGTGGCTCCGAGGTGCCGTGCGAGGTCACGGTTCGCTTCGCCGCGGGTCATGGCGAAGACGCGTGCGCCGGAGGCGATGGCGATCTGCGCGGTGATGTGGGCGCTGGACCCGAAGCCGTAGATGCCGAGGTTGCCGCCGGGTGGGAGGTTGGCTCGGGTCAGCGCTCGGTAGCCGATGATCCCGGCGCACAGCAAGGGCGCGGTGGCGGGCGCGTCCGCCTCGTCAGGGAGCGGATAGACGTACGCCGCCGGTGCGGTGACGTACTCGCTGAAGCCTCCGTCGACGTCCCATCCGGTGTACCGGGAATCGGGGCACAGGTTCTCCCGGCCGGTCCGGCACCAGCTGCACTGCCCGCACGTCTGGTGGAGCCAGGCGACGCCGACGCGATCGCCGGGGCGCAGGTGGTGGACTTCTGCCCCGGCCCGCGCGACGGTTCCGACCACCTGGTGCCCGGGGACCACGCCGGGCCGGTGGACGGGCAGCTCCTGGTCGATGACGTGCAGGTCGGTGCGACACACCCCGCAGGCTTCGACCGAGACGGACACCTCGTGCGATGCGGGGACCGGGGCATGCTCGTCGACCAGGCGCAGCTCGCCCGGGTGCTCCCCGGCTCTCCATGCCCTCATGGGGTGCTCTCAGCGGTCGCGTCGGGAGGGGTGCACCACGATGACCGTCCCGGGGGACCGTCGCAGCAGCCGGTCGGCGACCGATCCCAGCGCACGGGCGGTGGCGGGATGATGGTGGCGCCCGCCGACGACGAGGACGTCCTTGGTCGAGACCTGAGACAGGACCTTGTCGGCGACGGGTCCCTCGGCGACGTAGAGGAAGGTATGGACGCCCGCGCGAGCCGCGACGGGGGTCACCATGGCGCTGATGCGCGAGGTCGCGACGGACTTCCAGGGCTCCCCTGCCCCCCAGTCCTCGTAGAGCGCGTGGACGAGGGCCGGCGTCTGGACGGCGTGGACGACACGCAGCGGGCAGCCCGCGAGCCGTGCTTCCTCGACCGCGTACCGGACGAGGTCGTCCTGACGGTCCTCGTCGGACAGCGCGAGCACGACGTGGTGAGGCGTGTCCGTGATGGCTATGGCGAGCACCACGACCGTGACGCCGCGGCCCGCGAGAGCCAGCCTGGTCGCGGTCGCGCCCAGGGTGGAGCGCTCGATGTGCTGGACGTTGCGTCCGACCACGACCATCGGGGCGGCCCCGACGCGGTCTCGGACCGCTGCGGCAACGTCGCCCGGCGCGATCTCGGTGTGCAGGTACGGGTGACCGGGGTAGACGTGGTCGAGGTGCGCGGTCGTGGTGCGCAGCACGTCGCGGGCGTGCGCCGTCCGGGACGCGAGCTCCTCCGCGCGCCGTGACGGCCGGACGTCGCTGTCGTCGACAGCACTGAGCAGGGTGACGTCCTGTCCGTGGCGTGCCGCGGTCCGTGCGGCCCACAGGGCTGCGTGCAGGCTCGCTGGTGAACCGTCGACCCCGACGACGATGTCGTTGCCTGACATCGTGCTCATCTCCCTCGTGTCCTAGTCGCGCTGCCCGTGCTGGTTGGTGTCGGCGAGCTTGCGGGTGTGGGCGATGACCAGAGCGCACGGTGCGTTCACCACGACCTTGTCCGGCACGGAGCCGAGCAGCCGCCCGACAGCACGGGGGTGGTGGCGTCCGCCGAGCACGAGCAGGTCGAAGGCGGTGACCTGGTCGAGCAGGACGGTCGCGGGGTCGCCGGGGCGGGCCGTGGCATGGCAGGTGACGTCGGGGTAGCGGTCGGACCAGCGGGCGGTCAGCTCCTTGAGCTCAGCGTGGATCTCGGGTTCTTCGCCGGCACCGGCGGCCTGTGCGACCTGTGTCGCCGGCTCGATCGCGTGCACGATCTCGACGGGACGGGTGCAGCTGCGCGCCTCGGCGAACGCCACCTCGAGTGCTGGGGTGGGGTCGTCGTCGAGGTCGACGCCGACCACGATCCGGTCCGGGGCGAGCCCGCGAGCCGTGGTCGGGATGATCGCGATCGGGCCGTGGGCGCGCGCCGCGGTCGCTGCCGAGACCGACCCCAGACCGCCCTGGTCCTCGCCCGAGCCGCGCTGCCCGACGACGACGAGGTCGGCATCGCGCGAGAACTCCACGAGCACGGCGGCGGCAGGACCGATGCTCACCGTGGCTTCGATGTCCGTCGCGCCGGGTGGGCGGGGATTGGCTCTGCCCAGGGCCCGGCGCAGGATGGCGTCGACCTCGGCGTCGAGCGCCTCAGGGATGTACGCCGGGACGGGCACGATCGGGCCGACCGGGACCGACTGGGCGTGCACGGCGCGCAGGCGCGCATGGTGCCGGTCCGCCACCGCGACCGCCCAGTCGAACGCGTGAAACGCCTCGGGCGACCCGTCGATGCCGACGACCACCCCTCGTGACCATGTGTCGCTCATCGTTGATCATCTCCTCACCTCTCAGCGCACCACCGGCGGGCGGGAGCGACCAGGTGCGGGATACCCGGTACCACCGGTGACTTTGGGCCCTGGTGTCGTCCGCGGTCCGCCGCCGGGTGCCGGGGCCGTTCGGCTCTTGGCCCGCGAGCGGCAGGAGACCTGTGATGGAGCATGGGCAGTTCTGAGGACCGCCCGGCCGGCTCGAGCCCGACCGAAGCACGTGAACCCGTCGCCCGCGGCCTGTCGGACGAGCACGCGGCGCGCGAGCTGGCGCGCCACGGGCCCAACGCGTTGCCTCAGGTCCGGGGACCCTCCGCGCCGCGGCGCCTGCTCGCCCAGCTGAGCAGCGTGTTCGCCGTCGTGCTGTGGTGCGCGGCGGGGCTGGCCTGGCTCGCAGGGATCCTCGAGCTCGCCGTCGCGATCGCGATCGTCGTGGTGCTCAACGCGGTGTTCGCCTTCTTGCAGGAAGCGCGAGCGGGTCGGGCGGCAGAGCGCCTGCGTGCGCTGCTGCCCTCGCGGATCATCGTCCGCCGCGACGGACGCGAGCTCGGTGTGTCGACGAGCGAGGTCGTCGTCGGCGACATCGTGTGCCTGCGTGCCGGCGACCGCGTCCCCGCCGACGCCACCGTCACGGGAGCAGGGGTTCTCCTGGTGGACATGTCGCTGGTCACCGGCGAGAGCGAGCCGGTCACCCGGTCCCGTGGGAGCGCGGTCGTCGCCGGGTCGTTCGTCGTGGAGGGGTCCGCGGACGCACGCGTGGACGCCATCGGGGCGCAGACCGCGATCGCGCGGATCTCGCACTTGACGGCGGACGTACCCGACCCCGTCACACCGCTCGCCCACGAGCTGCACCGCACGGTGCGCACGATCGCCGTCGCGGCACTGTGCGCCGGAGCATGCTTCGCCCTGGTGTCCTGGGCGGTCGGTCGAGAGCTCTCTGACGCCTACGTGCTGGGGATCGGTGTCGTCGTGGCCCTGGTACCCGAGGGGCTGCTGCCGACCGTGACCCTGGCACTCGCGTGGGGAGCCGAGCGCATGGCCGACCGCAAGGTCCTCGTGCGTCACCTCGAAGCCGTGGAGACCCTCGGGTCGGTCACCCTGGTGTGCACCGACAAGACCGGCACGCTCACCCAGAACGAGATGACCGTCGTCCGGGTCTGGACCCCCGAGGGGGCGGCAACCTGTGCTGCGCCCGGATACCGCCCCGACGGGCAGGTCGCGTGCCCCTTCCAGGCGCGCGAGGCAGTCGTCGCGACAGCGCGGTCCGCGGCGGCGGCCTCGGTCGGGTTCGCACAGCTCTCCGAAGGGCGATGGGTCCCGCACGGGGACCGTATCGACGTCGCGATCGACGTGCTCGCCCGGCGCCTCGGCGTGGACGTGGACCAGGACCGAGCCGCCCTGCAGGCCGCGACCAGGTACGCGTTCGACGCTCGCCGACGCCGAACGTCCACCTACGTGGACAGCCCTGGCGGCGGCCGTGTCTTCGTCAAGGGTGCGCCCGAGTCGGTGCTTCCGATGTGTACCGACCCACCGGAGATGCTGGCCGCCGCCCACCGGGAGGCGGAGCGGGGGGCCGCCAACGGGCTGCGCGTCCTGGCGGTCGCTTCCCGCCCAGCGGTCCGGCTTCCCGAGGGGCCCGGGGACGCCGAGGCCGGGCTGACCTTGGGGGGCGTCCTGTCGCTCGAGGATCCTCCGCGCGAGGACGCCGCCCACGCGCTGCAGGAGTGTCGGCGGGCCGGGGTCAGGGTCGCGATGCTCACCGGCGACCACCCGCAGACGGCGAAGAGCATCGCCGACCAGGTCGGGCTCCGGGGTGCGCAGGATCCCGTGCTGGTCGGCGCCGACCTGCCTCAGGGCGACGCGGAGCTCGCGGCAGTGTTCGCTCGTTCTGGTGTGGTCGTGGCGCGCCTGGCACCCGAGGACAAGCTGCGCGTGGCGCACGCCCTTCGGGCCCAGGGCGAGGTCGTCGCGATGACGGGAGACGGGGTCAACGACGCGCCGGCCCTGCACGAGGCCGACGTCGGTGTCGCCATGGGACTCTCCGGCACCGACGTGGCCCGTGAGGCCGCGGACGTCGTCCTGCTCGACGACCGGTTCGCCTCCATCGTGGCAGGCATAGAACAAGGGCGTGCGACCTACGTCAACATCCGGCGCTTCATCACCTACCACCTCACCGACAACGTCGCCGAGCTCATGCCGTTCGTGGTCTGGGCGCTCACCGGCGGACAGTTCCCGCTCGCGCTCGGCATCCTGCAGATCCTCGCGATCGACATCGGTACCGACACCGTCTCCGCCGTCGCACTGGGCGCCGAGCCACCCGCCCGGCACCTGCTGACCGACCCGCCCGCCGCCGGGCGGCTGCTCAACGGCACCGTCCTTCGCCGTGCGTTCGCACTGTTGGGCCCGGTGTCCGCAGCGGCAGCCCTGCTCACGTTCACCGTGTGCCTGTGGTCCCAGGGGTGGAGGTACGGCGAGCCGGTCGGCGCTGCCGTCCTCGCCGCTGCCTCGGGGGCGGCGTTCCTCAGCGTCGTGCTGTCCCAGGCGGCGAACGCCTTCGCGTGCCGCAGCTCGACCAGGCGGCCGGGATCGCTGGGATGGACGACCAACCGGCTGCTCGTCGCCGCCGTACCGATCTCCCTCGCCATCTCCCTGACGCTCGTGCTCGTCCCGCCGGTCGCACGCGTGCTGGGACAGGCTGCCCCCGAGCCCCTGGGGTGGGCGCTGGCGCTCGGCTCGGCTGGGGTCCTGCTCACCGCCGACGCCCTCGACAAGGCATGGCGCGCGCGCCGACGGCCCCGGCGGGGGTGACGCATGCCTCCCTCGGCGGGCTCGGAGAGAGCAACCACGGGGACCGGCTACGCCCTGGCGACGCGCGTGACGACGTCGTCGACATCCCTGCGTGGGGTGTGCGGTCCGGGCGCGCCGCGGGCCAGCCGCAGGAGCATCTGGGCGCTGGCGTCCGGGCAGTAGGCGGTCTCGATCCCGCGCCGCGTCGTGGGGTTCTCCAGGGCCCGGGTGGCGAACGCAGCCTGCACGTCGTGCGTCGCCGCGACCAGGAGCATGCGCTCGAGCGCCTGCCCGGCGACGAGCCAGTTGTACGGTCCGTCGCCCACCGTGGTGAGGATCGCCAGATGCTGCCGGCCCTCGAACGTCCGGGCCCCGCTCGTCTCGTCACGCGTCGCATGGTGGACGTCGGTGATCGGGTCCGCATAGCCGGCGAGCATCACGTCCGCGGGCACCCCGTCAGGGCGCCCGTAGGGCACACCCATCCAGCTCCGGTCGGTCTCCAGCGCGACCGAGGACGTCGAGGCAGCGGCTTCCGCACGGCGCATCTCACCCACGAGGTGTCCCGAGCTGATGTCGCCGGCTCCGAGGAAGACGACGTCCGCCTGCTCACGGCGCACCGCTCGACGCAGCTCCTGCAGCACCTCGACCTCCGGCACGCGTCCCCGGGCGTCGCCTCGCAGGGTGTGGCGGGAGAGGATCGCGGCGAACATCCCGGGCTCGTCGACCGTCGCGACGACCCCAGGGCCCAAGGTCACGGTCGCGACGAGCAGCTCGTCGTCCCGGTCGGGCAGCAACCGGACGGCGGCGTCGAACCCCTCGTGCTCGGCCGCGACGCGAATGTTCATCAAGAAGGCTCCGCAGCTGATGAACATCTCTCGCCCGCTGGGATCGATCTCGTGGATCTTGCGGGCAGGGTCGGCCCGGACCTGCAGGACTGCGCCATCGCAGTCCACGGACCAGGGCTGGCTGTTGAGCAGGCTCGGGGCGCGCGTCCCGGCCGTCAGGACCCGATCGATCCTCCTGCCTCGGCTGTCCATGTCCCCACCCCGCTCGTCAGGCCAGGCGGCGCCCCGCACGACGACGCCACCTCCCACGCTCGGCGCCGCCGCTGCCCGGCGGTAGGGCCGAACGACCCGTCACCGGGCGCCGGACGGTTCGACATGCCGGACGCCCGCTCGCCTCACGCACCCCGCTGCCGGGCCGAACGGCCACAGGCCCCGATCCGTTCCACCCTGGTGCCGGGTCACTCTGTCGTCGTCTGCTGGAGGTACGAGCAGCTCGCGCGGCGATGAGCCGCCGAGGAACTCATCACGCCGCATCGGCGAGTACCGGGAGGAGCCGGTCATGGACGTCTTGGACTCACGGGTCGAGAGGATCCTCGCCGCGGCGGTACGCGCCCCCAGCGTGCACAACACCCAACCCTGGCAGGTGCGCACGACCGGCGACACGATCACGGTCCACGCGGACCCCTCCCGCTGGCTGCGTCACACCGATCCTCGACGTCGGGAGATGTTCATCAGCTGCGGAGCCTTCGTGCTCAACGCACGCGTCGCAGCCCGCCGCGAGTCTCTGACAGCCCAGGTCCGTGTCTTGCCAGATCCGGACGACGAGCTGCTGGTCGCGACCGTGACCCTGATCCCCGCGCTGGGTCCCGACATGGACGAGCTCGAGCTGTCCCTGGCCATCGGGCGCCGTTCGACCTCACGTGAACCGTTCGAGGACCAGCCGCTGGACGCCGACGTGCTGCAGGAGATCCAGACGGCGGCCCACGAGGAGGGGTGCGCGCTTCGTCTCGTCCAGCCCTCGGACCCGGCACGCGGACACGTGCTCGACCTCGTGCGTCGCGCCGAGGACCTCGCGGCCGAGGACGACGTGGCCCGCGAGGAAGAGCTCGCGTGGACGGCTACCGGTCCTGAGCGCGAGGACGGCATCCCGCGCGAGCTGCTCGGCCCCTCCAGGGCGGGTGAGGACCAGGCGCCGGTCCGCCGCTTCTCCCTCAGCACGGGGCACGCCGCGTTCGAGCGTCGCTCCACCCTGGCGGTGCTCTCGTCCCCGCGCGACGACCCGCGCGACTGGATCGCCGCGGGCCAGGCGACCGAGCGCATGCTCCTGGTCGCGACGACCTACTTCGTGCGGGCCTCCTTCGCCACGACGGTGCTCGAGAACCCGACGACGCGTCACGAGCTCCGCGAGGCACTGAGCCTCGACGGCTTCCCGCAGATGCTCGCGCGGATGGGATACAGCACGCTGCGCCGGTACAGCCCGCGGCGTTCGGTCGAGCAGATCCTCGCCCCCACGAGCGACGGCCCACCACCCGCCTGACGACCTGACGACCTGACGACCTGACGACTGATGGTCGTCGCAGGAGAGCGTCCCGTACTCGTGCTCCGTCCTTCGCACGGACGACGCTGCCCCGCCTCGTCCTCGGCGAGGATCACCTCGGTGTCAGCGCGACGGAAGACAGGTCCGCAACGGCTGGCCGCGCAGCTCGTCAGGCGGTGACGACGACCTTGAGAGCGCCGGTGTCCGCCGCGTGCCCGAACACGTCGTAGGCACGGTCGATGTCGTCGAGCGCGAACCGGTGTGTGACGAGCTGCTCGACCGGTAGCTGCCCGTTCTTCACCATGGCGAGCAGCGTCGGGGTGGTGAACGTGTCCACGAGACCGGTGGTGATGGTCAGGTCTCGGATCCAGTCACGCTCCAGGTGCAACGTCGCGGGTGCTCCGTGCACGCCGACGTTCGCGACGTGTCCGCCCGGGCGCACGGTCTCGACGCAGAGCTCGAACGTGCCGGGCGTCCCGACGGCCTCGATGGCGACATCGGCGCCCAGGCCGCCGGTGAGGGTCGCGCACCTGGGCGACCACGTCGGCGCGCGCGTCGAGGGTGTGGGTGGCGCCGGCGCGCTGCGCCGCGGCCAGGCGTTCGGCAGCGAGGTCGACCACGATGACGGCGCTCGGGGAGAAGAGCCTGGCGGTCAGGGTCGCGGCGAGCCCGATGGGTCCGGCGCCGACGACGACGACGCTGTCTCCGGGGCGGACCGCACCGGCGAGGACGCCGACCTCGTAGGCGGTGGGGAGGATGTCGGCGAGCATCAGTGCCTGCTCGTCGTCGATCGTGTCGTCCAGCCGGTGCGTGGACAGCTCAGCGAAGGGCACGCGGACCGTCTCGGCCTGGGTCCCGTCGATCCTGTGTCCCAGGATCCAGCCGCCACCACCGAGGCACTGGCCGAAGCGGCCTTGACGGCAGTAGACGCAGCGGCCGCAGGCGGTGATGCAGGAGACCAGCACGCGGTCCCCTTCTCGCAGCGTGCTCACGGCGCCGCCGACCGCGGTGACCGTGCCCACGGCCTCGTGGCCGAGCACGCGCCCGGCGTCGACCGTCGGGACGTCTCCCTTGAGAATGTGCAGGTCGGTGCCGCAGATGGTCACCGCGTCCACGTGCACCAGGGCGTCGTGCGGGTCCTGCACGACTGGGTCGGGCATGTCTCGCCACGCGCGGCGGCCGGGGCCGTCGAACACCAGAGCCTTCATGATCTCTACCTCCTCTTCTCGCCCCCGCTCGCTCTCCCTCCACGTCAGCACTGCCACCCGCAGGCTTGGTAGGACCAGATGCCCCTTGGCGGGTGGGGCCGTTCGGCACCCCGGCCCACTCCCGCTGTCCGCAGGGCCCGCGCCCACCAGCCGAAGTGCTCACCCACCCGAGAGCACCACGGCACTAGTCCCTGGTCGGATCCGTGACGGAACGTGGGAGAAAGCGCGAACCACCGTGTCGGGAGGATCATCATGAGAACCACGTCGGACTGGCCGATCGTCGTCGGGATCGACGGGTCCCCGGAGGCCTCGCACGCCCTGCGATACGCCGTACGCGAAGCCGAACGCCAGGGCTGCTACCTGTGGCTGGTCAACGCCATCCACGAGATCGTGCCGCTGGCACCGATGTGGCCGCTCCTGACGAGCGACACCCTCGTCGACGTCGGCCACGAGCTTCTTGCCGAGGCGCAGACGGTCGTCGAGGAGCTGTCCAGCAGTCGCGTGTCCGTCCGGGTCCAGGCGGCCCTGGGCCCGGCGGTCGACGTCCTTGCCGCCGCCGGGGAGCACGCGCGTCTCATCGTCCTGGGCCACCGGTCCCCGGCGCTGATGGAGCGCATCTTCACCGGCAGCACCACCTTCGGTGTGGCCGCACGCGCCTCGTGCCCGGTGCTGAGCGTGCCGCGCGACTTCGACGCAGACCGAGAGCACGGCATCGTCGTCGCGGCCGTCGACGGGACGGAGATCTCCCCGCACGTCCTCGACCGCGCCTTCACGATCGCGGCCGAGCGCTCCGCACGTCTGGAGATCGTGCACTGCTGGCGCCTCGACCCGTTCTACAGCTACCTGATCGACGAGTGGTCGGTCCAGGACGAGTGGCGAGGTCACACCTCGGAGGTGATCGACCGCCTGGTCGAGGAGGCCTCCTCGACCCACCCGTCCGTGTCGTTCGAGAGGTGGTTGGAGTACGCCGACGTCACCGACACCCTCGTCCGCCACTCCAAGGACGCCGACGTGCTGATCCTGGGCCGTCACGGCCACGGCACCCGCCCATCGGCTCTCGTCGCAGCCGTGCTCGGAAGCGTGACCCGGGCCGTACTGCACCACGCGCACTGCCCGGTCGAGGTCGTCCCCGCACCCCGCCCCGCCGAAGCACACGACGAGGCCCCGCTGCCGTCCCCGGCCCGCGTGCCGGAACCTGCCGACGTCATCGACACCTGACCCTCACCCACGCCGCCCGGCCAGGACGGCACGCACCAAGGAGAAGAACGATGAGCACCATCCACGAGCCGCGCCGAGCCTCTCAGCCCAGCTCGGCCCCCACCGCTGCACCGAGCACCGCGGTCGAACGCGAGACGGTAGTCGTCGAGACGCAGGCGCAGGTCGCGCTGAGGTATGTCGGCGCCGTCATCCGTATCGCCCTCGGCTGGGTGTTCCTGTGGGCGTTCCTCGACAAGGCCTTCGGCCTCGGCCACGAGACCCTCTCGGAAGACGCCTGGGTCAACGGCGGCCAGCCCACGGCGGGGTTCCTCGGCAACGCCACCAGCGGCCCCTTTGCCAACTTCTACCAAGGGCTCGCCGGACAGGCGTGGGTCGACTGGATCTTCATGGTCGGGCTGCTGGGCATCGGGCTCGCACTCATCCTCGGCATCGGGATGCGGATCGCAGCCGTCGCCGGCGCAATCATGCTGGTCCTGATGTGGACGGCCGTCCTGCCGCCCGCGAACAACCCCTTCATGGACGACCACCTGATCTACGCCCTCGTGCTCGTCGCCCTGGCCCTGGGCAACTCCGGGCGCACGCTCGGGCTGGGCACATGGTGGCAGAACACCCGACTGGTCCAGCGTTGGCCCGCCCTCACCTAGTGCCGCGCACATCGCGCCGCGCCGACCAGCGTGCACCGTCCATCATGAGGCTCGACGGGCCCCCTGCCCGGCGGGCCTCTCCCCTGCCCTCTCGTCAACGCCGCAGCGCCGCAATATCCTCGAAGGCGTGGACCGGACCTCGGTCGAGGTGCAGGAAGCGATACTGCAGGCCGTCAGCGGCATCTCGACCGACTTCGACCTGCGCGACCTGCTCGCCGGCGTGGTGCGCGCAGCCTGCACGCTGTCCGGCGCACGCTACGGGGCGCTCGGGGTCATCGGACGCTCACGCCGTCAGCTCATCGAGTTCATCGCCGAAGGCATGAGTCGGTCCGAGCGCGAACGCATCGGCCACCTACCCACCGGGCGCGGACTCCTGGGTCACCTCATCACCCACCACGAAGCCTTGCGCCTCGAAGACCTGACCAGTCACCCGTCCTCGTCCGGCTTCCCGCCCGGGCATCCACCGATGACGACGTTCCTCGGCGTGCCCGTCAAGGTCCGCGGCCGCGTCTTCGGCAATCTCTACCTCACTGACAAGTCCACCGGTCCCGCGTTCACCGCCGACGACGAGGAAGCCGTGACCGCGCTAGCGGGTCTGGCCGGTCTCGCCATCGAGCACGCCAAGCTCCTCATGACGACCGAACGGCGGGCACGATGGCTCGAAGCCACGGCAGCGATGCAGCCCGACGTCCTTCGCGCTACCGAGCCGCGCCAAGCGCTCGAAGCCGTGCTGCGACGAGCGCTGCAAGGCGCCGACGCCACCACGGCCCTCGCGATCGCGCCGGGCGCAGGAGGACGGTT
Organism: Cellulosimicrobium funkei; assembly: GCF_001019615.1. Lineage (GTDB taxonomy): Bacteria > Actinomycetota > Actinomycetes > Actinomycetales > Cellulomonadaceae > Cellulosimicrobium > Cellulosimicrobium cellulans_E. Next base: position 62,170 of record NZ_JNBQ01000016.1, on the reverse strand, counting down.
CACCGTCCGCGCAGCAGTCGGGGGTCGCGCCGACGACCCGGACCAGATCCTGCAGGAGATTCACCAGCCCGCCATGCTCGCCATGGCGACCGACCGCACCCGCTGGGCCGACCTGCCCGACGGAGGCGCCATCATGACGCGGCTGGCGATCGACTCCGTCACCCGAGGTGCGCTCGTCGTCGTCCTGCCCCGGCGCCGCTACGCCGAGAATCTCAGCGCCGACACCGACTTCATCACCAACTTCGCCAACCAGGCCTCACTCGTGCTCGAACGACACCACACCCGCGCCATCCAGCAACAGCTCGCCGTCATGGCGGAACGCAACCGGATCGCCCGCGACCTGCACGACGTCATCATCCAGCGCCTGTTCGCGCTCGGGCTCCAGGTCCAGGCCATCACCCAGAAGAGCCCGGACACCGTCCGCGAGCCCCTGACCACAGTCCTGGGAGACATCGACGCCACCATCCGCGAGATTCGCCGCTCCATCGTCGATCTGCGACCGGCCCAGGAGCGCCAGCACTCCCTGCGCTCCAAGGTGCACGACCTCGTCGTCGAGTACGCCCACGTCCTCGGCAGGGCTCCCGCGCTCAAGGTCGACGGGCCGCTCGACACCCTCGTCGATGCCGAGATCCACCACCACGTCCTGGCGGTGCTGCGGGAGGGTCTGTCCAACGCAGCACGCCACGCGGTCGCCGAGCACGTCTGGGTCGACGTGACGGTCCGCACCGAAGAGCTCGTGTGCACCATCAGCGACGACGGCATCGGACCCCAAGGCGGTGTGGCTCACGGCGGCTTGCTCAACCTCGCCGACCGAGCCGGTGAGCTGGGCGGGCAGGTGGACATCCGCGCACGCGAGCCGCAGGGAAGCGTCCTGACCTGGCGCGTCCCATTCCGACAACCCCACGCCGAGGAACCGCACTAGCGTGGGCACGTCCGCCACCGCAGCACGACCCTCGACCCTCGTGCTTCGTCCGTTCGACTGCCTCGAACCCGCCGGAACGGCCCTAGCCCGGCGGCCCTTGCTCCCGCTTGAGTGGTAGTGGAGCGTCAGAGCCCAGCCTCCCGGCGTACGTCGGAGCCGGACGGCTCTGGGACTGCTCGCTGAGCACCAGGGAAGGACTCGGGTGATGAGCCGATCGAGGAGCGACGACAGCACCGTGCCGCGGCAAGGGGGCCGACCTTCCCTCTCTGCGCGTCGCGGCGGCTACGTCGTCGCCGTGCTGATCGACGCGGCACTGCTGGTCTTCATCCACGTCTGGCCAGGATGGCAGGTGGTGCCGTTCCTCACGACCGAGCTCGTCGAGGTGCTCCCGGCCGTGAACGCCACCCTGGTCGCGGGCATCGCCGCCAACACGGTGTACGTCCTGGCCGACCCGCCGTGGCTGCGCGCGCTCGGTGACGTCATCGTCACCGGCGTGGGGGTCGTCGCCCTCGTGACGTTGTGGCGCGTCTTCCCGTTCAGCTTTCCCGAGGAGGGCTTCGACTGGACGCTCGTGGTTCGCGTCATGCTGGCGCTCGGCGTCCTGGGGAGCGTGATCGCCATGATCGTCTCGACGGTGCGACTCCTACGGCCCACCACGACGGATGCCGACAGACCTGGGCCGGTGCCCCGCTGACGGCCAGCGCCCTGATGGCTCGCCCGGGCCTTCGCGGACCGAGGCAGCTCACCCGAGACGCTATCCGAGGAGCCTCGTGGCCAGCACCGCCGCCTGGGTCCGGGACTCGAGATCGAGCTTCGTCAGGATGTTGGAGACGTAGTTCTTCACCGTCTTCTCGGACAGGAACAGCTTGCTCGCGATCTGGCGGTTCGTCAGTCCCTCGGCGATCGCCGTCAGGACGTTGAGCTCCTGCTCGCTCAGTGCCGCCAACGCCGGCTCCTGAGCCGGGCCGGCTCGTAGCCGCTCGAGGACGCGCGAGGTCAGCGCGGGGTCGATCAAGGACTGGCCTGCGGCCACCCTCCGCACGGCATCCACCACGTCCGATCCGGTGATGACCTTGAGCAGGTATCCCGACGCACCCGCCATGATCGCCGAGAAGAGCGCCTCGTCGTCGTCGTACGACGTCAGGATCAAGGACCGGACGTCCGGCGCCGAAGCGTGCAGCTCCCGGCAGACCTCGATCCCTGAACCATCGGGCAGGCGCACGTCGAGCACCGCGACGTCAGGACGCAGCTGAGGTATCTCTCGGATGGCCGTTCGTGCCGTGCCCGACTCGCCGACGATCTCGAGCCCGTCCTCGGCCACGAGCAGACCCTTGAGGCCCCGCCGCACAACCTCGTGATCGTCAAGAAGGTACACGCGCACCTGCTCCATCGTTCTGTTGTACTCCCGCTCCTGAGGTCCTTCCACTCCTCGGAGGGCGAGGACGGTAGGCGTCGCGGGGTGGGCGACTCCCGTCGCTCGGAGCAATCACGTCCCGTGCCGCCGGAGGACTACCGCCAGGTGTGACCTTCTCCCCTACGTCGCGATCGCGACCGGCGTGAGCCTGAGAACGAGACAGCGAACCGGTCCACAAACGATCACAGAGGGGTAGAGACGGTCATGAGTCACACCTGGAGCATCACCGTCGAGCTGTTCGACGCCGACGACATCGAGCCAGAAGGCGCGATCACGACGGCTCACGCCGTCCTGAAGACCTCGAGCGGAACCACGCTGACGGGGCACGGTCGAGCTCGTCGCAGCCCCGGCGACACCCCGGTCAGGGAGATCGGGGAAGAGCTCGCCACGGCACGCGCACTGCGAGATCTCGCAGACCGGCTGCTACGAGCGACCTCGAACGACATCGCGGCGATCGAGCACCAACCGGTCCGGCTGATGGGTTGACTGCCGCCAGGAACGAAGAGGTGACCATCATGACCGCTCGCACCACACGGTGGCACGGCCTCGCCGTAGCCCTTCTTGTCGCAGCGGCGCTCCTTCTCGGAGCCTGCGCAGCCGGTCCCAACGTCGTCGCGAACCCCGGTGGCTACGGCTTCTGGTGGGGCCTGTGGCAAGGCATCATCCTGCCGGTCACGTTCATCGTCTCGCTCTTCACCGACACGGTGAGCATCTACGAGGTCGACAACAACGGAGGCTGGTACGACTTCGGCTTCGTGCTGGGGATCGCGATGTTCTCCGGACCTGCGATCGCGATCGGCGGCCGCAGGTCCTGACAGCGGCACTATCCCGGGAGAGCCTGTGACGGAGCCGAGCATGACCGACGACATCAGACTGACACAGTGGTCCGACGACGTCGAACACACGGTCGGGCTGCGCCAGCTCCTCCCGTGGGATCGCCTCAGCGACGTGTGCGGCCGCGCGTTCCCGGCCCTCTCCCGGGCCCTGGAGGACGCGGACGTGCGGATCACCGGGCCGCCCTACGCCCGCTACCGCGACAGCTCGGAGGAGCGGTTCGACGTCGAGGTGGGATTCCCCGTGAAGGAGGCGGTGGCCCCGGGCCGAGTCACGGTTGCGGTCCCCGTGGGCGGCTCGCTGGAGACCGGCGGTCTGCCGAGAGGCCGTGCCGTCGAGGCCGTGCACGTGGGGTCGCACGGCACCCTGCCTCTGACGTACGCCCACATGGAGGAATGGGCACGGGCGCGCGGGCTGGAGCCATCGGACCAGCTCTGGGAGTTCTACGAGATCGGACCGGACACGGATCCGGACCCGAGGACGTGGCGCACCCGGGTCTTCATGCCCGTCAGCGCGCCGGTGCACGAGACCTGCGAACGCGACACCCGCTGAGCGACCGCGCGACTCGGCACCCGTGACACAGTTCCACTCCGAGCCGATGCGCACGGTGGGTGATCTGCATGTCAACCCTGGCGGTGAGCTCCGAGGGTCACGGGCGGCGCCTCGGCCCCGCCGATACGTGGACGTCGACCAGCGCGAGATGAGACGACCAAGCTGGCATAGCAGGCAGCGCCGACAGGGATCGGCAGCCAGAACTGCAGCAGCCGCCAGGCCACGACGCCGAGAACGACCGGGCCCGACGGCTCGCCGAGACCGGTCAGGACGGAGATGACACCGGCTTCGACCACACCGAGGCCGCCGGGGGCGATGGGAACACCGGCCATGACGTTGGCGACACCGTAGGCGACACAGAGCGCGACAGGATTCGGCCGTACGCCGAAAGCTGCCAGGAAGACCCACAAGGCAGCCGCGTCCAGACACCAGTTGAGCGATCCCCAGACCGCGAACCTGCCCAGCAGGCGCCGCTCGGACAACAGGTCGACCACCCTGACCATGGTCGGTCGCACCCATCCCTGCAGTCGTGCACGCCACCGGGAGGACGACCACCGGGTGATGCGCTCTGCAGCAGCGGGAAGCCCGTCCGGGTGATGCTCCACAGCCCGCACGACGGCGAGCTCGGCCATCAGGACACAGATGACTGCCACTGCAACCCCCGCGTAGAGACCCGGCGCGACGCCGAGCAGCACGCCGGTCAGAGCAGCCACGCCGAGAATGAGCTGCAGAGTGGCTGCCGAGCCGAACCCCTGGACGGCTACGGCTGCGACGGCCTCCTCCACGCGCACGCCCCCTCGGTGCAGCAGACCGACACGGACGACGTTGCTCGTCGCCGCCCCCGCCGGAGTCACGTGCGCGACGCTCAAGGCTGACAGGTCCGTCCGGAACAGCCAGCTGAAGGCGGGTCTGCCCTCGCGGGGCAGAACGACCGAGGTCAGCACCGAATAGGTGGCCAGACTCAGTGCCTCGAGGAGCACACCCAGCGCCAAGAGGGTCGGCTCGACGTGGGAGAGCACCTCCAGGGCCCGTTCTGCAGCGGGCACCGACGGGACCAGGAGGAACCGCACGACGAGGAAGATCACCAACAGACGAGCTCCACGGCGAAGCCACACGTGCCGCGCACGATCGAGATGCCGAGGCACGTGACGTCGAGCAACCGAGCACCGCCGCGCGAGATGCGCCATGGCCTCCACGCTAGGCATCCGCGAGCACCACCGAACGAGGAAGAGTCCTCTGGTTCCCTGGGTCGAGTGGGACAGCCCCCGTCAGGGCCGGTCGACGGCAGATCTCAGCACTTTCCGTCCTCTCACAGGGACTCGCCGACCTGGCTGCTCGAAGCCCCGTGCGGCGTGCGGCATCACGGATATCGCTTTAGGGTGCCGTGTCCCTTCTGATGCTTTTGAGGCGTTATGCAATGCTCGACGTCCATCACTTCACCTACGGAGCGGTGACGCCGCTCATCTCCTACGCGGCGGCGGTCTCCGGGTCGGCCTGCGGCCTGTCCGCGGTGTCCCGGTCCCGGGTCGACGCGCCGTGGCACGTGCGGTCGGCGTGGCTGTGGCTCGGAGCCGCGGCCATCGGCGGGACCGGCATCTGGGTGATGCACTTCGTGGCGATGCTCGGGTTCACGGTCACGGGCATGCCGATCCACTACGACGTCCCGCTGACCGTCGCCTCCGCCCTCGTCGCCGTCGTGGTCGTCTCGATCGGGCTCCACCTCGTGATGATGTTCGGCTACCGGCCCGTTCTGCTGGTAACGGGTGGCGCCGTGGCCGGGCTCGGCGTGGCCGGGATGCACTACATGGGCATGGCCGCGATGCGGATGCACGGCACCATGCACTACAGCGCGCTCTCCGTCGCCCTGGCGGTGCTCATCGCGGTCGCGGCCGCGACGGCGGCACTGTGGCTGTGCGTCCACGCGAGAGGCGGGCTCTCGATGACCGTCTCGGCTCTCGTCATGGGGGTCGCCGTCGCCGGGATGCACTACACCGGGATGTGGGGTGTCTCGGTGACAGGCCAGCCGGGCACGCCCGACGACGGTGTCCCGATGCTGGACCTCCTCGGCGCCCTCCTGGTCGGTGGCGGCGGCTCCGTCGTGCTCCTCGTGTTCGTCGTGGTCGGTTCCCGGACCGAGTCCGAGCGCCTGCGGCACTCCGCCTTCCGGGACCGCCTGTCGCAGGAGACCGTCTCGCTCGGCAGGTAGCGCACGAGGGCGGGAGAAACTCGTCACGGACGACGTGCACGCACGCGGTCCTCCGCCTCGAGCACACGGCGGAGCCCGGTGAAGTCGCGTCGGAGGATCCCTGCCAGGACGGGCGTCGGGAGCAGCGCGAGGACGCGGAGCCAGTCGGCGACGTCGCCGTGGTAGTCGGCCAGGACGCGCGTGCCGGCGCCGTCGGGCGACGTGACGTACTCGACGCGGGAGTTCCAGGGTGCCGTGGAGTGCCAGACGACCCGCCGGTCCGGCTCGACGACCTCGAGCACGTCGGTGAACCGCACCCGGAACGGCCCGATGCGGTCCACCGCGGCCCACCGGTCGCCCACCCGGGGCGGGACGCCGTCCAACGGGCGACGGGAGTCGACCGCGGGTGCGAACTCGGGCCACCGACCGGGGTCGGCGAGGTACGGGAAGACGCGCGACGGCGGGTGGTCGAGGTGGACGTCGAGCGTCACGCGTCGCCACACGGCTCGGTCCTTTCCGTCCGGGCGTCAGACCATCGCCGGCACGGGGCGGTCCGGGTAGAGCTCGCGCATCGCCGCGTCGTACCGCCGCTTGAGCAGGAGCAGGTACAGCACCCGGACCGGAGCCGGCACGTTCGCGCGGAACCAGTCCTCGCGGTCGGCCTCGGGGACGCTCGCGACCAGCAGGCCGAGCTGGAGCGCCATGACGTCCTTGCCGAGCTCCTTGCGGTGCGCCAGCAGCGTGGCCCGTGTGTGCTCCTCCATGAAGTCCCACTCCTGCTGCGACATCACGTCCGCCGCCACGGGAAGGATGTCGCCCTCCTCCTGCCCGAGGTGCGCCGAGAGGACGTCCCGCAGCCCCTCGACGTCGGCGGCGAGGGCGTCGCGGAGCCGCGGGTCGGCGGTGGCCACCCAGGGCTCCAGCTGAGGCTCGATCCGGGCGAGGTGCACCGCGACCTCGGCGTGCTGCGCGCGCATCCGCCCGACATGGAGGGCGCAGGCGGGAGCGCGCACCTCCAACCGGTCCCACAGCACCAGGTCCTCGGTCTCGTGGTGCATGTGCAGCGCGAAGAAGTCCAGGTGGGCGTAGCGGCCCACGACCGCGGAGCGCGCCGTGTCCCCGGGTCGGACCTCACGCACGAGCTCGGGGAGCTCCCGGTACAGCCAGCGGAAGATCCGGTGGACGAGGAGCATGCCGGACGTGTCGCACCCGGGGTTCTGCCCTGGGGGCAGCGGCCCGGGGGGAGGGAGCCTGCTGGTCATCTCGTCCTCCGCCCGATCGGTCGACCTCGGTGTCGTCGTGGCGTACTGCGAACGCTACTCCCGCCCAGGAACGGGCCACGATGCTCGCCCGGCACGTTCACCCGGGCAGCGAGAAGCCCCGCCGTGTGGAGCGACGGGGCTTCTCGATCCGCTGTCTCATCGGATCCCGCCGGCGTTCTCACGCCGGAAGCATGCGCCCAGCCTATAGCGTCGTCGGGTGACGACGAGCGCCCGTGGCACCGACGACCGGGTCGAGCTGCTCTGGCTGCCGGTCGGTGCCGGCGGTCACGTGGTGCGGCGCACGAGCGCGTGGTGGGAGCGCGCGTGCGCCCTCGTCGAGCGCCGCCGCCCGGGTCCGCTGTTCCACGCCGCGCTCGAGGTGCACCTGGACGGCGTTCCCTGCACCGTCGAGATGACTCCCGCGTGGGGTCACGCCTCGGGCGTGCGCGGGGTGGTCGCCACCGGACCGGCCGTCGTCGTGACCCGCGACGCCGCCGCGGCCGCGCGGCTCCTGCACGCGGTCCCCGCATTCCCGACGTTCACCTGGGGTCGCAGGCTGCCGGGCGCCCACGACATGTGGAACTCTAACTCGCTCGTCGCCTGGCTGCTGGTACGGGCCGGACTCCCCGCCGACCAGGAGCCGCCCGCGGGAGGTCGCGCCCCGGGGTGGCGGGCCGGTGTCCTGGTGGCGGAGCGCGCAGCGGCCACGTCCTGGCCCGACGCGGCGTGACTCCCGGGGCCCGGACCGTGCCTGGCTCCGCCCCCGGCACGACCGCCTCCTCCTCGAGGAGGAGGATGCGCGCCCGCCGATCTCGGCCGTCGGCGGGAGCCGCGCGCCCTGACCCGTCCGTAGCGTCGACGACGGTGGCGCCCGAGGACCGGGCGCCTCGCGACGACGGGAGGACGCATGATCCAGGTGCAGGCGCTCACCAAGCGCTACGGGTCGGTGACGGCCGTGGACGGGCTGACGTTCACGGCGCGGCCGGGCACCGTGACGGGCTTTCTCGGCCCGAACGGCGCCGGGAAGTCGACGACGATGCGTGTCGTGGTCGGGCTCGAGCGCCCCACGTCCGGCACCGCGACGGTCGACGGACGGCGGTACGCCGACCTCCCTGCGCCTCTGCGCACCGTGGGGGTCATGCTCGACGCGCGCTCCGTGCACCCGGGACGCACGGCGTTCCGGCACCTGCGCGCCCTCGCGCGGACCCACGGGATCGGCCGGGGCCGCGTCGACGAGGTCATCGGGATGACCGGTCTCGAGAGCGTCGCCGGACGGCGTGCCGGCACCTTCTCGCTGGGGATGGGGCAGCGCCTCGGCATCGCCGGGGCGCTGCTCGGCGACCCCGCGACGCTCATCCTCGACGAGCCCGTGAACGGCCTCGACCCCGACGGCGTCCTGTGGGTGCGGGGGCTCGTCCGGGGGCTCGCGGCCGAGGGACGGACCGTGCTCCTCTCCTCGCACCTCATGCACGAGCTCGCGCTCTGCGCGGACCGGGTCGTCGTCATCGGCCGAGGCCGTCTCCTCGCCGACGCACCGGTCCAGGAGCTCGCCGCGGACGCGGGCTCGCTCGAGGACGCGTACCTGCGGCTCACCGCCGGAGCGGTCCAGTACCGAGGCCGCGCCTCCGTCGGGTCGGACCGCGCCGACGAAGAGACCGACCGCGCGACGGCAGGAGGTGCCCGATGACCGCCGCGACCCCCGCCCCGGTGCGCACTCCCCCGGCCCCTGCGCGGTCGACGCCCCGGGGCCCGACGCTCGCGCGCGTCGTCGGCTCCGAGTGGACCAAGCTCACGAGCCTCCGGTCCTCCTGGTGGGCCGCCGCGCTCACGGTCGCGGTCTCGGCCGCGCTGACCCACCTCTCGGCCCAGGCGTCCTCCGTGGACCCGGGGTTCGACCCGCTGGGCTCCCTCACGTCGGGCGTGCTGCTCGCCCAGGTGCCCCCGCTCGTCCTGGGCGTCCTCGTCGGCACGGGCGAGCACAGCACCGGCGCGTTCCGCACGACGTTCGTCGCCGTCCCGCGGCGCTGGCCGGTGCTCGCCGCGCAGACGGTCGTCACCGCCGCGTTCGCGCTGCTCACGGCCGTGCTCGCGGTCGGCGCCGCCGTCCTCGCCCTCGTCCCCTCGGCGCGGGCCCGCGGGATCGCCCTCGACCTCGCGAGCGACGGCACGCCTCAGGTGCTCGGTGGGATGGTGCTCCTGCTCGTCGCGATGGCCCTGCTCGGCCTCGCGCTCGGCGCGCTCCTCCGGCGGCCGGTGCCCGCCCTGACGGTCGCGGTCCTCGTCGTCCTCGTCCTGCCCGTCGCGCTCGTGCTCGCGGCCGACCTGGCGGGCGACCCGCTCGCCACGTCCGCGGTCGTGCCGCCGGCCCAGGCGGCCGTCAGCACCGCCGTGACGTTCCTCCCCGCCGGCGCGGGGTCCCTGCTGACGACCGAGGGCGCCGTCGAGGGGGCGCCCGACCTCGGCGCGCTGGGCGGTGGGCTCGTCCTGGCGACGTGGGTCGCCGTCCCCCTGGCTCTGGCCGGCGTCCGCCTCCGCACGCGGGACGTGGTGTGACGTGGCCGTGACGACGCAGACCCCCGCCGTCCGGCCCGCGGACCGCTCGCAGGTGACCCTCCGCCGGGTCCTCGCGGCCGAGCTCGACAAGCTCACGAGCCTGCGCGCGACGGGTTGGCTCGCCCTGGCGACGGTCGCGGCGTCGGCCGCGAGCGCCTGGGCGCTCGGCCTGTTCGCCCGGCCCGACGCCGGCACGTCCGGTGCGCCCGTGGCCGTCGCCGGGTACGTGCTCGCCCAGCTCGGGTTCCTCGTGCTGGGCGCGACGACCGGCTCGGGCGAGTTCCGCACCGGTACGGCGCGTGTCACCTTCGTCGCGGTCCCCCGGCGGATCCCGGTGCTCGTGGCCCAGGTGCTCGTCACGACGGCGGCCGCGGCCCTCACGGCCGCGCTCGCGCTGGGCGCGGCGCTCGCGGCGACCGCCGGCCAGCGCGCGGCGACCGGGCTCGTGCTGGACGTCGCGGACCCCGAGACGGCGCGCCTCCTCGGGGGGTTCGTGCTCTACCAGACCGGGGTGGCGCTCGTCGGGCTGGGGCTGGGGGCCCTGCTGCGCCGGCCCGACGCCGCTCTCGTCGCCGGGGTGGTCCTGGTCGTGGTGCTCGACCACCTCCTCGCCACGAACCCCGGCCGGGTCGCGGACACGGCGCGCGCCCTCCTCCCGGGCGCCGGGACGCGGCTCCTCCAGGGCGACGAGCGGCTCGCCGCGCTCGACGCGACGACGCTGGGCCCGCACGTCGGTCCGTGGGCGGGCGGTCTCGTGCTCGCCGCGTGGGCCGGGCTCCTGCTCGTCGCGGCGGGGATCCGCCTGCGCCACCATGACGTCACCTGACCCGGCCGAGGACGGATGGGAGAGTGGGGCCATGCCCCCGCCGTCCCCCGCCGCTGCCGTGCGCACGGCGACCGACGCCGTCGCCCTCGCCACGCCCGACCTCCGGCGGCGCGGGCCGCTCGGCCGCCTGGTCGAGGAGCACCCGCGGGCCGCGGACGCGGCGCTCGTCGCCGGCCTCGTCTCGCTCGGGCTCGTCACCGCGGTCCTCGGGCTCGCGACCGTCGAGGGGTCCACCGGGCTCGGCCTCTTCCGGCCCGACGAGCCCGTCGCCCAGGTGGTCGTCACGGCCTGGCTCGCCGGCGCGGTCCTCGGGGCGACGCTCCTCCTCGCCCGCCGCACGCGACCGCTCGCCGTCACGGTCGCGCTCACGGCGCTGGCCGTCGCGTCCCTCGCGACCGCGGGCGTGCTGGGGGTGCTCGGGGTGTGCCTCGCGTGCGCGGTGCACGCCGTCGCGGCCTCCCGCCCGCCGCGCACGGCGTGGCTGACGTGCGCGGCGGTGCTCGCCGTCGTCACGGTGGCGCTGTGGTGGTGGCAGGACATCGGCCTCGCCGAGATCCTGCTCTGGAGCGACCCGGTCGTGTCGCCGGACGGCGACCCCGTGCGGGACCTCGCCGAGCCGCCCTTCTCCCCCGGCCGCCGGTCCGCGTCCGTCTCGCTCCTGCTCGCGCTCCTGCTCCTCGGCATGGCCACGGGCTCCGGCGCGCGCGCCCGGCGGCTCCATGCCGAGGACCTGGCGGAGCGCTACCGGGCCATGGCCCGGGACCGGGACCAGAGCGCGGCGCTCGCTCGCGCGGGCGAGCGCGCCCGCATCGCCCGGGAGATGCACGACGTCGTCGCGCACAGCGTCTCGGTGATGGTCGCCCTGTCCGACGGCGCGGGCGCCGCGCTCGACCGCGCCCCCGACCGCTCGCGCGAGGCCTTGCGGGAGCTCTCCCGGACCGGGCGCGAGGCGCTGACCGACATGCAGCGCGTCCTCGGCGCGCTCGACCCCGACGACGAGGAGCCCGGGACGCCGGACGGGCGGCCCGAGCCGACCGGGACGGACCTCGCGGCCGTCGTCGCGCGCTTCCGCGCCGCGGGCGTGCCCGTGACGGCGACCGGCCTCGACGTCCCGCTCCCGGACGACACCTCGCTCCGGCTCGCGGTCGTGCGGGTCGTGCAGGAGTCGCTGACGAACGTCCTGCGGCACGCGCCCGGGACGTCGACGGCCGAGGTCGAGGTCCGGCGCGGCGCGGACGTCGTCGAGGTCGAGGTCCGCGACGCCGGCGGCACCCGCCCCGGCGCGGGTGGCGGGACCGGCCGCGGCATCCTCGGGATGCGCGAGCGCGCGGCCCTGCTCGGCGGCAGCGTCGCGGCCGGCCCCCGCCCCGAGGGCGGGTGGGTCGTGCGCGTCGTGCTCCCGTGGGACCGGCCGGAGGAGCTGCGACGGGACCTGCGGGAGGGTCTGCCGGAGGACGAGGACGACGGAGGGGCCCCGTGACGACCGTGCTGCTCGTGGACGACCAGGCGCTCCTGCGCATGGGGTTCCGGCTCGTGATCGAGTCGGAGCCCGACCTCGAGGTGGTCGGCGAGGCGTCCGACGGCCGGGTCGCGCTCGACCAGGTCGCGGCGCTCGCGCCCGACGTCGTCGTCATGGACGTCCGCATGCCCGGCATGGACGGCATCGAGGCGACCCGGCGCGTCGTCGCGGAGCACCCCCGGACGCGCGTGCTCGTGCTGACCACGTTCGACGTCGACGAGTACGCGTTCGCGGCGCTGCGCTCCGGCGCGAGCGGATTCCTGCTGAAGAACGCCCGCCCGCACGACCTCGTCGAGGCGATCCGCACCGTCGCGGCGGGGAGCTCCGTGGTCGCGCCCCGGGTGCTGCGCCGCATGCTCGACCTCTTCGCCCCGCACCTGCCCGCCGGGGAGCAGCCGACGGACGACGGCCTCGACCCACGCCTGCGGTCGCTCACGCCCCGCGAGCTCGACGTGCTGCGGTGCGTGGCCGAGGGCCTGTCCAACGCCGAGATCGCCGAGCGCCTCGTGCTGTCGTCGACGACCGTCAAGACGCACGTGGGCAACCTCCTCGCCAAGCTCGGTGTGCGGGACCGGGTCCAGGCCGTGATCGTCGCCTACGAGAGCGGGCTGGTCGGGTCGCTGTCCTGACCGAGGTTCCCGCCCGTGGCCGGTGCGCCGCGTTCACCCCCGACGGGTGAGGCTCTGCCCCGGGTCCGCTGCGACCGTGGTGACGAGCGCCGGAGAGGAGCCCACGATGACGGCTGCGCAGATCCCCCGACAGCAGGTCCCTCCCGCCACGGGCCCGTGGCACACCGCCTCGACGGAGGCCGTGTGCGCGGCGCTCGACGTCGACCCGGCGGTCGGGCTGACGTCGGCGCAGGTCGCCGAGCGGCGCGCCCGGTACGGGCCCAACGCGCTCGCGGAGGAGCGCAAGGAGAAGCCGTGGCAGGCGTTCCTGCGCCAGTACCGGGACCTCATGCAGCTCGTCCTCGTCGGGGCGGCGGTGGTCAGCATCATCGCGCTCGGCGACGTCACGACGGGCGTCGTCGTCCTCGGGCTCACCGTGCTCAACGCGCTCATGGGCCTGCACCAGGAGGGCAAGGCCGCCCAGAGCGTCGCGGCGCTGCAGCAGATGCTCGTCATGACGGCCACGGTGCGACGCGACGGCCGGCAGGAGCAGGTGCCCGCAGAGGAGCTCGTGCCGGGCGACGTCGTCGGCTTCGAGGCGGGGAGCAAGATCCCGGCCGACGGGCGGCTTCTCGTCGCGGCGTCGCTGGAGATCGAGGAGGCCGGCCTCACGGGCGAGAGCACCCCGGTCGCCAAGGGCGTCGAGACGGTCGTCGCGGACGACGCTCCGCTCGGGGACCGCACCGACATGGCGTACATGAACTCGCAGGTGACGCGCGGGCGCGGCGAGATGGTCGTCACGGCGACGGGCATGACGACCGAGGTGGGCCGCATCTCCGGGATGCTCAGCGGCGTCGAGCAGGACAAGACCCCGCTCACGCGCCAGCTCGACCGCATCACCGTGATCATCACGGTCATGGCGGCCGTCGCCCTCGTCGTCGTGGTGGTCCTGGGCCTGGTGCGCGGCGAGGACTTCGACAGCCTGTTCGTGGTCGGCATCAGCCTCGCGATCGCCGCGATCCCGACGGGCCTTCCCGCCGTGGTGACCATGCTGCTGTCGCTCGGCACGCGCCGGCTCGCCGAGGAGGGCGCGATCGTCAAGCGCCTCAAGTCGGTCGAGACGCTCGGCTCGACGTCCGCCATCTGCTCGGACAAGACCGGGACCCTCACGCTCAACCAGATGACGGCGCGCCGGCTGGTGCTCGCCGGACGCCGGTTCTCCGTCGACGGCGAGGGCTACTCGACGACCGGGCGCATCCTCGCGGCCGCCGGCTCGACGGACGTCCCGCTCGAGCCCGTCGCGCTGCCCCTGGCGCTCGCGAGCGACGCCGTCGTGCGCGACGGCGAGTGCATCGGCGACCCCACCGAGGGCGCCGTCGTCGTCCTGGCAGCGAAGGCAGGCCTCGACGTCGAGGAGACGCGCGCCGAGCACCCTCGTGTCGCGGAGGTGCCGTTCGACGCCGCGTACAAGTTCATGGCGACGTTCCACGACATCGACGGCGCGCTCACGTGCTTCGTCAAGGGCGCACCGGACGTGCTGCTCGCCCGGTCGAGCCGCTACCTCACCGCCGACGGCGGGACGGCGCCGCTCGACGACGACGCCCGGGCGCGCGTCGTGGCCGAGAACGACGCGCTCGCGGGCGAGGGCATGCGCGTGCTCGCGGTCGCGCGACGGACCGTCGGTCGGGACGAGCTGTCCGGAGAGCTCCTCGACGCGGTGCGCGACCTCGAGCTGGTCGCGCTCGTCGGCATCGTCGACCCGCCGCGGCGGGAGGCGCGCGACGCCATCGCGGAGTGCCGCGACGCCGGCATCCGCGTCCGGATGATCACGGGCGACCATGTGACCACCGCGGCCGCGATCGCCGCGCAGCTCGGCATCGAGGGCCGTGCGCTGACCGGTGCCGAGTTCGCCGCGATGTCCGACGCCCAGCTGGAGGCGGAGGTCGGGGAGATCGGCGTCGTCGCGCGCGTCGCGCCCGAGGACAAGGTGCGCCTCGTCGACGTGCTCAAGCGCAAGGGCGACGTCGTGGCCATGACCGGCGACGGCGTCAACGACGCCCCGGCGCTCACGCGCGCGGACATCGGCGTCGCGATGGGCATCACCGGCACCGAGGTGACCAAGGACGCCGCGGAGATGATCCTCACCGACGACAACTTCGCGACCATCGTGGCCGCCGTCGAGGGAGGTCGCGGGCTCTACGACAACCTCATGAAGTACATCCGCTTCCAGATGGTCGTGCTCGTGGGCTTCATCCTCACGTTCGTGGGCGCCGGGATCTTCACCGTCGCGGGCGGCACGCCGCTCACGCCGCTGCAGATCCTCTGGGTGAACTTCGCGATCGACGTGCTGCTCGCGATCGGTCTCGGCTTCGACGCCGCGACGCCCGGCCTCATGCGCCGTCGTCCCCGGCCGCCGACCGAGCCGGTCATCGGGCGCGGGCTCGGGGTCCGGCTCGCCGTGGGCGGCGTGCTCATCGCCGTCGGCTCGCTCGTCGCCGTGGCGTGGGGCGAGGCCGACGCCGACCTGGCCGTCGCGACGACGATGGGTCTGACCGCGATGTCGCTCCTGCACGTCGTCGCCGCGCTCGAGTGGCGCGACCCGCGGGCCAGCATCCTGTCGTTCGAGACCCTCGCCAACGGCCGGTTCGTCGTGCTGCTGCTCGCGTCGCTGGGTCTGACGTTCCTCGTCACGACCCTCGACGGCCTGCAGCGGATCTTCGGCACGGTCGACCTCGACGGCGGCCAGTGGGGCGTGTGCGCGCTCGTCGCGCTCGGGTTCCTCGTCCTCGCGGAGCTCGGCAAGCTCGTGCTGCGCCAGGTGGACAAGCACCGGACGCCCGCCGAGGCCCCTGCGACGTCCCGGGACTGACCCGTGTCGGCTCAGGGCACGACGCCGAGCTCGCGGCCCCGACGCACGGCGTCGCGGCGCGAGCTCACGCCGAGCTTGCGGTAGACGGACTTGAGGTGCGCCTTCACGGTGTTCACCGACACGAAGAAGTCCTCGGCGATCTCGACGTTGCTCGCCATCGACGGCAGCACCGCGAGGATCGCCAGCTCCCGCTCGGTGAGGGGCTCGACGAGCGGCGTCGGCTCGGGCGCCCGGTCCGCCGGGTCGAGGTGGGCGCGCAGCAGCACGGCGAGCGCGTCGTCGCGCCCGGCGACGGCGCGCGCGAGGGCCGGACGCAGCTCGCGCACCACGACCGTCAGGAAAGGACGGACGAGACGCTCCGTGGCGGCGAGGTCCAGTGCGCGGGCCAGCGGGACCTCCACGCGGCGGGTGCCCGCCCGGGCCAGCGCCGACGCCTCGACGAGGGCCGCCTCGACGCGCACGAGGGTGCTCACGTCCCCCTCCTCCACGTCCGCCAGCCCCGCGACGGCGCGCAGGGCAGCCCCGGTGCGCCCCGTGGTGAGCAGCTCGCGTGCGCCGCACACCGCGACGACGGCCGCTGCGCCCAGGCCTTCCCGACGCACGCGCACCGGGAGGGCGGGCTGCGTGCCGTCGTCGAGCAGGCGGACCGCGGCGGTCGCCCGGACCCACAGGTCGGCGAGCACAGGCGGCGCCGCGACGGGTCCGAGCGCACGGTCGGCCGCGACCAGCGCGTGGCGTGCCGCACCGGCGTGCCCACGGTCCGCCGCCACCAGTGCCTGGAGGAGGCGGACGGCCGCCACGGACGCCGGCTCGCGGCCTCCGGCGTCGGCCGCCAGGGCGTGGGCGAGCTCCCGGTCGAGGGCCTCTTCGGAGGCCCGCAGGTATTGCACCCAGGCGCGTGCCGCGTGGGCCGGTCGCACGTGGGCGTACCCGTCCCAGCCGCGCGGCTCCGCCTCGGTCACGACCGCCAGAGCGAGCCGCTCCCCTTCGTCGAGCCGGCCCTCCGCGACGGCGTGGAGGGCCGCCGCCGCGCGCGCACCGAGGACGAAGAGCTGGGGCGCGCGCCCCTCGCGCCCCGGGGGCGGCGCGAGCGGGAACGACGACGTCACCGGGTCCGGGCCCACCGAGCACCACGCGAGGCCCGCGGCACGGTGAGCCTGCGCGAGTCCGCGGTAGGTGTCGAGGGCGGGGAACGGGTACGGTGCCGCGTCTGCTGCGGCGAGGGCTGCACCGGCCGCCGTCGCGATCCCCCGGACGTCGCCGGTCGAGCGCGCGACGGAGGCGTCGAGCAGCCCCAGGAGCACGGCAGCCGCGGGCTCCTCGACGGGGTCGAGGAGGTCGCGGGCCGTCTCGACGTGGTGCCGGGCGGCGTCGAACCGCTCGTCGACGTACGCGAGCGCGCCCGCGCACAGGTGGAGGCGGGCGTCGACCCCGATCGTCGCGTACGGCACGCGCCGCAGCGTGTCCGCGACGGTCTCGCGGTGTGGTCCTGCGAGCTGCACCGCCGCGCCCTCGACGAAGACCTCGCCCACGAGCGGCCAGTCCTCCGCCGCCGCCGCATGCTCGAGGGCCCGTAGCGCCTCGCCGTCCCGTGCGAACCAGCGCGCCGCCGCGCGGTGCGCGTCGCGCAGCCGGGACGGGTCCTCGAGCCGGAACTGGCTCAGGAGCATCTCGCGCAGGAGCGGGTGGTACCGGTACCAGGTGCGGCCCTGGCCCGCCGTCATGACGAACCCGTCGGCCGCGGCGAGACCGGGGAGCAGCCGCTCCGCCGGTGCCCCGGGATCGAGCGCGGACGCGAGGTCCGGGCACACGGCCGAGGTCACGCTGGTGCGCAGGAGGAAGCTGCGGGTCGCCGGTTCCTGGCCGTCGAGGACCTCCGCCAGGAGGAACTCCGCCGCCGAGCGGTCGGCGCGTGCCCGGCTCGCGGCGTCGTCGGCCTCGACCCGGAGGCGGACGCCCACCGCCCAGCCGCCCGTCTCGTCGAGGACGCGCCCCGCTCCGGACGCCGAGAGCGGCTTCCCGTGGACCGCGGCGAGCGTCGTGACGGCCGGGGCGTCGAACGCGAGGTCCGCGGCACCGACCTCGGCGACCTCGCCCTGCGCTCGCAGCCGCTGGAGCCGGACCAGCGGGTCGACGCGCGTGAGGAGGACGAGGTGCAGGGGAAGCGGGTACCGCAGAAGGTCGTCGACCGTCGCCGCGACGTCGGGCCGCGCGGCGTGGTGGAAGTCGTCGAGCACGAGGACGACGGGCTCGGGCAGCTGCTCGACGGCCGCGAGGACCCGGCGCAGGAGCGCGGGCGAGAGCCGCGGCGGGACGACGAGCGTCTCGAGCGGGTGCCCCGGGGGCACCGCGCCCGCGGCGCGCAGCGCGGACAGGACGTCCGCCCAGAACGCCGCCGGCTTGTCGTCGAACGGCTCCAGCGTCAACCAGGCCACCCGCGGGCCGGTGGCAGAGCGCGCCCACCGGGCCACGGCAGTCGTCTTGCCCCAGCCCGGGCCGGCCGACACGAGCGTCAGACGCCGCGTCACCGCAGAGGCGACGAGGGTCTCGACCGAGGGGCGCGCGACCGTCGTCGCGGGGAGCTCCGGGACCGACGTCCGGGCGCACAGTATCTCGGAGGCGTCGGCGCCGCGCGCGACCGCCGTCCGCTCGGCACGTGGCTTGACCGAGGCCATGACTGCAGGCTAGGCCCGGGGTCCGAAGACCGCACGACGGAACGTCGAGACGCCGCGCGCGTCAGGCCGGCCCCGCGCCGGACGGCGGGGCCACGGCGGCCGTGGGGTCGGCGACGACGGCCGGTCGGGCGAGGATCTCGACGATGACGAGCACGATCCCCGCGCCGAGCGCGACGCCCACCACGAGGCCCGGTGTCAGGGAACCGGCCAGGAGGAGGACGAGAGCGGCGACGCCGATGACGACGACCCGCACGAAGGCCTTGTGCCGTCCGAGCCAGTCGCCGACCGGGCCCGCGGAGACCCCGCGCCCCTCGCCCCACCCGCGCACCGCGGCGCCCGCCCGCCCCAGCCCGGCGCGCAGGCTGCGCGCGGACGCGCTCGGCCCGCCGAGGTACGCGGCGAGCGCGACGACGAGACCGAGGACCCCCACGGTGCGCAGCGTGAGGCGCAGGTACCCCACGGCCTGGTCGAACACGACCTCGGCCGCGTCGAGCCGCAGGACCTGCCCGGAGAGCGCACCGAGGTAGAGGCCGCGCGCGACCGCGAGCCCGACGCCGAGCCCGACCATCGCCCCCGTCAGCGCGAGCCCGGCGACGACGAGCGCACGCGACCGACGGTTCGCGACGAGGACCCCGGCAGCGAGCAGGCCGAGCACGACCCACGGCAGCCACGTCGTGAGCGTCACGATCTGCGCGTACCGGTTCTGGAGCATGACGAGCTCCGCGGACTGCGCGATGGTGAACGTCGCGTCGACGGACGGGATGCGGGCGGCGACGTCCAGCCCGCGGTCGACGAGCCGCTCCTTGAGCAGGTCGATCAGACCGGAGAGCTGGATGCTGAGGCGGCCGTCGTCGACCTGGAGGATGTCGCCGTCCTCGCCGCGCATGACGGCGACGAGCTGCTGGTGCGCCACGCGGTTCGCCTGGAGCCAGGCGCCCTCGAAGGCGTCGCTCTCGACGAGCCGGGTCGCGGTCTCGTGCACCAGGGACTCGACGCCGCTCTGGAGGGGTGCCTCGAGCGCAGCGAGCGCCTGGGTGGCGCGCGGCGGGACGTCCCGCTCCTCCAGCCCTCCGACGAGGTCGTCGACGAGCGCCCCGACGTCGATGCGGGACATGACCTCCTCCGTGAGCCGTCCCGCGACGGCGGACTGCACGACCGGGTCCGCGGCGAGCGGACCGACCGTCGCGACGTAGCGGTCGGTGTCCGTCAGCTCCCGCTGCGCCCACGCCGAGACCGCGCCCAGCGGGGCCAGGAGCGCCCCCAGCGTGATGAGCACCGCGCACGCCACGGCCCGCAGGCGGCGCCGCGGACGGCGGACGGCGGACGGCGGCTCCCCGCTCGCCCCGGTTCCCGTCCCGGCCCCGCCGTCCACCGCCGTCGGCCGCTCCGCGAGCCGTCGCCGCAGCTCGGCGTTCTCCCGCTCGAGCGCGGCGAGCCGTGCCGCGACGTCGCCGGTCTCGCCGCCCGTCGTCTCGCCGGTGCCCGTTCCGATGCCCGGTCCCGTTCCCGCCGCCTCGCCGGCGCCGGTCCCGGTGCCGGTCGTGCGCTCGCCCTCGTCCGCCATCACGGGGTCCTCAGGCGAGCGCCCGGGCCTTGAGGCGCGCGAACTCGTCGGCGTCGATCGTCCCGGCGTCGTACAGCGCCTTCGCGTCCGCGATCTCGCTCGCCGGTGAGCGGCCGGTGCTCGCGGTCGCCCGGACGTAGTCGTCCATGACCTGGCGCCGCGCGCGGTCCTCCTCGGCGTGGCGCTCGGCCATGCCGCCCCCGCGGGCGATCACGTAGATCAGCGCCGAGAGGTAGGGCACGAAGATCAGCGCGATGATCCACAGCGCCTTCCACCAGCCGCTGAGCGCCTTGTCGCGGAACAGGTCGGCGACGATCTGGAACAGCACGACGAGGTACGCGATGAAGAAGAACCACCACACCATGAGCCAGAACCAGTCCCAGAAGCCGTCCATCGAGCACCCCTCCTGTCGGGTCACGGACGTCCCGTGACGGTCCCACTGTGGGTCGTCCGCCCGTCCGCGTGCTCACCCGCCGGGGGTAGTCGCCGGCGCGCCGGCCCCGGGGCACCCGCGCCGGGTGATCCGCGCCTCCCCGCGCGCCCGCATCCTGGTCCGACGTGGGCGAGCCAGGAGAGGCGCATGGACGGCACGACGATGGTCGAGGTGACAGTGCAGGGACCTCTGTCGCTCCCCGCGGCCGACCTGGCCGAGCTGGGCGTGCACCGGACGGCGGAGTGCACGCTGCTCGAGGCGACGGTGCGCGACCAGGCAGCGCTGTACGGGCTGCTCCAGCGCCTCGCCGCGCTCGGCCTCGACCTGCTCGAGCTGCGCACCGCGACGCCGGGGCAGCGGGCCGACGTCGAGGTCGTCGTCCGCGGGCCCGTGGGCGCGCTGGTGCAGGAGATGCTGCGCGACGTCGGCCGCGCCCTCCCGGGGTCGCTCACGTCCTACCGGCTCCGGGACACCGACCTGGCCGACCTGCTCGCCGTGGCCTCCGGCCTGCGCGAACCCGCCTCCGGCGACGACCCGCCGCCCGCCGCTCCCCCGGAGCCGCCCGCCACGCCGGGGCGGCGCGCGGCCGACGCGATGGACGTGCGGATCGCGCAGCTGCGCCAGCTCGCCGCGCTGCGCGACCAGGGCGTCCTCACGGACGCCGAGCTCACGGAGCAGAAGGCGCACATCCTGGGGACGTGACGGGCCAGGTGACCGCCCGCCGTTACATCGTCCCAACATTCGAGACATCCGGGGTCGCGCTAGGGCCAACTGATGCACTAGCGCATAGTGCCAAGCACATCACGACGCGCTCGCTCGTGTGTCAGACCCAGGAGGACTCATGGCCATCTCACGCCGCTCGTCGATCACCATCTCGCTCGTCGCGGCGGCAGGGATCCTGGCGGGCTGTGCGGGCGGGAGCGACCCGTCCGGCGGCGGGGACGACGCCGCGCCGAAGATCTCGTTCCTCTACTCCCCCTACGCGGACTACGCGCCGTTCTTCCTCGCGGAGGACAAGGGGTACTTCGAGGAGGCGGGCGTCGACGTCGAGCTCCTCGCCAAGGGCGGGACGTCCGGCGAGACCTACCAGCTCGTCAGCACGAACAACGTCACGGCCGGCGGCGCCACGTGGGGCGCGGGCCTGTTCAACGCCACCGAGGCCGGCGCGTCGCTCTCGGTGATCGCGAGCGTCTCGCGCGTGCCGGAGAGCGGGCCGAACCCGGCACCGTTCGTCGTCGCGGCCGACTCCGGCATCACGTCGATCGAGCAGGTCGCCGGCAGCCGCGTCGGCATCCCCGGCGACGGCGGCTTCGGCATCTACTCGGTGGCCAAGGCGCTGGAGGCCGGCGGGCTCACGCTCGACGACGTCGAGCTCGTCAACGTCGGCCCGCCCGAGACGGGTCCCGCGCTCGTGGGCGGCTCCGTCGACGCCGCCTGGTCGATCGAGCCCATCTCGTCGTCGCTGGAGAGCGAGGGCATCGCCTCCGAGATCCTCCCGATCGACTACCACGCGGGCACCGAGCTCGGCGCACTGGTGTTCAGCACCGAGTACGTCGACGAGCACCCCGACGCGGTCGTCGCGTTCACGGCCGCGTACCTGCGCGCCGCCGCGGAGCTCGAGGCGGGCGGCTGGGACGACCCGGCGAACCAGGAGATCATCGCGCGGTACACCGAGCTGCCCGTCGAGACGCTCACGTCGCTCGCGCTCACGGAGCAGGACCCGACGGGCGAGATCGACTGGGAGGACGTGCACGCCCAGGAGCAGTTCTTCCGCGACCGCGGCACGCTCGAGTACGAGGGCGAGGCGGACGTCGAGAGCATCTTCCGCGCCGACCTCCTCGAGCAGGCGCGTGAGCGGGCCGCGGAGCTCGGCTCGTGACGGCCGTCTCCGTCGAGGGCCTCTGGAAGGGGTTCCACGACCGTCGCCGCGACGACGTGCTCGTCGCGCTCCAGGACGTGTCGCTCACCATCGAGGACAACGAGTTCGTCTGCGTGCTCGGACCCTCCGGGTGCGGCAAGAGCACCCTCCTGCGCATCCTCGCGGGCCTGGAGGAGGCCGACCGCGGGACCGTGACCATGGCGGCGCGACCGTCGGTCGTCTTCCAGGACCACGGCGTGCTGCCGTGGCTCACGGTCGAGCAGAACGTCGAGTACCCGCTGCGCCTGCGCGGCGTGCGGCGCTCGGCCCGGCGCGAGCGCGTCGCTCCCCTCCTGGACATGGTGGGCCTCACGGAGTTCCGGGGCTTCTACCCGCACCAGCTCTCGGGCGGCATGCGGCAGCGCACGTCGGTCGCGCGGGCGCTGGCCGACGACGGCGCGACCCTTCTCATGGACGAGCCGTTCGGCGCGCTCGATGAGCAGACGCGCGTCGTGCTGCAGCAGGAGCTGCTGAAGATCTGGTCGCAGACCTCGCGGTCGGTGCTCTTCATCACGCACAGCGTCGACGAGGCGCTCGTGCTCGCGGACCGCGTCGTCGTCATGTCCGCCCGGCCCGGGCGCATCCTCGCCGACGTGCGGGTCCCCTTCGACCGCCCGCGCGACATCCTCGAGCTGCGCCGCGACCCGCGCCACGGCGAGATCACGTACGAGCTGTGGCGGCTGCTGCGGGACGCCGAGGCACAGGACGCCGCGGCGCACGACGCGGCGGGAGCGGACGAGCGATCCGCCGACGCCCAGGAGGCGGTCGCATGATGATCCCCACGGACGAGCGCGCCCCCGTCCGCCCGGGCGGCCACGCCGCGCCGGGCGGCGCCCCGGACACGCCCCACGACGCCGACGACCGCACGGCCGAGATCACGCGCGAGCTGACCGAGAAGCTGCGCCGCAAGCGGACGGGCCGCGTCGTGCGGATCGTCGGGCCGTTCACGCCGCTCCTGCTCCTCGCCGTGTGGGAGCTCGCGAGCCGGACGAACGTGCTCGACGCGCGGTTCTTCCCGCCGCCCTCGTCGATCGCCGAGACCTTCGCGCAGCTCGTCGGGAGCGGCGAGCTCTTCGAGCACGCGGGCATCACGCTCACGCGCATCGCGATCGGGTTCGTGCTCGGCGCCGTGCCCGGGCTGGTGCTGGGGATCGCGCTCGGGTCGGTCACGACCCTGCGCACGCTCCTCGGACCGATCTTCGCGAGCCTGCTGCCCGTGCCCAAGGTCGCGATCTTCCCGCTGCTGCTCCTCGTGTTCGGCCTCGGCGAGGCGAGCAAGTACGTGATCGTCGCGATCGGCGTGTTCTTCTACGTCTTCTACAACGCGATGGGCGGCGTGCTCCAGACGCCGCAGATCTACTTCGACGTGGCGACCGCCAACGGCGCGGGCCGGCTCCAGCGCTGGCGCACGGTCGCGCTGCCCGCCGCGCTGCCGAGCATCTTCACCGGGCTCAAGCTCGCCGTGGGCGGCGCGTTCGTCATCATCGCGGCCTCGGAGTTCGTCGGGTCGCGCAACGGCCTGGGCTACCTCATCTGGAGCTCGTGGACGACGTTCGCCGTCGCGAAGATGTACGTGGGCATCGTCACCATCTCCGTGCTGGGCTACCTCTCCACGACCCTGGTCGCGGTGCTCGAACGACGTCTCGTGCCCTGGTCCCGTCAGTAGGAGGCAGCATGAACCGATCCCACCACGACCCGTCCCGCGCGCCCGGGGCCGTCGCATGAGCGTCGTCCCGGCCGCGGACCGGATCTACCACGAGCTGCGGCGCCGGATCATCTTCACCGAGCTGCGCCCCGGCGAGGAGATCGACGTCACCGAGACGGCGTCCGAGTTCGGGACGTCGCGCACCCCGGTGCGCGACGCGCTGCACCGCCTCGACCACGACGGCCTCGTGGACGTGCGACCGCGCGCCCTGTGCCGCGTCGCCCCGGTGACCCTCAAGACGCTCGTCGACGTGCTCGACGTGCGCGAGGCGACGGGACCGATGGCGACGCGCCTCGCGGCCGCCCACGCGAGCCCGGTCGAGGTCGACGAGCTCGCGGCCATCGCCGAGGGCACGTACCCGCAGGCGCAGGACGTGCAGTCGATCCTGTCGGCGTCGCACCTGTTCCACTGCCGGGTCGCGAAGTACTCGCGCAACCCCCGGCTGCACGCGATCACCGAGCTCGCGCTCGAGGACCTGGAGCGGGCGTTCCGGCTCTGCGGACGCCAGCCCCTGGAGCCCGGGCCGCCGCTCGACGACCACCGGCTCCTCATCGAGGCGCTCCGCGCGGGCGACGGCGAGCGCGCCGCCCGGCTCGAGCTCGAGCACATCCGCCGCGGCCGCAGCGTCGTCATGGGCCTCGCGATCGACTCCGGGGCGTTCTTCGGCGACGACTGAGCGCCTGCCTGTACCACCCGCACGACCCGACCTGCCCGACCACCCGAGAGGACCGCCGTGCCCGCCACCCCCACCGTGCGCGTCGACGCCGCGGACGCCCGTGCCCGGGCCCGCGCGGCGCTCGCCGCCCACGACCCCGCCGACGCCGACCTCGCGGCCCGCGCCGTCGTCGCGGGGGACGCGTCGGGGTGGCCGGAGTTCGGCCTCGCGCTCCTCGTCCGCGAGCTGCGGGACGCGCGCGAGCGGACGACGACGGGGCGGGCCGGCTCCGCGGCGCCGTCCGCCGTCGTGACCGGGGCGACCGCGACGCTGGACGCGTACGACCTCCCCGGGCCGGTCGCGCTCGCCACGGCGGTCCGCCGGGCGGCGGAGCTCGCACGCGGGCTCGGCGTCGGCGTGGTCGCCGTCCGCCGCGCGGGCGGGACGGGGCGCGTCGGCGCGTACGTCCGCGCGCTCGCCGAGGACGGGCTGGTCGGGGTCGCGCTCGCCCAGTCCCCCGCGACCGTCGCCCCGTACGGCGGGACCGCCCCCGTGGTCGGCACGAACCCGCTCGCCGTGGCGGTGCCGCGGGCCGGGCAGGGACGTGCGCTCGTCGTGGACGCCGCGACGAGCTCCGTCACGCTCGCCGACGCGCGGCGCCGCGCCCGGGAGGGCGCTCCCCTGCCCGACGGCGTGGCGCTCGGTCGCGACGGCGAGCCCACCCGGGACGCGGGCGACGTCGGTGCGCTGCTCCCGGCCGGTCTGCTCGGGTCCCTGCTCGGCCTCACGGTGGAGGCGCTCGCCGGGCTGCTCACCGGCGCGCGCGGCGACGCCGCGGGGCGTGGTCTCTGGGTGCTCGCGCTCGACCCCCGCGCGTTCGGCGCCGAGGACCTTGCCGACCGGGCCGACCGCCTCGGCGACGACTGGACGCGTGCCGGGGGCCGGGTCCCGGGCGCCCGGCCGGACGCGGAGGTGTTCGACGTCGACCGCGACGTCTGGGACGCACTGGCCCCGGCGACGGGAGGCACGCCGTGACGCTCCGGCTCACCGTCAGCCCCGCCGACGACCTGCTCGACGTCCCCCGCCGCATCGAGGTGAGCGGCGCCGCACCGGGCGCGCTCGTCACGGTCAGCGCGACGACGGACCGCGCCGGGACCGCGTGGTCCGCCCGCGCGACCTACCGCGCGGACCGGGCCGGCACCGTCCGGCTCGACCGTGACCCGCCGATGTCCGGCGACTACGGGCGCGTCGACGGGATGGCGCTCCTCACGTCGCAGCGGCCCGACGCGACGCCCGGCACGACGCCAGACACGGTGCCCGGCCGGCCGCCCACGACCGACGTCGAGCGCCCGCTGCGCACGCGCCTCGACGCGTGGGACGAGTCCGACGCCACGCAGCGCGCGACGGCCGACCTCGTGCAGCGCTGGACCGGACCCGGGGTGCGACGCCGCGACGTCCGCGAGGACGGGCTCGTCGGCACGCTCTTCGTGCCGCAAGGCGACGGTCCGCACCCGACGATCGTCGTGCTCAACGGCTCCGGCGGGGGGATCAACGAGCAGCGCGGCGCGCTCTACGCGTCGCGCGGCGTGCAGGCGCTCGCGCTCGGCTACTTCGGCGTGCCCGGCCTGCCCGACCACATCACCCGCACGCCGCTGGAGTACTTCGAGACCGCGCTGCGCCACGTGCACCGCGAGCTCGCGCCGCGCGCCGGCGTCGTCGTGGTGAGCGGCCAGTCACGGGGCGGCGAGCTCGCGCTCCTGCTGGGCGCCACCTACCCCGGCCTGGTGGGCGCCGTCGTCGCCTACGTGCCCGGGGCCCACGTGCACGGCTCTCAGGGCGCCGCGGACCCTGCGCAGGGGTGGGACTCCCCCACGTGGACGCTCGGCGGCGAGCCGCTCCCGCACCTGTGGCAGGACAACCCCGGCGTGACGTGGCAGCCGTGGACCGGCGGGCCGCCCCCGGACCGGTACCGCGACGTCTACGTCGACGGCCTGCGCGACCGAGGATTCGCCGCCGCGTCGCGCATCCCCGTCGAGCGCATCGCGGGCCCCGTCGCGTGCGTCTCCGGGATGGCCGACGGCCTGTGGCCCTCGAGCATGTACGCGCGCCAGGTCGTCGAGACGCTGCGCGCCGCGGGCCACGCGCACGAGACGCTGCTGCTCGACTACCCCGACGCGGGCCACTCGATCGCCCTGCCGCACCTCCCCGTCGCGCAGGGCCCGACCCGCCACCCCGTCTCCGGCATCGAGCTGTCGGCCGGCGGGACCCCCGCAGGCAACGCGTTCGCCGACGCCGACTCGTTCGCGCAGGTGTGCGCGTTCGTGGAGCGCGCGACGCGCGTGCCTGACCTGCGGCCCTGACCTTGTCCCGACCTGTGACCCGACCCGTGACCCGACCCATCGACGAGAGGACCGACATGTCCGCAGTGAGCGCCGAGTACCGCCAGGAGTGGGAGCGGTGGCACCGCGCCCGGATCGACGAGCTGACGAGCCCGTACGGGTGGATGTCCATGGTCAGCCAGGACTGGCTGACGGGCGCCGAGCCGCTGCAGGTCGAGGGCGTGCCCGGCACCTGGTCGGTCCAGGACGACGAGGTCGTGTACACGCCCGACGGCAGCGGGGAGACCGTCACGCTCGACGGCGCACCCGTGACGGTGCCGACGCCCGTGTCGACCGGCCACAAGTACTCCCTCGTGCCCGCGTTCTACGGCGACCTGCGCGTCGAGACGATCCGCCGCACCGACGCGACCGGCCGCCAGATCTTCGGCGTGCGCGTCCGCGACCCGCGCGAGGCGGCTGGCAAGCGCCTCGACGACATCGACACGTTCCCGCTCGACGAGCGCTGGGTCCTGCCCGCGCGGTTCACGCGGACGGCCGAGCAGGCCTCGGACTACCCGACGGTGGAGCGCGGCGTCTTCGAGGAGCAGCGCGTGATCGGCGAGGTCTCCTTCACCCTCGACGGTGTCGAGCACAGGCTCGCCGTCGCGGGCCGCCCCGACGACGACACCGGCATCGAGCGCGGCAACGCCCACTTCACGGACACGACGAGCGGCACCGAGACCTACGGGAACGGGAGGCTCGTGCGGGTCCCGGACATCGAGACCGACGGCGACACGGTGGTCGACTTCAACCGAGCGTTCTCGTTCCCGTGCGCGTTCACCAACTTCGTCACGTGCCCGCTGGCGCCGCCGCAGAACCGCCTCCCGGTGCCCGTGACCGCCGGCGAGAAGAAGCCGCCGCTGCGGATCGACCGGATCCAGACGTTCGCGCAGGCCTCCTGACCGGCTGCACGGCGCGCAGCCACGGCGGGCGACCCGGCGGACCGGGTCGCCCGCCGTCGTCGTGCACCGGTGCCGCGACACGCGGTCGACACATCCCTTGACACTCGGAAAGCGCCTTCCCTACGCTGCGAGGGTCGCGCACACGGACGTGCAGCTCGAGCCGGACGGGAGAGCCAGGACGCGGCGGCCGAGGGCCGCCACCGACCGTGCGCGCGGCCCGTGCGGACCCCGGCGCAACGACGCGGCCGAGGGGAACCGGCGGAGTGCAGGAACCCGACCCGGCGACGGACGGCCGGCGGGTCGGAGACATGACAGCGCTCACCCATGTCGTGCGAGCACCATCCGACGAAACGGAGCAGACGATGACGTCTACGCATTCGAGCCGACGAGGGAGAGCGGCGATCGCCCTCTCCCTCGCGGCCGTCCTGGGAGGAACCCTCCTCGGACCACCGGCGGCCGCGGAGGAGGCCGCGGACGGGTTCAGCGAGGTCCTCAGCTTCGAGGCCTACCAGCGCACCGCCCTGAACGGCCAGGACGGCTGGTCCGCCTCGTCGGCCGCCCGGGTCGTCGCCGACCCGCTCAACGGCAACAACCAGGTGCTCGAGATGGTCGGAGGCACCCAGCGTGCCCACCGCGCGGTCCCCGGGATCGCGGACGGCACGACCGGGACCGTGTTCTTCCGCTTCATGCGGACGGGGAGCGTCGACACGTCGTTCGGGATCACCGACCTCGACGCGCCGTCCGACTACGCGCACAGTCGCGCGTACGTGAACAACCAGAACAACGACGTCATGCTCGTGCGCGACGGCGGCGCCTTCAAGCCGGCCGGCGTCTGGTCGCGCGACACGTGGCAGTGCGTCTGGATCGTCGCCGACAACGCGACGGACAAGGTCAGCGTGTACAGCCAGGGCGGCCCGTACGAGGAGATCACCCGGCTCCCCGAGGGCACGGAGCAGCAGTTCGGCTTCCGCCAGGGCGTGACCTCGGCGCTCGACCGGTTCTTCTGGATCAACGGCGCCAGCAGCGCGGGCCGCCTCATGCTCGACGACGTCGCGGTCGACACGGCCGGGCAGAACCTCGCGATCCCGACGGGCAACCCGGCCGACTGCGCCGCAGGCGGCACGACGCCCAACGAGCCGCTGCTCAACCCGCTGCCCGACCCGGCGCCGTCGACCCTCGGCATCGAGGTGACGGAGCTCGCCCAGCTCCCGGCGTCGCAGACGACCCCGGCGACGCAGGACCCGCGCCTCGTGCGCCACAACCGCATCACGCACCTCGACGAGATCCCCGACGGCTCGGGCCGCCTCATGGTGCCGGACAACAACGCGGTCCTCTACACCGTCGACAAGGACACGGGCGCGTACGTGCCGTACCTGGACGTGCGCCAGCAGTTCCTCGACAACTTCCACAACAGCGCGGGCCTCGGCACCGGCGTCGGCTCTGCCGAGTTCCACCCCGACTTCGCCGAGAACGGCCTGTTCTACACCGTGCACACCGAGGGCGGCACGGCGCTGACGGAGGACACCCCGGACTACCCGGCATACGGCAACACGCAGTTCCACAGCGTCGTCACGGAGTGGAAGGCGACGGACCCGTCGGCGCCGGTCTTCGAGGGCACGAGCCGCGAGGTCCTGCGCGTGCCGTTCGCCGGCCGCGTGCACACGGTGCAGCAGATCGCGTTCAACCCCACGGTGGCCGAGGGTGACGCCGACTACGGGAACCTCTACGTCCTCGTGGGCGACGGGGGCAACGGCGTCGGCAACGGCAACCCGCAGAACCTCGGGACACCGCAGGGCAAGGTCTTCCGCATCGACCCGCTGGGCACGAACGCCGCCAACGGGCAGTACGGGATCCCCGCGGACAACCCGTTCGTCGGCACGCCGGGCGCGCTGCCGGAGATCTACGCCGTCGGCCTGCGCGACCCGCACCGCATCAGCTGGGACCCCGAGGGCGACCACACGATGTACCTGGGGCACATCGGCGAGTGGCAGGTCGAGTCCGTCTACGCCGTCGAGCCGGGCGACAACTTCGGCTGGTCGGTGCGCGAGGGATCGTTCCTCGCCGACAACCGCCAGATCTACCCGCTGCCCGCGAACGACGCCGAGAACGGGTTCACCTACCCTGTGGCTGCGTACGACCACAACCGCGACCCCGGCCAGACCGGGGACGCGGGCGTCGCGCTCAACGGCGGGTTCGTCTACCGCGGCGACATCCCCGAGCTGCGCGGGCGCTACCTCTTCACCGACCTCGTGCGCGGCTGGGTGCTCGCCACCGAGCAGGACGAGATGGTGCGCAACGACGGCGACCTCGCGGACCTGGCCGAGATCGAGCACCTGCGGGTGTTCGCCGACGGGGAGGAGACCACGTTCCAGGAGCTCGTCGGCGACCAGCGCGTCGACCTGCGCTTCGGGTCCGACGCCGACGGCGAGCTGTACCTCATCTCGAAGGCCAACGGGAAGATCTGGCAGGTCACCGGCGCGCGGCGCGCCGGGGCGTCCTCGCCCGTCGTGCTCCCCGAGCTCGCCGGGAACGTGGCGGCGCACTACGACTTCGACCACCCGGTCGCGGGCTCCACGACGTGGGAGGCCGACCAGGGCTGGTCCGGCACGAACATCCAGCTCGTCAACGGCGGCGTGGAGATGCGCGTGGCCGACCGTGCCTACCCCGGTGCGGGCGAGGCGCTCCAGACGCAGCAGATGAGCCCGCTCACGGCGTCGAACGACGACTGGAAGGCCGGCGTCTACGACCCCGCGGGCGTGGACTCGCTCGGCGCCTTCGCGGGCGCGGACGAGATCTCGGTCATGGGCTGGTTCAAGCCGACCGGAGAGCACCCTGCCCTCAACTCGGGCACGGCGAACCCCGACGACCGCTACAACGCGATCGGTCTCGCGGGCGTGCTCACGGGGACCTCGGACGGCCACGCGGTGCGCGCGCTGCTCGAGGTCATCACGGTCGGGAACGAGCTCAAGCTCGTCGCGCTCGGCCGCCGGGTCGACGGCGCCGGGTCCTGGACGTTCGCGGCCGACCTGCCGTGGGACCAGATCCTCGAGCGCAACCGCTGGGTCCACCTCGCCGCGACCTTCGACTTCGCGGGCGGCGAGATGAAGCTCTACATGAACGGCGAGGAGCTCGAGGGCCAGTACACGGCCCCGAACCCCTGGGGCGCCGGGGCCACGTCCCCGACCGACCCCGCGGGGCTCAAGATCGGCGGCAGCTATCCGCAGGACACGCGGGAGGCCAACCCGTTCCACGGCCGCATGGACGACCTCATGTTCCTCGACGTCGTCCCGACGCCGGAGCAGGTCGCGGCGCAGTACGCCCGGTTCGGCGCCCAGCCGGTCGAGCCCCCTGCCCCGCCGTCGTGCGCGCCGGCGGGCGAGCCGATCACGGACGTCCTGGCGGCCGAGCACTGGGCGCCGCGGACGCCGGCCAAGTGGCAGTTCCCCGGCGACGCGGTCGTCCTCGCCCAGGCGGGCGACAACCCGAACGACGGCATCCGCCGCCCGTTCGAGTACGCCGTCCTCACCGAGGGTCCCGAGCTCGGCTCGTTCGCGCTCGACGCCGAGGTCAGGCTCGACGCCCCGGCGTCGGTGAACAACCGGGACGTGATCGTGGTGTTCGGCTGGCAGTCGGACACGGAGTACTACTACGCCCACCTGTCGCAGGACAACACGATCTACGCCCACAACGGCATCTTCAAGGTGGACGGCAAGGACCGGGAGCGGATCGACGACCAGTGGGACGGCGCGGTCGGCGCCCCGCCGGCGGTCACGGACGAGGAGTGGCACGACGTGCGCGTCGTGCGCTGCGCGGACAGCGGCGACATCGCCGTGTACCTCGACGGGCTCGACACCCCGCTCCTCACGGCGAACGACACGACGTTCACCGAGGGGCGCGTCGGCTTCGGCTCGTTCGACAACACCGGGAGCCTGCGCGGCCTCGTCGTCACGCCGGCCGCCGAGCCGGCCGGGGTCGAGCTCGACGTGACGGTCTCCCCGCGGTGCCTCGCGGGCAAGGCGTACCTCGCCGTCGCGGCGACGAACGCGTCCGACGGCCCGGCGGACGTGACGCTCACGACGGCGTTCGGGTCGCGGACGGTCGCGGACGTCCAGCCCGGCAAGGCCGCCTACCAGTCGTTCGCGACGCGCGCCACGACGGTCGACGCCGGCGAGGTCACGGTCTCCGCGACCGCGACGGTCGACGGCGAGGAGGTGACGAGCGAGGTCGTGGTCGAGCACGACGCGCACACGTGCGGGTGACCCCCCCGCGCATGAGCGCCACTTCCTGACCGCGTGAGCCGCCCCGGCACCGCGACGGCTGCGTCCGACCAGCCGGCGGGTCCGGGGCGGCTCGTGCGTCCGGCCCCGCGGTGCTGCGGGAGCGACGACGCGAGACCGCGGTCAGGTGGCGGCGAGGACCGCCGCACCGCGCCGGAGGGCGAGCACGACCGCGCCGGCGACGAAGTAGTCCTCGTCGACCTCCTGCCGCGCCTCCCGGACCGCGCTGCGCAGGTCCTCCGCACGGGCGGCCAGGGCGCGCAGCGCCTCCTCCTCGGCGGGCTCGGTGCTGACAGAGCGCAGGGCGGCCGCGTAGGCGTCGAGCGCACGGGCCGCGAGCGGGCGCAGTCGGGCTCCCAGCGCCAGGTCGTCGCGCCCCTCGCGCTCCCACTCGACGAGGAGCCGGACGAGCGACCCCACGACGTCCGCGGACACCTCCAGCTCCTGCGCGCGCCGCACCTGGGAGACCGCCCAGTCCCGGTGCCGGCGCAGCCGGATGTTCGCCCGCGCGGCCTCGCGCGTGCGCGAGACGGCGTCGCGCGCACGCGCGAGCGTCGGCTCCACCTCGCGGCGGCGTTCCTCCCACTCCTCCGCGGACGGCGGTCGCTCCCCGTCGAGCCCGTCCGCGAGCGCCTCGACCTGGTCGACGAGCGTGTCGCGCAGCCCGTCGAGCGCCTCCTCGGTCGGCGTGAGCGGCAGCGGCGGGACCAGGAGGTTGATCCCGACGCCGATGGCCGCGCCCACGACGACGAGCCCGGCGTACGCGCCGACGAACTCGACCTTGGCCGCGTTGCCGATGATGAGGACGAACAGCGCCGACGTCACCGCCCACGTGCCCATCTCGCCGAAGCGGCGCCAGCCCGAGCACAGGAGCGCGAGCCCGACGACGAGCGCGACCGACAGCGCGCTCGGGGAGAGGACGAGGTCGACGCCGCGCGCGATGACCGCACCGACGAGGATCGCGAGGATCGCCTGGGTGGACTCGCGGACCGAGCGGGCGAGCGTGCTCGTCGTCGCGACGACGGCGCCCAGCGGCGCGTAGTAGGGGTAGTCGGAGAACGGCTCGGGCGCGAGCACGCCGACGAACCAGGCGAGGGCGGCGGCGACCGCGCCCTTGACCGCGAGCGACCACCGGGGGTGGCGCACCCACTGCCGCTGCGCGGCCGCCACGGCGCGACGTGCCCGCGCACCGGCCTCGACCGCCCGCCCGCCGCGGCGGCTCCCGCCCGCGGCGCTGTCCTCGCTCACCACGGGAACGAGGGTGCCGCGCACCCCCGGTGCCCGCACGCCCACCGGGGCCGCACGCGCCGGAGAACCGGCTCGGCGTGTGAGCGGGCGAAGCCGGTGCTTCACTGGCGGCGTCGGTGCAGCCAGCCGCCGACGCCGTCGAGCACCACGGTGGCGTCGCGCACCCCTGCCGGCCCCCGTGGCCCCCACGAGGAGGCAGATGATGGTCCGCCGACGCGGCGCGGCAGCCGCAGGAACGAGCTTGGTGGTGGCCGCCCTGGCCCTGACGGGCTGCGCCCAGGGCACGGGTGACGACGGCGCGGACGCCGACTTCTCGGCCGACGAGGCGCCGTCCGGCGAGCTCTCGATCATGGGGTTCGGCACCGGCGACGAGATCGGCGAGGTCCGGTACGACCGCGCCGTGCAGGACCTCGAGGGCGTCGACGTGCGCCTGTCCGAGGGGGAGCTCGACATCCAGGCCTTCCTCTCGGCCGTGGCGTCGGGCAACCCGCCCGACCTCGTCTACGCCAACCGCGACCAGATCGGGACGTTCGCGTCGCGCGACGCGATCCTCCCGCTCGACGAGTGCGTCGACGCCGAGAGCGTCGACATGGACGCGTTCGTCGACACGGCCGTCGAGCAGGTGACGTTCGACGGCAGCGTCTACGGCATCCCCGAGTTCAACCAGGTCCAGGTGACGATGGCGAACGCGGACCTGCTGTCGGCGGCCGGCCTCACGATCGAGGACGTGAACGGCTCCGACCGTGACGCGGTCACCGCGGCGAACGAGGCGCTGATGCGTACCGACGGAGGGACCCTGAGCGTCATCGGGTTCGACTCCAAGCTGCCGGAGTTCCTCCCGCTGTGGGCCAAGTCGGTCGGCGCGGACCTGCTGTCCGAGGACGGCCGGACGGCGCAGCTCGACGCGCCCGAGGTCGTCGAGTCGCTCGAGTGGGCGGTCGGCATCTACGACGCGCAGGGCGGGTTCCCGGCGGTCAAGACGTACCGCGACTCGGCCGACTTCTTCGGCGCCGGCAACCAGTTCGCGACGGGCGTGCTCGGCGCGATGCCGATGGAGCAGTGGTACATCAACGTGCTCAACGAGTCGTCGCCCGACGCACCCATGGCCTTCGACGCCGTGCGCACGCCCGACGGCGACGCGATCGCCTTCGCGTCGGGCTCGGCCTGGGCCGTGCCGCGCGGGAGCGAGAACCCTGCCGCGGCGTGCCGCTTCGCGCGCCTGATGACCGAGACGGACGCGTGGGTGCAGGCGGCGCAGGCGCGCGCGGACGCGCGTGCGCAGGACGGCCTCGTGTTCACGGGCGTCCTCACCGGCAACGAGGACGCGGACGAGCAGATCCGCGACGACCTCGTCCCCGACGACGCGCCGCAGCCGTGGAAGGACGCGATCGACGCCATGTACGAGGCGAACGACGCGACGTTCGCGCTGCCCGCCAACCCCGCGGACAACGAGTTCGAGACCGCGTGGCAGGACGCCGTGAACCGCGTGCTCAACGGTCAGCAGGAGCCGGCGGACGCCCTCGCGCAGGCCCAGGACGAGGCCCAGAAGGCGCTCGACGACGCCTGGGCGCAGTGGGACGAGGAGGGCTGAGGTGGCGGCAGCGGACGTCGTACCGAGCCTGCCGACCCCACCACCGGCCGCGGGCGGGCCGCGCACGGCGCCGTCCGGGCGCCGGCGCGGGCGGCCGAGCCCGTCCGAGCGCCGTGAGCGCAACGCGGCGCTGCGCTTCATCAGCCCGTGGATCGTGGGGTTCCTCGTCTTCACGGCGTGGCCCATCGTGTACAGCGCCTACCTGTCGTTCACGGACTACGACGTCATCAACGACCCGACGTTCGTCGGGCTGGACAACTACCGCGAGATGGCGCAGGACCCGAAGGTCGCGCTCTCCCTGTGGAACACGCTCGTGTACACGGTCGTCCAGGTGCCGCTGTACACGGTCGTCGGGCTCGCGCTCGCCCTGCTGCTCAACCAGGCGGGCCGGTCGGCGGGGTTCTTCCGCACGGCGTTCTTCATCCCGAAGATGACGCCGCCGGTCGCCGTCGGTGTGCTGCTCCTGCTGCTGTTCAACGGCCAGTACGGCGTCGTCAACCAGGTCTTGTCGTGGTTCGGCATCCAGGGTCCGTCGTGGACGACCGACCAGGCCTGGATCAAGCCCGGACTCGTGCTCATCAGCCTGTGGACCGTCGGGTCGGCCGTCATCATCCTGCTCGCGGCGCTGCGCAACGTGCCCAACGACCTGTACGACGCCGCGCGCGTCGACGGCGCCGGGTTCTGGCGCCGCACGCGCGCCGTGACCGTGCCGATGATCAGCGGCGCGCTGTTCTTCGTCGTCGTCATCAACACGATCGCCGGGTTCCAGATGTTCACCGAGGCGTACTCGGCCTACTTCGGCGCCGGGAACTCGACCTACCGCAACGACGCCGCGCTGTTCTACGTGATCTATCTCTTCCAGGAGGGCTTCCAGGAGCTCCACATGGGGTACGCGTCGGCGCTCGCGTGGCTGCTGTTCGTCGTCATCATGCTCGTCACGCTCGTCCAGCTCCTCGTGTCCCGACGACTCGTCTACTACGAGGGGGAGCAGCGATGACCACCGCACCCTCCTTCCCCCGTCCCGCCGTGAGCGGCCCGGGCGCCGCGCCGGACCCGACGACGGGTGCGCCCGAGGCCCTGGGTCCGCCGCCCCCCGCGCGGACCCGTGGCGCCGGGCGCGGACCGCGCCGCCGGTGGCTGCGCGCGGTCGTGCTCGCGGCGCTCGTGCTCGCCACGGTCGCGTTCGTCTACCCGCTGCTCTGGCTGCTCTCCGCGTCGTTCAAGCCGCGCGCCGAGGTGTTCGACAACCGGCTCGTGCCGCGCACGTTCACGCTCGACAACTACGTGACCGTGTGGCAGGAGGCGCCGCTCGCGCTGTGGCTCGGGAACACCGTCGTCGTCACCGTGCTCGCGGCGGGCCTGGTCACGGTGTCGAGCGCGCTCGTCGCCTGGGGCTTCGCGTTCTTCCGCTTCCGCGGCCGGGGCGCCCTGTTCGGCCTCGTCCTCGCGACGATGATGCTTCCCGGCGCCGTGACGATGATCCCGACCTTCCTCATCTGGAACCAGCTCGGGCTCGTCGGCACGAACGTGCCGCTGTGGGCGGGCAACCTCTTCGCGAGCGCGTTCTACGTGTTCCTGCTGCGGCAGTTCTTCCTCGGGCTGCCGCGCGAGCCGTTCGAGGCGGCCCGCCTCGACGGGGCGAACAACTGGCAGATGTTCTGGCGCATCGCCGTGCCGCTGTGCCGCCCGGCCCTCGTCCTGACGCTCCTCTTCGAGGCCCAGGCGGCGTGGACCGACCTCATGCGGCCGCTCATCTACCTGCAGGACTCGTCGACGTTCACGATCCCGCGTGGGCTCAAGGCGCTCATCGACCAGTTCGGCCCCGGGGGCGAGTCGCAGTGGGAGGTCGTCGTCACGGCCTCCGTCATCACGACCCTCCCGATGATCCTCCTCTTCTTCCTCGGCCAGCGGCACTTCGTCGAGGGGGTGGCGACGACGGGGAGCAAGGGCTGAGCACGCGGTACCCACCGCGCACCCGCACCACGCACCACGCAGCACGCACCACGCACACGCACCACCCACGGAAGGACGGCAGCACCATGCGAGCACTGACCTGGCAGGGACGCGAGAAGGTGAGCGTCGAGGACGTGCCCGACCCCCGGATCGAGCAGCCCACGGACGCGGTCGTGCGCGTCACGTCGACCGCGATCTGCGGCTCCGACCTGCACCTGTACGGGGTGCTCGGGATGTTCCTCGACGCGGGCGACGTCCTCGGCCACGAGGCGATGGGCGTCGTCGAGGAGGTGGGGCCGGAGGCCGGGAACCTCCGGGTCGGCGACCGCGTCGTGATCCCGTTCAACATCGCGTGCGGGCACTGCTGGATGTGCGAGCGCGGCCTCCAGACGCAGTGCGAGACGACGCAGGTCCGCTCGCAGGACAAGGGCGCCGCGCTCTTCGGGTACACCAAGCTCTACGGCCAGGTGCCCGGCGGCCAGGCCCAGTACCTGCGCGTGCCGCAGGCCCAGTACGGGCCCGTCGTCGTGCCCGACGACGGGTCGCCGGACGAGCGTTACCTCTACCTGTCGGACGTCCTGCCGACCGCGTGGCAGGCGGTCGAGTACGCCGACGTCCCGCCGGGCGGCACGGTCGTGGTCCTCGGACTCGGTCCCGTCGGGCAGATGTCCGGCCGGATCGCGCTCCACCGCGGGGCGTCCCGCGTCGTGGGCGTCGACCTCGTCCCGGAGCGGCGCGCGATGGCGGAGCGGCACGGCGTCGAGACCCTCGACCCGTCCGCCGTCGACGACCTCGCCGCGGCGGTGCGCGACCTCACGTTCGGCCGCGGCGCCGACTCCGTCATCGACGCGGTCGGCATGGAGGCGCACGGCTCTCCGCTCGCCGAGGCCACGCAGAAGGTCGTCGGCGTCCTGCCCGACGCGATCGCGGCGCCGCTCACCGAGCGCGCCGCGACCGACCGCCTCGCGGCCCTCTACACCGCGTTCGACCTCGTGCGCCGCGGCGGCACGGTGTCCATCTCGGGCGTCTACGGCGGCGCCAAGGACCCCCTGCCCATGATGCAGCTGTTCGACAAGCAGGTGACGCTCCGCATGGGCCAGGCGAACGTACGGCGGTGGACCGACGACGTCCTCCCCCTCGCCGCCGACGTCTCCGACCCGCTCGGCGTCCTGGACCTGCGCACGCACCGGCTCCCGCTCGAGTCCGCGCCGGACGCGTACCGCACGTTCCAGCGCAAGGAGGACGGCTGCATCAAGGTCGTGCTCGACCCGTGGGCCTGACCACCGTCGACGCGGTCGTCGTCGGCGCGGGGCCCAACGGCCTCGTCGCCGCGAACGCGCTCGCGGACGCCGGCTGGGACGTCCTCGTCCTGGAGGCGCAGGACACGTACGGCGGCGCGGTCCGCTCCGCCGAGGTCGCGGCGCCGGGGTACGAGACGGACCTCTTCAGCGCGTTCTACCCGCTCGCCGCCGGGTCGCCCGTCATCCGGGGGCTGCACCTGGAGGACCACGGGCTGTCGTGGTCGCGCGCGCCGGACGCCCTGGCCCACGTGCTCGACGACGGGCGCGCGGCGGTCCTGCGCGAGCGCGCCGTGGACACCGCTGCCGGGCTGGAGGAGTTCGCCCCCGGGGACGGCGACGCGTGGCTCGAGCTCGTCGCGGGCTGGGACCGGGTGCGCGACCCGCTCCTCGACGCGCTCTTCAGCCCGCTCCCGGCCGCCGGGCCGGTGCTGCGCCTGCTGCGCCGCCTGGGGGCGGCAGGGACGCTCGACCTCGCGCGCCTCGCCGTGCTGCCCGTGCGCCGCCTCGCCGACGAGTCGTTCCGCGGCGAGGGCGGCGGCTTGCTCCTCACCGGCAACGCGATGCACGCCGACGTCCCGCCCGACGCCGCCGGCAGCGGCGTGTTCGGGTGGCTGCTCGCCATGCTCGGACAGGACGTGGGCTTCCCCGTCCCGACCGGCGGCGCCGGGCGGCTCCCGGACGCGCTCGTCTCCCGGCTGCGCGCCCGCGGCGGCGACGTCGTCACCGGGGCGCGCGTCGACCGGATCCACGTGGCGCGAGGACGGGCGGTCGGCGTGAGCACCGCCGACGGCCGGCACGTGCGGGCCCGCCACGCCGTGGTCGCCGACGTGAGCGCTCCCGCGCTCTACCTCGACCTCGTGGGCCCGGACGCGCTCCCCCCGCGCCTCGTGCGCGACCTCGACCGGTTCCAGTGGGACCACCCCACGGTCAAGGTGAGCTGGGCGCTCGACCGGTCGATCCCCTGGACCGCGCCCGGCGCCCGGTCGGCCGGGACGGTGCACCTCGGCGTCGACCGGGCGGGGTTCGTCGACGTCGCGGCCGCGCTCTCGCGCGGCGTCGTCCCCGCGCGGCCCTTCCTCGTGCTCGGCCAGATGACGACCTCGGACCCCTCGCGCTCCCCCGCCGGGACCGAGTCGGCCTGGGCGTACACGCACGTGCCGCACGGTGTGCGCTGGACGCGCGAGGCGGTCACGGAGGAGGTGCGGCGCGTGGAGGACACGGTCGAGCGTGCGGCCCCCGGGTTCGCCGACGCCGTGGTCGGCCGCTTCGTGCAGACACCGGCCGACCTCGAGGCCGCCGACGCCAACCTCGCGGGCGGGGCCATCAACGGCGGGACGTCCGCCGTGCACCAGGAGCTGTTCCTGCGGCCGACCCCCGGCCTCGGCCGGCCGGAGACGCCGGTCGCGTCGCTCTACCTCGCGAGCGCGTCCGCCCACCCGGGCGGCGGCGTGCACGGCGCGTGCGGGTGGAACGCGGCGCGCGCTGCTCTCGCCGCCGCCGGACCGCGCGGGGCCCTGCGCCGCGCGCTCGTGCGTACCGCGTGGGCACGGCTGCTGCGCGACCCCTGACCCGACCCGCTACGGGTTCCGGCGCTCCGCGAGGAACGCGAGCCGCCGCAGGGCCTCGACGTTCCGGGGGCCGATCACCGCGCTCCGCACCGGTCGGGGCACGAGCGTGCCGGGCCCCTTCTCGGCGTCCTCCGTGATCCGCACGGTGCAGCCCTGCTCGGTCGGGCGCACGTCGATCCGCACCCGTGCCTCGCCCGCGGGCCAGCCCCGGGCCTGGAGGTCGATCCCCCGGTCCGGGTCCCAGGCGCGGACGACGGTCTCGTCGTCGAGCAGCGCGGGCCAGAGCCCGACCGAGTGGAGGATCCTCGACCCGGGCGCGGGCCAGGTGTCGTCGACGGCACGGATGCGTGCCGTCCCGACGACCCACGTCGAGTACGACCACCCGTCCGCGAGCACGCCGAGCACCGCGTCCGAGGGGCATCCGACGGCTCGTGTGACGGTCACCATGAGGCGACGCTAGTCCGGTGCCCGGCACTGGCAACCGCTCGCGGTCGGGGCGCGGGTGCGCGCGAGCTCACGCCGTCCGACGTAGCGTGAAGAGTCCTCGCGACGACGCGAGGACGACCCTCAGGAAGGGGCTCGCCCCATGGGCATCGCCAGCTTTCCGCAGGAGTTCGCGGAGCGCGCCGCGACGATCCTCGACCACGGCCTCGAGGTCAGCGTCACGATGCGCCAGGCTGGCGTCAGCGTGCGGGCCGGCAGCAGCAGCGACGCCGCCGCGCGGTGCGACCAGGCCGAGGCGCTGGACGACGCCGGTCCGTGCGTCGACGCGATGGACGCCGGCTCGCGGCTCGTCGTCTCGGTGGAGGAGGCCACGCACTGGGAGCAGTGGTCGCGCCAGGCCCGCGCGGAGGGCTACGTCTCCGCCGCGGCGGTTCCCGCCGCCGTCGCGGACGACGTCGCCGTCGCGCTCAACCTCTACTCCCGCACCCCCGACCCCTGGACCCCCGAGCTCCTCACCGCGGCCGACTCGTTCGCCCAGCTGGTCGCCTCGGCGGTGCGCCTGCGCCTGGAGCTCGCGGAGCTCGAGGACTCGACCGCGGGGTTCTACCGCGACATGTCGGACGCCGTCGCCACGGAGCGCGCCGTCGGCGCGATCATGCAGACGAACCAGTGCTCCGCCGACGAGGCGCGCCGCATCATCGACTCCGCCTCGCGGCACCGCAACGTGAGCCAGCGCGAGGTGGCGGAGCAGCTGCTGCGTGCGCTCGTCGTGTCGGACCCCTCCGAGGACGAGCGGGGCGCCTGAGGGGCTCGCGTCACGTCCCGTCGTCGCCCGCGCGGAACACCGCGCCGTAGAGGCGTCCGGCCTCCTCGACCACCAGCGGGTCCACCGACGCCGCGGGCACGACGTCCACGAGGAGCGGCTCGCAGTCGGGCCCACGCCCCGCGACCTCACCCGTGAGCAGCCACGGGAAGCGCTCGGGCGTCATGAGGTGGGCGTACTGGCAGAGCTGGCGCGCGACCCAGTGCTCGACGGGGCGGTCCCACCACGGCTCGGGGTTCATCGGGTTGACGCTCAGGCCCGGCAGCAGGCAGCCGCTCTCTTGGTCACGGCTCACGGTCGACCGGTCCTTGTCGGGTCCGCCGCTGAACCGCACGTAGAGGGGGTTCACGACCGCGACGAGCTCGGCGACCTCCGCCAGGCTCCGCAGGCGGGGCAAGGCGTCGAGCGCGCTCGTCTCCTGGGGCATCGGGACCTCCTGACAAGCGTGGCTGCGTGCCGGTCGGCCCCTTTCTCGACTCGCCGTGACGGCGTCCGCCCACCCGGGACCGCGTCCGTCCCCGCCAGGTTACGAGCGCCCGGCTGTGCAGGCACCCCGGGGGCCTGCGAGCGTCGCGGCGCCGTGCGACGGTGGCAGGACCGCGCCGCCCGGGCGCGGTCCGAGCATCGAGCACCGACCGAGGAGGCCGACATGAGCGAGAACGACGAGCGCGGCTACGACCCCGCCGAGGACCCCGACGCCGACCCCCGATCGCTCAACCCTCGCGAGGGGCGCCAGGCGAGCGGCTCGGGGTCGGACCACGACACCGACCCCGACTCCGAGCCCGGGAACGTCAACCCGCGCACCGGCGGCGAGGCGTCCGGCGACTCCTGACGCACGGCAGGACGAGGGCCCGGGCGCGGCGCACCCGGGCTCTCGTCGTGCGACCGCCTACGCCGCCGTGGAGGCAGGCAGCTCGGCCTCGCTCCGAGCAGTCTCGCCGCGCAGCCCGAACCGCAGGCCCAGGTGGTCCATCGTCGGCGGGAGCGGGTCCTGCGCGAGGTAGCGACCCCGCCCGACCGCGAGGTCGAGGCGCGCGAGGCGCGCGAGCGTGTGCGACGCCAGCAGGAGCACGACGTTGCGGCCCGGGCACGACACGGGGCCGCCGCTGAACGGGACGAGCCCCCAGTCGACGTCGGCCCGGCCGTCGAGCCACGCCTCGGGGGTGAACGCGTCGGCGAACGGGAGACGGTCCGCGTCCCGGTGGAACCAGGCGCTCAGGACGACGAACCCGGTCCCCGCCGGGAGGACGCGAGCGCCCCAGCGCACCGGCGACGTCGCGTCGCGCAGGATCGCGAGCGTCGTCGGCCAGAGACGGACCGACTCCAGCACGCACCCGCGCGCGAACGGCAGCACGGCCGGGCCGGGCCCGGCGGTCGCCCGCTCGGCGAGCAGCCGCACGCGCACGGCGGGCCGCGCCGAGGCCACGGCGAGCGCCCGGAAGGTCGCGGCGCCCGCGGCGTCGAACGCGAAGAGCCACTGCGGGATCTGCCCACGCGCCGCGTCCGCACCGCCCGCGTCGCGACCGCGCGCGGCGAGCGTCCCCGGCTCGGCCACGGCGACGTGCTCGGCGACCCGTCGTTCCAGGGCCGCCCGGAGCCACGGGCGGCGGGGTCGGAACCAGGACCAGTTCCCGTCGCGCCGCAGCGCGTCGAGCATCACGACGAGCCGCTCGTCGTCCCGGGCGGCGCGGCCGAGGACCACCGTCCGCACCACGCGCCACCACGACGCGGCGAACGTGTCCCAGTCGAGCCGCCCCGACGCCTCGACGGCGGCGACGAGGTCGCGCGTCTCCCGTTCGACCGCGGCCACCAGTGCGCCGCCGTCGTGGTGCACGGGCTCGGACATGTCGAGCACCGCCTCGTTGTACGGGCGTCGCTCTCGTCGGGCGTCGAGCGACGAGATGAGGACGCCGTCGGGCTGGAAGTGCGCGAGCGCGCCCCGCTTCTCCCACGACGCCGGGGTGAACGGCTCGGGCGACCCGGCGAGGATCCGCTCGACGTGCTCGGGCCGGGTGGCCAGGACGAGCCGACGTGCACCGAGCCGGACCACGAGCGGCGCCCCGTGGTACCGGGCGCGCAGACGGTCCAGCAGACGGCGGGCCGTGCGGTCCACCTGGCGCCGCTCCGCCCACGCGGTCGCGCGGGGTCGGCGCACGATGGCGCCCTGCGCGACGAGCGGACCGAGCACGTCCCGCAGGACGCGCCCGGTCTCGCTCGCCGTGAGGTCGACCGGCGTGTCGGTCATACGCCCGTCCGGGTGGTCGGCGCCGCCGGGCCGGTCTCGTGACGCGCGGGCCACAGGGCGATCGCGAGGCCGGCGGCCGCGCTCACCGCGTGCAGCACGTTGTCCGCGCCGTTGATGTTGAGGACGTTGGCCTCAGCGTTGTTGACCACGATCAGCCCGTAGACGAACGCGGCCCCGTAGCCGATCGCGAGGATCCAGCCGTACGTCCGGGCGCTGGCCGACCGGCTCCACAGGAGCACGCCGAGCAGGCCGATGACGAGATGGACCACGTTGTGCAGCGGGTTGATCGCGAAGACGAGGAGCGTCTGCGAGTGGTCGTGCACGGTCCACCCGTCGAAGCCCGTGATCGCGAACCCGACGACGCCCACGAGCAGGTAGACGACACCGATGACGAGAGCCAGGTACTGGTGGGCGCCCCGCGCGGGGCGGTCCCGCGCGACGCTCCGGGGTGCGGATGCGGCGGTCATGACGGACTCCTCTCAGTCCTTGTGCAGGGCGTCCTTGACGGCGCCCTTGGCCTTCTCGAGCGTCGACGGCTTGCCCGTCGTGCCGTGGAACCGCTCGTCGGGCGTCGTGGGCGGCGGCATCGGCACACCCGCCGGGGGCTCGGCGACGTAGGTGAACTCGCCCTTGCCGTCCGGGGTCGGGCCGCTCGCCCAGCGCCCCTCGGACGCGTGCTCGCCGTTGGAGAAGTTGATGTACTGGTACGCCACGTCGCGGTCCTCCTTCGAGAGCGGGAACGTGCTGGGCACGGGCAGCTCCTCGACGCCCTCGTCCCGCAGCTCCTGAGCGGCCGCGAGCCACTGGTTCTGGTGCATGGTGTCGCGCGCGAGCAGGAACGCGAGGAGGTCCTTGACGCCCGCGTCGTCGGTCATGTGGTAGAGCCGGGCGACCTGGAGCCGGCCCTGCATCTCGGCGTTCGCGTTCGCCGTGAAGTCGGCGAGCAGGTTGCCGCTCGCGGTCACGTAGCCCGCCGACCACGGGTTCCCGTTCGAGTCGACCGGGCGGGCGCCCGCTCCCGCCACGATCGCCTGCTGCGGGTCCGTGCCGCCGACGATCGCGGCCACGGTCGGGTCGTCCTGCACGGCGCCCTCGACCAGGCCGACGGGCGCCTTCTCCAGGAGCTGCGCGATCATCGTCGCCAGCATCTCGACGTGCCCGAACTCCTCGGCGCCGATGCCGTAGAGCAGGTCGCGGTACTTGCCGGGCAGGTGGGCGTTCCAGGACTGGAAGCCGTACTGCATCGCGACGGTGATCTCGCCGTACTGCCCGCCCAGCACCTCCTGGAGCTTGCGGGCGTAGACGGCGTCCGGACGGTCGGGCGTAGCACGGTGCTGGAGCTCTTGACGGTGGAAGAACATGGTCTCTCCCTCGGGGAGGTCGGCCCCCTCCGCACAGCGTGCGCGG
Organism: Cellulosimicrobium funkei; assembly: GCF_001019615.1. Taxonomy (GTDB): domain Bacteria; phylum Actinomycetota; class Actinomycetes; order Actinomycetales; family Cellulomonadaceae; genus Cellulosimicrobium; species Cellulosimicrobium cellulans_E. The sequence continues at coordinate 17,539 of NZ_JNBQ01000016.1, read as the reverse complement.
GAGGACCACGGCACGCGCCCCGTTCTCGACGCGTCGAGCGTCCCTCCAGCGTGGAGCGGCCCCGGCCCGGTCGCATCTGGGGACGCGCCGCCCCCGGTCGGCGCTCGCTCAGGCGACCCGTGCGCCGGGCGTCGGGCGGCGCAGGACCGCGACGATCGCGGCCCGCGCGTCGGCAGGCGAGTCCTCCCCCGCGCGCACGACGAGCTCCGCGAGCGTGCGCACGGGGACGTTGCGGTCGTTCGAGGTGCGGCGCAGCAGCGCGAACGCCTCGTCGGCGCCCACCCCGACGGCGAGCATGATCATGCCCTTGGCCTGCTCGATCGTGCCGCGGGTCTGCGCCGCCGCACGGATCTGCGCGCCGGCCTCCTCCGCCGCGCGGCTTCCGACGTACGCCGTGACGTCGGCCGCCCAGCCGCTCAGCTCCACGACCGCCCCCGTCGCGGGATCCCGTCGCACCTGGCCGGTCGCGACGACGGTGCGCTCGCTCCCGTTCGCGCAGAGGATCCGGTGCGGGAGGGAGAACGGCGTGCCGCCGGTCGTCGCCGCCTCGAGCACCCGGGTCGCGCGGTCGAGGTCGTCAGGGTGCTTGTGCGCGAGGGCGAGGGCCGTCGTCGGCACGACCTCGCCGGGCGCGAACCCGTGGAGCGCGAACATGTCCGGGGACCACCACCACTCCTCGCGGACGAGGTCGTAGCGGTACTCGCCGAGACGGCGGTCGTCCGGCAGCGCGCGGGCGCGCTTCTGGTCGTGGTCGGTGCTCATGGTGCCTGCCTCGTCGACGAGACGGTCGCGAGCCACGTCCTGACCCGGAGCGACGACCCTAGCCCGCGCGGGCCCGGAGCGCAGGGCGAGCCGGCCCGCGTGGCGCGCGGAAGTTCACCCGCCGCCGGAGCGCGGCGGGCGGCCCAAGACCATAGCGTGGTGCCCGTCGCTCGGCAGCCGGTGAAGAAGACCGCCGCACGCCTGCCGGCGGCGACCGCCCTCGTCCCGGCCCGCCAGGACGGGGGCGACGTGCGTCCGGGGCCTCGTACGCTCGCGCGCGAACGCGGGCGATCCTGCATACGGTCGACCCAGGGCTTCGAGAACGGGAGCGCGACGACCCGAGGAGCGCCCATGTCCGATTCCCGCAGCACCGGCACCCACGACGACGCGGACTCCCCCGTCCTCCTGCGCCTCGCGCGGCGGCTCGAGGATGCGACCGCGCTCGACGACCTCTCGAGCACCGTTCGTGGCGTCGCGCTCGCCGTCGTCCCCTCCCACGGTCGCGTGCGCGAGGAGCTGCACGGCCGCTCGCTGGGCCACGCGCTCCACGCGACCCTGACCGACGTCCCGGTCGGCCTGTGGACCAGCGCGGCCGTGCTCGACCTCGTCGGGGGCGAGCGGAGCGCCCCGGCGGCGCAGCGGCTCGTCGGGCTCGGCGTGCTGGCCGTCGCGCCGACGGCCCTCACCGGGCTCGCCGACTACCTCGACGTCGACCGGCGCGCCCGCCGCGTCGGCGCCGTGCACGCCGCGCTCAACACGGGCGTCTCGCTGCTCTACGGCACGTCGTGGCTCCTGCGCCGCGGCGGGCGGCACCGGTCCGGGGTCGCGGTCTCGATGCTCGGCTACGCCGTCGCCGGCGCGAGCGCGTTCCTGGGCGGGCACCTCGCCCAGGCGCTGCGGGAGCCGCCCGCGGAGGTCGCGCTCGGCGACGACGACGCCCCGGACCTGCCGTGACCGCCCCACGACGCGCGCGACCGCCGGCGGACCGCGGTGCCGCCCTCGTGACCGGCGCGACGAGCGGGATCGGGCGCGCGCTCGCGGTCGAGCTCGCGCGCCGGGGGAACGACGTGCTCGTGGTCGCGGACCGCGACGTCGAGCCCACGGTGCACGACCTCTCCGCGCACGGCGGCGCGCACGAGGGGCTCACGGTCGACCTGGCGACGCCCCGCGGGGTCGAGGCGACCGCCCGGCGCGCGCGCGAGCTCGGCGTCTCGACCGCCGTCCTCAACGCGGGGGTCGGCGTGCACGGCGCGTTCGCGCGCACCCCGCTCGAGGACCAGCTGCGGCTCCTCGACCTCAACGTGCGCTCGGTGGCGCACCTGACCCACCTACTCCTGCCCGACCTCCTGGCGGAAGGGCGCGGCCGGATCCTCGTCACGTCGTCCGTCGCCGGCGAGATGCCCGCCCCGCACTTCGCGGCGTACGCCGCCTCGAAGGCGTTCCTGCGCTCGTTCGCGTGGTCCCTGCGGGGCGAGCTCGCCGGGACGGGCGTCACGGTCACGGCGCTCCTGCCGGGCCCGACGCGCACGCCGTTCTTCCGCGAGGCGGGGATGGAGCGCACCCACGTCGGCCGCCTGCCCAAGCCCCGACCTGCCGCCGTGGCGCGGCGCGCGGTGGACGCGCTCCTGCTCGGTCGGCCCGAGGTCGTGACGGGCGTCCAGGGCGGCGTGATGCTGGCCGCCGCGCGCGTGCTGCCGCAGCCCGCGCGGGCCGCGTTCCACGGCTGGTTCTACGCGCCGGTCCCGGCCTCGCTCGCCGTGGAGCGCCCGTCGCCGTCCCCGCTGCGATAGCCGTTGACCTTGTGCGTCCCGTCGCACCACGGCGGGATCGCCGTGCCGCCGCACCGGCACAGCGCGACGGTCGCGCGGTGCCGCTCGATCTCGTTCCCCTCCTGGTCGACGAGGCGGGCGGGACCGCGGACGAGCAGCGGGCCGTCGGGGCAGGCCGTCACGACGACCTCCTCGGCGCGGACGCGCAGCTCCCCCGTCACCGCGGCTCCTCCCCGGTGGCACCGCGCAGCTCCGCCAGCGAGTGGGCGGCGCAGCGGATCCGTGTCCCGCGATAGGGCACTCCCCCGCGCAGCCGCCACCCGAGGGCGACCCACGCGCACACCGCGCGCTCCAGCAGCCACGCGGGCGCCCACAGGGCGGCCGTCGGGGGCCAGACGGCGGCTCCTCCCGCGGTGCGCCGCCCCACCTCGGCGAGGAGGACCGCGCTCCCGAGCACGAGGACGACCACGGCCGTCCACGCCGCGCGCCGGGCGCCGTCGGAGCGCGTCGCCCCGACGACGCACGCGGCGAGGAGCGGGGCGAGCGCGAGCTCGGCGACGAGCCGCGCGGGCTGTGCGTGCGAGTCGTACGCCTGCCGCACGCGCTGCTCCCGGAAGGTGCGCACCCCGGGCGGCCGACGCACGACGAAGAGGTCCGGCCGGTGCTCGACCCGTCGGCCCCGGGCCAGCACGGTCCGCTCGAGCTCGAGGTTCTCGAACAGCACGCACGCGTCGTACCCGTCCGGCCCGAGAGCGTCGCGCCGCAGCACCACCGTGCCCGCCCAGTCGTGGCCGAGCGCCCGGTTCACGAGCGAGCGTGCGGTGTCCCAGCGCGCGTGCCACGGCGCCGGGTCGAACACGTTCTGCGGCACGACGACGTCGGCGTCGTCGAGCGCCGCGAGCGCCCGGTCGAGCGTCGCGGCGTCCCACCGCACGTCGTCGTCCGCGAGGACGACGGTCGGGGTGGACACCGTGGCTAGCGCGGCGAGCACGCCGACGACCTTGCCGTTGTACCCGGGCGGCGGCGCGGGGACGGCGACCGTCCGGGCGGCGTCGGGCCACGACGCGGTGTGGCGCGCACGCACCGGGGCGGGCGAGCCGTCGGCGACGACGACCTCCGCGCGGCCCGGGAGGTCCGCCAGGTACCGGGACAGCTCGGCCGTCGTGCGCTCGTCGAACCGGTCGCGGCGCAGCGGGAGCACGTAGGTCACGTCAGGCACGCGGACGGTCACCGTCCTCCGCGGGTTCCCCCGGCGCCGGGCTCACCGTGACGGGCTCGAGCGGCACCCGCAGCGCCGACTCCCCCGCCTGCCAGCGCTCGAGCGCGTGCGCGGCGACGTCGCCCTCCACGGCGAGGCACGCTGCCGCACCCAGCAGGACGTCGTCACGCAGCGCGGGATCCTGCTCGACGAGGCGACCGGCCAGGTCGCGCGCCGCGATCTGCTCGTGGACCGCGTCCGCCTCGACGTGCTCGTCGAAGTACCAGGTGGTGTCCGCGTCGTGGCCGAGGCGCCGGAACCCGTTGCCGTACAGGCGACTCGGCACCGACGACGTCATCTCGAACGCGGCGAGGTGCCCGACGATCGCGCCCCGCAGCCGACGGTGCAGGCCGAACAACGACATGGTGTTGACCGCCGCGAGGGCCACCGCGGGCACGGCGTCGACGTAGCGCCCGTAGGTGTCGTCGAGCCCGACGCCGCGCATCGCGCGCGCGAACAGCTCCGCGTGCATCCGGCCCGGTCGCCCGCCGCCGTACTCGTCGGCCTGGATCTCGACGAGCGCGGCCTTGGGCGTCCCGGCGAGCCGGGGCACGGCCCACGTGTGCGGGTCGGCCTCCTTGAGCTGGTAGAGCGACTTGAGCGCCAGGAGCTCGCGCGCCTGCTCGGCGTCCGCGCGCTTGGCGACGTAGCGCGACAGGCTCGGGCCGTCGTCCTCGGCGGCGAGCTCGAAGAGCCGCCGCGCCACGCCCGTGGCGTCCGTGTCCGCGCAGGCGGGCCGGCCGGCGCGCTCGCGCACCGCGGCCTCGAACGGGGCCTCGAGCCTCGCGCGGACGGCGAGCAGCGCCGGCTCCCACTCCCACGCGTCGTCGACGCCGTGCACCCCGCGGTAGTGCAGCTCGTAGAGGACCGCAAGCGCGAGCTGGACGTCGTCGTCGCGCAGGACGTGCGTCGCGGCCGCGTCCAGCGCGGGGCCGACGGCGTCGCGGACCTGGCGGAGCCGCTCGTCCACGTCGGCCCCGGGCGGACCGGCGACGAGCACCTCGAGGAGGGCTGCGGTCAGCGGTCCGCGCGGTCGCGGCAGCGGGAGCCGACCCGCTTCCGGCGCCGCGGGGGCGCCGGGGACGGGGTCGCTCGCTGCCAGGGCGGTCGGGGACGTCGGTGCGGCGTCCTGCACCTGGGCGGGGACGGCGGTGGAGGTCATGCTGGGGGCTCCTCGCGCTCGCGCGGACGGCGCCCCTGCTCGACACCACCGCCATGGTCCCCACGGTCGGCTCCGCTCGCGAGCCGAGACGCTGCTCGCGAGCGGCGCCGCGCGGCGTCAGCCCTGCTGGGAGCCCTGCGGCGACGTGGCGGACGTCCCGTGCTGCGTGAGCTCGGCGAGGAAACGGTGGCACTGCTGGGCCCGCTCGGAGTCCTCCGCCATGACCTTCTCGAAGAAGGTGGCGATCTCCTCCTTGCCCGCGTTGCGTGCGTCCCGCACGTACTGGCCGTAGTCGTGCCCGGCCTTGAGCGAGTGGTACTGCACCGAGATGAGGTCGAACGTGACGTCGTCGAACCCGGTCTCTCCTGTGGCCATGATCGCAAACCTCCTGCGCCCGGGGGCGCCGTGCTGCCGGGCGGCGCCCGGCACGGTGGCGGCCGGCTGCTCGACCACTCCCACCGTCGCAAGGCTGTCGTCGCTCGCAACCGCGGGCCGGGGTGCTCTCCGGTTGTGTGCGCGCGACCACGACCTACCGTGAGAAGTGGTCCAGGAAGTGGCCGTACCGGCGGAGCGAGAGCCCGGCACGGCCTGCGCTCCGTCGCCAGTCACGCCGCACCAGCGCGGCGACGACGACGGGAGTCCGACCATGAGCGAGACGAACGTGCCGTACGGCTCGGGGCCCGGTTCGCCGGGTGTCGGGACGTCGCAGGGAACCAGGGACAGCGGCAGCGCCGCGACCGGGGTGAAGGAGCGCGCGAGCGAGGCCGCGTCCCACGTGGGCGACGCGGGTCGCGACGTCGCGCAGGACGCGAAGGAGAAGGCGCGCGACGTCGCGCACGAGGCGAAGGACCGCGCACGCGGTCTGGTCGACCAGACCCGCACGGAGCTCACCGACCAGGCGCGCACGCAGCAGGAGCGCCTCGCGGGCGGGCTCCGGTCCCTCGGTGACGAGCTCCGCCAGATGGCGGACGGCACCGAGGACCCCGGCTACGCGACCGACCTGGTCCGGCGTGCTGGGGACGCCACCGGGCAGGTGGCGCAGTGGTTCGAGGACCGCGAGCCCTCGTCCGTGCTGCACGAGGTCGAGAGCTTCGCCCGGCGTCGTCCGGGCACGTTCCTCCTCCTCGCCGCCGGCGCGGGACTGCTGGTCGGGCGGCTCGTGCGCGGCATGAAGGACGCGCCGGACACCGGCGAGGACCGCGCGGACGACACCACCGGCGTCGGCACGACGGGGACACGCGGCGCGCACGCCGCCCCGGTCGGGACGTCGACCGGCAGCGCGGGGCTCACCGGGACGACCGGCACCACGGGCCTCACCGGGACCACGGGAACCACGGGCCTGGGCGGTTCGACGGGCACGAGCGGCACAGGCACGACCGGCACGGGCGGGATCGGCACGGGCGGGACGACGGGGACGCGCGGCGAGCCCGACATCGGGACCGCCGGGGCGTACCCGGGCCTCGCGAACGACCGGCTCGCCCAGGACCCGGACGTCGCGACCTCGGCGGAGGGGGACCCGACGCCGCCGACGTTCCCGCCGACGACGCCCGGCGCGGGCGCCGCCCGACCGGGAGGTGGCCCTGATGTCGTACACCCCTGACCCGTTCGCCGCGGCGCACACCGCCCGGCACACGGCGGGCAGCGGGCCCGACCCGGGCGCCCCGCCCGCCCCGACGACCGCCGCGGGAACGGCCGGCCCGACGGGGACCGGCGAGCAGCCGAGCCTCGGCGAGCTCGTCGCCGAGGTGAGCCGCGACCTGTCCACCCTCATGCGGCAGGAGGTCGAGCTCGCCAAGGCGGAGGCGAAGCAGTCGGCGCAGCGCGCCGGGAAGGGCGCCGGGATGCTCGCCGGCGCCGGGGTCGCGGGACACATGGTCCTGCTGTTCCTCTCCGTCGCGCTGTGGTGGGCGCTCGGCGCCGTCATGGGCCGCGGGTGGTCTGCGCTCGTCGTCGCCGCGATCTGGGCGATCGTCGCCGCGGTCCTCGTGGCGCGCGGACGCAAGGAGCTGCGCACCGTCGAGGGCATGCCCGAGACGACGGACACCCTCAAGAAGATCCCGAACGCCGTCCGAGGACACGAGGAGATGAACTCATGAGCAGCACCGATCCCGAGGAGATCCGCGCCGACATCGAGCGCACGCGCACCGAGCTGAGCCGGGACGTCGACGCGCTCGGGGAGAAGGTCAAGCCCGGCAACGTCGCGCGGCGCCAGGTGGACCGCGTGCGGACCGGCGTGACGAGCGTCAAGGACCGGGTCATGGGCACCGCGCACGACACGGTGGACTCGGCGCGCGACTCGTCGCACGGCGTCGCCGAGCGCGGCCGCGAGGCGGCGTCGTCGGTCGCCGACTCGGCGCGCAGCACCGCGTCGTCGGTCGCCGAGACCGTCGGCTCCGCGCCGCGCGCGGTCCGCGAGCAGACGCAGGGCAACCCGCTCGCGGTGGGCCTCGTCGCGTTCGGCGTCGGCCTCGTCGTCGCCTCGCTCCTCCCCTCGACCCGCACCGAGCAGCGTGCCGCCGTCGGGGTCAAGGAGAAGGCCGCACCGCTCGTCGAGGACGTGAAGTCGACGGCGCAGGAGGTCGTGCAGGACCTCAAGGAGCCCGCGAAGGAGGGCGCGGAGGCCGTCCGCGACGCCGCGAAGGACGCGGCGCAGTCCGTGGGTCAGCACGGCAAGGAGGCCGCGGCCGACGTCCGCGACCAGGTCAAGGAGGGCTGAGGCCCGACGCACCGCGACGGCCCGGGAGACGAGATCTCGTCTCCCGGGCCGTCGTCCGTGCGGAGCCGGCCAGAAGCCGGGTGAGGCGGCGTCGGACGTCCGCCTCACCCGGCCTCAGCCGTGCGTCAGACCTGCGTCGGTGGCGTCAGCCGCACGACACGGCGTCGTACTCGGACGTGACCGTGCCCGTCCGCCCCTCGGCGTCGGTCACCGAGACCGTCGCCGTGCCGGCCGCGACCTCGTCGGCCCGCGCGTTGAACGACTGGTACGCGTTCTTGCCCGGTGCCACGTTCTCGAAGGTCTTGCTGCCGTACGGCGTCTCGAGCGTGACCGTCAGCGGGACCTCGTCCTCGTTGAGGACGCGGACCGCCACGTACGCGTTGCCCGCGAGGCAGCGCGCCTGCGCGGTCACCGTGACGTCGGGTGCGGGCTCGCCGGCCGGGAGGCCGGTGAGGTACTCGAAGCCCGTGGCCGCGAAGTCCTCGCCGTCCGGAGCCATGTCCCACTCCATGACGTAGTACGCGACGCCCGCCTCCTGCGCGGCGGTGAGGATCTCCTGGAGCGGGACCTCACCCTCGCCGAGGTTGGTGAACGTCGGGCGTCCGCCCGCGTTCAGACCGGTCGCGTCCTTGACGTGCAGGAGCTCGATCCGGTCGCCGTACTCCTCGATGAGGGCCGGGACGTCGACGCCCGCGTGCGCCGCCCACGCCACGTCCAGCTGGAACGTGACGAGGTCCGGGTCGGTCTCGCGGACCAGGATCTCCCAGGCCGAGAGCGTCTCGCCCTCGTGCTCGTACGTCGTGCGGAACTCGCCGTCGTGGTTGTGCCCGAAGAACTTCTCGAGCCCCGCGTCGACGGTGCGCTGACCGAGCCGGTTCATGGCCTCGGCCGTGGCGAGCGTGTTCTCGTAGGTGCCGATCCCCGGCGAGGGGAAGCCACCCGAGCCCACGTACTCCTGGCCCAGCGTCGTGACGTAGTCCAGCGTCGCGTCGAACGTCGCCTCGTTCACGTCGTAGTGCGACGACTTCACGCTGAGGCCGTACGAGTCGGCGAGCGCCCGGAACTCCTCGGCCGTGTAGCCCGCGAAGTTGCCGCCGAACGGCTCGATGTTCTTGAGCCCGATCTCGCTGAGGCGCTCCAGGACGGCCTCCAGGCCGACCTCGTTCACCCACGGGATGAGCGAGAACATCTGGATCGAGACCTGGTCCACCGGCACGGTGACCGGCTCGCCCGTCCCGTCGCCGACGGCGAAGAGCAGGTTGTCGACGTCGACCCCACCGGTGCTGGTGACGACGACCGAGCCGGAGCCCCCCGGCACGTCCGTCAGCGTCTGCGTGACCTCCTGCCAGGCGTCGCCCGAGAACTCGAGGTCGGCGAGCGCCTGCGTGCTCTCGCCGTCGGCGCCCTCCCACCCCAGGGAGACGGTGCCCTCGCCGCGTCCGCGCACGGTGACCTCGGTGATGGGCTCGCCGCTCGGGGCGTGGACGAGGCTGATCGGCGAGTAGGAGAACGAGTCGCCCGCGTCGAGGGACGACACGTAGTACCCGGCGTCGGCGTCCGTGCCCGGCACGACCTCGATGCCCTCGGCGGCGTCGTACCACTCCGCCTGCTGCTCCTCGGGCTTGAGGATGTGCGTCGCCTCGCCACGGATGGCCGGGACGCTGCCCTGCGCCTGGTCCGTGTAGGTCACGACGAGGGTGCCGTAGATCTTCTCGCCCTCGCCGTGCTCGACGGCGTTCTCGCTGGTCTGGATCGTGAAGCCGCAGCCGGCCTCGGTGTCCGCGGCCCGCCCGCTCACCTCGGGGTGCGCGTGCGTGTTGTGGCCGAGACCGAACGTGTACTGGATGTTGCGGCACGTCGGCTGGTCGCCGTCCTCGGCGTCCTCGACCGAGACGGTGTACGGGACGGCGTCGCCCCAGTTGAAGATGGCGCCGTCCGGCTGGTCCAGGGTGATGACGGGGGCGGTGTTGCCGACCGTGATCTGCTGGATCGCCAGGCCGAAGTTGCCGCCCGCGTCGGTGACGCGCAGCTGCACGTTGAACTGGCCGAGCTCGGTGAACGTGTGCGTGACGCTCACGCCCTGGGCGTCGTAGACGCCGTCGGAGTCGAAGTCCCAGTCGTAGACGAGCTCGGCGGCCGGGGTCTCGGCGTCGGTGGAGGCCGACGCGTCGAAGGTCACCTCGAGCGGGGCGGTGCTGCCCGAGACCGGGTCGGCCGAGATGAAGGCCCGCGGGTGGGTGTTCGACGACCCGTAGACGACCTTGTACAGGCCGGCGTCCGGGTTCTGGCGGAAGAAGCCGTCACCGTACTCCAGCACGTACAGGGCGCCGTCCGGACCGAACTCCATGTCCATGACGTTGTCCCAGATCGGCTGGTTGACCGACTCCAGGTGGGCGTTCGGCAGGAAGTCCTCGACCGCGGTGACCTCGCCGTCCGACGTCAGCTCGTCCAGCGTGAACGCCGCGACGTAGTCCTGCGAGAACTCCGCCATGAGCGGGTGCCCGTCCCAGTACTCGGGGAACTTGACGTCCGAGTCGAGGTTCTCGTCGAAGCGGTAGATCGGGCCGCCCATCGGGGCCTGACCGGTGCCGCCCCACTCCGCCAGCGGGTCGAGCAGCTCGGGCTGGTCGCCGGCCTTGTCGCCGTAGTAGACCTGCGGCGCGGTGGCCGGCGGCAGGACGTCCAGGCCGGTGTTCCACGTCGAGTTGTTGACGGCGCCCGCCTCGCAGTCGAAGAACTCGCCCGGCGTCGACGTGGCGTAGTCCCACTCGTTGTAGTTCGCGTTGGGACCGTGGCAGTAGGGCCAGCCGCCGTTCATCGGCTCGGTCGTGAGCTGCCACTCGACGTAGCCCATCGGGCCGCGGTTCGGGTCCGCGGCGGCCGCGTCGGGGCCGTAGTCGCCCCATACGAGCGCGCCGGACTCGACGTCGTAGTCGATCCGGAACGGGTTGCGCAGGCCCATGACGTAGGTCTCGTCGCGCACGAGGTCCCGGACGTCGTCGTACTGCGGGTCGTCGAAGAGGTTGCCCTCGGGGATGGTGTACGTGGTCCCCGGACCCACCTCGGTGCCGGCCGCGAGGTCCTCGATCGGGTTGATCCGCAGGATCTTGCCGCGCAGGTCGTTGGTGCTGCCGGCCCCGCGACGGTCGTCGAAGCCGGGGTTCATGCCAGGGGCGTTGTTGTTCGGCGCGTAGCCGTTCGCGCCCGGCGTGCTGGCGGGAGTGTTGTCACCCGTGGAGAGGAACAGGTTCCCCTCGTCGTCCCAGGCCATGTCCGCGCCGACGTGGCAGCACTGCCCGCGCTGCGCGTCGACCTTGAGGATCGCGCGCTCGGTGGAGAGGTCGATGGCGTCGGTCGCGGGGTCCCACGTGAACCGCGACAGCTGGTTGTACCCGAGCCACCGGTCCCAGTAGCTCTCGTCCTCGCCGGCCGGCAGCGAGTTCGGCGCGCTCCCCGACGGGGTCGTCTCCGGGTACTCCACGCCGGAGGGCGACGTGCCCTCCATCACGCGGGGCGCGTAGACCAGGTACAGGAAGTGGTTCTCCTCGAAGTTCGGGTCGAGCGAGATGCCCTGGAGCCCGTCCTCCGAGTTGGAGTAGACGTCGAGGTCCGCGATCTGGGTGGTCAGCCCCGTGGCGGAGTCGGTGAGGCGCACGACGCCGTCGCGCGCGGTGTGCAGGACCCGGGAGTCGGGCAGGACGGCGAGGTCGATCGGCTCGCCGGTGTTCTTGCTGAGCAGCACCTTCTCGTAGCTGTCCCAGTCGGTCGCCTCGTCTGCGGCCGGTGTCGCTTCCTCGTGCCCGGGGTGCGCGCCGGCTCCGCTGATCGACAGCGGTACCAGCACTGCCGCGGACAGGACCGCGGCGACACCTCGGGCGAGCCTGCGACGGCTCGTGGTTGGTCGTCTGTGCACAACGTCCTCCTTGACGCGTAACGAGTAGACGGTGATCCCCGGTCCAGCAGTGCTGCGCATCGATCCTTGATGCCGCGGCACGACGATCACCGCTGATCGGTCGGCTCGGATGGGCAGGGCCTCAGGAGGCCCGGTGCGACGGAGGGTGCGATGCCCCGCCGTCGCACTGGGACCGACCCTACGGGTGACTTTCGTCCGTGCCAAGTCAAAAGTCGATACTCATCGACATTTCTTGCGTCGGCGAATCCTTGGAAGTCGGTCAGTCGATGCGGAGGCTGACGGTCGCGCCTCGCGCGACGGGGCGCAGCTCGACCCCCGGGAGCTCGGGCGAGCGCGCGAGGAAGTCGCGCAGGGGGCTGCGGAAGACCCCGTAGTCGTCGTGGTGGACCGGCACCACGAGCGGCACCCCGACGCGCCGCACCAGGTCGGCCCCCTGGACGTCGTCCATCGTCACGGTCCGGCCGAGGATGCGCGTCCCCCCGAGGTGCGCGACGACCGAGTCCAGGTGCGGGAACGCGCGCGCGACGACGTCGACGTGGCCCCCGGTGAGCGTGTCGCCCGTGACGTAGACCTGGGTCTGCCGCCGTCCGTCGACACGGTGCGTGTAGACGGTGCCCATGACCTCCGGCAGGAGCGCGCGGAGGGCGCCCCGCGCGTGGATCGCCGGGACCGACTCCACGTCGAGGGACTCCTTGCCCGACCGGAAGGTCTCGACCGCGCCGGTCGGCATGCCCACCGTCGCGAAGTGGTGACGCGCGAGGCGCCGCGCAGCGGACGGCGTGGTGAGGAGCGGGACCTGGCGGGTCAGGCCGCGCCGCGCGACGCGGTCGAAGTGGTCGCCGTGCAGGTGCGACAGGACGACCGCGTCGAGCGGCGGCAGCCCGGTCGGCCCGAACGCCGGCTCGGTGCGCCGCCGCGAAGCGAGCCCTTTGCCGAGGTACGCCCACTGGCCGCGGTGCAGGAAGTTCGGGTCGGTGAGCACGGTGAAGCGCCCGAACCGCAGGAGCGCCGTCGCCGTGCCGCCGAACGTGAGCGTCGCGCTCGCGGCGTCGCTCACGGCGCGCCCAGCCCTTCGAGGTGGACCGACTTGCGCACCGTGAGCTCGTCGAGCAGGTCCGGCCCGTACCCCGCTCCCCCGCCGCTGCCGCGGCGCGGGTCCGCCGAGCCCCCCGGCGCGCCGCCGAACACCGCGTTGACCTTGACCGTGCCGACGTCGAGCACGTCCGCCGCGCGCAGCGCGTGGGCGAGCGACGGCGTGAGCACGGTCGCCGCGAGCCCGTAGGCCGACGCGGACGCGCGGCGCAGGGCCTCGTCGAAGTCCGCCACGCGCACGACCGGCGCGACGGGCCCGAACGTCTCGGCGGTGAGCAGGTCGACGTCGTCCGGGCACCGGTCGAGCACGGTCGGCGCGTAGTACGACCCCGGCCGGTCGAGCCGTCGCGCGCCGGTGACGAGCTCCGCGCCCGCCGCGAGCGCCCCCCGCACGTGCTCCTCCACGACGGCGAGCTGTTCGTCGTCGACGAGCGGCCCCATCGTCGTGGCGTCGTCGCCGGGGTCGCCCACCACGACCGCGTCCGCGAGGCGCGCGAGCTCGGCGACGACCGCGTCCGCGACCTCCTCGACGACGTAGGCGCGCTCGACCGCGGTGCAGAGCTGCCCGCCGTTCGTGAACGCGCCCGTCGCGATCTGGCGCGCGGCGACGACGGGGTCCACGCCCGCGTCGACGACGAGCGGGTCCTTGCCGCCGTTCTCGAGCAGCACCTTCGCGCCGCGCGCCCCGGCGACGGCCGCGATCCGGCGCCCCGCGGCCGTCGACCCGACGTGGGCGACGAGCGCGACGCCGTCGTGGGCGACGAGCGCCTCGCCCGTCCCGCCGTCCCCGCTCACGAGGCGCAGCACGTCGGCAGGGAGGGCCGCCGCCACGAGCTCGGCCAGGCGGACCCCGGGCGCGTCGCTGCGCTCGGACGGCTTGTGCACGACCGCGTTGCCGGTGACGAGCGCCGCGGCGAGCAGCCCGGCGGCGGCGGGGTACGGGTCGTTCCACGGCGTGATCACCGCGACGACGCCGCGCGGCTCGCGGCGCACGACGTCCAGCGCCGCCGGGTCCCCGGCGAGGACGCGTCCGGCGCGCCCGAGCCCCGCGACCGCGGCCTCGTCGAGCAGGTCCGCCGCGACCTCCGCCGAGGCGCGCGCCTCGGTCTCGAGCCGCCCCGTCGTCGCCCGCAGCAGCGCGCCGAGCTCGCCGGCGGCGTCGCGCACGGACCGCGCCGCGGCGCGCAGGGCGGCCGCGCGGTCGGCCGGCGCGGTCGCGCGCCACGCGGGCCAGGCGGCCGCGGCGGCGCGGACGGCGGCGTCGACCTCGTCGGCCGTCGCGCACCGGACCGGGGCGGCGGGGCGCCCGGTCGCGGGGTCGGTCCGCTCGAGGCGGCGGTCTGCCGCGGCGGCCGCGGACAGGTCCGGGCGAGGGGTGGTCGAGGCGATGGACGTGGTCATGCGGGCCTCCCGGCGAGTGACACGAAGAGAACTACCCATAGGTGCGCCGTGGGCGTGCGAGAAGCGCTTCTCCGGGTGAGGGTGAAGTCGGGGTTGCAGCAGAGCCGACCCGCACGCGTCAGGCGGTGCCCCACGTTCTCGAGGCGCACCACGAGCCTGACCCGATCCAGGGAGGCTCGCAGCCCCATGCGCGTCCTCGGTGTCAACGCCCTGTTCCACGACCCGTCCGCCGCCCTCGTCGTCGACGGGCGCGTCGTCGCCGCCGCGGAGGAGGAACGCTTCTCGCGGCGCAAGCACGGCAAGCGCCCGCTGCCGTTCGCGGCGTGGGAGCTGCCGGAGAAGGCGATGGCCTGGTGCCTCGAGGAGGGCGGGCTGCGCCCCCAGGACCTCGACGCCGTCGCCTACTCGTTCGACCCGGCGCTCGCCAAGCCCGCCGAGGAGATGGGACTGCCGGACCCGTGGGACTGGCTGCGCGTGCAGTACGCGGAGCGCGCGCCCCAGTTCCTCGCCACCGCGCTGCCGGGCCTGTCGCCGTCGACCGTCCGGTTCGTGCCGCACGAGGTCGCGCACGCCGCGTCGGCCGCGCTCGCCTCGCCGTTCCCGGTCGCGAGCGTCCTGTCGCTCGACGGTCGCGGGGAGCGCTCGTCCCACCTCGCGGGCCGCTACGACCACGGCGACCTGGAGGTGCTCGCGAGCCAGGAGCTCCCTCACTCCCTCGGGCTCGTCTACGAGTCGCTCACCGAGCACCTCGGGTTCCTCCGGTCGAGCGACGAGTACAAGGTCATGGCGCTCGCCTCCTACGGCGAGCCCCGCTTCCTCGACGACCTGCGCGAGGTCCTGTACGCGACCGGGGACGGCGGGTTCGTCGCGGAGGTGCCCGGCTGGGAGCGCTGGGCTCCCCCGCGCACCGACGACGGCACGTGGGGCACCGAGCACGGCGGCCGCGCCGAGCACGCCGACCTGGCGGCCTCGGTGCAGGCGCGGCTCGAGGAGGTGCTCGTCGACCTCGCGACGTGGCTCCACGGGCAGACGGGCGACCGCGTGCTGACCATGGCGGGCGGGACGGCGCTGAACTGCGTCGCGAACTCGCGCGTCTGGCGCGAGTCGCCGTTCGAGGAGGTCTGGGTCCAGCCCGCCGCGGGCGACGCGGGGACGGCCCTCGGGGCGGCTCTCCAGCTCGCGGCCGAGGCCGGCGACACCGTGGAGCCGATGGGCTCCCCAGCGCTCGGCCGCTCCTGGGGCGACGAGGCGATCGCGCGCTGGCTGCGCACCGCGAAGGTGCCGTTCACGACGCCGGACGACCTGCCGACCGAGGTCGGGCGGATCCTCGCGGACGACGGGATCGTCGCGTGGTTCGATGGCCGCGCGGAGCTCGGCCCGCGCGCGCTCGGGCACCGCTCGCTGCTCGCGCACCCCGGCCCGGTGGAGAACCTCGAGCGGCTCAACGACGTCAAGGGGCGCGAGCAGTTCCGCCCGGTCGCCCCCATGGTGCTGCTGGAGGACGCGCCGGAGATCTTCTCCGGCGGGCCGGTCCCCAGCCCCTACATGCTCTTCGTGCACGACGTCGCGCCCGCGTGGCGCGAGCGCATCGCGGCTGTCGTGCACGTGGACGGCACCGCGCGCATCCAGACCGTCGACGACTCGACGCCGCGCCTCCAGGCGACGATCCGCGCGTTCAAGGAGCTCACCGGCCTTCCCGTCGTGGTCAACACGAGCCTCAACACCGCGGGCCGCCCCATGGTCGACGACCCCCGCGACGCGCTCGAGCTCTTCGGCTCCGCACCCGTCGACGCGCTCGTGCTGGGCCCGCACCTCGTGCGCCGGCCGGACGTGTTCGCCGCGCCCGCGGAGGTGACGGCATGAGCACGCCCGCTGCCCGCCCCACGCCCCCGGTGCCGTACGCCGTCGTCGTGCCCTCGATCGGTCGCCCGTCGCTCGACCGGCTCCTGGAGACGCTCGTCGCCCGGCGCGACGAGGCCGGCGCCACCGGGCCCGCCGAGGTGGTCGTGGCCGACGACCGCCGCCTGCCGCGCGCCGGGGCCGCGGGCGAGGTCCCGGCGCCGCTCGATCTCGGCGCCGCCGGGCGAGCGCTCGGCGCGCGCGTCGTGCGCACGGGCGGCCGCGGACCGGCCGCGGCCCGCAACGCGGGGTGGCGCTCGACCGCCGCGCCGTGGGTCGTGTTCCTCGACGACGACGTCGAGCTCCCGGCGGGCTGGGGCGAGCTCCTGGAGCGCGACCTCGCGACCGCGGCGCCGCGCACCGGCGGGGTGCAGGGAAGGCTCCACGTGCCGCTGCCCGCCGAACGGCGGCCGACGGACTGGGAGCGCGGGACCGCGGGCCTGGAGCGCGCGGCGTGGGCGACCGCCGACATGGCGTACCGCCGCGCCGCGCTCGAGGAGGTCGGCGGGTTCGACGAGCGCTTCCCGCGCGCGTACCGCGAGGACGCCGACCTGGCGCTGCGCGTGCGCGACGCAGGGTGGGCGCTCGTGCACGGCGCGCGCACGACGACCCATCCCGTGCGGCCCGCCGACGACGCGGTGAGCCTGCGCGTCCAGGCCGGCACGCGCGACGACGCCACCTTCCGCGCCCTGCACGGGCCGCGGTGGCGCGAGCGCGCCGAGACGGGCCGCGGCCGCCTCGCGTGGCACGTCGCGACCGTCGCCGCCGCGGGCCTCGGCCTCGGCGGGCTGCTCGCACGGCGCCCGCGCGTCGCGGCGCTCGGCGCCCTCGCCTGGGCCGGTCTCACGGCGCAGTTCCTCGGCCGCCGGCTCGCGCCCGGACCGCGACCGGGCGACGACGCGTTCGGTCCCGAGCTGCGCCGCATGACCTGGACGAGCGCCGCCATCCCGTTCGCCGCCGTGGGGCACCGCGTCGCGGGCACGCTCGCCGCCCGCCGCGGGCTCGACCCGTGGCCCCCGCCGCTCGCGGCCGTGCTGCTCGACCGCGACGGCACGCTCGTGCACGACGTGCCGTACAACGGCGACCCCGCGGCGGTGCGCCCCGTCGACGACGCACGCGCCGTGCTGGACGACCTGCGCGCCCGCGGGATCCGGCTCGGCGTGGTGTCCAACCAGTCCGGGATCGGACGCGGGCTCCTCACGCGCGCGCAGGTCGACGCGGTGGACGCGCGCGTCGAGGAGCTGCTCGGCCCGTTCGAGACGTGGCAGGTGTGCCCGCACGCACCGGAGGACGCGTGCGCGTGCCGCAAGCCCGGCCCGGGCCTGGTGCTCGCGGCGGCGGACGCGCTCGGCGTCGAGCCGTGGCGGTGCGCGGTCGTCGGCGACATCGGCGCCGACGTCGGTGCGGCGCTCGCCGCGGGCGCGACGCCGGTCCTCGTGCCGACGCCCGTGACGCGCCCCGAGGAGGTCGCCGCCGCGCCCCGCGTCGCGACCGACCTCGCCGACGCCGTTCGCGCGCTCGACGACCGCCTTCCCGGCGCCGCCACCGACACCGACGCCGACCCGGA
>NZ_JNBQ01000015.1 GCF_001019615.1 Cellulosimicrobium funkei | reverse complement strand
GCGCCGGCGGGCTCTTCTCGTCGCCCGGGCGGGGCGGTTCGCGGCACTCGCGGAACGACGCCGCGCCGCACGGGTGTCGGCGCACCGACGTAGACTTCCCTCCATGATCGAACTCCGTGCGAGCACGCCCCCCGGGGGTCCCCAGGACCCGTTCCGGAACCCCGCGACCGAGCCGACGACCGGCACGTCGACCGGGGTGCTCGAGCGCGAGGAGACGCGCGAGCAGACCGAGCCGGGCGACCACGAGCGCTTCGCGCACTACGTGCGCAAGGAGAAGATCATGGAGTCCGCGCTCTCCGGCAAGCCGGTGATCGCGCTCTGCGGCAAGGTGTGGGTGCCCGGACGTGACCCGAACAAGTTCCCCGTGTGCCCCACGTGCAAGGAGATCTACGAGGGTCTGCGGGACCCGCAGGACGGCGAGGGTGACTCCGGCAAGTGAGCGGGGAGCACCACACGACGTCCACCGGTCACTCCGTCCCCGACACCCGTAGCAGGACCACCCCGCCCGCGCCGCAGAGCCCGTCGTCGGCGGCGGCCTCCCACCTCTCGCCCGCGTTCCCGCGACGTGCCCCGTGGGGCTCGGCGTCGAAGCTGCGCGCGTGGCAGGCGGAGGCTCTCGAGCTCTACCGCACGCGCGCGCCGCGCGACTTCCTCGCCGTCGCGACCCCCGGCGCGGGCAAGACGACGTTCGCGCTGCGCGTCGCGACCGAGCTCCTGGAGCAGGGCGTGGTGCGGCGGGTGACGGTCGTCGCGCCGACCGAGCACCTCAAGCACCAGTGGGCCGACGCCGCCGCGCGCGTCGGCATCCGCATCGACCCCAACTTCCGCAACAGCCAGGGTCGGCACGGCGCCCACTACGACGGTGTCGCGCTGACCTACGCGCAGATCGCCGCGAAGCCTGCTCTGCACGCGGCACGGACGACCGCCGACCGCACGCTCGTCATCCTCGACGAGGTGCACCACGGCGGCGACGCGCTGTCGTGGGGCGACGCCGTGCGCGAGGCGTTCGAGGACGCGACGCGCCGCCTCGCGCTCACCGGCACGCCGTTCCGCTCCGACACCGCCGCGATCCCGTTCGTCGAGTACGAGCGCGGGCCTGACGGCATCCGCCGCTCGCGCGCGGACTACACGTACGGCTACGGCGACGCGCTGCGCGACCACGTCGTCCGGCCGGTGCTGTTCCTGTCGTACTCGGGGAACATGCGCTGGCGCACCAAGGCCGGCGACGAGGTGAGCGCGCGTCTCGGCGAGGCGCTCACCAAGGACATGACGGGCCAGGCGTGGCGCACCGCCCTCGACCCGAACGGGGAGTGGATCCCGTCGGTCCTCGCGGCCGCCGACAAGCGGCTCACCGAGGTACGACGGGCGATCCCCGACGCCGGGGGACTGGTCATCGCGACCGACCAGACCGACGCCCGCGCCTACGCGGGCCACCTCGCCCGCATCACGGGGAAGTCCCCGACGGTGGTCCTCTCCGACGACGACGGGGCGAGCAGCCGCATCGAGGAGTTCTCCGACGGCGACGGCCGCTGGATGGTCGCCGTGCGCATGGTGTCGGAGGGCGTGGACGTCCCGCGCCTCGCCGTCGGCGTGTACGCGACCTCGACGGCGACCCCGCTGTTCTTCGCACAGGCGGTCGGACGGTTCGTGCGGGCGCGCAAGCGCGGCGAGACCGCGTCGGTGTTCCTGCCGAGCGTCCCGCACCTTCTGGAGCTCGCGAACGGGCTCGAGATCGAGCGCGACCACGCGCTCGACCGCCCGCTCACGGCAGAGGAGCAGGGCGAGGGCTTCAACCCCGAGGACGCGCTGCTGGCGGAGGCGAACCGGGAGGACAAGGCGTCGGGCGAGCTCGTCCAGGGCTCGTTCGAGGCGCTCGAGGCGCAGGCCTCGTTCGACCGGGTGCTGTTCGACGGCGGCGAGTTCGGCACGGGCGCGGACGTCGGGTCGGACGAGGAGCTCGACTTCCTCGGTCTCCCCGGCCTCCTCGACGCGGACCAGGTCACCACGCTGCTGCGCCAGCGTCAGGCCGACCAGCTCAGCGCCCGCTCGAAGACCACGCAGTCGGCGGAGCGCGAGCGCTCCGAGATGGACCACCGTCGGGCGGCAGAGCTCCGCAAGGAGCTCCAGCAGCTCGTGTCCGCGTGGTCGCGCCGCAGCGGGCAGCCGCACGGCTCGGTGCACACCGAGCTGCGCCGCCGCTGCGGCGGACCCGAGGTGCCGCTCGCGACCGTCGAGCAGCTCGACGCCCGCGTCGCGACCGTCCGCGGCTGGTTCGTCGGCAAGCGATGAGGCCTCTCGTGGACGCGGCACCCTGTTGGGGAGTCGCGGCCGGCAGCGGTCGGCGCCGCGATCACAGCCCGACGAGTCCGGGTTGCGGGCACGCGGCGTTGATCCGCACCTGCTCGGCCTCGGCGCGTTCGACGGGCAGCGTGCCGAGTGCTTCGACGAACGCCTCGTAGGCGCTCCACGCCATTCCTTGCGACTCGACGAAGTCGGACTCGCTGACGGGTTCGGGGATCGAGTAGCCCTGGGCGAGCAGGCACTCCCTCGTGTCGAGCTGGCGCTCGTAGAGGCCGTGGAGCTGGCTCGTGGTCAACGGGGCGCGGTAGGCGGCTCCGAGGATGGATCGGGTGCACTCGTCGAGCGCGTCGTCGAGCACCGTGGCGAGGGCCGGGTCGACCGCGTAGAAGCCGCCGAGCTCGTCCGTCTGGAACTCGACGCCCCGTTCCGTGAGGCAGCGGGACTGTCGAGCGACCAGTCGGGCGTCCTCGGCGAGCTGTTCGTCCATCCATGCCGGGCGCTCGTACGCCGTCGTGCGCGTCGGCTCGACGGGGCCCGGGCCGGCAGCGCACGCCGCGACCGAGAGGAGCAGAGCGCACGCCCCGATCGTCGCGGGCAGGCGGTTCCCGAACCGCCGGGCTGCCCGGGATCCGAGGATCCCGGGCAGCCGTCGTGGCGGACGGTGCATCAGTAGATGCAGCCCTTGGCGATCGACAGGGTCGATCCGCCACCCCACACGAGCCACTCGCCCGAGCGGATGCCGTAGGCGTTGTAGCGGTAGGTCTTCGTGGTGGAGGTCCCCCAGTTGTAGCTGCCCGACGGGGAACCGATCCGGCTCCGCCCCGGGGCCCAGATGCTCACGCTGTACTTCGAGGTCCCGGCGACCCATGAACCGCCCGACGCTGCCGAGCAGCTCGTGTCGGGGTACGCGTTCACGTTGGCGGACGCGGTGCTCGCGCCGGAAAGGAGCGACGCCGCCACCACGAGGGCGACGACGGCTGCCTTGAGGGACGTCTTCATGCTCAACCCCTACCTCCGACTCGTCCGGCACCTCCATTAGTGCGCGTCCTTAACGAATCGGCCAGCGACGATGCTAGCGAAGCCTGAGGGCGACCGGAAGGGGTTGAGCCGAGCCCACCTCACGGGGCCTCGCCGTCAGCCGCCGCGTCGCGGTACGTCGTCGCGTCACCCCGTCGGCCGGCCGAGCACCGCAGGTCAGGGGAGCGTGTGCACGACCGTCGGGATGGCGGGGTCGCCGGCGGAGAGTCGGCGGGCGCCGCGGGGCAGCTCCGCGCGGGCCTCGCGGTGGCGGTGCGCGGCGTTCTGGACGCCGTAGGACCCGACCCAGCGCGAGTCGACCGCGCCGTCGACGACGAGCGGCACCTGCAGGGGCCGCAGGTCGCCGTCGTCAGGCTCCCACTCCTGGACGGGGAGGTCGGCGCCGGTGACGACGACCTCCTCGACCGCGCGCCCGTCGACGTCGTACCGGCGTGCCGCGACCTTGCGCCCGCCGGTGCTGGTCTTGGCCGTGGACGCCTTGGCGACGGGCTGGAGCACGCCGGTGGAGTCGGCGCGGGCGACGAGCTTGTAGACCATGCCGCACGTCGGCGCGCCGGAGCCGGTCACGAGCGACGTGCCGACGCCGTAGGAGTCGACCGGGGCGGCGGCGAGCGACGCGATGGCGTACTCGTCGAGGTCGGACGTCACGGTGATCTTCGTGTCGTGCGCGCCGAGGGAGTCGAGCTGGCGGCGCACCTCGACGGCGAGGACGCCGAGGTCGCCCGAGTCGAGGCGGACCGCGCCGAGCCGACCGCCGGCGGCGCGCACCGCGTTCTGGACGCCCTTGCGCACGTCGTAGGTGTCGACGAGGAGCGTGGTCCCGGGCCCGAGCGAGGCGACCTGCGACGCGAAGGCCGACTCCTCGTCGTCGTGCAGGAGCGTGAAGGCGTGCGCGGCGGTGCCGATGGTCGCGAGCCCGTACCGGCGTCCCGCCTCGAGGTTCGACGTCCCGGCGAACCCGCCGACCACGGCGGCGCGTGCTGCGGCGACGGCGGCCTGCTCGTGCGCACGCCGCGCACCCATCTCGAGGCACGGGCGCTCGACGGCGGCGCTCGTCATGCGCGAGGCGGCGGACGCGACGGCGGAGTCGTAGTTGAGGATCGACAGCACGAGGGTCTCGAGCAGGACCGCCTCGGCGAAGGTGCCCTCGACGGTCATGACGGGCGACTGCGGGAAGAAGACCTCGCCCTCGGCGTACCCGGAGATCGTGCCCGTGAAGCGGTAGCCGGCGAGGAACTCGAGGGTGCGGTCGTCGACGACGGACTGCGCGTGCAGCCAGTCGAGCTCCTCGGCCCCGAAGCGGAACGACGAGAGCGCCTCGAGGACGCGGCCGGTCCCGGCGAGCACCCCGTACCGGCGCCCGGAGGGCAGACGGCGCGTGAAGACCTCGAACAGGCAGTGCCGGTCGGCGGTGCCGTCCGCGAGCGCGGCCTGGAGCATCGTCAGCTCGTACCGGTCGGTGAGGAGCGCGGTCGAGGCGGTCGGCTGGTAGGGCGGCCGCTGCGTGCCGACCTGCGGCGAGGCAGCGCTGTCGGTGGGGGAGAGGGCGACGCTGCCCGGGTCGGCGAGGCTCATGCGGAATACGGTAGGGCAGCCGTCGGCGACGTGGGCGTCGACAGGCCCACGAATACAGTGGTGGCGTGAGCCCCCAGCCGATCTTCACCCGCGCCGTCGGCGCGCGGGCGTCCGTGACCGTGCCCGAGGAGGCGACCCGGGTCGACGAGACCGTCCTCCCCGACAGCCCGTGGGTGACCCTCGTGTGGAACGACCCGGTCAACCTCATGAGCTACGTCGCGTACGTGTTCGAGTCCTACTTCGGGTACGCCGCGGAGCGCGCCCACGAGCTCATGCTGCAGGTGCACCAGGAAGGTCGCGCCGTCGTGTCGACGGGCGACCGGGAGCGCATGGAGGTGGACGTGCAGGCGATGCACTCGTTCGGGCTGTGGGCGACGCTCCAGAAGGACGGCGAGCAGTGAGGCCGTTCCGCGCCGAGGCGCACGGGTACGTCGCGGAGCTCGAACCGTCGGAGCGGATCGTGCTGGCCCAGCTCGCGGGCGACGTCGCGCAGATGCTCCAGGAGGGCGTGCCGGGGCAGGCACCGGGGGAGCCCGGGCCGTCCCGGCCCGACGACGCGTGGTCACCGCCCGGCTGGACGGGCCCGGTGCCCGGCGGGCACGCGACGGACGCCACGCCGCCGCCGGACCCGGCGGTGCGGCGGCTGCTCCCGGACGCGTCGGACGACGTCGAGGTGGCGGCCGAGTTCCGGCGGTTCACGCAGGACGACCTGGCCGCGCGCAAGGTCGGGCGGCTGGTGCGGCTGGCGCGCCTGCTCGTGGACGCGGAGCCTGCCGAGGCAGCCCCGTTCGCCGTGGCCCGCGACGAGGCCGAGGACGTCGCGGGGGCGCTGACGGACGTGCGCCTCGTGCTCGCCGAGCGCCTCGGGCTGCGGACCGACGAGCAGGTCGAGGGGCTGTACGACGAGCTGGACCGCGAGGGCGACGACGGCCCGGACGACGGCGAGGTGGGCGGCGCGCCACGCCGCTTCCTCGTGAGCGTGTTCCTGCTGACGGGCCTGCTCCAGGAGTCGCTCGTGGACGGCATGCTCGCCGACCTCAGGACGGGGCGCGGCGGAGGGTCCTGAGCCTCGGTCCCGAGGGGCGGGCCGAGGGGCAGCCATCCTGTGGGCGCTGCCACAGGCGGGACCCGCGGTTCGGTACGCCCCGCGCGCGGGCGCGCCAGTAGGCTCGGGCGGGTGAACGACGCTCCCATCGGGATCTTCGACTCGGGCGTGGGCGGCCTGACCGTCGCGCGCTCGATCCTCGACCAGCTTCCGAACGAGTCCCTGCTCTACCTCGGGGACACGGCGAACAGCCCGTACGGCCCCAAGCCGCTCGCCGCCGTGCGCGCGATGGCGCTCGCGGTGATGGACCAGCTCGTCGACGACGGCGTGAAGATGCTCGTCATCGCGTGCAACTCGGCGACGGCGGTCGCGCTCCCCGACGCGCGCGAGCGGTACACGGTGCGCCGCGGCATCCCGGTCGTCGAGGTGATCCTGCCGGCCGCGCGCCGCGCGGTGCTCGCGACGCGCTCCGGGCGCATCGGCGTGATCGGGACCAAGGCGACGGTGGACTCGCGCGCCTACGAGGACGCGTTCGCGGTCGCCCCGGGCATCGAGGTGACGTCGCAGGCGTGCCCGGCGTTCGTGCCCCTCATCGAGCAGGGCATCACCTCCGGCCCCGAGGTCCTGCGCGTGGCGCACGAGTACCTCGACCCGGTCAAGGCGGCGGGCGTCGACACGCTCGTGCTCGGGTGCACGCACTACCCGCTCCTGACGGGCGCGATCTCCTACGTCATGGGCGAGGAGGTCACGCTCGTGTCGAGCGCGGAGGAGACCGCCAAGGACGTCTACCGCACGCTCGTCGCGCACGACCTCGAGCGCTCGCGCGACGCGGGGACGCCGCAGCACCGCTTCCTCGCGACGGGGAGCGCGGAGCCGTTCGAGCACCTGGCGCGCCGCTTCCTCGGCCCCGAGGTGCTCAGCGTGGAGGCCGCCTGATGCGCCTCGTCACGGTCGGGTGCTCGGGGTCGTTCGCCGGGCCGGAGTCGCCCGCGTCGTCGTACCTCGTGCAGGTCTCGGCCGTGGAGGCGGCGGCAGCGGGGTTCGAGGCGCGCGACTGGAACGTCGTGCTCGACCTCGGCAACGGGGCGCTGGGCGCGCTCCAGCGGTTCGTCGACCCGCTCGACCTCGACGCCGTCGCGCTGTCGCACCTGCACCCCGACCACTTCGTCGACGTCTGCGGGCTGTACGTCTACCTGCGCTACCACCCCGAGCGCGGCTCGACCCGGACCGGGGTGCCGAGCCGGCTGACGGTGCTCGGTCCGTCGGGGACTGCCGGGCGCATCGAGGCGGCGTACGGGGCCGAGCCGGGCGACGGGATGAGCGAGGAGCTCGACGTGCGGGTCTGGGACCCGGACGCGCCCGTGCAGGTGGGACCGCTCACGCTGGAGCCGTACCGGGTGTTCCACCCCGTCGAGGCGTACGGCGTGCGCGTGACGGGGCCGTCGTCGCTGCGGCCGGGCGAGCGGGCCGTGCTCGCCTACACGGGCGACACCGACGCGTGCGACGGCGTCGTCGAGCTCGCGCGGGACGCCGACCTGCTGCTCTCCGAGGCTGCGTTCCACGAGGGCCGCGACGACGGCGTCGAGCGCGGCATCCACCTCACCGGACGCCGGGCGGGCGAGGTCGCGACGGCGGCCGGCGTGCGCCGGCTGGTGCTGACGCACCTCCCCGCGTGGAACGACCCCGAGCGCTCGCGCGCGGAGGCCCGCGAGACGTACGCGGGCCCGGTCGACGTGGCCACCACGGGCGCCGTCTTCGACCTCTGACCGTGAGTGCAGGAATGAGTCGCGCCCCAGGCCGATCGGCGCGCGACCTCCTGCACTGAGCGGGTGGCGGCTGGTCGGTAAGGTGGCCGCATGACCACCCCTGCCTCTTCCGCGGTCGTGCGCGCCGACGGCCGCACGCCCGACCAGCTCCGCCCCGTGACCATCACCCGCCACTGGCTCGACCAGGCCGAGGGGAGCGTGCTCGTCGAGTTCGGCCGCACGCGCGTGCTGTGCGCGGCGTCGTTCACGGAAGGCGTGCCGCGCTGGCGCAAGGGGTCGGGCGAGGGCTGGGTCACCGCCGAGTACGCGATGCTGCCGCGTGCGACCAACGAGCGCAGCCAGCGCGAGTCGGTCAAGGGCAAGATCGGCGGTCGCACGCACGAGATCTCGCGCCTCATCGGGCGGTCCCTGCGCGCGATCATCGACGTCTCGGCGCTCGGCGAGAACACGATCGTGCTCGACTGCGACGTCCTCCAGGCCGACGGCGGCACGCGCACCGCCGCCATCACGGGAGCCTACGTGGCGCTCGCCGACGCGGTCGCGTGGGGCCAGCGGCACGGCCACGTCAAGGGTGGCAAGCCCGTGCTGACCGACTCCGTCGCCGCCGTGAGCGTCGGGATCATCGACGGCACGCCCATGCTCGACCTCCCCTACGTCGAGGACGTCCGCGCCGAGACGGACATGAACGTCGTCGTCACGGGCTCTGGCACGTTCGTGGAGGTGCAGGGCACGGCCGAGCACGCCCCGTTCGACCGCGCCGAGCTCGACGCGCTGCTCGACCTCGCGGTCGCGGGCACCGCCGACCTCACCGCGATCCAGCGCGCGGCGCTCGCGGCGGACGCGCGGTGAGCGGCGCGCCCGAGGCGGCGGGCGTCGTCGTGCCCGACGGCGCGCGCCTGGTCCTCGCGACGCACAACCCGGGCAAGATCGCCGAGCTGCGCGCCATCCTGGCCGCAGAGCTCGACGCGCACCCGGGACTCGAGCTCGCGCCCGAGGCGATCGTCGGGGCCGGCGACGTCGGTGCGCCCGAGCCCGTCGAGGACGGCGTGACGTTCGCCGAGAACGCGCTCCTCAAGGCGCGGGCGCTCGTCGCGGCGACGGGCCTGCCGGCGGTCGCGGACGACTCGGGGCTCGCCGTCGACGTGCTCGGCGGCGCCCCCGGGATCTTCTCGGCGCGCTGGGCCGGGCGGCACGGCGACGACGTCGCGAACCTCGAGCTCCTGCTCGCCCAGCTCGGCGACGTGCGCGCCGAGCACCGCGCAGCGGGCTTCGTGTGCGCGGCGGCGCTCGTCACGCCGGACGGCACCGAGGTGGTGCGGACGGGCGAGATGCGCGGGACGCTGCTCACCGCACCGCGTGGGGCCAACGGGTTCGGCTACGACCCGATCCTGCTGCCGGACGAGCAGCCGGGCGGCGCCGAGGACGGCGTCCGGTCCGCGGCCGAGCTGAGCCCGGCGGAGAAGAACGCGATCAGCCACCGCGGCAAGGCGTTCCGCGCGCTCGCCCCGGACGTCGTCGCCGCCCTGTCAGCGCGGTAGCGGGCCGCCGGCGAGGTCGCGCGCGCGGCGGCGCCGGTCGCCCGGCCGGAGCACGCCGACGAGCGCGACCACGCCGCGCCAGCCCAGCATCGTCACCGCCAGGAAACCGAAGGACACGAGCTGGAACGCCGGGGCGACGCCCTGGCCGGTGAGAACGCGCAGGAGGACGCCGAGCGCCCAGGCGCAGCCCCAGACGACCACTCCCGCCGGCCACAGGGCCCACGGGCGGCGCCACGCACGCGTGACGAGCCAGCCCAGCGCGGCGCCCGCCGCGAACGGCCACGCGACGACGAGCAGCCGGGCCATGCCCTCGTCGGCTGAGTGCGTCGCGAGGCCGCCGCTCGCGAGCGCCAGGACGCACGCGACGTCGGCGAGCGCGGCGAGCAGGACGAGCCCGGGGCGACGTGCGGCCGCTCCGGTGGGCGCGAGGTCGGTCATGCTCACGACCGTACCCCGCCCACGGGGACGGCCGGTCCGGCCGAGTCCGCCGCGCGGGAGGCCGGTCTCGCCACGCAGGGGATCGACCACGCGGAACATAGGGTGGTCCGCGTGCATCTCGCCGCCGACGACCTCGCCTTCGCCTACCCCGGACGTCTCGTCCTCGACGGCGTGAGCCTGCGCGTCGCCGGAGGGACGCGGCTGGGCGTCGTGGGGGAGAACGGCACGGGCAAGTCGACGCTGCTGCACGTGCTCTCGGGCGACCTGAACCCCAGCCGCGGCGAGGTCCGCCGCGCGGGCTCGCTCGCGCTCGTCGAGCAGGAGCTCGCGATCGAGCCCGGCCAGACGGTCGGCACGCTCGTCGCCGCGACGCTCAGCGGGCTGCGCGCGGTCGCCGCGGAGCTCGAGGCGGCGGCGCGGGTCTTCGACCACGAGGCCGGGGACCTCGCCGAGCTCACGGAGATCCTCGCGCGGGCCGAGCACCTCGCCGTGTGGGACGCCGACCGCCGCGTCGACGTCGCGCTGTCCCGGCTCGGCGCGTGCCGCGACCGCGACCGCGAGCTCGCGACGCTGTCCGTCGGCGAGCGCTACCGCGTGCGGCTCGCGTGCCGGCTCGCCGAGCGCGCCGACCTGCTCCTCCTCGACGAGCCCACCAACCACCTCGACGCGGGCGGGATCGACTTCCTCACCGGCGAGCTCGTCGCGTGGCGCGGGGGAGTGGTCATGGTCACGCACGACCGCCAGCTCCTCGACGACGTCGCGACCGAGATCCTCGACCTCGACCCCGCCATGGACGGGAAGCCGGTGCTCTACGGGCAGCCGGGCTACCTGTCCTACCGGTTCGCCAAGAACCAGGCGCTGCACCGCTGGCGCCAGCGCTTCCGCGCGGAGCAGAAGCGCGCGGAGAAGCTCGCCGCCGTGCTCGACGCGTCGTACGAGGGCCTGTCCGACGAGTGGCGCCCGCCCAAGGGCAGCCAGAAGCACCGCCGCGCGACGCGTGCCCGCATCCACGTCAAGGCCGCGGACCGGCGCCTCCAGCAGCTCGAGGCCGAGGCCGTCGAGGTCCCCGTGCCGCCGCTCCAGCTCGTCTTCCCCGAGCTCCCCGCGATGTCGCCCGGCTGGGACCCGGGGGACCCCGTGCTCGAGCTGCGCAGCCCGCGCGTCGGGCCCGACGGCGGCGCGCGCCTCGACCTGCCCGGGACCCGGGTCGCGCTCCCGCCCAGCGGGCGGCTCCTCGTCACCGGCCCGAACGGGAGCGGCAAGTCGACGTTCCTCGCGGCGCTCGCGGGCCTCGTCGCCCTGGACCGGGGCACGCGGTCCGTGGTCGACGGCGCGCGGCTCGGCGTCGTCGCGCAGGAGGGCCCGGCGCTGCCCCCCGAGGCGGAGGACCGCACCGGGTTCGACGAGTACGCGCGCGAGGCCCTCGAGCTCCTCGACGCGAACCGGCTGGACCCGGACCACCTCGTGCCGGTCGCCTTCCTCGGCCTGCTCACCGAGGAGGACCTGGAACGTCCGCTGCGCGAGCTGTCCGCGGGGCAGCGGCGCCGGTTCGACCTCGCCCGGGCGCTCCTGGCCGCGCCGCACGTGCTCATCCTCGACGAGCCGACCAACCATCTCTCGATCGACCTCGTCGACGAGCTCACGCAGGCGCTGCGGGTCACGCCCGCGGCCGTCGTCGTGGCGACGCACGACCGGCGCATGCGCGAGGACCTCGAGGACTGGCCGCGGCTCGAGCTCGCGGGCTGACCGGGGCCGGCGGTCCGCTCCGACCCCGCGAGCCGCTCTCTCAGCGGCCCTCGACCGGGCTGCCCGCCGGGACGAGGAGCCTGCCCAGCGCGCGGCCCCACGCCCGCGCGCGGTCGAGCTCGCCGTCGTCGAGCGGTCCCTCGACGTCGCCGACGTAGAACGACGCCGGAGGAGCGACCAGGCGGAAGCCCGCGCGGCGCAGCACCTTGGCCGCCCCGCGGGCGGCGGAGCCGGGCAGCGGCTTGACCTTGGTGACGCGCGTGTCGAACGTCGCGGCGAGGCGTGTCTGCTCCTGGCGCGGGACGGACTCGACCCACTCGCGCAGGCCCGTCGCGCGGTCGGACACGTCGCCGCTCGCGCGCTGCACCGCCTCCGCGCGCGTCGCCGGCCGGGTCATGCCGAACGCGTGGGTGGGGCCGCCGGCGACCACGAGCCCCATGTGCCGGAGCGCGTCGGGGCTCGCCGCCGGGTCGGTCACGTCGACCACCATCACGCGGACCGTCTCGCTCAGCCCCTCGGCGACGGCCTGCGCGACCCGCTCGCTGTTCCCGTACATCGACTCGTAGACCACTGCGGCATCCATGGCGCGCCCCTTCGTCGTCCGCCCGTCCGGACCGGACGGGTCCCCTCCCTCCAGCGTCCGGGTGGGGGCGCGCCCGGCCCAGGGTCGAGCGGACCGGGCGTGGGGGCCGTTGGTCCCCCGTCGTCGGCGCGCGGCGGAGGAGGTGTCAGGGAGCGGGCCGCAGCCGCCCGTCGACGACGCGCACGAGCCACGCCAGCGCGAGGAAGACGGCAGCGACGACCGCCGTGTTGACCAGCGCCCGGCCCAGGCCGAGCTCGCCCACGTCGAGGAACGGGTACGGGTACCAGCCGACGACGGCGCCTCGGACGAACGTGTACGCGATCCACGCGAGGGGGTAGGCGACCGACCACCACACCGTCGCGGCGTCGACCCGGGGGCGCGGCCCGACGAGGAGCCACGCGGCGACCGCGAGCACGGGCGCGAGCAGGTGCAGGAGCAGGTTCGAGACC
Source organism: Cellulosimicrobium funkei (assembly GCF_001019615.1). Classification (GTDB taxonomy): domain Bacteria; phylum Actinomycetota; class Actinomycetes; order Actinomycetales; family Cellulomonadaceae; genus Cellulosimicrobium; species Cellulosimicrobium cellulans_E. The sequence goes on along the minus strand of NZ_JNBQ01000015.1, from coordinate 67,169 downwards.
TGGCCGGCGGCGCTCAGCTCGGCGAGGCCGCGGAGCACGGTGTTGTAGACGATCCCGGTGACGGCGATGCACAGCAGCGCGTCGAGGTGGGCGACGCGGAACACCGGGCCGTCGCGCTCGGGCCGCACCGCGAGGAGGAGCGAGACGACCCCGACGAGCAGGTTCGACTGGATCGTGAAGTAGGAGAAGAGGCGCACGAGGCGCTCGGCCTGGCTCGGTGCGGTGCCGGGTCCGTCGACGAGCGCGATGACGAGCTCCATGACGGCGCCCGTGAGCGCGGCGAGCGCCACGAGCGCGTGGAGCACCCGCGCGACGGCGACCCGGCGTCCGGCCGCCGGGACGCGGGGTGCACCCGTCACGGGAGGCGGCCCACGTATGCCATCGCCTGGCGCAGCAGCACCCCCTGGCCGCCGCGCATCTCGAGCTGCACCTCGTCGCTGCACGCCTGCTCGGGCGTGAGCCACGCGAGCTCGAGCGCGTTCTGCTGCGGGCGGCAGTCGCCCGTCACCGGCACGACGTACGCGAGGGACACCGCGTGCTGGCGGGGGTCGTGGTAGGAGGTGATGCCGGGCGTCGGGAAGTACTCGGCGACCGTGAACGGCTGCGGCGACGCGGGGACCTGGGGGAGCGCGACCGGGCCGAGGTCCTTCTCGATGTGCCGCAGCAGGGCGTCGCGGATGCGCTCGTGGAACATGACGCGGCCCGAGACGAGGGCGCGCGTCATCATGCCCTCGGGCGTCACGCGCAGCAGGAGCCCGACGGCGACGACGTCCCCCGAGTCGTCGACCCGCACCGGGACGGCGTCGACGTAGACGAGCGGGAGCTGCGCGCGTGCCACCGCGATCTCCTCCGGGCTGAGCCAGCCCGCGGGTCGCGGGTTCTCGTGGGAGAAGTCGTCGGGCGTGAAGTCGGCGGTGTCGGTCACGCGACTGTTCTACCCCGTGCGGTGCGACGGGGCGAGTCCGCTCACGGCGCGCCGGGCTCGGAGGGCGGCTCGGCGACCCGCGCGACGATCTCGACGAGGGCGCGCTCCGCGACGGGCGCCGGCAGCACCTCCATGACCGCCATGAGTGGTGCGAGCCGGTCGGGCAGGACGGAGCGGCTCGTGCCGCGGCGCTCCCCGTCGTCCGCGGCGAGCGCCGCGAGCAGCGCCCCCCAGACGGCGTCCGCGGTGGGCTCCGCCCGGGCGTCGCCCGGCGCCGCGGTGAAGGCCCCGGCGAGGGCGCCGAGGACGGCGCTCACGTCCGGGCGTGGCTCGCCGCGCACGACGTCGGCGCCCTGGACGAGCGCCGCCACGAGGTCGTCGAGGCCGGCCTCCGTCACCGGGGTGACCGTGAGGTGGGTCGTGTGCGGCAGGTGAGTGCCGTCGTCCTGCGCGAGCCCCGGCTGCGGCTGGAGGACCCACCCGAGCGACCGGACGGCGTCGGCCCAGTGGTGCGGGTCGACCTGCCGCGCGGCCGGGACGGACTCGTCGCAGGCCACCGCGACCAGCGGACCGGTCGGGTGGCCGACGACGCGCAGCCCGTCGATCCCGTCGATCGCCTCGCGCAGGGCCCGGGTCGCCCGCACGCAGCGCGCGGTGAGGGCCGTGTACCCGGCCGTGCCGAGGGCCTGGCTCACCGCCCACGCCGCCGCGAGCGGGGCCGCCGAGCGCGAGCCCGACGTCGTCGGGTTGACCACCGGATAGCCGGGCCAGCCCGTCGTCGCGAAGAACTGGCGGCGCTGGCGGTCGCGGCCGCGGACGAGCAGGACCGACGTGCCCTTGGGCGCGTAGCCGTACTTGTGCACGTCGGCTGAGATGCTCGTCACGCCGGGCACCGAGAAGTCGAAGGCCGGCACCGGCTCGCCGCCCGCGCCCTCCCAGAACGGCAGGACCCACCCGCCGACGCACGCGTCCACGTGCAGCGGCACGCCGCGCGCGGAGGCGGCGGCGGCGACCTCGGCGACCGGGTCGACGACGCCGTGCGGGTACGACGGTGCGGACACGACGACCAGCGCGACCTCCGGGCCGTCGAGCTCCGCGACGAGGTCGGCGGCCGCGAGGGTCCCGGTCGCGGGGTCGACCGGCACGAGCGTGAGGTCGACGTCGAGGTACTGCGCGGCCTTGCGGAACGCCGCGTGCACGCTCACCGGCGCGACGACGCGGGGGCGTACGCCGGGCCGGGCCGCGCGCGCGGCGTCGCGGGCGATCTTCACCGCGAGCAGGCAGCTCTCGGTGCCACCGGAGGTCACCGAGCCCACGACCGCGTCCGGCCCCGCGACGGGTCCGCGGAGCATGCCCCGGGCGAACGCGACGAGCTCGGACTCCATGACGGCGACCGACGTGAAGGTCGTCGGGTCCAGGCCGTTGACGGGCTGGACCGCGCGCGCGGCGGCGGCGGCGAGCTCGTCGAGCTCGGCGAGGCCCGGGTCGTAGACGTAGGACAGGACGCGGCCCCCGTGCGTCGGGGCGTCGGCGGCGCGGAGCGCGGCGAGCCGGTCGAGGATCCCGTCCGTGCGCAGGTGGACCTCGCCCGTCGGCGCCCCGCCCGGGCGCTCCGAGGACGGGTCAGTCGCGGGCTCGGTCGGTGGAGGCGTGGTCACGCGGCAGCTCCGGTGCTGTGTCGTCGATGTCCCCCTTGCGCAGACCGTACCGTACGAGCGGTACGAGGCTCGCCAGCACGAGGACCGCGGGAACGACCGAGAACGCCAGGGCGATGCCGTCGACGGCGGCGTCCGGCTGCGCGACGGTCTCGCCGGCGCGCGTCGACACGTAGCCCGTGACCCCGAGGACGAGCGAGAGCACGGCGGCGCCGAGCGCCATGCCCGTGGTCTCGCCCGCGGTCCAGACGCCGCTGAACGCCCCGCCGCGGCCCTCGCCGTGCGTGCGTGCGTCGTGGGCGATGACGTCCGGGAGCATCGCGAGCGGGAGCGCCTGCATGCCCGCGTAGGCGATCCCGGCGAGCGCCGTCGGGACGTACACCCAGGCGCCGGGGGACCACAGGAGCGGGACCATGCCCAGCGCGGCGACGGCGAAGAGCACCGTGGCGACGACGAACCCGCGCTCCTTCCCGTCGCGGCGCGCGAGCCGCGTCCACAGCGGCATGCAGAGCAGGGCGGGCGCGATGAGTGCGGCGAAGAGGTAGCTCACCGCGGCCTCGTCGTGCAGCACGTACCGCGCGACGTACGCCGCCCCCGCGAGCATGAGGCCGGTGGCGACAGCCTGGAGGAAGAACGCGGCGAGCAGCGTGCGGAACGGCCGCGAGCGGCGCAGCGCGTCGAACGCCTCGCGGACCGCGAGGGTCCACGCGCGCGAGGCGGACGTCGAGGCGGCGGGGGCGAGCGGCGTCGTGCCCGCGACCGGCGCCGAGCCACCCGTGGCGCCCGAGCGGCCGGACCGGGGGGCGACGCGGGTGGCGACGAGCATGCCCGCGCCGATGACCACGCCGGACACGACGCCCATGACGAGGTAGCCCGAGGTCGAGTCGCCGCCCCCGCGCAGCGCGGGCCCACCGGCGCCGAACAGCAGGATGGCGAAGGCGAGCGCCGCGACGCGCCACGCGAGCAGCCGTGTGCGCCCGTCGTAGGTGGGGTCGAGCTCGGCCGGCAGGGCGATGTAGGGGACCTGGAAGAGGGAGAACGACGTCGCGGCGAGGAGGAACGCGACGAGCACCCAGATCGCTGCGGCGGTCGGCCCAGCCGCGGCGGGGACGGCGAAGGTCAGCGCGAAGAACACGGGCAGCGTGAGGGCGCCGATCGTCATGAAGCGCCGGCGCGAGCCGGTGCGGGCCAGGTCGCGGTCGGAGCCGTACCCGATGAACGGGTCGATGACGACGTCCCAGACCTTCGCCCCGGTCACGATGAGCCCCGCGACGGCGGCAGGGACCGCGAGCGCGTCGGTCAGGTACACGAGCAGCACGAGGCCGGGCAGGGTGCCGAAGCCCCCGGTGCCGACGGAGCCGGCGGCGTAGCCGGCGATCGTCGCGCGCGAGAGCCGAGGGGAGGCGGTGGCGTTCGTCACAGGGGCAGCGTAGAGGCTGGTCGGGCGCGGGGCGGGGCCGGCGCGTGCCGCGGTCGAGGCGCGAGGGGAATACGTGGGCGAAGATCGTTGCTCTACGAGGCAGACACCCCCACGTCCCAGGAGGATCATCCATGGCCACGCAGACGCTCACCGAGTCCACCTTCGAGCAGACGATCACGGAGAACGACATCGTCCTCGTCGACTTCTGGGCCGACTGGTGCGGACCGTGCAAGATGTTCGCCCCCGTGTTCGAGGCGTCGTCGGAGGAGAACCCGGACGTGGTGCACGGCAAGATCGACACCGAGGCGGAGCGTGGTCTGGCCGCCGCCGCGAACATCACGTCGATCCCGACGCTCATGGCCTTCCGCGAGGGCATCCTCGTCTTCTCCCAGCCGGGCGCGCTCCCCGCTCCCGCGCTCAAGCAGGTCGTGGACGCCGTGAAGGGCCTCGACATGGAGGACGTCCGTCGCCAGATCGCCGCGGCGAACGACGGCACCCCGGCGCAGGACGCCTGACCCGCCTGCGCGCACGCGAACGGCCCGGCACCTCGAGGTGCCGGGCCGTTCGCGTCTCGGTCAGAGGCCGTCGTGCGCGCGCAGGATGCGCCTCGACGGAAGAAGCCGGTGCCCGCACCGGCAGGGGGCAATGGTGCGGGCACCGGCTCTGACCCCAGGCTAGCCGTACAACTGGACGAGCGTCCAGTTGTCGGCCGGGTGAATCCCCGTCGCAGGGCCTCGGCGGTCTGCGAAGCGGTGCTGTCGCGGCGCGCCTCGGGGTCCTAGGGTGCGGGCATGACGACGAACGGCTCGCCTCTCACCAACCGCGTCGGCCAGGTCTTCGTCCCCGTCCGGGACATGGTCGCAGCGGTCACGTGGTACCGCGCGCTGCTCGGTCTGCCCGACGAGGGGCGGACGGCGCACGACGGGACGATCCACGACCTCCCGGCACTCGGAGAGGTCGGCCTCGCACTGGACGGCACGGTCGCCGACTTCACGGCCGACGGGCCGCCGCGGTTCTTCTGGTGGGTCGACGACCTCGTCGCCGTGCGAGCGCACCTCGACACCCTCGGCGTCGAGGTGGTCGGGGACGTGCAGGACATCGGTAGCGTCTCGTTCCTGCAGTTCCGGGACCCCGACGGCAACCTGCTCATGGCCTGCGCCCGGAACTGACGCGACCACGTGACGGTGCGCGAGGCGGGACTCGAACCCGCACGTCCGAGGACACCAGGACCTAAACCTGGCGCGGCTGCCAGTTACGCCACTCGCGCGCGGGGGTCATTCTACGGCGCGAGCGCTGCGTCCCCGGTCGGTCGATGCGTCCGGGGACGCCGCGCTCGTGCGGGGACGCAGCGCTCGCGCCGCGGCGACTACTTGGGGTCGATGCCCAGGTCGCGGCGCAGCTTGGCGACGTGGCCCGTCGCCTTGACGTTGTACTGGGCGAGCTCGACCTTGCCCTCCGGGTCGACGACGACCGTCGAGCGGATGACGCCCACGACCGTCTTCCCGTAGAGCTTCTTCTCGCCCCACGCGCCGTAGGCCTCGAGGACCACCTTGTCGACGTCGGAGACGAGCGGGAACGTGAGGTGCTCGGCCTCGACGAACGCCGCGATCTTGTCCACGGGGTCGGGGGAGACGCCGACGACCGAGTACCCCGCGCCCTGGAGCGAGGCGAGGCTGTCGCGGAAGTCGCACGCCTCGGTCGTGCAGCCGGGGGTGCCGGCGGCCGGGTAGAAGTAGACGACGACGTGCTTGCCGCGCAGGTCGGAGAGCGTGACGGTGCTGCCGTCGGCGGCGGGCAGGGTGAAGTCGGGAGCGGTGTCGCCGACGGTGAGGCGCGTGGACATGGATCTCCTTCGGTCCGGCCAGGGTGTGGGTTCGAGCGTAGGTGAGGTGTCGTGGCACCGGTAGCGTTGTGGCTGTGAGCAAGACGACGTCCGCCCCCTCTACGTCCTCGACCCGCCCGTCCTCGGCCCGGCCGGCGGCCCGTGACCTGCCGATCCGGATGCTGCACGACCGGCTCCTCGTCGACCCGGAGGTCGACGCGAGCGAGCGCCAGAGCTCGGCGGGCCTCGTCATCCCCGCGACGGCTGTCGGCCCCAAGCGTCTGGCGTGGGCCGTCGTCGTCGCCGCTGGTGAGCACGTGCGCCAGGTGGCGGTGGGCGACCGCGTCCTGTTCGACCCGGACGACCGCGCGGAGGTCGAGCTCGGGGGGCGGGACCTCGTGCTGCTGCGGGAGCGCGACGTGCACGCGGTCTCCCAGGAGCTCGAGGAGGACGGCCCGACCGGCCTGTACCTCTGAACCGTCCCGCGGGGTCGTCGTCGGACGGGGCGCCCGGGCGCTGTCGCCGACGTCACACGGGAGCGGGCGGAACGGATTTTCCCGGCGCGCCCCCGGCTGCTAGTGTTTTCTCTCGCGCGCCATTAGCTCAATTGGCAGAGCAGCTGACTCTTAATCAGCGGGTTCGGGGTTCGAGTCCCTGATGGCGCACCACCACCGATCGGGCCGTCCGCATGGCGGGCGGCCTGAGCCGTGCCGGTCGAGGGACCGGGGCGGCGGCGGGAGCGGAACTCCTCGTGCAGGACGACCCGCGGCCGCTGGTAGTGTTCCCTCTCGCGCGCCATTAGCTCAATTGGCAGAGCAGCTGACTCTTAATCAGCGGGTTCGGGGTTCGAGTCCCTGATGGCGCACCCTTCCTGACCAGGCCGTCCACCCTCCGGGTGGGCGGCCTGCGTCGTCCCGGACCCGCCGTGCCCGTGCCGCCGTCGTCGCGCGCCTCCGCCGGGCGTCCTGTCGTCCACCCCGTCACCGTGTCGGGCACCGGACCGTCTCCCGTCGTTCGGACCGCGTTCGTCCCGTCTCGTCCGAGAGTTCACCCGTGCCCGGAATGGTCCGGTACGGGTGCGCCCGCCGCGGACGTCGGACCGGTCGTGCCTTCGCCTGTCGACGACGAAAGGACACACCGATGCGCACGCCTGTGCACACGCCCCGCACCCGGAGAAGACGCCGAGGGCTCGCCGCCGTGGTCGGCGCGAGCCTCGCCGTGGGGACCGCGCTCCCCGTGACGGCTGCCGTGGCCGCCGACCGCGCGCCGACGCAGCGCGCCGCCGCGACGGCGGAGGAGCCGAGCGGGACGCCGGTGCTCCACCCCACCCCCGGGACGTACCTGGACGGCACGGTGATCGTCACCGCGCAGCCCGTCCTGGCCGGCGACCCGGTCCGCGAGCTGGCCGTCGACGGCCGGCCGCTCGCGGGCGCCACGGCGACCCCCGCCACGTCGCGTCTCCTGTTCGACGTCGGCAGCAACTCGATCGAGAAGCGCTACGGCAGCTACGTGCTCGTCAACGGCACGCGACTCGACCTCGACCGCGACATGGTCTCCGAGCGTGTGGCGCTCGACGTGCCGAACGACCTGCTCGTGCAGGGGGAGAACGCGGTGCGGTTCGTCGTGGGCGCCGTCCCCACGTCGTGCGGCTCGAACTACGACGACTTCGACCTCACCGAGGTCTCGCTCGAGCTGCTCGGCGAGGTCGCCGACGGCTCCGGCAACCGTTTCACCTACCAGTTCGGCGACGGCTCGTGCGGGACGAACACGTCCCGCGTCCTGACGGCCGACCTGACGTTCACGGTCGCCCAGGACCCGGCCGCGACGACCGGCCTCGCGGCGGAGCTCGACACGACGACGCTCGAGAACGGGGCGCACACCCTCACGGCCACGACCGCGTCGGGCCAGACCGCGACGAGCGGCGTCACCGTGAACAACTCCGCGCCCGGCGCGCCGGCCCTGACCCCGGCGGACGGCGAGCTCCTGAACGGCACGCGGACCGTCCTCGCGATCCCGCCCGCCGGCGGCGACGCCCCGACGGGGATCGAGGTCGACGGCGCGCCCCTCACGACGACCGCGACCCTCGGCGCCGGCTCGTCGCAGTTCGTCTTCACCGTGGGCTCGAACTCGATCGAGGCCCGCTACGCGAACCACCTGCTCGTCAACGGCCAGCGCATCGACCTCGTCGACCGCGACTACGTGAGCGAGACCGTGCGCGTCGACGTGCCCAACGCGTACCTGGCCGCAGGGCGCAACACCGTCCGGTTCGTCACCGGGACCTACCCGACCGCGTGCGGCGACAACCGGGACGACTTCGCGATCTCGGGCATCGGCCTCGTGCCGAGCCACGGCACCGCGACCCCGGTCGACGTCGCGTCGTCGTACTCGCTCGGCGACGGCGACTGCGGATCGAGCGCGACCAAGCCGCGCGAGGCCGTCCTCACGTTCGATGTCGTCCCCGCCGCCGACGCCCCCGCGCCGGGCCTGCGTGCGGAGCTCGACACCGTCGCCCTCGCCGACGGCGAGCACGTCCTGTCCTCCTCGACCGAGGCGGGTGCGACGGCTCGGCGCACGGTCACGACGGACAACACGGGCCCCGCCGTCGCGTCGAGCACGCCGGCCGCCGGGGCGGAGCTCGCCACGGCGACCAGCCTCGCGGTCGAGCTCACGGACGCCTCGGGCGTGCTCGAGGGCCCGGCCGTCACGCTCGACGGGGAGGTCGTCGAGGCGGGCGCGCTCGTCGGCCCGGGCCTCGAGCCCGGGGCGCACGCGCTCGTCGTCACGGCGACGGACGTGCTCGGCAACGCGAGCACGCACGAGATCGCCTTCACGAGCCTCGGGGTCCCCGACGTCCCGACCGACCTCGCTCCTGCGACCGGGACGACCGGGGTCGAGGGCTCCGTCGAGCTCGGGGCGCGCGTGAGCGCCCCCGGCGGCGGCGACGTCACGGCGACGTTCGCACGCGCCGACGTGCGCGCGCCCGTCGCCGCGGCGCAGGGCGAGACCGCCGCGGTGCCCACGGACGTGCTGCACGTCGAGGGCGAGAGCCCGGCCGACGTCGACGCGCTCGTCCCGGGCGACGGCGCGACGCTCGACGCGGCGCCCGCCGCCGACGTCGCGTTCCAGCGCTTCGAGATCCCGGCGGAGGGCGACGTGGCCGGGCAGACCGTCCGGTGGGACGGCGTGATCGACCCGCAGCGCCTCGCGACGCTCCACGTCTGGGACGGCGCGGCCTGGGAGCCGCTCGTCTCCGCGCGCGGTGCCGTCGAGGGGCCGACGAGCCTCACGGCCACGCTGTCCGCGCGGCACGCGACGCAGGGTACGGTGCACGTCCTCGTCACCGGCACCGACCCGTTCGCCGACGACATCGACGACGGCGTCGGCACCGAGGAGCCGACGTCGTTCGCGGACCGCGACGCGTACGACTTCTCGATGGTCCACTTCACGGACACGCAGTACCTGTCCGAGGGGGCCGTCGAGCAGGAGACCGCCGAGGAGCGCGCGGTCTGGGCGAAGACCTACACCGACCTCGTGCAGTGGGTCGTCGACAACGCCGACGAGCGCGGCATCGAGTACGTCGCGCACACGGGCGACATCGTCGAGAACTACACGCGCACGCCGGCCGACGACGCGATGGCGGCCCAGGTCCGCGGCGAGTACGAGTTCTCGTCGTCCGCCCAGCGCCTGCTCGACGACGCGGGCATCCCCAACGGCGTCCTGGCGGGCAACCACGACAACCTCACGGGCGCCGACAACGGTCCCGGCGCGCTCTACAACGCGTACTACGGCCCCGACCGGTACGAGGCGCTGTCGGCCGGGTGGCAGGACGCGTCCTACGGCGGCCCGTGGCGCGAGGGCGACAACCAGAACCACTACGACCTGTTCACGGCCGGCGGCCTGGACTTCGTCGCGGTGTACCTCTCCTACGGCGTGACCGACGAGGAGGCCGCCTGGGCCGACGGCGTGCTGGAGCAGTTCGCCGACCGCAACGCGATCCTCCTCGCGCACGACTACCTCGCGCCGAGCACCAACCCCGACGGCCGTGGGGCCCCCTTCTCCACGCCGGACGGGCGGCTGCTGTACTCGAAGGTCGTCGAGCCGAACCCGAACGTCTTCCTCGTGCTCTCCGGCCACGAGCACGGCGTGGGGATCAACGTGAAGCGCGACGTCGGCACGCCGGGCAACGGGGTCGTCGAGCTGCTCGCGGACTACCAGTTCTACGAGGTCACCGCGGAGGAGGCCGGCCTCACCGAGATCGGCGGCTACGCGCCCGACCAGGGCCTGCGGCTCGGGTCGAGCTACCTGCGCCTGCTCCAGTTCGACGTCGACCGTTCCGAGCTCGTCGTCGACACGTACTCGCCGTGGCTCGAGAACTTCGGCGCCACGGAGTACGACGACCGCAAGCGCTACAACGGGCTCGAGGACGACTTCACGGTGCCGGTCGACCTCACGACCCGCACGACCACCCTCGTGACGGACGCCGTGGCGCTCTACGCCCCGGCCGAGGAGATCGGGAGCGTCGCCGTCCCGTCGGGCGAGGTCGCGCGCGTGACCTGGGACGGTCTCGACGCCGGGGCCCTGCACGCGTGGGTCGTCACGGCGACGAGCGCGGGCGGTGGCACGGCCGTGTCGCCGGTCACCACGTTCACGACGGCCCCCGCCCAGGACGGCCTCGTCGTCTCGACGACGGCGCGCAGCCAGTGCATGACGGGCGCGGCGTACGTCGCGGTCCGCGCGACCAACGCCGACACCGTGCCGGTCGACGTCACGCTGAGCACGCCGTACGGCGAGCGCACGGTCACGGCCGTGCAGCCCGGCGCGTCGGCGTACCAGGCGTTCGCGGTCCGCTCGACGCAGGTCGCCGCGGGCAGCGCGCACGTGGCCGCGAGCGGCGCGGGCCGCGCGTTCGCGAGCGACGTCGCGTTCGACGCGCTCGCGTGCGGCTGAGCCGCTCCTGACGCGGTGACGCCGTTCCGCGGCGCTCGCCACGGCACGCGCTGCGGGAGATGAGGGCGGCCCCCGGACCCGACGGTCCGGGGGCCGCTCCGCCGTGCCGCGCGGCGGGCGCGTCGAGGTCGGCGCGCCGAGGTCAGACGGCGGCCCAGCCGCCGTCGCTGTGCAGCACGGCGCCGGAGACGTTGGCCGAGTCGTCCGAGAGCAGCCACGTGATCGCCGCGGCGAGCTCGTCGGCGCTCGCGGCGGGCGGGACGGTCGTCGCCATGACCGGGCCGAGCCGCTCGCCGGCGAGCTGCGAGCGGAAGGGCGCCTCGATGCTCGTCGCGACGGCGCCGGGCGCGACGACGTTCGCCCGCACGCCCCGCGGGGTGTAGAAGAACGCCGTGCTCTTCGTGAAGCCGACGATCGCGTGCTTCGACGTCGCGTAGGCGGTGCCGGAGGCCGACGCGCGCGACCCCGCCTCGGACCCGACGTTGACGATCGACCCCTTCCCGGCGTCGAGCATGAGCGGCAGGACCGCGCGTGTGAGCCGCATGACGGCCGTGACGTTGACGGCCAGGACGAGGTCCCAGGTCGAGTCGTCGACCTCGGCGCTCGGCAGGAAGCCGTCCATGATCCCGGCGACGTTGGCGAGCGCGTCCACCCGGCCGTCCGCGGCGGCGACCACCGCGTCGACCGTGGTCTGCGCGCTCACGTCTCCCGCGACCGTCACGAGGGCGTCCGTGCCGACGTCCGCGACGAGCTTCTCCAGGCGGTCCTCCCGGACGTCCGTCGCGACGACGCGCGCGCCCTCCGCGAGCAGCCGCTCGACCGTCGCGCGCCCGATGCCGGCGCCCGCGCCGGTGACGATCGCGGTGCGGCCCTCGAACCGGCCGGGAACGTGGTTGCTGACCATGACGGCTCCTTCCGTCCGCGCCGGCACTGCCGTCGTCCGGCGTCCTGGTCCCATCCCATCTCCCGGGCCCTCGCGCGCGCGAGAGCCGATCGTCCCTCGGCCGGTGCCGGTGGTCCCTGCCGGCGGTGTCCCGACCGCGCACGCCGGGGTAGGGTCGGCCTCGTGACGCACCCGTCCGTGACCCTCTGGTGGCCGGCCGCCTGACGGCCGGTGACCTCGACCGGCCGTGCCCCGACGACGTGGGCGGCCTCGGCGGACCCCGGAGCACACGTCGTCGGCCCAGCGGCCGTACCTGAGCTGGAGCCCCCAGAATGACGACACAGCAGTCTCCCGTCCCCGTCCGGTCTCTCGAGCCGACCGGCGCCGAGGTGCCCTCGACCGTCCCGACGCACTGGTACAACCTCGCCGCGGACCTGCCCGAGCCCGTGCCGCCGCACCTGCACCCCGGCACGCGCGAGCCCCTCACGCCCGACGACCTCGCGCCGCTGTTCCCGCTCGCGCTCGTCCAGCAGGAGGTGACGACCGAGCGCTACGTCGAGATCCCGCAGACGATCCGGGAGATCTACGCGCTGTGGCGGCCGTCTCCGCTCGTGCGCGCGCGACGCCTCGAGCGGGCCCTGGGCACCCCGGCCCGGATCTACTACAAGTACGAGGGCGTGAGCCCGGTCGGCTCGCACAAGCCGAACACCGCGGTCGCGCAGGCGTACTACAACGCGCTCGAGGGCACGACGAAGCTCACGACCGAGACGGGCGCGGGCCAGTGGGGCGCCTCGCTGTCGTTCGCGGGCGCGCTCCTCGGGCTCGACGTCGAGGTGTGGCAGGTGCGTGCGTCCTACGACTCCAAGCCGTACCGCCGTGCGCAGATGGAGGTCTACGGCGGGATCTGCCACCCGTCGCCGTCGGACCTCACCGAGGCCGGGCGCGCGATGCTCGCCGCCGACCCGGAGACGACCGGGTCGCTCGGCATGGCGATCAGCGAGGCCGTGGAGACCGCGGCCAAGGACCCCGCGGCGCACTACGCGCTGGGGAGCGTGCTCAACCACGTCATGCTGCACCAGAGCGTCATCGGCCAGGAGGCGCTCGTCCAGCTCGACGAGGCGGGCGAGGGCGCGCCCGACGTGGTGTTCGGGTGCGCGGGCGGCGGGTCCAACCTCGCGGGCCTGACGTTCCCGTTCCTGGGTCGCAACCTGCGCGAGGGCACGACGACGCGGCTCGTCGCGTGCGAGCCCGCCGCGTGCCCGTCGCTGACCCAGGGCGAGTACCGCTACGACTTCGGTGACGTCGCGGGCCTCACACCGCTGCTCAAGATGCACACGCTCGGCAAGGACTTCGTCCCCCCGGCGATCCACGCGGGCGGGCTGCGCTACCACGGCATGTCGCCGATGGTGTCGCACGCGGTGAACCTCGGGCTCATGGACGCGATCGCCGTCGACCAGGACGAGGCGTTCACCGCCGGGACGCTCTTCGCGCGCAGCGAGGGCATCATCCCGGCGCCCGAGTCGACGCACGCCGTCGCGGCCGCGGTCGCGCACGCGCGCGCGGCGACCGAGCCCGAGGTGATCGTCCTCGGGCTGTCGGGCAACGGCGTCCTCGACCTGCCGGCATACGCGTCGTACGTCTGACGGACGCCGCAGGGCGCCTCGCGCGGTACGCCCTCGCGCGAGGCGCCCGTACCCTGGTGCGGTGCCCGAACCGATCCCCGAGACCCTCGACGCCCACCTGACCGGCGCGCCGCGCGCGACGCCCGGCGACGACGCGGCCGACCTCTCGGACGACGTCGCCCGTCCGCGCTACCGGACCCAGCCCGTGTCGTTCGTGCGGCGCAGCGGGCGCCTGGCACCGCGTCAGCAGCGGGCGTGGGACGCGTACGGCGACCGCTACGTCGTCGACGTGCCGCGTGACGTGGCGCGGACGTCGGTGGACCCGGCGTACGTGCTCGACGTCGTGGGCGCCTTCGGCCGCGGCGGACGCCTCGTCGTGGAGATCGGCTCGGGCCAGGGCGAGGCCGTGGTCGCCGCGGCCGAGCGCGATCCGGGCACCGACTTCCTCGCCGTCGAGGTCTACACCCCGGGCCTCGCGCAGACCGTGCTGCGCGCGTCCCAGCGCGACCTGACGAACGTGCGCCTGGTCCAGGCGAACGCGGCCGAGCTGCTGGCCACGACGCTGCCCGCAGGGAGCGTCGACGAGCTGTGGGTGTTCTTCCCCGACCCCTGGCACAAGTCACGCCACCACAAGCGCCGCCTCGTGACGCCGTCGTTCGCGGCGCTCGCCGAGCGCGTGCTGCGGGCCCCCGGGGAGGACGACGACGGCCGGCCCGGTGGCAGGCTCCGGCTCGCCACCGACTGGGCCGAGTACGCGGAGCAGATGATCGACGTGCTCGACGCCGCGCCCGGGCTGCGCAACGTCCACGGCCCGCGCGGCGTGGCGCCGCGCTTCGAGGGCCGCGTGCTCACCGGGTTCGAGCGCAAGGGCGAGAACGCCGGCCGCGCCATCACCGACCTGGAGTACGTGCGCGTCTGACGCGTCGAGGGCCGGCGGCCGACCGACCGCGCCCGGTTCTTGCGGACAGAAGTGATCTACGGCACATTGTGCCGGGGGCGGAACGTCGCCCCGGGCACGCAGCGTCGCGTGCGGTCGCGTCGACAGGTGGCCGTCTGCGGGTGCGGGCTCTGTGTCAGTCCACGGAATGAGCCAACGGAGGCGTCATGACCGACGTGACGGCCGGCCCCGGAACGGGGCCCGCCGAAGAGACCGACTACCAGCGCGTGCAACGCTCGCCCGAGTTCCAGGACCTGCGCAGACGCTTCCGGAACTTCGTGTTCCCGATGACCGCGCTGTTCCTCGTGTGGTACTTCGTCTACGTCCTGCTGGCGAACTACGCGCACGACTTCATGAGCATCCGGGTGTGGGGGAACATCACGGTCGGGCTGCTCTTCGGCCTCGGCCAGTTCGTGTCCACGTTCGCGATCACCATGATCTACGCGCGCTGGGCCAACAAGCGCTTCGACGCCGCGGCCGACGAGCTGCGCCGGGAGATCGAGGAGGACGAGCTGTGAGCGCTCACCTCCTGGCCGCGGAGGCCACCGACGTCGGGAACCCGGTCGTCAACGTCGCGATCTTCGGCGTCTTCGTCGCCGTGACGCTCGTCATCGTGCTGCGCGCGTCGCGGCAGAACAAGTCCGCCGCGGACTACTACGCGGGCGGGCGCTCGTTCACCGGCCCGCAGAACGGCACCGCCATCGCGGGCGACTACCTCTCCGCGGCGAGCTTCCTCGGGATCTGCGGCGCCATCGCGATCAACGGGTACGACGGCTTCCTCTACTCGATCGGGTTCCTCGTCGCGTGGCTCGTCGCGCTGCTGCTCGTCGCCGAGCTGCTGCGCAACACCGGGAAGTTCACGATGGCCGACGTGCTGTCGTTCCGGCTCAAGCAGCGCCCCGTGCGCATGGCGGCCGCCCTCGCGACCCTGGCCGTCGTGTTCTTCTACCTGCTCGCCCAGATGGCGGGGGCCGGCGGGCTCGTGGCCCTCCTGCTCGGCGTCTCCTCGACGGCGGGGCAGAGCGTCGTCGTCGCGGTCGTGGGCGCGCTCATGATCCTCTACGTGCTGGTCGGCGGCATGAAGGGCACCACGTGGGTGCAGATCATCAAGGCCGTGCTGCTCATCGCGGGCGCCGCCGTCATGACGGTCTGGGTGCTCGCCAAGTTCGGCTTCAACCTCTCCGACCTGCTCCAGGGTGCGATCGACAAGGCGGGCGCCGGCGGCGAGGCGCTCATCGAGCCGGGCAAGCAGTACGGCGCGACGGGCACGACCAAGCTCGACTTCCTCTCGCTCGCCCTGGCCCTCGTGCTCGGCACGGCCGGGCTGCCGCACGTGCTCATGCGCTTCTACACCGTGCCCTCGGCCAAGGAGGCCCGTCGCTCGGTCGTCTGGGCGATCTGGCTCATCGGCATCTTCTACCTGTTCACGCTCGTGCTGGGGTACGGCGCCGGGGCGCTCGTGGGACCGGAGACGATCAGCGCCGCACCAGGCGGAGTGAACTCGGCGGCGCCGCTGCTCGCGTTCGCGCTCGGCGGGGAGATCCTGCTCGGCTTCATCTCCGCCGTCGCGTTCGCGACGATCCTCGCCGTCGTGGCGGGACTGACGATCACCGCGGCGGCGAGCTTCGCGCACGACATCTACGCGAACGTCATCAAGCGGGGCGAGGTGAAGCCCGACGGCGAGGTCAAGGTCGCGCGCATCACCGTCGTCGTCATCGGGATCCTCGCGATCCTCGGCGGCATCTTCGCCCAGGGCCAGAACGTGGCGTTCCTCGTGGCGCTCGCGTTCGCGGTCGCCGCGAGCGCGAACCTCCCGACGATCCTCTACTCGCTGTTCTGGAAGCGGTTCAACACGTCCGGGGCGCTGTGGAGCATGTACGGCGGGCTCGTCTCGTGCGTCGTGCTCATCGCGTTCTCGCCGGTCGTGTCCGGCAAGGTCGACCCGGTCACCGGCGCGAGCCTGTCGATGATCAAGAACACCGACATCGACTTCGCGATCTTCCCGCTGAGCAACCCCGGCATCGTCTCCATCCCGCTCGCGTTCCTGCTGGGGATCCTCGGGACGCTGCTCAGCAAGGAGAAGCCGCACCCGGAGAAGTTCGCCGAGATGGAGGTCCGCTCGCTCACGGGCGCGGGGGCCGAGAAGGCGGTCACGCACTAGCGGGACGCTCCTCCGCTCCCCACGAGGACACCCCCCGGTCCGGTCGGACCGGGGGTGTCCGCGCGTCCGGTGGTCCGGTCGACGCGCGCGCTGCCGCCCTCGCCGCGCCGACGACTCCTCGCGCCGCAATCCCGTCGCCGTGGGCACGGCCGGCGACGTACGGTCGCGCCATGACCTCTCCGACCCCGCCCGACGCGGTCGCTCCCGCGGCGACCCCGGCGCCCGTCCTCGTGGTCACGGGGGCGATGGCCTCGGGCAAGTCGACCGTCGCCGAGGCGCTCGCGCGGACGTTCCCGCTGGCGGCGCACGTGCGCGGCGACCTGTTCCGGCGGTTCGTCGTGAGCGGTCAGGCGTCGATGGCGCCGCCCCTGTCGCCCGCGGCCCGCGCCCAGCTCGACCTGCGACAGCGGCTCGCGGCCCAGGCCGCGGACACGTACGCCGCGGCCGGCGTGGTCGCCGTCGTCCAGGACATCCTCCTGGGGCCCGACCTGGAGCGGTTCACGGCGCGCGTGCGCACCCGCCCGTGCTACGCCGTCGTGCTCGCGCCCGACGCCGCGACGCTCGCCGCGCGCGACGCGGCCCGGCACAAGCAGGCGTACGGGGAGTGGACGCCGGGCGAGTTCGCGGCCGCGGCGCGGGAGACCCCCGGCGGCCTGCACCTCGACACGACCGGGTGGACCGTCGCCGAGACCGTCCGGCAGGTCCTCGACCGGCTCGACGAGGCGCGCGTCGCCTGAGCCCGCCGACGAGCCCGCCGACGAGCCCGCCGACGAGCCCGCCGACGTCCCGCTGAGCGCCGACCGCGTCACCGCGTGAGGATGGGCCCATGACGAGCGACCCGCAGCAGCCGACCGCGCCCGACGACACCTACGACGTGATCGTGATCGGCGGCGGACCCGTCGGGGAGAACGCCGCCGACCGCGCCGGGCGCACGGGCCTGAGCGTCGCGCTCGTCGAGGCCGAGCTGGTCGGCGGCGAGTGCTCGTACTGGGCGTGCATCCCCTCGAAGACGCTCCTGCGTCCCGGCGCGGCGCGCGCCGAGGCGCGGGGCGTCCCCGGGGTGGGCGTCGACGACGCGCTCGACGTCCCCGCCGTCCTCGCGCGCCGCGACGCGATGGTGGCGGACTGGGACGACGGTGGTCAGGTCTCGTGGGTCGAGGGCGCCGGGATCACGCTCGTGCGCGGCCTGGGCCGGATCGTCGGGCCGCGCCTCGTCGAGGTCGTCGCCGAGGAGCCCGACGCCGACCCGGACGGGCTCCCGCGGACGCGACGGCTCGCGGCCCGGCACGCGGTGATCGTGGCGACGGGGAGCGTCCCCGTGCTCCCGGACGTGCCCGGCCTCGTCGACGCGAACCCCTGGACGAGCCGCGAGGCGACGGCGGTGGAGGACGTGCCGGAGTCGCTCGTGATCGTGGGCGGGGGAGTGGTCGCGACCGAGATGGCCGTCGCGTTCACCGACCTCGGGTCCCGCGTCACCGTGCTGTCGCGCGGTGGCCTGCTCGGCCGGACCGAGCCGTGGGCGGGCGAGATGGTGGCTGCCTCCCTCCGCGAGCTCGGCGTGGACGTGCGCCTCGGCGTGGGCACCGAGTCGGTCGAGGCGCTGCCCGACGGCGGGGCGCGCCTCACGCTGTCGGCCGTCGGGTCGCGGCGGGGCGCGGGCGGCGCCGGCAAGGCACCGGACCTGTCGCCCGTGACCGCGGAGCGGGTGCTCGTCGCGACCGGTCGTGTCCCGCGGACCCAGGACCTCGGCGTCGACGCCGTCGGGCTCGTCCCGGGGCGCGCGCTCGACGTCGACGACACGATGCTCGTCCGAGGGGTGGGGCCGGACGGCGTCGGGGGGTCCGGCGGCTGGCTGTACGCCGCGGGCGACGTCACCGGGCGGGTCGCGACGACCCACCAGGGCAAGTACCAGGGCCGGGTCGTGGGCGACGTCGTCGCGGCCCGCTTCGGCGACGCGGACGCCGACGGCGCGCCGACCGCCGGGGAGCAGGCGCCCGCCGTCGGGTCCGCGCCCGAGCCGTGGTCGCGGTTCGCGGCGACGGCCGACGGCGTCGCGTCCCCGCAGGTCGTCTTCACGCGCCCCGAGGTCGCGGCCGTCGGGCACACCGAGGCGTCCGCCCGCGAGGCCGGGATCGACGTGCGGGTCGTGCGGTACGACCTCGCGAACGTCTCCGGCGCCGCGGTGCGCGCCGAGGACTACGCCGGCAGCGCCCAGCTCGTCGTCGACGCCGCGCGCGAGGTCGTGGTGGGCGCCACCTTCGTCGGCCCCGATGCGGCGGAGATGCTGCACGCCGCGACGATCGCCGTCGTGGGCGAGGTCCCGCTGCGGCGCCTGTGGCACGCGGTGCCGTCGTACCCGACGGTGAGCGAGGTCTGGCTGCGCTTCCTCGAGGAGTACGGGCTGTAGCGCGCGACGTCACGGGCGGCGAGGGCGCGTCGCCCAGGCCGAGCGGGTCACAGGGGGCCGGGGCGCCCGCGCGACGGTCCCGTCCCCTAGGCTCGGGGCGTGACGACCGAGACCTCCGCCCCGCGCGTCGCCCTCGCGACGTGCTCCGTCCTGCCGCACCTGGACCCCGACGACGCGCCGCTCGTGCGCGCGCTCGACGCCCGCGGCGTCGCCGCGCAGCCCGCCGTCTGGGACGACCCGGACGTCGACTGGGGCGCGTTCGACGCCGTCGTCGTGCGCTCGACGTGGGACTACTCGGCCCGGCGCGACGAGTTCGTCGCGTGGGCGACGCGCGTCCCGCGCATCCTCAACGCGGAGGCCGTGCTGCGCTGGAACACCGACAAGGGCTACCTGCGCGAGCTGGAGGGCGCGGGGATCCCCGTCATCCCGACGCTGTGGCTCGACCCGGCGCGCAACCTGTCCTCGCGCGCGATCCACACGCGGCTGCCCGCCCAGGGCGACTTCGTCATCAAGCCGGTCGTCAGCGCGGGGGCCAAGGACACCGGCCGGTACCAGGCCGGCGAGGCGCACTCGCGCGGGCTCGCGATCCAGCACGCGAAGAACCTGCTGGTCTCGGGCCGGGAGGTCATGGTGCAGCCGTACGTGACGAGCGTCGACACCGCGGGCGAGACGGGCCTCGTCTTCGTCGACGGCGAGTTCTCCCACGCCGTGCGCAAGAACGCGCTCCTCACCGGCCCGCACCGCCCGACCCGCGGCCTCTACCAGCAGGAGGAGATGAGCCCGTTCACCGCGACCGAGGAGCAGCTCGACGTCTCGCGCCGCGCGCTCGCGGCGGCGGCCGACGCGGTCGGCGGCGGGGACGTGGCGAGCTTCCTGTACGCGCGCGTCGACGTCGTGACGGGCAACGACGGCGGCGTCGTCGTCATCGAGCTCGAGCTCACCGAGCCGTCCCTGTTCCTCGCCCTCGCGCCGGGATCGCTCGACCGGTTCGCCGACGCGATCGCCGCGCGCGTCGCCGCCTGACGCCGCTCACGCCGCACCGGCGCGGAGACGTCGGCCGAGCCGTTCACATCGTCTCGTGCGGTGAGAAGGTCGCGGCTCGGGGGTGGCGTCAGGCGCGACCGACCGTACGGTGTCGCCCCGTCCCGCGACACCGAGAGGCCGACCATGCTGCCGATCCGCACCGAGGTGCCGACCCCCGTGGTCGGCACCGGCTCCGCGCGGGGTTTCACCACGCGCCAGGTCCACGCGGGCGACGCCGCGTGCGGTCCCGGCGGCGTGCGCCCGCGCGCGACGCCCGTCTTCCTCACGGCGGGGTTCCGGTTCGACGACTTCGAGCAGGCGGGGGCGCACTTCGGCACGGGCGAGGGGTACGCGTACACCCGCCACGGCAACCCGACGACGGACGCCGCCGAACGCAAGGTGGCGGACCTCGAGGGAGGCGCGGAGGCGCTGCTCGTGGCGAGCGGGCAGGCTGCGGTCACGGTGGCGGTGCTCGCCCTCGTCGCCGCGGGGCAGCGCGTCCTGTCCGCGACGAGCGTCTACGAGGGGACGCGCGGGCTGTTCATGGAGAACCTGCCCCGACTGGGGATCGAGACCGACTTCGTCGAGGACGCCAACGACCCCGACGAGTGGGCCCGGCGGATCACGCCCGACACGCGCGTGCTGTTCTGCGAGTCGGTTCCCAACCCCCGCAACGACCTGGTCGACCTCGCCGCCGTCGCGCGCGTCGCGCACGCTCACGGGCTGCCGCTGGTCGTCGACAACACGCTCGCCACGCCGTACCTGCTGCGCCCGATCGAGCACGGGGCGGACGTCGTCGTGCACTCGGCGAGCAAGTTCCTCGCCGGGCAGGGCGCGGTGCTCGGCGGGGTCGTGGTCGATGCCGGGACGTTCGACGCCGGACGGTCGGGCGCGCTGTTCCCGCACCTCGTGGAGCGGACTCGACTCGGCGGTCCCGGCTACGTCGAGCGCTTCGGGGGGAGCGCCCGCATCGCCTACGCGCGCGAGGTCGTGGCGCCGCGGCTCGGGCCGACACCGTCGCCGTTCACGGCGTTCCTCGTCGCGCAGGGGGTCGAGACGCTCTCGTTGCGCGTGGCACGGCAGAGCGCCGTCGCGCTCGAGGTGGCCGAGTGGCTCGCCGGACGTCCCGAGGTGCTCTCGGTCGACTACTCGGGACTCCCGTCGAGCCCGTCGCACGACCTCGCGCGGCGCTACCTGCCCGACGGCCAGGGGTCGGTC
Source organism: Cellulosimicrobium funkei (assembly GCF_001019615.1). Lineage (GTDB taxonomy): Bacteria > Actinomycetota > Actinomycetes > Actinomycetales > Cellulomonadaceae > Cellulosimicrobium > Cellulosimicrobium cellulans_E. The sequence goes on along the minus strand of NZ_JNBQ01000015.1, from coordinate 46,149 downwards.
TTCTCCTTCACGCTGCGCGACGGGGAGCATGCCGCGCGGCACGTGGTCGAGAGCGTGCGCCTCTTCACGCACATGACGCACCTGGGAGACGTGCGCTCGTTGGTCCTGCACCCCGCGAGCACGAGCCACGTGCTGCGCTCGCCGGAGGAGCAGGCGGCCGCGGGCATCTGGCCGGGCACGCTGCGCGTCTCGATCGGGATCGAGGACCCGCTGGACCTGGTCGCCGACCTCGAGCAGGCCCTGGCGACCTTCCCGGCCGCTCCGGGGAGGGTGTCGTGAGCCGCCCGCAGCACCTGGGGTGGTTCCTCGCGCGCGGCTTCGGACCCCACGGCTGGGGCCATCCGTACCTCGACTGGGGCTACCGCTGGACGTCTCCCGACCTCTACCAGCAGTCCGCCCGCGAGCTCGACCAGGCCGGGCTCGACCTCCTGGTCATCGAGGACGCGCCGTCGCTCGGCTCGGCCGCGACGATCGACCTGCGCGTGCGGCACGCGTTCGGCGGGCCCAAGCTGGACCCGCTGCTGCTCGCGCCCTACCTCTTCCAGGCGACGCGGCACCTCGGCGTCGTGCCGACCGTCAACCCCGCCGCGGTCGGCCCGTACACGGCGGCGCGCCAGCTCGCGACGCTCCAGCACCTCAGCGGCCACCGGCTCGGGCTCAACGTCGTGACCGACACGGGCTCCGCCCGGCACTTCGGGGACGGAGCGCCCCTCGGCCACGACGCCGCGTACGACCGAGCGGAGGAGTGGCTCGACGGCGTGCGATCGCTCTGGCGGAGCTGGGACGAGGGCGCGCTCGTCGCGGACCCGGCCAGCGGCCGGTACGCCGACGGGAGCCGGATGGACGCGGTCCGCCACCGTGGCGAGCACTACGCGTTCGACGGTCCCCTCAACTTCGTGCCCTTCACCGACGGCGAGCCGGTCGTCGTGTCGCCGGGCGGCTCGGGCCGAGGACTCGCCTTCGCGGGTACGCGGTCCGACGTGCAGCTCGCGCTCCCGCCGCTGGACGTCGAGAGCGTGCGCGCGTACCGGGGACGGGTCCACGCGGCCGCGGTGGCGGCCGGGCGCTCGCCCTCCGACGTGAAGATCCTCTTCGCGGTCCAGCCGGTGCTGGTGTCGAGCCGGGAGGAGGCCGACCGGCTCGTCGCCGCGTCGGCCCACCCGGACGACGGCACCCTCCGCCGGGTCGCGGAGCGTCAGTCGAGCGATCTCGAGACCGACCTGACGACGCTCGACCTCGACCGGCCGCTCGACCTCGGGGTCTTCGGCGACCACGTCTCGCACGGGAGCATCGCGCGTCTGGTCGGGACGCACGACGTCGCCACGACGCCGCTGCGCACGCTGCTCGGCGCGCAGGCGCGGCTCGGGCGGCTGTCGGACCGCAGCGGGTTCGTCGGCACGGCCGACGAGCTCGCCGACGTGTTCGAGGAGCTCGGTGACGACGCGGACAACGACGGGTTCCTGCTGTGGGGCGACCTGCACCCGGTCACCGTGCACCGCACGCTCGACGAGCTCGTCCCGGTCCTGCGCCGCCGCGGCATCCTCCGCACCGATCGCGGCGCGTCGCTCCGGGAGAACCTCGCAGCGTTCTGACCCGCGGTCGTCACCGCCCACGAGAGCGGCCCGGGAGCCGACGAGACCGTCGACCCCGGGCCGCGCTCCGGAGAGTCCGATCCTCGTCAGGCCAGGCCGTTCTCCGACAGCCAGTCCGCCGCGATGTCCTCGGGCGAGCGCTGGTCCTCCGTGGACTGCACGTTCAGGGCGACGAGGCCCTCGGGCGTGAGCGCCGCGCTGACGGGGTTGATGACGTCCGCGATCTCGTCGGCGATGTCCGCGTTGACGAGCGGCACGACGTTCGAGGCGAGGAACAGGCTCTCCGGGTCCTCGAGCGTCACGAGCTTCTCGGTCTGGATGCGCGGGTCGGCGCTGAACACGTTCGCGACGTTCACCGTGCCGGCGACGAGGTCCTGCACGGTCGTGTCGCCCGTCGCGACGAACGACACGTCGACGCCGTACACGTCCTTGAGGCCCTGCGGGCCGTAGGGGCGCTGCTCGAGCTCCGCGGGCCCGCCGAGCGTGAGCGGCACGTCGAGGCCCGCGAGGTCGGCGATGCTCGTGAGGTCGTGCTCCGTGGCGAACGCCTCGGTCACGTTGTACGAGTCCTGGTCGGTCGCGCTCGACTGGTCGAGGACGGTGAGCCCGTCGGGCAGGGCCTCCTGCAGCGCGGCGTACACGTCGTCGGGGGACGTCGCCGTGGTCTCCGGGTCGAAGAACTGGAGCAGGTTGCCCGTGTACTCCGGGAAGAGCTGCACCTCGCCGCTCTCGAGCGCCGGCATGTAGGCGTCGCGCTGGCCGATCGAGAAGTTCCGCTCGACCGTGAAGCCCTCGGCCTCGAGCGCCTGGGCGTAGATCTCGGCGATGATCTCGTTCGAGTAGTACGCCTGGGAGCCGACGACGATGGTGTCGGACGCCGCGCTCCCACCGTCGGAAGTCCCGGTGTCGGCGTCGAGCGGGTCGGACCCGCCGCCGCAGGCGGTGAGAGCGAGGACGGCGGTCGCCGCGGCGGCGACGAGGGCGGCGGTGCGTCGGGTGGTGCGCATGTGTCTGCCTTTCTGAGGGCCGTCCCGGGGACCGGGAGGGAGTGGGAGAGGTCGGTCTGGCGGTGGGCGGTACGGCCGTCGGGGCCGCGCGTCAGGCGGTGGTCGGTGCGGGGACCCGGCGGCGGCGCCGCCGGGCAGGTTCGTCGTCCGAGGAGCGGCCCGCGGTCACGCCGCGCGGCACGACGACCCGCTGGAGGATCGCGAACAGCGCGTCGAGCACGACGGCCAGGACGACGATGAGGAGGGCGGCGCCGAGGATCTGGGAGAAGTCGCGGATCTGGATGCCCTGCACGATGTAGAAGCCGAGGCCCCAGTTGCCGACGTACCCCGCGAGGGTCACGGTCGCGACGACCTGGAGCGTCGCGGAACGCAGCCCGCCGATGAGCAGCGGGAGCCCGAGCGGCACCTCGGCCCTGAAGAGCACCTGCCACCCGGTCATGCCGACGGACCGGGCGCCGTCGACGACGCGCCGCTCGACGGCCTCCACGCCCGCGTAGGCGCCCGCGAGGATCGGTGGGATCGCCAGCAGGACGAACGCCGTCGTGGACGCCGCGATCTTGTGGGTCACGCCGAGGACGAGGACGAGGAGGAGGACGAGCCCGAAGGACGGGACCGCACGGGCCGCGCCCGAGAGGGCGACCGCGAACTCCCGCCCGCGTCCGGTGTGGCCGATGGCCCACCCCGCGGGGATCGCGATCGCCGCGGCGATCAGCACCGAGACGAACGTGAACGCGAGGTGGGTCCAGATCGCCTCGGGGAGGGGGAGCGCGCCCGTGAGCCGGTCGGGGGAGAAGATCCAGGCGATCGCGTCGGAGAACAGGTTCATGCGCGCACCTTCCGGGACCAGGGCATGACCGCTCGCCCGGCGAGCACGAGCAGCAGGTCGACGAGCAGGGCGATGACGACGACCGCGACGACGCCCGAGAGGATCTCGGCGACGATCTGCCGCTGGTAGCCGTTGGTGAAGAGGTACCCGAGGTTGTCGATCCCGATGAGGATGCCGACCGTCGCGAGCGAGATGGTCGACACCGCCGTGACGCGCAGCCCGGCGAGCACGACCGGGCCCGCGAGCGGGAGGTCGACCTGCCAGAAGCGGCGCCACGGCCCGTACCCGACCGCGAGGGCCGCCTGCCGCACCGTCGGGTCGACCGAGGCCAGGGCGTCCGCGACGAACCGGGTCATGATCGCCACGGCGTAGATCGTCAGCGCGACGACCAGGTTGAGCTCGGAGAGGAAGCTGATGCCGAGGAGCGGCGGGAGCAGCGCGAACAGCGCGAGCGACGGGATCGTGTAGAGCAGCCCGACGAGGGTGAGCACGAGGCCCCGCGTGAGGCGGAACCGGAAGGCGAGCCAGCCCAGCGGGATCGAGACGAGGAACCCGAGCACGATGGGCAGCACGCACTGGCTCAGGTGCTCGACCGTGAGGCGGCCGATGAGGTCGAGGTTGTCCAGGACCCAGGTCATGCGCTGCCCTCGACGTGGTCGTCGACCAGGACGCCCTGCGTGCGGCCGGTGCCGTCCACGAGCACGGTCCCGTGCTCCGTGCGCTTCGTGTGCAGCGCCCGGGCGCCGCGCTCCGCCCCGATGAAGCTCGCGACGAACTCGCTCGCAGGGTTCTCGATGATCTCGCTGGGCGACCCGATCTGGGCCACCTGCGCCCCCTTCTCGAGGATGACGACCTGGTCGCCGAGCAGGAAGGCCTCGTCGATGTCGTGCGTGACGAAGACGACCGTCTTCTCCAGCTCGCGCTGGAGCCGGATCGTCTCCGTCTGGAGCTCGGCGCGCACGATCGGGTCGACGGCCCCGAAGGGCTCGTCCATGAGGAGGATGTTCGGGTCCGCGGCGAGCGCGCGCGCCACGCCGACGCGCTGCTGCTGGCCCCCCCGAGAGCTGGCTGGGGTAGCGGTCCGCGAGCGCCCGGTCGAGCCCCACGGTGTCGAGCAGCTCGAGCGCGCGGTCGCGCGCCTGCCGGCGCGGCGTGCCCTCGAGGCGCAGGACCGTCGTCACGTTGTCGACGACCTTGTGGTGGGGGAGGAGCCCGCCGTTCTGGAGCACGTAGCCGATGCTGCGGCGCAGCTTCACGGGGTCCCGGTCGAGGATGGAGGCGCCGTCGATCTCGATCGTTCCCGACGTGGGCTCCACCATGCGGTTGATCATGCGCAGGAGGGTCGTCTTGCCGCTCCCGGACGACCCGACGAGCACCGTCGTGCGGTGGGGCGGAATCACCAGGTCGAAGTCCGCGACCGCCGCCGTGCCGTCGGGGTACGTCTTGGTGACCGATCGGAACTCGATCATGGGGCGCTGCCTCCCGACAGTCGGTAAACGGCCTCCACCCAACCACGACCGCGGTTCGGCCAGTCAAGCGCAATGCCTCGCGTCTCACAGACCGTACGACGAACCACCGACACGTCGCACTCGCACCGGTACGTCGGCTTCGCGTCGTGGCACGCCCCGTGGGTCCGCCGCGGGCCGCGCGTGAATCTCCCGTGACGCTCGTCACGTCGGGGCCTATCGTGGCGCTGTGCCGCACCTCGAATCCCTGCTCGCCTTCTCGCTCGCCTCGCTGGTGCTCGTCGTGGTCCCCGGCCCGAGCGTGCTCTTCGTCGTCGGCCGGTCGCTGGCGCTCGGGCACCGGGGCGGGGTGCTGAGCGTCCTCGGCAACGAGCTCGGCGCGCTGACGCTCGTCGCCGCCGTGGCGCTCGGGGTCGGGACCGTCGTCGCGACGTCCGTCGCGGTGTTCACGAGCGTGAAGCTCGTCGGCGCGGCCTACCTCGTCTACCTCGGCGTCCAGGCGATCCGGCACCGGCGGGAGAGGGCCGTCGCGGTCGCGGTCGCGCCTGTGCGCGAGCCGTGGTGGCGCGTCGTGCGGCAGGGCTACGTCGTCGGCGTGACGAACCCGAAGACCATCGTGTTCTTCGTCGCGGTCCTGCCGCAGTTCACGGACTTCCACGCCGGTCGCGTGCCCGCCCAGATGATGGTGCTCGGGCTGGTCTTCACGGTGATCGCGTTCGTCTGCGACAGCGCGTGGGCGCTCGCGGCGGGAGCGGCGCGGTCGTGGTTCGCCTCGTCGCCCCGGCGCCTGAGCGCGGTCCGCGCGACGGGCGGCGGCATGATGATCGGCCTGGGCGGCGTGCTCGCCGTCGCCTCGCACCGCACCGCCTGACACGGGCGCCGAGCACCGGGGAGACGCGGCGAGGGCCGGCCTCCGTCTCGGAGACCGGCCCTCGCCGTCTGGGGTGAGTAACGGGACTTGAACCCGCGACCCCCTGGACCACAACCAGGTGCTCTACCAGCTGAGCTATACCCACCATGACCGGCGCGTGAAGCACCGGCCGTCGAAAAGTGTACCTGGTCCGGGAGGGGCTCCCGGACCGCTTTTCGAGGTCAGGAGTCGGCGGACCCTGTGACGGTGGCCACGGAGGTCTCGGCGTCGTCGGCGGGTCGGGTCCGACCGCGCGTGACGCTCGTCGCCACCACCTGCTCGGCGACCTTGCGCGCCGTCGCGGAGTCGGGACCGGGCTGGGGGACGAACACGGCGGCGCGGTAGTAGCGCAGCTCGTCGATGCTCTCGAGGATGTCCGCGAGGGCGCGGTGACCGCCGTGCTTCTCCGGCGACGAGAAGTACGCGCGCGGGTACCAGCGGCGCGAGAGCTCCTTGACGGACGACACGTCGATGATCCGGTAGTGCAGGTGGCTCATGAGCGCGGGCATGTCGCGGTCGAGGAAGCCCTTGTCGGTGCCGACGGAGTTGCCGGCCAGCGGTGCCTTGCCCGGCTCGGGGACCCACGTGCGGACGTAGTCGAGGACGCGCTGCTCGGCCTCGGCGAGCGTCAGGCCCTCGTCGAGCTCGTCGAGCAGCCCGGAGGTCGTGTGCATCTGGCGGACGAAGTCGCCCATCTGCTCGAGCGCCTCGGCGGGAGGGCGGACCAGCACGTCGACCCCGTCGCCGAGCACGTTGAGCTCGGAGTCGGTGACGACGGCGGCGACCTCGACGAGGGCGTCGGCGCCCAGGTCCAGCCCGGTCATCTCGCAGTCGATCCAGACGATGCGTTCGTTCGCGTTCACAGGACTCACGCGCCACAGCCTAGCCGCGGCGCGCACGACGAAGGCCCCGGCTGTCCGGTCCACGGGGGTCCGGACGGTCGGGGCCTTCGGCGAGGTGCGCCGCCGCCTGTCGGGGAAGGTCCCCGGCGCGGCGAGCGGTCGGTGCGCGTCATGCGGTGCGGCGCGGCAGGCGGGCCTGCCGGGTGTTCGCCGGGACGCGGGTCGTGGTGCGGCGCAGCTGCGACCGGCGCAGGGTCTGCTCCTGCAGCTGCTCGCGACGGCTGAGGGCCGCCACGTCGTACGTGATCAAGGGATGCATGGTCTGCTCTCGTGACGCTGGGTTCGTGGGTCTGGCCGGACCCTCCACCGCCCGGTACGGACCGGACGGACGTCACCGCGGTGTGGGTACATACGACCACGGTCGTCGTGGGCGGTGCATCCCTTTTTCGCCACGAGCGTCGGGTGGGTGCCCTGGTGCCCGACGGCGGACGGTCGCGCTGCGCCGTCGGCCCGCCGTGCGTAGCCTCCGGGGATGAGCGCGGCAGACGGGCAGGCACGCGGCACGGCGGGCGAACGGCGCGGCGTGTCCGCGCGCGAGGTTCTGGCGAGCGTGTGGCCGGGCGTGCTCCTGGTGCTCGCCGGGGTCGCGGGGTTCGCGCTCCTCCTGGACGCGGTCCGCGACCAGGACGACCTGTGGCGTCTCGACGAGCCGCTGCTCGCGTGGATGGTCGCGCACCGCACCCCGGTCGCGACGGGCGTCCTGACGGTGGTCACGACCGTGTCTGGCCCGTTCGTGCTGCCCGTCCTCGTCGCGGTGGGGTGCCTGGTGTGGGCGCGCCGCACGGGGACGTGGTGGGAACCCGGGCTGCTCGCGGGGGCCATGGTGCTCGCGACGCTGGTCTCGACGGTGCTCAAGGCCGCGATCGCGCGGCCGCGGCCGCCCGACGTCTCGATGGTCGTCGCCGGGGTGGAGCGCTCGTTCTCCTTCCCGTCCGGTCACACGATCGGGGCAGCGACGCTCGTCCTCGTCGGTGGCTACCTGGTGTGGCACCGCCACCACGACGGCCGTGTCCTGGCGGTCTGGGCCGCGGCGTCGGTCGTGGTGATCGGTGCCGTGGCGCTGAGCCGGCTCTACCTCGGCTACCACTTCCTCACCGACGTGCTGGCGGGGCTGTCGCTCGCCGTGGCGGTGCTCGGCGTCGTGGTCGCGGTGAGCCGCGTCCACGACCTCGTGGTCGCGCGCCGGGAGGATCCCGGAGCGGCAGACGCTTACTAAAGAACTCTTGCGCAAGAACTCTTTCGTGAACTAGCGTGGCGGGCATGAGCACACCAGCCGACCCGCCCGCCGGCTCGCCGGACGCCGCGGCCGTCCCGACCGACACCGGCCCGGCGTCGTCGGACCGCCTCCCGCGCGGCCCGCGGCCCGAGCCCGGGCAGGTCGTCGCGACCGACCCGGCGACGATCCGGGCGCTCGCCCACCCGCTGCGCCTGCGGATCCTCGCGCTGCTCGACGACGAGGGCGAGGTCACCGCGACCCGGTGCGCCGAGGTGACGGGGGAGTCCGTCGCGAGCTGTTCCTTCCACCTGCGGATGCTCGCGAAGTACGGGTACGTCGAGCCCGCGGAGCGGCGCGGCAAGGAGCGGCCGTGGCGCTCCGTCGGGCGCGGACGCCAGACGAAGTTCGACCCCGACGTGCCGGAGTCCCTGCACGCCGCGGGCGCGGTGGCGACCCTCATGCTGGACCAGGAGACGGCGCGCGTCCGGGCGTGGCTCGCCGGCTCCGCCGCCGACGACCCGCAGTGGCTCCTCGCCTCGACGATGACCGGCGCGTCCTTCTACGCCACGCGCGAGGAGCTCGACGCGCTCGCCCGCGAGGTCGAGGCGCTCACGGACCGCTTCCGGGGACGCTGGGACGACCCGTCGCTCCGTCCCGCGGGAGCGCGTCGCGCGCGCCTCTTCTCGATCGTCAACGCCGACCTCCCGGAGGCCCCGCGATGAGCACGCCTCCCGAGCCGACGGCCGTCACGGCACGGACCGCGCCGGAGGACGTCCCCGCGGCGGCCGAGGAGACCGTCGCCACGACCGTCCCCGCCGCTGCTCCCGGCGACGTCCCGGACCCCCGCGCCGCGCTGCGCTCCCGCCCCTTCCGCCTCCTGTCGGTCGCGTGGGGGTTCACGAACTTCGCCGACTCGGTCCTCGCGATCATCCTCGCCGTGTGGGTCAAGGACCTCACGGGCTCCAACGGCGCCGCCGGGCTCGTGTTCGCGGCGCTCGGCCTGCCGGCGCTCGCGTCCCCGCTCCTCGGGCAGCTCGCGGACCGGGTGTCGCGACGGCGGATGCTCGTCGTCACGTACCTCGTCGGCGCGGTGAGCCTGCTCGCCCTCCTCGCGGTCCGCGGGCCCGAGCAGGTCTGGCTCGTGTTCGTGGTGACGGTCGTCTACTCGGGGGTCGGGTTCGCGACCGCGGCGGCCCAGGCCGGCCTCGTGCGCGACATGCTCCCGGACGAGGCGATCGCCCCCGCGAACGGTCGGCTCACGACCATCGACCAGGTCTTCCGCCTCCTCATGCCGGTCGTCGGCGCGGGCGCGTACGCGCTCGCGGGCGCGTGGCCCCTCGTGGTCGCGGCCTCGGTCGCGTTCGCGGTCGCGGGCACGGTGATCGGCCGCATCCGGCTCGTCGAGACGCCGCCGACCCCCGCCGCCGAGCGCGAGCCGTACCTGGCCGAGCTGACGGCGGGCTTCCGCCACCTCGTGCGCACGGCGCCGCTCGGCGTGCTCACGCTCGCCATGCTCGTCGCGTTCGCGGGGGTCGGGCTCCTGAACGCGGTCAGCCTCGCGATCGTCGAGGACGGGCTCGGCCTGCCCGCGGCGCTGCTGGGCCCGATCTCCTCCGTCCAGGCCCTCACCGCGATCGTCGCGGGGCTGACGGCGGCCCGACTCGTCGCGCGGTGGGGCGCGCAGCGGCTCGTCGCGCTGGGACTGCTCGTGCTCGCGCTCGGCATCGTCCCCGCGACGGGGACCAGCGCCGTCGCGATCGTCCTCGGGCTGGGCGCGGTCGGGCTCGGCGCGACGTGGTCCATCGTCGGCTTCGTCACCGAGCGGCAGCTTCGCACGCCTCCGGGGCTCCAGGGACGCGTCGCCGCGGCGAGCCTGCTGCTCGTCAACGTCCCGCAGCTCGTGCTGACCGTGGTCGGCGCCGCCCTCGTGGGCGCCGTCGACTACCGCGCCCTGCTCGTCGTGACCGTGGTCGGCATCCTCGTCGCCGCGGTCGTCTCCCTCCGGGGCCACCGCGCCACCGGCGAACCTGCGACCCGATGAGAGCGGCCTCTCGGCGAGGGAGAGGCCTGGTACGCCGAGGTAGAGGTCTGGTCCTGGCCACGGCTCCACCTCGCGAGACCACGGCTCTCCCTCGGCACGACGGCGGGAACGGCAGTCAGTCGTCGAGGCCGCGGGCGCGCAGCGCGTCGCCGAGCGCGTCGGCCTGGCGCAGGGCGCCGACGACGAGCGGGACCGCGTAGGCGCGGACGTCGTGCTCACGGCCACGCGCCCGGCAGGCGTCGCGCACGCGCTGGGCCAGGGCGGCGACGACGGGGACGCAGCGCACGGCGAGCGACAGGACGAGGGCCGCGCGGTCGACGTCGACGCCGAGGCGGCGCAGCGGCCGCAGCCCCCGCTCGATCGCGGCGAGGACGGCGGACGTCCGGGTCGTGAGCAGCACGAGCCCCGCGAGCGCGACGAGCGCGACGAGCCGGGTCGTGAGCACGACCGCCGGCACCGGTCCCAGGGCGAACCACTGGACGGCGAGGAGCACGGGCGCCACCAGGCGCAGGGGCCGGACCTGGTCCCACGCCGCGCCTGGGCCCACGCACGCGACCGCGTAGAGCGCACCGACGACGAGGACCACCGCGCCGACCCCCGCCGGCGACGACACGAGGAGCACGACGGCCGAGGCCAGCGCGAGGCCCACGAGCTTGGCCCCGGCCGGGGCCCGGTGCAGCGCCGACCTCCCCGGCCGGTACGTCCCCGGGGTCACGGCGGCGCCCCGTCGACGAGGCGCAGGTAGTGCGCGACGGCGGGGCCCGGCTCGTCGTCCGCGACGACCCGACCGTCGTCGACGACGAGCACGCGGTCCATCACGTCCATGAGCGCGAGATCGTGCGAGACGAGCACGACCTGCTGGGGGAGCGCCGCGAGCTCGGCGGCGAACCGCCGCGTGTTGCGCAGGTCGAGGAGCGTCGTGGGCTCGTCCGCGACGACGAGCCGCGGCCCCGCGGCGAGCACGGACGTGAGCGCGAGGAGCTGCTTCTGCCCGCCCGAGAGGAGGTGGGCGGGATGGTCCGCGTGGTCCGCCAGGCCGCGCGCGGCGAGGGCCGTGCGCACGAGCGCGTCGCGCTCGGCCGGAGCACGGCGACGCAGCGAGTAGGCGACGTCTTCCGCGACGGTCGGCATCACGATCTGGGCGTCCGGGTCGGTGAAGACGAACCCCACGCGCTTGCGGACCGCCGCGCCGTCGCGCCAGGTGTCGAGCCCGTCGACCAGGACGCGGCCCGACGTCGGTACCACCAGCCCGTTGAGCAGGCGCGCGAGCGTGCTCTTGCCGGAGCCGTTGGCCCCGACGATCCCCACGCGCCGCTCGCGCAGCTCGAGGTCGATCCCGCGGAGCACGTCCCGCTCGCCGAGGCGGACGTGCACGTCCTCGATCCGGACCGTGCAGCCGGGCCCGGGTGCCTCCGGGCCGGGAGTGTCCGACGTGCCGGTCCCGGGGATCGCGCCGGGCGTCTCCACCGGAGCGGTCGGGGCGCCCCCGACGGCGTCTCGTCGCCGCTGCCGGGCCCGGGCTCTCGGGATCACCGGACGACCTCCAGCACGGCCGCGACGCCCAGCCCGCCCCCGACCGCCGCCGTCGCGAGGCCGAGCGTCCCGGCCGGCGCGCCCGCGCGCACGAGCCGGGAGAACAGCCGCACGACCGACACGGCGCCGCTCGCGCCCCACGGGTGCCCGAGTGCGAGCGCGCCGCCGTCCGCGCACACGCGGGCGTCGTCGGCGGGGTCGGCGAGCGGGTCGAGGCCGAGCGCGTCGGTCACCGCGAGGACCTGCGCGGCGAACGCCTCGACGACCTCGACCGCCGCGACGTCGTCGAGCCGCGCGCCCGCACGCTCCAGCGCGGCGCGCACCGCGGGGACCGGACCCCACCCCGGCAGGGCGGGGTCGCAGCCGACCGTCGCCGACGCGAGCACGCGCAGGCCGGGGGCACCGAGGCCGCGCCGGACGCGCTCGGGCACGACCGCGACGGTCGCCGCGCCGTCGCTCACCGGGCTCGCGGTGGCGGCGGTGACGGTGCCGCCGGGCGTGAACGCGGGCGACAGCCGGGCGAGCACCGCGGCGTCGAGGCGCCGGGCCCGCTCGTCGCGCGCGAGCGACCTCCCCGGCGTGCCGACCCGGACGGTCTCGGCCACGAACCGCCCGCCCGCGTGCGCCGCCAGGGTGCGCGCGTGGCTGCGCAGCGCGTACGCCTCCTGGCGCTCGCGGGTCACACCGCGGCGGCGCGCGAGCTCGTCGGCGGCCGCGCCCATGCCGGGGTCGGCCCAGGGCGTCGGCGCGAACGCGGCGCGCGCGTACGGCACGTCGCCCCACGCCGTGCGGTGCGAGCGCGCCGGGGCGCGCGACGCGCTCTCGGTCCCGCCCGCGAGGACCAGGCCGGCGTCGCTCGCGCGGACCTGCTGCGCGGCGAGGAGCACCGCCGCGAGGCCGGAGGCGCACTGGCGGTCGACGGTGAGGCCCGGGACGGCGACGCCCAGGCCCGCGGCGAGCGCCGCGACGCGGGCGACGTTCCCGCCCGGCCCGGTGCAGCATCCCAGGACGACGTCCACGACGTCGTCCGCGACCCCCACCGCGCGCGCGTCGTGGAGCGTCGCGCCGAGAGCCGCGGCCGCGAGGTCGACCTCGGACAGCGACCGGTGCCCGTGCCCGGCCGTCCCGACCCACGTGCGGCGCGCCGCGACCACGACGGGCGTGTCGTCCGCCGCACCTCGGCCCGGTCTCATCGCAGCGGCTCCAGGCCCGACCGTGCCGGGTCGGTCCCGCGCAAAGCCTCGCTCACGGCCCCGCGCGCGGGCTTGCCCGACGGCGTCCGGGGGAGGGCGCGCGTGCCGTACCAGCGCCGCGGCCGCTGCGCCGGGGCGAGGGCCGCGCGCGCGACGCGCTCCAGGTGGGCGCGCAGCCCCGGCCGGTCGTCGCACTCCACGACGGCGCTCACGACCGCGCCGAGGCGACGGTGCGCGGTCCCGAGCACGACGACGTCCCGGACGCCCGGCACGGCGCGCAGCACGACCTCGACGTCCTCGGGCACGACGGTCGACCCGCCGGTGAGGATCGCCCCGTCCCCGCGGCCGCGCAGCACGAGCCCGGCACGGGCTTCCCCGCCGGGCGCCGACGCGGGCGCGGCGCCCGGCGCGGGCTCGGGCAGGGGGTCGGCGAGGTCGCCGACGGTGCTCCACGCGCCGTCGCGGCGCAGCGGGCCCGTGGCACGCGCGAGGTACCCGCGCGAGACCCAGGGCGAGCGGACCCAGACCTCACCGACGCTCGCCGCGGGCAGCGGCCGCACGGCCAGGTCGACCCCCGGGAACGCGCGCAGCCCCGACCCGTCGGGGTCGTAGGCGACGAACGACAGCTCGACCGCGCCGTAGTACGCGAGCACGTCGATGCCGAGAGCCGCCGCGCGCGACCGCGCCCCCGGGGCGAGGGACGCGCCGCCGACGACCGCGTGCCGCAGCCGCGACGGCGCTCCCGCCGCGACGGCGTCGAGCACGTCGTCGAGGACCTGCGGCACGAGGTGCACGACGTCGCTGCTCGCGAGCGCGGAGGTCGTGGCCGCCGGGGTCCGCGTGAGGTACGCGCACGCCCCGACGGCGAGCGTGTGCACGGCGGCGAAGCAGTAGAGGGACGACGCGAGGGGCCCCGGGACGAGCACGGTGTCGGTGGGGCGGAGGCGGAGGAGCCGCGTGACGTCGTCGAAAGACCCCGCCCACGACGCGCGGGTGCGCACGACCGCGCGCGGCCGGCCGGTGCTGCCCGACGAGAAGCCCGCCCACGCGAGGTCGTCCGGGGCGGGCGCGTGGCCCGTGCCGGGGCTCGCGCCCCGCTGCGGGGCGAGTCCCGGCACGAGGTCGGGGACGGCGCCGGTCCCGCGCGGCAGCGGCACCTCGACGAACGTGCGGGGGGCCAGCGTGCGCAGGACCTCGGCGCGGTGCGCGCGCGGCCACGCCGTGTCGCACACGAGCGGCGTCGCGCCCGCGTGGTCGGCGGCGAGGACCGCCGTCAGCAGGTCCAGCGGGTCGGGCAGGGACACGGCGACGAGGTCGCCGGGACGCGTGCCCGTCGCGGCGAGGTGCGTCGCGCCCGCGCGCACGTCCGCGGCGAGCGCGGCGTAGGTGCGCGACCGCTCGGGGGTGCGCAGGGCGGGACGGTCGCGCGCCGCCGGGTCGGCGGCGTGCGTCAGGACCTGGTGGGCGACGGGCACGCGGACACTCTCGCAGGTGTCAGGAGGACGCGCGGCCGGCGGCCGCGGGACGGCCTGCGGAGCGGCCCGACCGTCGCGCGGCCGGGTACGCCCGCACGACGCCGACGGTGATCGCCGCGGCGGCCAGCGCCTTGAGGACGTCGCCGGGCACGAACGCGAGGGAGAGCTGCGCGGTGGTCGCGAGCGGCACCCCCGTGACGAGCGACTGGACCGGCACGCCGAACGCGTAGACCACCGCAACCCCGCCGACGAGGCACGCGACGAGCACGCCGACGAACGTCACCCGGCGCAGCCGGTCGACGAGCCAGCCCACGACCGCCGCCCCGACGAGGAACCCGACCAGGTAGCCGGCGGACGGGCCGACGAACGCCCCGAGGCCGCCGCGCCCGCCCGCGAGGACCGGGAGCCCCGCCGCCGCGAGCGCGAGGAACGTCGCGACGGCGAGCGCGCCGCGCCACGCACCGAGGATCGCGCCCGCGAGCATGACACCGAGCGTCTGGAGGGTGATCGGGACCGCGTTCCCGAACAACGCGATCGAGCCCGGCATCCCGAGCGCCGCGATCAGCGCCGCGAACGTCGCGACGCGCGCCGCGTCGCCTGCGTCGAGGGCGAGCGGTCCGCGGGTCCCGGCCGCCGGGGCGGGGGTCGTCGTGGCGGTCCGGGGCGTCCCCGCGGTCGTCCCGGTCGATGCGTCGGTCATGGCGCTCCCTGCGTCGTCGTGGCGGGTCGGTGCTCGACCCGTCGTGGCCACGTCCACTCTCCCGACTCGCGGCGGTGCGCGACGACGGCGGCGCGGACGACCGCGGTGGCGTCGCGTGCACGAATCGCACAAGCGGTTGGAGGGTTCCCCCAACAGGATCGCGCCGACGGGCGGCGGAACCCGAGGAAGCCGACAAACGTGCTTCCGGATGGCCTCGGCCGGGATGCGCGACGACCTCTTGGCACTCCCCGGGGGAGAGTGCTAGAACAGTCGTGTAGCCGCCTGCGAGGTGCCTACCTCGCGGGAGCACCGACCGGTCCCGGACGGTCCGGGACCGACCGACGAGGGAGGTGAGAGGTGTGGCTGCGATGACCGACCCGTTCACGACCACCTTCGACGCGATGGACCGGCTGGTCGGCCAGCTCGCGTCCGGGGCACGCACGACCGCCGCGTCGGCGTCGGGTGGTATGCCGCTCGACCTGTTCCGGGCGGGGGAACACTACGTCCTGACGATGGACCTTCCGGGCGTCGACCCGGGGACGATCGACGTGTCCGTCGAGGACCGGACGCTGACGATCCGCGCCGAGCGCAGCCAGCGGACCGACCCCGACGTCCAGTGGCTCGCGCGCGAACGGCCTTCGGGGACCTACGCCCGCCAGCTCACGGTGGGGCGCGGGCTCGCGCTCGACAAGATCTCGGCGTCCTACGAGGACGGGGTGCTGTCGCTGACCATCCCCGTCGCGGAGGAGGCCCGGCCCCGCCGGATCGAGGTCGCGCACCGTGCGGGCAGCGGTGCGGCGACGCAGATCACGGCCGAGGCCGAGCCTCGGGCGAGCGAGGGCTGAGCCCCGCTCAGACCTCGCCCGGGAGTGCCTTGCGGACGACGAGCCGCGTCCAGGCGCCGAGGTAGATCCGGTCCCCGTCGGACAGCTCGCGTCGCTGCCCGGCGGGGACCGGGTCCGTCGGCAGCGGTTCGCCCGCGGGGCTCACGTAGGTCCCGTTCGACGACTGCAGGTCCTCGACCCACCACCGCTGGCCGTCCGTGCTGAGCTGGCAGTGCCGGCGCGAGACGCCGGTGTCCGCGCCGCAGTCGACCTGCGGGTGGATGCCCCGCGACACCGACGGGCGCCCGACGAGCACGCTGCGCTCGCGCAGCACGACGAGGCCGGGCAGGCCCGCCGAGGGCATCGGGTCCTCGGGCTGCTGCGCCGTGTACCAGTCGGGGTCGATCCAGATCTCCACGACCCACTGGTCCGGTCCCGGCACCGGAGGTGTCGGCAGGTGGGTGCCCGACGGCGCGGGCTCGCCCGGAGCGGCCGGCTCGCCCGCGGCGCCCGCCTCGGGTGCGGTGGGCGCGGCCGCGCTGGGCAGCGGCGGCGGGGTGGACGACGACGCCGGGGTCGCGGCGGAGGCCGGCAACGGGGGCGGCGTGAGCGCCGAGGGCGTGCCCGGGACGGGGGCCGCGGGCGGCGTCGGGCGCGACGGCGGGTCGAGCGAGAGCGCGGACGGCGGGTCGACCGGGTCGGGCAGGGCGCCCGTCGTGAAGTCGTAGCCGCAGTTCTCGCAGAACAGCGCGCCGCCGGCCGCCGGCGACCCGCAGTTCGGGCACTGGACGGGCTGGGTCGTCGCGGGGGCGGGGGTGCCGCCCGGCGCGGGCGTCGCGCCGCTCGGCGCAGACGCGGCGGGGGGCGACGCGGCGCCGATCGGCTCGCCGCACACGTCGCAGTAGTCGGTCGACTCGGACGGGTGCCCGTTGGGGCAGACGACGGCGCTCACCGGCGGACCCGGGTCGTCTTCGTCGAGGCGGTGTCGAGCGCCATCTCGTCCAGGGTCGAGGTGTTGCGCTTGAGGCGCACCGTCCCCTGCTCCTCGTTGTCGATGTCGACGACCTTGCGCAGGCGCGACGTCGCCTCGTCGTTGCCCGTCTGCTGCGCGAGCTGCACGGCGCGCCCGAGCTTCACGGTCGCCGTCGCCTCGTCGCCCGACGCCTTGGCCGCGAGACCCTCCTGGATGGCCGCGGCGAGCTCGGTCTGGCCCGTGTAGTGCGCGACCTCGGGGTTGATGCGCGTGGTGAGCGACTCGTCGTCGGACCACTTGGCCTTGACCAGGCCGGAGGAGACGACCTCGCCGTTGACCGCCAGCTGGACGCGCGCCGCGAGCTGCTCGGAGCCGACCGGCTTCGACGCGACGCGCACGGCGACGTGGTAGTCGCGCGACTCGTCACCCCACGACCCGGTCGGGTACGACCCCGTGAGCGGGTTGACCTCGGCGCGGCGATGGGTCAGGTCCTCGACGGTCGGCGCGACCTGCCGCACGAAGAGCACCTGGGAGCCCTGCGGGGCCCAGACGCGGAGGTCGGCCGAGGCCACGCCCCGGGCCATGGATGCCTGCATGAGCTTCTCGAAGTCGGCGGCGATCTCGTTCGGGTCCGCGATGAGGCCGACCGAGCCGAGCAGCGCGGTCGAGATCTCGCGCAGCTCGTCGACCTGCCAGCGCGAGCCGACGCCGCGCGCGTCGCACTGGAAGTGCCCGGTGACGTCGCGGACCGCGGCGGAGAGGTTCGCGCGCGGCTCCGACTCGTTCTTGCCGTCCGTGAGGAGGATCGCGTGCCGCTGGGTCGCCTGCGGCACCGTCGCGAAGAGCTGGTCGGCGAGGCGCAGCCACGTGCTCATCGCGGTGCCGCCCCCGGGCGTGAGCATCGAGATCGCGCGCTTCGCCTCGGCGCGCGCGCCGGGCTCCATCTGGACCATCGCCATGCGGGCGTTGGGGTAGGGGAAGACGCGGTTGGCGACGTGGCTGCCGCCGACGATCGCGAACCACGTGCCGTCGAGGATCTGGTCCACGGCGACCTGGGCCGCGTGCTTCGCGGCCTCCATGTTCCGGCCCGACATCGACCCGGAGGTGTCGACCATGATGATCTCGGCGACCCCGCCCGCGCCGCCGACGCTCCCCGCGCTCCCGGCCCCCGTGCACGTCACGGTGACGATCGCGTGGACGTCCGTCGCGCCCTCGGACAGGAACTCGTTCTGGTAGACCTCGGCGGCGAACTCGGCCATGGGGGCTCCTTCGGTGGTGCGGGTGTTCGTGCAGGCTATCGGGTCGTGGGCGGGTCGCGCGTGGGTGGGGTCGTACCGCGGTGCGAGGCCCGCGTCAGGCGGTGGGGATCGTCGTCTCGAGGTCCGGGTCGAGCTCCGGGGAGTCCGGGTCCGAGGACCGGTCGAACCGCGCGAGCGTCGCCGTGATGTTGTCGCGGCCGCCCTGGGCGTTCGCCCAGTCCACGAGGGCGCTCGCCACCGTCTGCGGGTCGTGGCCGACCCGCTCCTGGGTGGCGTGGAGCAGCGCCGCGAGGTCGACGGCGGGGGAGCAGTAGTTCCACAGGCCGTCGGAGCACACCAGCACCCAGCCGTCGCGGTCGGGGAAGGTCGCGGCCGTCCGGGCGACGGGATCCGGGGCGTCGGGGCCGAGCCAGCGCGTGATCGCGTGGGCCTGGGGGGAGCTCTCCGCCTGGGCGCGGGGGATGCCCTGCGCCATCATCTCCTGCGCCCACGAGTCGTCGACGCTGAGCTGGTGCGCCTCGCCCGTGTCCGGGATCCAGTAGGCGCGCGAGTCGCCCACCCAGCCCGTGACGACGAGCGGGCCGTCCACGACGGCGGCGACGAACGTGCACGACGGCGGGTTCTCGCGGTCGGCCATCGCGCCCACGGTCGTCAGGATCGCGTCCTGCGCGGCGCGCGAGGCGTCCCCGACGAGCGCCGACCAGGCGGCGACCCGCGCCGTCGGCTCGCCGACGACGGGGGAGCTCCCCTCCGGGGCGCCGGCCGCGAGCACGTCGCGCGCCGCCCGCGCGGCCGCGAGGCTCGCGACGTCGGAGTCGGGGGCGGAGGAGACGCCGTCGCACACGACGAGCGCGGCGAACGCCCGGTCCGCCACGGCGGACGGGCTGGCGGCGAGGGCCATCGCGTCCTCGTTGCGGGAGTGCCGCACGCCGCGGTCGCACACGCCGGCGACCCAGGTCGCGGGCCGCTCGGCCCAGTGGTCGCGCTCGGAGGCGGCGGGCTCGCCGCACTCGGTGCAGTACCCGTCCTCGGCGACGCGGCCCCCGCACCGCACGCAGGGTCGGGCGCCGGGGTCCGTCGCGCTGCCCGGCGCGGTCCCGTCGCTCACCGAGGAGCCGTCCGTGGGCGCGGCTGAGCCGTCCGGCGGCGCGAGCCGTTCCGCCCCGAGACCGGCCGACGCGTCGTCCGCCGGGCCCCCGGCGTGGGGGAGCGGGGCGAGCGGCGTGCCGCACGCCTCGCAGAACCGCGCACCCTCGGGCGACGGCTCGCCGCACGCGGGGCACGCGAGCAGCGCGGACGGTGCCGGGACGGCCTGGTCGGACACGGCCTGGTCGGGCACGGCCTGGTCGGGCACGGCCTGGTCTGGCACGGGCACCGGGGCGTCGCTCATCGGACCGTCCACCGTCGCACCTCGTTCGCGCGGTCGACGAGCGTGATGCGCTCGTCGCGCGAGTCCGTGAGCGACGCGAGCTCGCGGTACGCGCCCTCGAGGGCGTCGCGCAGCGCGGGCTCGTCGGCGGGGACGCCCGCGATCCGCGTCGTGGGCTCGGGCCCGGACCGCGTGACGGTCTCGAGGGCCGAGCGCAGCACGCCGACGGACAGCTCGGCGCGCTCGCGCGGCGCGATCGACACCGCGGAGACGCTCGCCATCGCGTCCGCCAGCGCGGGCAGGCCGCGCCCCGACTCGGCGAGCAGGTGCGCGCGCAGCGTGCGGGACTCCACGTACGACCCGCGCGTCGGCCCCACGAGGTCCAGCGCGTGCAGGGCGCCGTCGAGGTCGCCGCGCGCCTCGCGGATGCGCATGAGCCCGAACGCGGCGGGCGCGGTGTAGTTGGCGTCGGTGCGCGCGCAGATCACGTAGAGCGACTCCGCGATGTCCGGCTCGGCGCTCAGCTCGCAGGCCGCGGCGAGCGCGAGCTTCGGCGCGAGCTCGCCGGGCACCTGGCCGTAGACCGCGTTGAACGACGCGCGGGCGGCGACCGGGTCGCCCTGCGCGAGCTCGCCGAGGCCCCCGAGCCAGGCGGCGCGCCACTCCCACGGGTCGTCCGCGAGGATCGTGCCGATCGTGCCGCGCAGCACGTCGAACCGGCCTGCCTCGATCGCCGCGCGGGCGCGCGCGAGGTGCACCTCGACCGTGTCCTCGGGCGCGTCGGCGAGCGCGGCGAGCCGCGCGTCCGGGTCGACGACGTTGACGCCGGCGAGCCAGCTCGCCATCGGGTCGTGGTCGTCGCGACGCAGCGTGGGGAGCTCGTCCCACGCGAGCGGCCGGGCCGCCACGTCGGCGACCGGCGCCTCGAACAGCACGGACGCCGCCGAGTGCAGCGCCGGGTTGCCCGGGCCCGCGTCGGCGGCCACGACCTCGCGCAGCACCCCGAGGAGCTGGGTGCGCATCTCGTCGGCGGTCGCGAAGCGGTCCGCCGGGTCGAGCGCGCACGCCTTGGCGAGCAGCCGGTAGAACGAGTCGTACTGCTGGAACACGGGCGTGTCCGCGACCGGGGGCAGCGACGCGACGTACGTCGTCGTGTTGCCCCGGAAGTCGAGGACGAGCGTCGCGAGCGTGCGGCCGATCGTGTAGATGTCGGAGGCGACCGACGGGCCGACCTCCGCCACCTCGGGGGCCTGGTACCCCACGGTCCCGAAGATCGCCGAGGTGAGGTCGTCGCTGCGCCGCACGCCGCCGAGGTCGATGAGCTTGACCCCGTCGCCCTGCTGGATGACGTTCTCCGGCTTGAAGTCGCAGAACAGCAGGTTGTGGTCGTGCAGGTAGGCGAACGCGGGGAGGATCGCGAGGACGTAGGCGAGGGCCTGGTCCACCGGCATCGGGTCGATGACCCCGTTGTTCGTCTCGCGGCGCTCCTGGAGGATCTCCTTGAGCGACTCGCCGCCGACGTACTCCATGACGGTGTAGCCCGCGCCGTCGTGCATCGCGAAGTTGTAGATCTCGACGATGAGGGGGTGCTCGACCTCCGCGAGGAACTGCCGCTCGGAGATCGCGGCCGCGTAGGCGTCCGGGTCGCCCGAGTTGAGCAGGCCCTTGAGCACGACCCACCGGCCCGACACGTTCTGGTCGCGGGCCAGGTAGATCCAGCCGAGGCCGCCGTGCGCGAGGCAGCCGACGACCTCGTACTGCCCGCCGACCAGGTCGCCCGGCTTGAGCTGCGGCGTGAAGTCGAACTTGTTGCCGCAGTGCGGGCAGAAGCCGGACGTGCGGCCGGGCTGGCCGTCGCGACCGCGGCCGACCTTCTCGCCGCACGCGGGGCAGAACCGCTTGCGCTCCGCGACCTCGGGCACCGCCATGACGGACTGCAGCGGGTCGCGCGCGGGCACGGACGGGACGGTCGTCAGACCTGCGCCGAGTCCGCGACCGCGCAGGCGCGTCGAGGACGTCCCGACGCGTCGCGTCGCCTTCGAGCCGGTCGCGGCGGTCCGCGCCGAGCCGAGCGCGGCCGTGGCGAGGCGGCTCGAGCTCGTGCGGCCTGTGCGGGTCGAGCGCTCGGCATCGGGGTCAGCGCCCGCCGCCGACCCGGTCCCGGGGCGGCCCTGGATGAAGCCCGTGCCGAGCATCGCGGACGGCGACGCTGCGGCGGCCGAGCCGGGCACCGGCGCGCCGGTGGTGCCGGTCGAGGTCCCCGTCGGCGTGCCGCCGGAGCCGCCCGCGGGCGCGCCGCAGACGTTGCAGTAGCCGTCCTCGATGGTGCCCGGGCAGCCGGGCTCCGAGCACGGGACGGTCGCGGTGGTGGTCACGACGACGCTCCTTCCGGGGTGGGCAGGTCGCGGGTGAGGAACTGGTACTGCTCGACGAGGAAGCGGGCGAGCGTCACGTCGCACGGCACGGCCTCGACGGCGTCGCGCGCCTCGACGTGGCCGGAGCGCACGGTGGGCGACGCGGACCGCCCGTTGGCCCGGGCCTTCGCCGCGAGCCGCTCGAGGCTGTAGCGCAGCTCGGCGCGCTCGCGCAGGGGCCGCGTGTAGGCGTCCTCGACGGTCTCGACGGCGCGGGCCACGGTCGCGAGCCGCGCCGCGTAGGCGTCGAGCTCGAACCGGGAGTCGGGGACGGGCCCGAGTCGCGAGACATCGGGGACCGCGAGCCGCGGCGGGTGCGCGATCTCGCGCCGGCACCGCGCGACGAGCTCGCGCAGCGCGGGCTCGCGGGCCTCCAGCGCCTCGCGCTGCTCCTCGGTCCGCGCGCGGTCGCGGCGCAGCTCGCGGCGCTGCGCCGACGCGACGATGAGGTCGCGCTCGGCCCGCGCGACCTCGGTCTCGAGCTCCGCGAGCGGGCCCGCGACGTCGGCCCCGCGCGCGGCCTGGGCGACGAGGTGGTCGAGGCGCCCGCGCAAGGTCTCGACGCGGCCCCGCGCGTCCGCGTCGGAGCCGGCCAGGTCCTCGCAGCGCACGAGCTCGGCGCGCACGCCGCGCAGGCGGGCGACCTGGTCGGCCGTGTGCGGGTCGAACGACAGGCGGGTGCGGAGCTGGACGACGAGCGCGTCGCACAGCTTCACCGCCTCCACCAGCGAGACGAGCGCGGCGCCCGACCCGGAGTCGAGGCGCCCCCAGACGAGCTGGGAGATCTTCTCGCGCGCGACGGCGTCCGCCCGGCCCGAGTCCCAGACGGGCCGGATCTCGTCCGCGCGCGTGCGGATCGCCTGCCAGAGCGAGAGCGCGAGCACGAGGTCGGCCGTGTAGACGTCGGGCGTCGCGGCGGCCTGCGCGGCGGCGTCGAGCCGGTCGAGCTCCGTGCGCCGCTCGTCGAGCCAGGTCTCGAGCGCGGCGAGGTACGCCAGGAGGTCGGCGGCGGGGATCGCCTCGCCGAGCCGTCCCGGCGCCTCGGGTGCGGTCGTGCGGGTCACGGCGTGCGGCCGTACACCGCGGTCGGCGGGGTCGGGGCCGGGCCGAGCCCGCCGAGCCACTCGCCGTAGATCGCGGCCCAGCGCCCGTCGGCCTTCATCTGCTCGAGCACGCCGTTGACGAACCGGACCATGTCCACGTTCTGCGCGGGGACGCCGATCCCGTACGGCTCGTCGCTGATCGCCTCGCCGACGACCTTCGCGTACGGGTCCTGCGCGGCGAAGCCCGCGAGGATCGTGTCGTCGCCCGTGATCGCGTCGACCTTGCCCTGCTGGAACAGCACGAGGCACTGCGTGTGGGTCGTGGCGGGGACGGGCTCGATGCCGGAGAACTGCTCGAGGCGCGTGAGCGTCGTCGTGCCCTCGGGCGCGCACACGCGCTGACCCTCGAGGTCCGCGATCCCGCTCGCGGTCGAGTCGCGCGTGACGAGCACCTTCTGGCCCGCGTGGTAGTACTCGGCCGAGAACGCGATGGACTCCCACCGCTCGCAGTTGATGGTGAACGCACGGGCGACGAGGTCGACCTCGCCGTTCTCGAGCACCTCCAGGCGCTGGCCGGAGGTGATCACGCGGAACTGGAGCCGGTCGGGGTCGCCGAAGATCGCGCGAGAGATCTCGTGCAGCACGTCGATGTCGAAGCCCTCGATCTGGCCGGAGAGCGAGTTGCGCGCGCCCATGAGCAGCGTGTCGGCGGAGACCCCGACGACGAGCGAGCCGCGGTCGCGGATCGCCGCCATGGTGCTCCCGCCGGGCAGGGCGTCCGGACCGGGCAGCGCGCCCTCGGGCGCGTAGGAGGCGAGCGGGTCCGCGCACTCCGCGGGGGCGGCGGGCGCCGCCGGAGCCTCCTGGGCGGCCTCGTCCTGCGGTGCCTCGGTGAGGCGGAGGTCGTCCGCGCCGGACGGTCCCGAGCACGCGGCGAGCGCGAGCGCCGCGGCGAGCGCGGTGGCGACGACGCCGGTGCGGCGCCGACGGGCACCGGCGCGCCGGTTCCGGACGGACCGGTCGGTGGTGGCGAGCGTCGTGGTCACCGGTACTCCTCCAGTCGTGCGGTCACACCGCGCCACGCGAGCAGCGCGGCGATCAGGCCAGCGACCAGCAGGAGCCAGCCCGCCACGGTCGCGGTCGTCGCCGCGCCGTCGAGGCGCTCGCTCGTCGCGGCCGCGTTGGTCTCGATGTCGTCCCGGGCGGACGCGGAGAACGCGTCGAACGCGGCGTTGGGGCTCTCGGGGTCGGTCGCCGTGGCGAGGGCGACGGCGTCGTCCCACTGGCCCGCGTCGTCGAGCGCCCGGATGTCCGCGTGCCGGGTCACCCACGCGTCGAGCGCCTGGGCGGTCGACCCGTCGAGGATCCCCTCGGACGCCGCGGTGTCGAGCCGCGACGTGGCGTCGTCCGTGGCGGTGACGAACGCCTCCTCGTACGCCTGCCCCGACCCTCGCTTGATGAGCGTGAACGCCTCCATCGACTTCGCGTCGTTGGCGAGCGAGTACGCCTGGGACGCGGCGAGCGTCGCGGCGTACGGGCCGGTGCGGACGTCCTGCGCGCGCGAGCTCGCCTGGGCCAGGAGGACCGTCGACACGATGCCGACGACGAGCACGACGGCGGTGGCGACCGCGAGGCCGACGTTGAGCACGCGGTGCGTGCGGCGCGCGAGCCAGACCTGGCTCACGACGAGCACCGCGAGCGCGACGAGCCCGCCCGCGAGCACCCACAGCGCGTTGCGGACGCCCGAGAAGTCGGCGGCGACACGGTCGGCGTCGTCGAGCACGACCTCGTCGAGCGCGGGCAGCATCTGCTCGCGCAGGATGGTCGACGCCTGGTCGAGGTACGCCGAGCCGACCGGGAAGCCCTGCCGGTTGTTGGCGCGCGCCTGCTCGACGAGGCCGGTGTAGACGGTGAGGTCGGCCGCGACCTGGCCGAGCAGCTCCGCGTCGCCCTCGTTGCTCCCGGAGAGCGTGGCCAGGCCGCTCGCGGCCTGGTCCACGAGGTCGTCGTACCGGGCGCGCTGGTCGGCGGGCTCGAGGCCGCCCACGAGGAACGCGCCGGTCGCCGTCGCGTCCGCCGCGACGAGGGCGTTGCGCACCTCCTGGACCCCGACGAGCTGCGCGGTGTCCTTGCTCGCAGCCTCGAGCGCCCGGGACTGGACGCTGCCCGCCTGGAAGCCGAGCACGCCGAGCGCGACGGCGGCGAGCACGCACAGCGCCATGACGAGCCGCAGCTTGCCGGGCGTGCGGCGCAGGGCGCCACGGGCGCGGGACACGCCGGCCCCCGGTGCCCCGGTGGGGGCGCCGGCCGGGCCGGGCGCGCTGCCCGGGGCAGGGCCGCCCGCGGGGACGATCTGCTGGCCCGCAGGGCGGACCGGGGTGGTCGTCATGCGTTCTCCTCGGCGGTGGAGGGGGCGGTGGCGGACGCGTCGTCGGCGGGGGCGCCCGAGGTCGGTGCGTCGTCCTGGTCGTCGTCGCTCTCCGGCGGGTCGAGCGTGGCGAGGAGCGCCGGGGCACCCTCGCCGTCGACGACGTCGACCGGCAGCAGGAGGCGGAGCTCGTCGATCGTCGGCGCCTCGGTGTCCTTGAGGCGCCACGCGTGGCGCGCGATCGCGGCGTCGAGCACGTTGCGTGCCCAGCGCGCGTTGCCGAAGCCCTCGGTGCGCGGCTGCGCCGCGGCGAGGCGCGCGAACACGTCGAGCGCGTCGGGCGTCGGCTCGAAGTCGGATCTCGCCGCCATGCCCGCGAAGATGTCGCGCAGCTCGGCGTCGGCGTAGTCCTCGAACGTGATGGTCGTGGAGAACCGCGACTCGAGGCCGGGGTTCGTCGCGAGGAAGTCCGCCATCGGGCCGGGGTAGCCCGCGACGATGACGACGAGCTCGTCGCGGTGGTCCTCCATGTCCTTGACGAGCGTGTTGATCGCCTCGGCACCGTACTGGTCCTCCGCGAGGCCGTACGCCTCGTCGACGAACAGCACGCCGCCGAGCGCGGTGGCGACGACCTCGGACGTCTTCACCGCGGTCTGGCCCAGGTAGCCCGCGACGAGCTCGGAGCGGTCGACCTCGACGAGGTGGCCCTTCTCGAGCAGCCCGAGCGCGCGGTAGATCCCCGCGACGAGGCGCGCGACCGTCGTCTTGCCCGTGCCCGGGTTGCCGAGGAACACGAGGTGGCGCGTCAGCGTCGGGCGGGTCAGCCCCGCCTCGGTGCGCAGCTTCTCGACGCGCAGCAGCTCCGTCTGACGGTGGATCTCGTCCTTCACGCGGGTGAGCCCGGTGAGCGCGTCGAGCTCGGCGAGCAGGTCCTCGATCGATCGGGGCGGCTCCTCCGCGACCGCGGCCTCGGTCGCCGTCGCCTCCTGGGAGCGCGTGGCCGCGGCGTCGGCGCCTGGCGCGGGCGCGTCGTCCTGCGCGCCCGACGTCGTCGGGCTCGACGACGCGGGCGTCGGCCCGGGCGGTGCCGCGGCCGGGCGCACGCCGAGCGCGTCGAGGATCGACGCGACGGACGGGACCTCGGGCGCAGGCCGGCGCAGGGCGTCGAGCGAGCCCTGCGCGGCGAGCAGGTCGCCGAGGTCGAACGGGTCCGCCCCTCCCGTCGCCGCGCGCGCGGCGACCGGACCGCCCGCGGCGGGATGCGCCGTCGGGCCCGACGAGGCCCGGCCGGCCACCGGGGCGACCGCCGGGGCGCCGCCCGAACGCTGCACCGCGGCGGTGGCCGCGGCGGCCCCGGCCACGTGCGGGCCGGGGGAGCCGAGGTGCCCGGCAGCGCGTGCGACGTCGGCGAGCGCCTGCCCGTACGTGGCGGCGTGCTTCGAGCGGGCGGCACCGAGCGCGGCGAGCACGTCCGTCGGTGACGTGCGCCAGCGCCGCGCGCTCGACGCGGCCGTGAAGAAGGCGCCCGTCGCGGCGGGGTCGTGCCCGAGCGCGGCGAGCCACGCCGCGGGCGCGCCGGGGGAGGACTCGGCGACGGCCGCCGCGAGGCGAGCGCCCTCGTCGCGCGCCGCCTCCTCGTCCACGCCCGCGGCGCGGGCCGCGGCGTCGAGCGCGTCGAGCGCCGCCGCGAGGCTCGGGGTCACCGGGCCGGTCATGGTGCCTCCAGTCGTCCGGGCTCCGACGTCGGGCCGCTCGGCGGCTGGGGCGTGCCCTGGCCGGCCCCGGGGTCGAGCGCGATCGACGAGTCGCGGAACTTCTCCGCGAGGAACGCGCCGTGCGCGACGAGCGCAGCGGCGTCGGCACGCGAGACCGCGTCGGAGATCTTGTCGAGCGTGACGCCGAGCAGGTCGAGCTGGTCGCACAGCAGCATGAGCGACGTCTTGCCCTGCGCGACGACCCGCCGGTCGGCGAAGTCGCGCGGCAGGCGCAGGTACGCGCCGACGGCCTCGGGCAGGTAGCTCGTGGCCGTCGCGACGACCGTGTGCGCCTGCTGCGACCCGCCGCCGAGGCGGTCGAGGCGCGGCACCATCTCCTCGACCGTGCCGGTGATGCGGTGCACGCGCGCCGTGACGGCAGGCGGCACACGCCCCTCGATCTGCTGCTCCACGCGCTCGACCGAGGCGAGGATCTCGGCCGACGTCGGCGGGGCGGGCAGCTCGAGCGCGGGCTCGGGCGCGGGGGACCGGCCGCCGAGGCGGCCGATCACGTCGGAGAACCAGCCCATCTAGCTCGGGGTCCGATCTGTGGTGCGGGGAGCGGCGGTCAGGCCGCGGGAGGACGGAGGGCGTACGTCGCCAGGGGTCACAGGCGCCCGATGTCGAGCGAGCCGTTGCCGACCTGCGACTGGTCCGAGCGGCGCGCGCGGTCGAGGTACTCGTTCGCCTTGGTCGTCTCGGTCTCGAGCACCCCGATGGTCTGCGCCATCGAGTCGAGCGCCTGCGTCTTGAAGGTCGAGATCGAGTCGAGCGTCGCGTAGATGTTGGCGAACGCCTGCTGGAGCTGCGGGAGCCCGACCGTCGCGCTCGCGGCCTGCTGCTGGATGCTCGCCGACTGGTCGGCCAGCATCTTCGAGGTCGAGGCGATCATGTTCGACGTCGTCGTGTTGAGCGCCGTGATCTGGTCCAGCACGAGCTTCTGGTTCGCGAGCGCCTGCGCCACGATGACGGCCGTGCGCAGGGCCGAGACCGTCGTCGTCGTCGCACGGTCGACGCCCTTGATGAGCTCGATGTTGTTCTTCATGATGATGTCCATCGCGAGGTAGCCCTGGATGGACACCGCGAGCTGCGTGAGCAGGTCCTGGTGCTTCTGGCGGACGTAGAACAGCACGTCCTCGCGCAGCGCCTGGGCCCGCTCGGGGTCGCTCGCCTCGAGCTCGGCGATCTTCGTGGAGAGCTCGGTGTCGAGCCGCTCGGCGATGAAGATGTACTGGTTGAGGCGCGCCATCGAGTCCCAGAGGTTCTGCTTCTCGAGGTTCAGGGCGGCGTTGTCCTTGCGGAGCTCGTCCTGGCCGTTGTAGAGCGACTGGACGATCGCGTTGAGCTGCTTCTGCGAGCTCTCGTAGCGGCGGAAGTAGTCCTGGAGCTTGCCGCCGAACGGGATGAGACCCAGGAACTTCTTGCCCACGCTCGCCTCGCTCGGGTCGAGGTCCTCGACCGTGCGGCGCAGCTCGAGCAGCGACTTGCTCACCTTGGAGCTCTCGGAGACGCCGCCCTCGCGCAGCTCCCGGACCGGCATCTCGAGCATGCGGTTCGAGACGTCGGAGGCCGCGCGGATGTCCTTGTCGCCCATCTTGCGGATGTCGTCGGCCTTCGCCGCGAACTCGGGCGAGCGCGTGTCCGTCGCCAGGAGCTGGTCGAGGTAGGAGGAGACCTTCGACTCGAGGCCCGGGATCGCGGCCTCGTCGACGCGCGGCGCGAGCGACGGCGCCTGCGTGGCGGCGACCGGCTTGACGGGCTCCGGGGCGCTGAGCGTGAGCGTCTCCGTCGGGGCGGGGGGCTGGAGCGGTGCTGCCTCGGTCATGTCGGTCCTTCGCTCGTGCGTGCCGTCGGACGCCGTCGGTGGCGGGTGGGGGCGGCCCTCGCGAGCTCCCCCTCGACCCGGGCGAACCGGGCGGAACCGGCTTGCGCCGGTCGGCCGAGTATATCTACGACGGGTGGCCTGATCTTTACCCTTTCCGGGGATCGGGAGGGTGAGAACTCCCCATGCCAGACCCAACGTCCGGGCGGCCGATGAGTTCCGCCCGCCCGCGGCGTCGTCCGTGTGCGAGAGCTCGCCGCGCGCCCCGTCCGAGGAGGCGCGTGCGCCGCCGACGAAGGGAAGAGAGATGCAGCTCGCCGGGAAGAACGCGGTGGTCTACGGCGCCGCCGGGTCGATGGGGTCGGCGGTGAGCCGCGCGTTCGCCGCCGCGGGTGCGCGCGTCTTCCTCGCGGGGCGCACGGCCGCCACGCTCGACGCGCTCGCGGACGAGATCCGCGCGGCCGGCGGCCAGGCGCACGCCGCCGTCGTCGACGCGACGGACAAGGAGTCGGTCGACGCGCACGCGGCCGACGTGGTCGAGCAGGCGGGAAGCCTCGACGTGTCGTTCAACGCCGTCGCGTACGACGTGCTCCAGAACGTCCCGCTCGTCGACATGTCCCTCCAGGACTTCGTGGCGCCGATCGTGTCCGCGACGACCACCCACTTCCTCACCGCGACCGCCGCGGCGCGGCACATGGTCGCCCAGAGGTCCGGGGCGATCGTCATGCTCTCGTCGACGGCCGCGCGGGAGTCGCGGCACGAGATGGGCGGGTTCAGCCTCGCGTGCGCGTCGATCGAGACGCTCGTGCGCAGCCTCGCCGGCGAGGTCGGCCGCCACGGCGTGCGCGTCGTCGGGCTCCGGCCCAACTTCACGCCCGAGACCGTCGGCGCGTCGGACGACGACCTGCCCATGCTCGTGAAGGACACGCTGCTCGGCCGGCTGCCCCGCCTGTCCGAGGTCGCCGGCACCGCCGTCTACCTCGCGTCCGACGCCGCGGGCGCGACGACGGGCGTCGTCGTCGACCTCTCGTGCGGGGCGATCGTGTGAGCGCCGGCCCCGTGCCCGGACCCGCCCACGTCCCCGAGGCGGCCCGCGCGCTCGTGGCCGGACCGCATGTCGCGCACCTCGCGACGGTCCTGCCCGACGGTGGCCCGCACGTCGTGCCGCTCTGGGTCGGCTGGGAGGGGGACCGGCTCGCGTTCCTCACCGGCCCCGGGTCGCGCAAGGCGCGCAACCTCGCCCGCGACCCGCGCGTCGCGGTGTCCGTGACGGAGACCGGGAACCCGTACGTCATGGCGACCCTGCGCGGGCGCGTCGTCGAGGTGCTCGACGGCGACGCGGGCTGGGCGGTCGTCGACCGCCTCTCCGCCCTCTACACCGGCGGCCCCTACCCGCGCGGGGAGGAGCGGCACGCCTACCTGGTCGAGATCGACCACGCGACGGCGCCGTCGTTCGGCTGAGGAGTGGTGCCCCGAGCAGGACTCGAACCTGCAACCTACGGATTAGAAGGCCGTTGCTCTATCCATTGAGCTATCGAGGCGCGCGCCCATCGTAGTGGGCGTCGGGCGTGCTCGGGAGGTGGAAGCCGTGGTGGCGGACGTGCAGGTGGCGTGGTCGCGCGTCGTGCGGCGCGTGCGTTTGGCGGGGCCCCCGGCAGCCGTCACTATGAACCAGTGAGAACCCCAGACGCCGCCACGAGCGACGCGAGCCCCGCCGCGCCCGGCCGGTCGCCGGGCTCGTGGAGGCCCGCGCAGGCGACCGAGGAGCTCGGTGTCACCGTCTACGACGTCGCGCGCGACCTACGCCGCGACGTGGCGGACGTGCGCCTCCCGCTCGCGATCGACGGCGCGGACGACTCGGACGCCTCGCGGCGCCGGCTCCTCACCCAGCTCGACGAGCACCTGCTGCCGCGGCTGCGCGAGCTCTCGTCGCCGGCGATCGTCGTGATCGCGGGCTCGACGGGCGCGGGCAAGTCGACGCTGTACAACTCGCTGCTCGGCGAGGAGGTGTCGCAGGCGGGCGTCCTGCGACCCACGACGCGCGAGCCGGTCCTCGCGTTCAACCCGCTCGACGCGGACGTGATCGTGGAGGGCCCGGTGACGCGCGTCGCGCGCGTCGTCGACCACGACGGCGTCCCGCGCGGCACGGGCCTGCTCGACGCCCCGGACCTGGACTCGCTCCTCTCGGAGAACCGGGACACCGCGAGCCTGCTGCTCGAGGCGGCGGACCTGTGGCTGTTCGTCACGACCGCGTCGCGCTACGGCGACGCGCTGCCGTGGCAGGCGCTGTCGCGCGCGAAGGAGCGCGGGGCGAGCGTCGCGATGGTGCTCAACCGCGTCCCGCGCGAGACGCTGACGACGATCCGCGGCGACCTGCTCCAGCGCCTGCGCGACCACGGCATGGACGGGACCCCGCTGTTCGTCGTGCCCGACGTCGGGCCGCACGAGGGGCTGCTCGACCGTTCGGTCGTGGCGCCGGTGGCGCGCTGGCTGACGATGCTCGCGGGCCCGGACCGGTCGCGCGCGGTGATCGTGCGCACGCTCAAGGGGGCGCTCGGCGCGCTGCCCGCGTGGGTCACGGGCGTCTCGGACGCGGTGGAGCAGCAGGTGGAGGCCGCGGCCGACCTGCGCTCCGCGGCGGAGAAGGCGCTCCCGGCCGTGCGCGACGCCGCGCGGCAGGCGGCGCTGGACGGCGCCGTCGCGCACGGGTCGCTCGAGGCACGATGGGCCCAGGTGACGGGCGCGGAGCGCGTGGACCGCGTCAAGGTGCGCGGCGGCGTGGTCCGGTCGTCCAAGCGGCGCGGACGCGCGCGCGACCTCGTGCTCGCGCCGCTCCTCGACGAGACGCGCGACGCCGCGCACCGCACGCTCGCCGCGAACGGCGTCCTCGCCCACGAGGCGCTGCGTGCCGCGCTCGACGGGGACCGGCCGCTGCCGGGCGCCGCCGACGTCCTGCCGACCGAGGAGGACGCCGCGGCGCGGCGCGAGGCCTCGGCGACGACCCAGGTGCTCCAGTGGTCCCGGCGGGCGGAGCAGGTCGTGACCGAGCTCGCCGCTCCGACGGCGAGCGAGGCCGCCCGCGCGGCGGTCAAGGCGTTCGGCGAGACCGGCCTGGCCGCGCTGCTGCTCGCGGGCGCCGCGGGCAGCGACGACGCGGCCCGCCTCGTGCGGACCGTCCTCGCCGAGACGGGCGACGATGCGCTCGCGGCCCTGCGCGACGACCTCGCCGACCGGGCCGCGACCATGGTCGAGCGGGAGGCCGAACCCGTCCTCACCGCGCTCGCCGACCCCGCGCTCGCCGCGGACGCCGCCGTCGGGCTGCGCCTACGACTCGCCGAGCTGAGGAGGCTCATGTGACGTCCCACGACGCCCAGCTGCGTGCCCGGGTCGACGACCTCGCGCGCGCGGTGGACCTCGCGGGGGACCGCCTCGACCCCGTGGTCGCGGCCCAGGTGCGCGACGCGATCGGGGGCGTGCGCGAGCGCCTCGCGCTCGGCGTCGACCACACGGTCGTCGCGCTCGCGGGCGGCACCGGGTCGGGCAAGTCGAGCCTGTTCAACCGCGTGTCGCGGCTCGACTTCGCGGACGTCGGCGTGAAGCGCCCGACGACGGCGCGCGTCACGGCGTGCTCGTGGAGCGGCGCGGCGACGGCCCTGCTCGACTGGCTCGCCGTGGACCCGGAGCGCCGGATCACGCGCGACGGCGAGCTCGACGCCGAGGACGAGGCGGCGCTCGGCGGCCTCGTGCTGCTCGACCTGCCGGACCACGACTCGATCGAGCCGGCGCACCGCGACGTCGTCGACCGGGTGCTCCCGCTCGTCGACCTGCTCGTGTGGGTCGTCGACCCGCAGAAGTACGCCGACGACGCGCTGCACTCCGGATACCTCCAGAAGTCCACGGGGCTCGAGGGGTCGATGGTCGTCGCCCTCAACCAGATCGACACCGTCCCCGAGGCGCGCCGCGCGGCGCTCGTCGAGGACATGGGGCGGCTGCTCGAGGAGGACGGGCTCGACGGCGTCTACGTCACGACCGTCTCCGCGCGCACGGGCGAAGGGCTCGACGAGCTGCGCTCGCTGCTCGAGCAGGCCGTCGCACGGCGCAGCGTCGCCGCGAGCCGCGTCGCGGGCGAGCTCGACCGGGCCGGCGCGCTCCTGCTGGAGCAGCTCCCGGGAGACGTCCCGTGGACCATGAGCACGGCCGTCGAGGAGGAGGTCGACGCGCTCGCCGACGCGACGGGCCTCGCCGCCGTCGCCGGCCAGGTCGGCGCGGCGGTGCGCAACGGCTACGGCCGCCCCGAGTTCTCGCCCCCGCAGCCCGACGCCGTCGCGCTCTCGCGCTCGCGCTGGCTCGCGCGCGCGGGGCGTTCGCTGCGACCGGGGTGGCAGAAGGCGCTCGACGACGCGGTCGCGCCGTCGGGCAAGGTCGCGGAGGCGACGCGGTCCGCGCTCGCGAAGATCCCGCTCGACACGCGCGGCCCGTCGTCGTCGCGCCCCACGCGGCGCGCCGCGTGGGCCGCGCTCGCGGTCGGGGTCGTCGCCGGCGTGCTCGCCGTGCTGGGCTCGTTGCGCGTGCTCGACCTCGGACGGACGCTCGTCACGGTGTGCGCGATCGTCGCGGCGGTGGCCGTGCTCGGCGCGGTGGTCGCGTTCCTCGTCGCGCTCCAGGTGCGCCGCACGCTCGCGCGACGCCGCGAGCAGCAGGTCCTCGCCTCCGGCCGGGGAGCGATCGAGCGGGTCGTGCAGGACGCCATGGGCAAGCCGACCCAGGCGCTCCTCGACACCCATCGTCAGGTCCGCGAGCTGGCGCAGTCCGCCCGGGACAAGGCGCCGGCGGCACCGCTCACCGGGGCGCTACGGCTACCCACAGGCCCGGAGATCACGGGCCCGTCCACAGGTGAGGGCACGACGACGGACGGCGCCGCCGCTCCGACAGCACCCTGAGGCGGTGGCCGGGACCCGCCCGGCCGCCGACCTCAGGAGGAACCATGCCCGGTGACGTCACGGTCACGCTGTCCGGATTCGTCGCGACCACGCCCACGCTGTTCCGCTCGCAGTCCGGCAACGACTTCACGAGCTTCCGCATCGCCCAGACGCGCCGCTACCTCGACCGCGAGCGCGGCGAGTGGGTCGACGGCCGCACGCTGTGGTTCACGGTCAAGGCGTGGAAGCACGTCGCGCGCAACGTCGCGCTGTCCCTGCACAAGGGCGACCCCGTGGTCGTCACGGGGCGGCTCTCGCTCGACGAGTGGGACGGCCCCGACGGCCCGCGCACCAGCCTGGTCGTGGAGGCGACGGCGCTCGGCCCCGACCTGACCCTCGGCGAGGCCCGGTTCGCGCGCACGGTCCACCGGCGCGAGGACGACGGCGCGCGCCGGGCCGAGGCGACCGGCGTCGCCGCGTCCGGGACCACCGGTGGCGAGGGTGGGGTCGACCGCTCGTCCTTCGGACCGGGCGCCACGGCGCACGACGGCACCGCGTTCGAGGGCGGGCCGCTCGACGGGCGCGCGCTCGACGACCCGTGGACCCTCGCGGACGCCGGCGCGGCGCTCGCGGGTGAGCCCGACGAGGAGTCCGAGGACGATCCCGCAGCCGACCCCGAGCCGAGCGACGACGCCGGCGCCGCCGTCGAGACCGGCGCGCTGGCGTCCGCCTGAGCGCCACCGTGCGGGCGGTGCCGCGGCCCGCGGGGGTCGTGGCGCCGTCGGGCGCGCCCCGGCGGCCCGACCGCGTAGGCTGAGTGGTCGACGAATCCCGTACCTCTCCCGACCGAAACGGTGGAACGACAGGCTGTGGCTGAGTTCATCTACTCCATGTACAAGGCGCGCAAGGCGCACGGAGACAAGGTCATCCTCGACGACGTCTCCCTGAACTTCCTGCCCGGCGCCAAGATCGGCGTCGTGGGCCCCAACGGCGCCGGGAAGTCCACGATCCTCAAGATCATGGCCGGCCTGGACACGCCGTCGAACGGCGAGGCGCGGCTCTCCCCGGGCTACAGCGTCGGCATCCTGCTGCAGGAGCCGCCGCTCAACGAGGAGAAGACCGTCCTCGGCAACGTCCAGGAGGCCGTCGCGGACATCCTCGCCAAGAAGCAGCGCTTCGACGAGATCTCCGCGCTCATGGCGGAGCCCGACGCCGACTTCGACGCGCTCCTCGCGGAGATGGGCACGCTCCAGGAGGCCATCGACGCCGCGGACGCGTGGGACCTCGACTCCCAGCTCGAGCAGGCGATGGACGCGCTGCGCTGCCCGCCGCCGGACGCCGACGTGTCCGTGCTGTCCGGTGGTGAGCGTCGCCGCGTCGCGCTGTGCAAGCTCCTGCTCGAGAAGCCGGACCTGCTGCTGCTCGACGAGCCGACGAACCACCTGGACGCCGAGTCCGTGCTGTGGCTCGAGCAGCACCTCGCGACGTACCCCGGCGCGATCCTCGCGGTCACCCACGACCGGTACTTCCTCGACCACGTCGCGGAGTGGATCTGCGAGGTCGACCGCGGGCGCCTGTACCCGTACGAGGGCAACTACTCGACCTACCTCGAGAAGAAGGGCGAGCGCCTCCAGGTCCAGGGCAAGAAGGACGCGAAGCTCGCCAAGCGCCTCAAGGAGGAGCTCGAGTGGGTCCGGTCCAACGCCAAGGGTCGCCAGACCAAGTCGAAGGCCCGTCTCGCCCGGTACGAGGAGATGGCCGCCGAGGCGGAGCGCACGAGGAAGCTGGACTTCGAGGAGATCCAGATCCCGCCGGGCCCGCGCCTGGGCAACGTCGTCCTCGAGGCGTCGAACCTCCAGAAGGGCTTCGACGGTCGCCAGCTCATCGACGGCCTGAGCTTCACGCTGCCGCGCAACGGCATCGTCGGCGTCATCGGCCCCAACGGCGTCGGCAAGACGACCTTGTTCAAGACGATCGTCGGGCTCGAGCCGCTCGACGGCGGGGACCTCAAGGTCGGCGAGACGGTCTCGATCTCCTACGTCGACCAGTCGCGTGGCGGCATCGACCCCAAGAAGACGCTGTGGGAGGTCGTGTCCGACGGCCTCGACTTCATCAAGGTCGGCAACGTCGAGATCCCGTCGCGCGCGTACGTCGCGTCGTTCGGGTTCAAGGGCCCGGACCAGCAGAAGCCTGCGGGCGTGCTGTCCGGTGGTGAGCGCAACCGCCTCAACCTCGCGCTCACGCTCAAGCAGGGCGGCAACCTCCTGCTGCTCGACGAGCCCACGAACGACCTCGACGTCGAGACCCTGGGCTCGCTGGAGAACGCGCTGCTCGAGTTCCCCGGCTGCGCCGTCGTCGTGTCCCACGACCGGTGGTTCCTCGACCGGGTCGCGACCCACATCCTCGCGTACGAGGGCACGGAGGAGGACCCGGCGAACTGGTACTGGTTCGAGGGCAACTTCGCGTCCTACGAGGAGAACAAGGTCGAGCGCCTCGGCGCCGACGCGGCGCGCCCGCACCGCGTCACGTACCGCAAGCTCACGCGCGACTGACGTCGCGACCTCGGTCGACCACGACGCCGGGCGGGACACGTTCCCGCCCGGCGTCCGTGCGTCCAGGGCCGGGTGGCTCCGTTGCCGGCTGGGGGAGCGAGTCGCGAGCGCGAGATCGACCTGGGCGTTCGAGATCGACCTTCGGAGGGCCGATCTCGTGCCGGGCGGGTCGATCTCGGTCGACGGACTGGCGGCGTGCCCGTGTCACACCGGGCCTGACCAGCGGCGTTCCGGCAGACTGGCGGGATGACGGCCAGCGGTGACCCCGGAGACGACGCGGTCCGCACGGACGCGTCCGCCGGGGACGCCGTGGCGCGGGACGGCACCACGCCGGGTGGTTCGGTCGCCGCAGGCGCCGTGGCGACGGCCGGGCTCGTCGAGTCGCTGGAGATCCTGCGCGGCCGGCTCGCCGCCGCGCGGCTGCCGCTGGATCTCCCGGGCGCGGCGGCCGCGCGCGAGGACCTCGACCTCGCGGTGCACCAGCTCGACGACTACCTGCTGCCGCGCCTGCGCTCGCACGCCGCGCCGCTGCTCGTCGTGGTGGGCGGGTCGACCGGCGCGGGGAAGTCGACGCTCGTGAACTCGCTGCTCGGCGAGCACGTGTCGGCACCGGGCGTGCTGCGCCCCACGACGCGCGCACCCGTCCTGGTCCACCACCCGCTCGACGAGCGGTGGTTCTCGACCGACCGCGTCCTGCCGGGGCTCGCGCGCGTGAGCGAGCACGGACCGCGCCCGGGCGCCGACGTGCCCGTGGGCGGGACCGCTCCCGCGGTGCAGCCCGACCCGACGCGCACGCTGCGGCTCGTCGCGAGCGACGCGCTGCCGCAGGGTCTCGCGCTCGTGGACGCGCCCGACGTCGACTCGGTGGAGACGGCGAACCGCGAGCTCGCCGCCCAGCTCCTCGCGGCCGCGGATCTGTGGCTCTTCGTCACGACGGCCGCGCGCTACGCCGACGCGGTCCCGTGGGACCTGCTGCACCGCGCGGCGGAGCGTCGTGCACAGGTCGCGATCGTGCTCGACCGGGTCGACCCCGGCGCCGAGGCCGTGGCCGACGACCTGCGCCGCATGATGGACGAGAACGGCCTGGACGCCGCGCCGCTGTTCGCGGTGGGGGAGTCCGAGCTGGTGGACGGCTTCCTCCCGGAGCCCTCGGTCGCGGAGGTCGCGTCGTGGCTGTCCGCGCTCGGCGCGGACGGCGACGCGCGCGACCGGGTCGCGACCGCGACGCGTGACGGGGTCGTGGACGACCTCGTGCGCCGGGCCGTGCTCGTGGCGGGCGCGGCCGACGCCCAGGCGACGTCCGACGCGCGGCTGCGGGCCGTCGTCGGGCGCGCGTACGACGAGGCCGCCGCGACCGTCGACGCCGCGACGAGCGACGGAGCGCTGCTGCGCGGCGAGGTGCTCGCGCGCTGGCAGGACTTCGTCGGGACGAGCGAGCTGTTCCGGTCCGTGGAGCAGGGCGTGGGGCGCGTGCGCGACGCCGTCGCGGCGTTCTTCCGCGGCCGTCCCGCGCAGGCGCCGCAGGTCGAGCAGGCGATCGCGCACGGGCTGGAGGCCGTCGTGCTCGACGCGACCGACGCGGCCGCGGAGCGCGCCTACGGCGGGTGGCGCGCCGACCCGGCCGGCACGGCCCTGCTGGACGGGCTCGACCTGTCGCGCTCGTCGGCCGGCGTGCGGGCCCGGGTCGC
This sequence comes from Cellulosimicrobium funkei, assembly GCF_001019615.1. Lineage (GTDB taxonomy): Bacteria > Actinomycetota > Actinomycetes > Actinomycetales > Cellulomonadaceae > Cellulosimicrobium > Cellulosimicrobium cellulans_E. The sequence continues at coordinate 8,303 of NZ_JNBQ01000015.1, read as the reverse complement.
CGAGGAGATCCGGGGCTGGCAGTCGGACGTCCTCGACCTCGTGCGCGAGCAGGGAGCGGGCAAGCGCGGGGCGGCGCGTGCGCTGTCGTTCGGGATCAACGGGCTCGGACTGAGCCTCATGGTCGTGGTGTTCGCATCGACGGGTGGCCTCACGGGCGCGGAGGTCGGCATCGCCGGCGGGACGGCGATCCTCGCGCAGAAGCTGCTCGAGGCCGTGTTCGGCGACGACGCCGTGCGTCGCCTCACGCGGACCGCGCGCGAGCGCCTCGCCGAGCGGGTGCGGGCCGTGCTCGACGACGAGGCCCGGCGCTACACGGCCCAGCTCGACGCGCTCGGTACCGCCGACGCCGACGAGACGGCGCGCTCCGTGCGCGAGGCCGCGCGGGCGGTCGAGGCGGCGGCGCGCGTCGAGCGCTCCGCGCGGGGCACGGGCCTCGACGCGGGACGCGCCGCGGTCGGACGGCACGCCGCGCGGCTCCTGCGCGGTGCGGGATGGCGTGCGGCGGAGGACGAGCCGGTCGCCGCACCGGGCGAGGACGGGCCGGAGCCTGCGCCGCGCCCCGGGTTCTGGCGACGGCTCCTGGGCGGTGAGCGCGCATGACGATCGACCTCGCCGCGCGCACGACCGCCCTCGAGACCGCCGTCCGCGCGGGCGAAGGGCGCGTGGACGCCGCCCTGCTCGCCGACGCGCGCACCGTCGTCGCCCGGGCCCGCGAGCGGGCGGGCCTCTCGGCCGACCACACCGTCGTCGCGCTCGCCGGCGCGACCGGCTCGGGCAAGTCGTCGGTCTTCAACGCGCTGGCCGGGGCCGACCTGGCGGCGGTCGGGGTCCAGCGTCCGACGACGTCGCACCCGCTCGCGGCCGTGTGGGGCACCGGTGCGGTGGCGCACCCGGCGGGCGGCGCGCCGTCCGGTACCACGCCCGGCGCGGCTGGGGCCGGGGCCCTCCTCGACTGGCTGGAGGTGCGGCGCCGGCACGAGATGGGCACGCCGCTCACGTCGGGGGACCCCGATGACGCGCGGGCGGGCGGCGGCCTCCGCGGGCTCCTCAAGGGCCGGCGCGCCGCAGAGGTCACGAGCGGCCTCGTGCTGCTCGACCTGCCCGACCACGACTCGGTCGTCGTCGAGCACCGCGTGCGCGCGGAGCGCCTCGTCGAGCGCGCGGACCTGCTCGTGTGGGTCGTGGACCCGCAGAAGTACGCGGACGCCGCGTTGCACGAGCGCTATCTGCGCCCGCTCGCGGGGCACGGCTCGGTCGTCGTGCTGGTGCTCAACCAGGCGGACCGGCTCGCCCCCGCCGACGCGGACGCGTGCCTCGCGGACCTGCGTCGGCTCGCCGCCGCGGACGGGCTCGGCGACGCGCGCGTCCTCGGGGTTTCGGCACGCACCGGCCAGGGACTGGACGAGCTGCGCGGCCTGCTGGCGGACGCAGCCGCGCGTCGTCGAGCGGCGAACGACCGGCTCGCGGCCGACGTGCGCGCCGTGGCCCGGCGCGTCGCCGCCGCGTGCGGCGATCCCGTCCCGGAGCGGGCCGCGCGCCGGGCGCGCGACGGGCTCGTGGACGCGCTCGAGGCCGCCGCGGGCGTGCCGACGGTCGTCGCGGCCGTGCGGGGATCGGCGGTCCGCGACGCGCGCGCCGCGACCGGCTGGCCCGTCACGCGCTGGGTCGGGCGGTTCCGCCCCGACCCGCTGCGGCGCATCGGGCTGCGGACCGGCCCCGCCCCGGGCTCGGACCGGGCACGCACCGCGAAGGAGCTCGGGGCAGGCGAGGCCGAGGTGCGACCCGAGCTCGCCCGGACGTCCCTGCCCGCGGTCGGCGCGGCGCTGCGCGCCGGTGCGCAGACGGCCGTGCGCGACTACGCGGCCGAGGCCACCGCGGGCCTTCCCGACGACTGGGCGCTCGCGGTGCGTCGTCGGGCCGCCGAGGGCGCCGCGGACCTCGCCGACGCGCTCGACCAGGCGGTGGCCGGGACGGAGCTCGAGGCGTCGCGACGCCCGGCGTGGTGGCGCGTCGTGGGCGCGCTCCAGTGGCTCGTGCTCGCGGCGCTCGTCGTCGGGCTGCTGTGGCTCGCCGCGCTGTGGGGCTTCACGTACCTGCGCCTGCCCGAGCCGCCGACGCCGGTGCTCACCCTCGGCGGCCCGGGCGCCCCCGAGCTGCCGTGGCCGACCCTGCTCGCGCTCGGAGGCGTCGTCGTCGGTGTCCTCGTCGCCCTGCTCTCGCGCGCCGCCGCGTCCGTCGGCGGGCGTCGCCGCGCGGCCCGGGCCCGACGCCGCTTGCGCGACGCCGTCGGGCAGGTCGCGGACCGCCGTGTGCGGCTCCCGGTGGGCGAGGAGCTGTCCGCGCTCGCGAGCTGTCGCGCCGCGGCCCTCGTCGCTGCCTCCTGACCCGCCGGGCACGAGGTAACGTCAGCCGCGCCATGTCGAGCGAGAGGACCTCCGAATGACCCGCCTGCACGTCCCCGTCTCCCTGCGGTGGTCGGACCTCGACGCGTACGCCCACGTGAACAACGTGGAGATGTTCCGGCTGCTGGAGGACGCGCGCATCACCGCGTTCTGGACCCACCCGGACGCCGGCGAGGACGCCTGGCCGACGGCGGTCCTGGAGACCGGGCCGGCCGCGACGAGCCACACGCTCGTCGCACGGCAGGAGATCGAGTACCTGCGCCCGCTCGGCTTCACGCGGACGCCCGTGCGGGTCGAGCTGTGGATCGGGCACCTGGGCGGCGCGAGCCTGGAGGTCTGCTACGAGGTGCACGACGGCGCGGCCCGCTTCGAGCGCACCGGCCCCACCTCGGGCGGTGCCCCTTACGCGAAGGCGGTGACCACGATCGTCGTGGTCGACGCGGCGACCGGCGCGCCCCGCCGCATCACCGAGACCGAGCGCGCGGCGTGGGAGCCGTTCGTCGAGGAGCCGCTGACCTTCCGCCGCCGGAGATGACCGTCGCCCGCGCCGGGGAGCAGCGTCCCGGCGCGGGCGACGATCGTCCGTGGCTGCCGTGCGGGATCACCCCACGGTGCACGCCGTCCCGCCCGACGCGCCGACCAGCGTGAAGCCCGCCGGCGGCGTGCTCACCCCGCCGTGCGCGACGTTCGCGCCGACCTCGACGGACGACCCTGGGGCGAGGGCGCCGTTCCAGGCGGCGGACCGCACGGTGACGTCGGCGCCCGACTGCGTCCACGTCGCGCTCCAGCCGTTCGTCACCGTCTGCCCGGACGGGAGCACGAACGCGAGCGTCCAGCCGTCGAGGGGAGTGGTTCCGGTGTTCGTGAGCCGGAGGGTCACGGTCCCGCCGGAGCCCCAGTCGCTCGACGACCACCGGACCGCGCAGGCGCCGGGCGCGGGACCCGTCGACGTCGCCGGGGTCGTGAAGGTCGCGGCCGGCCCGGGCGCGGACGCGTTCCCGGCCCGGTCGGTCGCGACGAGGGCGACGCGATAGGTCGTCTCGGGCGCGAGGTCTGTCAGGGCCTGGCGGGTGCCCGACGTGGTCGCGACCCGCACGCCGTCGAGCAGCACGTCGTACCCGGCGACGCCGCTGCCCGCGTCCGAGGAGGGTGCCCATGCGACGGACGCCCCGGTCGCCGTGACGCCCGAGACCGTCGGCGTGCCCGGCGTCGTCGGCGGCGTGGTGTCCGGCTCGACGGGCCCGGCGGCGGGCTCGGTGCCCCACAGCAGCTCGGCACCCTCGTAGAGGGTGATGCGCGCGTTCTTTGTGAGCGTGTCGCCGGTCGCGACCTGAGCGAACGACCAGTCGTCCGAGGCGTCCCAGACGTTCGCCGACACCCGGAACTGCACCTCGCGGCGGTGCTGGGACTGGCCGCCCGGGTAGACGACCGAGCCCGAGCAGTCGATCTCGACGAAGTACCGGTCGCCGCCCGCGTGGCCGACGCTAGCCGTCGCGCCGGGGCACTCGGAGTAGTTCGTCGTGGCGCGCAGGGTCGCCGGGTCGGCGCCGTCGTCGAGCGTGAACCAGTACCGCAGGCGGACGTCGTCGAGCGCGCGCGCCGGGAAGGCCGACCGGTTGCGCAGCACGGCCTTGATCTCCGTGAACGCGGTGCCGGGCTGGTTGAGGCGCGACTCGACGAAGAACTCGTCCTGGTCCGGGGTCTCGGGCTGCGGGAAGTCGGCGAGCGGGACACCTCCGTGCTCGCCGACGAGGAACGCGAGCGCCGACGTGAAGCCGGCGTTGTAGTCCGTCGCGACCTCGTTCGCGACGTAGTCCGAGCGGCGGTCCGTGTAGGTGTCGTCCGGTGCACCCGGACCTCCGACGAGCGCGCCGTACAGGACGTGCCGCGTCGCCGCGGGCTCGGCGAGCGAGTCGAGCCACGAGCCGTGCGCGGTGCGGTGGTGCGGGTTCTGCGGCGAGTCCTCGCCGTACCCGACGACGTACGAGGCGCCGCGCGGGTTGTCGCCGAGCGCGTAGCCGATCTGGCGCTCGCCGAAGTCCTGGTAGGTCTGCGCGCGGGTCGCGTCGCCGCGCCCCCGCAGCCACTCGCCGTAGGTCAGCGCGACGAACGCCGTGTTCGCGGCATAGCGCAGCGAGCCCCACGAGTCGAGGAACGCCTGCCCGCCCGGGGAGTACCGCACGCGCGACCCCTGGTACCCGGTGGTCCAGTAGTCGAGCCACCGGTTTGCGTCGTCGACGTACTGCTGCTCGCCGGTCGTCTGGGCCAGCAGCGCGTACGCGCCGTACGTCTTGTCGTCCCACGCGATCGTCCAGCGGTACGACGGCGTGCTCGTCTGGTTCTCGCGCGAGAGACCGGCGTACTCCTGCTCGGCCTTCGCGAGGTACGTCGCGTCGCCCGTCGCCTCGTACAGCCAGGCCGCGCCCCAGACGAGCTCGTCCTGGTAGCCGGACCACGAGTTGTAGAACGCGCCCACGGGCACGCAGTCGGAGTACTTGCCCCGGTAGGTGTCGGCGAAGGCGTAGAGCTGCTCCGCGTGCTCGACGAGCTCGGCCGCGTACGCCGGGTCCGAGTCCGCGAAGACGATCGACGACGCGGCCATGGCCGCCGCGGTCTCGCCCGCGACGTCGCTCCCGGGGCACGACCGGTCGACCTTGTACGCGGGCCGGGCCATCTGCATCGCCTCGGCGGGGCCCCACCACTTGTGGTCCGCGTCGCCGTCGCCCACCTGCGCGTACAGCACGTCCGGCTCGGGGTGGGCCTTGATGAAGTAGTCGTTGACCCAGCGCAGCGAGTCGAGCAGCTCGTCCCGCTGGCCCGACGCCGCGTACCCGTCGGGGCTCGCGATCGCGCCCCACGCGAGCATCGTCGTCGTGAAGGCCATGGGCAGCCCGAACTTCACGTGGTCGCCCGCGTCGTACCAGCCGCCCGTGAGGTCGAGCCCGACGTCGGCGCCGTCGTCGAGCGCGGAGTCGCCGCGCCAGCTCACCCGGAAGTCGTCGGGGAGGTCGCCCGAGCGCTGGGCGTCGTAGAAGAACAGGGACTTCTGGAGCGCTTCGGCGTAGTTCGGCTCGGCGACGGCAGCGGCGGCCGCTGCCGGGACCGGCGTCGGATCCGGCGCGGCCGAGGCCGGGGTCGTGGCCGCGAGGCTCGCGACGAGCAGGGCGCCCGTGGCGAGGACCGCGGTGGGTCGTGGGTGCATGGCTGCCTCTCGGTCCGGCTGCGTCCGCGTCGACGCAGGTCGACGCCACTGTCCGGACGCGGCGGAGCCGGGGTCAAGGACGCGCGCGACCCGAAACGTTTAGCCGTCGTCGGCGGCGCGCTCCGCGGCGGCGGCGACGTTGCGCTGCATCCCGCCGAACACGACGCCGTGGAACGGTTTGACCGCCCACCAGTAGAGCTGGCCCGCGAGGCCGTGGGGGTAGAACAGCGCGCGCTGGGCGAAGTAGGTCCGGCCGGGACCGCTCGCGTCCTCGGGCGAGGGGCCGGGCGCGTCGGGGTCGGTGGCATCAGCGAGCTCGGCGGCGGCCTCGTCGACGCGCAGCTCGAGCCACGCGAGCCCCGGCAGGCGCATCTCGGCCCGGAGCAGCAGGCGACGGCCCGGCTCGATCGCCTCGACACGCCACCAGTCGAGCTCGTCGTCCACGCGCAGGTGCCGCTCGTCGCGCCGGCCCCGGCGCAGCCCGGGCCCGCCGACGGCGCGGTCCAGGAGCCCGCGCACGCGCCACGCGAGCGACCACGAGTACCAGCCGCCCTGCCCGCCGATCTCCTCGACGACGCGCCAGAGCACGTCGCGCGGCGCGTCGACGACCGTCCGCCGCTCGTCGACGTACAGCGAGCCTCCGGCCCAGTCGGGGTCGCTCGGCAGGGGGTCCGACGGCGCTCCCGGGACCGAGGCGGACGACCAGCGCGTCACCACCTCGCCGTCGTGGATGCGTTCCAGGGCCAGCTCGACGGCGCGGTCGAAGCCGAGGAGGCCCTCGGGCGGGTCGGGCACGTACCGCCGGATGTCGTGCTCCCGGCAGACGACCTCGTGCTGGAGCGACTCGACGAGCGGCCGCGCGATGCCCGACGGCACGGGCGTGACGAGCCCGACCCACAGGCTCGAGAGCTTCGGCGTGAGCACCGGGACGCTGACGATCGCGCGCCGGGGGAGCCCGGCCACCTTGGCGTAGCGCTGCATCATGTCGCGGTAGGTGAGGACGTCGGGCCCGCCGACGTCGAACGCGCGCGAGACGTCGGGCGGCATCGTCGCGGACCCCACGAGGTAGCGCAGCACGTCCCGCACCGCGATGGGCTGGATGCGGTTGTCGACCCACTTCGGCGTCGTCATGGCCGGGAGCCGCTCGGTGAGGTAGCGCATCATCTCGAACGACGCGGACCCGGAGCCGAGGATCACCGCCGCCTGGAGGACCGTCGTCGGGACGCCCGACGCGAGCAGGATCTCGCCGACCTCCTTGCGCGAGGCCAGGTGGCGCGAGAGCTCGCCCTCCGGGACGTCCGGGAACATCCCGCCGAGGTAGACGATCCGCCCGACGCCCGCCTCGCGCGCCGCGCGCGCGAACGTGAGCGCGGTGCGGCGGTCGCGCGCCTCGAACGTGCTCCCGGTGCCGAGCGAGTGCACGAGGTAGTACGCGACGTCGGCGCCCTGGAGCGCCGCGCGGGTCTGCTCGAGGTCGGCCGCGTCGGCGGCCACCGTCTCGACGTCGTGGACCCACTCGCGCCCCGCGAGCCGCTCGGGGTGCCGTGCCAGCGCGCGCACCTCGAACCCTGCGCGCAGGAGCTCGGGCACGAGCCGCCCGCCCACGTAGCCCGTGACGCCGGTGACCGCGGCCCTCACGAGAGGAGCTCCAGGAGCTCGCGCTCGGCGCGCGTCTGGGAGCGGGTCGAGCCGATGGTCTCACCGCGCTCCCACAGGTCGAACAGTCGCGGGTCGATGTACGAGGACCGCGCGACGGCGGGCGTGTTCCCGAGCTCCTCCGCGACGTCCTTGACGATCCCCGTGACGACCTTGCGCCGCGCCCGTTCGGAGGCGGGCGCGGCCCCCGCGTCGGCGAGCGCGCGTGCCGCGAGCACCGTCGCGTGCCAGGTGCGGAAGTCCTTGGGCGTCGCGTCGTCGCCGAGCCGTTCCTTGATGCCCGCCTGGACGTCGGCGCTCGTGACGTCGTGCCACACGGCGCGCCCGTCGGGGCCGTCCTCGCGCCACGCGAGCAGCTCGACGCCGCCGCGGCGCCGCTTGAGCGTGGTGACGAGCTCGGCGACCACCGGGTCGTCCACGACGACGTCGCGCACCTGGCCCGACTTCGCGGGGTAGTGGAAGTGGACGCTCCCGTCGCGCCGCACCCGCGCGTGCTCCTTGCGGATCGTCGCCAGACCGTAGCTGTTGTTCTGCTTCGCGTAGATCTCGCCGCCGGCACGGAAGTACGCCAGGTCGAGCAGCCGGAACGCGAGGGCGAGCACCGTGTCGCGACCCATGCCGGGCTGTGCGAGCTCGCGCGCGACGCGACGCCGGGCCGCGGGCAGTCTCCGGCCGACGTCGAGCACGTGGTCGTGCTTGCGCCGGGAGCGCCGCACCTGCCACTGCTCGTGGTACAGGTACTGGCCGCGACCGGCGACGTCGCGCCCGAACGCCTGGATGTGCCCGTTCGGGTACCGGCAGATCCAGACGTCGGACCAGGCGGGCGGGACCGCGAGGCGCGTGCACCGCGCGAGCTCCTCCTCGTCGGCGAGCGGAAGTCCCTCGACGTCGAGGAACACCCACGAGTCGCCCTTCGGGCGCCGCGAGTACCCGGGGGAGGTCACGGACACCCGACGCAGTCGCACCCGGTCATGGTGCGGGACGCGTGGCCCGCTCGCGCGCCGGGGGACGGCCGCCCGCGCCGCGGCTCGCGCGCGCCGAC
>NZ_JNBQ01000014.1 GCF_001019615.1 Cellulosimicrobium funkei | reverse complement strand
TGCCGGGTGCCGCCGCGCGACCGCGGCCCGGGTCGCGCGGGCGCGCGGCGGACGACCCCGCGCTGCTCGGCGACCTCCTCTCCGTCCCGCGCACCCACCTCGTCGTCGACGGCTACAACGTGACCAAGACCGGCTTCGGCGAGCTCACGCTCGCCGCGCAGCGCGACCGGCTCCTCAGCGGGCTCCTGCGCGTCGCGGCGGGAGGCACCGAGGTCACGGTGTGCTTCGACGGCGCCGACGCCGCCGCCCGGCCGGTGCACGCCCCGCGCGGCGTGCGCGTGCTCTTCTCGTCGGGGGAGATCGCCGACGACCTCATCCGCCGCCTGGTCGCCGCCGAGCCCGCGGGCCGACCGGTCGTCGTCGTGACGAGCGACCGCGCGGTGTCGGACGACGTGCAGGCGATGGGCGCGGTGTGCGTCCCGGCGCAGGCGCTCCTCGCGCGGCTCGCGCGCCGCTGAAACGACGACGGCCCTCCCCGGCGGGTGCCGGGGAGGGCCGTGCGGGCGTCGTCGACGACGTCGAGCGTCAGCGGACCGGGGCGGGCCCGTCCACGTAGATCGCCTCCACGTCGGCCGCGAAGTCCTTGAGCACCTCGCTGCGCTTCACCTTGAGCGACGGCGTGAGGTAGCCGTTCTCGACGGTGAAGTCGGTGGTGAGCACGGTGAACTTGCGGATGGACTCGGCCCGCGACACGGCCTGGTTGGCGCGCGTCACGGCGGCGTCGAGGGCGGCGAGGACGTCGGGGTCCTTGGCCGCGTCCTCGATCGACATCGGCTCCTTGCCGTGCATGCTCGCCCAGCCCGGCAGCCCCTCGGGGTCGAGCGTGACGAGCGCGCCGATGAACGGCTTCTGGTCGCCGACGACGACGCACTGGGAGACCAGGGCGTGGGCGCGGATCCGGTCCTCGAGGACGGCGGGCGCGACGTTCTTGCCGCCCGCGGTCACGATGATCTCCTTCTTGCGGCCCGTGATGCGCAGGAACCCGTCCTCGTCGAGCGAGCCGAGGTCGCCCGTGCGGAACCAGCCGTCGACGAACGCGTCCGCCGTGGCCTGCTCGTTGTTGTGGTAGCCGCGGAAGATGTGGTCGCCCTTGAGCAGGATCTCGCCGTCCTCGGCGATGCGCGCCGCGCAGCCGGGGAGCTGCTCGCCGACGGTCCCGATCTTCGTGGTCGCGGGGCGGTTGACGCTCGTGGGCGCCGTCGACTCCGTGAGCCCGTAGCCCTCGAGGATGCGCACGCCGATGCCCCGGTAGAAGTGCCCCAGCCGCTCGCCGAGCGGCGCGCCGCCGGACACCGCGTACTTGGCGCGGCCGCCGAGCGCGTGGCGGAGCTTCTTGAACACGAGCGCGTCGGCGACCTTGTGCTGGAGGCGCAGCCCGATACCGGGGCCGGACGGCTCGTCGAGCGCGCGCGAGTACGCGATCGCCGTCGCGGCGGCCCAGTGGAAGATCTTCAGCTTGCCGCCCGCGGCGGCCTTCTGCTCGGACGAGTTGTAGACCTTCTCGAACACGCGCGGCACCGAGAGGATGTACGTCGGCTTGAAGGTGCCGAGGTCGTCGAGCAGCGTCTTCGTGTCGGGCGTGTGTCCCAGCACCGTCCCGCCGGCGACGACGAGCACGCCGATGAACCGCGCGAACACGTGCGCGAGCGGCATGAAGAGCAGCGTGCGACCGCCCGGCTCGCCGAACACCTCGGGCACCGCCTTCACGGCGTTGACCGTGAGCGAGTAGAAGTTCTGGTGCGTGAGCTCCGCGCCCTTGGGGCGCCCGGTCGTGCCCGACGTGTAGATGATCGTGGCGACGTCGGCGAGGTTCGCCAGGCCGCGCCGGCGCTCGATCTCGGCGTCCTCCACCGCGGCACCGTCGGCCGTGAGGGTCGCGATCGCTCCGGAGTCGATGGCGAGGACACCGCCGAGCGCGGGCACCTGGTCGCGCACCTCCCCGACGGTCGCGGCGTGCGCCTCGGTCTCGACGACGAGCAGCCGGACGTCGGCGTCCGAGAGGATCCACTGCACCTGCTCGGCGCTCGACGTCTCGTAGAGCGGCACCGGAACGGCGCCGGCCGCCCACGTGGCCCAGTCGAGGAGCGTCCACTCGTAGCGCGTGCGCGACATGATGCCCACGTGGTCGCCCGGCTGGATGCCGCGCGCGACGAGCCCCTTCGCCACGGCGACGACCTCGGCGTCGAACCCGCGGGCGCTGAGGGCCTGCCACGCACCGTCGGTGCCGACGCGGCGCTCGACCATCGGCGCCGCCGGGTCGGCCGCGACGCGGCTCGCGAGCAGGTCGTTGAGGTTCTTCGAGGGATCGACTTCGACGATCCGTGGGGCGCTGATCTCGTCCATTCTGGCTCCAGTGGCAGTAGTCGACGGTGGGAGAACCCTACCCAGTGGCGGTGTGTGCCCGGGACCTGTCGATGTCGGTAGGCTTCAGGTGCTGTGCGCTGCTTGCGCAACGTTTCGCGCGGGCGCGGAGTTCCGGCAGGACGACCCGGGCGCGGGGTCGCGAGCCGTCGTCGTGCGTCGCCCGTGCGCGGGCAGCACTCGCAGCGTGAGGCTTCCAGTCAGCGGTTCATCAGCGGTTACCGAGCGAGTGAGGACGGGACATGCACGCCATCGGTGTGGACATCGGCGGGACGAAGATCGCGGCCGGGGTCGTCGACGAGAAGGGCGAGATCCTCGTCCAGACGCGCCGCGACACCGAGCCCGACGACGTCGCGAGCATCGACCGTGCCATCGCCGACGTGTATGCCGAGCTGACCGCCGAGCACGAGGTGGGCGCCATGGGACTGGCCGCGGCCGGCTTCGTCAGCCCCGACCGCACGTCCGTGCTCTTCGCGCCGAACATCGCGTGGCGCGAGTACCCCCTCGCGAGGAACGTGCGCGAGCTCATCGGGGACACCGACGTGCCGATCGTCGTCGAGAACGACGCGAACGCGGCGGGCTGGGCGGAGTTCCAGTTCGGCGTCGGCCGCGACGCGACCGACATGCTCATGCTCACGGTCGGGACCGGACTCGGTGGTGCGATCGTCGTGGACCGCGAGCTCGTGCGCGGCAAGTGGGGCGTCGCCGCCGAGGTGGGGCACATGCGCGTCGTCCCGGGCGGGCACTACTGCGGCTGCGGCCACGAGGGCTGCTGGGAGCAGTACGCGTCCGGGCGCGCCCTGGTGCGCGACGGGCAGAACGCGCTCATCGCCCAGCCGGACCGCGCGACGCGCCTCCTGGAGATCTGCGGCGGCGACCCGGACAAGCTCAACGGCCCCCAGATCACCCAGGCCGCTCAGGAGGGCGACGACCTCGCGGTCGAGCTGCTCGCCAACCTCGGCCGCTGGATCGGCGAGGGCGCGGCCTCGGTGACGGCGCTGCTCGACCCCGAGCTCATCGTGATCGGCGGCGGCGTCGGCGCGGCCGGCGACCTGCTGCTCCAGCCCGTGCGCCGCGCGTTCGCGGACCAGCTCTCCGCGCGCGGCCACCGTCCCGAGGCGCGCATCGAGCTCGCCGAGCACGGCAACGAGGCCGGGATCGTCGGCGCGGCGGACCTCGCGCGCCGCTGAGCCTCCGTCGACGGCCGCGGACCGGCGACCATCCGGTCCTGACGGGGCCCGGGCGTCAGACGACGGCGCCCGGGCCCTCGTCGTCGTCGTCCCGGCGGTGGGGCATGCGCCAGAGCAGGATCGCGAGCCCGGCGAGGAACGCCCCGCCGCCCACCTGCGCGACGATCACCGGGTACGGACGCACCACGACGAGCACGACCAGCAGCAGGATCGGCACGCCGACGACCAGGGCCCACGCCATGGTGAGGAGCGGGTCGCGGCCGAGCACGAGCGGCGGGTCGGGCGGCACGAAGTGGCTCTCGGCCTCCTCGAGGTCCTCGACGTCCGGCGTCGTCGGCCAGTCGCGGGGACCGCTGGTGCGGACCCACGGCGCGACCGGCACCGACCCGAGCACGTCGCGGCCCTCGCGCGGCGACGGCGCGGACCCGTCCGGAGCGTCGGCGGGCCCTTCTCCGTCCTCGGCGCTGCGCCCGGCGTCGCGGTCGAGGTCGGACAGGTCGGAGAGCTCGGCCACGATGCCGGCCCACTGCGCGTCGACGTCGAGGGCCGGCTCGTGCGGCGCATCGTCCTGCCGGGCACCCGCGTCGTCGGGACCGGGGCGCTCCGGGCCCCGCGACGCGTCGTCGGGCGTGGGGTCGGGTGCGTCGTCGGGCTGCGGGGAGTCCGGCTGGGCGTTCGGTGCGGCCATAGGAATCACTCTAGAGTCGGATGCACGTCCCGCGCCGGGACCCCGCGAGGAGGAACGTTGTTCTACTGGTTCATGAAGCAGGTGATGGTCGGCCCGATCCTGCGGGTCCTGTACCGTCCCTGGACGCGGGGCGTCGAGCACGTGCCGGACGAGGGGGGTGCGATCCTCGCGAGCAACCACCTCGCGGTCATCGACTCCTTCATCCTGCCGCTCGTCCTCGACCGCAAGGTGCAGTTCCTCGGCAAGTCCGACTACTTCACGGGCACGGGGGTCAAGGGGCGCCTGACGGCCGGGTTCATGCGGGGCGTCGGCACGATCCCCGTCGACCGGGCCGGGGGCAAGGCGAGCGAGGCCGCGCTCGAGACCGGCCTGCGCGTCCTGCGCGAGGGGGACCTGTTCGGCATCTACCCCGAGGGCACGCGCAGCCCGGACGGTCGGCTGTACCGCGGCAAGACGGGCGTCGCGCGCCTCGCGCTCGAGTCGGGCGCGCCCGTGGTGCCGGTCGCGATGGTGGGCACGAACATCGCCCAGCCGATCGGCAAGGTCATCCCCAAGCCCATGCGCATCGGGGTCGTCATCGGGGAGCCGCTCGACTTCTCGCGGTACCGCGGCATGGAGAACGACCGCTTCATCCTGCGCGCCGTCGCCGACGAGATCCAGTACGCGATCATGCGGCTCTCCGGCCAGGAGTACGTCGACATCTACGCCGCGACGGCCAAGGCGCGGCTCGCCGCGGGGCACACCGAGTCCGAGGAGGCGGGCGGGGCGCCCGGCGGCCGCCCGGCTCCCGACGTCCAGGTCCCGGAACCGCCGCCGGAGCCCGGCGCGACGTCAGTAGACTGAGCGACGGCCGGTCGCGCAGTGCTCGTGGTACCCCTCGCGGGGTTCGTGCCCGCCGCCGTCGCCGCCACCCCGCCGGACCGCGTCCGTCCGGCCAGGATCCGTCCTACGAGAGGTTCTGAGTTCACATGTCGGTTCGTCGCGTCGCCCTCCTCACCGCGGGCGGTTTCGCCCCGTGCCTGTCCTCCGCCGTCGGGGGTCTCATCGAGCGGTACACGGAGCTCGACCCGGAGATCGAGATCATCGCCTACCAGTACGGCTACCACGGCCTGCTGACCGGCACGAAGATCGTGGTGGACGAGGAGGGTCGCAAGCAGGCCGGCATCCTGCACCGCTTCGGCGGGTCGCCGATCGGCAACTCGCGCGTCAAGCTCACCAACGCGGCCGACTGCGTCAAGCGCGGCCTCGTCGAGGAGGGTCAGGACCCGCTGCAGGTCGCCGCGGAGCAGCTCAAGGCGGACGGCGTCGACGTCCTGCACACGATCGGCGGTGACGACACGAACACGACCGCGGCCGACCTCGCCGCGTACCTCCACGAGAACGGCTACGAGCTCACCGTCGTGGGCCTGCCGAAGACCATCGACAACGACGTGATCCCGATCCGTCAGTCGCTCGGCGCGTGGACCGCGGCCGAGGAGGCCGCGGGCTTCGCGGCGAACGTCATCGGCGAGCACCGCTCGGGCCCGCGCATGCTCATCGTGCACGAGGTCATGGGACGGCACTGCGGGTGGCTCACCGCCGCGTCCGCGGCCGAGTACCGCAAGTGGCTCGACGCGCAGGAGTGGGCCCCGGCCCTCGGCCTGTCGCGCGAGCGCTGGGACGTCCACGCCGTCTTCCTGCCGGAGCTCGCGCTCGACATCGACGCCGAGGCCGAGCGCCTCAAGGCGATCATGGACGAGCAGGGGAACGTCAACATCTTCCTGTCCGAGGGCGCCGGCATGCACGAGATCGTCGCGCAGCTCGAGGCGGCCGGCGAGGAGGTCCAGCGCGACCCGTTCGGCCACGTCAAGCTCGACACCGTCAACCCGGGCCAGTGGTTCGCCAAGCAGTTCGCCGACAAGCTGGGCGCCGAGAAGGTCATGGTCCAGAAGTCCGGCTACTTCTCGCGCGCCGCGGCCGCGAACGCCGAGGACCTGCGCCTCATCAAGTCGATGACCGACCTCGCGGTCGAGTGCGCGCTGCGCGGAGAGTCCGGCGTCATCGGGCACGACGAGGAGAACGGCGACCGCCTGCGCGCGATCGAGTTCCCGCGCATCGCCGGCGGCAAGGCGTTCGACGTCACGCAGCAGTGGTTCGGCGAGCTCCTCGAGGGCATCGGCCAGCCGCTCGTCGCCGCGGCACCCGCCGCGCACTGACCCGGGCAGCGGGATGACCACCACGAGCGAGCCGGGGACCGACGCCGGGCTCGACCACTTCCGCACGCTCGTCGCGCTCCAGCAGCCGACGTGGCCGGACGAGGCGGCGCTCGACGCCGTCCGGGACCGGCTCGCGGCCTCCGCGCCGCTCGTGGTGCCCGCCGCGGCCGACACGCTGCGCTCCCGCCTGGCCGCGGCCGGGCGGGGCGAGGCGTTCCTCCTCCAAGGGGGAGACTGCGCCGAGACGTTCGCCGAGGCGAACGCCGACCGCATCCGCAACAAGATCCGCACGATCCTCCAGATGGCGGTCATCCTCACGCACGGGGCGAGCATGCCCGTCGTGAAGATGGGCCGCATGGCCGGGCAGTACGCGAAGCCGCGCAGCTCCGACTCGGAGACGCGCGACGGCGTGACGCTGCCCGCGTACCGCGGCGACATGATCAACGGCCACGCGTTCACCCCCGAGGCGCGTGTGCCCGACCCGGAGCGCCTCGTGCAGGCGTACCAGATCTCGTCGGCCACGTGGAACGTCGTGCGGGCCTTCACGACCGGCGGGTTCGCCGACCTGCGCCAGGTCCACGAGTGGAACCGCGGGTTCATGCGCAATCCCGCCTACGCGCGCTACGAGCAGACGGCGTCGGAGATCGACCGCGCGATCCGCTTCATGGACGCGTGCGGCGCCGACTTCGACGCGCTGCGCACGGTCGAGTTCTTCGTGAGCCACGAGGCCCTCGTCCTGGACTACGAGCGCGCGCTCACGCGCCGCGACACGCGCACGGGCGACGCGTACGACACGTCGGCCCACTTCCTGTGGATCGGCGAGCGCACGCGCCAGCTCGACGGCGCGCACGTCGACTTCCTGTCGCGCGTCGCGAACCCGATCGGCGTCAAGCTCGGGCCGACCACGACGCCCGACGTCGCGCTCGAGCTCGCGCACCGGCTCAACCCGGACGACGTCGAGGGTCGCCTGACGTTCGTCACACGCATGGGCGCGGGCAACGTGCGCGACGCGCTGCCGCCGCTCGTCGAGGCCGTGTCCCGGGCGGGAGTGCCCGTCACGTGGGTCACCGACCCGATGCACGGCAACACGATCACGTCCGCGAGCGGCTACAAGACGCGTCGCTTCGACGACGTGCTCGACGAGGTCCGCGGGTTCTTCGAGGTGCACCGTGCCGCGGGCACCGTCCCGGGCGGGCTGCACGTCGAGCTCACGGGCGACGACGTCACCGAGGTGCTGGGTGGCAGCGAGGAGATCGACGACGCGGGCCTGGCCCTGCGCTACGAGACCCTGGTCGACCCGCGCCTCAACCACCAGCAGTCGCTGGAGATGGCGTTCCAGGTCGCGGAGATGCTGCGCCGTTGAGGGACTGCCGCTGAGGGACTGCCGCTGAGGACCGCAGCTGAGGACGCCGCTGCCGGTCGCCGTCGCGTCAGAAGACGTTGATGACGATCGTCGAGCCCTTGGGCGCGGTGCGGCCGTCCCCGCCCGGCGGGTCCTGGGCGTAGACGATGTTGAGCGGGCTGATGCCCTGCGGGTGGCGGACCTCGACCTCGAAGCCCGCGTCGCGCAGGGCCTTCTCGGCCGCCTTGACGTTGGTGCCGTAGGTGTCGGGCACCTCGACGAGCGGGGGGCCGAGCGAGACGACGACGTTCACCGTGTCCGTCCGGTGCGCGTCGCTGCCCTGCTCGGGGTCCTGGCGGATCACGAGACCCGCGGCGACGGACTCGGAGTACTCCTCGGTGACCGCGGGCTCGAGGCCCTGGTCCTCCAGGGCCTTGATCGCGGCGTCCTTCTGGGAGCCCGTGACCTGCGGGACGACGACGGGCGCCGGGCCGGACGAGACCGTGAGCACGACGGGAACGTCGTGCCGGATCGTGGCGCCCTCCTCGATCGGGTTGCCGTCGCCGTCCGTGACCGCCATGACCTGGCCCTCCGGGACCTCGTCGTGCGCCTTCGCGACGGGATCGCCGACCGTCAGGTCCGCGCCCTCCAGCGCGGACGTGGCGTCCACCTGCGTGGCGCCCACGAGGCCGGTCGGCACCGTGAGCATCCGGACGCCCTTCGAGACGACGAGCTGGACGCTCCCGTCCTTGCGCACCGGCTCGCCGGACGGAGGGTCGGTCTCGACGACGGCGCCCTCGGGCACGGTGTCGTCGTAGCGCTCCTCGACCGTGTGGTCGAGGTTCGCGCCGTCGAGGATCGCTGCGGCCTCGGTGCGGGACACCTCGACGAGGCCGTCGGGGACCTGCGTGTACGCGCCCGGGCCGGACGAGAACCACCAGGCCGCGCCGCCACCGACGCCCGCGAGGACGAGCAGCACGACCAGCGACCAGACGAGGGCACGGCCCCGGCCGCGGCCTCGGGCCGTGGCCGGGGGAGCCGGAGGCGGTGGCGGGCCCGGCCGTGTCGTCGGGGCGACGACGTGCCCCACGGCGAGCGGCTCCGTGAGGCCGGCGGCCTCACGGTCCTGGAGGCTGAGCGCGGCGAGGGGCGCCGTCGCCGCCGCACGGTGCTCCGCCGTCGGGCCGGGTTCCGCGCCTCGGGCGGGGTCGACGACGCCCGCGGCCGCGGGCGGCTCGACGCGCCGCTCGAGGTCGGCCGGGTCGAGCGCCGCCCGGACCGAGCGGACGAGCGCGAGGGCGGCGCCGGCGTCGGCCGGGCGGTCCGCGGGGTCGCGCGCGGCGAGCGCGCACAGCAGGTCGTCGACCTCCGGCGGGATCCACGGGGCGACGTCCGAGGGCGGCGGCACGTCGTTGTTGACGTGCTGGAACGCGACCTGGATGGGCGTCGTGCCGGTGTGCGGGACCGTGCCCAGCAGCATCTCGTAGGCGAGGATCCCCACGGCGTAGACGTCGGTCCGCGCGTCGCACGCGCCCGTCGCGATGAGCTCGGGGGAGAGGTAGGCGACGGTCCCGAGGATGGTGCCGGTCGTCGTCGCCGTGACCTCGTTGACCGCGCGCGCGAGCCCGAAGTCGGTGACCTTGAGCCGCCCCTCGGTGTCGACCAGCACGTTCTCCGGCTTGATGTCGCGGTGCACCAGCCCGGCGCGGTGGGCGGCGGCGAGAGCGTCGAGGACGTCCTCGAGCACGTCGAGCGTGCGGCCGAGCGGCAGCGTGCGCTCCGTGAGCATCGCGCGGCGCAGGTTCGAGCCCGCCACGTACTCCATCGTGAGGTAGCTCGTGTCGCCGTCGAGCCCCTGGTCGTACACGGCGACGAGACCGGGGTGCGTGAGGCGGGCCGCCGCGCGCGCCTCCCGGCGGAAGCGCGAGACGAAGTCGGCGCCCGACGCACCCTCGGCGAGGTGGGCGTGCATGACCTTGAGCGCGACCTCGCGCTCGAGCCGCCGGTCGACGGCCAGGTAGACCGTCGCCATGCCGCCTCGCGCGATGCGCGAGACGACCTCGTACCGCCCGTCGACCAGGCGGCCGACGAGGGGATCGGTCGTCACGGTGGCCACGGGGAGAGTCTAGGTGGCCGGGCGTCGCGATCCGGTGAGCGCGGGCGCGCACGGCGTGGTCGTCGTGTGGAGGCACGCCGTAGGCTTGCCCGGTGACCGACCGTGACCCCAGCCCCCGCCCGACCCTCGACGACCTGGTCGGCGAGTGGCTGACCCTCCCCGACGTCGCCGAGGCGCTCGGCACGGACGTCGGCAAGGTGCGCCGGATCGTCCAGGAGCGCCGCGTCGTCGGCGTGAAGCGCGGCGAGCGGACGACGTTCCAGATCCCCGCTCGGTTCCTCGTGCCGCTGCACCTCGTCGACCCGGCGAACGCCGGCCGTCCGGACGAGAGCGGCCGCGTCGGCGTCCTGTCGAGCCTCCAGGGCACGATCGTCGTGCTCACCGACGCCGGCTTCGACGACGCCGAGATCCTCGAGTGGCTGTTCGCGCCGCACGCCGAGCTGGGGGAGCCTCCGTTGGACACGCTCCTGAGCGGCCACAAGGCGCGCGTGCGGCGCGTCGCGCAGTCCGAGCTCTGACCCGCTCGTCCGACGCGCTCGGCCGACCTGCCCGACCCGGCGTCAGGCGGTGCGCTCGACGGCGGCCCGCGCGAGCAGCCCGAGCATCGCGGCCCCGGGCTCGTCGAGCCCCGCGCCGGCGAGGGCCGACGACGCCCGGTCGGTGAGCTCGGCGATGAGCGACTCCACGGCGTCGCGCGCACCGGTCTCGACGAGCACGGCGCGCAGCTCCTCGACCGTGCCCGCGTCGAGGTCCGGGTCGCCCAGGTGCGTGAGCAGGAGGTCGCGCTGCGCGGGCGTCGCCGCGGCGAGCGCGCGCACGACGAGCACCGTGCGCTTGCCCTCGCGCAGGTCGTCGCCCGCGGGCTTGCCCGTGACGCGCGCGTCCCCGAACACGCCGAGCACGTCGTCGCGGAGCTGGAACGCCTCGCCCACGGGCAGCCCGAACGCGCTCGTCGCGGCGACGGCGGCCTCGTCAGCCCCGGCGAGCGCGGCGCCGAGCGCGATCGGGTGCTCGACGCTGTAGCGCGCCGACTTCGACCGGATCACGGCCCGCGCGCGCAGCTCGTCGGCCGCGGGGTCGTCGCCCCACGGCAGCACCTGCGCCTGCACGTCGAGGTACTGCCCCACGATCACCTCGGTCTGCATGCGCCCGAACACGACGCGCGACCGCGTCGCGACGTCGGCGGGGAGGGCGTCGAGCGCGTCGCCCAGCTCGCGGTGGCTCGCGATGAGCGCGAGGTCTCCGAGCAGGATCGCCGTGTTCTCGCCGTACCGGTCGGCGTCGCCCGACCAGCCGAGCGCGCGGTGCCGTGCCCCGAACGCGCGGTGCGCGGTCGGGTGCCCGCGCCGCGTGTCGGACGCGTCCATGACGTCGTCGTGGAAGAGCGCCGCGGCCTGGAACAGCTCGAGCGCCGCACCTGCGCGGAGCACGACGTCGCGATGCGGGCCGTCCGGGTCGCCGCCGTGCGCACGCCAGGACCAGTAGCAGAAGGCGGCGCGCAGGCGCTTGCCCCCGGCGACCAGCTCGTCCGTCGCGTCGGCGAGCGGGTCCGCGTCGGGGTGCGTGGAGGTGAGCTCGTCGCGCAGCGCGGCGGTCGTGACGTGCAGGGCCTCGTCGACCCCGGCGCGCACGCCCTCCCGGTCGACGAGGGCGATCGGGCTCGGGTCGGAGACGCTCGGGGTGGCCTCCGGGACGAGGGGCTCGGGCGAGGACGAGGTCGGCAGCGACGGGTTCGGCACGGGGGCAGCCTATGCGGTGCGGTCGCCCCGGGGCGTCGTACCACGGTCTGAGCCCTCAGCCGGCCGCGACCTGCCCGCTGATCGTCACCAGGCGCTCGGTCTCGTCGTCGAACACGCCGACGGCCAGCGACTCGGTGGGGGACTCGGGCGCCGGTGTCCGGACGAACGTCGTGAGGGACGTGAGCGCGCTCGGGACGCTGGAGGGCGACACCTCGAACCCGGCGGCGCCGAGCCCGTCGGTGTAGTAGGCGGTGAGGGCCTCGACGGGCTCCTCCGAGCGCAGGTTGAGGGTGACGTCGACGAGCGTGCCGTCCTCCGTGGGCCTGGCCGAGCTCGCGAGCACCTGGGCGCCCGGGGGGACCGTGACGAGCTCCGCCGGGAAGCCCTCCACGAGGTCGCCGACCGCCGACGCGGCGTCGTAGTCGGGCAGCGGCGTGCCCGGGACCCCGGCCGCCTCGGACGCGGGGGACTCCGGCGCACCGCGAGGCCCGGCGGCCCCCTGGACGTCGTCCAGGTCGGACCGGCAGCCCGCGAGCGTCGTGCCGAGCATCGCCACGACGAGGACGACGGCAGCAGCACGAGCGGACGGGTCCGCTCGACGCGCGCGGGCTCGGTTTCGTGGTGGCACGCGCACACCGTAGTCACCCGGGCGTCCGCGAGCCACCACCGCCCCCGGGGGTGGACCACAGGGCGCGTTCCGGGGCGTCGCCGGACGACGGGCGTCCACAGGCGTCCGCGCGCTCTCCCCGCGCGGCCCCGGGACGGGCTGGGATGGGCGCATGACCACCCTGATCCGGGCCCAGGGCCCGCGCGAGCTCCTCGCCTTCGTCCCCTACCGGCTCGGCTACCGACCGCAGGACAGCGTCGTCCTCGTCGGGCTGCGCCCGCCGCGCGGTCGGATCGGCCTCGTCGTCCGGGTCGACGTGACCGACGTCGCCGACCTCGAGCACGGCCCGCAGCTCGCGCGGTCCGTCGTCGGACACCTCGCCGCGGACGGCGCGGAACGGGTCGTGCTCGTCGTCTACACGGACGCCCCGCTGCGGTCCGGCGGCGCCGAGGCCGCCGTCGCGAGGGCCGCGGTCGAGCACTGCCGCGAGGCCGTCGAGCCGCACCACGGCCCGGTGGACGTCTGGGTCGTGGCGCCGAGCGGCTGGTACGCGCTCGACTGCGCCGAGGACGAGTGCTGCCCGCCGGGCGGGCGCCCGCTGCGCGAGCTCGAGTCGAGCGAGGTGGGCGCGCACATGGTCCTCGCCGGGGCGGCGCTCGCGGACTCGCGGGAGGAGGCGCTGCGGATCCCGCGCGCGGGTGCCGACGACCGGCGGCGTGCGGCGCGTGCCGCGCGGCGGGTCCGGGACCGCGCCCGCGGGGGCGGCCCGAACGACGCATGGGCCGGCCCGGACCCCGTCGCCCGCCGGGTCGAGAGCCTGGCCGAGTGGAACGCGGCGGTCGCCCGCGCGGCGCAGCACGAACGGGACCGTGCAGGGGGCCAGGCACCCGAGGCGCAGACCGGGGCGGGACTGCCTCCGGCCAGGGTCCTGGGCCGGCTCGCGGCCGGGCTCGAGGCCGTCCCGGTGCGCGACGCCGTGCTCGTCTCGCTCGTGCCCGCGACGGGCGACCTCGCGGACCGCACGGTGCGCGGCGGCGACGTCGACGCCGGGACGGCACGCGCGATCGCGTCGATCGTCGACCCGGCGGCGGGTCTGGCGCCCGACCCGGCCGTCACGGGACCGGCCCGCGCCGTGCTGGAGGCAGTCGTGGCGCACGCCCCGCGCGGGAGCACCGCGCCGGCGCTCACGCTCCTCGCGCTCATCGCCTGGTGGCACGGGGACGGCGGCCGGGCGGGACGCCGGCTCGACGAGGCGCTCGCGGAGGACCCGACGTACCGGCTCGCCCTCCTGCTGTCGAGCGCGCTCGACGCCGGTGTGCCGCCGGGCTGGATCCGCGCCGACGTGTGAGCCGCGGCGCGCGGGTTCGGGTAGGTTCGACCGCAACA
Source organism: Cellulosimicrobium funkei (assembly GCF_001019615.1). Classification (GTDB taxonomy): domain Bacteria; phylum Actinomycetota; class Actinomycetes; order Actinomycetales; family Cellulomonadaceae; genus Cellulosimicrobium; species Cellulosimicrobium cellulans_E. Next base: position 68,696 of record NZ_JNBQ01000014.1, on the reverse strand, counting down.
CGACCTGCGGTCGCCGCCCGCGGCCGGCCGCGCCCACGAGCCGTTCCGGAGGACACATGAGCGTCGTCGTCGCGCACCTGAGCACGCCCGAGGGCCGCGAGGCTCTCGACAGCGCGGCCACCGAGGCGGTCCGGCGCGGCACCGAGCTCGTGGTCGTGGTCACGGAGGGCTCGACGTCGACGCCCGAGCTCGCCGCCGCGCACGAGGACGACCTGCGCCGGGTCGAGGAGCGGCTCGAGGGGACGGGGACGACGCTGCGGCGTGAGCAGGGGACGTCCGACCTTGCCGACGACCTCGTGAGCGCGGCCGAGCGCGCCTCCGCGGACCTCATCGTCATCGGCCTGCGCCGCCGCAGCCCGGTCGGCAAGCTCATCCTCGGGTCGAACGCGCAGCGCATCCTGCTCGACGCGCCCTGCCCGGTGCTGGCCGTCAAGCCCGAGCGCGCCGCGGGGGCCTGAGCAGGGAATCTTCGCGGGTGCCCGGCCGTTGTACAGGCCAGGACCCGGGTGACGGACGTCGCCGAGACGTGGTGTGCGGGACCGCCGAGCGGCGGTCAGGTCCGACCTCACCCCGTGTCGCGGCGTCCGGTGCACGGATCGCCGGTACAATATAGGTATCCGCTAGAGCCCGACGACTCACCGTGAGAGTCCACGAGAAGCCCGCACTTCACGGTTCACGTCCCCGCTCCGGCGGCCCTACCGCCCCCCATGATTGCCGAAAGGTCGGTTTGTGGCGCCCTCAACCCCGATTTCCGCACTCCCGCGAGAGTTCGAGCACCCCGCCCTGCAGGAGCTCCTGCGGCGCGGCAGCGCGAACGGTCGCGTCGACGCCGAGAGCTTCCGCACCGCGTGCGAGCAGGCCGCCGTCAACGACGCCAAGCGGCTGAAGGCGGTCTTCCGCGCGCTCGCAGGCGCCGGCGTCGAGGTCGACATCCCGACCACGACGAAGGTCGCCGCGGCGGCGTCGCCGCGCAGCACGACGACGGCGCGCACCAAGCCCGCAGCGGCGAAGTCGACGTCGTCGACGACGCGTCGCGCGACGACCGCCACCCAGGCCGCCCCGGCGGCCGAGGGCGACGCCGCCGAGGCCGCGTCCTCCACCGGACCCGCGAAGCCCGCCGCGCGCAAGACCGCGGCGAAGGCCCCGGCCAAGGCGAAGGCGACGCCCGCGCGCGCCAAGAAGAAGGACGACGACGAGGACGACGCCGAGGTCGAGGTCGAGGACCTCGAGATCGACGTGACCGAGGACGAGGAGGACGCGGCCGCGGACTCGGGCGCGAAGAAGCCCGCCGCCGGCGCCGCGGCCGAGGAGCCCGAGGAGACGGGCTTCGTCGTGTCGGACGCCGACGAGGACGACGCGCCGGTCCAGCAGGTCGTCACCGCCGGTGCGACGGCCGACCCGGTCAAGGACTACCTCAAGCAGATCGGCAAGGTCGCGCTGCTGAACGCGGAGCAGGAGGTCGAGCTCGCGAAGCGGATCGAGGCCGGCCTGTTCGCGGAGGAGAAGCTCGCGGCCGAGGGTGACGACCTGGACCGCAAGCTCAAGCGTGAGCTGCAGTGGATCGCGCACGACGGCAAGCGGGCGAAGAACCACCTGCTGGAGGCGAACCTGCGTCTGGTGGTGTCGCTGGCCAAGCGGTACACGGGTCGCGGCATGCTGTTCCTGGACCTGATCCAGGAGGGCAACCTCGGTCTGATCCGTGCGGTCGAGAAGTTCGACTACACCAAGGGCTACAAGTTCTCGACGTACGCGACGTGGTGGATCCGGCAGGCGATCACGCGGGCGATGGCGGACCAGGCGCGCACGATTCGTATCCCGGTGCACATGGTCGAGGTCATCAACAAGCTCGCGCGTGTGCAGCGTCAGATGTTGCAGGACCTGGGTCGTGAGCCCACGCCGGAGGAGCTCGCCAAGGAGCTCGACATGACCCCGGAGAAGGTCGTCGAGGTCCAGAAGTACGGCCGCGAGCCCATCTCGCTGCACACGCCCCTCGGCGAGGACGGCGACAGCGAGTTCGGCGACCTCATCGAGGACTCCGAGGCGATCGTCCCGGCCGACGCCGTGAGCTTCACGCTCCTCCAGGAGCAGCTCCACCAGGTGCTCGACACCCTCAGCGAGCGCGAGGCGGGCGTCGTCTCGATGCGGTTCGGCCTGTCCGACGGGCAGCCCAAGACGCTCGACGAGATCGGCAAGGTCTACGGCGTGACGCGCGAGCGCATCCGGCAGATCGAGTCGAAGACCATGTCGAAGCTGCGGCACCCGAGCCGCTCGCAGGTCCTGCGCGACTACCTCGACTGACGTCCCGCCCTCGGGCGGCCGGCCCCAGCGGCCCGGCCGCCCCTGGCGGGAGCCGTCGAGACGCACGAAGGCCCCGAGGAGATCTCCTCGGGGCCTTCGTCGTGTCGTCGTCTGTCGGCCGCCGGACCGGGCGGTGGAGCCGGTCCTCCTGCCCCCGCTCGGGGCGAGGGGCGGCGGTGCGAGCGGCGCGTCAGCGCGCGCCGTGCTCCGCGAGCAGCTTGTCGGTCTCGTCCTGGATGGACGTCGCGAGGTCGGTGTAGGCGTCGGCGTGCGCCCGCGCGTGGTGGCCGCAGAACAGCAGCTCACCGCTCGGCAGGACCACGCGGACGTACGCCTGGGCCCCGCAGCGGTCGCAGCGGTCGGCCGCGGTCAGCGGTTCGGTGGTGGTCGTCGTAGCAGTCACATGAACATCAAACCATCCGCTCCTGAGGATTCGTCCCCCGCGGGCCCCTGGTTCGCTACCCGCGAAGCGCCTCGGGTCGTGCCAGGCCCGCGCGGTCCGTGCCGCCCCGCGCCCGGGGCCGGAGCTGCGCGCCCGCGGCGGGGGAGCGCAAGGGTGTGGGCGCGCTCGTCTAGGCTTGCGGCCGTGACGACCACCTCCGCTGAGTCCAGCTACACCGCTCGGCACCTGTCCGTGCTCGAGGGTCTCGAGGCCGTGCGCAAGCGCCCCGGCATGTACATCGGGACCACCGACTCGCGCGGCCTCATGCACTGCCTGTGGGAGATCATCGACAACTCGGTCGACGAGGCGCTCGCGGGCAACTGCTCGAAGATCCGGGTGGTGCTCCACGCCGACACCTCCGTGACGGTCGAGGACGACGGCCGCGGCATCCCCGTGGACATCGAGCCCAAGACCGGCCTGTCGGGCGTCGAGGTCGTCTTCACCAAGCTGCACGCGGGCGGCAAGTTCGGCGGAGGCTCGTACACCGCGTCGGGCGGCCTCCACGGCGTCGGGGCCTCCGTCGTGAACGCGCTGTCCTCGCGCCTCGACGTCGAGGTGGACCGCGGCGGAAAGACGCACCGCATGACGTTCCACCGGGGCGAGCCCGGCATCTTCACGGACCCGAAGACGGGCCCGACGCCGGACGCCCCGTTCGAGCCGTTCGTGTCGGGTTCCGAGCTCGCGGTCGTGGGCAAGACGAAGCGCGGCGTCACCGGCACGCGCGTGCGCTACTGGGCGGACCGCCAGATCTTCCTCAAGACCGCCGTCTTCTCCTACGACGAGCTCGTCACGCGCGTGCGCCAGACGACGTTCCTCGTCCCCGGCCTCGAGATCACCGTGCGCGACGAGCGCGGCGTGCCCGGCACGCCGGGGGAGTCCGGGCCGCACGAGGAGACGTTCGTGCACACGGGCGGGTCGGTCGACTTCGTCGACTTCCTCGCGCCGGACACGCCCGTCACCGCGACGTGGCACCTCACGGGCTCGGGGTCGTTCACGGAGACCGTGCCGGTGCTCGACGACCGTGGCCACATGACGCCGCAGGCCGTGCAGCGCGACTGCGAGGTCGACGTCGCGCTGCGCTGGGGCACGGGGTACGAGACCGAGGTCCGCAGCTTCGTCAACATCATCGCGACGCCCAAGGGCGGCTCCCACCTCGGTGGGTTCGAGCAGGGCCTGCTCAAGGTGCTGCGCAAGTCCGTCGAGACGAACGCGCGCCGCCTCAAGGTCTCGACCAAGGACGCGTCCGAGCGCATCGAGAAGGACGACGTCCTCGCGGGCCTGACCGCCGTCGTGACCGTCCGCCTCGCGGAGCCGCAGTTCGAGGGCCAGACCAAGGAGGTCCTCGGCACCGCGCCCGTGCGCGGCATCGTGTCGCGCGTGGTGGAGAAGGAGCTGAACGCGCTCCTCACGTCGACCAAGCGCGACGAGAAGACGCAGGCCGCGCTGCTGCTCGACAAGGTCGTGGCGGAGATGCGGGCGCGCATCACTGCGCGCAAGCAGAAGGAGATCTCGCGCCGTAAGAACGCGCTCGAGACGTCGTCCCTGCCGGCCAAGCTCGTCGACTGCCGCAGCGACGACGTCGAGCGCAGCGAGCTGTTCATCGTCGAGGGCGACAGCGCGCTCGGCACCGCGCGCCTCGCGCGCAGCTCCGACTTCCAGGCGCTCCTGCCCATCCGCGGCAAGATCCTCAACGTGCAGAAGGCGTCCGTGAGCGACATGCTCCGCAACGCCGAGTGCACCGCGATCATCCAGGTGCTCGGCGCCGGTTCCGGGCGGTCGTTCGACCTGGAGGCCGCGCGCTACGGCAAGATCGTGCTCATGACGGACGCCGACGTCGACGGCGCCCACATCCGTACGCTGCTGCTCACGCTCTTCTACCGGTACATGAAGCCGCTCGTCGAGGCGGGTCGCGTGTTCGCGGCGGTGCCGCCGCTGCACCGCATCGAGGTCATCGGTGCCGGCCGCCGCAAGAACGAGTACATCTACACGTACTCTGAGGCCGAGCTCGCCGCGACCCTCAAGAAGCTCGACAAGGCCGGGCGCCGCTACAAGGACGACATCCAGCGGTACAAGGGCCTGGGGGAGATGGACGCGGACCAGCTCGCCGAGACGACGATGGACCCGCGCCACCGCACCCTGCGCCGCGTCACGGCCGAGCACGCCGAGGCGGCGGAGCGCGTGTTCGAGCTGCTCATGGGCAGCGACGTCGCGCCGCGCAAGGAGTTCATCGTCGCGGGGGCGGCCGAGCTGGACCACGCCCGCATCGACGTCTGACGGTGACCACCGGACAGGACGCGCGCCGGCCCGACGAGGCCGACGTCGCGCGCCGTCTGCGTCGTGTGGTCCTGGTCGTCGCGGCGCTCAACCTGGCGTACTTCGTCGTCGAGCTGTCCGTCGCGCTCGCGGCCGGATCGGTGTCGCTGCTCGCCGACAGCGTGGACTTCCTCGAGGACACGGCGATCAACCTGCTCATCGCCGTCGCGCTGGGCTTCCCCCTCGCGCGGCGCGCCGTGCTGGGCAAGGTCATGGCGCTGCTCATCCTCGGACCCGCCCTCTTCGCGGCCTGGGAGGCCGTGCAGCGCTTCGGCGACCCGACGGCGCCCCAGGTCGTGCCGCTCGTCCTCGCCTCGCTCGGGGCGATCGTCGTCAACGGCGTGTGCGCGTGGCTCCTGGTGCGTGTGCGGCACCACGGCGGGTCGCTCAGCCGGGCCGCGTTCCTCTCGGCGCGCAACGACGTCCTCGTGAACGTCGCCGTCATCGCGATGGGCCTCGTGACCGCCTGGACGGGCTCGGGCTGGCCGGACCTCGTGCTCGGGTGCGGCATCATCCTCCTCGCCTTCCACTCCGCCTACGAGGTCTGGGAGGTCAGCGAGGAGGAACGGCTCGCCGCCAAGGCCGTCGCCGGGGAGGAGATCGGGTGACGTCGCGTCGTCCGACAGGCGGGCGCCCGGGCGCGCCCCACCGGGCGCTCCGTACGCTGGCGTCGTGACCCTCCGAACATTCCGCGACACCCCCGCACGCCCGCTCACCGCACTGACCGCCGTCCTGCTCACCGCGGGCCTGCTGGCCGGGTGCTCGTCGACCGACGAGCCCGAGACCGACGCCACGACGTCGACCGCGAGCGAGGAGACGAGCGCGCCCGCCGACGACGCGACGGACGACGTGACGGACGAGGCGTCCGACGACGAGTCCGGCGACACCGACGACGCTCCGGAGCTCTCCTACGAGGGCCGCGCCGGCACGACCGCGCTCGACCTGCTGCTCGAGGCCGACCCGTCCGCCCAGGTGACCGGCGAGGGCGAGAACGCGTTCGTCACGGCGATCGACGGCGTCGCCGCCGACCCGGACAGCGAGTTCTGGGCGCTGTACGTCAACGGCGAGATGGCTACGGTGGGAGCAGGATCCCTCGAGACCGAGGACGGGGACGAGATCACGTGGAAGCTCGAGACCTTCACCTCGTGACGCGCTCGGAGAGCACGGCGCTGCGCTGGTGGCGCCCCGCGCTCGTCGTCGCGCTCGCGGCGCTCGCCGTCGTCTGGCGGCTCGTGCGCGCCGACCTCGGCGCGCCGCCGAACCTCGAGCTCGTCACCGCGGCGACGTTCGCGGCGACGATCCTGCTGCGCTCGCGCTGGGCCTTCGTCGTGCCGCTCGCCGTGACGGTCGTGTCCGACGTCGTGCTCGGCAACACGGCGATCGCGCTGTTCACCTGGAGCGCGTGGCTCGTCGTCGGGCTGGGCTCGCTGCTCGCACGGAACACGACCGGCTGGCGCCGCGTCGGCGCGGGCGCGGCGTTCGGGGTCGCGGGCTCATTGTGGTTCTTCGCGTGGACCAACTTCGGCGTCTGGCTCCAGGGTCGCGGCGTCTGGTACCCGGCCGGCGTCGACGGTCTCGTCGCGAGCTATGTCGCGGGCCTGCCGTTCCTGCGCACCATGCTCGTGGGCAATCTCGTGCTGGTGCCGCTCGTCGCGGCGGGCACGCTGCTCGTGGACCGGCTCGAGGCCTCGCACGGGGTGGTCGCAGCCCGACCCGCCTGAGCCGCGCGGTAGCGTGGTCGTGTCGGCTGGCCGCACGGGCTGAACCGGCGATCGGCTCGGCCGGGCAGGAGGAGGACACCCATGGCGGGACACCGGATCTTCGGGATGAGCTTCGCGAGCATCTACCCGCTCTACGTGACCAAGGTGGAGCGCAAGGGGCGCACGACGGACGAGCTCGACCAGGTCATCGGCTGGCTCACCGGCTACGACGACGCCGGCCTGGCGCAGGCGCTCGCGGACGAGATCACGCTCGAGGAGTTCTTCGACCGGGCGCCTGCGTGGAACCCGAACGCCTCGCTCATCACCGGGGTGATCTGCGGCGTCCGCGTCGAGGACATCGAGGACCCGCTCATGCAGAAGATCCGCTACCTCGACAAGCTCGTCGACGAGGTCGCACGGGGCAAGAAGATGACGTCGATCCTGCGCGGCGAGACGGCGGCCGCCTCCTAGGCAGCGCCGCTCAGCCGAGCTGCTGGGCGATCCCGACGATGATCCCGCCGGGCCCGCGCAGGTAGCAGAGCCGGTAGACGTCCTCATACTGGACGATCTCTCCCATCACCTCCGCGCCGTGCGGCCCGAGGCGCCGCACCGTGTCGTGGATGTCGTCGACGGGGAACATCACTCGGTGCAGGCCCAGCACGTTCGGCGGGGCGGTGCGCAGGCCGAGGTCGAGCGGCGCGGGCGCGTGGTACCGCGTGAGCTCGAGGCGCCCGTGGCCGTCGGGGACGCGCATCATCGCGATCTCCGAGCGCAGGCCGTCGAGCCCGACGACGCGCTCCGCCCACCGCCCCTCGATCGTCATCCGGTCCTCGAGCTCCATGCCGAGCTCGGCGAAGAACGCGATGGCCGCGTCGAGGTCGTCGACCACGACGGCCACGTTGTCGAGTCGCTGGATCGTCATGCGGTGCTTCCTCTGTTCGTGGGGACGGTGGCGTCCTGTCGCCGGGTCACGTGTCGCGCTCGACACCGCGTCCCGGCTCGCTCATGTCGCCCGTCCCGGGCGTGCCGTCGGCGAGGCCGTAGCGCAGCAGGACCGTGCCCGTCGGGCTGGGCGCGGGCGGCTCGAGGAGCGTGAGGTTGGTGGGGACGGCACCGCCGTCGAACACGGTCTTGCCCGTCCCGAGCACGATGGGGTGCACCCACAGGTCGAGCCGGTCGAACAGCCTCTCCCGCAGCAGCGTCTGCACCAGGTCGAGGCTGCCGACGACCTTGACGTGCTCGTGCCGGTCGCGCACCTCGCGCACCGCCGCAGGCAGGTCCGGGCCGAGCAACGTCGACCCGGCCCACGACAGGTCCGGCGTGCCGCGCGACGCCACGTACTTGGGTATGCGATTGAACAGCGTTGCGAAGTCGTCGTCCTGCCCGCCCTCCTGGAACGGCCAGTACGACGCGAAGATGTCGTACGTGCGCCGACCGAGCAGCAGCGCGTCCGTGCCCTCGTACGCCGCGGCGATCTGCGCCCCCGCGACGTCGTCGAGCAACGGTGCCTGCCACCCGCCGAACGCGAACCCGCCCTCCGGGTCCTCCTCCGGCCCGCCGGGCGCCTGCCCGACGAGGTCGAGGGTCGTGAACAGCTCGATCTCGATGGATCCCATGGTCGTCTCCAGGTCGGCTCGCCGTCTCGGTCCAGGGGTAGACCGCGGGGCGCCGCGGAAGTCATCGAGCAGGAGAGCGAGCGACGGCTGCGCCGACGTGGCGCACCCCACAACGCCCGGTTGGAACGGCGGGCATCCGCCGAGCGTCCTACGCTCAAGGACGCGGGAGTGGGCGGCACCAGCCGTCGCCCCTGCCCGGCGCGGTCGCACCGGCGGTCACGTCCCCCGGTCGTCTCGTCGCTGAGCCGGGCGCTCGCGCGTCCGGCCGTCTGGAGCTCGTGTGTCAGGTAACGCCACCGTCAGGTTCACCAACGTCGCGCTGCTGTCCGTCACCAGCCGGCTTCCCGCCGGCGTGCGGACGTCTGCCGAGGTGCAGGAGCGTCTCGCTCCGGCCCTGCGACGGCTGCGCCTGCCGTCCACGCTGCTGCAACGCGTGGCGGGCGTGCACGAGCGGCGCGCCTGGACCGCGCAGGAGGACGTCGACGCCGCCACGGTCGCCGCGGGGCAGGAGGCGCTGCGCGCCGCCGGGGTGGACCCGAGCGACGTCGGGCTCCTGATCAACACGTCGGTCACGCGCAAGCACCTCGAGCCGTCGGTCGCGGTGCGGCTGCACCACGGGCTCGACCTGCCGTCGTCCGCCACCAACTTCGACGTCGCCAACGCGTGCCTCGGCTTCATCAACGGCATGAGCCTCGCGGCGGGCATGATCGAGTCCGGCCAGATCCGCTACGCGGTCGTCGTCGACGGCGAGGACGCCGACGTCATCCACGACCGCACGATCGAGCGGCTGCTGCGCGAGGACCGGGACCGCGACGACTTCATGCAGGAGTTCGCCTCGCTCACGCTCGGTTCCGGCTCGGCCGCCGCCGTGCTGGGCCGCGCGGACGAGCACCCACGCGCCCACCGCGTGCTCGGCGGCGTCACCCGCGCCGCCACGCGGTTCCACGACCTGTGCGTGGGCAGCACCGAGGGCATGTTCACCGACGCCAAGGCGCTGCTCGAGGGTGGCCTCGAGCTCGTCGTGGACGCCTGGAAGGACGCCGTCGCCGACTGGGACTGGTCGTCCATGGACCGGTACATCACGCACCAGGTCTCGCGCGTGCACACCGACGCGATCGTCGAGGCGGTGGGCCTGAACCCCTCCCGCGTGCCCGTCACCTACGACCGGCTCGGCAACGTGGGGCCGGCGTCCGTGCCGATCACGCTCGTCGAGGAGCAGGACACGCTCAGGGCTGGCGACCGCGTGCTGCTCATGGGCGTGGGCTCCGGCATCAACACGGCGATGCTGGAGCTGGCCTGGTGAGCGGGCCCGCCCTCACGCCCGCGACCGATCCCCTCCTGCGCCCCGCCGGCACCGTCCCGCACGGGCTGCCGGGCCTGGACCCGCGGTACAGCCACGTGCTGCGCGACGCCCGGGGCGCGACCTGGCACTACCTCGACACGGGTCCTGAGCTCGCTCGGCACGGCGTCACGCCCGTCGGCACGGTGCTGGCCGTGCACGGCAACCCCACGTGGTCCTACCTGTGGCGGGATCTCGTCACCGACTCCGTGGCCGCCGCCCAGGGTGGCGGTGCGGCGTGGCGCGTCGTCGCCGTCGACCAGCTCGAGATGGGGTTCTCCGCCCGCACGGGCGAGCACCGCCCGCTCGCCCGCCGCGTCGCCGACCTGGGCGCCTTCACCGACGCCCTGGGTCTCGTCGGGCCCGTCGTCACCCTCGGCCACGACTGGGGCGGCGTCGTCTCCCTCGGCTGGGCCGTCGACCACCCCGACCTCCTCGCCGGTGTCGCCCTGCTCAACACGGCCGTGCACCAGCCCGACGGCGCCGCGGTGCCCGCGCCCCTGCGCCTCGCGCTCGCCGGACCCGTGCACCGGCTCGGCACCCGCACGACGCCCGCCTTCCTTGACACGACGCTCGCCCTGGCACGCCCGCGCCTGCCTGCCGACGTCGCCAAGGCCTACCGGCTGCCCTACCGCGCCGCGCACGACCGCGACGGGATCGAGGGCTTCGTCGCTGACATCCCCGTGGACGCCGCGCACCCCAGCGCGCCCGAGCTCGACCGCATCGCCGCCGGCGTCACGCGGCTCCGCGTGCCCGCCGTGCTGCTGTGGGGACCGCACGACCCGGTGTTCTCCGACCGCTATCTCGATGACCTCGTGCGCCGGCTGCCGCACGCGCACGTGCACCGGTTCGCGGACGCGGGCCATCTCGTCGCCGAGGACGCCGACTGGACGCCTGCCGTTCTCGGGTGGCTCGGGGACGACGTGCTGTCCGGTGTCGTTGCCGACGGTGCTGAGCGGGGTACCGCCGCGCCGTTCGTGCCGCTGTGGGCGGGGCTCGACGCGCGCGCGGGGGACGACGCGCCCGCGGTGCTGGACATGGCGGCGACCGATGCCGACGGGTCTGCCCGGGTCGTGAGCTGGCGGGCGCTGGACCGGCAGGTGCGGCGGGTGGCGGCAGGGCTGCACGCGATCGGGGTGCGCCGGGGCGACCGGGTGTCGCTGCTGGTGGAACCTGGTCCCACGCTGACCGCGCTGGTCTACGCGTGCCTGCGGATCGGGGCCGTCGTGGTGGTCGCCGACGCCGGGCTGGGGGTCCGCGGGCTCACCCGCGCCCAGCGCGGGGCGTGGCCGCGGTTCGTCGTCGGGCAGACCAAGGGACTGGCCGCGGCGCGTGCGCTCGGCTGGCCCGGGGTGCGGATCTCGGCCGACCCGCTCGCGCCCGCGGTCCGTCGTGCGCTGGGCGTGGCGTACGAGCTCGTCGACGTCGCGCGCGCCGGGGAGGGCGCGACGCTGCCGCCCGAGCCCGGCCCCGACGACGAGGCCGCCGTGCTGTTCACGTCCGGGTCCACGGGCCCGGCCAAGGGGGTCGTGTACTCCCATGCCCGCCTCTCCGCGCTGCGGGACACGCTGGCCGAGCACTTCGACGTCGGCCCCGACACCGGGATCGTCACCGGCTTCGCCCCGTTCGCGCTGCTCGGACCCGCGCTCGGCACCCGGTCCGTGACGCCGCGCATGGACGTCTCCTCGCCGCGCACGCTCACGGCCCGGGCCGTCGCCGACGCCGTGCGCGCGTCGGACGCGCGCATCGTGTTTCTCTCACCCGCCGCGATCCTCAACGTGGTCGCGACCGCCGACGCGCTCGACACCGCCGACCGCACCGCCCTCGCGCGCGTGCGCACGTTCCTCTCCACGGGCGCGCCGATCTCCGCCGAGCTGCTCGGCTCGGCCGCCGAGCTCATGCCCGCCGCCACCGCGCACACCCCGTACGGGATGACGGAGTGCCTGCTGGTCACGGACGTCACGCTCGACGGCATCCGCGACGCCGCCGCGGCCCCCGACGCGGGCGTGTGCGTGGGCCGCCCCGTGCCCGGTGCGGAGGTGCTCGTCAGCGCGCTCGACGACGACGGCGCCGCGACCGGCACGCCGTCGGCCGCGCCCGGCGTGCTCGGCGAGGTCCTCGTGCGGGCCGCGCACCTCAAGGAGCGCTACGACCGGCTGTGGCTCACCGACCAGGCCGCCGAGCGCGGCACCCCGCCCGGGCGCTGGCACCGCACCGGCGACGTCGGGCACCTCGACGCGCAGGGCCGCCTGTGGATCGAGGGGCGGCTCGGGCACGTGCTCCGCACCGCCGACGGCCCGCTGGCGCCCGTGGGACCGGAGCAGCACGTGGAGCGGGTCGCGCAGGTACGGCGGGCCGCCGTCGTCGGCGTCGGGCCCGCGGGCCTGCAGCAGGCGGTCGCGGTGGTCGAGACCGTGCCCGACGTCCGGCGCCCCGGGCTGGCGCCCGAGGCGCTGACCGCCGCCGTGCGCGCCGCGTCGCCCGTGGCGCTCGCGGCCGTGCTCGTCGTGCCGCGCATGCCCACCGACGTGCGGCACAACTCCAAGATCGACCGGACGCGCCTCGCCGCCTGGGCGGACGGCGTCCTCGCCGGCGGGCGGGTGGGGCAGCCGTGAGCGTGCTCGTGACCGGGGCGTCGGGACTGCTCGGAGGTGCCGTCGCCCGCGCGCTCGTGGCGCGCGGCGACGAGGTCCGCACGCTCCAGCGTCGCGCCTCCGGTGTGCCGGGCGCGGAGGACATCCAAGGGTCCGTGACCGACCCGGCGGCCGTCGCGCGGGCCGTCGAGGGCGTCGACGCGGTCGTGCACCTCGCGGCGAAGGTGTCGCTCGCGGGCGAGCCCGCGGAGTTCCGCGCCGTGAACGTCGAGGGCACGGGCGCGCTCCTCGACGCGGCCGAGCGCGCCGGGGTCGAGCGGTTCGTGCAGGTGTCCTCGCCGTCCGTGGCCCACCTGGGCTCGTCCCTGGTCGGGGCGGGCACGACGCCGGCCGACCCCCGGCACGCGCGCGGCGAGTACGCGCGCACCAAGGCCGCGGGCGAGCTGCTCGCCCTGGGTCGCGACCGCCGTCGGCGACCCGACGGGTCGGGCGGGACCGGGCCGAGCGTCGTCGCCGTACGTCCGCACCTCGTGTGGGGGCCGGGCGACACCCAGCTGGTCGAGCGCGTGCTCGAGCGCGCGAGGGGCGGGCGCCTGCCCCTGCTGGGGCACGGCGCGGCGCTCATCGACACGCTCTACGTGGACAACGCCGCGGACGGCATCCTCGCCGCGCTCGACCGCGCCCACGACGTGCACGGCCGCGCGTACGTGCTGACCAACGGCGAGCCCCGCACCGTCGCCGACCTGCTCACAGGCATCTGCCGGGCGGGCGGCGTCGAGCCACCGCGGTGGCGCGTCCCGGCCGGGGTCGCGCGAGCCGCGGGCAGCCTGGTCGAGGCCGTCTGGCGCGTGCGGCCGGGCGCCGACGAGCCACCGATGACGCGCTTCCTCGCCGAGCAGCTGTCGACCGCGCACTGGTTCGACCAGCGGGCCACGCGCCGCGACCTGCACTGGCGTCCGGCTGTGAGCGTGGACGAAGGGCTGCGGCGCTTGGCCGCGCACTACGGCGGCACCGCCGCCTGACGCCGGTCCGTGGTGCCCGTCCGTTCCCCCGACCGCGCGCGGAGCGGGAAACGTCAGACGGAGAAGTACTTCGCTTCGGGGTGATGAAACACAAAACAATCTGTCGACTGCTCCGGGTGGAGCTGGAGTTCCGCGGAGAGCTCGACGCCCACGCGCTCGGGCCGCAGGAGCTCGACGACCTTCGTCCTGTCCTCCATGTCCGGACACGCCGGGTAGCCCAGCGAGAAGCGGGCGCCGCGATACTCGAGCTTGAACATGCCCTCGACCTCAATCGGGTCCTCGTCGGCGAACCCGAGCTCGGCGCGCACGCGCGAGTGCCACATCTCGGCCAGCGCCTCGGTGAGCTGCACGGACAGGCCATGGAGCTCCATGTACTCGCGGTAGTGGTTCCCCGCGAACAGCTTCGCGGTGTGCTCATCGACCGAGGCGCCCATGGTGACGAGCTGGACGGGCAGCACGTCGTAGCGGCCGGTCTCCTCGACCCATGACCGCGGCTTGACGAAGTCGGCGAGGCACAGGTGCCGGTCGCGGCGCTGGCGCGGGAACGTGAAGCGCAGCCGCTCGGTCCCGGGCCCGCCGCCCGACCCGCCGTCGGGCGCGCCGATGCCCGCGAGCCCGGCACCGTGGTGCGCGACGACGACGTCGTCGCCCTCCGACCACACCGGGAAGTACCCGTACACGACCGACGGGTCGACGACGCCGTCGGTGCGGATCCGCTCGTACCAGGCGTTGAGCCGCGGGCGGCCCTCGGTCTCGACGAGCTCCTCGTACGACGCCCCGTCGTCGCCACGACCCGGCTTGAGGCCCCACTGGCCCATGAACGTCGCGCGCTCGTCGAGGAACGCCGCGTACTCGGCGAGCTGGACGCCCTTGACGAGGCGCGTGCCCCAGAACGGGGGAGCGGGCACCGGGTTGTCGGCCGCGACGTCGGACCGCGCGGGCAGGTCCTCGACGGGCGTCTCGGTCACGGTGACCACCGCATGCCGCCGCTTCTTGAGCGCGGGCAGCCCGACGGCGTCGGGCGACTCGCCGCGCGCCACGCGCACGAGCGGCTCCATGAGGCGCAGGCCCTCGAACGCGTCGCGCGCGTACCGGACGACGCCGGGGAACTGGCCCGCGAGGTCGTCCTCGACGTACGTGCGCGTGAGCGCCGCGCCACCGAGCAGGATCGGCCAGCGGCCGGCGAGCCCGCGCGACGCGAGCTCCGCGAGGTTCTCCTTCATGACGACGGTGGACTTCACGAGCAGCCCGGACATGCCGATGACGTCGGCGTCGTGCTCCTCGGCGGCCTCGATCATCGCGGAGATCGGCTGCTTGATGCCGATGTTCACGACCGTGTAGCCGTTGTTGGTGAGGATGATGTCGACGAGGTTCTTGCCGATGTCGTGCACGTCGCCGCGCACGGTCGCGAGCACGATCGTGCCCTTGGACCCGGTCGAGCCCTCGATCTTCTCCATGTGCGGCTCGAGGTACGCGACCGCCGTCTTCATGACCTCGGCGGACTGGAGCACGAACGGGAGCTGCATCTCGCCGCGCCCGAACAGGTCGCCCACGACCTTCATGCCCTCGAGCAGGTGGTCGTTGACGATGTCGAGCGCCTTGAGCCCGGACGCCATCGCGGTGTCGAGGTCCTCCTCGAGACCCTTGCGCGCGCCGTCGACGATCCGTCGCTCGAGCCGTTCGCCCACGGGCAGCGCCGCGAGCTCCGCGGCGCGCTGGTCCTTGAGCGCCGCCGAGTCCACGCCCTCGAACAGCTCGAGCAACCGGGCGAGCGGGTCGTGCACGAAGTTCCCCTCGTCGTCGTACCGCCGCCGGTCCCACACGAGGTCGAGCGCGGCCTCGCGCTGCTCGGCGGGGATCTGCGCGAGCGGCAGGATCTTCGCGGCGTGCACGATCGCGGAGTCGAGCCCGGCCTCGACCGCTTCGTGGAGGAACACGGAGTTGAGCACGGTGCGCGCCGCGGGGTTGAGTCCGAACGACACGTTCGAGACGCCGAGTGTCGTGTGGATGCCGGGGTAGCGGCGCGTGATCTCGCGGATCGCCTCGATCGTCTCGATCGCGTCGCGCCGGGTCTCCTCCTGGCCTGTGGCGATGGGGAACGTCAGGGCGTCGACGATGATGTCGTCGACCCGCATGCCCCAGTCGCGCGTGAGCGTCTCGACGAGCCGGGTCGCGATCTCCACCTTGCCCGACGCGGTCCGCGCCTGGCCCTCCTCGTCGATCGTCAGCGCGACGACGGCCGCCCCGTGCTCGACCACGTGCGGCATGATCCGTGCGAACCGCGACGTCGGCCCGTCGCCGTCCTCGAAGTTCACCGAGTTCACGACGGCGCGCCCGCCCACGAGCTCAAGGCCCGCCGCGATGACCTCGGGCTCGGTCGAGTCGATGACGAGCGGCAGCGTCGACGCGCTCGCGAGGCGGGAGACGACCTGCTTCACGTCCGCGACGCCGTCGCGCCCCACGTAGTCGATGCACACGTCGAGCAGGTGCGCTCCGTCGCGGGTCTGCGCCCGCGCGATCTCGACGCACTCGTCCCAGTTCTCCGCGAGCATCGCCTCGCGGAACGCCTTCGAACCGTTGGCGTTCGTGCGCTCGCCGATCGCGAGGAACGACGCGTCCTGGTGCAGGTCGGTGTGCGAGTACAGGCTCGCGACGCCGTTCTCCCGCTCCGGGTGCCGCTCGACGACGGGCCGCGCACGCACAGCCTCGACGACGCGGCGCAGGTGCTCGGGCGTGGTGCCGCAGCAGCCTCCGACGAGCCCCAGGCCGAACTCGGTGACGAACTGCGTGTGCGCGGCGGCGAGCTCGTCGGGCGTGAGGGGGTACGACGCGCCGTTCGCGCCGAGCACAGGCAGCCCCGCGTTGGGCATGCACGTCACGGGGATCTCTGCGTGCCGCGACAGGTGCCGCAGGTGCTCGCTCATCTCGGCCGGGCCGGTTGCGCAGTTGAGACCGATCGCGTCGACGCCGAGCGCCTGGAGCGTGGTCAGCGCGGCCCCGATCTCGGAGCCCATAAGCATCGTGCCCGTGGTCTCGACCGTCACCTGGACGATCACGGGGACCTCGCGCCCGACGTCGCGCATCGCGCTCCGCGACCCCGTCACCGCGGCCTTCGCCTGGAGCAGGTCCTGGCTCGTCTCGATGAGGATCGCGTCGGCCCCGCCCTCCAGCAGACCCGCGGCCTGCTCGGCGAACGTGTCGCGCAGGTGCGCGTACGTCGTGTGCCCGAGGCTCGGCAGCTTGGTCCCGGGACCCATCGAGCCGAGCACCCAGCGCGGGTGGTCGGCGGTCGCGTGGGCGTCCGCGCGCTCGCGCGCGATCCGCGCCCCGGCCGCGGCGAGCTCGCGGATCCGGTCGTCGATGTCGTAGTCCGACAGGTTGGACCAGTTGGCGCCGAACGTGTTCGTCTCGATCGCGTCCACCCCGACCTCGAGGTACGCGTCGTGCACCGCGGCGATGATGTCGGGTCGCGAGACGTTGAGGATCTCGTTGCAGCCCTCGAGCCCCTGGTAGTCCTCGAGCGTCGGGTCCTGCTCCTGGATCATCGTGCCCATCGCGCCGTCGGCGACGACGACGCGCGTGCGCAGCGCGTCGGCAAGGGCCCGGGAGCGGGCGTCGGCGAGATCCTGGGGTGCGACGATCGGCATGCTCGCAGCGTAGATCGCGCGCGCCCTGTCGTGGGATGGCGTCTCAGCGGCACTTGACCGTCGCCGAGCGACGCGTCTCGGGGCGAGCGATGCGTCCGGGAACGCATCGCTCGAGCCGGGACGCATCGCTCGGCGTCCGCGGTGGGCGGGAAAAGCGCGTGCCCGACGGCGCGCGCGCACCTACCGTGGTCGGCATGTCCTCTCCCGCGACCGACCAGGTCGAGAACCCGGCCCCGACGACGCTCGCCCCGATCGCCGAGCGCGCCGCCGCGCCGTCGACCCTCCCGGTCGTGACCGCCGGCGACCTGACCTGGCGCCCCGCCGAGCCGGCCGACGCGCCCGCGCTGCTGGCCCTGCGCAACGGCATCGCCGAGGCGGACCAGGAGCCGTACCGCGAGACGATCGGCGAGATCGAGGAGCTGTTCACCGCGCCGTGGCGCGACCTCGCGGCCGACTCGCTCGTCGGCGTCGACACCGACGGGACGCTGCGCGCGTACGCCCTGGTCGACACCAACCCGGGGGACGCGAACACCGTGCGCGCGTTCCTCTGGGGCGGCGTCCACCCCACCCACCGAGGGCGCGGCGTCGGGCGTGAGCTGTTCTCGTGGGAGATCGCGCGCGGACGCCAGCTCCTCGCGGCGAGCGGCAAGGAGCTGCCCGCGCGTCTGCTCACCTACGGCGAGGACACGGACCCGCCGGCGAAGGCGCGGCTCTACGCGCGCTTCGGGCTCGAGACCCGCCGCTTCTACTCCGACCTGCGTCGCGACCTCTCCACGCCCATCCCCGAGGCGCCGCTCGACGGGTCGCTCCGGCTCGTCCCGTGGTCGGCAGAGCTCGACGAGGCGACCCGCCTCGCGCACAACGACGCGTTCCGCGACCACTGGGGGAGCGAGCCCCGCACCTCCGAGGCGTGGACGCACGGGCGCAGCGAGTTCGCGCCGCAGTGGTCGTTCCTTGTAGTCGACGACGCGCCCGACGTCGACGCGCTGCTCGCGGACCCGACGACGGACTCCGAGACGGCGGCAGCGCTCCGCGCGGGTGAGCCGCTCGTCGTCGGCTACGAGATGGCCGGCCGCTACGACGAGGACTTCCCCGTGCGCGGCTACACGTTCGGCTACACCGAGCTCCTCGGCGTGCGCAGCGCGTACCGGGGGCGTCGCGTCGCCGTCGCGGCGCTCGCGGCCGGGATGCGCGCCTTCGCCGCGGACGGCATGCAGTACGCCGCGCTCGACGTCGACACGGAGAACCCGTCCGGCGCGCACGGCCTCTACGCGAGCCTGGGCTACGAGAAGGTCACCGGTTCGCGGATGTACTCGATCGAGCTCTGACGGCGGCCCACGAGATCGACTCGGCGGGAGCGGTCAGAGCGTCGAGGCGGAGAGGGCGTTGCAGTCCTGGAGGGTGCCGCCGTTGTAGCCGATGGTGAACCAGCGCTGGCGCTGCTCGCTCGAGCCGTGGGTCCAGCCCTCAGGGTTCACCTGGCCGGTCGCGGCCTCCTGGATGCGGTCGTCGCCGACGGCGGACGCGGCGGACAGCGCGTCGTTCAGCTCCTGGTCGGTGATCGGCGCGAGGAACGTGACGCCGGTGTCCGGGTCGACGGTGCTCGCGGCGTGGCCGGCCCACATGCCCGCGAGACAGTCGGCCATGAGCTCGATGCGCACGGAGTCCGACTCGGGACCGGTGCCCTGCCGGTCGGCCGCGTCCATCGCACCGACGAGCTGCTCGATGTGGTGCCCGAACTCGTGCGCCACGACGTACATCTCCGCGAGGCCACCGTCGTTCGCGCCGAACCGGCTCGTGAGGTCGTCGTAGAAGCCGAGGTCGATGTAGACGGTCTGGTCGGGCGGGCAGTAGAACGGCCCGACGGCGCTGGTCGCCGCGCCGCAGCCCGTCGAGACCTGCCCGGTGAAGCTCACGACCTCCGGGATCGCGTACTGGACGCCCGCCTGCTGCGGGAGCGCCTCGGCCCAGTAGGCGTCGAGAGACTGGACCGTGCCGTTGAGGCGGCACTCGCGCGTCGTGTTCGCCTCCTCGGCCGTGCACGTGTCGATGTACTCCTGCTGGCCCTCGCCGTACGCGCCCGAGTCGGACCCGTCGCCACCCGTGAGCGCGCTGAGGTCGACACCGGTCTGGTTGCCCACGAACGCGATGAGCAGAGCGACCAGCACGGCCCCGATCCCGCCGCCCGCGATCATCGTGCCGCGCCGACCGCCGCCCTTGCGGACGCGTCCGCCCTCGAACGAGCCACCCTCCTGGAAAGTCACAGGTCAACGCTACCGCCGGGCCGCGCACCAGGCGTCCTGGTGGGGTGTCCGACCGCCGCGCGAGCGCGATCCCGGTGTCGAGCAGCCGCCTCGCACGTCCCCCCGGCGGAATGGGGTGGGACGCGACGCCGGGCGCCCGTAGAATCGACGAGGCCCGGACGCCGGGGCGCACGCACCCGGCCCCATGACGAGCCGCCGGCCGACCGGCCGGGCGAGGGCCGTCGTCGGGCACCCGCACCACCCGAGAGGACCCTCCCGTGATCACCGCTCACGGCGTCGAGCTGCGCGTCGGCGCCCGCGTCCTGCTGCACGAGGCGACCTTCCAGATCGCCGCGGGCGACCGGATCGGTCTCGTCGGGCGCAACGGCGCCGGCAAGACGACCCTGACCAAGACGCTCGCGGGGGAGACCCAGCCGACGGCCGGGAAGATCACGCGCGGGAACGACATCGGCTACCTGCCGCAGGACCCGCGCACGGGCGACCTCGACGTCATCGCGATGGACCGGGTGCTCTCGGCGCGCAGCCTCGACAAGATCGTGCGCCAGATGCGGGAGACCGAGGGCGCGATGGCGAGCGCCGACGTCGAGACGCACGAGGCCGCCATGGAGCGGTACCCGAAGCTCGAGGCGCGCTTCCTCGCCGCCGGCGGGTACGCCGCCGAGAGCGAGGCGCACCGCATCACGAGCAACCTCGGCCTCGACGACCGCGTGCTCGGCCAGCCGCTGAGCACGCTGTCCGGTGGTCAGCGCCGCCGCATCGAGCTCGCGCGCATCCTGTTCTCCGGGGTCGAGACGCTGCTCCTCGACGAGCCGACGAACCACCTCGACGCGGACTCGATCATCTGGCTGCGCGACTACCTCAAGTCGTACAGCGGCGGGTTCGTGGTGATCTCCCACGACGTCGAGCTGCTGCGGGCGACCGTGAACAAGGTGTTCCACCTGGACGCGAACCGGGGCGAGCTCGACCAGTACAACCTCGGCTGGGACGCCTACCTCGCGCAGCGCGAGTCGGACGAGCGCCGCCGCCGCCGCGAGCGGCAGAACGCCGAGAAGAAGGCGGGCGCGCTGCTCGCCCAGGGCGAGAAGATGCGCGCCAAGGCGACCAAGGCCGTCGCCGCGCAGCAGATGATGCGCCGCGCCGAGAAGATGCTCGCGGGCATCGAGGGCGAGCGCCAGAGCGACAAGGTCGCCAAGCTGCGCTTCCCCAAGCCGGCGCCGTGCGGGCGCACGCCGCTCACCGCGAGCGGGCTGTCCAAGGCGTACGGGTCGCAGGAGGTCTTCGCGGGCGTCGACCTCGCGATCGACCGGGGGAGCCGCGTCGTCGTGCTCGGCCTCAACGGCGCCGGCAAGACGACGCTCCTGCGCATCCTCGGCGGCGTCGAGGAGCCGGACACGGGCGAGGTGCACCCCGGGCACGGCCTGAAGATCGGCTACTACGCCCAGGAGCACGACACGCTCGACATGGACGCGACGGTCGTCGAGAACCTGCGCCACGCCGCGCCCGACCTCACCGACACCCAGGTGCGCTCCGTGCTCGGGTCGTTCCTGTTCTCGGGCGACGACGCGGAGAAGCCGACGAACGTGCTCTCCGGCGGGGAGAAGACGCGCCTCGCGCTCGCGACGCTCGTCGTCTCGGCCGCGAACGTGCTGCTCCTCGACGAGCCGACGAACAACCTCGACCCCGCGTCGCGCGCCGAGATCCTCGGGGCGCTCAAGACGTACGAGGGCGCCGTCGTCATGGTCACGCACGACGACGGGGCGGTCGAGGCGCTCGAGCCCGAGCGCGTCCTGCTGCTGCCCGACGGCGACGAAGACCTGTGGAGCGACGACTACGCGGAGCTCGTCTCGCTCGCCTGACCGGGCCGCCGGCCCTGGGCGGCCCCGACGTGCCCGTCGAGCTGGGCGTCGATGAGGGCGTCCTCCTCGTCCTCGGCGCTCGGCCGGCGGGGCCGCGGCTCGCGACGCGCCCGGGCGGCTTCCGGGTCCTGGGCGGCGAGCAGGTCGCCCGCGGTCAGCGTCGTCTCCTCGCCGCGCGCGTCGCGCCGGTCGCGGCGGACCAGGAGCCAGAACCCGGCGACCGCGCCGATCGCGAACACCGCCCACTGGAACGCGTACGACAAGTGCGACCCGGGGTCGGTGTCGGGCTTGGGCAGGGCCTCGAGCGTCTCGTCGGCCGGTGGCACCTCCGTGCGGAGCTGCCCGTACGCGCCGACCGTGCGCCCGTCCGCCCAGGCGGCGCCGTCGGGGCCGGCAGTGAGCACCTGGTCGGTGGAGATCGCCTGGACCTGCCCCTCGGGAGCGTCCCGGCCCGACGGCGGCTCGTCGCCCCGGAGCGTCACGGTCGCCTCGACCTCGCCTCCGGGGGCGCCGGGACGTCGCCCGGCGTGACGGCGTCGCTGCCGAGCGGGACGAACCCGCGGTCGACGACCACGACGAGGCCGTCGGGCGCGGACGGCGTGGGGTTCGTCATGAACGGGACGAGCACGTGGAAGCCGGGGCTGCCGCCCACGGGGCGGTTGCGCAGGAGCACGGTCGCGTCGGTCTCGTAGCGGCCGACGAGCGTCACGGGGCGCCAGAGGTCGGCCTCGCCCAGCGTGGCACCAGGACCGTCCAGGACGGCGTCGACCGGCACCGGCTCGGACGCGTAGTTCGTCTCGATGCGCTCGATCTCCGCCTCGCGCGCGACGTAGCGGTTCCACTGCCAGCGTCCCGCCACGAGGCACAGCGCGACGAGGACGAGGACCCCGACCGCGAGGGTGACCCACTGCCGCGGCGTGCGCGGCTGGTGGGCGTCCGCGGTGGCGCGCTCCGGCGTCGGGCCTGCTGGGGCGCCGGGCGCCGGGCTCGACGGCGCGGTCTGCGTCACGGGGCCGCCCGGCGCTCGAGCTCGTCGACGGGCACGGTCGAGCGCCAGAACGAGCGGGCGCCGAGGAACGTCTCGAGGTGCTCGCGGTGCGCGTCGCACGCGAGCCAGACCTTGCGCCGCTCG
This sequence comes from Cellulosimicrobium funkei, assembly GCF_001019615.1. Lineage (GTDB taxonomy): Bacteria > Actinomycetota > Actinomycetes > Actinomycetales > Cellulomonadaceae > Cellulosimicrobium > Cellulosimicrobium cellulans_E. The sequence continues at coordinate 46,473 of NZ_JNBQ01000014.1, read as the reverse complement.
GGCGTGTGGATCTTGGGGTTGTTCCACAGCAGGCCCCAGACGGCCGGCTCGCGGCAGCCCTTGGCGCTGCACACCAGATCCTCCTCGCCGACGGGGTCGGCGAGGCCCAGGACGTCGGTCACCGGTTGTCCTCCTCGTGGTCCTGCGCGTCGCGCGGTCCTGCGCCGGCGATCCCGTGGGATCCCGGCACCCCTGCCGCGGGCAGCGCGCGGTGCTCCATCGGCGAGGTGTCGTAGTGGGCCTGGTCGCGCCCGGCGTTGGCGATGAGCACCGCGCTGTAGGGCAGGACGATCGCCGCGGCGGCGAACACCCAGGTCAGCCAGCTCGGCGCGACGAGGATCGCGGCCACGAAGCACACGATGCGGATGCCCATCTGGATGAGGTACTTGCGCTCGCGGCGTGACTGGTCGGCGGCCAGCGGCTCCGGGGCTGACGTGATGCTCGGGACCGCCTCGGCCGACCTCCGGGCCGTGCGTCGTGTGCTCACCCGTCCAGTCTACGTTTGTCGGGACCCCACAAAGTGTGGGGGAGCGCTGTGACCCTGCCGCACCGCGCACGGCGGCCTCGGCGCACGGTACGGTCGGTGCGGCGCGTTCGCGCGGGCCTGTCACGAGCCCGCACCAGGCCCACCCGGCACCGGCCGTGCGGGACCCGTCCCCGGCCGCCGACCCACCCGACCGTCCCGAGGAGCCGCACCGTGTCCGAAGCCACCGCACCCGCCCCGCGCACCGTCGTCGTCACCGGCGCGAACCGGGGGATCGGTCGCGCGATCGCCGAGCGGTTCGTGGCGAACGGCGACCGCGTCGCGACCGTCTACCGCGGCGGTGACCTCCCCGAGGGCGTGTTCGGCGCCGTGGCGGACATCACCGACACCGCGGCCGTCGACGCCGCGTTCACCGAGATCGAGAAGGAGCTCGGGCCGGTCGAGGTGCTCGTCGCGAACGCGGGCGTGACGCACGACCAGCTCCTGCTGCGCATGACCGACGAGGACTTCGAGTCCGTGATCGACGTCAACCTGACCGGCACGTTCCGCTGCGTGCGTCGCGTGAGCAAGGGCATGATCCGCCTGCGCCGCGGCCGCATCGTGCTCGTGTCGTCCGTGATCGGCCTCTACGGCGGCGCCGGCCAGGTCAACTACGCGTCCTCCAAGGCCGCGCTCGTCGGCATGGCGCGCTCGATCACGCGCGAGCTCGGGTCGCGCAACATCACGGCGAACGTCGTGGCGCCCGGGTTCATCGACACGGCGATGACCGCCGAGCTCCCCGAGGAGCGCCAGGCCGCGTACAAGGCCGCGATCCCCGCCGGGCGCTTCGCGCAGGCCGACGAGGTCGCCGGGGTCGTGCAGTTCCTCGCGTCCGACGACGCCGCGTACGTCTCCGGGGCCGTCATCCCCGTGGACGGCGGCCTCGGCATGGGTCACTGAGCGGACCTGCGACACGGCCCGCACGTGGGCCTCGTCACGGGCACGGTCATCGGCGCGCCCGCGCCCCCTCTCTTTCAGTACGCTCAGCCTCAGCGCGCCCGCACGGCGGGTGCACGACGGAAGGAAACCGATGGGTCTGCTCGACGGCAAGAAGCTCCTGATCACCGGAGTGCTCACCGACTCCTCGATCGCGTTCCACGCGGCGCGTCTCGCGCAGGAGGAGGGGGCCGAGGTCGTGCTCTCCTCGTTCGGCCGCCAGATGAAGCTCACGCAGGCCTTCGCCAAGCGCCTGCCCGTCGAGGCGCCCGTCGTGCAGCTCGACGTGACGAACGACGACGACCTCGCCGGCCTGGCCGACGCCCTCCGCGAGCACACGGACCGCCTCGACGGCGTCGTGCACTCGATCGGCTTCGCCCCGCAGAGCGTCATGGGCGGCAACTTCCTCTCCGGCACCTGGGAGGACGTGGCCACCGCGCTCCAGGTCTCGACGTTCTCCTACAAGTCGCTCGCGGTCGCCGCGAAGCCGCTCATGACCGACGGCGGGGCCGTCGTGGGTCTCACGTTCGACGCGCAGTTCGCGTGGCCGGTCTACGACTGGATGGGCGTGGCGAAGGCCGGCCTCGAGTCCGCGAACCGTTACCTCGCGCGCGACCTCGGCCCGGACGGCATCCGTGCCAACCTCGTCTCCGCGGGCCCGATCCGCACGACGGCCGCCAAGTCCATCCCCGGCTTCGAGCAGATGGAGGACGGCTGGCCCAAGCGCGCGCCCCTCGGCTGGGACCAGACGACGGCGGAGCCCGCCGCGCGCGCGGTCGTGGCGCTCCTGTCCGACTGGTTCCCGGCGACGACCGGTGAGATCGTGCACGTCGACGGCGGCGTGCACGCCATGGGGCAGTGACTCAGGAGGAGCGCATGGGCGCGGAGACCACCGACGGCGGCGTGCGCCGTCTCGTCCTCCTGCGCCACGCGAAGGCGGAGCCGGGCGGCGGGAGCGTCGACGACGTGCTGCGCCCCCTCGCCCTCAACGGCCGCCGGCAGGCGGTGCGCGTCGGCGGCGCGCTGCGCGAGACGGGGCTCGTCCCCGAGCGCGTGCTGTGCTCGTCGGCGCTCCGCACGCGTCAGACCTGGGAGCTCCTGTCCGCGCACCTGGGCGACGTCGACCCCGACGTCGTCGTGAGCGACGACCTCTACGCGGCCGACGTGACCGACGTGCTGGACCTCGTCCGGTCGACGGACTCGCGCGTGCGCACGCTGCTCGTCGTCGGGCACGAGCCCACGATGGCGGCGACGGCGTCGCACCTGGCCGACCCGTCCTCCGACGGCGGGGCGCTCGCCCAGGTGCGCGTCGGCGTGCCGACCGCGACGTACTCCGTCCTGGAGTCCGCGACGGCCTGGGACTCCTGGGTGCCTCGCGGGGCCCTGCTCACCTACGTGGGTCGCCCGTCCTGACGGTCCCGTCCTGCTCGTGACACGAGAGAGCCCTGGTCCGTGCGGACCAGGGCTCTCTCGCGTGCGGGGCGCGCCTCAGCGGGTGGCGTCCACCCGGTCGACGACGTCGAGGACGGCGTCGATGCGCGGCCCGTCGACGCCGTAGGGCGCCTGGGCCCGGACGACCGGCTTCGCGGCGAACGCGACGCCGATGCCCGCGGCGCCGATCATGTCGAGGTCGTTCGCGCCGTCGCCCACGGCGATCGTCGCGCTCATCGGCAGGCCGAGCTCGGCCGCGAACTCGCGCAACGCGACCTCCTTCGCGGCGCGATCCACCACCGGGCCCGTCGTGCGACCGGTGAGCCGGCCGTCGGAGACCTCGAGCCGGTTCGCGCGGAAGCGGGTGATCCCCAGCTCGGCCGCGAGGTCCGCGACGATCTCCTCGAAGCCGCCCGACACGAGACCGACCTCCCACCCGCGGCGGTGCGCCTCGGCGACGAGCTCGCGCACGCCCGGCGTGAACGTCGCGCGCGCCCGGACGTCGGCGAACGCCTCGACGGGCACGCCGGCGAGGGTCGCGACGCGCTCGCGCAGCGAGGCGCCGAAGTCGATCTCGCCGCGCATCGCGCGCTCGGTCACCTCGGTGACCTCGGCGCGCGTGCCCGCGTGGTCGGCGAGGAGCTCGATGACCTCCTGCTCGATGAGCGTCGAGTCCACGTCCATGACGAGGAGCCGGACGGGGCCGCTCGGGGGGTCGGGGGTCACGCGGGGGCTCCTCGCGGTGTCGGTCTCGTCGGTGCCCGGGCCGGGCACCTCGGCGGGCGCGTCGACGGGCAGCGCGACGCGGACGGCGTCGGGCACGACGCCGGCGGGGAGGGGCGTCACTCGACGACCGTCCCCTTGGGGACGACCGTGATGCCGGACTCGGTGACCGTGAACCCGCGGGCACGGTCCTGCTCGGGATCGAGGCCGATGCGTGCCTGCTCGCCCACGACGACGTTCTTGTCGATGATCGCGCGGTGGACCTGGGCGTGGCGGTGCACCTGCACGCCGTCCATGAGCACGGAGTCGGACACGGACGACCACGAGTGCAGGTAGGTGCCGGGGGAGAGGACCGAGCCGACCGCCGTCGCGCCCGAGATGATCACGCCGGGGGAGACGATCGAGTCCGCGGCGTGCCCGAGGCGGCCGCGGCCCGCGTGCACGAACTTCGCGGGCGGCAGGCCCGTGTAGCCGGTGTGCAGCGGCCACTCCTCGTTGTAGAGGTTGAAGACCGGCGTGACGGCGATGAGGTCCTTGTTCGCGTCGTAGTACGAGTCGATCGTCCCCACGTCGCGCCAGTAGTCGCGGTCGCGGTCCGTCGAGCCCGGGACGTCGTTGCGGATGAAGTCGTAGACCGCGGCCGTGCCCTTCTCGACGAACGCGGGCACGATGTCGCCGCCCATGTCGTGGCGCGAGTCCGCGTTCGCCGCGTCCGACGTCACGGCGTCGATGAGCGCGTCGGTGTCGATGACGTAGTTGCCCATCGACGCGAGCACCTCGTCGGGGGAGTCCGCGAGGCCCACCGGGTCCTTGGGCTTCTCGCGGAACGCCGCGATCTTCGTCGGGTCCTTCGGGTCGGTCTCGATGACGCCGAACTGGTCCGCCATGGAGATCGGCTGGCGGATGCCCGCGACGGTGAGCTGCGCGCCCGACTCGACGTGCGCGTCGACCATCTGGGAGAAGTCCATGCGGTACACGTGGTCGGCGCCGACCACGACGACGATGTCCGGCCGCTCGTCGTCGATGATGTTGAGGCACTGGTAGATCGCGTCGGCGCTGCCGAGGTACCAGTGCTTGCCGACGCGCTGCTGCGCGGGCACCGGGGCCACGTAGTTGCCGAGGAGCGACGACATGCGCCACGTCTTGGTGATGTGACGGTCGAGGCTGTGCGACTTGTACTGGGTGAGCACGATGATGTGCAGGTAGTGCGAGTTCACGAGGTTGGACAGCGCGAAGTCCACCAGGCGGTAGATGCCTCCGAACGGCACCGCGGGCTTGGCCCGCGAGGCGGTCAGCGGCATGAGGCGCTTGCCCTCGCCCCCGGCGAGGACGATGGCGAGGACTCGTGGTGCGGCGGCCATGCCCAGACCGTAGCCCCTCGGGGCGGTGCCACGCAGCAGGGAGCCGCATCCTGGGCGCGGCGCGTCCGCGCGCTCGCTCGTGGCGTCGGCGCGCGCCCTCGCGCCCGCAGCGAGACGGGCCCGCCGACGGTCATCGCGGGACCGCGGCGGGCGACTCGGCTACGGTGTGGCGCGTGAGAGTGGACCTGCTGACCCGTGAGTACCCGCCGCACGTCTACGGCGGCGCCGGCGTGCACGTCGCCGAGCTGTCCGCGGTCCTGCGCCGCCACGTCGACGTGCGCGTGCGCTGCTTCGACGGCCCGCGCGGCGAGGACGGCGTGACCGGCTACTCCGTCCCGGGCGTCCTCTCGGGAGCCAACGCCGCGCTCGGCACGTTCGGCGTCGACCTCCAGATGGCCGACGACGTCGCGGGCGCCGACCTCGTCCACTCCCACACCTGGTACGCCAACCTCGGCGGCCACCTGGCCGGGCTGCTGCACGGCGTCCCGCACGTGCTGTCCGCGCACTCGCTCGAGCCGCTGCGACCGTGGAAGGCCGAGCAGCTCGGCGGCGGGTATGCGCTGTCGTCCTGGGCCGAGCGCACCGCGTACGAGGGCGCGGCCGGGATCGTCGCGGTGTCCGGTGGCATGCGCGACGACATCCTGCGGGTCTACCCCCAGGTCGACCCCGCGAAGGTCCACGTGGTGCACAACGGCATCGACCTCGACGGCTGGCGGCGCCCCGAGCCGGGGACGCAGACCGACGTCGCCGCGCGGGTCGTGCGCGACCTCGGGATCGACCCCGACCGCCCCGCGGTCGTGTTCGTCGGCCGGATCACTCGGCAGAAGGGTCTGCCCTACCTGCTGCGCGCCGCGCGCTCGCTGCCCGACGACGTCCAGCTCGTGCTGTGCGCCGGCGCGCCCGACACGCCGGAGATCGCCGCCGAGGTGAGCGGCGCCGTCGCCGAGCTCCAGGCCGAGCGCAGCGGCGTCGTCTGGATCGAGCAGATGCTCCCGCGCGCCGAGCTCGTCGCCGTGCTCGCCGCGTCCACGGTGTTCGTGTGCCCGTCGGTGTACGAGCCGCTCGGCATCGTCAACCTCGAGGCCATGGCCGTCGGACTGCCCGTCGTCGGGACCGCGACTGGTGGCATCCCCGAGGTCGTGGACGACGGCGTCACGGGGCTCCTCGTGCCCATCGACCAGGCGGACGACGGCACGGGCACCCCGCTCGACCCTGACCGGTTCGTCGCGGACCTCGCGGCCGCGCTGACCCAGGTCGTGCGCGATCCCGAGCGCGCCGCCGCGATGGGCCGCGCCGCACGGCAGCGCGTCGAGGACCACTTCGCGTGGGACGCGATCGGGGAGCGCACGCTCGAGGTCTACCGGACGGTCCTGGGGCAGTCGTGACCGCCGCGGGGTCCGGCCGGGTCGACGAGGCGTCGCGCCTCGTCGCCGCCGCGCCCCGCGACGTCTACCGGGCCCTCGTCGACCAGGACGCGCTCGTCGCGTGGCTCCCGCCCGAGGGCATGACCGGCCACTTCGAGCGGTTCGACCTGCGCCCCGGCGGTGGCTACCGCATGGTCCTCGCCTACGACGACCCGCACGCCGACCCCGGCAAGACCGGCGAGGGGACCGACGTCGTGGACGTCGCGATCGTCGACCTCGTGCCGGACCGGAGCGTCGTGCAGCAGGTCGACTTCGCGTCCGACGACCCGGCGTTCACGGGGACCATGACGATGACCTGGACCGTCGAGCCCGCCGGAGACAGCGCGCGCGTCACCGTCCGCGCCACGGGCGTGCCGTCGGGCATCTCGCCGGAGGACCACACCGCCGGCATGGCGTCGTCGCTCGCGCACCTCGACGCGTACGTGACGTCGCGCTCCTGAGCCGCCCCGGGGCGGGCGGCGGGTTGTCCACAAGACGGGACGTGCGGGTTTCGCCCGGCGCGCGGTTTCGCTAGGTTGCTGGGCAGCCCGCACGCCTCATGGACGTGGCGTGCGGTGGTTCGCATCGATCTGCAGGGGGTCTCGTGCGTCGTTCTCGTGTGCTGTCCCGTGCCCGACGGCGGTCGCTCGCCGTGGGTGCCGTCGTCGCGGTGGGGTCGGTGGTCGCCGGGTGCACCGGGGGCGGCGACCCCGGTCCGTCGCCGACGGTCGAGGAGCCGGTCGTAACCTCGCCGTCGGAGACGCCCGAGCCCACGCCGACCGAGACCGGCCCGGCGAAACCGGAACGTCCCGCGGCGATGGAGCGTGACGACGTGGAGGGAGCAGCGGCCGCGGCGGAGTACTTTCTCGAGCTGTACCCGTACGTCATGGCGACCGGCGACACCGTCGAGTGGGACGCGATGACGTGGACGGAGACCTGCACATTCTGTACCTCTGTCAGTCAGGACGCGGCCACGGTGCAAGACCAGGCGGAAACCTTTACCGGCGCTCAGATTTCGGTCTCCAATCCCGATGTCGGCGCTTTCGACGATTTCCTAGGTGGATATCCAATCATTTTTGACTTTGAGCAAACACCTCACCGCCGAGTAGCGCAGGACGGCACTGTTGTTTCGGAAGACGATGGGGACGCGGGTCGGCTGCAGATCGACGTCCTGAACCGCGAAGGGGCATGGCTTGTGCTCGCTGTGGGGGATGCCGAGTGAACTCTGGGCCCACGGCAACTCTCATCTCGGCACTGTCTGCAATTGTCGCAGCGGTGTCTCCAGGGGCATCGGATGACGGTGGTGTCTTCTCGTCCGAATTTCAGAAGGACCAGGCGATGATCCATGGTGAGAAGACTCCCCAGGGTGGCTCCGAGTACGTGCCGGTCTCAACAGACGGCGGACCTGCGTCCGAGGCGTTTCGGCGGGGGCCGGCGTACCGGTGCTTCGACGGGGACACCGCCACGACGTATCCCGGGCTGGTGCAGGTGTGCCCCGGCGGGCAGACACCGGTCGACCACACCCAGGAGTGCACGGCGGACGAGTTCGCGATGGACCCGTTGTTCCGTCAGACGTGGACCAACGGCCCCGACGGGTCTCGCACCGCGGTCTCGGGCTGGGAGTTCGTCGACGACGGCGCCTGCATCGGGGCCGCGGACCTCGCCGCCCACGCCGAGGCCGCGTTCCGCACCCTGACGATCGCGCCGTCGCCGATCGTCGTGCAGCCCCCCGACGGGTGGACCCTGGTCAACGTCCCCACCATCACCTACACCCAGCCCAGCACCCAGACCCTGGACACGACCCTGCTCGGCATCTCGGTGCAGATTCGCGCTACTCCGCGCTCGTTCACCTGGGACTACGGAGACGGCACCGCCCCGCTCACCACGACCGACCCGGGAGCGGCCTACCCGCACCACACCGTTGCGCACACCTACGACCAGCCCGCCGACCAGGTCCAGATCGCGCTCACCACGACCTGGTCTGGGCAGTTCCGTATCACCGGCACTCCCACCTGGACCGACGTCACCGGCACGGCCACCACCACCAGCACCGCCGACCCCCTGCGCGTCTACGAGGCCCGATCCCGCCTCGTCACCGACAACCTGCCCGACTGACGCGGCCGCCCACCCGGGGCCGGACCAACCGCAGAAGGCCCGGACGGCCGATCGTCTTCGGTGCCCAGCAGCAGATCCGCTACCGCGCCCTCAGAGCAGGTCGTTCTCCGCCTCTTCGATGAGGCCGCTCCACCATGAGTCCGGCCCGGTCGCGGTGCGATCGATCGCGTGGAGCCGCTTGCGGAGCTTCCTCAGCCGCGTGCGGTGAGAGAGCCCTTTGCCTGCTGGGAGGACGCGAGGACGAACCTGACCCTCCCGGAAGGCACGAAGACGCTCCGCGGCCTGCTCAGCCGTCATCGTCACCGGTGCCGGGGCAGGTGGCCCGGAGCTCAGATACTCCGCGAAGGCCTCCAGGAAGCCCTCGGTGGCCCTCCGGTCGCGGTTGAGCGGGGAACGTTCGCCTGTTGCGACGTCGCACACCGACGTCGTCCCGTCACTGTCCTCCATGACCAGGAACTCTCCATCGTGGACACTGCCGATCTCGCGAGTCCCCGAAGAGACGTCCGCTCCCGCTGTCGCCGCGTACAGGCGGATACCGAACAGATACTCCTCGCGCACGCACTCAACCTATCGGGAGGGACCGCAACACTCTCAGCCACGCAGCACCACCCTGGTCGACGCACCCGAGGCCGACGCGCGCCGTCGTCCTCTCTCCTGCCATCGCCGCCCACCTCCCGCAGCCCGATGTCCACCTCCGTGGGGCGCCCCGGCGAGCAGCAGGCGGGACGTCGTCGTGCCTGAGCGCGGCACCCCTCGCGAGATCGACCCCAGGGTTCGAGATCGACCCCCCGAAGGTCGATCTCACGACGCACGGGTCGATCTCGCGGAACTTCAGGAGGCGATCCAGAGGGTGGCGGCGCCGACGGCGTGGCGGGAGGCGCGGTCGACCTCGCGCAGGGCGGTGGAGCGCTGGTCGGCCTGCCAGAGGTTGACGGACCCGCCGTCGTCGGCGGTGGCGAGGTCGACGATGGCGCGCAGGCGGACGGCCTGGGTCAGCACCTGGACGGCGCGTGGCGGCACGGTCGCGGGGAGCTGCCAGGCCGGGGCGCCGCTCGCGCGCAGGTCGGCGATGGCGCCCGCGGCGTCGTCGCGCCAGCGCGCGACGTCGAGCTCGTCGAGGGCGCGGGTCGCGAGGAGCAGGGCGGTGCGCAGGTCGCGCTCGGCCTCGGCGAGCGTGCCGAGGGCGCCGAGCACGCGCGTGCTCCAGGGCCCGACCGAGGTCACGTGCCAGGTGACGAGGTGACCGGGCTCGAGGTCGCTGCCGAACTCGGTGACCTCGGGCACGAGCGCCCACGACCCGGAGGACGTGGTGACGACGACGCACTCGCCGGCGTCGGTCGCGCGCGCCGCGGCCTCCGGCGGGACGCCGGCGACGTCGCCGGGGACCGGGGCGAGCGCCACGACCTCGCGTGCGTCGCCGGCCCAGGCGCCGGCCAGGTCCTCCAGCCGGAGGTCGCCCAGGGCCCCGGACGCGACGTGCGGCTCGTCGTCGCGCTGCACCGCGCGGAGCAGGCGGGCCAGACCGTCGTCGTCGCCGAGGCGCACCGCGCGCAGCCAGAGCGCGAGGAGCGCGCTGCGGGGGAGGGCGCCGGCGCTCGAGGCGGAGCCGGGTCCGGGACCGGGACCGGAGGCGTCGTGCGGACCTTCGGACGAGTGTGAGACCACGACGGCCAACCTATAGGGTCGGTGACCATGAGCGCGGTTCTCGACCTGAAGGGCGTCACCGTCCGACGTCACCCCAAGACCATCCTCGACGCGGTGGACTGGCAGGTGAACGAGGGCGAGCGGTGGGTCGTGCTGGGCCGCAACGGCGCGGGCAAGACGACGCTCCTCCAGGTCGCGTCCGCGCGGATGCACCCCACGGCGGGCACCGCCGACATCCTGGGCGAGCGGCTGGGACGCGTCGACGTCTTCGAGCTCCGGCCGCGCATCGGGCTCGCGTCCGCAGCGCTCGCGGAGCAGATCCCCGGCGACGAGACCGTGCGCGACGTCGTCCTGACGGCCGCGTACGGCGTCACGGGCCGCTGGCGCGAGGAGTACGAGGAGTTCGACGCGGAGCGCGCGAGCGACCTGCTCGCCGCGTTCGGCGTCGACCACCTGGCGGACCGCCTGTTCGGCACCCTCTCGGAGGGTGAGCGCAAGCGCACCCAGATCGCGCGCTCGCTCATGACCGACCCCGAGCTCCTGCTCCTCGACGAGCCGGCCGCCGGCCTGGACCTCGGCGGGCGAGAGGAGCTGGTCGGCGCGCTGTCCGAGCTCGCGGGCGACCCGGCGTCGCCCGTGCTCGTGCTCGTCACGCACCACGTCGAGGAGATCCCGCCGGGGTTCACGCACCTGCTCCTGCTCAAGGACGGGGTGGTGCACAGCGCAGGCCCGGTCGAGGAGGTTCTCACGGCCGAGAACCTCAGCGACGCGTTCGGCATGCCGCTCCTCGTCGCGCACGGTGGCGGGCGCTGGATGGCGCGCGCCGCGCGGGTGTGACGCACCCGTCGTCGACCAGGTACGTCGGGATGCGTGCACCGCGGGCGGAAATTCGGTAAAGTACACGTAAAGCGCGCACGTGGGAACGGGGGTCGAGATGGACTGGCTGTGGTGGGTCGGAGCGGCGCTGCTCCTCGGTCTCGTGGAGATCATCTCGCTCGACCTCGTGCTCATCATGCTGGCCGGCGGCTCGCTCGCCGCGGCGGGCGTGAACGCGGCCGGAGGGCCGCTCTGGCTCCAGATCGTCACGTTCGCGGTCGTGAGCGTCATCCTGCTGCTCACGCTGCGTCCGTGGCTGCTGCGGCACCTGCGCTCCAGGGTCCCGCTCACCGAGACGAACGTCGCCGCTCACGTCGGCCGGACGGCGCTCGCGGTCGACCGCGTGAGCGAGTTCGGCGGTCGCGTGAAGCTCGTCGGCGAGGTCTGGACCGCGCGGACCGAGCCGGACGCCCCCCAGATCCCCGTGGGGACGGAGGTGCGCGTCGTCCGGATCGACGGCGCGACGGCCGTCGTCGCGCCGCTGCCCGCGCAGCACCCGACCGGGTCGTGACCGACCGGCACGACCCGCACGCGCCGCCGGGCGACCGGTCGCGCCGACGACCAGGAGGTAGTCGATGAACGACCCCAGTCCCGGAACGATCCTCGCGTACGTCGTCCTCGCGCTGATCCTGATCTTCGTGATCGTCGCGCTCGTCAAGGCGGTGCGCATCGTGCCGCAGGCGGTCGCGATCATCGTCGAGCGCCTGGGCCGGTACTCGCGCACGCTCGAGCCGGGCCTGCACCTGCTGGTGCCGTTCATCGACCGCGTGCGCGCCTCGGTCGACCTGCGCGAGCAGGTCGTGTCGTTCCCGCCGCAGCCCGTGATCACGTCGGACAACCTCGTGGTCAGCATCGACACGGTGATCTACTTCCAGGTCACGGAGCCCAAGTCGGCGGTCTACGAGATCGCGAACTACATCACCGCGATCGAGCAGCTCACCGTCACGACGCTCCGCAACGTCATCGGCTCGATGGACCTCGAGCAGACGCTCACGAGCCGTGACCAGATCAACGGCCAGCTCCGCGGCGTCCTCGACGAGGCGACCGGTCGCTGGGGCATCCGTGTCAACCGCGTCGAGCTCAAGTCGATCGACCCGCCGCCCAGCGTGCAGGGCTCGATGGAGCAGCAGATGCGCGCCGAGCGTGACCGCCGCGCCGCCATCCTCACCGCCGAGGGCGTCAAGCAGTCGCAGATCCTCACGGCCGAGGGTGAGAAGCAGGCGGCGATCCTCCGGGCCGAGGGTGACGCGCAGTCGAAGATCCTCACCGCGGAGGGCGAGGCGCGCGCGATCCTCCAGGTGTTCGACGCCATCCACGAGGGCGACGCCGACCCCAAGCTGCTCGCGTACCAGTACCTCCAGATGCTCCCGCAGATCGCGAACGGCAGCGCCAGCAAGCTGTGGGTCGTGCCGACGGAGTTCACGGCCGCGCTCGGGTCCATCGCCAAGGGCTTCGGCGGCGTGCCGGGGATCGACGGCGGGGGCGTGCCGGGCGCGACGCCCGCCCAGGACGCGGAGGCGGCCGAGGCGAGCGCCGAGGCGCGCCGCGAGCGGGAGCGCGACCGCGTGAAGTTCGGCGTGCCGTCGCTCACCGACCCGTCGGAGGCGCTGGCGGAGGCGCGGCGGCAGGCCGAGGCGGCCACCGCCGACGCGACGAGCGCGGGGACGCGGTCCGGCCTCCCGTTCGACCCGCAGACGGAGCGCGGTCAGCACCCGGGCGGCTCCGGCGAGCACCGCGCGGGCCCGCCGGAGCCGGGTGCCGCGACGCCGCGCCCGCTGGGCGGAGCTTCGCAGTACGCGCCGCCCCCGCAGCCGATCGTGGAGGACGCTCCGGCGACGGACGAGCCGCCCGCCGACGAGCCGCCCGCGGGCGGACCGCCGTCGTTCCCGCCGCGCCACTGACGGACCGCCGCACTGACGGATCGCGGTACCGCGTCCGCGACCCGCAGTGCAGCCCGGCGGGGACGCACGACGCAGCCTCCGCACCCACCCGGGTGCGGGGGCTTCGTCGTGCGCGGCCAGTTCCGCAGCGCCCGGCCCTCCCGGTCCGTAGGACCCTGACGGCGCCACGCTCCCACAGGCCGCGAGCGGTTCGCCGTGAGCGGACGAGGTTGAGAGTGAGTGCTCACTCAGTTAGCGTCGAGGTCGTGGCACCGGTCTCCTTCCCATCGGACGCACCGCCCGACGCGCCGTCCGGCGCCGAGGCAGCGCCCGGCGCGCCTGCCCCCGAGCGCACGCGCGCCCGTCCGCTGTCGCGCGAGGAGCGCCGCGACGCGATCGCGGCCGCGACGATCCCGTTGCTCGTCGAGCACGGCGCCGCCGTGACGACGCGCCAGATCGCCGACGCCGCGGGCGTCGCGGAGGGCACGCTGTTCCGCGCGTTCGCGGACAAGGACGAGATCCTGCACGCCGCCGTCGTGCGCTCGCTCGACCCGGCGCCCGCGGTCGCGGCGATCGGCCTGCTCCCGGACGACGACGGTCTGCGCCCGCTCGTGGTGAGCATCGTCGAGTTCCTGCTCGAGGCGCAGCGCGTCGGCATGCGGATCTTCGCCGCCGCGCACCAGGTGCTCGACCCGCACCGTCACTCCGCAGGGCGCGCGGCCGGCCCGCACGGGGACGCGGTGCCCGACCGCGCGACCGCGGACCGCGTCGAGACCGTGCGCCGGATGCGGGCCGGGGACGGCCCGGACGCCCGCCGGGCGGGCTTCGACGCGCGCGAGCGCTCCGCGCGCGAGATCGTCGGGGCGATCGAGCGCAAGCTCTCCGCTCACGGCGCGGAGCTGCGCGTAGAACCCGGGCTCGCGGCCCGCGCCGTGTTCTCCCTCGTCTTCGGAAACGCCTTGCCGCACCTCTCGGGCGGTGACAGGCTCGACGCCGTGCAGCTCGCCGACCTGATCCTGGGTGGCATCGGAGCGGACGTCACGACCGACCCCTCGCCCTGACGGGTCTCGCCACCGCGCCCCGCGGCAGCCCTCGCCCGGCTCCGTCCCCGGTCCGAGCCCCTGACGCACCTGGAGCGTCCACGGCCCGACCGCCCGTCCCGTAGCCCCCACCCGGACAGGAACCCCATGCTCGTCAGCCTCCTGCGGACGCGGTTGCGTCCCTACCTGACACCGATCCTCATCCTCCTCGTGCTCCAGCTCCTCGCGACGCTCGCGTCGCTGTACCTGCCGAGCCTCAACGCCGACATCATCGACCAGGGCGTCACGCAGGGCGACACCGCCTACATCATGCGCACCGGCGGGCTCATGCTCCTCGTGAGCCTCGGGCAGGTCGTGTGCGCGGTCGCCGCCGTCTACTTCGGCGCGCGGGTCGCGATGTCGTTCGGCCGCGACGTGCGCGCCGGGCTGTTCACCAACGTGCAGCGCTTCTCCGCCCAGGAGATGGGCCAGTTCGGTGCGCCGTCCCTCATCACGCGCACCACGAACGACGTGCAGCAGGTGCAGATGCTCGTGCTGCTGTCGCTGACCATCATGGTCATGGCGCCGATCATGCTGGTCGGCGGCGTGGTCATGGCGCTCCAGGAGAACGTCGAGCTCTCCGCCCTGCTGCTCGTCATCGTGCCCGTGCTCGGCGTGAGCGTGGGGCTCATCATCTGGCGGATGGTCCCGTACTTCCGGCAGATGCAGAAGAAGATCGACGGCATCAACGCCGTCCTGCGCGAGCAGATCACGGGCATCCGCGTGATCCGGGCGTTCGTGCGCGAGCGTCGCGAGGCCGAGCGCTTCGACGTCGCGAACGACGCGCTGTTCGACGTCTCGCTCAAGGCGGGCAAGCTCATGGCGCTCATGTTCCCGACGGTCATGCTCGTCATGAACGCGTCGAGCATCGCGGTGCTGTGGTTCGGCGGTCGTCAGATCGACGCGGGCGACATGGAGGTCGGCGCGCTCACCGCGTTCCTGTCGTACCTCATGTACATCCTCATGGCCGTGATGATGTCGACGATGATGTTCATGATGGTGCCGCGCGCGGCGGTCTCCGCCGAGCGCATCACGGACGTCCTGCGCACGACCGCCACGGTGGTCGAGCCAGAGCGTCCCGTCGCCCTCACGTCGCGGACCGGGCGCGTCGAGCTCGACGGCGTCGAGTTCCGCTACCCGGGCGCCGAGGACCCGGTGCTCCACGACGTCTCGTTCGTGGCCGAGCCCGGGCAGACGACGGCGATCATCGGCTCGACGGGTTCCGGCAAGACGACGCTGCTCAACCTCGTGCCCCGGCTGTTCGACGTCACGGGCGGGTCGGTGCGCATCGACGGGACCGACGTGCGCGACCTCACGGGCGCGGACCTCGGCTCGCTCCTGGGCCTCGTGCCGCAGAAGGCCTACTTGTTCTCGGGGACGGTCGCGGACAACCTCCGCTACGGGCGGCCGGACGCGACCGAGGAGCAGATGTGGGAGGCGCTCGACGTCGCCCAGGCCCGCGACTTCGTCGAGGCGCTCGACGGCGGGCTCGACGCGCCCGTCGCGCAGGGCGGGACGAACTTCTCCGGCGGCCAGCGCCAGCGGCTCGCCATCGCCCGCGCGATCGTGCGCGACCCCGCGGTCTACCTGTTCGACGACTCGTTCTCCGCGCTCGACTACGCGACGGACGCGCGCCTGCGCGCTGCTCTCGCGCCCCGCACGCGGCACTCCACGGTGATCGTCGTCGCGCAGCGCGTCGCGACGATCCGCGGCGCCGACCAGATCCTCGTGCTCGACCACGGCCGCATCGTCGGCCGCGGCACGCACGCCGAGCTCCTCGAGTCCAACGAGACCTACCAGGAGATCGTCTACTCCCAGCTCTCGATCGAGGAGGCAGCATGAGCGGCGAGCAGGACGCCTCGCGCACGCCCGCGCCGTCGGGCCGGGACACCCCCGCGCCCGACGCCGCGCCCGGCTCCGACAAGCCCACCGCGAAGGGTGGCGACGTCGCCCGGACACGGCTCGCCGGACGTCCCCGCGGTGGCGGAGGGCACGGCCCGATGGGCGGCATGGGCGTCCCGGGCGAGAAGGCGCTCGACTTCAAGGGCTCCCTGCGCCGGTTCGCCGCGTCGCTGCGACCCGAGCGCGTGCCGATCGTCGCCGTCGTGATCCTCGGCATCGTCTCGGTGGCGCTCGCGGTCGCCGGCCCCAAGCTCCTCGGCAACGCGACGAACATCATCTTCGCGGGCGTCGTCGGGTCCCAGCTCCCGGCGGGCGTCACGCAGGCGCAGGCCGTCGACGCGCTGCGCGCCCAGGGGCAGGACCAGGTCGCGGACCTCGTCTCGGGCGTACCCGGCCTCGTTCCCGGCGAGGGCATCGACTTCACGGCGCTCGCGACCGTTCTCGCGTGGGTGCTCGCGGTCTACGTCGGCTCGTTCCTGTTCGGGTGGCTCCAGGGGCGCATCACGGCGATCGTCGTGCAGCGCACCGTCTACCGGCTGCGCGGTGAGGTGCAGACCAAGCTCGGGCGCCTCCCGCTGTCGTACTTCGACCGCAACCCGCGCGGCGAGATCCTCTCGCGCGTCACGAACGACATCGACAACATCTCCCAGACGCTCACGCAGACGCTCTCGCAGCTCGTGACGTCGGTGCTCACCGTGGTCGGCGTGCTCGGCGTGATGTTCTGGATCTCGCCGCTGCTCGCGGTGGTCGCGCTCGTGACGGTGCCGCTGTCCGTGCTCATCACGGCGCAGATCGCCAAGCGCTCGCAGCCGCAGTTCATCCAGCAGTGGGCGGCCACGGGACGCCTCAACGCGCACATCGAGGAGATGTACACCGGGCACACGCTCGTCAAGGTCTACGGCCACCAGCAGGCCGCGATCGACGACTTCGAGCGCGAGAACGGCGACCTGTACGACGCGAGCTTCAAGGCACAGTTCATCTCCGGCACCATCCAGCCGGCGATGGGCTTCATCGCGAACCTCAACTACGTGATCGTCGCGGTCGTCGGCGGGCTGCGCGTCGCGTCGGGCACCATGACCCTCGGCGACGTGCAGGCGTTCATCCAGTACTCGCGCCAGTTCACGCAGCCCATCACGCAGATCGCGTCGATGATGAACCTGCTCCAGTCGGGCGTCGCGTCGGCCGAGCGGGTCTACGACCTGCTCGACGCCGAGGAGCAGACGCCGGACCCGTCGCCCGCGGAGACGGTCGACCCGGTGCGCGGCCGCGTCGCGTTCGAGGACGTGTCGTTCTCCTACAGCCCCGACACGCCGCTCATCGAGCACCTCGACCTCGTCGTCGAGCCCGGCCAGACGATCGCGATCGTCGGGCCGACGGGGGCGGGCAAGACCACGCTCGTCAACCTGCTCATGCGGTTCTACGACGTCGGCTCCGGCCGGATCACGCTCGACGGCGTGGACACGCGCGCCATGACGCGCGACGACCTGCGCTCCGACATCGGGATGGTGCTCCAGGACACGTGGCTGTTCAAGGGCACGATCGAGGAGAACCTGCGCTACGGCGTGCGCGACGGGCGCGACGTGGGCGAGGAGGAGTTCCTCGCGGCGACGCGCGCGACGCACGTCGACCCGTTCGTGCGCACGCTGCCCGACGGGTACGCGACGGTGATCGACGACGAGGGCTCGAGCGTGAGCGCGGGGGAGAAGCAGCTCCTCACGATCGCGCGCGCGTTCCTCGCCGACCCGGCGATCCTCGTGCTCGACGAGGCGACGAGCTCGGTCGACACGCGCACCGAGGTGCTGGTCCAGCAGGCGATGAACGCGCTGCGCGAGGGGCGCACGTCGTTCGTCATCGCGCACCGCCTGTCGACGATCCGCGACGCGGACACGATCCTCGTCATGGAGCAGGGGTCGATCGTCGAGCAGGGCTCGCACGACGAGCTGCTCGCGGCGGGCGGCGCGTACGCGCGGCTGTACGAGAGCCAGTTCGCGGCGCCGGTCGGCGCCGAGGCGCAGGACGACGCGGTGGACGCCGTCACCCCCGCGGGGCGGCCGGCAGGCGCCTGACGCGGCTCGGCCCGCGCCGGCCCACCCTCGGGTGGACCGGCGCGGGCCGTCGCTGGGACGACGAGGGCCGGCGACCGGGCGGTGGTCCGCCCAGGCCCTCAGGCGAGCGAGAGGAACAGCTTCTCGAGCTTCGCCACGTCGAGCGTCGGGTCCTCGCCGTCCTCGGCCGGCTCGGTGAGGCACTGGCGCATGCCGGACGCGATGATCGCGAAGCCCGCGCGGTCGAGCGCGCGCGACACGGCGGAGAGCTGCGTGACGACGTCCTCGCAGTCCCGCCCCTCGTCGATCATGCGCACGACGGCCGCGAGCTGGCCCTGGGCGCGCTTGAGCCGGTTGACGACCTTGTCCATGTCGGTGCGGTCGAGCTCCACGGGTGTTCTCCTGCGTTCGTCTCGGAAGGGTGGCAGCGAGAGTGCTGCCGGAGGGCCTGCGTCAGGGTCGGGCCGGCGGCGGTCAGGCGCAGGTGCAGCGCTTCTCGGGCGGCACCTCGGCCATGACCTCGTCGGCGTGCATGCCGCAGCCGGTCCAGGTGGTCTTGCCGCACGTGCGGCACAGGGCGGGACTGCACACGGTGTGTCTCCTCGGGTGTGGGGTGGGTTCGGTCTCGGGTCGGGGTGCGCTGCTCGGTCGGGGGCGGGTCGTGCAGGATCAGCGTCGCACGGCTCCGCCCGCGGCCTGCCACGCGCCGAGCCCCCCGGACAGGCTCGTCGCGGCGTAGCCGAGCGAGCGGAGCTGGCGCGCCGCGGTGCGCGAGCGCATCCCGGACGCGCACACGACGACGACGGTCGCGCCGTCCTTCAGGCGCCGCGGCGCGGCGGAGGGGACGTCGGCGAGCGGCACGTGCACGGCCTGGGGTGCGTGCCCGGTGCGCCACTCGTCGCGCTCGCGCACGTCGAGGAGCGTCGCGCCGTCGCGGACGAGCTGCACCGCGGTGGCGGCGTCGACGGTCGGGCGCACGCGGTCGTCGTCGGACGAGCGGGAGAACAGGCGGCGGAGGCGGTCGATCATGCGGGGACTCCTTCGAGGGTGCGCGCGGCGTGCGGCGTGGTGGTCAGGGTGAGCCAGCCGCCGGAGAGGTTGCGCGCGTCGAGCCCGGCGGCGAGCAGGACGCGGGTGGCGAGGTAGGAGCGCACGCCGCTCGCGCAGTGCACGGCGACGGGGCGCCCCGCCGCGGCGGTGCGCACCTCGTCGAGCCGTTCGCGCAGCTCGGTGTGCGGCACGTTGAGGGCGCCGTCGAGGTGTCCGGCGGCGTGCTCGGCGGGCGACCGGACGTCGAGCACGAGCGACGTCGCGACGACCTCGTCGAGGTCGGTCGCGTGCCACTGCGGCATGGTGCCGTCGAGCACGTTCTGCGCGACGAACCCCAGCATGTTGACGACGTCCTTGGCGGCGCCGTAGGGCGGGGCGTAGGCGAGCTCGAGCTCGGCGAGGTCGTCCGCGGTGAGCCCGGCGCGCAGCGCCGTCGCGAGCACGTCGATGCGCTTGTCCACCCCGGCGCGGCCCACGGCCTGCGCGCCGAGCAGGCGGCCGTCGGGTGCGAAGCTCGCCGTGACGTGCACGGGCTCAGCCCCGGGGAACCAGCCCGCGTGGTGGGCCGCGTGGACGCGGACCTGCTCGTGCGCGACGTCGGCCGCCGCCAGGGTCGCGTGGCTCGGCCCGGTCACGGCGGCGGTGAGGCCGAACACGCGCACGATCGCCGTCCCGAGCACGGGCGCCTGCGGTGTGGTGCGGTGCCCGGTCATCGCGTCCGCGGCGCGCCGGCCTTGGCGGTTGGCCGGGCCGGCGAGCGGGACGGGGCCTGTCGCGCCGGTGACCGCGTGCACGACCTCGACGGCGTCGCCGACGGCCCACACGTGCGGGTCGGACGTGCGCTGGTCGGCGTCGACGCGGATCGCTCCGCGCTCGCCGAGCGCGAGCCCGGCCGCCGCCGCGAGGTCGCTCGCGGGCCGCACCCCGACGCTCACGAGCACCACGTCGGCGTCGAGGACGGTGCCGTCCGCGAGCTCGAGCGCGACGGCGTGGTCCGCACCGGCGGGCCGCGGCACGACGGCGGTCGCGGAGGTCCCGAGGTGGAGCCCGACGCCGTGGTCGCGCAGCTCGTCCGCGAGCAGCGGCGCGAGGTCGGGCTCCAGCGGAGGGAGCACCTGGTCGGCGCGCTCGACGACGTCGACGGACAGCCCCCGGGTGACGAGCGCCTCCACGGCCTCGAGCCCGATGAACCCCGCGCCGACGACGACGGCCCGCACCGGTGCGGTGCGCCCCGCCGCGACCTCGGCCTCGAGGCCCGCGAGCCGCGCGGCGAGCGCGTCGAGGTCCGCGATCGTCCGCAGCGTGTGCACCGCCGGGTGGTCGAGGCCCGCGACCGGCGGGAGCACGGTGGTCGCACCCGGCGCGAGCAGGAGCGCGTCATAGGCGAGCTCGGAGGTCCCGTCCTCGGCCGCGACGGTGACGGTCCGCGTGGTGCGGTCGATCGCCGTGACGCGATGGCGGGTCCGGACGTCGAGGTCGAGGCTCGCGCGCAGCGACCCGGGGGAGTGCAGCAGGAGGGTGTCGCGGTGCGCGATCTCGCCCGACACCTGGTACGGCAGGCCGCAGCCCGCGAACGAGACGTGGTCGGACTGCTCGAGCACGACGATCGACGCGTGCTCGTCGAGGCGGCGGGCGCGCGCGGCGGCGCTCATGCCGCCCGCGACGCCGCCGACGACGACGATGCGGCGCGCGCCGTCGGGGTCGGACGGGTGGGTCGTCGAGCCGGGGGTCGAGGGGATCATGCTCCAACGATACCCCCGGGGGTATCGATCGAGACAAGTCGACAGGCTGAGAGGTCGGTCACGGGACGCCTCGGTCGCCGGCGCGGCCGCTCACAGCCGGCGAACAGCCGTGCCATCCCGGCGGCACACGCCCGCTCCGTAGACACGGCCCATGAGCACCCCCACGCCGCACCCCGCCCCTCCCGCCCCGCCTGCCTCGTCCGCGCCGCCCGCGTCCCGGCGCCGACGACGGTGGCGTGCCGCGCTCGTCGCCGTCCTCGCCGTGCTGCTCCCGCTGGGAGGCGCCACGGCGTGGGCGCTGGACCGGTTCGTCGTCGAGCACGTCGAGATCGCCGACGTGTCGGCGTACGAGGCGTCGCGGGGCCTCGACGCGAGCGTGGCGTCGG
This sequence comes from Cellulosimicrobium funkei, assembly GCF_001019615.1. Classification (GTDB taxonomy): domain Bacteria; phylum Actinomycetota; class Actinomycetes; order Actinomycetales; family Cellulomonadaceae; genus Cellulosimicrobium; species Cellulosimicrobium cellulans_E. The sequence goes on along the minus strand of NZ_JNBQ01000014.1, from coordinate 25,377 downwards.
ACCAGGACACCACGGCGGACGACGGCGCGAGCACCGCGACCGTCGACGGCGACACGTACACGTCGGACGGCACGAGCATCACGGTCTCCCGGGTGACCACCGGATCGGGCGACGACACCGTGACGTACTACGTGGCCGACGTCGTGCTCTCGGACATGACGGACCTGCGCTCCGCGTTCGCCCAGGACGCGTTCGGCACGAACATCACGGAGGCGACGTCCGACATCGCCGCCGACCACGACGCGGTCCTCGCGATCAACGGCGACTACTACGGGTTCCGCGACACGGGCATCGTGATCCGCAACGGCGTCGTCTACCGGGACGAGGGCGCGCGCGAGGGCCTCGCGCTCTACCGCGACGGCCACGTCGAGGTCTACGACGAGACGTCGACCGACGCGCAGTCGCTCGTGGATGCCGGGGTCTGGAACACGCTGTCGTTCGGGCCCGCGCTCGTGGAGGACGGCGAGGTCGTGGCCGGGATCGACGACGTCGAGGTCGACACGAACGTCGGGAACCACTCGATCCAGGGGGAGCAGCCGCGCACGGCCGTCGGGGTGGTCGACGAGAACCACCTCGTCCTCGTCGTCGTAGACGGCCGTCAGGAGGGCTACTCCCGCGGCGTGACCATGACGGAGCTCGCCGGGATCCTGCAGGACCTCGGCGCGACGACCGCGTACAACATCGACGGCGGCGGGTCCTCGACCCTGTACTTCGACGGCGAGGTCGTCAACAGCCCGTCGCAGGGTCGCGAGCGCGGCACGTCCGACGTGCTCTACGTCGCGGACGGTGCCTGATGGTGGCCGCGACCACGCACGCTGCTGCCGCGGTGCCCGCTGCGCACGCCGCCCGGACCGCCGTCGTCGTCCCCGCGTACCAGCCCGACGCGCGGCTCGTCGCGCTCGTCGACGCGCTGCGGGCCGCGGTCCCCGGGCTGCCGGTCGTGGTGGTCGACGACGGCAGCGACCGGCGGTGCGGGGGAGTGTTCCGCGCGGTGCGGGCGCTGGGCGCCGTCGTGCTCGCGGTGCCGGTGAACCGCGGGAAGGGCCACGCGCTGCGCACCGGCGTCCGGTGGGTGCGCGACCGGTTGCCCGGGCACGGCGTCGTGTGCGCCGACGCGGACGGCCAGCACACGGTCCTCGACGTGCTCCGCGTGGCGGCGCGGTCGCAGAGCGAGCCCGACGCCGTCGTGCTCGGCGCACGACGCTTCGCGGGCGACGTCCCGCTGCGCAGCCGCGTGGGCAACGCCGCGACGCGCTGGGCGTTCACGGCCGCGACGGGGACCCGCGTGCGCGACACCCAGACCGGGCTGCGCGCCTACGGGCCGGGCCTGCTCGACGACCTGCTCGCCGTGCGCGGCGACCGGTACGAGTACGAGCTGCGCGCGCTCCTCGACGCGACCCGCGCGGGCCGCCGGATCGTCGAGGTGGACGTGGCGACGGTCTACCTCGACGACAACGCGTCCTCCCACTTCCGGCCCGTCGCCGACTCGCTGCGCGTGTGGGCTCCGCTGCTGCGGTTCGCCGCGTCGTCGCTCGGGTCGGCCGCGGTCGACGTCGTCGCGCTGCTCGTGCTGCACGCGCTCACCGGGTCGCTCCTCGCGGCCGTGGTGGGCGCGCGCCTGCTCAGCGCGGGCGTGAACTTCGCCGTCAACCGTCGCCTCGTGTTCGCGGGCGGGCGCGACGTCCCGCTGCGCGCCGCCGTCGTGCGGTACGCGGCGCTCGCGGTCGTGCTGCTCGCGGCGAGCTACGGGCTGCTCGCGCTGCTGACCGGGCTCGGCGTGCCGCTCCTCGCGGCGAAGGTCGGCACCGACGCGGCCCTGTTCGCGACGAGCTATGAGGTGCAGCGGCGGGTCGTGTTCGCTCGCCTCACCCCTGGACGGCGCGCTGACCGGCGTCGTGGCGCTCGACGAGAGCGGGCACGTGGTCGCGCGCGGTCCAGCGCCGGCCGACCCACTTGATCACCTCGACGAGCAGGAAGACGACGAGCGCGAGCCCGAGCGTCTTGCCCCACTCGACGACGTCGATGGGGGCCGAGTCGAACCAGGAGTGCATGAACGGCGCGTAGACGAACACGGCCTGGAGGGCGAGGAGCGTCACGGCCGAGATCCAGACCACCCGGTTGCCGCGCAGCACGTCGAGCGTGAGGCTCGACCGGTCGAGGAACCGGCAGTTGAACAGGTACGCCAGCTGTCCGAGCGCGAGCATCGTCACGGCCGTCGTCTGGGCCTCGGCGATCGGGACGCCCTGGGCCCGCTCGACGTAGAACAGCAGGATCGTCGCGCCGCCGATGAGGAGCGAGACGAGCAGGATGCGCCGCGCGTACGCGCCGTCGAGGATCGACGCCTGGGGGTCGCGCGGGGCGCGGCGCATGACGTCGGGCTCCGCCTTCTCGTACGCGAGCGCGAGCGACAGCGTGACGGCGGTGATCATGTTGATCCAGAGCACCTGGACCGGCTGGAGCGGCAGCGTGAGGCCGAACAGGACCGCGACGAGGATGACGAGCGACTGCGCGCCGTTGGTCGGCAGGAGGAAGAGCACGGACTTGCGGATGTTGTCGTAGATCCGCCGCCCCTCCTTCACCGCGCGCTCGATGGTCGCGAAGTTGTCGTCCGCGAGCACGACCTCCGCGGCCTCCTTGGTCGCCTCCGTGCCCTTGATGCCCATCGCGACGCCGACGTCCGCCTGGGTGAGGGCCGGGGCGTCGTTCACGCCGTCGCCCGTCATGGCGACGACCTCGCCGTGCGACTGGAGCGCGGAGACGATCCGGATCTTGTGCTCGGGGCTCGTGCGCGCGTAGACGTCGACGTCGCGCACCACCTGGCGCAGCCTCTCCGTGCTCATCTCCTCGAGCTCGGGGCCGGTGAGCACGGCGGGGGCGACGTTCTCGCCGGTCCCGTCGTGGGGGTCCACGATGCCCATCTCGCGGCCGATCGCGAGGGCCGTGCCCGCGTGGTCGCCCGTGATCATCTTCACGCGGATGCCCGCGTCGCGGCACTCGGCGATGGCCTCGATCGCCTCGGGCCGCGGCGGGTCGACGATGCCGACGAGCCCGCACAGCTCGAGGCCGTCCGCGACGTCGTCGACGTCGAGGTCCTCCGTGCCCTCCGCGGCGGTCCGGCGGGCGGCCGCGAGCACCCGAAGCCCTCGCCCGCCGAGCGCGTCGATCTGCGCGTCCCAGAACGCGCGGTCGAGCGGCTCGGTGCCGCCGTCCGCGCCGACCTGGGTCGCGCAGCGGTCGAGCACGCGGTCCGGCGCGCCCTTGACGTGCACGTGCAGGCCGCCGTCGGGGTCCGCGTCGAGCGTCGCCATGAACTTGTTCTCGGACTCGAACGGCACGACGGCGACGCGCCGCCACCCCGTGGGGTCGACGCCGGCCTTCATGCCGAGCGTGCGCAGCGCGCCCTCGGTCGGCTCGCCCACGAGCCGCCAGCCGTCGGCGTCCGACTCGTCGGGGACGATCCGCGCGTCGTTGCAGAGCATCATGACGGTCGCCAGCGCGGCGAGGTCGCGGTCGTCGGAGAGGTCCGCGTGCCTCGTGCCCGACGCCGGTGCGTCGCCCGGTGCGCCGGTCGGCCCGGGGCGAGACGCGTCGTCGGGCACGGTCACGTCCCCCACGGGCGCGTACCCCGCGCCCGCGACCGCGAACGTGCGCCCGCTCGTGCGGACCGTGCGCGCCGTCATCTCGTTCTTGGTGAGCGTGCCCGTCTTGTCCGAGCAGATCGTCGTCACCGACCCGAGCGTCTCGACCGCGGGCAGCTTGCGCGTGATCGCGCGGCGGCGGGCCATCTGCTGCACGCCGAGCGCGAGCGTGATCGTCACGAGCGCGGGCAGGCCCTCCGGCACCGCGGCGACCGCGAACCCGATCGATGCCGAGATCAGCTCCGGGACGGTGAAGTCGTGGAAGACGCGGCCGATGATCACCATGACGACGGCCATCGCGAGGATGAGCACCGCGAGCAGCTTCCCGAACCGGTCGAGCTGCCGGGTGAGCGGCGTCGCGAGGCTGCGGACCTCGGAGATCATGGTCTGGATCCGGCCGATCTCCGTCGCGGTGCCCGTCGCGGTGACGACCCCGACGCCCTGCCCCGCGGCCACCAGCGTGCTCGAGAAGAGCATGCTCGACCGGTCGCCCACGCCCGCGTCCGCACCGACCGCGTCGACCTTCTTGGCCGCCGCGACCGACTCGCCCGTGAGCGCCGACTCCTCGACGCGCAGGTTCGTCGCCTGGATCAGCCGGACGTCCGCCGGGACCCGGTCGCCCGAGCGCACGCGCACGACGTCGCCCGGCACGACATCGTCGGCGTCCACGCGTGCCCACGCGCCGTCGCGCCGGACCTCCGCGTTGACCGACAGCATGTTGCGGATGCCCTCCAGCGCGCTCTCCGCGCGACCCTCCTGGATGAAGCCGATCGCCGCGTTGATCACCGCGACCGCGAGGATGACCGTGAAGTCGACCCAGTCGCCGAGGATCGCCTTGAGCACCGCCGAGACGAGCAGGATGTAGATGAGGACGTCGTCGAAGTGGACGAGGATCCGCTTCCACAGCGGGTCGCGCTGCGGCGGGGGCAGCCGGTTGGGCCCCACCTCCGCGAGCCGTGCCGCGGCGTCGGCGTTCGAGAGCCCGCCCGCGTCCGTGCCGAGCTCGGCCAGGACGTCGTCGGGCGGGCGCGACCACGGCGCGTCGAGCGTGCGCTCGGCGGTGCCCGCGGAGCTCGAGGAGACCGCCGTGGCGGGGGTCGGTGCAGCGTCCGGCGCGGATCCCATGACCCTATTCGACCCCCGATGCCCGGATCGCGCGAGAGACGAACGTCCGTCACGTCCGGGCGAACCGCCTCGTCCCTCTCTCTCAGGTGGCAGCGCCGCGCGGCGAGCCGCGCGACGCCGACGTCGGAGGTGGAGCGATGACGCACGCGGGCGCGGCGGGACAGAACGTCCTGGAGCTGCGGATCCACGGGGTGGCGAACACGCCGCCGCACGGCATGCTCGACCTTCCGCCGGGCGAGGTCGAGCAGTGCGACGGCGACGGTCTGGGCAGCTTCTGGGTGCCGACCGCCGCTGCGGACGCACGGGACCGTGCTCCGGGGACGCTCGCGTCCCCGGTCGGCGGCGGCGACCTCCACGCGATCCGCGCGGACGTGCGCCGCGAGGCGTACTCGTGGGGCGCGATGGCACGGTTCGGCGCGTTCCCTCTGGCCGGGCTCGTCGGCGCCGTCGCGCGCGGCGTGACGCGCGCGCTATGGGCCCTGAACGTTCCGTTCGGCCTCGCGAACGTCGCCTACTGGGCGCGGCGCGTCCCGGGCGCCGAGGAGGGCGCGGTGAACCACGCGCCCGTCCGGTCGTCAGGCGAGACCGTCCCGCGCGCCCGCCCCGAGCCGACCGCCGCGGCCGTCCGCGTCTTCGGTCTCGCGCTCACGCTCCTGCTCACCGCCGCGGTCACGACCGTCGCGGTCGTCATGGTGGGCGCCCGGTGCATGCGCCCGGGAGCCGACGGGACGGACACCGTCCAGGTCTGCGCGCGCGTGCCGTCGGTGCTGGACGGTCTCGCGCGCATGGCGCCGGGCGACCGTGCCGCCGTGCTCTCGCTCGTCCCGGTCGCCGCCGTCGTCGGACTGGTGCTTCTCGCGCGCGCCGGGCAGGTCCGGTTCGACGAGCGCGTGTCGATCGCCCGTGCGGGGCAGCGCACCGGAGGGTCGGTCACCGGGCCGCTGCTGTACCGGGCGGGCTTCTGGAGCCGGCGGGTCGCCGGGCCGGCCGCGCTCCTGGCGCACCTCGGCGGCGCGGTCGCGCTCGTCGCCGTCCTCCTCGCGTGGACGAGCGACCGCACCGCCGCCGGGACGGCCGTCGTGGCGGCCGGCACGGTCGTGCTCGGCCTGGCCGTCGTCGTCGTGGCCACGCGCAACGACGACGACGGCATCCAGGTGACCCCGCCACGCTGGAAGGGTGCGCTCGCCGTCGCGACCCTCGTGCTCGCCGTCGCCACGTGGGCTCTCGCGGCGTGGTCGAGCGCGCGGCGCGACGGCACCGGGACCACGGCGTACGTCGGGGTCGACGTCGCCCCGACCGTCCTGGGCGCCGTCCTCACCGGGATCGCCGCGGCGGGGCTCCTCTGGCGTCCGCGCGTCCCCGGGGCCGCACGACGGGCGCGCGTGCGCGTCGCGCTGTGGTCCGCGGTGCCCGTCGTCGTCACGGGCTGCCTCGGCGTCGTGGCCGTCGCGCGCCGGGCCACCCCGGACGGCACCGTCGCCACGTACGGCGAGTCGACGACCCGGACGCTGATCCTCGTCGCCGTCGCGGCGCTCGCCGTCCCGCTCGTCGGCGCGCTCGGCCGGGCGGCGAGGCCGGTGCGGTCGCAGGGCGCGGACCGCTGGGTCGGTTGGCACGGGACGGGCCCCGGGGTCCTCCTGCTCGTGGCGACCGCGACCGCCGCGGTCCTCACGAGCCTTCTCGTCCTCGGCGTCCAGGTGTACCTCACCGGCGGACGTGCCACGCGGCCCGACCCCGCGGGGGCCCTGCTGGTCGAAATCGTCCGGACCGTGCCCGGGTACGAGGAGCTGCCCGTCCCGTCGGCGTACACCGAGTTCGGCATCGGCGCCGTCGTGCTCGGCGCGACCGCCGTCGTCGGGCTCCTCGTCCTCGCCGCGCCCGCGCTGCACGACCTCGTCCGGTCCTCGACGCGCTGGCTGCCGCGTGCCGTCGGCACGACGTCCGACGCCCTGGGCCCCACCGGGTGGGCCGCCGCCGTCCTCGCCGACGAGGAGAGGAAGCGGACCGCCGGCACGGAGCAGGGCGTGGCGGACATGCCCCTCGCCGTCCGCCGTGCCCTGCGGACCCGCCAGGTGGCCGCCGTCACCCACCGCGCCGAGATCGCCGTGGGCGTGCTCGCGCTCGCCTCGTGGACGACGCTCGTCGTGACCGTCCTGCTCGGGCGTCCGGGCGAGTCCGTCGCGGGCGTGTGGGTGCTCGGCGGGACGTGGCTCACCGACCTCTCCGTCCCGCTCGTCGGGGCGCTCGCGGCCGCGCTCGTCGCGAGCTTCGTCGCGGCGGGGTCCGACGGGTTCGCCCGGCCCTGGGGCCTCCTGTGGGACCTCATGTGCTTCCTGCCGCGCAGCGCGCACCCGTTCGGTCCGCCCTGCTACGCCGAGCGGACCGTCCCCGAGGTCGCCGCCCGGGTCGAGTCGTGGCTCGCCGCCGCGGACCTGCCGGTCGAGCAGCGCGCAGCGGCCGCACAGGGGCGTCGCGTCGTGCTCTCCGCGCACTCGCTGGGCGCGGTCATCGCGACGGCCGTCGTGCTCGGTCGAGCGGGCAACCCCGTCCGGACGGGCGGCACCCGCGAGCCCGCGCCCCGGACCGACGGCGACGGGCGCCTCGGCGTCGTCACCTACGGCGTCCAGCTGCGTGCGTACTTCGGGCGGTTCTTCCCGTCCCTCCTGGGACCGCAGGTGCTCGGCACCCCGCCGTGCGGCGCGCCCCGGTGGCGCGGGGACCCGTGGGTGCGGCAGACGTCGAGCGCGCGCTCGCTGCTGCGGGCCGCGCTGCTCGAGCTCCCGCTCCGGGAGCGACGGGGGGCGGTCGCGTCGCGCGAGATCGCCGCGCACGAGGAGCAGCGCGCGCGGGTCCGGGAGGCGCGCGCCGCGTGGCGCGCCGCTGTCGCGGCCGAGGCCGGCGAGCAGGGAGGAGACGGCCCGCTCGCGGTGCGGCGCGACGAGGTCGCGGCGACCGCGGAGCGGCTCGAGGACCAGCGTCGCGTCCTCGAGCGGTTCGAGAGCGCGATCGGGGACCTGGTCGCCGAGCGCGACCGCCAGGAGGCCGCGCGCGTGGCTGAGGCGGCATACCAGGACGCGCGGCAGGCGGGCACCCCGGGCGGTGAGCCGTTGACGAGCCTGCGGCGAGCCGCTGACACCGCCTGGTCCGACGCCGTGCGCGGTCCCGGCAGCACGCGGTTCGACCCCGCGTCGCCCACGCTCGTGCGGCTCCTGCGCAGCTCGGACGGAGGTCCCGCCTGGGTGAACCTCTGGCGTCGGACCGACTACCTCGGCTTCCCCGTGGTGTCGTACACCGCGAACGACGTGGACCGCGGCGCCGACGAGGTCGACCGCGGCGCGTACCTGTTCACCGTCGCGACGCACAGCACCTACTTCCGCGCCTGGGCCTACCACGAGGCGCTCGACACGGTGCTCGTCCGTCTCGGCGTGCCGGTCCCGTGCGGGGCGCGTGCGGGGGGCCAGGCCGCCGCACCGCAGGAGCCCGTCGTGGTCGGCTGATCGGGGACAATGGGGGCCGTGAGTTCCGAGACCCCGCACGTCGTGCACGTCACCGACCCTGCCGACGACCGCCTCGCGGACTACAACCGCCTGACCGACGTCGCGCTACGGTCCAAGCACGAGCCGGAGAAGGGCCTCTACATCGCGGAGAGCTCGACGGTCATCCGGCGCGCGCTCGCCGCGGGGCACCGGCCGCGGTCGTTCCTCATGGCCGAGCGCTGGCTCGACGACCTCGCCGACGACATCGCGGCGCTGCCCGTCGACGACGCGCCCGGCGGCACGGGCGAGCCGGTCCCGGTGTACGTGGGCGCGCCCGACGTCCTCGAGGCGATCACCGGGTTCCACCTGCACCGCGGTGCGCTCGCGGCGATGCACCGCCCGCCCCTCGCGACCGTCCACGACCTGCTCTCGGCGGCCCGCGGCGGCACCGGGGCGCGGCGCGTCGCGGTGCTGGAGGACATCGTCGACCACACCAACGTGGGCGCGATCTTCCGTTCGGCCGCCGCGCTGGGCGTGGACGCCGTGCTCGTCTCGCCGCGCTGCGCGGACCCGCTCTACCGGCGCTCGGTGCGCGTGAGCATGGGCACGGTGTTCCAGGTGCCGTGGACGCGGTTCGAGACGTGGCCGGGCGGGCTGGACGTGCTGCGCGAGGAGGGCTTCGTCGCCGCGGCGCTCGCGCTCGCCGACGACGCGGTGAGCCTCGACGACGTCGTGGCCGACCCGCCCGAGCGGCTCGCGCTCGTGCTCGGCACGGAGGGCGACGGCCTGTCCCGCGGCGCGATCGAGGCGGCCGACCGGGTCGTGACCATCCCCATGGCCGGGGGAGTGGACTCGCTCAACGTCGCCGCGGCGTCGGCGGTCGCGTTCTGGGCGACGCGCGTGCCCTGACCTCGACCTTCCGTCTCGGAGGACGGTGACCGGCCTCGGGGAACAATCGGGCGTGGCGGCGCGTTGGGCCCGTGTCCGTACGTCGTACGAGAAGAGGTTCCGTGCCGGTCCATCCCTCCCCGTCCCTGCCTGACACCGATCACCACGACCAGCGCGGTCCTGCGACGCACGCCGTCGCCGAGGAGCAGCAGCACCTCGACGCCGCGCTCTCGCGCCGGTCCCAGCTCCTCGCGGAGCTCGACGCACAGCTCGCCCTTCCGGCCGACCCGGACCGTCCCGGAGCCGAGGACGTCGTCGAACGCTCCCGGCGCGCCGGCCTGCGCCGTCGACGCACCGAGCTCGAGCGCGCGGAGAGGGGGCTCGTGTTCGGGCGCGTCGACACCGTGGACGGCGTCACGCGCCACGTCGGGCGCGTCGGCATCGCCGCGTCCGACGCCGACGCGGACCCGCTCGTCCTCGACTGGCGCGCCCCGGGTGCTCGCGCCTTCTACACCGCGACCGCGCGCGAGCCGCAGGGCCTCGCGCGGCGCCGGCACGTGCGGACCGCGGGGGACCGGGTCACCGGCGTGGACGACGAGCCGCTCGACGGCTCGGCGACCGGGCCGGACGACGAGGACGGCCTCGTCGGCGAGGGGGCGCTCCTGGCCGCGCTGTCGGAGCGCCGCACGGGCCGCATGGGCACCGCGGTCGCGACGCTCCAGGTCGAGCAGGACGCGATCGTGCGCGCCCCGGCCGAGCAGACGCTCGTCGTGCAGGGCGGTCCGGGGACGGGCAAGACGGTCGTCGCGCTGCACCGGGTCGCGTACCTGCTGTTCACGCACCCGCACCTCGCGGAGCGGGGCGTGCTCCTGCTCGGCCCGACCTCAAGGTTCCTCGAGTACGTCGCCCAGGTGCTGCCCGCGCTCGGCGAGACGGCGGTCGTGTCGACCACGTGCAACACGCTCGTCCCCGGCGTCGCGCCCGAGCGTGGCGAGGACCGGGACGTGGCCGAGCTCAAGGGGCGCGCGCTGTGGCAGGACGTCGTCGCCCGGTACGCCGACTCCCTCGTCCCGGACGCCCGGGCGCTCACGGTGCGCCTCGACGGCGAGGCGCTCACGCTCGACGCCGCCCGGGTCGGGCAGGTCCTGCGCGCGGCCCGGGCGGGCGGCCGGAGCGTGCTCGCCGCGCGGCGCCGGGCCGTGGACCTCCTGCTCGACACGCTCGTCGACGAGGCCGCGGCGCGGCACGCGGAGCTGCTCGAACGTGTCGAGGAGGGGTACGAGGACGTCCTCGGGAAGCTCGACGCCGGCCTCGCCGCGCGCGACGACCGCGCCCCGACGACCGGCGCGCGCGGCGGCGACGTCGACGGCGAGCTGACCGAGGACGACCTCGAGCGCCTCCGCGGCGACCTCGCGCGCGAGGCCGGGTTCACGGCCGTCGTCGACGCCTGGTGGCCCGTCGCGGACGCCCGCGCGGCGCTCGCGGACCTGCTGGGGGACGCCGCCCTGCTCGCGCGGCACGCGCCCGAGCTCTCGCCCGACGAGGTCCGCCGGGTGGTGGGCGAGCCTGCCGCGCTCGCGCCGAGCGACGTCCCCCTCCTCGACGCGCTCGCCGACGCGCTGGGCACCCCGGACGCCCCCGGCGAGCAGGGCGAGTTCCTCGCGCAGCGCGCTTCGACGCGCCGCGACTGGGTCTACGGGCACGTCGTGGTCGACGAGGCGCAGGAGCTCTCGCCCATGCAGTGGCACATGGTGCTGCGCCGCTGCCCGACCCGGTCCGTGACCGCCGTCGGGGACGTCGACCAGACCGAGGCGCCGCACCGCCACACGGACTGGGCGGACGTCGTCGGCCCGGTCTTCGGGGACCGCTGGCACCGCGCGGACCTGACGATCTGCTACCGCACGCCGCGCGAGGTCATGGAGCTCGTGGGGCCCGTGCTGCGCGCGGCGGGCAGCCGCAACGCACCCCCACGCGCGGTGCGCGACGCGGGGGTCGAGCCGCGCGACGTCGTCGTGCCCGCCGGCACCGCTGGCGCGGCGCTGGGCACGGCCGTCGCCGCCGAGGTCGTGCGCCTCGCGGAGCGGTACGACGGCGGTTCGGTCGGTGTCGTGGCGCCGCGCCACCGGCTGGCGCACCTGGGCGCCGCCGTGCGCGGGGTCCCCGTGCTCAGCACCTCGGAGGCGAAGGGGCTCGAGTGGGACGCGGTGGTCGTCGTCGACCCGGACGGCATCGCCGCCGAGCCGCGCGGCTGGAACGGCCTGTACGTCGCGATGACCCGCTGCACGCAGGAGCTCGCGCGCGTCACCGTCGGCGCGCCGTCCGGCCGGGTCTGAGGTCCCCGCTCAGTCGCGGGAGGTCGACCGGGCGAGCCGGTCGACCTCCCGCACCACGACCTCGACGAGCGACGGGTCGCCGAGCGGGAGGAAGTGGCCCGCGAGGGGCAGCTCGACGTTCCGCCCGCCCTCGAGCCGGCCCGTCTCGGGGATGTGCGGGTCGAAGCGCGGGTAGACGGCCGTGATGCGGGCGTCGACCTGGTGCTCCGCGGCGAGCGCGAGCAGCGCCGCGTCCCGTGGTGAGAACGCGCGCAGCGTGCGGCCCAGGAGGTAGCGCGCGTAGCTGGAGCCGTTGAACGGCGTCGCGACGGCGACCATGCCGGCCACGCGCGACCCGGCGGGCGAGAGCATGACACGCTTGCCCACGAGACCGCCCTTGCTGTGCGCGACGAGGACGACGTCGTGCAGGTCCGCCTCCACGAGGAAGGCGGTGGTGCGGTCGGCCGCCTCGGCGAACGGGCGCCGGTTGTACCCGAGGCCGGGCACCGCGTGCACGGGGTGCCCGGCCCGCGCGAGCGCCGTCGCCACGGGCGCGAGGAGCTGCCACGTCTCGTAGACGCCCGGCAGCAGCACGACGGGGTCGCGGCCGCCCGGGCCGCGCGGGACGGGACGTCGCGGCCGGACGACGCCCGCGACCTGGCGCGCCGCCACGTACGCGTAGTCCGCCGCGCGGTCGCGCAGCCGCAGCGTCCCGGCCCACCGGGGCGCCCTCACGCGATCCCTCCCGCGGCGAGGACGGCCGCGTCGACGGTGTCCGGTCCCGAGCGGGTCGGGGCGTGCGCGGTCATCGCACCAGGATGGCGGGCGGGTCGGCCTCGCGCGCGGCAGCCGCCGGACGCGACGGAGCGGGCCCGGGGACCCGGACCCGCTCCGTCATGTCGCCGGTGGCCGGCGGGGCTGCGCGTCGGGGCGTCAGCCGACGTCTCCGCGCCAGGCGCCCGTCTCGGTCCCGCGCGACTCGATGAACTCCTTGAACCGCGCGAGGTCACCCTTGACGCGGCGCTCGTCGAGCTGGAGGACGTCGCCGACCTTCTCCACGACACCCTCGGGCGACCAGTCGAGCTGGACGGTCACGCGGGTCTGCGTGTCGTTCAGCCGGTGGAACGTGACGACGCCCGCGTGGTCCGGGCCGGACGTGCTGTTCCACGCGACGCGCTCGTCCGGGTGCTGCTCCGTGATCTCCGCGTCGAACTCGCGCTCGACACCGCCGATCTTCGTCCTCCAGTGCGTGTGCGTCGGTTCGAGCTGCCGGATCTCCTCCACGCCCTCCATGAAGCGGGGGAACTCCTCGAACTGCGTCCACTGGTCGTAGGCCGTGCGGACGGGGACGTCGACGTCGATCGACTGGGTGACCGTGCTCATCGGTGTGACCTCGTGAGGTAGCGGGCGGTACCTCTTCACCCTGTCCGGGGTCTGGTTCGCTCGCGCGTCGAACGCGCCCCGCTCACTCGAGGGCGTTCGACGGGTCCCCGGACGCCGGTTCTGCCGACGCACGGCGCCCGCCGAGCGAGGCGTCCTCCATCTGCTCCGCGTCCACGACGCCGAGCTCGTCGAGGAGGAAGAGGAACGCGCGCGCATACGGGTTGTCGTCGACGCGCGCGCGGACCTCGGGCCAGTCGATCTGCTCGCGCATCGCGCGCGCGACCGGCAGCAGCCGCGAGAAGTCGCAGTAGTGCTCGCCGACGACGCGCAGCTTCGACGTCATGATCTCGGTCGCCGAGAGCACGGGCATGCGGACCGCGAGCACCTCGAGCTCGTCGGTGCGGGCGAGGAGGTCGTCGTCGATCGGCTCGCCGACCATCCGGTAGAGGATGTCGATGAGCTCCCCGCCGTGGTACGCCTTGAAGAGCCAGTTCTCCGTGGGCTCCGTGATCTCGAGCCCGGCGGCGCGAAGCACCTCGCGTGCGCGGTCGACGTCGACCTCGCGGATCGCGAAGTCGGCGTCGTGGCTCGGCTCCGGCGCTCCGCGCGCCCACGCGGCGTACCCGCCGACGAGGGCGTGCGGGATCTCCGCCTCGGCGAGCGCCGCGGCGGTCATGCGGAGGCCGTCGTGCAGCGCGTCCCTGTCGTCCACCATGCCCAGGGTCTACACCACCCGCGGTGCGCTGGCACGTCGCGCGGCCCTCCGACGCCGCGCCGTCCGTGGCGCGGCGTCGGACCGTCCCGAGCGCGTGCGACCCCGCGCCGCCGTGCCCAGAATCGGGAGGGTGCGCCTCGCGACGTTCAACATCCTGCACGGGCGGTCGCTCGTCGACGACCGGGTCGACGTCGACCGCTTCGCCGACGCCGTCCGCGCTCTCGACGCGGACGTGCTCGCGCTCCAGGAGGTGGACCGGGACCAGCCGCGCTCGCACCGTGCCGACCTCACGGCGGTCGCGGCGGAGGCGGCGGGCGCCGTCGAGCACCGGTTCGTCGCGACGCTCGTCGGCGAGCCCGGCGTGTGGACCGCGCCGACGGGGGAGCACCAGCCGGGCCGGGCGGCCTACGGGATCGCGGTCGTGAGCCGGTTCCCCGTCTCGGCATGGCGCACGGTCCTGCTGCCCGCGCCCCGCACGCGCGTCCCGGTCCGGTTCCCCGGCAGTCGCCTGCCGACGCTCGTGCGCGACGAGCCGCGCGCGGCGCTCGTGGCGCGCGTCGACGCCCCGGGCGGTCCGCTGACCGTCGCGTGCACGCATCTGACGTTCGTGCCCGGGCGCAACCTCACCCAGCTCGTGCGGCTCACCCGGTCGCTCGCCGCGGAGACCCCGGACGGCGAGCCGGTCGTGCTGCTCGGCGACCTCAACATCGACGCCCCGCAGGCGGCCCGCACGAGCGGGTGGCGGCCGTTGGCCTCGGCCGCGACGTTCCCGGTCGGCGAGCCCGCACGCCAGCTCGACCACGTGCTCGCCCACGGCGCCGTGCGCGCGACGGAGCCCGGGGTCGCGGTCGACACCGGCCTGTCCGACCATCGCGCGCTCGTGGTCCCCGTGGCCCTGGGCGGGGAGCACCACGCCTCCCCGACGCGCGCCCACGCAGCCGACGAGGACCATGCGCCCCCGACGGCCGCCGTGGGCGAGCCGCGTCGGCGCCCCGCGCGGACGGTCGAGGACTGACGCGGGCGCGTCGCCCGTGAACCGCGTCACACGCGTCGGAGGGGCTGGTTCCGACAGGGCGGCATAGATTAGCCTCACCTATGTGAGTGCACCCTCAGTTGTCCCGAGCCCGGTCGCCGCGACCGGAGCCCCGGCGCTCGCCGGGCACGACCTGCGGCTGTCCTACGACGCGCGCACCGTCGTGCACGGCGCCGCTCTGGAGCTCGCACCGGGGGCCGTCACGGCCCTGATCGGGCCCAACGGCTCGGGCAAGTCGACGCTCCTGCGCTCGCTCGCGCGGCTGCACCGCCCCGACGCCGGGACCGTGGCGCTCGACGACGCGCCCGACGCGCTCGCCCTGCACCCCAAGGACTTCGCCCGGCGGGTGACGCTGCTGTCGCAGAGCCGGCCCACGCCGTCGGGCGTGAGCGTGCGCGACGTCGTCGCCTACGGGCGCCACCCCTACCGCGGCCGGTTCCGCTCGAACGACCCCGACGGCCCGCGCGCGATCACGCACGCCATGGACGTCACGGGCATCACCGCGATGGCCGACCGCGGCGTCGACGAGCTCTCCGGCGGCGAGCTGCAGCGCGTGTGGCTCGCGACGTGCCTCGCGCAGGACACGCAGGTGCTCCTGCTCGACGAGCCGACGACGTACCTCGACCTGCGCTACCAGGTCGAGCTGCTGGACCTCGTGCGCGACCTCGCCACGGAGCACGGCGTGGCCGTCGGCGTCGTGCTGCACGACCTCAACCAGGCGGCCGCCGTCGCCGACCGCGTCGTCCTGCTCCACGCGGGCGTCGTGCGCGCCACGGGACCCGCCGACGCCGTCCTGACGTCCGAGCTGCTCACCGAGGTGTACGGCATCCACGTCGACGTCTACACGCACCCCCTCACGGGGCGCACGTGCTGCGAGCCGCTCGGGCGGCACGCCGCGCGCCTCGACACCGCCGTCCTCGTCTGACCCGCACCACCCCGACGTACCTCCACGACCCCTCGCCCGGCCCCGACGCGCGGCCACCGGCCCCGCCCCGACGGAGCACGCCCGGGCACCGACCGAACCCGAAGGACACCCATGCGCTCGACCACCCGTTCCCTCGCCGCGGGCGCCCTCGCGCTCGCCACGGCGCTCGCGCTCACCGCGTGCGGCACGACCGAGGACCCCGCGGCCGCGGACGACGCCGCCGACGCGACGACCGACGCGGCGTCCGGCCCCGTCACCGTCACCGACGAGCGCGGCGAGGTCACGCTCGACGCCCCGGCGACCGACATCGTCTCGCTCGAGTGGGGCCTCACGGAGAACCTCGTCGCGCTCGGCGTCGAGCCCGTCGGCCAGGCCGACGTCGAGGGCTACAACACGTGGGACACGGTCGCGCCGATCGACGCGAGCACGCCCGACGTCGGCACGCGCGGCGAGCCCAGCCTCGACGCGATCTCCGCGCTCGAGCCGGACCTGGTCGTCACGACGACGGACCTGCCCGAGAACGTCATCGCCCAGATCGAGGAGGTCGCGCCGGTGCTCACGCTGCGCGGCTCCGACGGCGAGGACCCGATCGGCTACATGCGCTCCACGGTCGAGACGCTCGGCACGGTGACGGGCCGCGAGGACGAGGCCGCCGCGGCGCTCGAGACCTACGACGCGAAGATCGCCGAGGCCACCGCGGCGCTCGACGAGGCGGGCCTCGCCGGGGCCGAGTTCACGATGGCCGACGGCTGGGTGACGAACGGCGCCGTCTCGATCCGCATGTACACGCCGGGCTCGTTCTTCGGCGCCATCGGCGAGGAGATCGGCCTCGTCAACGCCTGGACCGAGGGCGGCGACCCGGACTACGGCCTCGCGCAGACCGACGTCGAGGGCCTGACCCAGCTCGGCGACGTGCAGTTCCTCTACGTCGCGAGCGACTCCGAGGCCAACCCGTTCGAGGAGGGCCTCGCCGGCAACGCCGTGTGGGAGCAGCTCCCGTTCGTCACGGCCGGGAACGTGCACCGTCTGCCCGACGGCATCTGGATGTTCGGCGGCCCGCTGTCCGCCGCGGCCTACGCCGACGCGGTCGTGGACGCGCTGACGGCCGCCTGAGACCCCTCCGCACCACCACCGGCCGCGCCCGGACGACGAGAAGGCTGACGAGAACCACAGTGCTGACGAGGACACCGTGACGCGGCGCGAGCAGCGCACGACGGCGGAGCCGGACACCCTCCTCCTGGAGGACCCGGCTCCGGCCGTCGTCCCGGGCACCGACGGGACCGCCGACGGCGGGCGCGCGGGCGACGGCGCCGGCACGGCGACGACCGTGCCCCGCCCGAGGACGTCTCGCCTCGGGATCGCGGGGGCGTTCGTGGTGGCGGTCGTCGTCGCGGCGGTGCTCGCCGCCGTGCACCTCACGCAGGGCACGGCCGACGTCGGCCCGCTCGACCTGCTGCGCCTGGCGACCGGGGGCGACGGCGTCGACCAGACGGTCGCCGTCCTCGTCGCCTCGCGCGTGCCGCGGCTCCTGGCGGGCCTGCTGCTGGGCGTCGCGCTCGGCGTCGCCGGTGCGGTGCTCCAGTCGGTCGCGCGCAACCCGCTCGCGTCGCCCGACACCCTCGCGGTCAACGCGGGCGCCTACCTCACGGTCGTGGTCGTCGCGGCGTTCGGCATCTCGATCCCGTTCTACCTCCAGGGCGGCCTCGCGTTCCTCGGCGGGCTCGCCGCGGCCGGGCTCGTGCTCGTCCTCGCGCGCGGCGGCGCCGACGGCCCGACCCGGCTCGTGCTCGCCGGGTCGGCGATCATGCTCGCGCTGCACTCCCTGACGATGGTCCTCCTCGTGCTGTTCGAGCAGGAGACGATGGGCCTGTTCGCGTGGGGGAGCGGGTCCATCGTCCAGTCGGGCACGCGCACGGTCTCGATGGCGACGCCCGTCGTCGTGGTCGGCGTCCTCGCCGCGCTCCTCCTCTCCCGCCGCCTCGACCTCCTCGGTCTCGGGGACGACGCCGCGACCGTCCTCGGCGTCGACGTGCGCCGCACGCGCGTCCTGTCCGTCCTCGTGGCCGTCCTCCTGGCCTCGATCGCGGTGACGGTCGCGGGACCGGTCGGCTTCGTCGGACTCGCCGCACCGGTCGTGGCGCGGCTCGTCGCGCGCCGGGTGCCCGGGCTCGGGCGGCACGTGCTGCTCCTGCCGTTCGCGGCGATCGTCGGGGTGGTCGTCGTCCTGGGCGCCGACGTGCTGCTCCGCCTGCTGCTGCCGGGCATGCTGTCCATCGCCGTGCCGACCGGCATCGTGACGACCGTCCTCGGCGCGATCCTCCTCATCTGGCTCGCGCGGCGCCTGCGCGACTCCGGGCCGGCGTCGTCGCGCGGCGCGCACGGGTCGCTGTCCCGCCCGCGCGCGCGACGGGCCGTGCTCGTGGTCGTCGTCGTCCTGTCGCTCGCCGTCGCCGCGGCCGCGGTCGCGGGCCTGCTGCTCGGCGACCGGGTCGTGCTGCTGGGCGACGTGGCCAACTGGTGGAACGGGCTCGCCGGACGGCACGTGACGTTCGTCCTCGACCAGCGCTTCCCGCGCGTCCTCGCTGCGCTCCTGGCCGGTGCGGCGCTCGCGCTCGCCGGGACGATCGTGCAGGCCGTGTGCCGCAACCCGCTCGCCGAGCCCAGCCTGCTCGGTGTGACGTCGGGCGCCGGGCTCGGGGCCGTGACGATGATCCTCCTCGTCCCCGGCGTCGGGATCTGGCCCATGTCCGCCGCGGCGGCCATCGGGGCATTCGTGGTGTTCGGCCTCGTGTACGGGCTCTCCTACCGCGGCGGGCTCAGCTCCGACCGGCTCGTGCTCATCGGCATCGGCGCCCAGGCCGGGGTCATGGCGCTCATCACGCTCCTCGTGGTCGTCGTCGCGCCGTGGGACGTCAACCTCGCGCTCACGTGGCTCTCCGGCTCCACGTACGGGCGCACGCTCGAGCAGCTCATCCCCGTCGCGCTCGCGCTGCTCGTCCTCACGCCGCTGGCCGCCGTCTACCGCCGCGACCTCGACGTGCTGGCGCTCGACGACGACACCCCGCGCGTCCTCGGCGTCGCGCTCGACCGCACGCGCCTGCTGCTGCTCGCGGCTGCGGCGCTGCTCACGGCCGCGGCCGTGTGCGCGATCGGGGCGCTCGCGTTCGTGGGCCTCGTCGCGCCGCACGCCGCACGGGCGCTGGTCGGCGCGCGGCACGGCCGGGTCGTCCCGGTCGCGATGCTGCTCGGCGCGCTCCTGGTGTCCGTCGCGGACACGCTCGGTCGCGTCGTCATCGCCCCCGAGCAGATCCCCGCGGGCCTCGGCACGGCCCTCCTGGGCGCGCCGTACTTCGTCTACCTGCTGTGGCGCAGCCGCGGTCGGGGAGCGTGACGCGTCTCACGGTGCCGGAGCCGGGTCCGCGTCCCGGACGGGTTGACCCCGGTGAGGGTGCGTAGGTTAGCCTCACCTGTGTGAGCCAGACCGTCGTCGCACCCCGCACCCGAGCCCGTCGCCCCGTCGCTCGGGCGACCGCGCCGTGGCGCTTCTTCGACGTCGAGGTGGCGCGCGTCGAGCAGCTCACGCCCAGCTTCCGCCGGTTCACGTTCACCGGCCCCGAGCTCGACCTCTTCGGGGACCCGGGCCTCGACGTGCGGATCAAGTTCGTGCTCCCCGCGCCCGACGGCGGCTACGAGCACCTCGTGCGCGACGCCGAGTCCTGGTACGCCGCGTGGCGCGACCAGCCGGAGGAGCGCCGCAACCCGCTGCGCACCTACACGACCGTCGCGGTGCGCCCCGAGGCGCGCGAGGTCGACGTCGACGTCGTGCTGCACGGCGACGCCGGCCCCGCGTCGCGCTGGGCGCTCGCCGCCGAGGTCGGCACGCCGCTCGTCCTGCTCGGCCCGGACGCCACGTTCGACGGCCCGGCCGGCGGCATCGAGTTCCGCCCGCCCACGCGCCCGCACGCGCTCCTGCTCGCGGGCGACGAGACGGCGCTGCCCGCGATCGCCGCGATCTGCGAGGACCTGCCCGCCCACGCGTGGGGCGAGGTCTACGTCGAGGTGCCGCACGTGGGCGACGCGCGCGACCTCGTCACGCCGCCCGGGGTGCGCGTGACGTTCCTGGCCCGCGACGACGCCCCCGGCGGGGAGCGCGACGCCCATGGCGCGCGCCTCGTGCCCGCCGTCAAGGAGGCCGCCGAGCGCATCCTCGGCGCGGGCGTCCTCGGGACCGACCCGCCCGCCCAGTGCCGCACGGCCGAGGACCTCGAGGACGTCGACGTCGACGCGTCGATCCTCTGGGAGGTCCCCGGGCTGCTCGAAGAGGACACCGTCCTCTACGCGTGGCTCGCGGGCGAGGCGAGCGCGATCAAGACGCTGCGCCGCCACCTCGTCACCGACCTCGGCGTCGACCGCCGCGCCGTCGCGTTCATGGGCTACTGGCGAGAGGGCCGCGCCGAGAGCTGACGCGCTCCACGAGACGAGAAAGTGGCCCCTCACCGAGCGCGGTGAGGGGCCACTTCTCGCATCTCGGCTCATCGTCGTGGACGTGGCCGCGTCCGCGCGGGTCCGATCCTGGTCGGCGACGGGAACAGGAAAGGGAGGCCGACCGGCCTCCCTTTCCAAGGTATAGCGCACGGGGGGTCTTGCGGCAAGGCCCCCCTGGGGGCGCAGAATCTCCGCTCGTGCGTGGGTCGTCGTGGTCCGCGCCGTCCCCGCTGGACCTCGGACCGGAGCTGATAACGTTGCCCGACGCCCCCGTGACCGCCGACCGCCCGACCGACCGTCCCACCCCCAGGCCCGCACGGGTCTTCGACCTCCCCGACCGCCTGGCCGCGAAGGCCGACCCCGCGCTCGTCGACGCCGACGAGCGGCACTTCGCCGCCATCGCGGCGAGCCTCGAGCACTCCGTCGCGGACCTCTCGCAGCGCCTCGACGCGGCGCGCCGCGCGCCCGGCGGGAGCGGGACCGGGGCGCTCGAGCGCGACCAGGAGATCCACCGGCTCAGCAGCCGGCTGCGGCTGCTCCAGCGCTACGGCGTGGACCTGTGCCTGGGTCGCATGACCTTCGCCGACGGGTCGGAGCCCGTGTACGTCGGTCGCGTGGGCCTCACGGACCCGGCGGGGGAGCGGCTGCTCGTCGACTGGCGCTCGCCCGCCGCCGAGCCGTACTTCGCGGCGACGCCCGCGCACCCGCTCGGCCTCGCGGCGCGCCGCCGCTACCGCTGGGCGCGCGGCCGTGTCACCGACTACTGGGACGAGGAGCTCGTGCCCGACGGCGCGGGGTCGGGCGCGGCGCTCGACGACCAGTCGGCGTTCGTCGCGAGCCTCGGTGCGAGCCGGTCGCCGCGCATGCGCGACGTGCTCGGCACGATCCAGGCGGACCAGGACGCGATCGTGCGCGCGGGCTCGCGCGGCGCGCTCGTCGTCGACGGCGGCCCCGGCACGGGCAAGACCGTCGTGGCGCTGCACCGCGCGGCCTACCTGCTCTACGCCGACCCCCGGGTGGGCGAGGGCCACGGGGGCGTCCTCGTCGTCGGGCCGAGCCGCCCGTACCTCGCGTACGTGGCCGACGTGCTGCCGGGGCTCGGCGAGGAGGGCGTGCAGACGTGCACGCTCCGGGACCTCGTCCCGGAGGGCGCCGCGGCGCGCGAGGAGACCGACCCCGAGGTCGCCCGGCTCAAGGCGTCCACCGAGCTCGTCGCCGCGATCGAGCCGGCGGTGCGCTTCTCCGAGCGCCCACCGACCGAGGGGATGGAGGTCGAGACGCCGTGGGCCGACGTCTGGCTCTCCACCGCCGACTGGGCGGAGGCGTTCGAGTCCGTGGACCCCGGCACCCCGCACAACGAGGCGCGCGACGACGTCTGGGCCGCGCTCGTCGAGATCCTCGTGGACAAGGCGTGCGGGGGCGCCGCGGAGGACGGCGTGGACCTCGACGCCCACGACGTGCGCCGTGCCCTGCGCGGCCACCGCGCGCTCGGTGCCGCGTTCGACCGCGCGTGGCCGCTCGTCGAGGCGACGGACCTCGTGGCCGACCTGTGGTCGGTGCCCGCCTACCTGCGCCTGTGCGCGCCGTCGCTCACGCCCGAGGAGGTGCGCGCGCTCCAGCGCCCGGACGCGCAGGCCTGGACGACGGCGGACCTGCCGCTGCTCGACGCCGCCCGGCAGCGCCTGGGCGACCCGGGGGCGTCGCGTCGCCGTCGCCGCAACGCGGCGGCCGCGGCGGCCGAGCGGGCCCGCATGGACGACGTCGTCGACCACCTCGTCGCGTCCGACGACAGCGAGCTCATGGTCATGACGATGCTCAAGGGGCAGGACCTGCGCGACGCGCTCGTCGACGAGGGGGCGATGGTCACGGCGACGCCCGACCGGCTCGCCGGCCCGTTCGCGCACGTCGTCGTGGACGAGGCGCAGGAACTGACCGACGCCGAGTGGCAGATGGTGCTGAGCCGCTGCCCGTCCCGCAGCGTCACGGTGGTGGGGGACCGCGCGCAGGCGCGTCACGGGTTCGCGGAGGGGTGGAGCGAACGGCTCGGGCGCGTCGGGTTCGACCGGGTCGCGGAAACGTCGCTGAGCGTCAACTACCGCACGCCGCAGGAGGTCATGGCGGCGGCGGAGCCCGTCATCCGGGCCGCGCTCCCGGACGCCAACGTCCCGACGTCGGTCCGCAGCACGGGCGTGCCGGTCGCCTACGGCGCGGTCGCGGACCTCGACGGGGTGCTCGACGGCTGGCTCGCCGAGCACGCCGAGGGCACGGCCTGCGTGATCGGTGGCGCGGGCTCCGTCGCGGTGTCGACCGAGTCGGTCTCGGCGCGGCTCGGCGAGGACGGGGCGTCGCGCGTGCAGGTGCTCACGCCCGAGACGGCGAAGGGCCTCGAGTTCGACCTCGTCGTCCTCGTGGACCCGCAGGGATTCGGCGACGGCGTCGAGGGCGCCGTGGACCGCTACGTCGCGATGACGCGCGCGACGCAGCGGCTCGTCGTCCTCGAACGCTGACGATCCCCCGCCGAGCACGACATGGAGGTCGTCATGTCGTGCTCGGCAGGGTGGGGCGGGTCAGGCGACCGGGACGGCCAGGTCCTCGACGACCTCGACGCCGGGCAGGAGCCCGAGCAGGCCGCCGGGGAGGAGCAGCTTCGAACGCCGCACGCCGCTGCCGATCAGCGCGAGCTCACCGTCCGTCACGACGCGTGAGTCGACGAGCACGCGCCACCCGTCCGGGAGCCCGACGGGCGTGATGCCGCCGTACTCCATCCCGGACTCGGCCGTCGCGCGGTCGGTCGGCAGGAACGACGCCTTGCGCACGTCCAACAGCTTGCGGACGCGCGTGTTGACGTCGGCGCGCGTGTGCGCGCGCACCACGGCGGCGGCGATCCGCTCGTCGCCCGCGCGTGCGCCGCCCACGACGACGCAGTTCGCCGACGCCTCGACGGGCAGGTCGAACGCGGCGTTGAGCGTCGCGGTGTCCGCGAGGTCGGGATCGATCTCCGTCACGGCGACGAGCGCCGCGACGTCCGGGTCGGCCTCGGCCCAGCGGCGCAGCGCGTCGGCGGTCACGGGGGCGACGAGGTCGAGGTGGTCGAGCGCCGGCTCCCAGGTGAGCGAGCCGAGCGTGGGCAGGGTCGTGCGGGCGTCCATGGCGTCAGCCTGCCATCCGGCGGGGCACCGTGCGGGGAGGGCCGGATGCCGAGCATGCGCCTGCTCTCGCCGGGCATGCGCTCGTGGCTCGTGGCTCGTGCCGCACGCCGGACGGACTGCGACCCCAGGTTCGGCAGGGAGGAGGTTCAGGTAGAGGTCGAGGGTTGGGGTCAACCTTCGATCGACGGTCGAGAGTTGCGGCGGGCATCTCGGACGAAGCCGACGGCTCTCACCTGCGGAGTTGACACCCCGCGACGGCGGTCGTTCACTGGAAGTGTTCGAACGTCTGTTCGAACGATGGCGGGTGCAGAACGACGCCCCCAGCAGTCGACGCGCGGTGCGCGTCCCGTCCGAGCAGCATCCCGGGAGGCGAGATGACCCTTCTCGCCGACCCCGCCGAACGGGCGGGGGCACCAGGCCCGACGGCTGCGGCCGTCGACAAGGCCGAGCGCGCCCGTGCCGTCCTGCGCCGCGCGGAGGAGCGTACGGGCGTCCGCCGACACCGCCCGGTCGTCGCACCCGCGGTCCCGGCAGCACCGGCCGCCGTCCCGCGCGCCGACACGGTCCCGCTCGCCGACACGGTCTCGCTCGCCGACGTCCCGCTCGTCGACGTCTCCTCGGCGGCGGCCGCCCGCCCGGCCCCTGTCGCGCCGGCCGAGCGCCCGGCGCGCGCTCGCGGCCGCCACGTCGCGAGGCGTGACCCGAGCCGGGACGTGATCCCGGACGAGCGGGCGTGGCCGGTGCACGACGCGCTCGCCCCGCTCCTGCCGCTCGGTGCCCTGCAGCGCGGCACCGTGCTGGCGGTGCGCGGGTCGACGAGCCTCCTGCTCGCGCTCGTCGCGCGGCCGTCGCGGGCCGGGGCGTGGACCGCCGCCGTCGGGTTCCCCGCGGTCGGGCTGCTCGCGGCCGCCGACGCCGGCGCGGACCTCGACCGCGTCGTCCTCGTCCCGCGGCCCGGGCCGGACGCGGCGCTCGCGATCGCTGCGCTCGTCGACGGCCTGGACGTCGTGGTCGTCGGGCCCGACGCCGCCCTCACCGACGCCGACCGACGGCGCCTGGCCGCGCGGGCGCGGGAGCGCGGGGCGCTGCTCGTCGCCGCGGGGACGTGGCCGGGCGCGCACGTCGCGCTCACCGTGACCGGCGGCGGCTGGTCCGGTGCGGACCGCGGGGCGGGCTGGCTGCGCCGTCGCACCCTCGTCGTCGAGCGCGCGGGCCGCGGGGGTGCCGCGCGCCCCACGCGGGTCGAGGTCGAGCTCCCGCTCGCCCACGAGGACTGGCCCGCGTTCCTCGCCGAGGACGTCCGGGGCACCCGGCCCGACGCCGAGGCCGTGGTCACCGACGCCGGCCGGGTCGACGACCCTGACCGGCCCTCCCGGCTCCGGCTCGTCGGATGACCACGAGCCCGACCCGCACGGCGGCCCTGTGGGTGCCGGACTGGCCGGTGCTCGCGGCGATGGCGGTGCGCGACGTCCCCGCGCACGTCCCCGCCGCGACGCACGACGGCCGCCGCGTCGTCGCCGTCTCCGCGACCGCCCGCGCCCAGGGCGTGCGCCGGGGCATGCGCCGCCGTCGGGCCCGCGAGTGCTGCCCCGAGCTCGAGCTGCTCGACGTCGACGACGCGCGCGACGCCCGCGAGTTCGAGCCCGTCGCGCTCGCGGCCGAGACCGTCGTCGCGGGGCTGGAGATCACCCGGCCCGGCCTGCTGCTCCTGCCCGCCGCCGGGGCGAGCCGGTACCACGGCTCCGACGCCGCGCTCGCGGAGGCGCTCGTCGCGCGCGTCGCCGAGCGCACCGGGCACGAGAGCCAGGTGGGCGTCGCCGACGGCATCCTCGCGGCCGTTCTCGCCGCGCGGGACGCCGCCGTCGTCCCGCCCGGCCGCTCCGCCGCGTTCCTCGCGCCGCGGCCGGCGCGCGAACTCGTGCACGTCACCGC
The DNA here is from genome assembly GCF_001019615.1 of Cellulosimicrobium funkei. GTDB lineage: Bacteria > Actinomycetota > Actinomycetes > Actinomycetales > Cellulomonadaceae > Cellulosimicrobium > Cellulosimicrobium cellulans_E. Next base: position 316 of record NZ_JNBQ01000014.1, on the reverse strand, counting down.
CCGGCCGGACGCCGCCGTCGCGGTCGACGAGCTCGTGGACCTCCTGGGCCGGCTCGGCGTGCGCACGCTCGGGGCGCTCGCGGCCCTGCCGCCCGCGACCGTCGAGGGGCGTTTCGGCGACCTCGGCGCGTGGGCCCACCGGCTCGCGCGCGGCGAGGACCTGCGCCCGCCCGCGCGCCGCCGCGTCGAGCCCGACGTCGCGGTGAGCGCCGAGCTCGACCCGCCCGCCGAGCGCGTCGACGTCGCGACCTTCGCCGCGCGCCGGCTCTCCGAGGACCTGCACGACCAGCTCGTCGCGCGCTCGCTCGTCGCCGGG
>NZ_JNBQ01000013.1 GCF_001019615.1 Cellulosimicrobium funkei | reverse complement strand
TGCCCTGCACGGCCGCGAGCGCCGTCGGCAGCTGCGGCACGGGCACGACCGAGCGGAACGCCCCGCTCGTGGCCGGGTCGACGAGCGCCCCGACGACCGACGCCCCGAAGAGCACGGCCGCGAGGTGCCAGGCGGTGAGCGACCCGAGCCCCGCGGCGAGCGCGACGGTCCCCCACAGCGCCGCGCCGACGGTCGCCGACACGGTGATGAGCCGACGCCGGTCGACCCGGTCGGCGACGACGCCGGCGGGCAGCGTCGCCAGGAGCGCCCCGACCTGGCCGACGGCGGCGACGACGCCCGCCTGCACGACCGAGCCGGTGATCCCGTAGGCGACGAGCGGTACGGCGAACAGCGCGACGCCCGCACCGAGCGACTCCGCGGTCATCCCGGTCATGAGCAGCATGTACGACCGGTTGCGCAGGAGCGACGGCGGGACGATGAGGTTCGGGGCAGCCGCCGCCGACGACGGGCCGGTGGGCGGGTGGTCCTCGACCGAGGCGGCAGGCGGGTTCGTCATGAGAAGAACCTAGGTGCGCAACTGTTATTGCGCAATATTCGTTGCGCACTTTCTGGTGCGCACCTCCACGTGCACCGCCTCGGGCGTTGCTAGCCTCGGCCTGTGCTCGAGACCTTCCACGTCCAGGACCCCGCAGCGCTGCGGGCGATCGCGCACCCGCTGCGCCAGCGCATCCTCATGGAGCTCGCCGTCCTCGGGCACGCGCGCGCCGCGGACCTCGCCCAGGCGACGGGAGAGCCCGCGAACTCCGTGAGCTTCCACCTCCGTGTGCTCGCCAAGGTCGGGATGATCGTCGAGGCGCCCGAGCACGCGCGCGACCGGCGCGACCGGGTGTGGAAGAACGTGGCGCAGAGCTACGCCGTCGAGCCGGGTACGCCCGACGCGGTGCGCCACGTGGTGCGCCCAGCCCTGGCCTGGGCCGAGGAGACGTTCCGGCGCGGGAGCGAGACCGGGTCCCGCGAGGACCGGATCCTGGCGCTCAGCACGCTCGTGCTCACCGCCGAGCAGGCGGCGACGATGTCCCGCGAGCTCGCGGAGCTGCTCGAGCGCTGGACCGCGCGCTCGCTCGAGGAGGGGCGTGCGGCGCCCCAGGAGCGTCGCGAGACCTACCAGGCCCTCGCCGTCCTCGCACCGCGCGACCTCCCGCCCGCGGACGAGGCCACCGGCGCGCGCACGGAGGACCCCGGCGCCTAGCCGAGCAGGGCTCGGCGGCCCTCGACGCGCAGCCCCTCGCGCGCGACGCGGCCGACCGTCTCGACGAGCAGCGCGCGCTCCGCGACCTTGATGCGCTCGTGGAGCGACGACTCGTCGTCGCCGTCCTCGACCGGGACGGCGACCTGGGCGATGATCGGCCCGGTGTCGACGCCGTCGTCGACCACGTGGACGGTGCACCCGGTCACGCGGACCCCGTACGCGAGCGCGTCCCGTACGCCGTGGGCACCGGGGAAGGACGGCAGGAGCGCCGGGTGCGTGTTGATCGTGCGGCCCGCGAAGCGCCCGACGAACGCCGGGCCCAGGATGCGCATGAAACCGGCGAGCACCACGAGGTCCGGACGGAAGACGTCGACCGCCTGCGCGACCGCCTCGTTCCACGCGGCCCGGTCGTCGAAGTCGCCCGGTGCCACGACGACGGCGGCGATCCCGGCCTCGCGGGCGAGGTCGAGTCCGCCCGCGTCGGCCTTGTCCGACACGACGCCCACGACGCGCGCCCCGTAGGCGGCGTCGTCGTGCGCGGCGAGGATCGCGGCGAGGTTGCTGCCGGCGCCCGAGACGAGGACGACGACGCGGGCGGCGGAGGTGGACTCGACGGGGTGGCCGGACGGCGTCTGCACGGTGCTCCTGCGGGTGTCGGGTGGCTCGGGGGGCTCGAGGTGCTCGAGTGTCGGGGTCGGCGGGAGGCGCTGGGCACACCCTCCCGGGCACCCGGCCTCCGATGGGAGAATGTACCGCGAGCCGCCCGACCGACCGAGGAGCTGCCCGTGGGCAACCCGTACGCACCGCCCCGTCCCGACGCGCCGCAGCAGCCTCGCCCCGAGCCGCAGCAGCCGCCGGAGGAGGGTGCGCGTCCGGACGCACCGGTCCCGCCCGCTGCCGGGCCCGGCCCGGGTGCCCCGCTCCCCCCTCCCCCGCCGGGGTGGCCGGACCTGGACGCGCCCACCGACCGCCGACCGCCGGCGCCACCCGAGCCGCCGGAGCCGGACCCCGAGCTCGCCCGGCAGGCGACGCGGCGCGTGCTGCACTTCGGCCTGCTCCTGCTCGCGGTGATCGTCGTGAGCACGATGCCGTTCCCGTGGCAGGCCGTGAGCCTCGCGCTCGCGCTCGGGGCGATCGTCGTGGGCATCCGCGCGCTCGTGGCCGTCTGGCGGGCACGGGTGCGCGGTGCCCTCGTCCCGGCGCTGGGCATCGGGGTCGGCCTCTCGGCCATGCTCGCGCTGCAGATGGTCTCGACCCTCGTCACGTGGGACGTCGCGCTGGCGCACCAGCAGTGCCTCGACGGCGCGATCACCGTCTCGGCCGAGAAGCGCTGCGACGTCGAACGGACCCAGGCGCTCGAGGAGAAGTTCGCCCGCTGGTTCCCCACGCCGGCCCCCGCGTCCTCCTGACCGCCTCCGACGCCCCGGGACCGTCCGCCGACACGGCCTGAGACTCCGTCACCTGCTCGTGACATGGAGTCTCTAGGGTGAGCGCATGACGACCGCCTCCGTGTCCCCCCGGCCCGGTGCCGACGAACGCCTCGCCCGGCTCATCCGGATCCCCACGGTGTCCGCCGAGCTGGAGGAGCGAGGCCTCGCGCCCTTCGACGAGCTCGTCGACCTCCTGCCCGAGCTCTACCCCCTGGTCCACGAGCACCTCGACCGGGAGCGCATCACCGAGCTCGGGCTGCTGTACCGGTGGCGCGGCCGGTCCGACGAGGCGCCGCTCGTGCTCATGGCGCACTACGACGTCGTCCCGGTCGACGAGAGCGACGCCTGGACGTACCCGCCGTTCGAGGGTCGCGTCGCCGGCGGCTGGGTCCACGGGCGCGGCGCGCTCGACGACAAGGGGCCGCTCGTCGTCGTGCTCGAGGCGGTCGAGAACCTCCTCGCCGCAGGCTTCACGCCCGCGCGCGACGTCTACCTGTCGTTCGGCGGCAACGAGGAGTCGCACGGCGCGGCCGCGGCGGCGATCGCGACGACGCTGCGCGACCGCGGCGTGATCCCCTGGCTCGTGCTCGACGAGGGCGGCGCCGTCACGGACTCCCCGCTCCCCCTCGTCCCCGGGAGCGCCGCGATGATCGGCGTCGGCGAGAAGGGCGTGCTGACGCTGCGCCTCACCGCGCGCGGCGAGGGCGGGCACGCCTCCGCCCCGCCCACGACGACGGCGGTCCGGCGCGTCGCGCGCGCCGTCGAGCGCCTCGGCCCGCGCACCTTCCCCGCGCGCACGCCCGTCGCGATCTCGCGCATGCTCCGGCTCTTCTCCGACCGCGCGACCGGACCGGCGCGCACCGCGCTGCGTGCCCTGGCCGCCGCGCCGCCGGTGTCCGCGCAGACCTTCGCCGCGATGGGAGGCGAGGCCGCGGCGATCGTCCGCACGACCGTCGCACCGACGATGCTCTCCGGCGGCACGGCCGCGAACGTGCTGCCGTCGCAGGCGTCCGCGACCGTCAACCTGCGGATCGCGCTCGGCGAGACCGTCGCGGGCACCGTCGAGCGCGTCCGGCGGCGCGTCGACGACCCGCAGGTCCAGGTCGAGGTCGTCGAGGGCAGCGAACCCTCCCCCGAGTCCCCCGTCGACGACGAGCGGTTCGCCCTCCTCGCCGCGTGCGTCGGCGTCTCGCACCCCGACGCGCTGCCCGCCCCGTACATCACGATGCAGGCGACCGACGCGCGGCACTTCCACCGGTTCTCCCCGGCCGTGTACCGGTTCGCGCCGCTCGCGATGTCCGCCGAGCTGCGCGCCACCATCCACGGCGTCGACGAGCGCGTCGAGGTCGCCGAGCTCGAGCGGGGCGAGCGGTTCCACCGCGCGCTCCTCGAGCGGCTACCCTGACGCTCCCCCACCTCCGGGGCGTGCGACGACGCGCGCCTCCCCACGCAGAAGGAGCAGCGATGGCTCGCTCGCTCACCGGGCGCCTCGCGGGTTCGACCCTCGCCGGCGTCGTCGGGTTCCTCGCCTTCGTCGAGCTGACGAGCGGCGTCCTCCAGGGCTACTACACGCCGATGCTCACGGACATCGCGCGGCACCTCGGCGTGCACGACGCCGACGTGAACTGGCTCGAGGGCTCCCAGCTCATGCTGTCCGCCCTCGTCGTGCCCGCGCTGGCCAAGCTCGGCGACATGGTCGGCCACCGCCGCATCCTCCTGTGGTCGACGGCGGTCACGGCGGCCGCGTCGCTCGTCCTGCCGTTCACGGACTCGTTCGCGGTGTTCCTCGTGGCGTGGGCCGTGCAGGGGTTCTACGTCGTGTGGCTGCCGCTGGAGATCGCGCTCGTCTGGTCGCGAGCCCGACGCCTCGCGAACCCCGCCGCCGTCACCGCGCGGGCCGCGGGCGTCCTCGTCGCGGCGCTCGAGACCGGCGCCATCGTCGGCGCGCTCGCCGGCGGCGCGCTCGTCGACGCGCTCCCGCTGCGCGTCGTGCTCCTCGTCCCCGCGCTGCTCGTCGTCGTGTGCTTCGTCGTCGTGCTGCTCGGCGTGCAGGAGTCGCCCGACCCCGCGGGCGGGCGCTTCGACACCGTCGGCCTCGTGCTCGTCTCGCTCGCGCTCCTCGCGCTCACGGGCGGCCTCAGCCTGCTCCGCCTCGAGGGCGTCGTCGCGTTCGCGCCGTGGGCGCTCGTCGTGCTCGGCGCCGCGCTGCTGTGGCCGTTCGCCCGGTGGGAGCTGCGTCAGGACGACCCGCTCGTCGACGTGCGCATGTTCCGGTCCCCCACGCTGGGCCCGGTGTTCCTCACGGCCGGGCTGTTCGGCGTCTCCGTGCTCGGCGCCCAGGCGCCGCTGTCCACGTTCGCCCGCACCGACCCCGCCGAGCACGGGTACGGGCTCGGCACGACCGGCTTCCAGACGTCCCTGCTCATCGGCGTCTACCTGATCGGCATGATCGTCGGCGCGCTGTCCTACCCCCGGGTCGCCCGCCGCGCGACGCCGCGCCTCACCCTGGTCGGTGCGTCCACCCTCGTGGGTCTGGGCTTCCTGCTCTTCCTGCCGTTCCACGGGACGTACGCGCACGTGCTCACCAACATGGTGATCGTCGGGCTCGGCTCCGGCGCTCTGGTCGCCGCGCTGCCCGCAGCCGCCGCGGCGGCCGCGCCCCCGACCCTCACGGGCGTCGCGACCGGTTTGACCAACTCCGTGAAGACCGTCGGCGGCGCGATCGCGTCCTGCGTCTTCGGCATCGCGCTCGCGGGCGCCGCGCTCCAGGGCGGCGCGACCGGGAGCACGGCCGGCTCGTTCGGCGGGTACGTCACCGTCTGGGTCGTCTGCGGCGCGACGGCGCTCGTCGCCGCGGTCCTCCTGCTCGCCGTCGTCCCGCGTCAGGCCTTCACCGACCCCGCCGCCGCGGCCCCCGTCGAGGGCGCGCCCAGCGCACGGTCCGCGGCGTGACCGCCCCGACCCCGCCGCTCGCCGGCCCTCCGCCGTCGCTCCCGCCCGTGGACCGAGAGGGTCTGCGCCGCGGAGTGTCCCCGTGGTGGTGGCTCGCGGTCCCTGCCGCGGTCCTCCTCGCTGCCGTGGCCCTCGTCGTCTGGGCGATCGTGCTCTACGCGAACCACGACAGGCTCGAGCTCGTCGAGGACGACAGGATCCTGGCCGCCGCGGCGGACCCCTGCGCGCAGGTCCAGGAGGCCGGAGCGACGCTCGCGGTCGCGACGACGCCCGAGGATCGCGCCACCGCTGCGCTCGACGTCGCACAGGCAGCCCGTCTGCTCACGACCGCCGTCGGTGCGGTGCCCACGGACGTCCTCGACGCCGACAGGCCCGCACGGTCGTGGGCGGGCGACTGGGCGGCTCTCGCGGACCGCCTCGAGACCTGGTCGGCGAGCGTCGCCGCCGGCGAGGACGCCCGCTTCGAGCTCCCGCTCACCGAGGACGGCTGGTCCGTGGTGACACGGATGGACCTCGCCGCCTCGCCCGACTGCCCCGTCCCGACATCGGTGGTCGACCTCGACACGACTCCGCCCTCCACGCCACCGCTCGACTGACGAGAAGCACCGCCGACGGCTCCCTCTCGGAACCGTCCCGGCGTCAGGCCTCGTCGTCGAGGGGGTTGCCGTGGCGGCGTCCCAGCACGTCGAGGCGCGCCCACAGGACGGCGAGCGCGGCGCCGCCGCCGATCTCGGCCGCGGCGAGCGCGCCGACGACGAGGGCGTCGGCGCCGACGACCTCGAGCCGCCCGGGCCCGACCGCCCCGCCCGCGAGCCAGCTCACGACGCCGACGAGCAGTCCGGCGCCGAGCGCGACCCCGCCCACGGCGAGGCCGACGTCGAGCCACCGGACGTCGTCGTCCGGGTGCGTCCCGGTCACGTCGCGCAGGCGGCGCCACACGAAGGCCCCGGCCACGACGCCGAGAGCGACGACGACGGCCGGCACCCAGGGCGTCAGGGGGTTGGTCCAGTCGTCGCCGGGCAGGGCGCCGAGCAGCGGGATCGCCGGCAGCGCCCCCGGCTCGGAGCCGCTCGGGGCGAACGTGCTGCCCTCGCCCACGGCGAAGCCCGGGCCGACCAGCCAGGCCCCCGCCCAGGCGACGACGTTCGGCAGGACGGCGAGCTGGGCGAGCGCGAGCACGATGCCGCCGACGGTCCCGGGCACGAGCCCGGCGACGATGTCGCCCGACGTCGCGCGGCCGGCGACGAGCCACGCCCCGACGACGACGGCCGAGACGCCGGCCAGCAGGCTGGTGCCGAGCAACCCGCCGCGCAGTCCCAGCCGCACCGACGGCGGGAGCCACCCGTCGAGCCGGTGCGTGAGGTCGCCGACGAAGGGAGCGTCCGGCCGCGCGAGGATCCCGGCGCCGAGCCCGAGCCCGCCGACGAGCGCACCCCCGACGACCGCGACCGCGAGGCCCCAGGGCGGGGTTGACCCCGCGAGGAGCGCGACGCCCAGCGTCGCGACCGCGTAGGTCACGGTGCCCGCGACCCACGCGGACGTCGTCGTGTGCGCGGACCGGCGCGCGGACGCGAAGCAGCAGAACAGGGCGAGCGCGGTGAGCCCCAGCGGGACCAGGGTGACGGTCGTCCCGCTCGCCACGAGCGGGACCCCGTGGCCGAGGAGCCAGAAGCCCGCGGCGATCGTCACGGACTGCCCCCACCCCGTGCCCTCGGACGACCCGGTGGACGACGCGAGGAAGGCCACGACGCCCGGCAGGACGACGACCGCGAGGGACAGCGCGAGCGCCTGGAGCGCGGCGAGCACGCCCGACGGCCCGCGCCGGACCACGACCGGTGCGGGGGCCGGGCTGCCGTCCACGGTGCGCGTGCGCGCACCACGCGTCGTGCTGGTGGTGCTCATGGTGCCCATCGTCGTCGATCGAGTGGTCGGTACGTGGCATTCGCCCCGGCGCGCCAGCCTACCCGCGCCTACGATCGGTCCATGACGACGGCGCCCGCCCCCACCGCGTTCGTCCTGGGTGGCGGTGGCGTGCGCGGCGCGGTCCAGATCGGCATGCTGCGCGCGCTGCTGGAACGGGGCATCACGCCCGACCTGGTGGTCGGGACGTCGATCGGCGCGATCAACGGCGCGGCTCTCGCGGCGGACCCGACGCCCGCCGTCGTCCCCCGCCTCGTGTCCGCCTGGTCCTCGCCCGCCGCCGCCCAGGTCTACGGCGAGGCGTGGTACCGGCAGGTGCACCGGCTCGCGACGACGCGCACCCACCTCGCCAGCCCGGCTCCCCTGCGCGCGCTCCTGCGCCAGGTGCTCGGGGAGCGCACGACGTTCGCGGACCTCGCCGTGCCGCTCGTCGTCGCCGCGGCGTCGATCGAGCGCGCGGCGGAGCGCTGGTTCAGCGACGGCCCGCTCGTCGACGCCGTGCTCGCCTCGGCGTCCGTCCCGGGCGCGCTGCCGCCCACGCGCATCGGGGACGAGCACTACGTCGACGGCGGCGTGGTCTCCTCGATCCCGCTGGGCGAGGCCGTGCGCCGCGGCGCCCGCACGGTCTGGGTGCTCCAGGTCGGCCGGATCGAGGAGCCGCTGCGGCCCCCGCGGACCGCGGTCGAGGTCGCGAAGGTGACGTTCGAGATCTCCCGACGGCACCGGTTCGCGCGCGAGCTCGCCGAGGTCCCCGACGACGTGACGGTCCACGTCCTGCCCAGCGGCGGGCCGCTCCCCGGCGACGACCGGCTCTCGTCGTCGCGCCGGCTGGACACGACCCGAGCGCGCGCCGCCTCGTCGTACGCGGCGGCGCGCCGCTACCTGGACGAGCTGGGCGGCGACGCGTGAACGTCCCGCCTCCGCCCCGATGGGTCCGCCGGCTGCTGCTCGCGCCGGCCGTCGTCGTCCTCGCGGTCCTGCTCGTCCCGACGAGCATCATGCTCGTCCTGCTCGTCGGCGGCATCGTGAGCTGGGCGCTGCCCGGTCGCCTGCGCGCGCCGCGCGTCCTGTGGCTCGCGAGCTTCTACGTCGTGTGGGACGCCGCCGCCCTCGTCGCGCTGTTCGGCCTCTGGGTGGGCTCGGGCTTCGGATGGGCCCTGGACCGTCCGGCGTTCCGGCGCGCGCACGTCCGCCTCGCGGGCACGATGCTCTCGGTGCTGTTCTGGCAGGTGCGCTGGACGCTGCGGCTGCGGATCGACGTCGACCTCAGCGAGGCCGACGGGCTCGACGGGGCCCCGGTGCTCGTGGTGAGCCGCCACGCGGGGCCGGGCGACTCGTTCGTCCTCATGGACCGGATCGTCAACGCGGCGGGCCGCGAGCCGCGCGTCGTCCTCAAGGACACGCTCCAGTGGGACCCGGCGATCGACGTCCTGCTGCACCGCGTGCCGGCGTACTTCGTGGTGCCGCGCTCCCGGCGACCGCACGGTGCGCCGTCGGGCAGCGAGGCGGTCGCCGAGCTCGCCACCGACCTGGCGCCGGACTCCGCCGTGCTGCTCTTCCCCGAGGGCGGGAACGTCACGCCGCGCCGCCGCGACACGCGCATCGCGGCGCTGCGCGCCTCCGGGGAGGACGACCTCGCCGTCCTCGCCGAGGGGATGCCGCACGTCATGGCGCCGCACGTCGGCGGGTTCCTCGCCGCGCTCGACGCGACGCCGACGACGGGCGTGGCGGTCGTCGCGCACACGGGCCTCGAGCGCCTGGTCACCGTGCGCGACATCTGGCGCGAGCTGCCGATGGACAAGCGCCTCACGCTCAAGATCTGGGCGACGCCGCGCGAGGCGCTCCCGGCGGGCGACGAGGAGCGCGCCGCGTGGCTCTACGCGCAGTGGGTGCGGCTCGACGCGTGGCTGGCCGCCTCGGGCGCGCCGACGGTCCCGAGCGGCGACCGCGACCCGGCCGCCTGACGAAGGGCGCCGGCCCGGACGCACGACGCCCCGCGACCGGCGGAGCGGTCGCGGGGCGTCGGGTGCGAGGACCCGGGTCATGGGTCCTGCGATGGAGCCAGGGTCAGGCGAGGACCTCGCGCAGGAGCGCGGCGGTCTCGGACGGCGTCTTGCCGACCTTGACGCCGACGGCCTCGAGGGCCTCCTTCTTGGCCTGCGCGGTGCCCGCGGAGCCGGAGACGATCGCGCCGGCGTGGCCCATCGTCTTGCCCTCCGGGGCGGTGAAGCCCGCGACGTAGCCGACGACCGGCTTCGTGACGTGCTCCTTGATGTACGCCGCGGCACGCTCCTCGGCGTCGCCACCGATCTCGCCGATCATGACGATCGCCTTGGTCTCGGGGTCGTTCTCGAACGCCTCGAGCGCGTCGATGTGCGTGGTGCCGACGATCGGGTCGCCGCCGATGCCGATGGCGGTCGAGAACCCGAGGTCCTTGAGCTCGTACATCATCTGGTAGGTCAGCGTGCCCGACTTCGACACGAGACCGACCGGGCCCTTGCCCGTGATGGTGTGCGGGGTGATGCCGGCGAGCGACTCGCCCGGCGTGATGATGCCGGGGCAGTTCGGGCCGATCATGCGCGTCTTCTTGCCCTGGAGGTAGGCCCAGACCTCGGCCGTGTCCTGGACGGGGACGCCCTCGGTGATGACGACGATGAGCGGCATCTCGGCGTCGACGGCCTCGATCGCGGCGTCCTTGGTGAACGCCGGCGGGACGAAGAGGACCGACACGTTCGCACCGGTCTCGGCCATGGCCTCGGCCACGGTGCCGAACACGGGGAGCGTGACGTCGTTGCCCTCGTGGTCCTTGTGCGTGACGGTCGTGCCGGCCTTGCGGGCGTTGACGCCGCCGACGATCTGCGCGCCCGAGTCGAGCATGAGGGCGGTGTGCTTGGCACCCATCCCGCCGGTGATGCCCTGGACGATGATCTTGGAGTCGGAGTTCAGGTAGATCGACATGGTGTTCTCTGTCTCAGCTTTCCGCGTCTTCGGGCGATCAGGCGTTGGCCAGCTCGGCAGCCTTGTCGGCCCCGCCGTCCATGGTCTCGGCGAGGGTCACGAGCGGGTGGTTCGCCTCGCGCAGGATCGCGCGGCCGAGGTCCACGTTGTTGCCGTCGAGGCGCACGACGAGCGGCTTGGACGCCTCGTCGCCGAGGATCTCGAGCGCGCCCACGATGCCCTTGGCGACCTCGTCGCACGCGGTGATGCCGCCGAAGACGTTGACGAACACCGACTTGACCTGCGGGTCGTTGAGGATGACGTCGAGGCCGTTCGCCATGACCTGCGCGTTGGCGCCGCCGCCGATGTCGAGGAAGTTGGCCGGCTTCACGCCGCCGTGGGCCTCGCCCGCGTACGCGACGACGTCGAGCGTGCTCATGACGAGCCCCGCGCCGTTGCCGATGATGCCGACCTCGCCGTCGAGCTTGACGTAGTTGAGGCCGTTCGCCTTGGCCTTGGCCTCGAGCGGGTCGGTCGACTCCTTGTCCTCCAGCGCCTCGTGGTCCGGGTGACGGACCTCCGACGCGTTGTCGTCCAGCGTGACCTTGCCGTCGAGCGCGATGATCGAGCCGTCCTCGGTGCGGACGAGCGGGTTCACCTCGACGAGCGTCGCGTCCTCGGCCGTGAAGACGGTCCAGAGCTTCTCGATGACCGCCGCGACCGGGGCCTTGAGCTCCTCGGCGAAGCCGGCGGCGTCGACGATCTCGCGCGCCTTGGCCTCGTCGATGCCGACGATCGGGTCCACCGCGACCTTGGCGAGCGCCTCGGGGCGCTCGACCGCGAGCTGCTCGATCTCCATGCCGCCCTCGACGGAGCACATGGCGAGGTAGTTGCGGTTCGACCGGTCGAGGAGCACCGAGAAGTAGAACTCCTCGGCGATCTTGGCGCCCTGGGCGACCATGACGCGGTGGACCGTGTGGCCCTTGATGTCCATGCCGAGGATCTCGGACGCCTTCTCGGCGGTCTCCTCGGGCGAGTGGGCGAGCTTGACGCCGCCGGCCTTGCCGCGGCCGCCGGTCTTCACCTGGGCCTTGACGACCACGGTGCCGCCGCCGAGCTTCTCGGCGCCCGCGCGGGCCTCCTCGGGCGTCGTCGCGACGACCCCGCCCAGCACGGGCACGCCGTGCTTCTCGAAGATGTCGCGCGCCTGGTATTCGAACAGGTCCACCCTGCTGCGTCCTTCCGTCTGATGCGCCGTGTGCGGCATGACCGATGTCTCGACATCAAGACATCCCCGTACAGGGTAGCCCGGGAAGGCCGGGGCTCCTATCGCTCGGCGGGGACGACGCCCGGCGCCACGTGTTCCGTTCGTCACGCGGCGTCCGCGCGGGCGCCACCGGGTCAGTCCGCGACCGGCACGTCCACGAACCGCACCGGCGTGCTGCCGTCCGAGACGGACGTCGAGCCGTCGGGCACGTCGACGACGACGGTGTCCGAACCCGTGTCCGGCCAGACGACCGTCACCCGGGACGTGACGCCCGGGTCCAGGGACCCGACCTGCAGGTCCGCGAGGACGTTGCGCCCGTTGAGGTCGTAGAACGTGGGCTCCACGAGGTAGTCGACCGGGTAGACGCGCACACCGCCGTCGAGCAGCGTGACGTTGCTCGCGCCCAGGAGCCCGCTGCCGAGGTCACCGCGGCCGTCGCGGACGGACCCGAGCACGCTCACGAACGTCGCGTAGTCCGTCCCGTCGTTGCGCACGTCGAGCGTGCCGACGAGGTAGCCGCCCGCGCGCCGCATCTCGACGAGCTCGACGTGCAGGCTCTGGACGTCACCCACCGTGTCGTGGTGCTCGAGGGTCGCGCCCCCCAGACCGTCGACCGTCGGCCCCTGGGCTGCGGCGACCTCGCCGGTCGGTCCCTCGACGCCGACGGGCTCGTCGGAGGCGGTGAACTCGACCGTGACCCGGCGGTTGAGGGAGCGCGCCTCGTCGGTGAGCTCGGTCGTGACCGGCTCGCGCTCGCCGCGGCCCTCGACGCGCACGTCGAACCGGTCGAGGTCTGTGACCTGTCCCAGCCGGTCCGCCACGGCTCGCGCCCGGCGCTCCGACAGTTCCTGGTTGGCGGCGTCCTCGCCCACGTCGTCCGTGTGCCCGACGACCACGAGCCCGCCGTCCGCCGCGAGCGCCAGCTCTCCCGCCACCGCCTCGAGCGCGGTGTCCGCCTCTGGGCCGAGGTCGGCGGAGTCGACGCCGAACAGCACGTCGGAGCTCACGTTGACGCTGACCTTCTCGCCCGTGTCGCGCGTGCGGACGGCGTCGTCGGCCGTGGCGCTGTACGTCTCGAGGACGGCGGTCGGCGCCACGACGTCGTCGACGCCGGACGGGGCGAGGTCGGCGACCGGCACGGTGAGACCGTCGGCGTCGGCCGCAGCCACCACCGGCACGTCCTCGACGAGACCGAGGGACGGCACGAGGACCGCGGTGGTCGGCGCGCTGGGCGCGTCGAACGCGACGAAGCCCACGACGGGCTCACGACCGGGCGCGATCATGTACTGCTCGCCCAGCTCGGCGAACGCCTTCCCGGAGCCCGATCGCGCCGCCTCGCGGACGACACCGGCGTCGAGGTCGACCAGACGCACCCCGTCGAAGGAGTCCTCCTGGTCGGCGATCGCCCGGTTCCCGAACACGCTCCCGGTCAGCAGCGACCCCTCGCCGCCGCTCGCCCCGACCTCGATGCGCAGGACGCCGAGGTCCCCGTCGACCACCACGGGACCGACCGCGCCCTCGAGGTCGAGGCCGAGGACGTGGCCCCGGACGGGGACGGGGGTCGGGTCGGTCGAGAGCTCGGGCGCCTCCGTCGCGGTCGCCGCCGGGCCGGGGTCCGGGGCGTCGGTGCCGCAGCCCGCGAGGGCCAGGGCGAGGACCGCCACGACGGAAGCGGCGCGCGCCGCCCTCCGCGTTCCGTACCGGTGCTGCATCGCGAGATCTCCCCTGTCGATCGACGGCCCGCACGCTCGTGCCGCGCGGCGGCACGACACTAGCCGACCGGTCCCGACCCCCGGATCGACGTCCGCCGTCGTCAACCTGTGTTGACAGAGGGCGTCGCGTCAACCTAGATTGACAGCCATGGAACCCGTCGACATGGACGCCGCGAGCAGCACCGACCCCGACACGGGGCTGCGTGCCGTGCGCTCGCTGCGCGTGCTCGCCGAACGCCTCGAGGCGCTGCAGGTCGAGCACGCCCGAGCGCTCGGCTGGTCGTGGCAGGAGATCGCCGACCGCCTCGGCGTCACCCGCCAGGCCGTGCACAAGAAGTACGGCGCGTCCCGCACCACCAGGAGGTCATGACATGTTCGAACGCTTCGCCGCCGACGCCCGCGAGACGGTGGTCGGCGCCCAGGAGGTGGCCCGCTCGCGCGGCGACGACGCCATCGACGCCGTGCACCTGCTCCTCTCCCTCGCCGGCCAGGACGGCAGCACGGGCGCCACCGCGCTCGCCGCCGTCGGCGTCACGACCGACGACCTCGAACGCCACGTCGACTCCGCGAGTCGTCACGACACGCTCGACGGTCCGGCCCTCGCCGCCCTCGGGATCGACCTCGACGAGATCCGTGCGCGCACGGACGCGGCCTTCGGGCCGGGGGCGCTCGACCGCGCCCGCGACGACGAGCGCCGTCGCGGGCGACGCAACCGGCGCTCGCACATCCCCTTCACGCCCGAGGCGAAGAAGGCGCTCGAGCTCTCGCTGCGCGAGGCCGTGCACGAGGGGTCGCGCACCATCGACTCGGGCCACGTCCTCGCCGCGGTCGCGCGGGCGAAGGGCTCGACGGCGCACCGCGCGCTGGTCGACGCGCTCGCGGAGGCGGGGTCCGACGCCGCAGGCCTGCGCGCCGCGCTCGCGGCGCCGCACCGCCAGGCCTCCTGACCCGGCGTGACCGGTCCCCTGGCTGCCCTCAGCCCGGCGGGACCGGTCCCGTGAACGCGTCGAGGTCCCACCCGGCGGCCGTCGCCAGCTGACGGTAGGAGCGCTCGAAGAACGCGAGCAGGACGGCGTCGGGGTCCGCCGCGTCGCGCAGCACCCCGCACGGGAGCACCGCCTCGCGCAGGCCGGGGTCCCAGTACCCCGGGGTGAGGTCGAGGTCGGCCATCCCCGGCGGCTGCGGGTAGGCGTACGCGTAGACCTGGTCCGCGTGCGTCGTCGGGTCGCCGGGCCAGTAGCCGACGGCGAGGTTCTCGGCGTTCTCCGCGTAGCGGTAGATGGGCTCGACGGCGTCCGGCTGGTGGAAGGGTCGCCCGTTGAACAGCGTGAGCCCCAGGTCGAACGCGCCCCAGTAGAAGCGCGGCCCGCTCGACTTGCCGTAGAACCCGGAGCGGAACCGCTCCATCACCGCGACGACCCGCTGCACGGTCGCGAGCCACGTGCGCGTGAGCTCGCCGTCCCACTCCCCGACCTCGGTGTCCTCCTCGAACGGCACGGGGTCGGGGATCTCGCGCGGCGTCGACCACACCCGCACGGCCACGTCGAGACGCTCGAGGCACGCGAGCGTGCGGGCGTAGAAGTCGGCGACGGACATCGGCCCCAGCACGATGGTCTCGGTGCGCCCGTCGGACGTGCGGAACGCGACGCGCTCCGCCACGAGGTCGATCTCGACGTCGAGCGCGCGGTCGCCGACCTGCATCACGGGCGTGACGAACCCGCGCGACGTCACGTGGAACGCGACGTTCCACCAGTGGTTGACGAACGGCGTCAGGTCGAGCACGACCTTGCCGATCACCTGGGTGAACAGGTGGAGCGGCCGGCGCGTCGGCTCCCACCGTCGGACGTCGAGGTCGGGCCACGGGGCGGGGCGGGCGGCCGGCTGGGTCACGGGAGGCTCCTCGGGGCTCGGTCGTCCTGCCACGGTAGGACGCCTCGCGCGCCCGTGCCCGACGACGGGGTGACGCCCGACGCCGCCACGGCGCCTAGCGTCGTGGCGTGCCCGAGACGACCTCTCTCCCCGACCGCGCCGACGACCGTTCGTCGGCACCGAACCGACCCGCCGGGGTGACGACGTCGCCGGGTCGCCCCTGGCGGCGCGCTGCCGTCGTGCTCGTCGCGAGCTTCGTGCTCGGCGGCCTGACCTCGTACGCCCAGGGGTTCCTGCCCGACGCCGCGGCGCCCTTCGCGAACTCGGCGAGCGGCTGGACGCTGCTCACCGCGCTCCTGGTCGCCTGGTACGCGCGCGCCCCGCGTGCCCGGACGTGGCACGCCGCCGTGCTGGGCGCCACGAGCTTCGTGCTGCTCACCCTGGGCTACACCGTCGCCGCCGACGTGCGCGGGTTCTTCTACGACCCGACGATGTTCGGCGTGGTCGGCCTGGTCGTCGGCCCGTTCGTCGGCGTCGCGGCGGCGTGGCTGTGGCGCGCGGGCGTCCACGCCGCCCTCGGCACCGCGGCGCTCGCGGGCATCGGCGTCGGCGAGTCGGTGTACGGGCTCACGACGGTCGTCGAGACGACGGGCGCCACCTACTGGGTCGTGATCGGCGTCGTCGCGCTCATCCTTCTCGTCGGCATGCTCGCACGTCGGCTCCGCGGGGGCCTGCCGGTCACGATCGCCGTCGCGGGCACCGCCGTCGTGGCGGCGGCGTTCGTCCTCGCCTACCGCGCGCTCGGCACGATCGGCTGACCCGCGCGAGACGTCCACGCGTCGGCCGGTGCGACCGGCCGGTCGAGCGCCCCGCTCGTCAGAGCTTGGTGACGGGCGAGTACCGCAGCAGCAGCCGCTTGGTCCCGTCCGCGCCGAAGTCGATCTTCGCGACGGCGTTCGGCCCCGCCCCCTCGAGCGCGACGACGGTCCCGAGCCCGTACGCGTCGTGCGTGACCTTGTCCCCCACGGCGAGGTTCGGCACGTCCCCGTCGGCGCGCGGCGTCGCGGACCCGAACTTCGCCCCACCGGACGGCGAGCCGAACGGCGAGCGCGCCGAGGGGGTCGATGCCGGATCGTGGCGGGCCTGGCGGGAGGAGCCCGAGGAACGAGGGCTCCGGATAGTAGATCCGGCATCCGCCCCCTCGGTGCGCGACCCCGACCAGGACCCCGACCGCGACCCGGACCACGAACTCGAGCCCGATCCGCGACCCCAGACCGACCCGCCCGCGCGCAGGGTCGCCATCGACGACTCGCGCCGCCGCCAGTCCCACAGCTCCTCGGGGATCTCCTCGAGGAACCGGCTGGGCGGGAACTCGTTGGCCATGCCCCACGCGGACCGCACCGCGGACCGGGACACGTAGAGCCGCTCGCGCGCGCGGGTGATGCCCACGTAGGCGAGGCGGCGCTCCTCGGCGAGCTCGGCGTCGTCGTGCAGGGACCGCATGTGCGGGAACGTGCCGTCCTCCATGCCGGTGAGGAACACGACGGGGAACTCGAGGCCCTTGGCCGTGTGGAGCGTCATGAGCGTGACGACGCCCGGGTCCTCCTTCTCCTCGCCCTCGTCGTCGCCGTCGTCCGCGGGGATCTGGTCGGCGTCCGCGACCAGCGAGACGCGCTCGAGGAAGTCCGACAGCGTGCCCTCCGGGTCGAGCTCCGTGAACTCCGTCGCGACGGCGTGCAGCTCGGCGAGGTTCTCGACGCGCGTCGCGTCCTGCGGGTCGTCGCTCGCGCGCAGCTCGGCGAGGTAGCCGGTGCGGTCGAGGACGGCGCCGAGGATCTCGGACGGGCTCGCGCCGGAGTCCGCGAGCTCGCGCAGCCCGGTCATGAGCTCGACGAACGCACGCAGGGGGTTGAGGGTGCGGTTGGTCAGGCCGGGGATCTCGTCGATCCGGGCGAGCGCCGCACCGAACGAGATGCGCTCGCGGTCCGCCAGCGCCGCGACGGCGCCCTCGGCCCGGTCCCCCAGCCCGCGCTTGGGGGTGTTGAGCACGCGGCGCAGGTTGACGTCGTCGTCGAGGTTGTCGATCGCGCGCAGGTACGCGACCGCGTCCTTGACCTCGCGCCGCTCGTAGAAGCGCGTGCCGCCGACGACCTTGTAGGGCAGGCCGACGCGGATGAGCACCTCCTCCAGCGCGCGGGACTGCGCGTTGGTCCGGTAGAACACCGCGACGTCGCCGGGGCGCACGCCGTCGGAGTCGCCCAGGCGGTCGATCTCCTCGGCGACGAACCGCGCCTCCTCGTGCTCGTTGTCCGCGACGTAGCCGATGACCTTCGCGCCCGCGCCCGAGTCGGTCCACAGACGCTTGGGCTTGCGGTCGGGGTTGCGCGAGATGACGGCGTTGGCGGCGGACAGGATGTTCTGGGTCGAGCGGTAGTTCTGCTCGAGCAGGATGGTCCGGGCGTCCGGGTAGTCGGCCTCGAACTCGAGGATGTTGCGGATCGTGGCGCCGCGGAACGCGTAGATCGACTGGTCGGCGTCCCCGACGACGGTGAGCTCGGCCGGGTCGAGCGCGGGGACCTGCGCCTCCCCGGTCCCGCTCGTCGCGGCGTCGGTCGCCGCCGAGTCCTCGCCGACGCCCGCGAGCTCGCGTACGAGCACGTACTGCGCGTGGTTGGTGTCCTGGTACTCGTCGACGAGCACGTGCCGGAACCGGCGGCGGTAGTGCTCCGCGACCGCGGGGAACGCCTGGAGCAGGTTGACCGTGGTCATGATGATGTCGTCGAAGTCGAGCGCGCTCGCCGCGACGAGGCGCGCCTGGTAGCGCGTGTAGACGTCGGCGAGCACCTGGTCGAACTCGGGGACGTTCGCGCCGTGCTGTCCGCCCCGCGCCGCGAGGCCGTCGTCCGTCGCGTGCGCGCCCGAGTCCCGGGCGTAGGTCTCGGGGTCGATGAGCTCGTTCTTGAGGTCCGAGATCTTGTTCGCGAGCGAGCGCGCCGGGTATTTCTTGGGGTCGAGGTCGAGCTCGCGCGTGACGAGCGTGATGAGCCGCTGCGAGTCCGCCGCGTCGTAGATGGAGAAGCTCGACCGGAGCCCGAGCGTCTTCGCCTCGCGGCGCAGGATGCGCACGCACGCGGAGTGGAACGTCGAGACCCACATGTTCCGCGCCGACGGCCCGACGAGGGCCTCCACGCGCTCGCGCATCTCCGCCGCGGCCTTGTTGGTGAACGTGATGGCGAGGATCTGCCCGGCGTTCGACCGGCGCGTCGCGAGCAGGTGCGCGATGCGGTGCGTGAGCACGCGCGTCTTGCCCGACCCGGCGCCCGCGACGATGAGCAGCGGCCCGCCCGCGTGGACGACGGCCTCGCGCTGCTGCGGGTTGAGCCCGTCGAGCAGCGCCTCGGGGTCGAGGTGGGCGTACCGGCCCCTGCGCTCCCCCGTTCCCGGCGACGAGCCGGCGCTCCCCGGCCCCGTCCCGCCGTCCCCGGCGGGCGACCCCGCGCCGTCGGGCACGGCCGGGTCGTCGGTCCAGCGCGGGGCGGTCCGCGGGAGGCGGGACTCGCCGCCGTGGTCGACGCGCGGGCCGTCGAACAGCGTGTCGAGGCCGGGCAGCGGGAGGTTCTCGAAGAGCGAAGCCATAGCCCCTCCAGCCTAGGCGCCCCCGCCCACACCCGGCGCCGCCCCGCCGATGAGTCCTGTCGCCCGCGACGGTCTCCCCGTTGTCCGCAGCACCTGCCGCACCACGAAGGAGTCACCATGGCGACGACCCACCTCACGGGCGTGCACACCGTCGCGGTCCCGGTCACCGACCAGGACCGCGCGCTCGCCTACTACACCGGGACGCTCGGCTTCGAGGTCCGCATGGACGGCGAGCTCCAGGAGGGGTTCCGCTGGATCGAGGTCGCGCCCCCGGGGTCGGCGACGTCCGTCGCGCTGGTCGCAACAGGAGACGGACTCCCCGCGGGCGTCGACACCGGCATCCGCCTCACGACCTCCGACGCGGCCGCCGACCACGCGGCGCTCACCGACGCCGGCGCGAGCACCGGAGACCTCCTGCGCTGGGAGGGCGTCCCACCGATGTTCTCGCTGCGCGACGTCGACGGGAACACGCTCTACGTGATGGAGATCCCCGGCTGACGCACGTCAGGTGATCGCGAGCCCCACGCCCCACGTCGCCGCCGCGAGGAGGCCCCCCAGGAGCTGGACCAGGATCGTGATGCCCGTGGCCTGCATCGCGGCGACGGTCGCGCGCCACGCGGCGCGACGGTCGCGGCGGCGCAGGAGCTCCGCGACGAACACGGCGAGCACGAAGCCGATGAAGAGCCCGATCACCGGGATGACGAAGAACCCGACGACGCCCGCGATCCCGCCCCACACGAGGGTCGACCAGGGGACGTCCGCCCGGCGCATGTGGCGGCCGGCGAGGACGTACTGCGCCACCTCGGCGGCGACCACGAGGACCGCGGCGACGGCGAAGACGACCCACGCCGCGGTGCCGCCCGTGACGATCGCCCACACGAGGATCGCGCCGAGCACGAGCACGTTCCCGGGCAGGACCTGCACGACGATCCCGATCAGGCCGACCAGGATCGTCAGCCCGACGAGGACCTCTCCACCGACGCTCACGGGGGAAACCCTCGCACGTCGGGCGCGCTACGCACGCCCCGGGGGAGGCACCAGTCGCGGGTGCGCGACGCCGTCGACCACCCAGGACCGGATCATCGCGCTGAACAGGTCCGGGTCCTCCGCGCTCCACTGATGGTGCATCCCGGGCGCCAGGCGGACGACTGCGTCGGGCACGCGGCGCCCGATCGTCGCCAGGGCGCCCCGGGCGGCACGCAGGTCCCGGCCGCCCGCGACCGCGAACACACGGGCTCCCGACTCCGCGAGGCCGTCGGGCCAGCGCCCGCCGTAGACGTCGGGCAGCAGCCGCGCCATGGTCTCGCGGCGGATCGCGAGCCCCGAGCGCACGAACAGGTCGCGCGCGTCCGCCGGGATGCCCATGGCGACGGCCTGGCCCCGCCAGTACCAGGGCCGGTCCCAGACCCGGAGCTGCGCGCGGCCGAACGCGCCGGCGAGGCCAGGCACGCCGTCGACCACCGCACCGGACGCGAGGACGGAGCGCACGAGTCCCGGGTGCTGCGCGGCGAGGCGCAGCGCGACGATCCCGCCGAACGACAGCCCGACGACGTGCACCTCCCGCCCGGCGGGGAACGCGGAGACCGTCGCGGCGACGTCGTCGACGACCGCGTCGAGCGACGCGGGGACCTGGTCCCCCCGGCTCCCGAAGCCGAGCAGGTCGGGCGTCCACACGTCGAGGTCGTCCAGCGCCTCGACCTGCGGCTCCCACATCCACGACGCCACGTTGCCCCCGTGCAGCAGGACGACGGAGACGGCACCCGTGCCCGGCGCGCCAGGGCGGGTGGCGGGGTGGTGCACGACGACGTCCGGCGCGGTCACGCGAGCACCTCCCGCTCGGTCTCGTCGAGCCACGCGAGCTCGGTGCGGGCGTGCGCGAGCCCGTGGCGGAGCGTCGCGAGGCGCAGGGCGAGGCCGCGGGTGCCCCGGACGCGGTCCGCGTCGGGGCCGCCGCCCGCGAGGACCGCCGCGACCCGCTCCTCCTCGGCGGTGAGCGTCGCGACCGTCTCCTCGGCCAGCGCGCGTCGGGCCGCGAGGAGCCCCGCGACGCCGTCGTCGTCGAGCTGGTCGGCGAAGAACAGCCGGCCGAGGAAGGGCTCGCGCGAGTCCTCGGGCGCGAGCGGCGAGGCGAGCCAGCCGCGCAGCGCCGCGCGGCCGGCGTCGGTGATCGTGTGGACCTTCCGGTCGGGGTAGCTCTCCTGGGGCACGACCTCGACCTCGGCCAGCCCCGCCTCCACGATCGCGGCAAGGGTGCGGTAGAGCTGCGACCGGTCGGCCGCCCAGAAGTGGCGCACGGAGGAGTCGAACGCGCGCTTGAGGTCGTAGCCCGTCATGGGCCGGACCGTGAGGAGCCCGAGGACGAGATATCGAAGGACCATGCGACTAGTGGACCATGCACATAGTTGCTCGTCAATGCTCCGGTGACGACGAAGGCCCGCCGACGGACGATCCGTCGACGGGCCCCGGCCGGGTCGCTGCGGTCAGTTCCAGAAGACCGCGACGAGGATGTTCACGAGGGTCAGGCCACCGATGGCGTGCTTGACGCCCGGTGCGACGGCACCGTCGGCCGCCTTGGCCCCCTGGCGCTTGGCGACGAACGCGAGCACGGCGATGACGAGCGCGATGACGAGCTTGACGGCGATCTTGGCCATGTCCGGGCCACCGTCGCCCCAGACCGACGCCTCGCCGATGCCCACCATGGCGATCCCCGCGACGAGCGCGGTGAGCGCACCGTGGAAGACGCCCTTGTACAGGCCCGGCGAACGCAGGGACGCGAGGTAGCCGCCGAGGACGATGGCCCACCCGATGAAGTGCAGCGCGACGAAGACGTTGTAGAGGAACTCCATGGCGCCATCCTATTTGCTGACGACCCTGTCGTGAAAGTTTGCACAAAGTGAGATGCGTCCAGGTCGCGCGGTGCGCACCGCCCGGGCCATAGCGAGCGGCCAGGGCTCGACAAACCAGACTAGAACGGTCTACTATTTCCGGTTTCCCACCATGCGGACCAGGGCTGTCCACGCCGCTGGACCCCCGCTATCGTTCAGGGCATGACCACGGCAGCCCGCACCCTCCTCGTGACCTCGCGTCACGGGATGCCGGCGTGCGCGCACACGTGTCTCAGCTGTTGTCGCTGAACCGCGCCCGACTCAGCGCGAGCCACGGCTCGCCTCTCTCTCCGAGAACCCCTGAGAACCGGCGCGCGCCGTCGGTCCTCAGCCACTCGCACCCTCGCTGAGCGCTCGCCGTCGCGCGTCCCCGCCCCCGAACGAGGACACGAGGAACACCGATGACGCAGGTCACGACGGTGCCGGACGCCACCCCGGCCCGACCTGAGCGCCCGGCCCGCACCGGTGAGCGGCCGGCCCGCCCGGCGCGCGCCGCCCGGCCGAACGGGCAGTGGAAGGTCGACGGCACCGAGCCGCTCAACGGCAACGAGAAGTGGAAGCAGGAGGACGGTGGGCTGTCCGTCCGCGAGCGGATCGAGACGATCTACGCGCGGGAGGGCTTCGACTCCATCACCGGCGACGACCTGCACGGGCGGTTCCGCTGGTGGGGCCTGTACACCCAGCGCAAGCCCGGGATCGACGGCGGCAAGACGGCCACGCTCGAGCCGCACGAGCTCGAGGACCGGTACTTCATGCTCCGGGTCCGCATCGACGGCGGCGCCCTGACGACCGAGCAGCTCCGCGTGATCGCGGACATCTCGAAGGACTTCGGCCGCGACAGCGCCGACATCACCGACCGTCAGAACATCCAGCTCCACTGGGTCGAGGTCGAGAACGTCCCGGAGATCTGGCGCCGCCTGGAGGCCGTCGGCCTCCAGACCACGGAGGCGTGCGGCGACGTCCCGCGCGTCGTGCTCGGCAGCCCCGTCGCGGGGATCGCCGCCGACGAGCTCATCGACATCGGTCCGGCCGTCGCGGGGATCACCGAGAAGTACATCGGCGTCCCCGAGCTCGCGAACCTCCCGCGCAAGTTCAAGACCGCGCTCACCGGGCACCCGAGCCAGGACGTCGTGCACGAGATCAACGACGTCGCGTTCGTGGCGCACCGCCACCCCGAGCTCGGCATCGGGTTCGACCTGTGGGTGGGCGGCGGGCTGTCCGCGAACCCGCGCCTCGGCGAGCGCCTCGGGGCGTTCGTCACCGAGGAGCAGGTGCCCGACGTCTGGCACGGCGTCGTGCAGATCTTCCGCGACTACGGCTACCGCCGGCTGCGCAACAAGGCGCGCCTCAAGTTCCTCCTCGCCGACTGGGGGCCCGAGAAGTTCCGCGAGGTCCTCGAGACCGAGTACCTCGGGTACGCGCTGCCCGACGGCCCGCCGGCCCCCAAGCCGCCCGTGCCCGGCGACCACGTGGGCGTGCACAAGCAGAAGGACGGGCTCAACTACGTCGGTGCGGCGCCGTACGTCGGCCGCGTGTCCGGGACGATCCTGGCGAACGTCGCCGACCTCGCCGAGTCGGTCGGCTCGCACCGCGTGCGCCTCACGCCCCACCAGAAGCTCCTCGTGCTCGACGTCCCGGACGAGCAGGTCGAGCACGTCGTCTCGACGCTCAAGGCCAACGGGCTCGACGCCAACCCGAGCCCGTTCCGCCGCAGCACGATCGCCTGCACGGGCATCGAGTACTGCAAGCTCGCCATCGTCGACACCAAGGACACCGCGACCGCCACGATCGACGAGCTCGAGAAGCGGCTCGGCGACCTGTCGCACATGAAGCCGCTCTCGCTGCACGTCAACGGGTGCCCCAACTCGTGCGCACGCATCCAGACGGCGGACATCGGGCTCAAGGGTCAGCTCGTGATGGACGACGACGGCGAGCAGGTCCCGGGCTTCCAGGTCCACCTGGGCGGCGGCCTGGCGTCCGACGACCGCGAGGTCGCCGGCATGGGCCGCACCGTGCGCGGCCTCAAGGTCACCGCGACCGACCTGCCCGACTACGTCGAGCGCGTCGTCCGGCGGTACGAGGCCGACAAGGACGGGACCGAGACCTTCGCCGAGTGGGCGCACCGAGCCGACGAGGAGGCGCTCCAGTGAGCGAGGACCAGGGCGTGACGACCACCACCGCCGGCACCCCGCGGTCGGGCACCACCGACCCGCTGGCCGCGCTGCGCGCCGCGGCGAGGGCGAAGGCCGAGCAGCGCGAGAGCGCGAAGGCGGCGCACCACGCGGAGCGCGCCCGGCAGGTCGAGCAGGGCCGCGAGAAGCGGTCCCTCGACGAGCTGCGCGAGATCGCGCGGCGCGGCGCGGAGCTGCTGCACGGCGCGGGCACGCCCGGCGTCGAGGGCGCGACCCGCCCGGAGGCGACGGCCGAGGAGGTCATCGCCTGGGCGGCGCGCGAGTTCGGGACGTCCGTCGCGGTCGCGTGCTCCATGGCCGACGCCGTGCTCCCCCACGTCGTGGCGGCGCAGATCCCCTGGGTCGACGTGCTGTTCCTCGACACGGGCTACCACTTCGCCGAGACGGTCGGGACGCGCGACGCCGTCGAGCAGCAGATGGACGTGACGGTCGTCGACGTCCGGCCCGAGCTCACCGTCGCCCAGCAGGACGCGGCGCACGGCAAGGACCTGTTCGCTCGCGACCCGGCGCTGTGCTGCCAGATGCGCAAGGTCGAGCCGCTGCACCGCACGCTCGCGGGCTACGAGGTGTGGGTCACGGGCGTGCGCCGCGACGAGGCGCCGACCCGGACGAGCACCCCGCTCGTGACCTTCGACGAGAAGAACGGGCTCGTGAAGATCAACCCGCTCGCGGCTTGGTCGTTCGACGACCTGCTCGCGTACGCCGCACGGCACCAGGTGATCCTCAACCCCCTGCTGAACGACGGCTACCCGTCGATCGGCTGCCAGCCGTGCACCCGGCGCGTCGCGCCGGGCGAGGACCCGAGGGCCGGCCGCTGGGCGGGGCTCGACAAGACAGAGTGCGGACTCCACGTATGAGGACGGGCATGACGACCATCGACCTGACGACCGACGCACCGGGCTCCCCCGCCGGTGCTCTTGCCGGCGCCTCCGCAGAGGCTGCGCCGGTCCCCGCCACGGCGCTGCCGGGCGGGCGCCGCCTCGCGCAGCTCGACGCTCTGGAGAGCGAGGGCATCCACATCATCCGCGAGGTCGTCGCCGAGTTCGAGCGGCCCGTGCTGCTGTTCAGCGGCGGCAAGGACTCCGTGGTGATGCTGCACCTCGCGGTCAAGGCGTTCGCGCCCGGCCCGGTGCCGTTCCCCGTGCTGCACGTGGACACCGGCCACAACTTCCCCGAGGTGCTCGCCTACCGCGACGCGACCGCGCAGCGCCTCGGCCTGCGGCTCGAGGTCGCGAGCGTGCAGGACTACCTCGACGACGGCCGCCTGCGCGAGCGCGCCGACGGCACGCGCAACCCCCTCCAGACGCAGCCGCTGCTCGACGCGATCTCGGGCCACCGGTTCGACGCCGTGTTCGGCGGCGGCCGTCGCGACGAGGAGAAGGCGCGCGCCAAGGAGCGCGTGTTCTCGCTGCGCGACGAGTTCGGCCAGTGGGACCCGCGCAACCAGCGCCCGGAGCTGTGGAACCTCTACAACGGGCGCCACCGCCCGGGCGAGCACGTGCGCGTGTTCCCGCTCTCGAACTGGACCGAGCTCGACGTGTGGCGCTACATCGCGCGCGAGCGGATCGAGCTTCCCGAGCTCTACTACGCGCACGAGCGCGAGGTGTTCGACCGTGACGGGATGCTGCTCGCCGTCGGGCCGTACTCGGAGCCCCGCACCGACGCCGAGACGGCGTCCCTGCGCACCGAGACGGTGCGGTACCGGACCGTCGGCGACATGTCGTGCACCGGCGCCGTGCGCTCGGACGCGACGGGCGTCGACGACGTCATCGCGGAGGTCGCGGCGACGCGCATCACCGAGCGCGGCGCGACCCGCGCCGACGACCGCCTCTCCGAGGCCGCCATGGAGGACCGCAAGAAGGAGGGGTACTTCTGATGGGCACCCAGACCAGCACCGGCACCGTCACCGAGGACGCGGCGCCGCCGCTCGACGACGCGCGCCGCGGCACGCTGCTGCGCCTCGCGACGGCGGGTTCCGTCGACGACGGCAAGTCCACGCTCGTGGGCCGCCTGCTCTTCGACTCGAAGTCCGTGCTCGCCGACCAGCTCGACGCGGTCGAGCGCGTCTCGCGCGACCGCGGGCTCGAGTCGGCCGACCTCGCGCTGCTCACCGACGGCCTGCGCGCCGAGCGCGAGCAGGGCATCACCATCGACGTGGCATACCGGTACTTCGCGACCGCGCGCCGGTCGTTCATCCTCGCCGACTGCCCCGGGCACGTGCAGTACACGCGCAACACGGTGACGGGCGCGTCGACGGCGGACGTCGTCGTGCTGCTCATCGACGCGCGCAAGGGCCTGCTCGAGCAGACGCGCCGCCACCTCGCGGTCGCGAGCCTCCTGCGGGTGCCCCACGTCGTCGTCGCGGTCAACAAGATCGACCTCGTCGACTACAGCGAGGCCCGGTACGAGGAGCTCGCGGCGGACATCCGCGCGGCCGCGACGTCGCTCGGCGTCGGCGACGTCCACACCATCCCCGTGTCCGCGCTCGTGGGCGACAACGTGGTGGACCGGGCGAGCGCGAACACGCCCTGGTACGACGGCCCGAGCCTGCTCGAGCTGCTCGAGGAGCTCCCGACCGGCGACGACCCGGAGACCGAGGCGTTCCGCTTCCCCGTCCAGGTCGTCATCCGCCCGCAGGCCGCGGCCGACGAGCGCTACCGCGACTACCGCGGGTACGCCGGCCAGGTGGCGTCGGGCGTCGTGACGGTCGGGGACGAGGTCGTGGTGCTGCCGTCCGGTCGCCGCACGACCGTCGTCGGGATCGACACGGCAGACTCCCTCGCGTCCGGCGAGGAGCTCACGGAGGCGTTCGCGCCGCAGTCCGTGACGATCCGCCTCGCCGACGACGTGGACGTCGCGCGCGGCGACCTCATCGCCTCCGCGGCGGAGGCGCCCGAGGTCACGCAGGACGTCGAGGGCACCGTCGCGTGGCTCAGCGACCGCCCGCTCCTGCCCGGTGCGCGCGTGTTGCTCAAGCACACGACGCGCACGGTGCAGGCCGTCGTGCGCGACGTCGTCGGGCGGCTCGACCTCGACACCGCCGAGCTCGAGCCCGCCGAGCGGCTCGACCTCAACGACATCGGCCGCGTGACGCTGCGGCTCGCGTCGCCCGTCGCCGCCGAGGAGTACGTCGTGGCCCGGCGGACGGGCGCGTTCCTGCTCGTCGACGGCCAGGACGGCGGCACGCTCGCTGCCGGCATGGTCGGCGACGCGCTCGCCGCCGCCCGCCGTCCGGCGTCCCGGCCCGGCTCGTACGCGATCTAGGCTGGAACCCGTGACCGCGCCCGAGCACGAGACGTACCCCCTGGGCCTGCGTCTCGACGGCCGCCGGACCGTCGTCGTCGGCGGCGGTCCCGTCGCGGCGCGGCGCGCGCGCGGCCTCCTCGACGCGGGCGCCGTCGTGTCGGTCGTCGCGCCGTTCGTGTGCGAGGACCTCGCGGAGCTGCTCGCGGTCCACGGGACCGAGGACGCGGGGGGCGCCCACGGTCACGCGGGCGCGCCCCGGGACCGCGGCGCGCGGTTGTCGTGGGTGCGGCGCGACTACCTCACGGGGGACCTCGACGGCGCGTGGCTCGTCCACACCGCGACCGGCGACCCCCACGTGGACGCCGAGGTCGCCGCCGATGCCGAGTCCGACCGGGTCTTCTGCGTCGCTGCGGGCGACGCGGACCTCGCGACCGCGTGGGTGCCCGCCGTGGCGCGCACGCGCGTCCCGAGCACGGTTCCGGGTGACGTTGCGGGCGACCCTGCTCGCGACGTCTCGCTCGGCCAGGCCGCAGAGGTCACGGTGTCGGTCAACGCGGGCCGGGACCCGCGCCGCGCCCAGCGGGTGCGCGACGCCGTCGCCGCGCTGCTCGAGGCGGGAGAGCTCCCGCTCCGGGCCGTGCGCCCGGAACGTGCACGGCCCGCGGCCGACGACGACGCCCACCTCGCCGGCGCCGTCTCCGGACCGCTCGTGCGGCCGCTCGGGAGCGTCGCGCTCGTCGGGGGCGGCCCCGGCGACGCCGGGCTGATCTCCGTGCGGGGACGCCGCCTCCTCGCGGAGGCGGACGTCGTCGTGGTCGACCGGCTCGGGCCGCGCGGCCTGCTCGCCGAGCTCGGCGACGACGTCGAGGTCGTGGACGTCGGCAAGACGCCGGGCCACCACCCGGTGCCGCAGGCGGAGATCAACCGGATCCTCGTGCACCACGCGCTCGTCGGGCGGCGGGTCGTGCGGCTCAAGGGCGGCGACCCCTACGTGTTCGGGCGCGGCGGCGAGGAGCTCGACGCGTGCCGCGAGCACGGCATCCCGGTGGAGGTCGTGCCGGGCGTGACGAGCGCCGTCTCCGTGCCCGCCGCGGCGGGCATCCCGGTGACGCACCGCGGCCTGTCGCGCGGGTTCACCGTGCTCACCGGGCACGAGGACGTGGGCAAGGTCCCCGCCGCGAGCGACCACACGGTCGTCCTGCTCATGGGCGTCTCGCGGCTCGCGGAGACGGCGGCCGCGCTCGTCGCACAGGGCCGCTCGCCGCAGACGCCCGTCGCGGTCGTCGAGGACGGCTACGGCCCGCGCCAGCGGACGACGGTCGGCACGCTCGCGACCATCGCCGACCGTGCCCGCGAGGCGGGCGTCCGCCCCCCGGCGGTCACGGTCGTGGGCGACGTCGTCACCCTCTCCCCCGCCTGGCCACCGACCCCCTGAAGCTGGGCATGAGATGGGCCTGGTTCTCGGTCGAGAACCGGGCCCATCTCATGCCCACAACGCCTCGGGGCTACAGGAGGCGGCGCTGGGCCGCCCAGCGGGTGAGCTCGTGGCGGGACGAGAGCTGGAGCTTGCGCAGGACCGCGGAGACGTGGGTCTCGACCGTCTTGATCGAGATGAACAGCTCGGACGCGACCTCGCGGTAGGTGTAGCCGCGCGCGATGAGGCGCATGACCTCCTGCTCGCGGGCCGAGAGCCGGTCGAGCTCGTCGTCGCGCACCGCGACGTCGCCCGCGCCCGTGCCGAACGCGTCGAGCACGAACCCGGCGAGGCGCGGCGAGAACACCGCGTCGCCGCCCGCGACCTGCCCGACGGCCGCCGACAGGTCCGGCCCGGAGATCGCCTTGGTCACGTACCCGCGCGCCCCGGCGCGGATGACCGCGACGACGTCCTCCGCCGCGTCGGACACCGACAGCGCGAGGAACCGCACGTCGCCGAGCAGGTCGGCGCAGCGCTGGATGACCTCGGCGCCGCCGCCCCCGTTCCCGCCGGGCAGGTGCACGTCGAGCAGCACGACCGGGGGCCGCAGCTCGTGCACGCGCGCGACCGCGGACTCGACGTCGTCCGCCTCCCCCACCACGGCGACGAGCGCCGGGTCGAGGCTCGCGCGCACGCCCGCCCGGAACATGTGGTGGTCGTCGACGAGCACCACCGGGACGGGGCCGGTCGCAGGGACGCCGTCGGCGGGCGTGCTGGGGATGGTCGTCACGGGTCCTCCTGGTTCGACGGGGCGCTCGACGGGGTGCCCGACGGCGGGCGGGCGGGCTCGGGCTCTCCCGTCACGGCCCGTGGCACGCGCAACCGTACCTCCGTGCCCCACCCCGGCCTGCTGATGATCTCGGCCTTGCCGCCGCGCCGCTGGACCCGGCCGAGGATCGACTCCCGCACGCCGAACCGGTCGGGCGCGACGTCCTCCATGTCGAAGCCGTCCCCGCGGTCGCGCACGAACACCTCGACGGCGGCGTCGCTGACCTCCAGGTAGACCGAGTAGGGCGGCCCGCCGTGCGCGACGGCGTTGACGAGCGCCTCGCGCGTCGCCTGAAGCAGCGCCGCGGTCTCCTGGGTGGGCGTGCAGTCCCCCACCACGACGACGTCCACGACGACCGGACCGGGGTCGGCCTCGCCGGTCACCCCGCCGCCGGTCGACCCGACGGGCGCCCCGATGGGCTCCGCACGCCGGCCCACGCGCCCGTCCTCGACCTCCGCGACGAGCCCCCGCAGCTCGGCGGCGAGCGACGTCCCGGGCGAGGGTCGGTCGTCGTAGAGCCACTCGCGCAGCTCGCGTTCCTGGGCGCGCGCCAGGCGCGCGACGGTGTCGGCGTCCGACGACCGCGCCCGGATGAGCGCGAGCGTCTGGAGCACCGAGTCGTGCAGGTGCGCGGCGATGTCGGCGCGCTCGGCCTCGCGGGCGCGCGCGGCGCGCTCGTTCCCGAGCTCCCGCACGAGCTTGAGCCACCACGGGGCGAGCACGATCGCGACGCCGGCGAGCACCGCGACCGCCGCGACGGCCGCGCGCACGATCTGCGTGGGCCGCGCGTCCTGCCCCACGAGGAGGACGATGCCCACGAGCACCAGCACCACCCCGCCCGCGATGCGCAGGACGCCCGCCGGCGTGCGGCCGCCGGCCCGGGTGAGGAGCCGGCCGCGCTCGACGGCGTCGAGCTGGCTCCACGCGAGCGCCGCGCCCGCGAGCGCGATGAGGACGGGGATGACCCAGGAGACCTCGACGTCGACGCCGGTCCGCAGCGCCACGAGCAGCGCGGCGCCGCCCAGCAGCACCACGCCGATCGCGACGTCGCGCACGGGGAGCCGGCGCACGCTGCCCTGGAGCCGCGGCGCGAGGCGCGACAACGACGCCGGGCGCTGCTCGTCGCGCGCCGCGGCCGGGTCGCCGGACGGCACCGTGAGCCACCAGAACACGTAGAGCGCGACGCCGGCGCCGCCCGCGAGCCCGAGGAACGCCATCACGAGGCGCACGACCCCGACGCTCACGCCCAGGTGCGCCGCGAGCCCCGCGCACACGCCGGCCACCCACCGGCCGCGCTCGGGGCGGCGCAGCGGCAGGTCGCGCGGTCGGGAACCGGACCCGGCACCGGTCGGTGCGCCGGGCCGCGGGCCGGGACGGGCAGGAGTCGTCACCCCCCGATCGTCACACGTCCCGGGCGCCCGGAGCGTCCCCGGACGGGGAAACCAGGGTCGCGCGGCGGCCGGTTCAGGGTCGGGTCAGGGTGGCACCCGATACCGGCGACGCGGCGCCGAGGCCAGCATGGTGGTCATGAGCACTCCCGACCTTCCCGGACCCGGCACCCCGCCCGGGCCTTCCGGCGGCGCCGCCGACACGTCCGGCGCACAGCCGGGCACCGTCCCTCCCGGGGCGAGCGGTCCCCGCCCCGCGTGGGGCGGCCCCGCCGGCCCGACCGACCCCGGCCAGAGTCCGCCGCAGGGCCCCCCGCAGGGTCCGCAGCAGGGCCCCGGCGCGACCCGCCCGAACGGCACCGACGGCTTCTTCGACGCCGTCCGACGCGTGGGCATCTACCGCGGGGACGACCGGTGGATCGGTGGTGTCGCGTCCGGCGTCGCCGAGCGGTTCGGGATCGACCCGCTCATCGTGCGCGGGCTCCTGTTCGTGACGTTCTTCCTCTCGGGCGCCGGGCTCGTCCTGTACGGCGCCGCGTGGGCGCTGCTCCCGGAGCGCCGCGACGGTCGCATCCACCTCCAGGAGGCGTTCCGCGGCAACGTGGACGTCGCGCTGCTCGGCGCGGCCGCGTTCGTCGTCGTCGGGTTCTCCTGGGGCGGCGGCTGGTGGTCGTGGTGGGACGCGCTCCACCTGGGGTGGCTGACCGGCCTGTTCTGGGTCGCGGCGTTCGTCACCGTGGCGGTCGTCGTGGTCTCCGCGCTCACGCAGCGCGGCCCCCGGGGGACCTCAGGGCACACCGCCGCAGGCTCCCCCGTGGCCGGGCGGCCCGGGCGCTCCCGGCGCCGGTGGTCCCGGGACCACCGGGTACGGCCCCGGCGGACCGGGCGCCGGTCCCGCCGGACCTGGCTACGGTCACGGTGGACCTGGCTACGGTCCGGGCGCACCGGGCCACGGTCCCGGCGCTGCCGGTGGCGGCCCCACGCCGACCGACGCCCCGTGGGGCTCCCCCGGGACGCCGTCGGGTACCGCGCCGTCGGGGCCCCAGGACCGGGTGACCTGGTCCGCCGAGGCGAGCCCGTACGCCTCGACCGCGCCGGGCGTCACCGCGCCCCTTCCCCCGTACGCCCCGGGCGCACCGCTCGGCGCGACCCCCACCGTTCCGCAGCGGGCGCACCAGGGACCGCGGAACCCGTCCGCGCAGCAGCCCCCGAGGCCTCCGCGCGCCCCCCAGCCGTCGAAGCCCCCGCGACCGCGGGGTCCCGGGGCGACCACGACGGGCGTGGTCGTCGGCCTGAGCCTCCTGCTCGGCGCGTTCCTCCTCGTCGTCGAGCGCCAGGGCGAGCTGCCCTGGCCCGTGTTCCTCACCTGGGCGGGGCTGTCCGGGATCCTCGCGGGCCTCGCGATCGTCGTGAGCGGCCTGCGTGGGCGCACGAGCGGCGGCCTCGGGTGGCTGGCGGTGCTCCTGCTGGTCGTCGCCCTCCCGGCGTCCGCATGGCGGTCGGCCCCGTTCACGTTCTTCCTGGACGACTCGGTACGGACCGTCACGGACGGCACGCACCGCGTGACCGACCCGGACGTGGCCGAGGAGGGGTTCGGCGTGACGTTCGGCGACCCGACGATCGACCTCTCCGGGCTCGACCTGTCCGACGCGTCCGGCACCTCTCCCGTCGAGGTCCCGGTCCAGCTCGGCGCCGGGGACGCGACCGTCGTCGTGCCCGACGGCGTCCCGGTGCGCGCGGAGGTCCAGGTGCTCGCGGGGAACGCCCGCTGGCACGTCGACGGTGACCGGCAGGAGATCGGCGGCGTCAGCACGCAGCCGGTCACGTTCGACAACGACGAGGTCCAGTCCGGCGACGACCCGCTGCTCGTGCTGCGGGTCGAGGTCGGGGCCGGTCAGATCACGATCGAGGAGGACTGATGAACGACTCAGCACGCCGCGACGACGACACGCGGCCGCTCGGCGACGAGCTGTTCGACACCCCGCAGGCCCGGGACGCGGAGGCGGACGCCCACCCGACGGTGCCGCTGTCCACCGAGAATCCGGCCACGGAGCCGCTCGCCGCGCGGTCGGTGTCCGACCCGCGTCCCACGGAGCCCCTGCCCGCCGTGCGGGCGCAGGACGGGGAGACCTCCGTCCTGGACGTGCCCGGACCGGCAGCCCCCGCGCACCCGCTCGCCGCACCCGGTGGCCCGACGACGTCCGGCCCGACCTCCGGCGCGGTCCCGCCCGCGGAGCCGTCCCTCCCGGGGACGTCCACGACGCCCACCGTGCCCGCCGCACCCGTCGAACCCCCGCCGCCCGTCCGGCGCGGCCCTCGCGTCTCCACGATCGTGTGGGGCTTCGTCATCGTCGCGTTCGGCGTCGTCGTCCTCGCCGCCGCGCTCGGCGCGCGGGTCGACCTCGGGCTGGCCACGATCGTCGTGCTCGCCGCGGCGGGTCTCACGCTCGTGGTCGGGTCGATCGTCTCGGGGGCCCGGCGCCGACGAGGCTGAGCCTGGTCCGGCGTCCCGCACGGGCGACGGCGGGCGAGCGCCGGCGGGCCGAGACACAGCGAGGGGCCGTGGCACGTGTGCCACGGCCCCTCGCTGTGTCCGAGCGACGCCGCCCCTCGCGCTCACCCCGGTGCGACCCGGCGGGAACGGGTCCTCGGCGTCCGGACGGACGGCCGGGACGATCAGGGGGTGGGCTCGTCACCCCGGCGCTCGGGCGGGGTGCCCGTGGGGCCGGTCGTGGGCGTCGTGGTGTCGGGCGACGCGGCCGGCGACGCCCCCGGGGCGGACGGGGTGCCCGTCCCCGCGGCACCCGTCGGCTCGACCGGCGTCGCGGCCGCACGAGCCTCGGCTCCGGGTGTCGAGAGTGCGGACGTGCGGCCCGGCGCCTCGACCGGGCGCGTGGGCTCCGGGCGGACCGGCGGCGCGGTCGGCGCGGGCTCCGCGTGCGAGGGGGCGGCGTGGCGACCCGCGTCCGACAGGTCGCCCGACGACGTGTACGCCCCCGGCGTCTCGACGGCCACGCTGGGGCCGCCCGCGAGCCGCCGGAGCGCGATGCCGACGAGGATGAACAGGATGCCGAGCCCCATGACCAGGGCGCACACCCCGAACGCGACGACGGACGTGAACAGCGACGCCCGCAGGAACGACGCCGTCATGACGGTCTGCCGCGTCGGGTCGTCCTGGTCGAGCTCGGCGTACGTCTGGCCGCCGCTCGCCTCGAGCGCGTGCTTGTTGATGACCTCGGCCTGCGCGTACGCGGTGAGCGGACCGTTGACGTGGCGGCCCGCCAGGAACGACGCGTCGTCCGAGACGGTGATCTCCTCGGCGGACAGCTGGTTCGCCACCACGATCCAGGTGCCGATGCCCGCGAGGAGGAGGACGATGCCGGCGATGATCGACACGAGGCCGATGCCTCGCGCCCCCTTGGCCGGCGTGACGGTGACGGTGCTCGACATGGCGCGTTCTCCCCTTCGTCAGGACCCACCTGCTGCCGCACCACGGTCCGCGACCCGCGGGCGCGGGTCCGCCGCAGGGCGGTCGAACCACCCATACGGGACCCACGGTAGCGACGACGACGACGGACCGCGCGGCGAACGCGCACCTCAGCGCCATGCCCGGATGGGAGGATGCCGTCCGTGCGCATCACCCACCTGACGGACTGCTACCTCCCCCTGCTCGGCGGGATCGAGACCCAGGTCGCGCGCCTCGCGCAGCAGCAGGCGGCCGCCGGTCACGACGTCGAGGTCGTCTGCACGACGCCAGCGCGCCCGGGCGCGCACGGCGTGTCGACCGAGCGCGACGGTGACGTCACGGTGCACCGGCTCGCCGCGCGCGTCCCGGGCGGCTACCCGGTCCACCCGCGCGCGCCGCACCACGTGGCGCGGATCCTGCGCGCGGACCGGCCCGACGTCGTGCACCTCCACATGGGCGTGCTCACGCCCTCGACCCAGGCGTCGCTGCGCACGGTCGTGCGCGCGGGGCTGCCCGCGGTGCTCACCGTGCACAGCGTCTGGGGTGGGGCGGAGAAGGCGTTCGCCGGCCTCGACCGCGTCGTGCGGTGGTCACGCTGGCCCGTGCTGTGGTCGGCGGTGAGCGAGCTGACCGCCGCTCCCCTGCGCCGCATCGTCGGCGACCACGGCGAGGTCGTGGTGCTGCACAACGGCCTCGATCTCGACGCGTGGCGCGTGCCACGCACCGAGCGCGCCGACCGCATGGAGGGCGCGGCCGTCCACGTCGTGGCGGCGACGCGGTTCGCGCCGCGCAAGCGCGTGCTGCCGCTCCTCGACGTCGTGCGCGACGCCGTCGCGCGCCTCCCCGAGGGCGCGCTCCACGTGACGCTCGCCGGGGACGGCCCCGAGCTGGCCGACGCGCGGCGCTTCGTCGCGGAGCACGGGCTGGGGTCGGTCGTGTCGCTCCCCGGCCGCCTCGACGCGACGGGGCTCAAGCGGCTCTACGCGCGCGCCGACGTGTTCGCCGCGCCCGCCGTCGAGGAGGCGTTCGGGATCGCGGCGCTCGAGGGCCAGGCTGCCGGTCTCGCCGTCCTGACCCGCTCGCAGTCGGGCGTCGCGGAACGCCTCACGGACGGCGTCGACGCGCTCCTCGCGGACGACGACGCCGGGCTCACGGACGCCCTGGTGCGCCTCGCGACCGAGGACGGCCTGCTCGACCGGATCGTCGCGCACAACCGCGACGTGCCGTCGTCAGCGGGCTGGCCGCGCGTGCTCGCCGACGTGGAGGCGGCATACGAACGGGCCGCGACGATCGCCGTGGATCGTCGGGCCCGTCCGTCCCGCTAGGAGATCACTCCCACTCGATGGTGCCCGGGGGCTTGCTCGTCACGTCGAGCACGACCCGGTTGACCTCGGCCACCTCGTTGGTGATGCGCGTCGAGATGACGGACAGCACGTCGTAGGGCAGGCGCGTCCAGTCCGCCGTCATCGCGTCCTCGGACGAGACGGGGCGCAGCACGATCGGGTGGCCGTAGGTGCGGCCGTCGCCCTGGACGCCGACCGAGCGCACGTCGGCGAGCAGCACGACGGGGCACTGCCAGATCTCGTTGTCGAGTCCCGCCTTCGTCAGCTCCTCGCGCGCGATCGCGTCGGCGGCGCGCAGCGTCTCCAGGCGGTCCGCCGTGACCTCGCCGACGATGCGGATGCCGAGGCCGGGGCCGGGGAACGGCTGGCGGGCGACGATCTCCTCGGGCACGCCGAGCTCGCGGCCGACCGCGCGGACCTCGTCCTTGAACAGCGTGCGCAGCGGCTCGACGAGCGAGAACTGCAGGTCGTCCGGCAGGCCGCCGACGTTGTGGTGGCTCTTGATGTTCGCCGCGCCCTCGCCGCCGCCGGACTCGACGACGTCCGGGTAGAGCGTGCCCTGGACGAGGAACTTGACCTCGGCCCCGTGCTCGCCCGCGTCCTCGACGATCTGGCGCGCGGAGTCCTCGAACACGCGGATGAACTCGCGGCCGATGATCTTGCGCTTGGTCTCGGGGTCGCTGTGCCCCGCGAGCGCGGTGAGGAATCGCTCCTTCTCGTCGCGGATGACCAGGTTGACGCCGGTCGCCGCGACGAAGTCGCGCTCGATCTGCTCGACCTCGCCCGCGCGCATGAGCCCGTGGTCCACGTGCACGCACGTGAGCTGGTCGCCCACCGCGCGCTGCACGAGCGCCGCCGCGACCGCGGAGTCGACGCCGCCGGAGAGCGCGCAGATCACGCGCGCGTCGCCGACCTGGGCGCGGATCGCCGCGACCTGGTCCGCGATGACGTTGCCCGGCGTCCAGTCCGGGGCGAGCCCTGCGCCCTCGTAGAGGAAGTGCTCCAGCACGGTCTGGCCGTGCGCGGAGTGCTTGACCTCGGGGTGCCACTGCACGCCGTAGAGGCGGCGCGACGTGTTCTCGAACGCCGCGACGGGCGAGCCGGCCGACGTCGCGAGGACCTCGAAGCCCTCGGGCGCGCGGTGCACGGCGTCGCCGTGGCTCATCCACGTGGTCTGGTTCTCGGGGGTCCCCTCGAGCAGCACGCCCGCGGCGCACACCTCGACCTCGGTGCCGCCGTACTCGCGCAGGCCCGTCTGGGCGACCTCGCCACCGAGCGCCTTCGCCATGGCCTGGAAGCCGTAGCAGATGCCCATGACGGGCACGCCGGCCGCGAACAGCGCCGGGTCGACGAACGGGGCGCCGGTCGCGTACACCGACGACGGACCGCCGGAGAGGATGATCGCCACCGGGTCCTTCGCGAGCATCTGCTCGACCGTGAAGGTGTGCGGCACGATCTCGGAGTAGACCTTGGCCTCGCGCACGCGGCGCGCGATGAGCTGCGCGTACTGGGCGCCGAAGTCGACGACGAGCACGGGGCGCGGGGTCGCGGCGACCTCGGCGGTGGTGGGGGTGTCGGGAGCGGTGGCGGGTGACGTCACCGCTCCAGGATAGTCGCCGCGCGGCGCGGTCCCGTCCCGCGTCTCAGGCGCCGGCGGGCTCGGCGGCGCGCTCGGCCACACGCTCGACGATCCGGTCGCGCAGCGCGCGGGCCGCGGCCTCGGGGTCGCTCGCCTGCGTGACCGCCCGCACGACGACGACGCGCGTCGCCCCGGCGTCGAGCACCGCGTCGAGCCGGTCCGCGTCGATCCCGCCGATGGCGAACCACGGCGTGCTCGGCCGCGTCGCGGCGACCGCGCGCAGCAGGTCGAGCCCGACGGCCGCCCGCCCCGGCTTGGTCGGCGTCGCCCACAGGGGTCCGACGCAGAAGTAGTCGACGTCCGGGTCGGCCTCGGCGGCGGCCGCCTGGTCGGCCGAGTGCGTCGACCGGCCGAGCACGGGGCCGCCGCCGAGCAGGGCTCGCACCGCGGGGACGGGCAGGTCCCCCTGACCCATGTGGACGACGGGCGCGCCCGCGAGCTGTGCGACGTCCGCCCGGTCGTTGACCGCCCACAGCGCGCCGTGCTCCGTCGCGACCCGCGCGACAAGCTCCTGGAGCTCGAGCTCGCGCGCGACGTCGAGCGTCTTGTCGCGGAGCTGGACCACGTCGACTCCGCCCGCGAGCGCCGCCCGGAGGAAGTCCTCGAGGTCGCCGCGCTCCTCGCGCGCGTCCGTGCACAGGTAGAGGCGCGCGTCGGCGAGGCGGGTCCGCGCGGCGTCCGGAGCTTGCGGGGCGGGAGTGGCGAAGGTCTCGGTGCTCACCCGCCGGAGCCTAGCGGCGGCCCGTCCGGAGCAGGCGGTACTGTGGCCGACAGCACGGGAGCCCCCCACGGGGGCTGAGAGGGCGTCGGAGCCGACCGTCGAACCTGATCTGGGTCATGCCAGCGAAGGGAGCGCGCATGCACACCCCTGTCCGTCCTGGGCCCCGCCTGCCGGGAG
Source organism: Cellulosimicrobium funkei (assembly GCF_001019615.1). Lineage (GTDB taxonomy): Bacteria > Actinomycetota > Actinomycetes > Actinomycetales > Cellulomonadaceae > Cellulosimicrobium > Cellulosimicrobium cellulans_E. Next base: position 44,846 of record NZ_JNBQ01000013.1, on the reverse strand, counting down.
CCGGTCCTGCCGTGCCCGACGGCGCGCGCGACGTCGTCGTCGTGGGTGGCGGGATCGTGGGTCTCGCCGTGGCGTGGCGGGCGGCGCGCGCGGGGCTGACCGTCACGGTGCTCGACCCGTCGCCGGGCGACGGCGCGACGCACGCCGCCGCCGGGATGCTCGCCCCGGTCACGGAGGCCGACTTCGGCGAGGACGACGCGCTGCGCCTGCACCTCGCCGCCGCCGCGGCATGGCCCGGCTTCGCGGCCGACCTGCACGCCGCGACCGGTGCCGACGTCGGCCTGCGCACCGCGGGCACCCTTACGGTCGCGTACGACGGCGACGACCTCGCGCTGCTCCGGCGCCTCCTCGCCCTCCACGCCGCGCACGGCCTCGCGTCGCACGAGCTCACCGTGGCCGACGCCCGTCGGCGCGAGCCCTACCTCGGCCCGCGGGTCGCGGGCGCGGCCTGGGCGCCCGCCGACCACGCGGTCGACCCGCGCGCGACGCACGCGGTGCTGCTCGGCGCGCTCGCCAGGGGCGCCGGGCCGGGGACGCTCGCGAGCGCGGACGGCGGCGCCGGGGCGCGCGCCGCCGTCGTGCGGGCGTCGGCGAGGCGGCTCGCGCTCGACCCGTCCGGGCGCGTCGTGGGGGTGCGCGACGACGCGGGCCGGCTCCACGCGGCGGGCGCGGTCGTCGTCGCGGCGGGCTGGGAGTCCGGGGCGCTGCTCGCGGACGTCCCGGGCGTCGTCGTGCCGACGCGGCCGGTCAAGGGGCAGACGCTGCGCCTCGACGCCGGGCCGGACCTCGCGCTCGAGCACGTCGTGCGCGGGGTCGTGCAGGGGCGGCCGGTGTACGTGGTGCCGCGCGACCCCGTACCCGACGGGCAGGGTCACGGCTGCGCGGGGCACCGCGAGGTCGTCGTCGGCGCGACGACCGAGGAGAACCCCGACGACCGCCGCGCGACCGCGGGCGGCGTCTTCGCCCTGCTGCGCGACGCGCGCGCCCTGCTGCCCGGGATCGACGAGGCCGCGCTTGTCGACGTGACGCCCCGGGCCCGCCCCGCGACCCCGGACAACCTGCCGCTCGTCGGCCCGACCGTCGTCCCGGGGCTGCACCTCGCGACCGGGCACGGGCGCAACGGCATCCTGCTCGCGCCGCTCACCGCCGACGCGGTCGTCGCCGGCCTCACCGGTGCCGCGCTCCCGGCCGAGGCCACCACCGCCCTCTCCCCGACCCGCACCGACCGCTTCGCCGAACCCGGGGTTGTCCCCGGGTTCGCGTCGGATCCGGGGAACGACCCCGGGTTCGACGCCGCCCGGTCGGCCGCCTTCTCCACCACGACACCGAGGTGATTCCCGTGACCCCACCCGCTCCGACCGCGCTCGTCAACGGCGAGCCGTACCCGCTCGACGCCCCCGTGCACCTCGAGCAGCTCGTCGCGGCGCTCGTCCCCGCGTACGTCGCCGACGGGACGCCGCAAGGAGTTGCCGTCGCGGTGGGCGACGCCGTGGTGCCGCGCGGCTCGTGGGCGACGACCGTCGTCGCGCCCGGCGACCGCATCGAGATCGTCACCGCCGTCCAGGGCGGCTGAGGAGGACCCGTGACCACGACCGACATCTCCCCCGCGCCCACGAGCCGGCCGTCCGACGGCGACGACCCGCTCGTCGTCGCCGGCACGACCATCGGGTCGCGCCTCGTCATGGGCACCGGCGGGGCGGCGAACCTGCTCACGCTCGAGGACGCGCTCGTCGCGTCGGGCACCGCCCTGACGACCGTCGCGATGCGCCGCGTCGCCGTGCGCGCCGGCGGGGAGGCGAGCCCCGACTCGGGGATCTGGGCGCTCCTCGCGCGCCTCGGCATCCGTGCGCTGCCCAACACGGCCGGGTGCTTCTCGGTGCGCGAGGCCGTGCTGACCGCGCACCTCGCGCGCGAGGCGTGCGGCACCGAGTGGGTCAAGCTCGAGGTGATCGCCGACGACGTCACGCTCCTGCCCGACCCCGTCGGCCTCGTCGAGGCGGCCGAGCAGCTCGTGCGCGACGGGTTCGTCGTGCTGCCCTACACCAACGACGACCCGATCCTCGCGCGCCGGCTCGAGGACGTCGGGTGCGCCGCCGTCATGCCCCTCGGCGCGCCGATCGGCACCGGCCTCGGCATCCTCAACCCCCGCAACATCGAGGCGATCGCCGCCGCAGCCCGGGTGCCCGTGATCCTCGACGCGGGGATCGGCACGGCGTCCGACGCCGCGCTCGCCATGGAGCTCGGGTGCGACGGCGTCCTGCTCGCCACCGCCGTCACGCGCGCCGCCGACCCGGTCCGCATGGCGCACGCGATGCGACTCGCCGTCGAGTCGGGCCGCCTCGCCGCCGGTGCCGGCCGCATCCCCCGCCGCGAGGGCGCCCTCGCGAGCTCGTCGCCGGACGGCCGCCTCGACCTCGCCCTCTGACTCCGGCGACCAGGCCACCCCGGCATGCCGGACAGGCCGTCCTGGCTCGTCAGCGAACCAGGACGCGCCACGATCACCTGTTCGGCACGGGGGGCGCGGCCTACGTGGCCGGGGAGGGCGCCGCGAGGGCGTCGAGGAGGGCGGGGACGCCGCCGACCACCGAGCGGGCGTCGATCCCCGCCGCGCGGGCGACGTCGGCGACGCGGGCCGAGCGGGCGCCGACCGCGCACAGGACGAGCACGGTTCGGTCCGTCGGGAGGGCCGCGAGCGCCGCGGCGGGGTCGCCCGTGAGGAACGTCCCGCTCGGCACGAGGGTCGACCCGGGCAGGGGACGCACCTGCGCCTCCCAGTCCTCGCGCACGTCGAGGAGGTACGGCGCCGCGCCGTCGTGACCCAGCAGGGCCGCGGCGTCGCGGGCGGCGACGTCGCGCTCCCCCGCGACCGGCTTGCTGCCCGACGTCGCCGGGGCGAGCCCGCAGAACGCGGCGTAGGCGTCGTCGCCCGGCAGGAGCGCGGTGACGGGCTCGCGCGTCGGGTCGGCGCGCACGGTGAGCTGGCGCCACGAGAGCTCGAGCGCGTCGTAGACGGCGAGGCGGCCCAGCAGCGTCGTCCCGGCACCGGTGACGAGCTTGATCGCCTCGGTCGCCATGACGGAGCCGACGGTCCCGCACATCGCGCCGAACACCCCGCCGGTCGCGCAGTCGGGCGCGGCACCGGGCGGCGGCGGGACGGGGAACACGTCGCGGTACGTGACGCCTCGCCCCTCGCCGTCCCCGGGGCCGACGGGAGCCGCGGCGCCCGGGAGCGGGACGTCGTCGGGCACCGCGAACCGCGGCGCGCCCCAGAAGACGCTGACCTGTCCCTGGAAGCGGTAGATCGAGCCCCAGACCACGGGGAGGCCGAGGACCTCGGCCGCGTCGGAGACGAGGTAGCGCGTGGGGAAGTTGTCGGCGCCGTCGAGCACGACGTCGTAGCCGCGCAGCACGTCGAGCGCGGTGTCCGCGTCGAGGCGCAGCGCGTGCTCGACGACGCGCACGTGCGGGTTGACGTCGGCGATCGCGTCGCGCGCGGAGTCGACCTTGCGACGGCCGACGTCGGAGCCGCCGTGGATCACCTGGCGCTGGAGGTTGGACGTGTCGACGACGTCGTCGTCGACGATGCCGATCGTGCCGACGCCCGCGGCGGCGAGGTAGAGCAGCGCGGGGCTGCCGAGGCCGCCCGCGCCGACGACGAGCACGCGCGCGGCAGCGAGACGACGCTGGCCCTCGGGGCCGACGCCGGGCAGGGCGAGGTGGCGCGCGTACCGCTCGAGCTCGGCGGTGGTCAGCTCGGGACCGGGCGCGACGAGGGGCGCGAGGGCCGCCGTCATGACGCGTACTGCTCCTCCAGGACAGCGAGCTTGGCCTCGGCCTCGGCGTGCACCTTCTTCTCGAGGATGAACGACATGACCGGCACGACGCCCGCGAAGACCATGGTCGCGAGCCGGCCCCAGCCCCAGCGCATCTTGGCCCACAGGTCGAGCACCGTGACGAGGTAGACCACGTAGATCCAACCGTGCGCGAAGGGGATCCAGGAGACGTACCGCATGATCCCGTCGACGTCGACGAACTGGCCGACCCCGTACTTGACGAGCATCTCGACGCACAGGATGAGCAGCATGACACCCGTGATGATCGCGAGGACCCGGTAGCGGGCGAGCGCGCCGCGCGCCTTGCGGATCGCGGTGCGCGCGGCCTCCGTGCTCGGCGTGGCCACGTCGGCGGGCGCGTCGGTCGGGGTGGGCGTGGCCGGGTCCTGCGTGGTCATGGGGGAGGTCCTCGTTCCGGGCGAGACGGCCGCGGCGGTCCCTGCCGCGCGCGGTGGCGTGTGACGCGGTCGCAGCGGTTAAAGCGTCGCCGCGTGTCGGACGCCGAACCTAGGGTAGAACACCGTGCGACCCCTCCCCCTCCCCGACCCGGGGACCCCCGACCTGCGCGGACCGACGCGCTACCTGCTGTGGCTGGCCAGGCGCCAGTGGACCGTGCTCACCGTCTCCGTGCTGCTGGGCCTCGCCAACTTCGCGTGCCAGGCGTTCCAGCCGTACATGCTCGGCCGCGCGCTCGACGAAGGGCTGGCCGAGGGGTTCGGGCCGGAGCTGTGGCGCTGGGCGGGCCTCCTGCTCGCGCTGGGCCTGGGGATCGTCGTCACGGGCGTGACGCAGCACCGGTTCGACATCGCGAACTGGCTGCGCTCCGCGCTCACGACGTCCCAGCTCGTGGGCGACGTCACCGCGCGCTCCGGCGACGCGATCACCGAGGAGCTGCCCACGGGCGAGGTCGTGTCGACGGTCGCGAGCGACGCCATGCGCGTCGGCCAGCTCTTCTCGATGATGGGCCAGTTCCTCGGCGCGCTCGGCGCATACGTCGTGGTGGCCGTCATCATGCTCACGACGTCGCTCCAGCTCGGGCTCGTCGTCGTGCTGGGCCTGCCCGTGGTCGCGGCCGTGCTGGCCCTGCTCGTCAAGCCGCTCCAGCAGCGGCAGGCCGCGCAGCGCGAGGCGCAGGGCCGCCTCACGACCCTGGGCGCCGACACCGTCTCCGGCCTGCGGATCCTGCGCGGCATCGGCGGCGAGGGCGTGTTCGTCGGCCGCTACGCGCGGCAGTCGCAGAAGGTCCGCGAGGCCGGCGTGAAGGTCGCGCACACGCAGGCCACGCTCGACGCGCTCCAGGTGCTCCTGCCGGGCCTCCTCGTCGTGCTCGTCGTCTACCTCGGCGCGACGGCGGCGCTGGCCGGCGACATCACGCCCGGGCAGCTCGTCGCGTTCTACGGGTACGCGGCCTTCCTCGGCTGGCCCCTCCAGGTCGCGACCCAGATGCTCAACATCGCCACGCGCGCCCACGTCGCGTCGCGCAAGATCGTGCGCGTCCTCGCGGTCGAGCCCGCCGCGGGCGCGACCCCGGCGACCGCGCCCATGCCGCCCGAGGGCAGCCACCTCGTCGACGAGACGAGCGGCCTCGTCCTCGAGCCGGGCCGCGTCGTCGCGCTCGTCTCGGCGGACCCCGACGCGTCGGCGGCCGTCGCGACCCGCCTGGGCCGGTTCGACGACGCCGCGGAGACCGCCACGCCCGTGCGGCTCGGCGGGACGCTCCTCGCCGACCTGGACAAGCACGCGCTCCGGCACCGGGTCGTGGTCGCCGAGGCGACGCCGCAGCTGTTCTCCGGCGCGCTGCGCGACGAGCTCGACCCGCGGGGTTCCGCCACGGAGGCCGACGTGCTCGCCGCCGTCACGGTCGCCGACGCCCACGACGTGCTCGACTCCGTCCCCGACGGCCTCGCGGGTGAGCTGCCCGAGAAGGGCCGGTCGCTCTCGGGCGGCCAGCGCCAGCGCGTCGCCCTGGCGCGCGCGCTGCTCACCGAGCCCGAGGTCCTCGTGCTCGTCGAGCCGACGAGCGCCGTCGACGCCCACACCGAGGCACGGATCGCCGCGAGCCTCGCGGACGCCCGGCGCGGGCGCACGACGCTCGTCGTCACCGCGTCGCCGCTCGTCCTCGAGCACGTCGACGAGGTCCTGCTCCTCGAGGGCGGTCGCGTCACCGCGCGCGGCACGCACCGCGACCTCGTGGACCGCGCCCACGCGCCCGGCGCCGCGCCGGACGACGACGCGGCCCGCTACCTGCGCGTCGTCGGGCGCTCGCTCGACGAGTCCACCGTCCTCGCTCGCACCGCACCCGAAGGAGGAGAGTCGTGAAGCTCCCCGTCGCCGACGGCCCCGCCGTCCGCGCCGCCGCCGGGCGGCTCTTCGCCCGCCACCGCGGCACGTTCGTCCTGATCGCCGTCCTCCATACGCTGGCCGCCGTCGCCGGGCTCGTCGGGCCGTGGCTGCTCGGCCGGCTCGTCGACGCGGTCACCGAGGGCACGACCTCGTCCTACGTGACGACCGTCGTCGCCGTCGGCGCGGGGGCCGTCGTCGCGCAGGCCGTGCTGCGCCGGTACGCGCAGCGCCTGTCCATGGTGTTCGGCGAGACGGTGTTCGCCGAGCTGCGCGAGGACCTCGTCGAGACGGTGACCTCGCTCCCGCTGTCGACCGTCGAGCGCGCGGGCACGGGCGACCTCGTCGCGCGCACGACCAACGACGTCGACCGGATCCAGCACGCGGTGCGGTTCGGCGTGCCGCAGCTCCTCGTGGCGGTGGTGACGCTCGTCCTCACGGTCGTGGCGTCGGTCGTCGTCGCGCCGCTGGTCGCGATCGCGCTGTTCGTCGGCGTCCCGCTGCTCGTCGTCGTCTCGCGCTGGTACCTCAAGCGCGCGTCGGCGGGCTACCAGCGCGAGGCCGCCGCGTACGCGACGCTCAACGGCACCATCACGGAGAACGTGGAGGGGGCACGCACGGTCGACGCGCTCTCGCTCACCGAGCGACGCAAGGCCCGCGTGCGGGCCGACCTCACCGAGGCGTACGAGTCCGAGCGGTACACGCTCGGGCTGCGCACCGTGCTCTTCCCGGGCATCGACCTCGCGATCGCGATCGCGCCCGTCGCGGCGCTCGTGTGGGGCGCGTGGCTGCTGTCGCAGGGCCAGACGACGCTCGGCGCCGTCGCCACGGTGACGACTTACGCGTTCCAGCTCGCCGGCCCGGTGTGGAACCTCATCTTCTGGCTCGACGAGATCCAGGTCGCCGCGGCGTCGTACGCCCGGATCGTCGGCGTCGCGCAGGTGCCGGGCGACCGCACCGCGACGGGCGACGTGCCCGACGGCGACCGGCTCGTCGCGCGCGACGTCGAGTACGCCTACCGCGAGGGTCACCCCGTGCTGCACGGCGTCTCGCTCGACCTCGAACCGGGCGAGCGGATCGCCGTCGTCGGCCCGTCCGGCGCGGGCAAGTCGACGCTCGGGCGCATGCTCGCCGGAATCCACCCGCCCACGGCCGGCTCGGTCCGCTCGGGCGGCGTACGGCTCGTGGACCTCCCGCTGGAGGACCTGCGGCGCGAGGTCGCGCTCGTCACGCAGGAGCACCACGTGTTCGTCGGCACGCTCGCGGACAACCTGCGGCTGGCCAAGGTCGACGCGAGCGACGCCGAGCTCCGCGACGCGCTCGACGCCGTGGACGCGCGCGGGTGGGCGGAGTCCCTGCCCGACGGCCTGGAGACGACCGTCGGGTCGGGCGGGCACGTGCTCACGCCCGCGCAGGCGCAGCAGGTCGCGCTCGCGCGGCTCGTGCTGCTCGACCCGCACACGCTCGTGCTCGACGAGGCGACGTCGCTCCTCGACCCGCGCGCGGCGCGGCACCTCGAGCGCTCGCTCGACGCCGTGCTCGCCGGCCGGACGGTGGTCGCGATCGCGCACCGCCTGCACACCGCGCACGACGCCGACCGCGTCGCCGTGGTCGACGGCGGCCGCATCAGCGAGATCGGCCCGCACGACGAGCTCGTCGCGGCGGGCGGCGACTACGCGCGCCTCTGGCACTCCTGGCAGCAGGAGTAGCCGGACACGCCGGTGCCCGGTCGTCGTCGCGACGACCGGGCACCGGCGCCCTGCGACGTTCAGACCATGACGCTCGACCGCGTCGGGGTCAGAAGCACGTGACGTTGATCGAGACCGAGGCGTTGCTCGACGACGCGTACGCGGTCCCCTGGCCGTCGTAGTCGTACAGGGTGACCGACGCGCCCGCGCTGTTGCTCGCGCTCCTCGTCGTCCCGTTGACGGTGAGCGTCACGTTCGTCGGCGCGCTCGCGGTGACCTTCGCGTCGCGGGTCCCGCAGTTGTACGGCGTGGACCGGCTGGCAGCGCTCGCGCTGGCCGCCGGGACCAGGACGAGGCCCAGCGTGACGGCTGCTGCCGCCAGAGGTGCAAGACGCTTCTTCATGGAGTACCCCCGTGTCTCTCGGACCGCCGGGCGACCTCGACCGGCGGACGATTCGGACGCACTGCCCGAATCGCGATAAGACTGCAGTCCGTACTTACGTCCGGCAACCCCTGTGTCAGGTGTTGAGACGGACGCGCTCCCTCCCGTCCGGAGGGCTCCCCGCACGACCACCGGCCCGCGAGATCGACCCCCAGGTCTCGAGATCGACCTCCTGAGGGCCGATCTCGGACGCTCGGGTCGATCTCGCGGGTTCACTTGTCCACAGACCACGGCATCGCGCCCCACGCCATGCCTGTATCGACGACGCTCGGCACCATGCCGAGCGACATCCCGCCGAGCGTCGCCCTGTCCCGTGACACGCGACTCCACGGCACCCCGCCCCGAGCGGACCTCGACCGAGACCTCGTGCCAGGCCGCACGTCGCCAGACGACCGTCCGGCTACCGCGTCGTCCGACGCTCCGACGCCCCGGTGACGACCGACGCATGGAGCGTCCCGCCCCACCGACGGCGACCCGCTTCTCCGAGGAGCGGCGCACGGAGCTCGCGCGCCGCACACGAGCCGGAACCCTCGACCGCGTCCGGCGCGGCGTCTACCTCCCGCCGGTCCCTGACGACCTGAGCCCCGCGCAGCTCCGTCGCGAGCTGGTGCTGCGTCGCGTCAGCGCCGTCGCCGAGCGGTTGTCGAACGCGTACTGGTTCAGCCACACGAGCGCCGCGCTGCTGCACGGGTGCTGGACCTGGCGCCTGGCAGACGTCGTCCACGTCACCCAGCTCCGCCCGCCCAAGGCGGCGCAGACGCGAGAGCCGACCTTGCGCCGGCACTGGACGGACCTCCCGGACCGCGACCGCGCCGTCGTCACCGGCCTCCCGGTCACGACGCTGGAACGGACGGTCGTGGACTGCGCCCGGTCCCTGCCGGGCGCGCAGGCACTGGTCGTCGCCGACTCGGCCCTGCGTGCCGGCGCCGATCCGGCGGTGCTCGCCGTCCTGCTGGCGGAGGCGGTGGGAGGGCGCGGTGTCCAGGGCGCGCGGGCCGTCGTCGGGCTCGCGGACGCCCGCGCGGAGTCTCCGGGCGAGTCGGTCGTGCGCTGGATCCTGCACGAGGCCGGGCTGGCCGCTCCCGTGCCCGGGCTCGAGGTCCCGACGTGGGGCGGGAGCCTGTGGGTGGACCTCGGGTGGCCGGAGCACCGGGTCGCGGTCGAGTTCGACGGTGCGGTCAAGTACTCCGGCGGCGGGTTCGGGGACGCACGGTCACGCCTGCAGCAGGAGAAGGTGCGGCACGACGCGCTCGTCGAGGCGGGATGGGTCGTGCTGCGCGTCGTCTGGGCCGACCTGGGCGACCCTGCGGCGATCGTGCGTCGCGTCGAGCGTGCTCTTCGTCGGTGACGGCTCCGCGGGGTGGGGCCCGCGCGTCGAGCCGCGGTCTGCGAGATCGACCCGTAGGTCCGAGATCGACCCTCAGGAGGTCGACGTCGAGCCGGGCGGGTCGATCTCGGTGGGGTCGGGCAGGCCGGCGATCCCGGTGCCGTCGCCGCGCGTGCGGCGCTTGCCACCCGCGGCCTCGTCGCGCACGAGGCGGACCCACAGCAGCACGGCGAATCCGCCGAACACCCACCACTGCAGCGCGTAGAAGAGGTTCTGGAGGTTGAGGCCGGTGCCGCCCTCGATCATCGGGCGCGGGAGCTGCGCCGGACCGCCCTCGGCCGCCGACGGCTGCGCCGGGTCGGACGACAGCAGCACGAGGTACCCCGAGTACATCGGTCCGCCCCACTCGTTGACGAGCGCCCCGGTCGAGATCGCGTCCGTGAGCCCCGGAGCAGAGCCGCCCTGGCCCGCGGCCTCCGAGGCCTGGAGGTAGCCGGTGAGCCGCACGACGCCGTCCGGCGGGTCGAGCGCGGCGCTCTCCTCGGGCGTCTCGACCCAGCCGCGGACCACGGGCAGCACGGGCGCGCCCGAGAGATCGGCCCACGACGCGCCCTGCGTCCCGTCGTCGGTCACGTGCAGCGGCGTGAGGACGAGGTAGCCCACCCTGCCGTCGAGCGCACGGTTCTCCACGAGGAGCTGACCCTCCGGGTCGTACTCCCCCTCGACCCAGGCTTGCCGGCCGACGAGCTCGCCCGGGAAGGAGGACTGCGGCGGGAGCAGCACCCCGACACCCTCGGGCCCGGCGGCCTCGAGCTCCGCGGCCTCCTGCTGCGCCGCGAGCTCGGCGCGCTGCTGCGCGCGGTCGAGCTGCCAGACGCCGAGCCGTGCGCACACGGCGGCGGCCAGGAGGAACAGCACGAGCAGACCGACCACGCGGGGCTGGCGGGCGACCGCCCAGAACGAACGCGGGGCGGTGGGCTCGGGCACGAGCCCACGGTAACCGGGCCTCGTGCGAGAACCCGCATCGCGGGCGTCGTACCGGGCGAACCTCACACCGGTGTGGTCCGATGGGGAAGCACGGGGGACGAGACGGGGACGACACGCCGGCGACGGGGCCGGTGCACGAGAGGAGCATCCGTGACGCACCGAGCCCGACGCCACCGCCTGCGGTTTGCCGCGACCGCCGCCCTCGTGCTCGCCGCGGGCGCCGTCGCTGTGCCCGCCACCGCGGCGGGCTTCCCGATCGAGGAGCCGTTCGGGAGCACGACGCCGAACGACCCTGCCTGGGTCCCGTTCGGGGAGGCCACGCTGACGGGTGAGGGCGACGGCTGGCTCCGGCTCACCGACGTCGACCAGACCAACGGGGGGTTCGGCGGCTACGTGCTCGACAGCCCGTTCCCGACGGACCTCGGCGTGGTGGTCGAGTTCGAGTACGCGACGTGGGGCGGTCAGGAGCTCGGCGGCAACCGCGGCGACGGCCTCTCGTTCTTCCTCCTGGACGGGTCGTTCCCCGCCGCGGTCGGCGGGGACGGCGGGTCGCTCGGGTACACGTTCCTCCAGGGCGGGTACGCGGGCGTCGGGTTCGACGAGTTCGGCAACTTCTCGGCCGGCGTCGGCGGCCCGGGACCGCAGCCGGGATTCGTCTCCGTGCGCGGCTCCTACGCCGCAGCCACCCCGTGGGGCTACCTCACGGGAGTGCCCGGTCCCGGGGATACCGTGGAGACTGTGCCCCCGGGCGGTGGTGACCCGAGCCGCGAGTTCGTCCGCACGGTCCGGGTCGTGGTCACGCCGGCCCCGAACACCGACCTCCTGTCCGTCTGGAGCGACACCGGGCCGGGCACCGCGCTCGAGCCGCTCATCAGCGAGTTCGACATCGGCGGCGCCGCCGGCCAACCGGCCCTGCCCGCGACGTTCAAGCTCGGCTTCGGGGCGTCCACCGGCGGCGCGACGAACTACCACGAGATCCGGAACCTGCGCGTCGTCGTCCCGACCGTCCTCACCGTCGAGAAGACGACGAGCACGCCGGTCGTCGAGTCCGGCGGCCAGGTGTCCTACCAGCTCGAGGTGACGAACGAGTACGTCAACGACGTCGTCGGCGCCCGCGTGGTCGACGCCGTCCCGGCCGGGCTCACCGACGTCACCTGGACCTGCGCCGCGACCGGCGGCGCGGCCTGCGGCACGGCCTCGGGGTCGGGCAACGCGATCGACACGACCGTCGACCTGCCCCGGCTCACCGGTTCCACGCCCACCGCGTCGGCAGTCCTCACCGTGACCGGGACCGCGCCGTTCGTCGACGACCAGACGGTCCTGACGAACACCGCCGAGGTCGTCGCGCCGCCCGACCGCGAGGACCTCACGGAGAACACCTCGAGCGTGGACGTGACGGTGCTGCCCGCCGCGGACCTCGCGGTCGCCAAGGAGCTGACCAGCCCGTCGCCGCTCGTGCTCGGCGACCTCGTCGAGTACGTCGTCGACGTGACGAACGAGGGACCCGGCGACGCCCGCGGCGTCGTGGTCGCCGACGCCCTGCCGGCGGCGATCGACCCGGCGAGCGTCGTCGCCGAGGGGTGCACCCTCGAGGGCACGACGCTCGTGTGCCCCGTCGGTCCCCTCGCCGCCGGCGCGGGGGCGTCGTTCACGATCACCGGCACCGTCGGGCCCGACCCCGCGGCCTGCTCGGCGGGCGACGTCGTGCAGCGCGCCCGCGTGACCTCGACGTCTGGCGACCCGGACCCGTCGAACGACGTCGCCGAGGTCACGGCGCCGTGCGTCGTCCCGGTCGCGCTCTCCGTCACGAAGACGGGCCCCGCGCAGGTGACCGGGGGCGCGGAGCTCCGGTGGGAGGTCGTCGTGACCAACGACGGCCCCGCGGCGGCACCCGGAACCGTCGTCCAGGACGCCGTGCCCGACGCCGTCACCGGCGTCTCGTGGACGTGCAGCGTCTCGGACGGGTCGGCGTGCGACGCGCCGTCGGGCACCGGGAACGACGTCTCGACGACGGCGACCGTCCCCGCGGGAGGGACGGCGACGGTCGTCGTGACGGGCACGGCGCCCCCGGAGGGGGGCACGGTGACGAACACCGCGACGGTCGAGCCGTGCGCGGCCTGCGTCGACGGTGGCGACGGTCCGCGCGAGGCGACGGCGACGACCACGGTCACCGCCGCCCCCGTCCCTGGCCCCGGCCCTGGCCCGGGCCCCGAACCGCAGCAGCCTGATACGTCCGGGCCCGGCCTCGCGACGACCGGCGTGGACGTCGTCGCCGCGAGCGCCGCGGCCCTGGTCGCCGTCGCGCTGGGCGCCGGGCTCGCGCTCCACGGCAGCCGGGCCCGCCGCCGGACCTGAGTCCCGGGACCTAGGACCTTTTCTGCGGTCCCGGGCGGACGTCACACCGCCCGGGGCCGTCACGAACCGTGCAGGGCCTCGGTCGATGCGGTTGTATGAAGCCGTAGTCGTTCGCGAACCCTTCCCCCTGCAGGAGCGTGAGATGAGCACGACCACCGCCACCGAGTCCACCGCCTGGCGACCCGCCGAGGTCGCCCCGCTCGACGACGACACCCTGCGTCGCGTCGACGCCTGGTGGCGCGCGGCGAACTACCTGTCCGTCGGGCAGATCTACCTGCTCGACAACCCGCTGCTGCGCACGCCGCTGGACCGCGACGACGTCAAACCGCGCCTGCTGGGCCACTGGGGCACGACGCCCGGCCTCAACTTCCTCTACGCGCACCTCAACCGCGCGATCGCGCAGCGCCGCCAGTCGACGATCTACGTCGCGGGCCCCGGTCACGGCGGTCCCGGCCTCGTCGCGAACGCGTACCTCGAGGGCACCTACTCCGAGACGTACACGGACATCACGCAGGACACCGAGGGCCTGCGCCGGCTCTTCCGCCAGTTCTCCTTCCCCGGCGGCATCCCGAGCCACGTCGCGCCCGAGACCCCCGGGTCGATCCACGAGGGCGGCGAGCTCGGCTACGCGCTCTCCCACGCCTACGGCGCCGCGTTCGACAACCCCGACCTGCTGGTCGCGGCGGTCGTCGGCGACGGCGAGGCGGAGACGGGCCCGCTCGCGACGAGCTGGCACTCCAACAAGTTCGTCAACGCGCGCAACGACGGCGTCGTGCTGCCGATCCTGCACCTCAACGGGTACAAGATCGCCAACCCCACGGTGCTCGCGCGCATCAGCGACGACGAGCTGCGCGACCTCATGATCGGCTACGGCCACACGCCCTACTTCTTCACGGGCGGGTTCGACGGCGAGGACCACTTCGAGGTGCACCAGCGCTTCGCGAAGCTCCTCGACGAGGTGCTCAACCACATCGCGCAGATCAAGGCCGACGCGGCGGCGGGGAGCGACGAGCGTCCCGCGTGGCCCATGATCGTCTTCCGCACGCCCAAGGGCTGGACGTGCCCGCCCGTCATCGACGGCAAGAAGACCGAGGACTCCTGGCGCGCGCACCAGGTGCCGCTCGCGAGCGCGCGGGACACCCCGGAGCACCTCGACGTGCTGCGCGGCTGGCTCGAGTCCTACCGGGCCGACGAGCTGTTCGACGAGGACGGCCGCCTGCGCGACGACATCGCCGCGCTCGCCCCCGAGGGCACGCTGCGCATGAGCGACAACCCGCACGCCAACGGCGGTCTGCTGCTCAAGGACCTGCGGCTCCCGGACTTCCGCGACTACGCCGTGGACGTCAAGGGGCCGGGCAGCGCGATCGCCGAGTCGACGCGCGTCCTCGGGCAGTGGCTGACCGACGTCGTGCGGCTGAACCCGGACAACTTCCGGATCTTCGGGCCGGACGAGACCGCGTCGAACCGGCTCCAGGCGGTCTACGAGGTCACGGACAAGCAGTGGAACGCCGACTTCTTCGGTCCCGACGTCGACGAGCACCTCGCGCGCGCGGGCCGGGTCATGGAGATGCTCTCGGAGCACCAGTGCCAGGGCTGGCTCGAGGGCTACCTGCTCACCGGGCGCCACGGCCTGTTCACGAGCTACGAGGCCTTCATCCACATCGTCGACTCGATGTTCAACCAGCACGCGAAGTGGCTCAAGGTCACCAACCACATCCCGTGGCGCCGGCCGGTCGCGAGCCTCAACTACCTGCTCTCGAGCCACGTGTGGCGCCAGGACCACAACGGCTTCAGCCACCAGGACCCGGGCTTCATCGACCACGTCGTGAACAAGAAGGCCGAGATCGTCCGCGTGTACCTGCCGCCGGACGCCAACACCCTCCTGTCCACCTACGACCACTGCCTGCGCTCTCGCCAGTACGTGAACGTCGTCGTGGCGGGCAAGCAGCCGGCGCCGCAGTTCCTGTCCATGGAGCAGGCGATCGCGCACTGCACGCGCGGGCTGGGCATCTGGGAGTGGGCCGGCACCGAGGTCGAGGGCGAGGACCCGGACGTGGTCCTGGGCTCCGCGGGTGACGTGCCGACGCTCGAGGTGCTCGCCGCGGCGGACATCCTGCGCCGCCGCATCCCCGACCTCAAGGTCCGGGTCGTCAACGTCGTGGACCTCATGCGGCTCCAGGACGAGAACGAGCACCCGCACGGCCTGTCGGACAAGGACTTCGACACGCTCTTCACGTCGGACAAGCCAGTCATCTTCAACTACCACGGCTACCCGTGGCTGATCCACCGCCTCACGTACCGCCGCACCAACCACGCGAACATCCACGTGCGCGGCTACAAGGAGGAAGGCACCACCACCACCCCGTTCGACATGGCCATGCTCAACGACATCGACCGCTATCACCTGGTGATCGACGTCATCGACCGTGTGCCGTCCCTGCGCTCGACCTACGCGGGTCTGCGTCAGGAGATGGTCGACGCGCGGCTGACGGCCCGGCAGTACACCCGCGAGCACGGGGAGGACATCCCCGAGGTGCGCGACTGGGTGTGGCCGGACGTCGGCGAGACGGCGACCGAGGAGGGTGGCCCGCAGTACAACGGCGCGAGCGCCGCCGTGCAGGACACCGGAGGAGACAACGAGTGAGCGACACCGCTCGCAGCATCTACATCACCTCGCCCGAGGGCGAGACGGGCAAGTCCACGATCGCGCTGGGGGTCCTCGACCTGCTGGTCCGCAAGGTCCAGCGGGTCGGGGTCTTCCGGCCGGTCACCCGGGCCGTCGGTCCGGACGTGCAGGACTACGTGCTCGAGCTCCTGCTCGCGCACGACGGCGTGGACGTCACCGCCGAGCAGGCGATCGGCGTCACGTACGAGGACGTCCACGCCGACCCCGAGGGCGCGCTGTCGCAGATCGTGGCGCGCTACCACGAGGTCGCGCGCCAGTGCGACTTCGTCGTGGTCGTCGGGACGGACTACACGGACGTCGCGGGGCCGACCGAGCTGTCGTTCAACGCACGCGTGGCGGCGAACCTCGGCGCGCCGGTCCTCCTCGTGGTCTCCGGCAAGGGCCGCACGCCCGACGCCGTGGGCAACCTCATCGAGGTGAGCGTCGCCGAGCTGCGCTCGCAGCACGCGCAGCCCATCGGCGTCGTCGCGAACCGCGTCCAGCCGGACGACCTCGACGCGGTGCGCGCGCTGCTCGGGTCGCTCGGCCCGGACGGCGAGCCGCTCACGGGGGCGGGGACGCCGTCGGGCCCGACGGCGGAGCCCGCCCCGGGCGCCCGGCTGCCCGGCTGGGCGGTGCCCGAGGACCCGTTCCTCGACGCCCCGACCGTGCGGATCCTCATGGAGGCCGTGGGTGGGACGCTCGCGTTCGGCGAGGAGGAGCTCCTCGCGCGCGAGGCGACCGACCTGCTCGTCGGCGCCATGTCGTTCGAGCACCTGCTCGACCGCCTGACCGACGGCGCCGTCGTCATCACGCCCGGCGACCGGGTGGACATCCTCATCGGGCTGCTCGCCGCCCACTCGGCGTCCGGTTTCCCGTCGCTCGCGGGCGTCATCCTCAACGGCGGGTTCTTCCCGCCCGAGTCGACCGCACGCCTCGTGGCCGACCTGGACCCGAGCCTGCCGATCATCCGCACCGACCTCGGGACGTTCCGCTCGGCGAGCGCCGCCGCGAGCGCCCGGGGCCGCGTGACCAAGGAGTCGCAGCGCAAGGTCGACACGGCGCTCGCGCTGTTCGAGCAGAGCGTCGACGGCGCGGCGCTCCTCGCGGGACTGGACGTGCCGCGGCCCGAGGTCGTCACGCCGCTGATGTTCGAGTACGAGCTGCTGTCCCGCGCCCGCGCGGACCGCAAGCACGTCGTGCTGCCCGAGGGCGACGACGACCGCATCCTGCGCGCCGCGTCCACGCTGCTCGGCCGCCAGGTCGCGGAGCTGACGATCCTCGGCGAGGAGCAGAAGGTCCGCGCCCGCGCGGCCGAGCTCGGCCTCGACATCGACGCCGCGCACGTGGTCAGCCCGCACGACCCGGAGCTCGTCGAGCGGTTCGCCGCGGAGTACCAGCGGCTGCGCGCGCACAAGGGCATGACGCTCGAGGAGGCGCGCGAGCGCGTCCAGGACGTGTCCTACTTCGGCACGATGATGGTCCACCTCGGGCTCGCGGACGGCATGGTGTCGGGCGCGAAGCACACGACGGCGCACACCATCAAGCCGTCGTTCGAGATCATCAAGACCCAGCCGGGCGTGTCCGTCGTCTCGTCGGTGTTCCTCATGTGCCTCCAGGACCGCGTGCTCGTCTACGGCGACTGCGCGGTCATCCCCGACCCGACGGCGGAGCAGCTCGCGGACATCGCGATCTCGTCCGCGGCGACGGCGCAGCAGTTCGGCGTCGACCAGCGGGTCGCGATGCTGTCGTACTCGACCGGCGAGTCCGGCTCGGGGGCCGACGTGGACAAGGTGCGCCGGGGCACCGCGCTGGTGCGCGAGCGGCGCCCCGACCTGTTCGTCGAGGGCCCGATCCAGTACGACGCGGCCGTCGACGCGTCCGTCGCGGCGTCGAAGATGCCGGGCTCGGACGTCGCGGGGCGCGCGACGGTGTTCATCTTCCCGGACCTCAACACGGGCAACAACACCTACAAGGCGGTGCAGCGCTCGGCGGGCGCCGTCGCGGTGGGCCCGGTCCTCCAGGGCCTCAACAAGCCGGTGAACGACCTGTCGCGCGGCGCGCTCGTGCAGGACATCGTCAACACCGTCGCGATCACCGCGATCCAGGCGCAGGCCCCGGCCGACGCCGCCGACCCCACCTCTGACTCCCAGGGAGCCACGTCATGACGATCCTGCCCGAGGGCGAGCGCCCCAACCCCTACAGCGCGTACGGCGCGCACGGGTCCGTGCTCGTCATGAACTCGGGGTCGTCCTCGCTCAAGTACCAGCTCGTCAACCCCGTCGGCGGCGAGGCGATCGCCGCGGGCACGATCGAGCGCATCGGCGAGGAGTCCGGGATCATCAAGCACCGGTTCGCCGGGAACACGACGACGCGCGAGGAGCCCGTCGCGGACCACGGGCACGCGCTGCGCATCGCGCTGAGCATGTTCGACGAGGTCGGCCCGACGCTCTCGGACGCCGACGTGTACGCGGTGGGGCACCGCGTCGTGCAGGGCGGCTCGCTGTTCGCCGACCCGGTCCTCGTCGACGACGGCGTGCTCGAGCGGATCCGCTCGCTGTCCCCGCTCGCGCCGCTGCACAACCCGGCGAACGTCAAGGGCATCGAGGTCGCGCGGTCGCTGCTCGGCGACGTGCCGCACGTCGCGGTGTTCGACACCGCGTTCTTCCAGCGGCTGCCGCAGCACGTCGCGACGTACGCCCTGGACGCCGAGGTCGCCGAGAAGTATGCGATCCGCCGCTACGGCGCCCACGGCACGAGCCACCAGTACGTGTCCGGGAAGGTCGCGCGCGTCCTCGGGCGCCGGATCGAGGGTCTCAACACGATCGTCCTGCACCTCGGCAACGGCGCCTCGGCGTCGGCCGTCAAGGGCGGTGTGCCGGTCGAGACGTCGATGGGCCTCACCCCGCTCGAGGGCCTCGTCATGGGCACGCGCACGGGCGACATCGACCCCGCGGTCGTGTTCCACCTCGCGCGCAACGCGGGCATGAGCATCGACGAGATCGACGACCTGTTCAACAAGCGCTCGGGCGTCAAGGGGCTGTCCGGCGTGAACGACTTCCGCGAGCTGCACCGGCTCATGGAGGCCGGCCACGAGGGTGCCCGCCTCGCGTTCGACGTGTACATCCACCGGCTGCGCAAGTACGTCGGCGCGTACGCCGCCGTGCTGGGCCGCGTGGACGTCGTCGCCTTCACCGCGGGCGTCGGCGAGCACGACGCCGAGGTGCGCGCCGCCGTCGTCGAGGGGCTCGAGCCGCTCGGCCTCGCCGTCGACCCGGACCGCAACGCCGTCGACTCCGGCGAGCCGCGCGTCATCTCGCCGGACTGGACGAGCACGCTCGTCATGGTGGTCCCGACGATGGAGGAGCTCGCCATCGCGCGCCAGTCGGTCGAGGTCGTCGAGGCGGCCTCGCGCGCCGGCTGATCCCCGCACGCCCGGGCTCCTCCGGGTGACACCTACGCGGCTCAGGTCGCTCCCCGGCCGGTGAGCCGACGCCCGCGCGTCGGCTCGCCGGCCGGTGGCATGCTCGGGTGGTGACCGTTCTCATCGACCCGCCCGCGTGGCCCGCGCACGGGACGCTGTTCAGCCATCTCGTGTCGGACGCCTCGCTGGCGGAGCTGCACGCGTTCGCGGCCTCGATCGGCGTGAGCCGCCGCGCGTTCGACCTCGACCACTACGACGTCGCCGCCGAGCGGTACGACGTCGCCGTGGCGGCGGGTGCCGTCCCCGTCGGCGGGCGCGAGCTCGCCCGGAGGCTCGGGTCGTCCGGGCTGCGCGTGCCGGGCCGTGCGCGGCGCGCGGCGAAGGCCGACGCGTTGCTCGCCCGCTGGGACGCACTGCTGCCCGGTGCCCGGGACGTCGGCGTGGACCTCGTCGAGCGCTGGCACGAGCCGCACCGCGTCTACCACGGGCCCGAGCACCTGGTGCACGCGCTCGACTCGCTCGCCCTCCTGGAGGGGCGCGCGCCCGGGGTGCCCGACGACGTCGCTGCGCCCGGGCGGGCGGGCGGCGGTGCGGCGTCGGGCAGGCCGACGGACGACGGCTCGCTCGACGCGCCGGGGAGCACCGCGGTGACCCAGCTCGCGCTGTGGTTCCACGACGCCGTGCACGACGGCGAGGCGGGTCGCGACGAGGAACGGTCCGCCGACCTGGCGGAAGCCCGGCTCGCGGGCCACCTCGACGCCGCGGCCGTGGCGGAGGTCGTCCGGCTCGTGCTCGTGACGACGGACCACTCCCCCGCGGCGGGCGACGGGCCGGGCGCGCTCGTGTCCGACGCCGACCTCGCGATCCTCGGCTCCGCGCCGGACCGGTACACGCGCTACGTCCGGCAGGTCCGCGCCGAGTACGCGCACGTGCCCGACGACGCCTTCCGCACCGGTCGCGCCGCCGTCCTGCGCGGCCTGCTCGCGGGCGGTGCGCTCTTCCGCACCCCGCAGGGCGCCACGCTGTGGGAGGACCGCGCCCGCGCGAACCTCACCGACGAGCTCGCCGCCCTCGCCTGACTCTCTCCCCCGGAACGTGCCGAGCAGGTGGTAGTCCCGGTCCGTCCTGGACGGCGGACGGGACACGATCGCCTGCTCGGTCGGCCACGATCGCTCGCTCGACGCCCCGGCAGCGCTAGGGTCGGGCCGTGACCGACGAACCGGCGCCGCCCGCCTCTTCCCCGTCCGACGCGTCCCCGTCGGTGGCGCGGTCCTCCGGTCGGTCGCTGCGGCGTCGCCCGCGCTGGTCGCGGCGGCGGCGCGCGACGGTCTGGGTCGCGGCCGGTCTGGCGGTGCTCGTGCTGGCGCCGTTCGCCGTCGTGCAGGGCGTCGGGCGCGCGCACGTCGCCGACCCGGCCGACGCGCCGCCGAGCGACGCGATCGTCGTCCCGGGCGCGGGGTTGCGACCCGACGGGTCGCCGTCCACGTACCTGCGCCGTCGGCTCGACGCGGCCGCGGAGCTGTACTCCCGTGGCGTCGCGCCCGTCGTCCTCGTGAGCGGCGACGCGCACGACGACTACGACGAGCCCGAGTCGATGCGCGCGTGGCTGCTCGACCGGGGCGTCCCGGACGACGCGATCCTGCTCGACCGCGAGGGCTTCGACACGCACGCGACGTGCACGCGCGCGGTGTCGGAGTTCGGCGTCGGCACGGCCGTGGTCGTCACGCAGGGCTACCACCTGCCGCGCACGCTCTTCTCGTGCCGCGTCGCGGGCCTCGACGCCGTCGGGATCGGGGTCAGCGCGGCGAGCGTGGAGCCGTGGAAGGCCGTGCTCTACCGCGTCCGCGAGGTGCCCGCGGCGACGAAGGCCGTGCTCGACGCCGTGCGCCGCTGAGGACGCGCCGCGGCACGCCGGCGGCGCGGTCAGGGCAGGCGCAGCCTCCGCATCGCGTCGAGCGCGGTCGTGAGCACCTTGCTGGGGAGCTCGCCGCCGATCCCGTAGAGCGTGTCGAGCGTAAGGCCCTGGTTGGCGCCGCGCTGCACGGAGATCGTCTGCGCCTCCGTGAGCGCCTCGATCCCCTCGCGGCCGTGCCGACGCCCGAGGCCGGACGCCTTGAACCCGCCCATCGGCGCGCCGACCGAACCCCAGGCGGCGGAGTAGCCGTCGTTGACGTTGACGGTCCCGGCCTCCACGCGGGCCGCGATCCGGCGGCCCCGCGCGACGTCGCGCGTCCACACGCTCGCGTTGAGCCCGAGCTCCGAGTCGTTCATGACGCGGACGGCCTCGTCGTCGCTCGCGACCCGCCGCACCGACACGACCGGGCCGAACGTCTCCTCCCGGGCGCACGCGGCGTCGTCGGGCACGTCGTCCAGGACCGTGGGCGCGTAGAACCACGGTCCGATGTCCGCACGGTGCACGCCGCCCGCGAGGACGCGTGCCCCGCGCGCGATGGCGTCCTCGACGTGCGCGACGACGCGGTCGAGCTGCGCCTGCGACGTGAGCGACCCCATGTCGGCGGAGTAGTCGAGCCCGGCCCCGAGGCGCATCTCGCGGACGAGCGGCACGAACTCGTCGAGGAAGGCGTCGGCGACGTCCTCGTGCAGCACGATCCGCTCGATCGAGACGCAGAGCTGGCCCGAGTTGGAGAAGCACGCGCGGACCGCGCCGCGCGCCGCGGCGCGCACGTCGGCGTCCGCCGCGACGTAGAGGGGGTTCTTGCCGCCGAGCTCGAGGGTCGCGCCGATGAGCCGCTCCCCCGCGCGCGCGGCGACCTTGCGGCCCGTCGCCGTCGAGCCGGTGAACGCGATGTGGTCGACGTGGTCGGTCACCGCCGCCCCGACGTCGCCGCCGCCCGCGACGACGAGGAACAGGTCGGCAGGCAGCCCCGCCTCCTCGAGCAGCTCGGCGCCCCACAGCGCGGTGAGCGTCGTCTGCGGGTCGGGCTTGAGCACGACGGCGTTCCCCGCCACGAGCGCGGGCACGGCCTCGGCGAACGCGAGCGTCAGCGGGTAGTTCCACGGTGCGATCACGCCGACGACGCCCACCGGGCGACGGTGCACGCGCGTGCCCGTCAGCACGGGCAGCATGCCCGGCGCGCGGCGGTCGGCGAGGTAGCCGGGCCCGCGCCGGGCGTAGTGGCGCGTGAGGATCGCGACGTCCGCGACCTCCTCGAACGCGCTGCGCCGCGACTTGCCGGACTCCATCTGGATGAGGTCGAGCCCGTCCGACTGCCGCGCGAGCACGAGCTCGCCGAAGCGGCGCAGCACGGCCGCGCGCTCCCGGACGGAGCGCGCCGCCCAGGCGGGCTGGGCCGCCCGTGCCCGGTCGACCGCTCGCGCGACGTCCTCGACGGAGGACACCGGGAACGCGGCGAGCGGCGCACCCGTGAACGGCAGGACGGAGCGGTGCATGCCCGCCTCGTTGCCCGTGACGACGCGCTGCGCGAGGGGGGCGACGACCTCGGGCTCGAGCACGTAGGTCGCGGCCGGGTTCTCGGGGTCGATCGGGCCGTCCAGCGCGGCGCCCTCGCCAGGACCGGTGCCGGGGGTGCCGGATGAGCTCGTCATGGGGACAGGCTACGTCGTCGGACCGACAGTGCCCGAGACGGGGAGCTCCCAGGTCGTGAGCACGGGGCGGAAGCCCCGGCGCGCCCAGAAGGGTGCCGAGAGCGGGTTGAGGACGCCGTGGTGCACGAGCACGACCGCGTCCTCCCCGACGCGGTCCCGGACGCGCGCGAGCGCCGCGTCGACGAGCGTGCCGCCGACCCCGGCGCCGCGTGCGGCGCCTGTCACGTGCAGCAGCACGAGGTAGGAGACCGGCCTGGTCGTGACCGTCCCGGCGACCGCCCCCGACCGCTCCGGCGGCTCGACCGCGACGACGCCCAGCACCTCCTCGGCCCGGTCCCCGGTCCCGCGGACGTCCGTCGGCGGCGCCGTCGCGACGAGGAACGTCGTGGCCGGGTTCGCCACGGCACCCGCGACCTGGGTCGCGAGGTGCTCCCGGGCTCCGGGCCGCACCCGGGCGGCGCCCACGAGCTCGTCGTACGCGAGCTCGGCGAGCTGGTGCTCGACGAGCGCCGGGACGTCGTCGGGCGTCGCGTCACGCACCACCAGGCCTGCCGGACCGTGCCCTTCCGCACCCGGCGCCGTCCCGCGGCGCGCGGCGAGGTGCACGGTCGGGCGCATGCCGTGCGCGGCGAGCGCCGCGACCGCCCCGACGTCCCGGCTCGGCCAGAGCAGCATCCTCCCGTGGTCGCGCGGAGCAGGTCCCACCTGGGGCACGCCGTCGCCGTCGGGCGGCGTGCCCGGGTCCTGCGCGACGTGCTCTGACCACGCCGAGAGGAGCGCCGCCACCGCGCCCGGGACGTCCGGTCCCGCTACCCGGGCACGCAGCCGGTGCTCGCGCAGCGGGCGGAACAGCGCGGCCGAGGAGTCGGCGCCGACGTCGCCGACCGTGACGAGGCCCGCGGCCCTCGACCCGTCGGGGAGCCGGACGGCGAGCAGGCGCTCGTCCCCCGGGGCCGCGCCCAGGTCCGGGACCGCGACGAGCGGGTCGAGCGCCCGGACCCGCGCGCGGTGCTCGGCCTCCAGCGCGGCCAGGTCGTCGGCGGACGGCGCCCAGGCGGGGCCGGGCGTCATCGTCCGGCGTCGCGCGCGTCCGGCGCGCCGAGCGGTCGGCCGAGCACGACGCACTCCTGGTCGGCGTAGCCGAGGCGCTCGTAGAAGCCGCGGACGGCGACGTTGGTCGAGCGCACCATGAGCCGCACCGCCCGCGCCCCCTGCGCGGCGAGCCACGCCTCCGCCGCGACGACGGTGGCACGCCCCGTGCCGATGCCCTGGAGACGCGGGTCGACGGCCACGTAGTAGAGCCAGCCGCGGTGCCCGTCGACGCCGGCCATCGCCGACGCGACGACCTCGCCCGCGCGGACCGCGCCGCCCGCCTCGCCGTCGTCGGGCGCCGGTCCCGGGAGGTCGCGCGTCGCCCGGCCCACGAGCACCGTCGACGTCTCCCCCAGCCGCGCGTCCGCGAGGTCGCGGTACGGGTCGTTCCACGGCCGGGTGAGCCCGCACGTGCGCCACAGCGCGACGACGGCCTCGACGTCGTCGTCCGCGACCTCCGCGAACCCGACGTCCGCGCCCGTCCCGGCACGGCCGCCGTCGGGCACCACGTCCGGCACCGCGTCGGGCACGCCGTCGCCCGCGCGGGTCAGCCGGGGTCCGTCCGCGACCCGTCCCGTCACGGCGCGGCTCAGCGGGGCTGGTACGGCGAGACGACGACCTCGACGCGCTGGAACTCCTTGAGGTCGGAGTAGCCGGTCGTCGCCATCGCGCGGCGCAGCGCACCGACGAGGTTCAGGGTGCCGTCGGCCTGGCGGCCGGGGCCGAAGAGGATCTCCTCCAGCGTCCCGGCGGTGCCGACGCTCACGCGCTCGCCGCGCGGGAGCTGCGCGTGGTGCGCCTCGGAGCCCCAGTGCCAGCCTCGGCCCGGCGCCTCCTCGGCCCGCGCGAGCGCGGCGCCGATCATCACGGCGTCCGCGCCGCACGCGACGGCCTTGACGAGGTCGCCCGAGCGGCCGACGCCGCCGTCGGCGATGACGTGCACGTAGCGGCCGCCCGACTCGTCGAGGTAGTCGCGGCGCGCGGCCGCGACGTCCGCGACCGCCGTCGCCATCGGCGCGTGGATGCCGAGCGAGACGCGCGTGGTGTGCGCGGCCCCACCGCCGAAGCCGACGAGGACGCCGGCGGCGCCCGTGCGCATGAGGTGCAGCGCCGCGGTGTACGTGGAGGCACCACCGACGACGACCGGGACGTCGAGCTCGTAGATGAACCGCTTGAGGTTCAGCGGCTCCGCGACGCCCGAGACGTGCTCCGCCGAGACGGTCGTCCCGCGGATGACGAAGAGGTCGACGCCCGCGTCGACGACGGTCTGGTAGTGCTCCTGGGTGCGCTGCGGCGACAGAGCGCCCGCGACCGTGACGCCCGCGGCGCGGATCTCCTTGAGGCGCTGCGTGATGAGGTCGGGCTTGATGGGCTCCGCGTAGATCTCCTGCATGCGCCGCGTCGCCTCGAGCGGCTCGAGGGTCGCGATCTCCTCCAGCAGGGCGGTGGGGTCGTCGTAGCGGGTCCACAGGCCCTCGAGGTCGAGCACGCCGAGGCCGCCGTGGTTGCCGAGCGCGACGGCCGTGGCCGGGCTCATCACCGAGTCCATGGGTGCCGCGAGGATCGGCAGCTCGAAGTGGTACGCGTCGATCTGCCAGCCGACCGACACCTCCTTCGGGTCGCGCGTGCGCCGGGAGGGCACGACCGCGACGTCGTCGAAGGAGAACGCGCGCCGACCGCGCTTGCCACGTCCGATCTCGATCTCGTTGCTCACCGGGCCAGCCTACCGGCGGGCCGAACCCGCCACCGGCACGACCGCCCTGTGGGTGGGCGCTGGCAGGGTGACGCTCGTCGCCGGGACGTCCGGCGGCACCGGGCGCGACGAGCACCGGGACCCGAGCGAGACCCGAGGTGGACCATGACGACGACGCCCTGGACGGCGGGACCGCTCCTCGGTCTCGACACCGAGACCACGGGCGTCGACGTGGACGTCGACCGGATCGTCACCGCCGCGCTCGTGCTGCGCGAGCCCGGCTCGACGCACGTGCGCACGTGGCTCCTCGACCCCGGTGTCGAGATCCCCACCGAGGCGACGGCGATCCACGGGGTCACGACGGCGCACGCGGTCGCCCACGGGGTCGCGCCCGCGACGGCGCTGGAGGAGATCGCGACGCTCCTCGTCGACGCCCAGCGCGACGGGGTGCCGATCGTCGCGTACAACGCCGCGTTCGACCTGTCCCTCCTCGACGCGGAGCTCGTCCGCCACGGCCTGCCGACGCTCGCCGCCCGGCTGGGCCGCCCCGTGCGCCCGGTGCTCGACCCGCTCGTGCTGGACCGCGCGTGGGACCCGGCCCGCGAGGGCAAGCGCCGGCTCGTCGACCTCTGCGCGCGCTACGAGGTGCTCGACGTCGGCCCCCTGCACACCGCGGACGCCGACGTCCTCGCCACGCTGGACCTCCTGGACGCCCTCGGGCGCGCCTTCCCGGACCTCGGCGCCCTGGGCCCCGACGCCCTCCACGACCTCCAGGTCGCGGCGCACCGACGCTGGGTCGACGCGCTGGACCCCGAGCGCGAGCCGCCCTACGTCGGGGCCGGCGCGGACGGCCGCTGGCCCTCGTAGCGGACGTGCCCGCCGACGAGCCCGGCACGAGGCCCGGGCGCACCCGGCCGCCACCTATCTCACGACACGGATGGAGATCGTGTGACGAACGCGTGATCTCGCCACGACTGCGCGGCGCCGACGCGTGAATATCTCATCCATGAGTTATCGTCGCTCGCATGACAGTGATCGACGACGCCCCTCTGACGCAGGTCGGCGCGCTCATCCGCGGCGCCCGCCAGAACCGGGGCCTCACGCAGACCCAGCTCGCCGAGCGGCTCGGCACGAGCCAGAGCGCCGTGCACCGCATCGAGCAGGGCGCCCAGAACCTCAGCCTGGAGATGCTCAACCGCATCAGCCTCGCGCTCGACTCCGAGATCATCAGCCTCGGCGGGCCCAAGCACGCGCACCTGCGCGTCCAGGGCGGCCACACGCTGTCCGGGCGCATCGAGGTCAACTCCTCCAAGAACGGCGCGGTCGCCCTCCTGTGCGCGTCGCTGCTCAACCGGGGCCGCACCACGCTGCGCGGCGTCGCCCGCATCGTGGAGGTCGACCGCATCGTCGACGTGCTCCGCTCGATCGGCGTCCGGGCGACCTGGACGACCGGCGGGCGCGACCTCGAGATCGTCGTGCCGGACCAGCTCGACCTCGCCGCCATCGACGTCGACGCCGCGCGGCGCACGCGCTCGATCATCATGTTCCTCGGCCCGCTGCTCGGGCTCCGGGACACGTTCGAGCTCCCGTACGCCGGCGGGTGCGACCTCGGCACGCGCACCGTGGAGCCCCACATGATCGCGCTGCGGCCGTTCGGCCTCGCGGTCACCGCGACGGGCGGCAACTACCACGCGACCGTGGCCCCGGCCTCGGGCACGGACCTGTCGGTCGTGCTCACCGAGCGCGGCGACACCGTCACGGAGAACGCGCTCATGGCCGCGGCCCGCCGCGACGGCGTCACGACGATCCGCAACGCGAGCCCCAACTACATGGTCCAGGACCTGTGCTTCTACCTCGAGCTGCTCGGCGTCCGCGTGGAGGGCATCGGCACGACGACCCTGCGCGTGCACGGCCGCACCGAGATCGACGTGGACGTGGAGTACGCCGTCTCGGAGGACCCGGTCGAGGCCATGAGCCTGCTCACCGCGGGCATCGTCACCGGCTCCGAGATCACGGTGGCCCGGGTCCCGATCGAGTTCATGGAGATCGAGCTCGCGACCCTGTCCGAGATGGGGCTGCGCTACACGCTGAGCCCCGAGTACCTGGCCCGCAACGGCCGGACGCGCCTCGTGGACGTCACCGTGCACCCGAGCGAGCTCCGGGCGCCGATCGACAAGATCCACCCCATGCCGTTCCCGGGCCTCAACATCGACAACCTGCCGTTCTTCGCCGTCATCGCGGCGAACGCGCAGGGCACGACGCTCATCCACGACTGGGTCTACGAGGGCCGCGCCATCCACCTCACGGACCTCACGCGCCTCGGCGCCGACGTGCGGCTCCTGGACGCCCACCGGCTCCAGGTCACCGGCCCGACGCGCTGGTCCGGTGCCGAGGTGAGCTGCCCGCCGGCCCTGCGGCCCGCCGTCGTCATCCTGCTCGCGATGCTCGCGGCGAAGGGCACCTCGGTCCTGCGCGGCGTCGACATCATCGCGCGCGGCTACGAGGGCCTCACGGAGCGCCTGCGCGAGCTCGGCGCGAACATCGAGACCTTCCGCGACTGAGTCGCCTCCCCCGCGACGGGCCGGCACCCTCCGGGGCGCCGGCCCGTCGTGCGTCACTTCGGGTAGACGGCGTCGACCTCCACCTCGACGAGCCAGCCGTTCACGGGGAGGTTCTCGATCTCGAGCGCGAACCGCGACGGGCGCGCGGCGTTGACGACCATCGGGGCGGTCGTCGCCGAGCCGAGCTGGACGTCGATCGGCTTGCCGGTCGCGAGGTTCGTGTTGGCGAAGAACTGCCGGTAGGCGCGGTTCCAGCCGGCGAAGTCCATCTTCTCCTGCCCGGCGGGGTTCTGGAGGAACACGCGCATGGACACGACGTCGTCGTAGGACAGCCCGGCGCGCTCGAGGTTCTCGCCGATCCGCATGAGGACGTTGATCCCCTGCGCCTCGGTGATCGTCACCCCCGCCGGCAGCACCCCGCCGGGGAACACGTCGGTGGGAATGTAGCGCTCCTCGGCCCCCGCCCCCGACGCCGTGTTCATCGCGGAGGGCCCGAGGCCCGAGGACTTGTACCAGGCGACGTTCTTGCCGAACGCGACGCCGTCGGCGATCGACGGGGTGTCGCCGGTGACGAACGAGAAGGACTCGGTGGGCTTCGGCTCGAAGAGCTTCCCTGCGGCGACGGCGGTGCCGGGGACGGCCACGGCGGCGGTGACGGCGACAGCGACGACGACCTTCGTGCGGTTCTTCATGCAGGCCTCCAGGCGGGGACGACGGGCGCCACCCTGGCGCCCGCTCCGGCGGCCAGGACGGCCACCGGAGCGGCGACGCTAGACGCCGACCGTTTCCGGGCCGTGACGGTCGCGTGTCCGCTCGTCGCCGCCCCGTCGGGCGCGCGACGCCCGTGCCGCGCGGTCCCGCGACCCGGCGCGACGGCGACGACACGAGACGTTTACGCGAGCCGCCGCGCGTTGACGGACGCGAAACCTGCCGGACCCGCGTTCGCGACGACGCGTGCCTAGCGTCGGCCGCGGTGCTGACGGCGGCACCCGGCATCGTGGGCCGGGCAGTCCGTCCGTCGGGCCGTGGACGAGAGGGCTCCAGCCACATGGTCACTGACGAGAAGACGTCCGGCGTCTCGCGCCGCAACTTCCTCCAGGCCGTCGGGGTCGGCTCCAGCGCCGGCGTCATGTTCGCGACGATGGGCGCTGTCGGGCTCGCGCCGACGGCCGCCGCCCAGCCGCGGAACGAGTCGTGGACACCGCCGCGGGGCAGCGACTTCAGCCTGACGGGACGCTCCGCCAAGAAGGTCGTCGTCGTGGGCGCCGGGCCCGCGGGCCTCGCCTCGGCGTACGAGCTGCAGAAGGCGGGGTACCGGGTGACGGTGCTGGAGGCGCGGCACCGGCCCGGCGGGCGGACGCTGACGATACGTGGGGGCGACTCCGAGACGGACATCAACGGCGTCACCCAGAAGGCACGGTTCTCCGACGGCGTGTACATGAACGCGGGCGCGGGCCGCATCGCCCAGTGGATGGTCACCATGGACTACCTGCGCGAGCTGGGCGTCCCCTACGAGGTGTTCACCAACGCGAACGCGGACGCCTACCTCTACAACGAGCGCTCGGGCGCCACTCCCGGCAACCCGGTCCGGTACCGCACGGCCAAGGCGGACGTCTTCGGCTACACGTCCGAGCTGCTGAGCTACGCGACCGACCAGGGCGCGCTCGACCAGAAGCTCACGGCCGCGGACAAGGAGAACCTGCGCGCGTTCCTCCGGTCCTGGGGGTCGCTGCAGTCCGACGGCAGCTACCGCGGCGGGGACAACCGGGGCTACTCCGTCTACCCGTCCGCCTGGAACGAGCACGGCACG
Source organism: Cellulosimicrobium funkei (assembly GCF_001019615.1). GTDB lineage: Bacteria > Actinomycetota > Actinomycetes > Actinomycetales > Cellulomonadaceae > Cellulosimicrobium > Cellulosimicrobium cellulans_E. Next base: position 15,062 of record NZ_JNBQ01000013.1, on the reverse strand, counting down.
CCGCTCCCCGGCCCCGGCACGGTCTCGGAGGTGCTCGCGTCGAAGGTGGGGCAGTACTTCCCGTTCGAGATCAACTGGGAGCAGTCGATGCTCATGTTCCAGCCGAAGGGCGGCATGGACACGACCTACGACTACTTCGTCCGGGCCATCGGCAAGCAGAACGTCCTGTTCAGCTCGCCGGTCACCGGGGTGCGGAACACCACGAGCGGCGTCACCGTCACCTACACGGCCCACAACGGCAAGGCCCGCCAGATCGATGCGGACTTCGCGATCGTCGCCGCGCCCGCGGGGCTCATGCGGCGGTGGGACACCAACTGGGGGGCCGACGTCGACGCCGCCCTGGGCGAGTTCGCGGTCGGGTCGCCCGCGGGCAAGATCGGGCTCGAGTACCGCTCGCGGTTCTGGGAGGACGACCACCGGATCTTCGGCGGGATCACGGAGACCGACATGGACCTCGCCCACGTCTGGTATCCCTCCTACGGGTACGGCGAGCGTCGTGGCCTCGTCGTCGGGTACTACAACACCGGCGCCAACGCGCGCTCCTACGCGGACATGACGCCGCGGCAGCGCGAGATGCGCGCCGTCGAGCAGGGCGTGAAGATCCACGGCGAGAAGTACCGGACCGAGCTCGAGAGCTCGTTCTCCATCGCGTGGCACAAGGTGCCCTACATCGAGGGCGCGTGGGCGTACCCGAACACGCAGTCGTCGCGCTTCAAGCAGCTCCAGCAGGGCGCGGGCAACGTGTACTTCGCGGGCGACTGGATGTCGGAGATCTCGGCGTGGCAGCACGGCGCGTTCTGGGCCGCCCGGTACGCCGTGCAGGCCCTGCACACGCGCGTCATGGCCTCGTGAGCCTCGACGGCGCACCCGCGCCCGCCTGACGGCGCCCGTGCCGCGCGACGACGGCCCGGCACCCGGCCCCGTGCAGGGTGCCGGACGCCGGGCCGTCGTCGCGTGGCGGCGAGCCGCCTCAGAAGCCGGAGTAGTTCGGCGCCTCGACGGTCATCTGGACGTCGTGCGGGTGGCTCTCCTTGAGCGACGCCGACGTGATGCGGATGAAGCGCCCCTTCTCCTGGAGCTCCGGGACCGTGCGCGCACCGACGTAGAACATCGTCTGGTGCAGACCGCCGACGAGCTGGTGCGCGACCGTGCCGAGCGAGCCCTTGTACGCGACCTGGCCCTCGATGCCCTCGGGGACGATCATGTCGTCGCTCGTGACCTCGGCCTGGAAGTAGCGGTCCTTCGAGTAGGACTTCTTGCCGCGCGAGGACATGGCGCCCATGGAGCCCATCCCCCGGTACGCCTTGTACTGCTTGCCGTTCACGAGGATCGTCTCGCCCGGCGACTCCTCGGTGCCCGCGAGCATCGAGCCCAGCATCACCGACTCCGCGCCCGCGACGATCGCCTTGCCGATCTCGCCCGAGTGGCGCATGCCGCCGTCCGCGATGACGGGCACGCCCGCCGGGCGCGCGGCCAGCGACGCCTCGTAGACCGCCGTGACCTGCGGGACGCCCACGCCGGTGACGATGCGCGTCGTGCAGATGGAGCCCGGACCGACGCCGACCTTGACCGCGTCCGCGCCCGCGTCGACGAACGCCTGGGCGCCCTCGCGCGTCGCGACGTTGCCGCCGATCACCTGCACGTCGCGCGTCGCCGGGTCGGACTTGAGGCGCGCGACCATCTCGATGAGCATGCGGACGTTGCCGTGCGCCGTGTCGGCGACGAGCACGTCCACGCCCGCGTCGATGAGCGTCGTGGCGCGCTGCCACGCGTCGCCGAAGTAGCCGATGGCGGCGCCCACGAGCAGGCGCCCCTGGCCGTCCTTGGACGCCTGCGGGAACTGCTCGGACTTCACGAAGTCCTTCACGGTGATGAGGCCCGTGAGGCGGCCGTCGGCGTCCACGAGCGGGAGACGCTCGAGCTTGTGCTTGCGCAGGAGCGCGGTGGCCTCCTCGCGCGAGATGCCGGCCGGGCCCGTGATGAGCGGCTGCGGCGTCATGACCTCGTCGACCTTGGTCGTGGCCCACTCCGCGACGGGCGTGAAGCGCAGGTCGCGGTTGGTGACCATGCCGATGAGGCGGCGCTCGGCGTCGAGGACGGGGAAGCCGGAGATGCGGTACTCGCCCGCCGTCTTGTCGAGCTCCTCGAGCGTCGCGTCCGGGCCGATCGTCACGGGGTTGTCGATGATCCCCGTCTGCGTGCGCTTCACCAGGTCCACCTGGAGCGCCTGGTCCTCGATGGAGAGGTTGCGGTGCAGGACGCCGATGCCGCCCTGGCGCGCCATCGCGATCGCCATGCGCGACTCGGTGACGGTGTCCATCGCCGCCGAGACGAGCGGCACGCGGATCGAGATCTCGCGGGTCAGGCGCGTCGTGGTGTCGATGTCCGACGGCGCCAGGTCCGAGTAACCGGGCTGCAGCAGGACGTCGTCGTAGGTGAGACCCAGGAAACCGAAGGGGTCGCGGTCGGGAGCGGCGGCGGGGACGGGCGAGGCGGTCACACCAGGATTCTACGCCGCGGGGCTCTCCGGTATTCCCGCCGCGAACCGCGCCCGGCACCCCGCAGACCGGCCGCCCGAGACCTCAGCGGACGACCGCCAGGAGCTCGTGCAGGAGCCCGGGAAAGCTGCGCACGCGGTGCACCGTCGCAGCGAGCGGGAGGTCGCCGGCAGCCTCGTCGCTCGGCAGGCCGACGAAGAACGGCAGGCTCGGGTTCGCCTCGTGCGCGGCGTGCACGATCCCCAGGTCAGGACGCGCCTGGGTCGTCACCATGGCGACGGCGGAGGGCCGCACCATCGTGACGATCTCGAGCGTGCGGTGGACGTTCGCCGGCCCCGTGACGATCCGGGCCATCGCGCCGTGCGACGCGAGCGACGCCGCGAGGGCGTGCGCGGCCAGCGGCAGCGGCTCGTCGGGCGCCGCGAAGACGAGGACGATCCGGCGCATGCGGCTCGGGTGGTTGCGCGGGGGGCCGCCCGCCGCGACGATCGCGTCCTCGCTCGCCTGCGTGTACTCGCGCAGCGCGCCCAGCGTCGCGTTGGCGAGGACGACCTCGGGGACCTCTCCCGGACCGGCGAGCACCGTGCGCTCGGCGAGCCGCTCGAGCGCCGGCTCGACGAGGTCGGACCACCAGGTGGCGGGGTCGCCACCGGCGGGGATGCGCAGGAGCCGGTCGCAGTTGCGCTGGTCATAGGCGATCGCGGCGTCGACGACGTCGGAGACGCGCGTCGGGCGCGGCGCCTCCCGCACGCCGAGCGCACGCGGCCCGCTTCCCCGCGCGGGCTCGCCCCCGGGCACGGCCCGCAGGAACGGGCGTGACGGCGGGGCCGGCTCGGCGGCGGCGTCGTCCGCGTCGAGGTCGTCGTCGAGGTCCGCGCCGCCCTCGGCGCCGTGCTCGTCGAACGAGACGGTGCCGCGGTGCGCGTCGAGCTCGTCGTCGTCGGCCGCGAGGGCCGCGCGGGCGGCGTCGGCGGGCGCGACGCCGTCGAGCGTGAGGCGCCGCATGACGACCAGGCGCGCGACGTCGTCGTCGGTGTAGCGGCGGTGGGATCCCGCGCGGTGCTGGGACGGGCCGAGGCCGTAGCGGCGGTCCCAGGTCCGCAGGGTTGCGGGCGCGACACCGAGCCGGCGCGCGACGGCGGCGACGGCGAGGCCGGGGTTCGAGGACATGCTCGGTCGGGCTCCCTCGGGGTCGGGGGCGGACCGGACGGAGGTCATGGATCGATTCTGCCGACCGGCCACCGGTCTCGCCACCTCGTCCAGGTCACAGTCCTGCACCCTTCGCTTCAGACTTGTGCAGTATTTGTTCACCACACGCGCAAACGCGCCATCGCGTCAACATCGCGCCAGCCCCTCCGCGTGCCATGGATCGCTTCGACGCCGCGTGACCCACATCGGCGCGTTCGAACCGGTCGCGACCTGCCCGTTCACTTTTTCACCACAGGGGACTTGAACAACCTCTGCAACGCTTGTAGGTTGTTCGCCATGGCAGAGATCTCGAGGCTCCCCGGGCCCGTCATGGAGCTGTGGGAATGGCAGTACCAGGGTTCGTGCCGCGACGCGGACGACACGTTGTTCTTCCACCCCGAGGGCGAACGCGGCTCGACGCGACGACGGCGCGCGGAGGCCGCGAAGGCGATCTGCCACTCGTGCCCCGTCATGATGCAGTGCCGCGAGCAGTCGCTCCGCGTGCGCGAGCCGTACGGGGTGTGGGGCGGCCTGAGCGAGGACGAGCGGGCGGCGATCCTCGCCGGCGGCGCTCGCCGCACCGGCTGACCGGCACGCCGCGGCACCACCAGCAGACCTGCACGGCACCGGTCCGACGTCGTACCGGGCGAGCACGTGCGCACGACCCGTGGGAGACGGTGGGGCGACCGGCCACGGAACGCAGCAGGGCCCGCGACCGGACGGTCGCGGGCCCTGCTGCTGGAACGGGTCGGCGTCAGCCGACCACCACGGCGAGGATGTCGCGCGCGGACAGGACCAGGTAGTCCACGCCGCCGTACTTGACCTCGGTGCCGCCGTACTTGCTGTAGATGACCTTGTCGCCGACGGTCACGTCGAGCGGGACGCGGTTGCCGTTGTCGTCGACACGGCCCGGACCGACGGCCAGGACCTCGCCCTCCTGGGGCTTCTCCTTGGCGGTGTCCGGGATGACCAGGCCGGATGCGGTCGTGGTCTCGGCCTCGAGGGCCTTCACGACGATCCGGTCCTCGAGCGGCTTGATGGGGACCGACACGTCGGACCTCCCCTTTCGCGGTGAGAACTGCAACGGATGGGTCGAGCGCACCGGCTGGCCGTCGTCGCGGGTGCCGGACAGCCTGGTCGCACGTGGTGCCGCCTCCGCGAGCGGTGGCGGCACGTCCTCAAATCTAGGTCGCCGTTAGCACTCGGTCAAGGCGAGTGCCAACGTCCGCCCCTCGGGACGATCCGGGTCCCGGCTGCGCGGGGTCCCCGTCCCCCGTGGAAGGATCGACGCCATGGACGCCGCCACGCTGACCAAGCTGCTCAGCCCCGAGGGCTGGGCGCTGCTCGGCGCGCTGCCCCCGTACGACGAGCAGCAGGCGCTCGTGCTCTCGGCGGGGCTGCGCGCGAAGGGCGTCGACCCCGACCTCGCCGCCGCGGCGCTCACGCAGTCGCGGCTGCGCGCGGCCGCCCGCGGCAAGCTCGGCGCGTTCGCCGACGGCATGCTCTTCACGCAGGCGGGGCTGGAGCAGGCGAGCCGGCTCGTCGTCGCGGGCCTGCACGCGCGGCGGTACCAGGACGCGGGGATCCGGCGCGTCGCCGACCTCACGAGCGGGATCGGCGTCGACGCCCTCGCGTTCGCCGCCGCGGAGCTCGAGGTCCTCGCGACCGACGTCGACGAGCTCACCGCGGCGATCGCGACCGTGAACCTGCGCCACTTCCCCGAGGCCGAGGTGCGCCACGGCGACGGGCTCGCGCTCGACCTCGAGGGCGAGCGGATCGAGGGCGTGTACGCCGACCCGGCCCGACGGACGCGGGGCGGCAAGCGCGTGTTCGACCCGAAGGCGTACGCCCCGCCGCTCGACGCGGTGTGGGCGCTGCGCGATCGCGTCCCCGCCGTGGGCATCAAGGTCGGTCCCGGGATCCCGCACGACGGCCTGCCCGAGGACGCCGAGACCGAGTGGGTCTCGGTCGACGGCGACGTCGTGGAGGCGGGCCTCTGGTTCGGGCCGCTCGCGCCGGAGGGACCGGGCCGCTCCGCGCTCGTCCTCACGACGTGGACTGGGCCGGACGGGACCGAGCGCACCACGACGCGCCGGGTCGCCCACCGCCCCGGCGAGCACGACGTCGTCCCCGACGTGGGAGGCGTCGGGCAGTACCTCTACGAGCCCGACGGCGCGGTCATCCGTGCGGGGCTCGTCGCCCACGCGGCCCGCGGGCTCGGCGGGCGGCTGCTCGACCGGACGATCGCCTACGTGACGACCGACTCCCCCGCGCCCCTCGACGCGACCGGGCTCGCGGACGGCCTCGCACGCGGCTATCGCGTGCTCGACACGATGCCGTTCGGTCTCAAGCGGCTGCGCTCATACCTGCGCGAGCGCGGCGTGGGACGCCTGACGATCAAGAAGCGCGGCACGGCCGTCACGCCCGAGCAGCTCCGTCGGCAGCTCGCCCTCACGGGCGACGCGACCGCCACGATCGTCCTGACGCGTGTGGGCGGGTCCCAGCAGGTCCTCGTCGTCGAGCCGCTCGCCGCCCCCTCGACGGGCGCCCCGCAGAGCGATGCCCAGGGGGGCCCGCGGTGAGCGCCCTGCCGCGGCGTACCGCGATCCCGTTCGCGCGGTCGGAGCGCTCGACCGTCGGGCTGGAGTGGGAGCTCGCGCTCGTCGACGCCGACTCGGGTGACCTGCGCCAGGTCGCCCAGACGGTCCTCGACGCGGTGCGCCCGGAGGACGGGGGCACGCACCCGTCCATCAAGCAGGAGCTGCTGCTCAACACGGTCGAGGTCGTGAGCGGCGTGTGCCGCACGGTCGGCGAGGCGGGACGCGACCTCGAGCGGTCGATCGAGGAGCTCCGGGCCGTGACCGACCCGCTGCGCGTGGAGCTCATGAGCGCGGGCACGCACCCGTTCGCGCGCTGGGCGCAGCAGAAGGTCACCGACAAGCAGCGCTACAACACCCTCATCGACCGCACGCAGTGGTGGGGGCGGCAGATGCTCATCTACGGCGTGCACGTGCACGTCGGCATCGAGGACCGCGCCAAGGTGCTGCCGATCCAGCGCGCGATGCTCACGACCTTCGCCCACCTGCAGTCGCTCTCGGCCAGCTCGCCGTTCTGGGGTGGCAAGGACACCGGGTACGCGTCGAACCGGGCGCTCATGTTCCAGCAGCTCCCCACGGCGGGGCTCCCGTTCCAGTTCGGCACGTGGGAGGAGCTCGAGGGCTACGTCGCGGACATGCTCCACACGGGGGTCATCGACGCGTTCGACGAGATCCGCTGGGACCTGCGGCCCGCCCCGCAGTTCGGCACGCTCGAGACGCGCATCTGCGACGGCGTCACGAACATCTCCGAGCTGCTCGCGCTCGCCGCGCTCACGCACTGCCTGGTCGAGCACTTCTCGACGATGCTCGACGAGGGCCGCGAGCTCCCGAGCATCCCGCCCTGGTTCGCGCAGGAGAACAAGTGGCGCTCGGCGCGCTACGGCATGGACGCGATCATCATCCTCGACCGCGAGGGCAACGAGGAGCTCGTGACCGACGCCGTCGGGCGCCTGCTCGTCGAGCTCGAGCCCGTCGCCGCGCGCCTCGGGTGCCTGGACGAGCTCGACGGCGTGCGCACGATCGTGCGGCGTGGCGCGTCCTACCAGCGCCAGCGCGCGGTCGCGCGCCGCAACGGGGGCGAGCTGGACGCCGTCGTGCGCTCGCTCGTCGCGGAGATGCGGGCGGGCCGCCCGCTCTGACGGTCTCCGGGGACGGTCAGTAGTCGCGCAGGACCACGCCGAGGTCCGCGGCGCGGTCGGCGAGCCACGTCGGCGACCAGTCGTCGGTGTCGCACGGCGACGACGTGCGGTCCGCCGCCGCCTCCGAGTACCCGCCCCACGACAGCACGCGGCACGTCGCGTCGGTCTCGAGCGCGTGCGTCCACTCCTCGTCCTCCGCGAACCCCGAGTCGACGGCCGACTGGAGCAGGTCGAACTCGTGCCACCACTGGAGCAGGTGCGACAGCTCGTGCGCGAGCAGCACCTGCTTGGTCGCCGGGTCGGAGTCCTCGCCCCACCACACGAACAGCACGGTCGGGTGGGCGGGCTGGAAGCAGCCCGCCGAGCCGGTCGCGTACGCGTCGTGCTCCGCGACGTGCTCCATGCCGCAGTTGAGCGTCGGGTCGTCGGTGAACACGACCTGCACGCCCTCGTTGGCGGGGTTGAGGGCGAGCAGCCAGGCCGTGGGGTCGGGGTGGTCGGGCAGGAAGGGCGTGGTCTGCGTCGCGCCCGGCACGGGGTCGGGCAGCGGCTCGGCGTACTCGCCCGCCTTCCACGCGGCCTCCATGCCGGTCGCCGACGCCGTCGCGTCGGGGCTCGGGTCCTCCCAGACCGTGGGGGGCGGTACGGCGCCCTCCTGCTCGGTGGGCAGGACCGCGCCGTCGTCCCGCGCCTCGCGCACGTCGTTGACGAGGTACGCGACGACGGACACCACGAGCACCAGGACGAACATCACCACCCGCCCGGCACGACCCCGACGGCGGCGCGGCACCTCCCACGAGACGGTGGACGCCCCGTACGCGGGCTGGGTCGTGGGGACGCCGGAGGGCTGGCCGTACAGCGCGACGGTCGTCGTGGGGACGCCGGAGGGCTGGCCGTACAGCGCGACGGTCGTCGCGGCCGGCGTCCCGTAGGCAGGGACGGGCACGGTCGCGAGGAGCGCCCGGTGCTGCGCCGACCAGTACGCCGCGGCGTGCTCGGCCTGAGCCCGCTCCGGCCCGGGGCGCGACGCTGCGGCCGCCTGGGCCCACGCGTGCGCGCGGCGCAGCGCCTCGTCGGGCGTGAGGCCAGGCTCGGAGGTCACACGTGCGTCACGGTCAGCGGCATCGACGAGTCCACGCCGATGTCGAGGCTCGACGGCGCCACGCCGGCCCGCACGACGGCGGACCCGAGCGCGGCGATCATCGCGCCGTTGTCCGTGCAGTAGCGGATCGGCGGGATGCGCAGCTCGATGCCCGCCTCCGCGCAGCGCTTCGCGGCCATGTCGCGCAGCTGCGAGTTCGCGCTGAAGCCGCCGCCGACGACGAGCGTCGACACGCCGTGCCGCTCGCACGCCGCGATGGTCTTGGCGGTGAGCACGTCGGCGACGGACTCCGCGAAGGAGGCCGCGACGTCGTGCACGGGGATCTCCTCCCCCGCGTCCTGCCGTGCCTCGACCCAGCGCGCGACGGCGGTCTTGAGGCCGGAGAAGGAGAAGTCGTACGCGTGCTTCTCCTGGTCCTTGCGCGCCGTGAGGCCGCGCGGGAAGCGGATCGCCGTGGGGTCGCCCTCGCGCGCGAGGCGGTCGATGTGCGGCCCGCCCGGGTACGGGAGGCCGAGCAGGCGCCCGACCTTGTCGAACGCCTCGCCCGCCGCGTCGTCGAGCGTCGAGCCGAGCTCGGAGACGGACGTCGCGACGTCGTCGACCAGGAGGAGCGAGCTGTGCCCGCCGGACACGACGAGCGCCATGACGCGCTCCGGGAACGCGCCGTGCACGAGCTCGTCCACGGCCGCGTGGCCGATGACGTGGTTGACGCCGTAGAGCGGCTTGCCGAGCGCGAGCGCGAGCGCCTTGGCGGCCGACGCGCCGATCGTCAACGGGCCGACGAGCCCCGGCCCGGCGGTGACGGCGATCGCGTCGACCTCGGACAGGTCGACGTCGGCCGTGCCGAGGCTGCGCTCGATCGTGGGGATCATCGCCTCGAGGTGGGCGCGCGACGCGACCTCGGGGATGATGCCGCCGTAGCGCGCGTGCTCGTCCATCGAGCTCGCGACCGTGTCGACGAGCAGCTCGCGACCCCGGACCAGCGCGACGCCGGTCTCGTCGCAGGACGTCTCGATGCCGAGCACCAGGGGCTCGCCGGCGCTCACAGAGACCTCACGGACACAGAGGGAACCATGGCGTCCAGGGTAGTCGCGCGCGCGGGAGGACCGCGCCGTGTCGCGCACGTCACACCGTCTGTCGGGAAGATGGTTCAATGCTCAACCGTTGCCCCGGTCATGAGCACCGACACCCTGGCTCCCGAGAGCCTGCAGATCGACGAGACCACGGCCGACCGCCTCTTCCGCGAGGCGCGCACCACCGCGCAGTTCACCGACGCCGAGGTGACCGACGAGCAGCTCGCCGCGGTCTACGACCTCGTCAAGTGGGGCCCGACGGCCATGAACACCGTCCCGCTGCGCATCCTGGCCGTGCGCACGCCCGAGGCCCGCGAGCGCCTCGTCGCGCACATGAACGACGGCAACAAGGAGCGCGTCGCGAACGCGCCGCTGTCGCTCGTCGTCGCGTACGACCCCGCGTTCCACGAGCACCTCGACACGCTGTTCCCGCACGTGCCCGGCATGCGCGACAACCTTCACGGCGTCCCCGAGGTCCGCGACGGCATGGCGCGCGACAACGCGCACATCCAGGCGGGCTACCTCGTCGTCGGCCTGCGCGCCGCCGGCCTCGCCGCAGGCCCGATGAACGGCATGGACCGCGCCGGGATCGACGCCGAGTTCTTCGCCGACAACGGCTGGAAGTCGATGCTCGTCATCAACGTCGGCGTGGCCGACGGCGTCGGCACGCCCTACCCGCGCTCGCCGCGTCTCGCGCCCGAGCAGGCCATCGCGACCGTCTGACCCCCGCGCACGCCCGCCGAGGCGGCACCCCACCGGGGTGCCGCCTCGCGGCGTCCGCGGCGCGGTGCGGTCAGGTCGCGGCGGGCCGTGCCGGGTCGTTCGACCACTGCGACCACGAGCCGGCGTAGAGCGCCGCCTCGACGCCGAGCGTCGCGAGGGCGGCGACCTCGTGCGCCGCGGTCACGCCCGAGCCGCAGTAGACGCCCACGGCCGGGGGCGCGTCGTCCGCGCCGTGCAGCGCCCCCAGGGCCGCGAACCGCGCACGCAGCGCGGCCTCTTCCAGGAACGTCCCGTCGGCGGCGAGGTTGTCCGTGGTCGGCGCGCTCACCGCTCCGGGGACGTGGCCCGCGCGCGGGTCGACCGGCTCGACCTCGCCGCGGTACCGCTCGCCCGCGCGCGCGTCGAGCAGCACGCCCGAGGCCGCGAGGTCGGCTGCGCCGTCGGCGTCGAGCACGGGCATCCCGCCCGGCATGACGACGACGTCGCCCGGCTCGGGCCGCACGTCGCCCTCGTCGAGCGCGTGCCCGGCCGCCCGCCAGGCGGCGAGCCCGCCGTCGAGGATGCGCACGTCGTCGTGGCCCGCCCAGCGCAGCAGCCACCAGGCGCGCGCGGCGGAGGTGCCGCCCACGGCGTCGTAGACGACGACCGGTCGGTCCGCACGCACGCCCCAGCGCCGCGCCGCGGTCTGGAGGTCGGCCGGGTCGGGCAGCGGGTGCCGGCCCGCCGCGGCCGAGGGCGGCGCCGCGAGCTCGGTCTCGAGATCGACGTAGACGGCGCCCGGGACGTGCCCCGCGCGGTGCTGCTCGCGCCCGTCGGTGACGCCGAGCGCCCAGCGCACGTCGAGCACGACGGGCGGGCGGTCGCCCGCGAGCGCCTCCGCCAGGTCGGGCGCGGCGACGAGCACGCGGTCTCGACGGCCGGCGTCGGACCCGGCCGTGCCGGTGCGAGGGCTCCGCGGCGCGGGCGCGCTCACGCGAGGACGCCGGTGTCGGGCGCGGTGCCGTAGTCCGGCGCGTCGGGCCCGCCGGGCGCCCCGGCCGCGCCGAGCTCGAGCCGCATCGTGTAGGCGTCGACGTCCTCGGGCTGGTAGTAGCGCTTGCGGATGCCGAGCTGCTCGAACCCGTACTTCGCGTAGAGCGCGAGCGCCGGGTCGTTGTCGACCCGCACCTCGAGCAGCACCGCGCTCGCACCGAGGTCGCGGGAACGCTCGATCAGCGCCTCCAGGAGCGTGGAGCCGACGCCCTGGTGCTGGAACGCCGGGTCGACGCCGAGGGTCATGACCTGGGTGACGTCGCCGTCGAACCACAGGCCCGCGTAGCCGACGACGGGCTGCGGGCCGGCGGCGTAGAGGCGCACGGGCTCCGCGGCGACGTACCACCGCCCGAGGCCCGCGAGCTCGTCCGCGAGCATCCCGTACGTCCAGGCGCCGCGCCCGAACAGCTCGCGCTCGAGCTCGACGACGCGGTCGAGGTCGGCGGCCTTCAGCGGGCGCAGGCGGATCTCGTAGCGGCGCGCGCTCATCGGGACCCCTCGGGCGCCGGGGCGGGCGCGGTGTCGCTCACGCGCTTGCGCGCGGCGGCCTCGTGGACGTCCGGGCGGCGCAGGTACAGCGGCTCGGTGGGCTGGTCCGTCCCCGCGGCGCGGCGCGCGATCGCGAGCCGCGCGAGGACGGCGGCGTCGGGCACGAGCGGCGCGTCGTCGGCGCCGTCGAGGGCGTCCGGGTAGAGCTCGCCCCCCTCCCCCACGACGACAGCGCCGGCGGCGTGCTCGGCGACCGCGGCCGCCGGCCCGACGTCGGGACCCGCGACGGTCTCCAGCACCGGCACGGCGTGCGGGCCCTCGTGCGCGACGACGCGGTAGCGCGCCCAGTACACCTCGCGACGGCGGGCGTCGGTCGCGACGAGCAGCTCGTCGTCGGGCTCGAGGCCGAGGTCGCTCACGGCCTGGGCCGCGATCGCGTCGAGGCTCGGGACGCCGAGCACGGGGATGCCGAGGGCGAAGCCGAGCGTGCGTGCGGTGACGAGCCCGACCCGCAGGCCTGTGAAGGGCGCGGGACCCGTGCCGACGGCGACGGCCGTGAGGTCGCGGCGGTCGACCCCGGCCTCGGCGAGCGCCTCCTCGACGAGCGGGGCGAGCGCCTCGGCGTGCCGACGACGCTCGGGGGCGTCGCGGCGGGCGAGACGGGCGCCGTCGTCGGAGACGACGGCGACGGTGACGGAGGCGGAGGTGTCGAGCGCGAGAACAGCCACGGCCCCCAGCCTACGGCCGGGACAGGGACTGTTCTCCTCGCGGTGGGCTACCGGGTCAGCGCGGCGACGTCGAGGCCGGACCAGCGCGGCCCGACCCCGCGCACGGTCACGCGCCGCTCCCCGGCCTCCGGGGCGTCGTCCGACCGAGGGTCGACCCCGCCGCGCGGGCGCTCGAGCACGATCTCGAGCCGGTCGCCCGCGAGCGCCTCGACGAGCCCGCTGCCCCACTCCACGACGGTCACCGAGTCGTCCAGGCTCGAGTCGAGGTCGAGCGCGTCGACCTCGTCGAGCGAGCCGAGGCGGTACGCGTCCACGTGCACGAGCGCCGGGCCGTCGCCGAGCGGGGGGTGCTCGCGCGCGACGATGAACGTCGGCGACGCGACCTGACCGCGCACGCCGAGCCCCGCGCCGATGCCCTGCGTGAGCGTCGTCTTCCCGGCGCCGAGGTCGCCCGTGAGGATCACGAGGTCGCCCGCGCGCAGCACGCCCGCGAGGGCGCGGCCGAACGCGCGGGTCGCGTCGGCGTCGGGCAGCACGACGACGCCGTGCGCGGCGGCCGCGTCGGTGGAGGTCGAGGGGGTCGGGTCGTCGCTCATGCGCGGACCGTCCTTTCCGTGCTGGGGTGCTGTTCGTGCGCGAGCAGCGCCCGCGCGCCGTCGTCGAGCACGTGGGTCCCCACGTGCTCGCGCGGCACGCGCGCGCCGAGGCGCGTGGTGATCTCGTAGCTGATGGTCCCGGCGGCCCGGGCCCAGTCCTCGGCGCTGGGGACGCCGTCCTGCTCGACGCCGTCGCCCGCGCCGAACAGCGTGACGACGTCGCCCGCGCGCTCGGCCGCGTCCGGGCCGAGGTCGAGCACGAGCTGGTCCATGCACACGCGTCCCGCGACGCGCAGGACCCGACCGCCGTCTCCGGGACGCGCACCGACGAGGACCGGACCGCCGGGCGCCCCCGCAGGGCCGCCGCCCGAGGCGTGCCGCGGGATCCCGTCGCCGTACCCGAGCGGGACGACGCCGAGCGTCGTGTCCTGCGGGGTCGTGTAGTGGTGCGAGTAGGAGACGCCGTGCCCGCCCGGCACGCGCTTGACCGTCGCGAGGCGCGCCTCGAGCGTCATCGCGGGGCGCAGCCCGTACCGGGACGGCGGCCCGAGCTGCGGCACGGGCGTCATGCCCCACACCGCGAGGCCGGGTCGCACGAGGTCGTAGTGGGTGCGCGGCGCGGTCAGCGTCGCGGCCGAGTTCGCGAGGTGGCGCAGCTCGGGCGCGACGCCCGCGCGCTCGGCGAGCCGGACCGCCTCGTCGAGCACGTCGGCCTGGGCGACGACGCTCGGGTGCCCGGGCTCGTCGGCGAACGCGAGGTGCGACCAGATCCCGACGACGCGGACCGCGCCCTCGGCCTGGGCGTGCGCGACGGCGTCGAGCACGTCGGGCAGGTCGGCGGGCATGATCCCGTTGCGCCCGAGGCCCGTGTCGACCGCGAGGTGCACGCGCGCGGTCCTTCCTGCGACCCGAGCCGCTGCGACGACCTCGTCGACCGCCCAGCGCGCGGCGAGCGAGACGTCGACGTCCGCCTCCACGAGCGCGCGCAGCGGGGCGCCGGGCGGGTAGAGCCACGTGAGGACGCGAGCGCGGTCCACCCCGATCCCGGCGGCGCGCAGCGCGAGCGCCTCGCTCGGCTGCGCGGTCCCGAGCCACGTCGCGCCGCCCGCGAGCGCCCCGAGGGCGCTCGCCACGAGGCCGTGCCCGTAGGCGTCGGCCTTGACGACCGCCATCACCTGGGCCGACGGCGCGTGCCCCGCGAGGGCGCGGACGTTGTCGCGGATCGCCGCCAGGTCGACGACGGCGCGGGCCGGGTAGTCGAGGCCGGGGTCCGCGGGGACCGGGGGCACGGCGGGGCCGGGGGCGCCGGCGGGTGAGCCGGCCGGGGTCGTGCGCTGGGTGTCGCTCACGGTGGACGATTCTCTCACCGTCGCCGCCCGGCGAGCGGGCGCGCCGCGTCGAGGTCGTCCGGGCGACCCGTGGGAGCGCCGCCGAACTCGAGCCGGTACCGCGACGGGCTGGTCCCGAGGCGTGCTCGGAAGTGGTGGCGCAAGGACTCCGCCGAGCCGAGGCCCGCGGCGTCCGCGACCCGGTCCACGGCGAGGTCGGTCGTCTCGAGGAGCTCGCGCGCCCGGTCGACGCGCTGGTCCAGCAGCCACCGCACCGGGCTGAGGCCGGTGCGGGCGGCGAACCGGCGGGTGAACGTGCGCCGCGACGTCCCCGCCGCGCGCGCCCACGCGTCCAGCGAGATCGGCTCGTCGAGGTGCGCGCGCGCCCAGACCATCGCGAGCTCCACCGGGTCGGCCGTGTCCTGCGGCGGCACCGGCGCGGGGACGAACTGCGCCTGCCCGCCCGTGCGGTGGGGTGCGAGCACGAGCGCCCGCGCGACCCGCGCCGCGACCCGCGCGCCGTGGTCCTGCCGCACGAGGTGCAGGCAGCAGTCGAGCGCCGCGGCGGT
>NZ_JNBQ01000012.1 GCF_001019615.1 Cellulosimicrobium funkei | reverse complement strand
ACACGACCCCCGGCGGCTACGACCGTCGTCGGCATCGACGACACGACCTCGACCGAGGCGGAGACCCCGCTCGGCGTCGGCGGCGTCGGGGTGTCCGAGCCGACCGTCACGGTCGACCCGACCACGGCGAACCCCGGCGACGAGGTCACCGTGACCGGCGAGGGGTGGCCGCCGAGCACCACGGTCACGGTCGAGCTCGTGGACGAGGACGGCGACGTCGTCGCGACGGTCGACGTGGAGACCGACGACGAGGGGAGCTTCACCACTCCGATCACGGTGCCCGACGACGCGACGCCGGGCGACTACACCGTGCACGCGTCCGACGACGCCGGGAACGAGGCGGAGGCGCCGCTCACGGTCGTCGACACGGGCGACCGTGCCCTGGTCTCGTCGTTCGTCACGCCGCGCGTGCTGCGCGGTGCCGAGCAGACGTTCGTCGCGTCGGGCTTCGAGCCGGGCGAGTCGGTCCAGGCGGTCATCAACTCGGAGCCGCTGATCCTGCCGGTGGCGACCGCCGACGCGAGCGGAGAGGTCAGCTGGACGTTCGTCGTCCCGGCGGACTTCGAGGTCGGCCCGCACACGGGCACGGCGACGAGCGTCGACGTCGGCGACTCCACGGTCGCGTCGTTCGAGGTCTACCTCACCGCCTCGGGCGACGACGACGGCACGGGCGGTTCCGGTTCGGGCTCCGGCTCCGGCACCTCGGGAAGCAGCACCGGCGGCAGCGGTTCGGACTACCTCGCCCGGACCGGCACGGACGACCTGGGCCTGTTCCTGGTCGCCGCGCTCCTGCTGGTCGCGGTGGGCGCCGGCGTCCGGCTCCGCGCGCACCACGCCCGCCGAGCAGGCTAGGCGCACTATGACAGAGGGCGCCTGCCGGGAGATCCCGGCAGGCGCCCTCTGTTCGTTCGTGCCGTGCGCGGCGGACGCGCGCGGTCAGCCGACCCGGTGGAGCCAGCGCACCGGGGCGCCGGCCCCGGCGTAGCGGAACGGCTCGAGCTCGTCGTCCCACGCCTTGCCGAGCGCGAGGTGCAGGGCGTCGCGCATGGCCCACGGCTCGCTCACCTGCTCCAGGGCGGCGCGGATGCGGTCCTCGGGCACGACGATGTTGCCGTGCACGTCGGTCTGGGCGTAGAAGATGCCGAGGTCGGGCGTGTGGGACCAGCGCCCGCCGTCGACGCCGTGGCTGGGCTCCTCGGTGACCTCGTAGCGCAGGTGGGACCAGCCGCGCAGCGCGGAAGCGAGCTTGGCGCCCGTCCCCTGCGGACCCTGCCACGAGTACTCGGCCCGGTAGAGGCCGCGCGCGGCGGGCTGCTCGGTCCAGTCGAGCGACACGCGCACGCCGAGGACGTTGCCCGCGGCCCACTCCATGTGCGGGCACAGAGCACGCGGTGCTGAGTGCACGTAAAGAACACCGCGGGTGATGGCACCGGCCATGTCTGCCTCCCTAGGTCGAGGTTGCGTCTTCCCCAACGTCCTCACCGAGGGTGGTGTCACAGCACGTCACACGTACGTCGCGGCGTGTCTCGTGCCCATCTTGCACGACATCGCGCGTTCGCGCGAGAGATTCGCCGGGCGTGCCCGGCCGCGGTCAGGCGACGCGCGTCGTCACAGGTGGGCGCGCAGCTCCCGCATCGCCTTCTTGCGCACGGAGCGGTCGAGGCGGTCCAGGTAGAGCATGCCGTCCAGGTGGTCGCACTCGTGCTGGAGGCAGCGGGCCATGAGCTCGGTGCCCTCCACGACGACCTCGTTGCCGTCGAGGTCCGTCCCCACGACGCGCGCGTACCAGGCGCGTCGCGTCGGGTACCAGAGGTTGGGGACGGAGAGGCAGCCCTCGTCGCCGTCCTGGTAGTCGTCGGAGAGCTCGACGATGCGCGGGTTGAGCACGTACCCGATCTCGTCGTCGATGTTCCAGGAGAACGCCCGGAGGTTCACGCCGATCTGGTTGGCGGCGAGGCCCGCGCGGCCCTCGTGGTCGACGGTCTCGACGAGGTCCGCGACGAGCGAGCGCACGCGGTCGTCGATGGTGGTGATCTCGTCGCAGGGGGTGCGGAGCACGGGGTCCGGGATGGTCCGGATCTCTCTCATCGCCATGGGCGCCATTCTTCCATGCGCGCGCGGACGGGCGGCCGGCCTCACGGCCGACCCGCCTGTCCGCCGCGTCACATGCGGGCGTACCGGGCGCGGGCGAAGGAGTAGAGCCCGTACGCGGCGAAGCCGAGCCCGACCGCGACGAGCAGCACCGCGCCGAACGGCTGGTCCGCGAGGGTCGCGAACGCGGAGTCGAGCCCGCCCGCCTGCTCGGGGTCGTGCTGCACGGCGGCCACGACGAAGAGCGCGCCGAGCACGCCGAGCGCGACACCCTTGGCGATGTAGCCGACCCGGCCGAGCGTCACGACGGCGCGACCGACGTTCCCGCCCGTGCCGCCCTCGAGGTCCTCGAGGAACTTCTTCCGCCAGCCCTTGACCACGTGGTATACACCGCCGGCGACGATCCCGACGCCGACCGCGCCCACCAGGAGCACGCCGCCCGGCTTCTGCATGAGCGTCGCCGTCATGCTCTCCTCCTGGCCGGAGCCGCCCGCCGACCCGTTGACGACCTGCACGGCGAGCACCCCGAGCGCGAGGTAGAGGACCGCCTTGCCGGCGGCCTTGAGCCGGTCGGACGTCTCGGCGGCGCCGCTCACCGCCACGGTGAGCTGCCACAGCGCGAGCGCGGCGAACGCCACGACGGAGAACCAGAGCAGGACGGTCCCGCCCGGCGTCTGCGCGATGGCGGTGAGAGCGCCGGTCTGGTCGGCCTGCTCGCTCGACGCCGAGCCCGTCGCCACCTGGACCGCGAGGACGCCCACCACGAGGTGGAGCACACCGCTGACCGCGTACCCGGCACGTGCCAGGAGCTCGAGCATCCTGCTGCCCCGTGCGCCTCGCGCTGCCGCCTTGCCCGTCGAGCTGATACTCGGTGCCACTGGACCTCCTCGGTCGTCGGGACGCCGCCCCCAGCGTCGCCGGGTTCTCCGGCCCGGACACGGTGCCAGCACTGCGCCGCGCACGCACGTCGAAACGCACTCCCAGGTTCTTCAGATCACGGTTTGGTAACGTGCGCCGAATGCCCTCGACGACTCCACGCCTCGCCGTGCTCGACGGACTCCGGTTCGCGGCCGCTGCGGCGGTGCTCGTGTACCACTTCGTCGCCGTCAACCACCACGCGTGGGGCGAGCGGACGAGCGACTCCCTGCCGGGTGCACAGGGCGTCGCCGCCTACGGGTCCTTCGGCGTCCAGCTCTTCTTCGTCGTGTCCGGGTTCGTCATCCTCATGACCGCGTGGAGTCGCGACGTGCGCGGCTTCATCGCCTCGCGCGCCGGCCGGCTGTTCCCCGCCTACTGGGCGGCGGTCATCCTCACCCTGCTGCTGCTCGTCCTGGTCATCCCGGGGCGCCGCGACGTCGACCTCCCCCAGGCCGCGGCCAACCTCACCATGGTCCAGCGGGCGTTCGGGATCCCGGATCTGGAGGCCGTCTACTGGACGCTCTGGTCCGAGCTGCGGTTCTACGTCCTCGTCGGCGTGCTCGTGGCCGTCGGGCTCACCCGCGCGCGGGTGCTCGCGTTCGTCGTGCTGTGGCCGGTCGCGGGGGCGATCGCCACGCAGACGGGCTCCGATCTCGTCGCGACCGTCCTCGTCGCGCCCGACGCCCCGCTCTTCGCCGGCGGGATGGTGCTCTACCTCCTCACGCGGGAGCGCCGCTCGCCGGTCCTGTGGTTGGCGCTCGCGCTCGACGTGGTGCTCGCGGCAGCCGTCTCGGGCAGGATCCAGGCGGCCCGCATCGAGAACAGCACCGACGTCGTCGTGTCCCCGACCGTGTGGTGGGTCGCGATCGTCCTGTGCTTCGCCGTCGTCGCGGCCGCGACGCTCACCCCGCTCGCCCGGGTCTCCTGGGGCTGGCTCACCGCGCTCGGCGCCCTGACGTACCCGCTCTACCTCGTGCACTCGTCGTGGGGGCGGTGGGTGATCGAGTCGGTGCACCCGTACCTGTCCCGGGCGGCGACGCTGACCGTAGCCGTCGCCGTGTGCCTGGTGCTCGCCTGGGCGATCCACCGCGCCGTCGAGCGCCCGCTCGGCCCGCGGCTGCGCCGCGCCCTCGATCGCGACCTCCGACGCGACGCCGGTCCCCCGGGCCGCGCCCCGGCGCGTCAGGACGGACCGGTCGCGGCCAGGTAGTCCCGCAGCACGACCGCCTGGTTGTGCTCCTCGTCCTTCGCCCCGTACACGAGCGTCACGACGGGATGCTGCCCGACGACGCCCCGCAGCTCTCCCACGGCCGCGCCGTTCGCGTCGAGCTCGGCCCGGTACCGCGCGGCGAACTCGTCGAACAGCCGCTCCTCGTGGTGGAACCAGCGCCGCAGCTCCGTCGACGGCGCGACGTCCTTGAGCCACAGGTCCACGCGCGCCTTCTCCTTGGTCTCGCCGCGCGGCCACAGCCGGTCGACGAGCACGCGGAACCCGTCGCCCTCGTCAACGGGCTCGTACACCCGCTTGATCCGTACCGTCATGCGGCCATGACACCGCGCGGTGCCGCCCACCGCATCCGCAGGGGGACGTGGACGTGGGCGTGGACGAGCAGCCCGGTGGTGCCCCGTGCAGGACTTGAACCCGCGACCGAGAGATTATGAGTCTCCTGCTCTGACCAGCTGAGCTAACGGGGCGCGCGGGCGAGCATACCGCCCGTCCGGCGGGCCGACCCGGAGCGGCTACGGTGGGGACGTGTCCTGGTTCCGCCGTCCCAGCCTGCCCGACCCCGTCCGCCGCGCGCTCGACGTCCCGGCGGACGACCGCGTGCTCGCCTCGGCCGAGCTGACCGACGGCTCGTGGGCGGTCGCGACGCGCACCGAGCTCCTCACGAGCGACCCGACGGGCACGACCGTCGCACGCCGTCCGTGGTCGGACGTCGACCGGGCGGGGTACGCACCGGAGACCGCCACGATCACCGTCTCGTGGGTCGACGGCGGCGCTCCCCTGGCCCTCCGCCTCGCCGACGCGCGCCGCACGTCGCTCGCCCAGACGCTGCGCGAGCGCGTGCAGTCCTCGGTGGTCCTGTCGGAGACCGTGACGTTCGCCGCAGGGCTCACCGCCCGGGTCGCGGTGCGGCGCGACGGCGACGGCGAGCTCTTCTCGCAGGTCGTCGCGGACCCCGGCGTCGACCTGACGGACCCGGAGGTGACGGCCCGCGTGGACGCCGCCGAGGGCAGGGTCCGGTCGGCGTCCGGACTACCCCTCTGAGCCTGCTAGAGTTTTCCCCGGTCGCTGCGGTGCACACCGCGACGGCCATGATCGATCCCGCGTAGCTCAGCTGGCAGAGCATCCGACTGTTAATCGGACGGTCGTAGGTTCAAGTCCTACCGCGGGAGCCCACGGGTTCGGCCCCGGATCGCCCAGCGGTCCGGGGCCGAGCTGTTTCTCCGGCCAGGCCGACCGATCCGACCCACGCAGTCACGCGCCCGGGAATACTCGACCGTTGCCCGGGGCTTGCGTCTGTCGTGACCACGACGTCCCCCACCGGGATCGGCCTGCGCTCCGAGCGCGGCCCCGTCCTCCTCGCCCTCATGCTGTCCACGGCCCTCGTCGCGCTGGACGCGACGATCATCGCGACGGCGTCGGCGACGATCGCGCGCGAGCTGGGCGGGTTCGCGCAGCTCCCCTGGCTGTTCTCGAGCTACCTGCTCGCCCAGGCGGTCGGGACGCCGGTCTTCGGCAGGCTGTCCGACGTCCTCGGCCGCAAGCGCCTCATGCTGGCGGGCGTCGCCCTCTTCTTCCTCGGGTCCGTGCTGTGCGGGTTCGCGTGGTCGATGCCCGCGCTCGTCGCCGGGCGCGTGCTCCAGGGCCTCGGGGCCGGCGCGGTCATGCCCGTCTCCCAGACGATCGCCGCCGACATCTACACGCTCGAGGAGCGCGCGAAGGCGCAGGGCTACCTCGCGTCCGTGTGGGCGATCTCGTCCGTCGTCGGACCGACGCTCGGCGGCGTGTTCTCGGAGTTCGTGAGCTGGCGCTGGATCTTCTTCGTCAACGTGCCGCTCTGCGCGCTGGCCGCGTGGATGCTGCACCGCCGGTACCACGAGTCGCCGCGCGAGGGAGCGCGCGAGCCCATCGACTACGTCGGCGCCGCGCTCCTCACCGCCGGCAGCACGCTGCTGCTGCTCGGGCTGCTCGAGGGCGGGTCCACGTGGGCGTGGACCTCCCCCGCGTCGCTCGCGGTCCTCGGCGCCGCGGTCCTCCTGCTCGGCGTCTTCGCGGTGCACGCACGACGCACGCGCTACCCCGTGGTCGACCTCGCGATCCTGCGCCGGCGCGTCGTCGGGGTGTCGACGGCGGTCTCGCTCCTCGTCGGCGTGATCGTCCTCGCGCTGTCCACGTACGTGCCGATCTACGCCCAGGGCGTCCTCGGCGTCGGTCCGCTCGTGGCGGGCTTCGCGCTCGCGGCGATGACGGTCGGCTGGCCGATCTCCGCCTCGAACGCCGGGCGCCTCTACCTGCGGATCGGCTTCCGCTGGACCGCCGTCATCGGTTCGACGCTCGTCCTCGCCGGCACGTCGCTCACGCTCCTGCTCGGCGCGTCGTCGTCGGTCTTCGCGGTCGCCGCGACGACGTTCGTCGTGGGAGTCGGGATGGGGCTGACCGCGGTCCCGACGCTCATCGCCGCCCAGTCGTCCGCCGCGTTCACGGAGCGCGGCGCCGTGACGGGCACCAACATGTTCGCGCGGTCGCTCGGCTCGGCCGTCGGCGTCGCGGTCTGCGGCGCGATCATCAACGCCCGCACGACGCTCGGCCCCGACGGCACGCCCGAGGGCCCGGGCCTCATGGCCGCGATCCACGTCGTGTTCGTCCTGCTCGCCGCGAGTGCAGCGGTCCTCGTCGTCCTCGCGGCCCTCATGCCGCCGGACCGTCAGGCCGCGCGCGACCGGCGGGCGGCGACGGCCGCCGCGACCGCGGACGCGACGGCCTGACCTCCCGGACGGCTCAGGCGATCTCGCCCTCGCGCAGCGTGCGGCGCTCCGCCTCGACGGCGAGGAGCGCGGCGAACGCCTCCTGGTACGCGGCGAGGTCGGCCGCAGGGTCGAGGCGCTGGAGGCGGCTCTTCGCGTCGGCGACGCGGCGGGTGAGCCCGAGGTCGACGAGGCCGCGCACGACGCCGGCGACGTAGCCGCCCACGACGTTCTCCCGGTCCTCCGGCAGGGGCGCGACGGCGAGCTCGGTCACGAGGCCGCGCACGGGCTCGGCGGCCTGCTCGACGACGGCCTCGACCCAGTGCCCGGCGCCGAGCGTCGCGCCCTCGCGCACCCCGCCCGCGGCGCGGATCGCGGCGTGGACGGCGCGCCACGCGGGGACGGCGAACGCGTCCTCGCCGAGGTCGTCGAAGACGGGCGGCACGTGCTGCGGGTACTGGAGGACCGCGACGAGCGCGAGGCGCTCGCGGCGCGCCACGGGGTCGCGCGGGTCGGGCGCCGGCAGCGCGGGGACCTCCGGCTCGGGTGCGACGGCCTCCGCACCCGGGCGGGCGTCGTCGGGCCGCGCGGTGCGGACCGGACCGGGCGCGCTGCCCCGCTTGGCGGCGGCCGCCACCTCGCGGCGGACGCGCTCGGCGTCCATGCCGATCCAGCCGGCGAGCATGCGGGCGTACTCGGGGCGCAGCGCGGCGTCGCGGATCCCCGCGACGACGGGGGCCGCGGAGCGCAGCGCGCCGACGCGGCCCTCGGCGGTGTCGAGGTCGAAGGTCGCGAGCGTCGTCCTGATGACGAACTCGAAGAGGGGCTGGCGCCCGTCGACGAGGGCGCGCACGGCGTCGGGGCCGCGCGCCATGCGCAGCTCGCACGGGTCCATGCCGCTCGGCTCGACGGCCACGAACGTCTGGGCGTAGAAGCGCTGGTCCTCGCCGAACGCGCGGACGGCGGCCTTCTGACCCGCCGCGTCGCCGTCGAACGTGAACACGACCTCGCCCCCGACGGACGCGCCCGACGCGAGCTGCATGCCTCCCCCCGCCGTCGTGTCGCCGAGGAGACGGCGCACGATGCGCGCGTGGTCGGAGCCGAACGCCGTGCCGCACGTCGCGACGGCGGTCGTCACGCCGGACAGGTGCGCGGCCATGACGTCGGTGTACCCCTCGACGACGACGACGCGCTTCTGCTTGGCGATCTCGCGCTTGGCGAGGTCGATGCCGTAGAGGACGTGCGACTTCTTGTAGAGCGAGGTCTCGGGCGTGTTGAGGTACTTGGGTCCCTGGTCCTCGTCGTAGAGGCGGCGCGCGCCGAACCCGACGATCTCGCCCGTGACGTCGCGGATGGGCCACACGAGACGCCCGCGGAACCGGTCGTAGATGCCGCGCTGGCCCTGGCTCATGAGGCCGGAGGCGACGAGCTCGGGCTGCGTGAAGCCGCGACCCTGGAGGTGGCGCTGGAGGTTGTCCCAGCCGGTGGGCGCGTACCCGACGCCGAAGTGCTCGGCGTCCGCGCGGTCGAAGCTGCGCTCGGCCAGGAACGCGCGGGCGGCCTGCGCGCCGGGGGCGAAGAGCTGCTCGGAGAAGTACTGCGCGGCCACGCGGTGCGCCTCGAGCAGCCGCTGGCGCCGGCCCGGCTCCTCACGCGGGCGCTGCGGCCCGCCGGAGTCCTCGTAGCGGAGCTGGATCCCCACGCGGTCGGCGAGGTACTCGACGGCCTCGACGAAGGTCAGGCCGTCGATCTTCTGGACGAACGAGATGACGTCGCCGCCCTCGCCGCACCCGAAGCAGTGCCAGCGACCCACCCCGGGGCGCACGTGGAACGACGGCGACCGCTCGTCGTGGAAGGGGCACAGGCCCTTGAGCGAACCGACGCCCGCGGTCTTGAGGGTGACGTGCGCGGAGACGATCTCGTCGATCCGTGCGCGGTCGCGGACGGCTTCCACGTCCTCGCGTCGAATCAGGCCTGCCACGGAGCGAGTCTATGCGCCCGAGCGGTGCCCCGGGCGTGGCTGGACGGCGTCGTCGGTCACCCCTGGCCCGGCCCCGACGCCGCCGGCACGAGCGCGGCGCGCGACGCCGCGCAGCGTCGCGCGTAGGCGCCGGGCGTGGACCCGGTCGCGCGGGCGAAGTCGGTGCCGAGGTGCGCCTGGTCGTAGTACCCGACGGCGTTCGCGAGCGCCGCGAGGTCCTGGTCGGGGTCGGCCGCGAGCAGGTCGGCGGCGAGGTGCACGCGGTGCCGCTGGAGGGCCCACTTGGGGCTGACGCCGACGTACGCGGCGAAGAGGCGCTGGAGCGAGCGCGACGACGTCCCGACGAGCGCCGCGAGGTCGCCGACGCCCGCACCCGGCCCGAGCTCGCCGCCCACGAGTGCCGCGAACGCGCGCGCGACGCGGTCGAGGTCGCGCTCGGTACGGACGGTCCGGGCGCGCTCGGCACGGGAGCGCAGGAGCGGCTCGACAGCGCGCGCCGCGTCCTCGTCCCGGCCCGCGCGGGCGAGGCCGAGCGCGGTGGCCCCGGTGCGCTCCGCCGTCGGGCCGAGGAACGCGGCCGCGGGGACCTGCACCCCCGGGCGCACGGCGTCCGGGTGCCCGAGCAGCACCCGGAACACGCCGGGCCGCAGCTTGGTGCCGACCACGGCGCCCGAGCCGGTCAGGGTGCGCGCGAACAGGCCGGGCGGGATGCCGTGCGCGACGTAGCCCGACTCCTCGGCGACGACGTTCGCGACGGGGTGCGGCACGAGGACCTGCGTGAACGACTCCCCCGGCGGCAGGTCCCACCGCACGACCCAGTGCCGCTCCACGAGGTCGGCGAGGTCCGGCGCCGGCTCGACGCGCACGAGCTCGAACCCGTGCCGCGCGGCGGTGGGATCCACCAGGCCCCGCACGGACGTCGTCGGCCGCCGACGGGCCCGTGCGCCCCCGTCGGCCGGATGACCCGGTTCGAACACCTGTCGCATTCCTCCAAGACTGGCACGACCCGCCGACACGAGCATGGTGGGACGGCCCGCACCTCGCGGGCGACCACGACGAGGAGGACACCATGGAGATGTCGGCACTGCACCCCAACGTCACGGTGAGCGGCGCGCGCGAGGCGATCGCGTTCTACGAGGCGGCGCTCGGCGCCGAGGTGGTCGACACCATCACGGCGGGCGACGCCGTCATCCACTCCGACCTGCGTCTCGCCTCACCGTCCGGCACGAGCACGTTCACCGTCGCGGAGGCGTTCCCGCCGGACTCGGTCGCGCCGGAGCCGGGCGCGCCCACGCACGCGTCGTTCACCGTCCCCGTCGAGGACACGGACGTCGCGTACGCGCGGGCGCTCGCCGCCGGCGCGACGAGCCTCGCGGAACCCGCCGACTGGTTCGAGGGGTTCCGCCAGGCCGCCGTCCGCGACCCCTTCGGGCACCGCTGGTACTTCGCGACCGTCGCGGACTCGGTGACGGCCGAGGACGTCCAGCGCGCGAGCGACGCCTGGGTCTCCGAGCGCGGCTGACCCGGGCGCCCAGCCCGACGGCGGTGCCGCTCGCCGGTCGCTCAGGCCGGCGGGCGCACGAGGCGCGCGTGGAACTGCATGGCCGAGACGTCGGTCAGCGAGGCGACCTGGTCGACGACGACGCGCAGCCGGGCGGCGTCGTCGGGCGCGGCCTCCCAGTCCGCCGCGAACGAGGGCTCGAGCGCGACGGGCGCGCGGTCGGAGAAGACGTGCACGAGATCGGCGATGACCTCGCGCTGGCGCTGGTAGAGCGGCTCCTGCTCGCGCGGCGCCATCACGTAGGCGACCGCGACACCCTTGAGCACGAGGATCTCCGCCACCGTCTCGTCCGGCACGACGAGCCGCGCGGCGTACCGGGTGAGCGGCCCGTCCCCGTAGAGGGCGCGCGTCGCGTCCTGCGCCGCTCCGGTGAACCGGCCGATGAGCTGGCTCGTCGCGTCCTTGAGCGCAGCGAGCGCGCGGCGCGACCCGTCGAAACCGGTGACCAGGTGCCCGGTGCCCTGCAGACGCGTGATCGCGGCGTCGAGCGCCGCCTCGTCGTACGCCGTGCCGTACCAGGAGTGGACCGCGCGCACGACGCGCGCGCGCTCGTCGGGGTCGTCGAGCACGGCGAGCTCGATGCGCCCGCCGACCACCGCGTCCTCGACGTCGTGCACCGAGTACGACACGTCGTCCGCGAGGTCCATGACCTGCGCCTCGAGGCACTTCACCTGGCTCGGCGCGCCCGCGCGCAGCCAGTCGAACACCGGGCGGTCGTCCTCGTAGACGCCGAACTTGTGCGTCGGGCGGCCGTCCGCGCGCAGCGGCGCCTCGCCCGCGCCCCACGGGTACTTGACGCTCGCGTCGAGGCTCGCGCGCGTGAGGTTGAGCCCGTACGACCGCCCGTCCTCGTCGACGACCTTGGGGTCGAGCCGCGTGAGGAGGCGCAGCGTCTGCGCGTTGCCCTCGAACCCGCCGACGTCGACCGCGAGGTCCGCGAGCGCCCGCTCGCCGTTGTGCCCGAACGGCGGGTGCCCGAGGTCGTGCGCGAGGCACGCGGTGTCGACGATGTCCGGGTCGCACCCGAGCGCCTTGCCGATCTCGCGGCCCACCTGCGCGACCTCGAGCGTGTGCGTCAGGCGGGTCCGGACGAAGTCGTCGCTGCCCGGCCCGAGCACCTGCGTCTTGGCGCCGAGGCGGCGCAGCGCCGAGGAGTGGACGATGCGCGCGCGGTCGCGCTCGAACGGCGTGCGCGCGCGGGACTTCGCGGACTCGACGAACCACCGCTCGGTGTCGGCGTCCGAGTACGACGCCGTGCCCTCCTCGCCGCGCGCCGGGCGCGGGCCGGTCCCCACCACCGCGGGGTCGAACGCCTCCTGCTCGAACGTCTGCACGGGCCCCAGCGTAACGACGCCGGTCAGGACGCGGCGGCAGCCGGGTCCGCGAGGCCGCGGTAGACGCCGGTGCGCAGCTCGCCCGCCCACGCGTCGGCCTCGGGCATGCCGACGTCGTAGGCGACGGCGATCTCCGCCTCGACGTCGTACGGCACGCGCACGTGCTGGATCGCGAGGGGCGCCGGGTCGGGCGAGCCGGGCACGCCCTCGAGGATCGCGTAGACCGGGGTCGGCTCGTCGAGCGGGTTGCCGACGCTGCCGGTGTTGAACAGCGTGCGGCCGCGGTGCGTCTCGACGTAGGCGTCGTGGATGTCGCCGTACCCCACGACGGTGGGCACGGGGCCAGGACCGGTCAGGTCGGTCGCGGCAAACATGTCGGAGAACTCCTCGGGCGTGTGCTGGTGGTGCACCTTGGTGTGCACGGACGCGGCCGAGGCGTGGAAGAGGCGCACGCGCCGACCGCTCAGGAGCAGGTCGTGGCTGAGCGGGAGCGTGCCGAACCAGTCCCGCTGGTCCGCGCGCAGCTCGTCGCGCCACCACACCTGCTCGGGCAGGCCGTCGTCGGGCGTCCGGGGCAGGAAGTCCTCCCAGTTGCCGCGCACGCTCACCGCGCACACCTCCCGGCACCGGTCGACCACCGCCCGCCCGCGCGGGCCCTTGCCGACCATGTCGCCGAGGTTGACGAACGTCGTCACGCCGCGGGACCGCGCGTCGGCGAGGACCGCGTCGAGCGCGGACACGTTGCCGTGGACGTCCGACAGGATCGCGAGGCGCTCGACGGTCACGCCGCGATCCTGCCACGGCGGCGCCGCCCCGAGAAGGAGCTCCGGCCCTCGGTCCGAGCCGCTCGGGGGCGAGAGCTCCCGTCTCGGCAGCGCGCCGGCCTGCTGGGGCGTAGCCTCGCGCACATGGGTGCAGCGCACGCGCTCGAGCTGCGGGCCGTCACCGTCGACGGCCTGGTCGAGGTCGTCCCGTACGTCGACGGCCGCTCGCTCGTCGACCTCGTCGGACGGCACGAGTCGGCGCGCGGCTACTCCCCCGCGGGTGCGTACGGGGGGCTCGTCCCCGCGTTCTTCCGCTACGGCGACGCCGCGCACCAGTGGTATGGCCGCGGGCGGACGCCGTCGGGCGGGCACGCGTGGGTCCTCGCGTGCGACTGCCACGAGGCCGGGTGCTGGCCGTTCGAGGTGACGGTCGACGCCGACGCGACGACCGTCGTCTGGCGCGACCTCACCCAGCCGTTCCGGCCCGAGTGGGACTACTCCGCGCTCGGCGCGTTCGCCTTCGACCGCGCGCAGTACGACGACGCCGTGCGCCAGGTCGCGCACCTCTTCCGCTGAGCGCTCAGCCCAGGCGCCACACCCCGACGGCCGGGCCGTCGCCCGCGAGCCGCGCGCCGCCGTCGTGCCGGGAGAGATCGAGCGAGCCGTGCAGCCTCTCCACCCCGCCCGGCCCCACGAGCGCGGGGTGCAGCGTGACGCCGTCCCACGGCCCGCGGGCGAGCGCGACGAGCACGCGCTCGTCGGGCGTCTCGCGCAGGTAGACGAGGGCGTCGTCGTCGACGTGCACCCAGCGCAGGCCGCCGTGGCGCAGCGCGTCCGAGCCGCGCCGTACCGCGACGAGCGCCCGGTAGAGGTCGAACGTCGCGGCGTCCCAGCGTGCGCCGTCGTCCCACGGCATGGTCGCGCGCGCGTGCTCGCCGTTGAGGCCCGTGAGCCCCACCTCGTCGCCCGCGAAGATCACCGGCGTGCCGGGGTAGGTGAGCAGGAGCGTCGCCGCGACCTCGACCATCTCCCGCGAGCCGACGATCGAGCGCAGGCGCGGGGTGTCGTGCGAGCCGAGCATGTTCCACTGTGACGCCGTGACGCGCCACGGCAGCACGGCGTCGAACTCGCGCATGGTCGCGACGACGTCATGGCCCCCGCGCCGCGGCGTGCGCACCGGCAGCCCCAGGTAGGGCACGGGCGAGTCCGGCGGCGACAGCCACGTCCACGCCGGGCGCGTGAACGCCGAGTAGTTCATGTTCGCGTGCCAGCCGTCGCCCGCGAGGTCGCCGGACGCGTCGTGGAAGTGCTCCGCGACGAGCGCCGCCTCGGGGTTCGCGGCCCGCATGGTCGCGCGCAGTCGCCGCGCCACCTCGAGCGTGCGGTCCTCGGCGCCGAACCGGCCGGTCATGTTGGCGACGTCGATCCGCCAGCCGTCGAGGCCGAACGGCTCGCGCAGGTAGCGCCCGACGACGGACCCGGGCCCGTCGATCATGCGCGCCCCGAGCTCGGCCGAGCCGTACGACAGCTTGGGCAGCGACGCGTGCTCGAGCCAGCCCACGTACCCGGGCTCGCCGTCGGTCCAGTAGTAGAAGTCGCGCTCCGGCGCACCGGGGTCCGCGAGCGCCCGCGCGAACCACTCGTGCCCGGCGCCCGTGTGGTTGGTCGTGAGGTCGCCCATGACGCGCAGCCCGCGCGCGTGCGCGGCGCGGATCAGCGAGGCGTAGGCGGCGTCGCCGCCGAGCAGCGGGTCGACGTGGTCGAAGGTGCTCGCGTCGTAGCGGTGGTTGGACCGGCCCGGGAAGACGGGCGTCGTGTAGAGGGTCGTGACGCCGAGCGCGACGAGGTGGTCGAGCCGCTCCTCGACCCCGGCGAGGTCGCCTCCGTAGTACTGGGTGCCGACGTCGGGCCCGGCGCCGTGCGGCTCGTCGCCCCAGGCAGCCGGGACGGCCCACGGCGGGAGCGGCCGTCCGTCCGCCCCGGCCGAGCGGGCGAACCGGTCCGGGAAGACCTGGTACACGACGCCGTCGCGCATCCACGCGGGTGCTCCCTCGTGGACCGTGAGACGGAAGTCCGCGGCGTCGGGCACGTCGCGGTCCCACGTCCCGCGGCCGTTGAGCCAGCGGTACCCGCGCTCCCCCTCGTCGAGGAAGAACCGGTAGCCGGTCACCGGGTTGTGCACGAGCACCTCGGCGACGTACCAGTCCTCGTGCTCGTCCGAGCGGTCGAGCCGCGCGGGCGCGAGCCGAGGCTCGCCGTCGCGCACGGTGCGCAGCCACACGTCGCGCACGCCCGCCGACCGGGGCACGCGCACGCGGACGGGGACCGTGTCCCCGAGGGCGGGGACGCCCTCGGGGACGTACAGCGCCGAGCCGTCGTGGTGCGGGACGGGGGTCGCGACGTCGCGCACGCGGTCAGCCCTTCACGGAACCGGCGGTGAGCCCGCCGACGATGTACTTCTGGAGGTAGAGGAACAGCGCGAGCACAGGCAGCGCGGAGATCACGGCGCCGGCCGTGAACAGGCCCCAGTTCGCCTCCTTGAGCGACGACACCCACCCGTAGAGCCCGACGGCGAGCGTCCAGTTGCGCTCCGACGTCAGAACGATGCGCGCGATGATGAACTCGCCGAACGTGCTGATGAACGAGAGCAGCGCGACGACCGCGAGGATCGGCGCCACCAGGCGCAGGATGATCGTCCAGTAGATCTGCGAGTGCGTGGCACCGTCGATCTTGGCGGCCTCGTCGAGCTCGCGCGGGACCGTGTTGAAGAACCCGTACATGAGGAACGTGTTCACGCCGAGCGCGCCGCCCAGGTACACGGCGATGAGGGCGATCTTGCTGTTCAGGCCGAGGATCGGGACGACGTTCCCGAGCCCGATGAGCAGCAGGAAGATCGCCACGAACGCGAGCATCTGCGGGAACATCTGGACGATGAGCAGCGACGTCAGTCCCGCACGGCGTCCGGCGAACCGGAACCGCGAGAACGCGTAGGCGGCAGCCGCTCCCATGAGCACCGTGCCGACGGACGTCGCGATCGCGATGACGAGGGTGTTGCCCATCCACGTCCAGAACATGGTGGTGCCGAGCTCGGCGTAGTTCGCGCCGCTCACGTCGGAGAACAACGTGTTGGAGCCGGTGAGGGTCCCGTTCTCCGAGAGCGACGCGGAGAGGACGTACACGAGCGGGAACGCCGCGTAGACGACGGCGATCACGCCGACGACGTGCCGCCAGCCGAGCTCGGAGAACCAGCGGCCCGGCTTCATGCGGGTCCGCGAGGCCGAGGACGGGACGGGCCGACCGTCGACGACGGGGGGTGCCTGGGTGGTCGCCATGTCAGCTGATCTCCTCGAACTTGCGCGTGCTGCGGAAGGCGATGGCCGAGATCGTCCCCACGATGACGAAGATGACGATCGACAGGGCGCTCGCGAGCCCGAAGTCCTTCTGCGCCGAGCCGTCGACGCCGGAGATCGAGTACACCATCGAGATGAGGATGTCGGTGTGCCCCAGCGGGACCGACGCGTCCGCGAAGCGTGGACCGCCTCCTGTGAGCATGTAGATGAGCGTGAAGTTGTTGAAGTTGAAGGCGAACGACGAGATGAGCAGCGGCGCGGTCGCGATGAGCAGGAGCGGCAGCGTGATCGCGCGCCACGTGGTCCAGCGGCCCGCGCCGTCGATCTTCGCGGCCTCCATGACGTCGGACGGCAGGGACTGCAGCGCGCCCGTGCAGATCAGGAACATGTAGGGGAAGCCCAGCCACAGGTTCACGCCGAGCACCGAGAGTTTCGCGAGCCACGGGTCCGTGAGCCACGGGATGTGCGCGCCGCCGAGGATCACCTCGTTGACGAACCCGAACCGCGTGTTGAGCAGGCCGGACCACAGCAGCGCGGCGAGGAACCCCGGGATCGCGTACGGCAGGATCATGAGCGTCCGGTAGACCTTGCGCCCGCGCATCCGCGTGTCGTTGAAGACGATCGCGAGGAAGAGGCCGAGCAGGAACGTCGTGACGACCGAGCCGATCGCGAAGACGAACGTCCACACGAGGATCTTGACGAACGGCTGCGCGTAGCGGGCGTCGGAGAACGCGGTGACGAAGTTGTCGAAGCCGACGGGCACGCGCCACCCGACCGCGAGGGTCGAGCCGTCGGGAGCCTCGAACTGGCCCTCGTCGTTCGGGGTGTAGACGGTCCCGGTCGTCGTGTCGGTCATGGTGTCCGCCGCGGCGTCCCACTCGAGCGCCGAGGTGTAGACGTAGCCGGTCCGCGCGTCCGTGGTGCGGATCGAGCCGTCCTCCGGGTCGTCCGAGACCGGCACGCGGAGCTCGGTCACCTCGGCCTGGCGCTGGAGCACCTGGTCGCGGGGCAGCACGGTGAAGCCGGGGACGTCGGTCGCGCGACCGTCCTCGACCGTCGCGCCGTCCACGACGTCGAGCGGCCGGTCCGCCGTCCCGGCCTCGACCTCGCCGTCCTCGGTGACGACCGCGAAGCCGAGCGCGTCGCCGTCCTCGACCACGGTCAGCGCCGACGAGGGCGAGCCCTCGACGCGGCGCTCGTTCTGGATCAGCAGCGCGGAGACCGCCTGCTCCTTGGTCGCGTTGTGCCCGGTGCCGTAGTTGGTGAAGGCGACGTACCCGGTGTAGCCGACCACGAAGATCTGGTAGACGAGGAGGAAGAGCAGCCCGGGAAGGATGTACTTGAGCGGCAGCGCGCGCTTCGAGAAGTACACCCAGTTCGCGACGACCAGCATCGCCAGGGACGCCGCGAGGATCCCGTACGAGCCCTCGGTCCACGCGGACCAGACCACGTACACGCCGAGCGCGTCGACGACGGCCATGAGCGCGAGCTTGACGAAGAACCCGGGGCTGTAGTCGCGCGCGTGCGAGGCGTCCGCCGCGCGCAGCCCACGGGTGCGCCGCGGCGGCGGCCCGTCGGTTCCGAGTGGGCCGACTTCCGCGTCGGTCGTGGTCTGTGGGGCGGACATCCTGGTGCCTCCGAGGTCGTGACGCGGTTCGTCCCGCGTCGTCCCGTGTGTCGTCGTGCCGTGTCGCGGCCGGTGCCGGACCGGCGGTGACGCCGTCGCGGCGCGCAGGTGACCCTGCGCACCGCGACGGCGGTCCGGTCCGAGCCGGGTCAGGAGTCCATCGCGCCCTGGATGTCGGCGATCATCTTGTCCCAGGTGGGGACGGGGTCAGCACCGCTGACGATCGCGGCCTCCGTGACGCCCCAGAAGCTCCAGACGGACGCCATCTCGGGGATCGAGGGCATCGGCACGGCCTCGGCACCGACGGCCCGGAAGCCCGCGACGATCGGGTCGCCTGCCGAGGCGGAGTCGGCCGCGACCGTCAGCGCCGGCGGACGGTTGCCTGCCTGGTAGAGCGCGAGCTGCGCCTCCTCGGTCGAGAGGAAGTTGACGAGGAAGTCGTTCGCGACGATCGCGTTCTTGCTCTCGGCGCTGAGGTAGAAGCCCTGGACGCCGACGAACGGCTGCGCGGGCTGCCCGCCCGCGGTCGGGATCGGGTCGATCGACAGGTCCATGCCCTCGAACGAGTCGATCATCCACGGGCCGCCGACGATGAACGGGGACTGGCCGTTCTTGAACGCCTCGACGGCGATGTCGTACGTGGTGTCCTGGCTGAGCACGCCGGCCGCGCCCTGGGCGCCGAGCCACTCCGCGAATGCCTGGCCCTCGGGGCCGCCCATCGCGAGCTCCGACGTGTAGCTGCCGTCCTCGTTCTGCGTGAAGACGGGGGCGCCGAACGACGTCTGGAACGGGTAGTGGGTGTACGGGTCGCCCTTGTCACCGTCCGACTGGACCAGGATCGGGAACTGCGTCCCCGCGGCCTGGCCGGCGGCGACGGCCTCGTCCCACGTGGCGGGCGCCTCCGGCGCGAGGGCGGTGTTGCGGATCAGGGCGATGTTCTCGATCGCGTAGGGCAGGCCGTAGACCTGGCCGTCCTGCGTGAACGCCTGGATCGAGACGTCCTCGAACTCGGCGGCCTTGTCGCCGAGCTCGAGCGGCGCCACGACGCCGTTCGTCGTGAGCTCGCCGAGCCAGTCGTGCGCGCCGACCGTGATGTCGGGGCCCTCGCCCGTCGGGACCTGCGCGAGGAAGTCAGCGCGGATGTCCTCGAAGTTCTTGAGGACGACCTCGACGGTCGTCCCCGTCTCGGTCTCGAAGGACTCCGCTGCCGCGGTCACGGCGTCCTGGCGGGTCTCGTCGACCCAGACGGTGAGCGTGCCGCCACCGGAGGTGTCCTCGGCGCTCGGCTCGTCGGTGCTCTCGTCTCCCGAGCCGCCGGACGAGCAGGCGGCCAGCGCCAACGTCGTGGTCAGCGCGGCGGCAAGAAGGATGCTCCGTCGCATCAGTGGTCACTCCCAGCATGTTGCAGTGCGGTGGTGGCCGACGTCGGTTCGCACCGACCGTGGGCCCTGATGCGACGACGGTAGAGCGCGAGGTGGCACGGATGCAAGTCGTTGCGGTAACTTTCATGCAACGCTTTGCAGGGCGCCGACCGGCGCCCGCCCCGCCTCCCCCGGCCGACGGGTCCGCGCCTCCGTACGGAGATTCGCGGCTCGCCGGTCGGACGACCAGGACGAGGAGGTCCGGTGTCCCCTACGCTTCCCCATGTGCGCACCCGTCTCAGCGATCTCGCCGCCCAGGCCGGCGTCTCCACCGCGACGGTCTCGCGCGTCCTCAACGGGAAGCCCGGCGTCGCGAGCGAGACCCGCCAGGCGGTCCTCGCCGCGCTCGACGTGCTGGGCTACGAACGCCCCTCGACGCTGCGCACCCGCTCGGCCGGCCTCGTCGGCCTCGTCGTCCCCGAGCTGACGAACCCCGTCTTCCCGGCGTTCGCCCAGACGATCGAGTCGCTCCTGTCGGAGCACGGGTACACGCCGCTGCTGTGCACGCAGTCGCCCGGCGGCACGACCGAGGACGACTACGTCGACATGCTCATGGACCACGCGGTCGACGGCATCGTCTTCGTCTCCGGCCTGCACGCCGACACCCAGGCGAGCCACGAGCGCTACGAGCGCCTGCGCAGCCGCGGCATCCCGATCGTGCTGGTGAACGGCTTCGCCGAGGGCATCGACGCGCCGTTCGTCTCGCCCGACGACGTCGCGAGCGTCGAGCTGTCGGTGCGCCACCTCGTCTCGCTCGGCCACCGCAGCATCGGGCTCGCGATCGGGCCGGACCGGTTCGTCCCCGCCCAGCGCAAGCTCGCGAGCTTCGCCGAGTCGCTCGTGCGGCACGGGCTCGTCGCCGACGAGTCCGAGGCGGCGCAGCACGTCGTCGTCACCCTGTACACCGTCGAGGGCGGCCAGGCGGCGGGCGGCGAGCTCATCGACGCGGGCCACACCGCGATCGTCTGCGGCTCCGACCTCATGGCGCTCGGCGCGATCCGCGCCGCGCGTTCACGTGGGCTGCGCGTGCCGCAGGACGTGTCGGTGCTCGGCTACGACGACTCGCCCCTCATCGCGTTCACCGACCCGCCCCTGACCACGGTGCGCCAGCCCGTGAACGCCATGGCGCACGCCGCGGTGAGCGCGCTGCTCACCGAGATCGCCGGCGAGCGCGCTCCGCGCTCCGAGCTGCTGTTCCAGCCGGAGCTCATCGTCCGCGACTCCACGGGCGCCGCCCCGGCGACGGGTGCGCCCACCGCCTGACGGCAGCACGCCGCGGCAGCACGACGCACGCCACGACGTCGACGGCCACCCCCGGCCCCCGGGCCGGGCCCGTCGCCCCGTCACCGCAAGCGCTTACACTCGACGGAGGGTCGGCGTCACCCCCGCTCCGCCTGCCGAGTGATCCCCCTGAAGAACCCCGACACCACGCACGTGAGGACCGACAGCTCGATGACTCGTATCGATTCGACGCCGACCGCCAGCACCACCGCGACGGCCACCGCGCCCGCGCCCTTCAGCACCGGGGCGCTCGTGCACACCGGCCCGGGCGAGGCGCCGGAGTGGTGGCGCGACGCCGTGATCTACCAGGTCTACCCGCGCTCGTTCGCGGACGGCGACGGCGACGGCGTCGGCGACCTGCCCGGCATCACCTCGAAGCTCGACCACCTCGCCGAGCTCGGGGTCGACGCGGTCTGGCTGAGCCCGTTCTACCGCTCGCCCCAGAAGGACGCGGGCTACGACGTCGCGGACTACCGCGACGTCGACCCGCTGTTCGGAACGCTCGCAGACTTCGACGAGCTGCTCGCCCAGGCGCACGCGCGCGGGATCCGCATCATCGTGGACCTCGTCCCGAACCACACCTCGGACCAGCACGCGTGGTTCCAGGCGGCGCTGGCCGCGCCCGAGGGCTCGGTCGAGCGCGCGCGCTACGTCTTCCGCGAGGGCGAGGGCGAGCACGGCGAGCTGCCCCCGAACAACTGGCAGTCGATCTTCGGCGGCCCCGCGTGGACCCGCGTCACCGCCGGTCCGGACGCACGCCCGGTCACCGGGGCGGAGGGCGAGACGCCTGGCCAGTGGTACCTGCACCTGTTCGACTCCACGCAGCCCGACCTCGCGTGGGACAACCCCGAGGTGCGCGAGGAGTTCGAGCAGGTCCTGCGCTTCTGGCTCGACAAGGGCGTGGACGGGTTCCGCGTCGACGTGGCGCACGGCATGATCAAGGCCGACGGCCTGCCCGACTGGGACGGCACGGTGTCGATGGTGGAGGGCACCGCCGAGGAGGAGACCGACCCCGGCGCTCCCGAGGACGGTTCGACGGGCGCGGGCAACTCCGGCCCGATGTTCGACCAGGACGGCGTGCACGAGATCTACCGCGCGTGGCACCGCGTCCTCGCCGAGTACGACGGCGACCGCGCGCTCGTCGCCGAGGCGTGGGTCGAGCCGCTCTCCCGGCTCGCGCGCTACGTCCGCCCGGACGAGATGCACCAGGCGTTCAACTTCTCCTTCCTCACCACCGCGTGGTCCGCGGCGCCCCTGCGCACGGTGATCGCGGCGTCGCTGCGCGCGAACGACGAGGTCGGCGCCCCCACGACGTGGGTCCTGTCGAACCACGACGTCGTGCGGCACGCGTCGCGACTCGGCCTCGCGGACCCCGGGCTGCGTCCTAACGGGATCTTCGCGCACGACCCGCAGCCCGACGAGGAGCTCGGCCTGCGCCGGGCACGCGCCGCGTCGCTCCTCATGCTCGGCCTGCCCGGCTCGTCGTACCTCTACCAGGGCGAGGAGCTGGGCCTGCCCGAGCACACCGCGCTGCCCGACGACGTGCGCGAGGACCCCGCGTTCTTCCGCACCCAGGGCGCCGAGGCGGGCCGCGACGGCTGCCGCATCCCGCTCCCCTGGCACGCGGACGCCGACGGGTACGGCTTCGGCCCGTCCGGGAAGACGTGGCTCCCCCAGCCCGCGTCCTACGCGCGCTACGCGGCCGACGTGCAGCGCGGCGTCGAGGGGTCGACGTACGAGACGTACCGCACCGCGCTCGCGACGCGCCGCGCCGAGCGCCTCGGCTCGGGCACGCTCGCGTGGGTCGAGGACTACGCGGACTCCGTGGACGTCCTAGCGCTGCGCAACCGCGACGTCGTGGTCCTCGCGAACCTCGGCGCCGAGCCTGTCGTCCTGCCGCACGGCGTGGAGGTCCTCGTGGCGTCGGGCCCCGTCCTCACCGACCGGTCCGCGGACCCGCAGGTCCGCGTGCCGTCCGACACGACGGTGTGGCTGCGCGCACTCTGACCGGGTGACCCGAGCAACGGCCGGGGTCCGCGAGGGCCCCGGCCGTCCTCATGCCCGCAGGCCGGACTCGAACGCGGCGCGGACCACCTCGGTGGCGAACGCCGCGTCGCCGACGTAGGCGGACGCGGAGCACACGACCGCCCCCGGGGCGGCGACGCGCCACCACGTTCCGGCGACCGGGACCACGAGCACGGCGCCGCGCACGTCACCGATCCCGACGCCGTGCGTGCGGGCCACCTCCGCGGCGAGCGCGCGACGGTCGTCCGCCGCCGTTCGTCGGTGCAGCACCTCGGCGCGGTCCGCCTCGCGCTCCGCGAGGGCACGGTGCGCCTCGGGCCACAGGCGCGCGACGGCGTCGCGCAGCCCGGGCACGTCGTCCAGAGCCGCGAACGCGGGCGGTGAGCCGACGGCGTCCCGTGCCACGGACCGCGCGCGGACCCAGCCGAGGAACGCGTCCTCCCCCGACGGAGGCTCCGCGATCCTTCCGGCGGCCTCGAACGCGAGGGCGGCGCGCCACCAGACGATCCATCGCGACGCCGCGGCGTCGCGTGCGTCCGCCGGGAGCAGCGCCGACCGGTCGGCCGGTGCCGGCTCGCAGTGCGGCGGCGTGTCGTCGGCCGCGGCGACGAGCCCGAGCGCGTCGCGGACCCACAGCAGCAGGTCGAGGTCCCCGCCGTCCGACACCGACAGGCGCCACGACGGCCGACCCTCGAACCGCACCGCGGACCCCTCTCGCTCGTCGCCGTGGCTGTCCGACCGCCGTCAGCCGCCGGAGACGCTCAGCTCGGCCTCGCGCAGGCGCTCCTCGTGCTCGGCGTCGAGCTCGCGCGAGTCGAGCCAGCCGTACGGCAGGTGCGGCGTCTTGGGCGAACCGGCACGGCCGCGCTGCCCCTCGGCGGCCTCGCCGGGGTACGGGGCGTCCTGGTCGAGCGCGTCGAGGTGCCCGCGCAGCTCGTCGAGCGTCGAGACCATCGCGAGCGCGCGACGCGCGTCGCCGCCCACCGCGTAGCCCTTGAGGTACCAGGCCATGTGCTTGCGGAGGTCACGCATGCCCTTGCCCTCGTCGCCGTCGAAGTACTCGATCATGAGCTCGCCGTGGCGGTAGATCGTGTCGGCCACCTCGCGCAGCCCCGGCCGCACGCGCTCGGGCCGGCCCGCGAACGCGGCGGCGAGGTCGGCGAACAGCCACGGCCGCCCCTGGCACCCGCGGCCCACGACGACGCCGTCGCAGCCCGTCTCGCGCACCATGCGGACCGCGTCCTCGGCGGACCAGATGTCGCCGTTGCCGAGCACCGGCACGCTCGTGACCGCCTCCTTGAGGCGGGCGATCGCGGTCCAGTCCGCGGTGCCCGAGTAGTGCTCGGCGGCCGTGCGCGCGTGCAGCGCGACCGCGGCGACGCCGAGGCCCTCGGCGATGCGGCCGGCCTCGAGGTAGGTGAGGTGGTCGTCGTCGATGCCCTTGCGCATCTTCACCGTGACGGGGACCCCGTACGGGCGGGCGGCCTCGACGGCGCCCCGCACGATCGCGGTGAACAGGTCGCGCTTCCAGGGCAGCGCCGCTCCCCCGCCCTTGCGCGTCACCTTGGGCACCGGGCAGCCGAAGTTGAGGTCGACGTGGTCGGCGCGGTCCTCGGCGACGATGATGCGCACGGCCTCGCGGACGGTCGCCGGGTCGACGCCGTACACCTGCGCGGACCGCGGCGTCTCGTCCGCGCCGAACGTCACGATGCGCAGCGCCTCCGTGTTGCGCTCGACGAGCGCGCGGCTCGTCACCATCTCGGCGACGTAGAGCCCGGGGTCGTCGCCGCCGCTCGCGCCGGCCTCGCGGCACAGCGTGCGGAACGCGCGGTTCGTGACGCCCGCCATCGGGGCGAGGACGACCGGCGTCTCGACGACGATCGGGCCGATCCGCAGCGGCGCGAGCAGCGGACCCGTGCCGGCGGAGGCCGGGCCGGGGTCGGCGGTCGTCGTGCTGAGGACAGGGGCGGGAGCAGTCACGCGCTCCATTGTCCCATCCGGAGTGGTCTCACCCGCGAGAGGCGTTCGACGAGCGAGCAGCGGCCGGTCGTGGCAGTGTTGAGGAGGTCCGGCAATCCAGGCCGGACATGGACGAAAGGGACGACATGCCTCTCTGGCTCATCCTGGTCATCGTCGGCGCCGTGCTGCTCATCCTCGGCGTCGCCATCGAGGCCGCGAAGGTCCTCATCTGGATCGGCATCATCGTGCTGGTCGTGAGCCTCGTGATCGGCCTGCTCAACCGGGCGAAGGGGGCGGCCCGCTAGCGCGAGGCCGCAGGGGGCGACGCGTCCCGACACGACGCGACGGAGGGGCGGGACCGCGAACGGTCCCGCCCCTCCTATGTGCCCGGCGCGTGCCGGGCGGACGGTCAGGCGCCGAGCAGGTGCCCGGCCAGGTACTCGGTGACCTTGTCGAGCGCGACGCGCTCCTGGGCCATCGAGTCGCGGTGCCGGATCGTCACGGCCTGGTCGTCGAGCGTGTCGAAGTCGACCGTGATGCAGAACGGCGTGCCGATCTCGTCCTGACGGCGGTACCGGCGGCCGATGGCGCCGGCGTCGTCGAAGTCGACGTTCCAGTACTTGCGGAGCTCCGTCGCGAGGTCCTTCGCCTTGGGCGAGAGCTGCTCGTTGCGGCTCAGCGGCAGCACCGCCGCCTTGACCGGCGCGAGGCGGTGGTCGAGGCGCAGGACCGTGCGCGTGTCCACGCCGCCCTTCGCGTTCGGCGCCTCGTCCTCGGTGTACGCCTCGACGAGGAAGGCCATGAGCGAGCGCGTGAGGCCCGCGGCCGGCTCGATGACGTAGGGCACCCAGCGCTCGTTCTTCGTCTGGTCGAAGTACGACAGGTCCTTGCCGGAGTGCTCCGCGTGCGTCTTGAGGTCGAAGTCGGTGCGGTTCGCGATGCCCTCGAGCTCGCCCCACTCCGAGCCGGAGAAGCCGAAGCGGTACTCGATGTCGACCGTGCGGGTCGAGTAGTGCGAGAGCTTCTCCTGCGGGTGCTCGTACAGGCGGAGGTTGTCGCGCGCGATGCCGAGGTCGACGTACCAGTCGGTGCGCGTGTCGATCCAGTACTGGTGCCACTCGGCGTCCGTGCCCGGCTCGACGAAGAACTCCATCTCCATCTGCTCGAACTCGCGCGTGCGGAAGATGAAGTTGCCCGGCGTGATCTCGTTGCGGAACGACTTGCCGATCTGGCCGATACCAAAGGGAGGCTTACGGCGGGCCGCTCCCATGACGTTGGCGAAGTTCACGAAGATGCCCTGCGCCGTCTCCGGGCGCAGGTAGTGCAGGCCGGACTCGTCCTCGACCGGGCCGAGGTAGGTCTTGAGCATCATGTTGAAGTCGCGGGGCTCGGTCCACTGCCCGCGCGTGCCGCAGTTGGGGCACACGATCTCGGCGAGGCCGCCCTCGGGCGCGCGGCCCTTCTTCTCCTCGAACTCCTCGATCATCTGGTCCTCGCGGAACCGCTTGTGACAGTGCAGGCACTCCGTGAGCGGGTCGGTGAAGACGCCGACGTGGCCCGAGGCGACCCAGACCTGGCGCGGGAGGATGACGGAGGAGTCGAGGCCCACGACGTCGTCGCGGCTGGTGACCATCGCGCGCCACCACTGCTTCTTGATGTTCTCCTTGAGCTCGGTGCCGAGCGGCCCGTAGTCCCAGGCGGAGCGGGTACCGCCGTAGATCTCGCCCGAGGGGAAGACGAACCCGCGCCGCTTGGCGAGGGAGACGACGGCGTCGAGACGGGCGGTGGGTGAGGGCGCTGCGGCCACGGACATCACTCCTGGTGCTCACGGCCCCGCACGTGGCTCGTGGGGGCTGGACGGGTGGGCGACGCCCGCACGGGCGCCGACCGACCAGCGTACCTGGCCGTGACCCGGCTCACCGGGAACGGTTTTGACATTCATTCTCAAGAAGCCGGAGACTGGAGCCATGCACCGCTCCCCCGCCCGGCGCCGTCGCGCCCTCGTCACCACCGCCGCCCTCGCCACGGCTGCCCTCGTCGCAGCCTGCTCCCCCGGCGACGGCGGTTCCGGCGGCAACGACGACGGGCGGCTCCAGGTGCTCGCATCCTTCTACCCGCTCCAGTACGTCGTCGAGCAGGTCGGCGGCGAGCACGTCGACGTCTCCAACCTCACCCCGCCTGCGGCCGAGCCGCACGACCTCGAGCTCGCGCCCGCCCAGGTGCGGTCGATCGGCGACGCCGACCTCGTGGTCTACCTCTCGGGCTTCCAGCCCGCGGTCGACGAGGGGATCGAGCAGCGCGCCCCGGAGCACGTCGTCGACGCCGCCGGGTCGGCGGGGCTCGAGGAGCACCCGGGCGAGGACGCGGACGCGCACGCCGACGAGAGCGCGGAGGAGCACGCCGAGCACGCGGACGAGTCCGGCGACGGCCACGACCACGGCCCGACCGACCCGCACTTCTGGCTCGACCCGACGCGGCTCGCCGCCGTCGGCGACGCCGTCGCGGACGAGCTCTCCGCGATCGACCCCGACCACGCGGACGACTACGCCGCCGGGGCCGCGGCGCTCACGGCGGACCTCGACGACCTCGACGCCGAGTACGCGCAGACGCTCGCCCCCTGCGCGGGCGCGACCCTCGTCACGTCGCACGAGGCGTTCGGCTACCTCGCGGAGCGCTACGACCTGCACCAGGTGGGTATCTCGGGCATCGACCCCGAGGCCGAGCCGTCCCCCGCCCGACTGCGCGAGGTGGGCGAGGTCGTCCGCGAGAACGGCGTGACCACCCTCTTCTTCGAGACGCTCGTGAGCCCCAAGGTGACTCAGACGCTCGCCGACGACCTCGGCGTGCAGACCGCTCTGCTCGACCCGCTCGAGAGCCTCGCGGAGGGCGCGACGGACTACCGTGAGGTCATGGAGTCCAACCTCGAGGCGCTCACCTCCGGCCTCGTCTGCTCATGACGGACGCAGCAGAGCTCGTCGCCGCGCGCGACGTCCACGTGACCCTCGGCGGGAGCGAGATCCTCCGCGGGATCGACCTGACCGTCGGCGCCGGCGAGGTCGTCGCGGTCCTCGGCGCCAACGGGTCGGGCAAGTCGACGCTCGTGCGGGCTCTCGTCGGGATCGTGCCGCTGTCCCGCGGCTCCGTCGACCTCTTCGGAGCACCGCTCGGTCCCCGCCTCCCCTGGCAGCGGCTCGGGTACGTGCCGCAGCGCGTCGCCGCGCCGTCGGGCATGCCGTCCACGGCGTCCGAGGTCGTCGCCTCCGGCCTCCTCGGCGGCGCCCGCCTCCGGCTCCCCCGCGGCTGGCGGGCGCGCACGGTCGAGGCGCTCGACCTCGTAGGGCTCGCCGACCGCGCGGACGACTCCACCGCCGAGCTGTCGGGCGGCCAGCAGCAGCGCGTGCTCATCGCGCGCGCCCTGGTCCGCCGGCCCGACCTTCTCGTCCTCGACGAGCCGGTCGCCGGCGTGGACAAGCCCAGCCAGGAGGCGTTCGCCGCGACCATGACGCGGCTCGTGGGCGACGGACTCACCGTGCTCGTCGTCCTCCACGAGCTCGGCGCGCTCGCCCCGCTCATCGAGCGCGCGGTCGTGCTGCGCCACGGCCGCGTCGTGCACGACGGCGCCCCGCCCCGCGCGTCGTCGACCCACGCGAGCGCCACGCACCAGCACCTGCACCCGCACGAGCCCGCGGACGCCGGCAACCGCGCCACCGGCCCGGAGACGGGCCTCACCGACACCCTCAACCCCGACCTCGCCGCGGGACACGCACCCAGGACGACCTCATGACCACGGTGTTCTCCGAGATCTCCCTGATGCTCACCGACCCGCTCATGCAGCGTGCCCTCCTCGCCGCGCTCCTGGTCGGCGTCAGCGCGCCCGTCGTGGGCACGTACCTCGTGCAGCGCAAGCTCTCGCTCCTCGGCGACGGCATCGGGCACGTCGCCCTCACCGGCGTCGCGCTCGGCTGGCTCGTCGGAGCCGCGATGGGCGTCGTCCCGAACGACGCGCTCGCGATCCCGGGGGCCGTGGTCGCGGCCGTGCTCGGCGCGGTCGCGATCGAGGTCGTGCGCGAGCGCGGCCGGACGAGCGGCGACCTCGCGCTCGCGCTCCTGTTCTACGGCGGCATCGCGGGCGGCGTCCTGCTCATCGGGCTCGCCGGGGGCTCCTCGGGGAGCCTCATGCAGTACCTCTTCGGCTCCATCTCGACCGTCACGTCGTCGGACCTCGTCCTCACGGTCGTGCTCAGCGCCGTGATCCTGCTCGTCGGGCTCGGGCTGCGCGCCGCGCTGTTCTCCGTGAGCCACGACGAGGAGTTCGCGCGCGCGTCGGGCCTGCCGGTCCGGACGCTCAACATCGCGGTCGCGGTCGTCGCCGCGCTCACGGTGACGGTGTCGATGCGGGTCGTCGGGCTGCTGCTCGTCAGCGCGCTGATGATC
The DNA here is from genome assembly GCF_001019615.1 of Cellulosimicrobium funkei. Classification (GTDB taxonomy): domain Bacteria; phylum Actinomycetota; class Actinomycetes; order Actinomycetales; family Cellulomonadaceae; genus Cellulosimicrobium; species Cellulosimicrobium cellulans_E. The sequence goes on along the minus strand of NZ_JNBQ01000012.1, from coordinate 60,974 downwards.
GTGCCCGTCGCGGTCGCGCAGCTCGTCACGCGCTCGTTCCGCCGGACGATGCTCGTCGCGTCGGTCGTCGGCGTGGTCGTGTGCGTCGCCGGACTGTCCTTCACGTACTGGAACAACGTCTCGCCGGGCGCCACCATCGTGGTCCTCGCGATCGCCACCTACCTCCTCGTCGCGGTCCTGCGGCCGCTGTGGGTCCGTCGACGCCCGCGCGTCGCGCGGGACCCGCACCCGGACATCCCCGACGACGTCGAGCTCGACCTCGTACCCTCGGGGGCGTCGAACCGCACACCCGGAGGTGAATCGTGCAGCGCATGACCCGCCAGCGCGCCGCCGTCTCGGACGCGCTGGAGAACCTCGACGACTTCCGCAGCGCCCAGCAGCTCCACGAGATCCTGCGGACGCGTGGGGACAACGTGGGCCTCGCCACCGTCTACCGCACGCTCCAGAGCCTCGCGGACGGCGGCGACGTCGACGTGCTGCGCACCGAGGAGGGCGAGAACCTCTACCGCCGGTGCGAACGGCGCGAGCACCACCACCACCTCGTGTGCCGCACGTGCGGCCGCACGGTCGAGATCGACGGCCCGACCGTCGAGGCGTGGGCCAACCAGGTGGGCACGTCGCACGGGTTCGTCGACATCCAGCACACGATCGAGCTGTTCGGCACGTGCGCGGGGTGCGCACGCGCGTCCGTGCGGGACTGAGCCGTGCCCGACGCGCTGGACGGCGCCCCGTTCGCCGCGCTGTTCGCGTTCTTCTTCGCGATCGCGTTCGTCCGGACGCAGGCGACGTACTGGATCGCCCGGCTCGTCACGACGTGGACGCTGGACCGGACGCGCCCCGTGAAGCCGTGGGTCGCGCGCGTCCACGCCTGGTTGTCGGGTCGGTCGGCGGCGCGCGGGATCGAGACCGTCCGCCGCTGGGGCGTCCTCGCCGTCCCCGTGTCCTTCCTCGCGACCGGGACCAAGACGGTCGTCAACGCCGCCGCGGGCGTCGTCCGGATGCCGTTCGGCCGCTACCTCGCCGCGATGACGCTCGGGTGCGCGATCCACGCGACCATCTACGCGACCGTCGGCTGGGCCGTGTGGACCGCCGCCTTCGCCGCGGCGACCGGGTCGCCGTGGGGTGTCGCGGCGCTGGTCCTGCTGGCCCTGGCCTTGGCCGTCGGCGTCGTCGTCGTGGTTCGACGCCGCGCCGCCCGCAGGCCTGTCGCCGCGGCGGGCTCGGCGGTCGCCCTCGACGGGACCGGCCTCGTCCTGGAGGCCGACGCCCAGGTGCAGGACGCGCGGGACGCGACGCGCCTCGACCGATGAGATGACGCGCGCCCGACCGTCCGAACCTGCATGACCACGTTCCTCCTGCTGCCCGGCGCCGGCGGCGACCCCGCGTACTGGGACCTGCTGGCACCGGAGCTCGCCCGGCTCGGCCACCTCCCCGTCCCCGTCGACCTGCCCCAGCACGACGAGGGCTACGGCTGGGCCGACCTCACCGACGTCGCCGTCGCGTCCCTGCACCACGCGGCGGGCCCGGCCGAGCGGGACGACCTCGTCGTCGTGGCCCAGTCCATGGGCGCGTACGTCGGCCCGCTCGTGTGCGAGCGCGAGGCGGTCCGCCTGCTCGTGCTGCTCAACCCGATGATCCCGCTGCCGGGCGAGACCGGGGCCGACTGGTGGCGCGCGACCGACCACGCCGCGCGACGCGCGGAGACCGGGCTCGGGCCGTTCGACCCCGTGGACGACTTCCTCCACGACGTGCCCGACGCCGTCGCGGCCGTCGTGCAGCGCAGCGACCGGCAGCCGTCCGAGCGTTCCTTCGCCGAGCCGTGGCCGGCGCCCTCCTGGCCGGCCGTGCCGACGGTCGTGCTCCAGGGCGCTGACGACCGGCTCTTCCCGGTGGCCTTCCAGCGCGACGTCGCCCGCGAGCGTCTGGGCACCGAGGTCGAGACGCTGCCCGGCGGCCACCTCGTGGCGCTCAGCCGGCCGGTCGAGCTCGCCGCCCGGCTCGAGGCCCTCGCCCGCTGACGGCCCGTCCCGGTCAGCGGCGCGGACCGAGGACGGTGCGGCTCCTGCGCCGGACCGCGGCTCAGCCGAGCGTCGTCGCGGCGCCGTCGGCCGCGCCGACGCAGAACTGGTTGCCCTGCGGGTCGGCGAGCACGGCCCAGCGGAAGCCAGGCATCGTGTGCTCTGCGACGAACGTCGCGCCGTCGGCCACGAGCGCAGCGACGTCCGCCTCCCGGTCGGACGTCCCGAGGTCCAGGTGCAGCCGGTTCTTGCCGGGGGTCGGGTCCTCGACACGCTGGAAGCCGAGGACCGGGGCGGACACGCCGTCCGCGGGCACGACCTCGAGGAACCACCCGTCCGACTCGTCGACCACCCGTCCGCCGAGCTGACGCGCCCACCACTGCGCGAGCGGACGGGGGTCGGTGGAGTCCACGGTCACCATGCCGATGCTCAGAGCCATGGCGCGCACGCTACCGGCCGCCGCCCGCTCCGTCCCCCGCACGGCCCCGGCCGCGACCTCAGGCGGTACCGCCCACCGCGTCGACCGCGCCGCCGTAGCGGCGGTCGCGGCGCGCGTACTCCTCGACCGCGCGCCAGAGCGACCGACGGTCGACGTCCGGCCACGGCTCCGGGAGGAACACGAGCTCCGCGTACGCGGCCTGCCAGATCATGAAGTTGGACGTGCGCTGCTCGCCCGAGCTGCGCAGGAACAGGTCGACGTCCGGCAGGTCGGGCTCGTCGAGGTGCTGCTGGACGGTGCGCTCGGTGACCTTGCCCGGGTCGAGCCGCCCGGCGGCGACCTCGCGCGCGATGGCGGCCGCGGCGTCGGCGATCTCCGCGCGCCCCCCGTAGTTGACGCACATCGTCAGGGTGCACACGTCGTTGTTCTTCGTCTGCTCCTCCGCGATCTCGAGCTCCTTGATCACGGACGTCCACAGCCGCGGCCGGCGCCCCGCCCACCGCACGCGCACGCCCCACGAGTCCATCTCGTCGCGGCGCCGCCGGATCACGTCGCGGTTGAAGCCCATGAGGAAACGCACCTCGTCGGGCGAACGCTTCCAGTTCTCCGTCGAGAACGCGTACGCCGACACGTGCTTGACGCCGATCTCGATGGCGCCGGCCACGACGTCGAGCAGCGCGGCCTCGCCCGCCTCGTGGCCCGCGGTGCGCGGCAGCCCGCGCGCGTTGGCCCAGCGACCGTTGCCGTCCATGACCACGGCCACGTGGTTCGGCACGAACTGCGCCGGGATCGCCGGTGCCCGCTCGCCGCTCGGGTGGGGGAACGGTCGCGCGTACGTCCGCTTCGCCATCAGGCGTCCGCCCCGCGGCCCTGACGGTCCGCGGCGACGCCGACCGGTCCGGCGGGCGAGGCGGCAGGCGGGGCGACGGGCGCGTCCCGCTCGACCATGCGCAGTGATCGCAACGTTCTCTCCAGGTGGTATTGGCTGTACGCGGCCACGAGGCCGCTCGCTTCCTTGCGGTGCCGGGCGTCCGACGCGTCGGCGGTCTCCCACTCCCCCGCGAGCAGCGCGGCGAGGAGGGCGAAGGTCTGGGGGGCGGGCGCCGTCGAACCGGGCGGGCGGCAGCGCGAGCACACCGCGCCGCCCTGCGCGACGGCGAACGCGTGGTGCGGGCCCGGCTCGCCGCAGCGTGCGCAGTCGACGAACGACGGCGCCCAGCCCGCGACGGCCAGCGCCCGCAGGAGGTAGGAGTCCAGGACGAGGCCCGGCGCGTGCGCCTGCTCGGACAGCGCCCGCAACGCACCGGCGAGCAGCCAGTACTGCTGCACCGCGGGCTCGCGCTCGTCGGCGACGAGCCGCTCCGCCGTCTCGAGCATCGCCGCGCCCGCGGTGTACAGGCCGTAGTCCTCGCAGATCCGTCGGGCGTACGGGCCGATCGTCTCCGCCTGCGTCACCGTGTCCAGCGACCGGCCCGCGTAGAGCTGGACGTCGACGACCATGAACGGCTCCAGCCGCGCCCCGAACCGGGACGACGTGCGCCGCACCCCCTTGCCCACCGCGCGCACCTTGCCGTGCTCGCGCGTGAGGAGGGTGACGATACGGTCCGCCTCGCCCAGCTTCTGGGCGCGCAGCACGATCGCGTCGTCTCGGTACAGCACCACGCCCCTATTGTCCGTCACGCCGCCGACACGGCGTGCACCACCCGCCGACGACGCTCAGGCGGGCGCGAGGCACCCGAGCACGGCGCGCACCCGGGCCAGCGTCGTCTCCGCGTCCTCGCCGGCCTCCACCTGGCGGGCCGCGGCGAGGACCACGGCGTTGACGAGCTCCGCGGAGCGCGCGGCGTCCGGGACGTCGAGCTGCTCCAGAGCCTCCACGAGCGGCACGAGGATCGTCGCGTGCATCGCCGCGCTCTGCTGCGCGAGCGCCTCGCGGCCCGCCTCGGCACGCAGCGCCGCGACGACGGCGTGCTCGCCCTCGGCGACGAGGAGCAGGTTCTCGCGCGCGTAGGCGACGATCGCGTCCTCCGGGGACGCCGCCGTCGCGACCGCGGCCGTGATGCGCGCCGACCACCGCGGCACGACGTCGGCGACGACGGCGTCCAGGAGCTCCTCCCGCGACCGGAAGTACTGGTAGACGCTCGACCGGGCGAGCCCGGCGCGCGCCGCGACCGCCGCGAGCGTGAGCCCGCTCCCGTCCTCGCGGATGAGCTCTCGCGCGGCGTCGAGCAGCGCGCGCAGCTGCGCGGCGCGGTGCTCCGCCACCGTCGGAGCGGCGATCTTCGGCACGGTGCCTCCTCCTCCCCGGGCACGACGACCCGGCCGGACCATCATGCCCGAGGACCGGGCGCGCGGGCGGCGCCGTCCTCGCCGACCCCGACCCCCGCGTGCACCCGACCGGTCACCCCGCGACGGCGGGGATCCCGAGGCGCCCGTCGACCATCTCGACGACCCGGTGGCAGTGCTCGAGCACGTCGTGGTCGTGCGTGACCATGAGCGCCGCGGCGCCGAACGCCTCCGCCTCGCGAGCCAGGAGGCTCACGACCTCGTGGCTGCGCGCCCGGTCGAGCGCCGCCGTCGGCTCGTCGACGAGGAGCAGCGCGGGGCTCGCGACGAGAGCTCGGGCGATGCCCACGCGCTGCCGCTCGCCGCCGGAGAGCTGGTCCGGGCGCCGGTCCGCACGGTGGCTCATGGACACGGACTCCAGGAGCTCGCGGGGGTTGCGCGCTCGGGGGTCGCGCTCGTCGATCCGGGCGATCCGCAGCGCGAGCCGGAGCTGGTCGACGCTCGTGAGCGCCGGGAGGAGGTTGCCGGACTGGAAGACGAAGCCGATGCGCTCGCGCCGCAGCCGGGCGCGCTCGCGCTCGCTCGCCGCGCCGAGGTCGACCCCTTCGAGGCGCACGGTCCCGGACTCGGGCGCCGTGAGCGCGCCGGCGACGGCGAGGAGGCTCGACTTGCCGGAGCCCGAGGGCCCGACGACGCCGACGAGCTCGCCCGCGGCGACGCTCAGGCTCACCTCGTCGAGCGCGACGACGGTCGAGTCCCCGTCACCGTGGCGGACGGTGACGCGGTCGATCTCGAGCACGGGCGTGGCGGGGGTGGTGGTGCTCATCGCTGCCCTCCCAGGGCGGTCAGGGGGTCGACGGAGGTGATGCGCGCGACGGCGACGGCCGCTCCGGCCATGCCGAGGACGAAGAGCAGGACGCCGGCCAGGACGAGGTCGGGGGCCTGGAGCGCGAACGGCATCGGCGACGCGCCGAGGCCCGCGCCCGCCGCGACGCCGAGGGCGAAGCCCACGCCGATCGAGGCGAGCAGGAGCACGGCGGCCTGACCGAGGGAGTCGGCGAGCAGGAAGCGACGTCGCGCCCCCATGGCGCGCATCACGGCGATCTCGTGCCGGCGCTGGATGACCCAGACGGTGAAGAACGCGCCGACGACGAGCGCGGAGATGGCGTAGAGGAACACCTGGATGAGCAGGAGCGTCGCGGTCTCGGCCGCGTACCCCGGCGAGGCGTCGAAGGACTCGGTGAGCGTCCGGGTCACCGTGCCCGACGCCGCGTCGGCGGCCCCCCGGTCGAACGACGCAGGATCGGTGCGCAGCGCGACGGCGGTCGCGACGTCCGGGACGTCGGCGCCCGGTCCCTCCGCGCCGGCGAGCAGCTCCTGCCACGTGGCGAGCGGCAGATAGGCGATGTCGACGTGCCCGAACGTGTGCTGGTCCTCCAGGACACCCACGACGGTGAGCGTGCGCTCCGGGCGCGCGAGCGTCACGGTGTCCCCGACGGCGAGGCCGTCCTCGGCGGCGGTCGCCGAGACGACGATCCCGTCCGCCGCGCCGACCGGGTCGCCCTGCGCGAGCGCGGTGGGAGCCACGAACGAGCCGGGCTCGACGCCGACGAGGGTGAGGTCGACGGGCGAGCCGTCCTCCTGGTGCGCGTTGGCCAGGAGGAGGCCGTACGGGGCGGCCTCGATCACGCCCCGCTGCTCGGCCATGGTGCCGACCTGGTCGGTCTCGATGACGGAGCGCGTGAACGCGGCGTCGGTCCCGGTGCCCTCGTCGAAGGCGAAGTCGGTGACGGGGGTGCGCTTGAGGCCGGAGACGCCGTCGTTGACGAGCCCGGCCGACAGGCCGGAGAGCAGGACGACGAGGACCGCGACCAGCGCGACCACACCGCCCATGAGGAGGAAGCGGGTGCGCGCGAAGACGAGCTCGCGCAACGCGAGGAACATGAGGGACCTTCCGATGTTGTCGACAGTGCGTCGGTATCTTACCAACGCTGTGTCGACAAAACACCGACGGCCCGGACGACGAGGTCGTCCGGGCCGTCGGAAGATCGGCGAGGCGGTGGTCAGCCCTGGGCACGCTCCGCGCGGTTCACGGCGGACACGATGGCCTTGAGCGACGCCGTGGTGATCGACGGGTCGATGCCGACGCCCCACAGGACGTCGTCGCCCACCTGGCACTCGACGTACGCCGCGGCGGTCGCGTCGCCGCCCTCGGACAGGGCGTGCTCGGCGTAGTCGAGCACGCGGACGTCGACGCCCACCTGGGCGATCGCGTCGACGAAGGCGGCGACCGGGCCGTTGCCGGTGCCCTCGAGCGTGAGCTGCTCGCCGCGGTCGACGACGTCGACGCTCAGCGTGTCCGGCCCCTCCTCGCTCGACGACGCGCGCGTCGAACGGAGCTTGAGGCGGCCCCACGGCTCCAGGCCGGAGTCGGGCTCGACGGGCAGGTACTCGTCGGAGAAGATCCGCCAGATGTCGTCGCCGGTGACCTCGGTGCCCTGCTGGTCGGTGTGGTGCTGCACCGCCTGGCTGAACTCGATCTGGAGCCGCCGCGGCAGGTCGAGGTGGCGCTCCGACTTCAGCAGGTAGGAGATGCCGCCCTTGCCGGACTGCGAGTTGACGCGGATGACGGCCTCGTAGGAGCGGCCGACGTCCTTGGGGTCGATCGGCAGGTACGGGACGGCCCACACGAGGTCGTCGACCGTCTTGCCCTCGGCCTCCGCGTGGACGGCCATCGCGTCGAAGCCCTTCTTGATGGCGTCCTGGTGCGAGCCGGAGAACGCCGTGAAGACGAGGTCACCGGCGTAGGGGTGGCGCTCGGGCACGCCGAGCTGGTTGCAGTACTCGACGGTGCGGCGCACGTGGTCGATGTCGGAGAAGTCGATCTGCGGGTCGACGCCCTGGCTGAACAGGTTCATGCCCAGCGTCACGAGGCACACGTTGCCGGTGCGCTCGCCGTTGCCGAACAGGCAGCCCTCGATGCGGTCGGCGCCGGCCTGGTACCCCAGCTCGGCGGCGGCGACCGCGGTGCCGCGGTCGTTGTGCGGGTGCAGCGACAGGACGACGTTCTCGCGGTGGTTCAGGTGCCGGTTCATCCACTCGATCGAGTCGGCGTAGACGTTCGGCGTCGCCATCTCGACCGTGGCGGGCAGGTTGATGATGACCTTGCGGTCCGGGCGGGGCTCGAAGACCTCGAGCACCTCGTTGCAGATGCGCGCGGCGAACTCGAGCTCGGTACCGGTGTAGGACTCGGGCGAGTACTCGTAGTAGACCGTCGTCTCCGGGACGGTCTCCTCGAACTTCTTGCACAGCCGCGCGCCGTCGACGGCGATCGCGATGATGCCCTCGGGGTCGGAGCGGAACACGACCTCGCGCTGGAGCACCGACGTCGAGTTGTACAGGTGGACGATCGCCTGCTTGGCGCCCTTGATCGCCTCGTAGGTGCGGGCGATGAGGTGCTCGCGCGACTGCGTCAGGACCTGGATGACGACGTCGTCGGGGATGCGGTCCTCCTCGATGAGCATCCGGACGAAGTCGAAGTCGGTCTGCGAGGCCGACGGGAAGCCGACCTCGATCTCCTTGTAGCCCATCTCGACGAGCAGCTCGAACATGCGCAGCTTGCGCTCCGCGTTCATGGGCTCGATGAGGGCCTGGTTACCGTCGCGCAGGTCGACCGCGCACCAGCGGGGAGCTGTCTCGATGCGCTTGTCGGGCCACGTGCGGTCGGGCACCGACACGTCGATCTGCCGGTGGAACGGCAGGTACTTGTGGATCGGCATGCCCGACGGCTGCTGCGGGTTCGCGTCCGTGGCGGTCGGCGTCGAGGAGGGGGCTGAGGCGTTCATCGTGGGTCCTTCGGGTCGTCTGATGGGTGTCAGCCGGCACACCGACCACCGCGACGAGGGACCGGCTAGAGAGCCTCGCCGCGGCAACGAAGGAGGAGCTGCCGCATCAGGTGCACGACGCCACTGTACTCCTCCACGCTCCGTGACCCGAGGACGTCCGCTCCTCGGGCACGTCGTCCGTGGGAACGCCGCGGCGGGGCCGCCCCTCTCCCGCACGGCGGCGCGACGACGCCCGGCCGCCTCCGCGGGGAGGTCGGCCGGGCGTCGTCGGGTGGTCAGCGGCGCGAGCGCAGCGCGGCGTCGACGGCGGGGTCGCCGAGGTTGCCGAGCCACTCCAGCAGCGCCGGGTAGGTGGACGGGTTCGCCGCCACCTGGGGCCGCAGGTGCGGCGCGTCCTGGACGATCTGCGCGAGGACCTCGAGCGGCGTGCTCGGGTCGAGCGCCTGGGCGGCCGTGAAGCCCGGCGCCTGGGCAGGCGGCGAGTACGACTGCTGCGGCTGCGCCGCGGGCTGCTGCCCGTACCCGGCGCCGTAGCCCTGCTGCGGCTGCCCCTGCTGCTGGTAGCCCTGCTGGGGGTAGCCCTGCTGGCCGTAGCCCGGGTAGCCCTGCGCGGGCGACGCGGCGCCGGGCTGCGCGGTCGGCTGCGGACCGGTGCCCGGCTGGCCCTCCTGGTACGCCGGCATGACGGCGGTCGAGGGGCCCTGGTCGGGGTCCAGGCCAGGGCGCGCGGCGTACCCGCTGCGCTCGGGCTCGACCTGCTGGACCGGGAGGACCTCGGTCGCGTCGCCGCCTGCGGGGGCCCAGCGGTCCCGGCCGGGCTGCTGCGCGGCGACCGGCCCGGTCTGCGTGGCGCCCGGGTACGCCCCGGCGCCGTGCGGGGTCGCCGGGTAGGAGCCGCCCGGCGGCTGCGCCACCGTAGGTCCGGACGCAGCGGCGGGCGCCGGGCGGACCGGCTTGGGCGCGGGCGGCTGCCAGACGTACGCCTGCGCCGCCTGCCCGGCGGCAGCGGCGGGCACCGGGCGGTGCTCGGCGAAGTACGCGCGCGCCTCGCGCGGGACGGTCAGGGCGCCGACGACGAGCAGCGGGAGCCCGAACGCGAGGAGCACGTGCTCGACGCCGGCGCCGAACACGACCCGGTTGGACGTCACGACGAGCAGGACGATGCCCAGCAGGGCGACCACGCCGGCCCCGCCGAGGGCGAGCGGGCGGCCGGACGTCGCGTCGCGGGCGAGCGAGCGGCGCGCGACGAACGCGACGGCCGCCGCGAGCACCCCCACCACGACGGCGAGCACGACCGGCACCCCGCGGGCGCCCTCGGCCAGCGTGAGCACGGCCGTCACGGCGAGGTACCCGGCGACGACGAGCGCGAGGTCGAGGGCGTTCACGGCGACGCGCACCCAGGTCTTCACGGGGTCGGCGGCGGCCATCGCCCGGTGCACGGCGGGCGCGGCGGCGATCGCGGCGAGCGCCGGGACGAGCACGAGCCCGAAACGGCCGCGGTGGGTGCTCTCGATCGTGAAGAGCCCGTTGTTGCCCGAGCCGAGCACGAACGCCACCGCGAGGATGACACCCAGCCCGACGAGCGTGAGGCGCGCCGCCTCCGACCGGCGCCACGTGCCGTACGTCGGCAGCCCGGCGAGCGCGAGGACGAACAGCGCGGAGACGAGCACGAGCAGGACGGAGAGGGCGCCGCCGAGAAGCGGCCCCGTGATCGTGAGGACGACCGTGAGCAGGACGGCCACCGCCAGGACGGCGGCCCCGACGAGGAGCGCCTGGAGCCACCGGTTCGTGACGGCGCGGTCCTGGTCCTGCGGTCCGAGCTCGCTCTCGCGCGGCTGCGCCGCGAGGAGCGCGCCTGCGAGCCCGAGCGCGGCCGCGGAGCCCACGCCGCCCCACCCGTCACGGAAGTCACCGCCCCCGACGACGTCGACGACGAGGTACACGCCGACGAGCAGGACGTACGGGGCGTTGGCGAGCAGGCGGACCTTTCGCGTGGTGTGCACGGTCCAGGTCGCGGGCAGCACCCCGGTGCGTGCCAGGTACGGCAGCGCGAGCGTGAGCAGGGAGAGGATCGTCAGGAGGACGACCTCGATCTTGTCGGACGCGCGGCTCGCGGCGTCCCACGGCAGCGCGAGCGACACGAGGAGCAGGAGCGCGGCGACGCCGTCGCGCACGTAGTCGCTCACGGGGATCCCGGCAAACGGCGAGGCGGCTCCCGACGCGGCGACCGGCTCGGCGGGCGTCTCGGCCCTCTCCTCGCCGCCAGGTCCGCCGTCTCCGGCGCCCGGCTCCGCGGGCGTCCCGACCGGCGCGCGCTCGGCCGAGGAGTCCCCGTCACCCACCGCGACGCCGTCGGGCGCCGTGGTCGGCCCGGTGCCCGCAGCACGGGGCTGCGGGTCCTCGGCCGGCTCTGTCTGGTTGGTCATCGTGCACTCCCTACGCTGTCGCGCCGTGCCGTACGCACGCACGCCGGCCCGACGGGCCCCGACCGTTTCTACCGGTTCATCACGTGCGTCTTCAAGCGCCCACGCGGCGCGGGCCCCGATCCGAGGACACGGCTCAGGACACGGCCGTCAGCCGGTCGACGCCGAGCAGGAAGAGCCGGCCCTCGACCGCGACCACGTGGTAGGTGTCCTCGGGCAGCGTCCACCGCCACTCGACGGCCCCGTCGTCGAGCGCGAGCGAGACGAGCCCCTGCCCCTCCCGGCCGCGCTCGGTCACGAAGAGAGATCGTCCGTCCGTGAGCACCGGCCAGGGCCCGCTGTCGTCGAGGTCCACGGCCCAGGCCTCCTCGCCGGTCCGCGCGTCGACGCTGCGGTACGACGAGTCCGTCTGCACGACCACCCGCCCGTCGACGCGCGCCACCGCCCGCAGGCCCGTCCCCGGGAGGGACCAGAGCTCCGAGCCGGTCGCCGCGTCGACCCCCACGATGCTCCCGAACGTGTTCGTGACGATCACCCCCGGGGCGGAGCCGTCGGAGAGCGGCGACTCGAGAACGCGACCCTTGATCCGGAAGGCCGGCTCGCCCGCGGCCGTGAAGACGGTCGCCGTGCCGCGCCCGTACTCGTTCCCCACGTAGCGCCCGTCCTGGAGCCGCACGATGGTCCACACGTCGTCCTCGACGAGCGAGCGGCCGTCCTCGGTGAGCGCCGCGGCGACGCCCGGCGCCAGGACGTCCACCACCCCGCGGCGGACGTCGAGCACGACGTCGCCCCCACGCCCGAGCCCGTCGTGCTCGAGCGAGCGGTCCCAGCGGACCTCTCCGGTCGCCGCGTCCTCGCGCACGACGGCGACGTCGCCACCCCGCCACCAGGCGCGCACGACGTCGGTGGCGCCGACCGGCACGACCGACAGCCGGCCGGCGGTCTCCACCGTCCGGTCCCCGACGACCTCGCCCGACCCGGACCGGACCGTGACCAGCCGGGCGACCTGCTCACGCCACCCCGACGGCACGGCGCACACGACCACCTCGCGGGCGGGCTCGCCCTGCGCCGGCAGGCACGTGGCCCGGTCGCCCAGGCGTTCGGACCGCCAGAGCACCGAGCCATCGTCGACCGAGTAGGCCGTGAGCCCTCCGTCGACCGTGACGACGGCGCCCACCGCCGGGACGATCTCGGAGCCCGGCGCGACCGGGACGGTCCACCGCGCCTCGGGCGGCTCCTCGAGCGGGCGCAGCCCACCCGCGAGCGCGGTGACGTCGACGGGCCGCGCGTCCTCCATCGACGCCGTGAAGGCGACCGAGCCCGCGAACGCGGCGGCGACCGCGACGGCGACCCACGGCACTGGGTGCGCGTACCAGGCACGCCGCGGCGCGTCCGCGTCGCCGTTCTCCCGGGACGGCCTGCGCTCGCGCCCGACCGGGGCGGACCGCGCCGCGGCGGTCGAGGGTCGCGGCACGTTCCCTGAGCCCTGCGGGTGCGGGGAGCGACGTCGGTCGTCCCGAGCCCCCGGGGCGGTCGCCGCGGGCGTGCCGCGGTCGCGCGCCGCCTCGGGCTCGCCGTCGAACACGGCGTCGAAGCGGTCGTCGGTGCGCAGCTCGGGCGGGAGGAGCTCGAAGCTGACGAAGCTCGCCGGTGCGCTGGCACCGTCCGTCGTCGGCTCGTGGGTGACGTGCCCGGCACGAGCCGCCCGGTCCTGCGCGAGCCGACGGCGCCTCACCTGTCCACGATACGCACGCGGGGGCGCCCGCGCCCGGGCGAGCGGTCAGATGCCGAGCTGGTACACGCCCCAGTACGCGAGGATCACGAGCAGGAGGGCGGAGCCCACCACGACGCACCACAGCATGACGCGCGTCGTCACGCCCCGCGCGACCCGCAGGACCCCCGCCCGGCCCTCGTCGACGACGTCCGTGCCCGACGCGTCGGCCAGGTCCGCCGCGGCGCGGCGGGTGGCCCGCACCTCGGCCGACCGGTTGATGAGCAGCGCCGCCGCGACGAGCGTCGCGAGGCCGACGAGCCGGACCCCCACCCAGCCGCCCTGCACGACCCAGGCGTCCTTCTCGTAGTCGAGCGCGAGCCGCGCCACGGCGACGAGATAGACGACGAGGGCCGCCGTCGTCCCGACCGCCCCCGCCCCGAGGCCGGCGAGCGGGACGCGGAAGCCGGGCGCGAGCCCGGCAGGCGCGCTCGGGCGCCCGGCGACGCGACGCAGGCGCCGCACGAGCCCGCCGAGGAGCCCGACGACCGGACCGAGCACGAGCAGGCCCACGGCACCGAGCACGAGCCCGACGAGGAGGTCGCCGTTGCCCAGCCACCGGGGGGTCGGGACGGGCCCCGCGAGGTACTGCTGGTTCGGCTCGGCACCGGCCACCTGCGGCTGCGCGGTCGCGCTGTCCGGGAGGGACGTGATCCAGGCCCCGAGGTCGCGTGGGAAGTCGGGGACGAGCACGTCGTCGATCTTGATCCCGTGGTTCGCGTCCTCGTAGAACCGGACGGTGACGTCGGCGCCGCCGGACTCCGACGACGGTCCGGTCGCGTCGAGGATCTGCTGCGCGCCCTGCTCGACCGGCATCGACGGGTCCGCGGTGCCGTAGACGACGAGGACCGGCTGGGTGAGCCGCTCGAGGAACGGCTCGACGTCGAAGTCGGCGTACTCGAACCCACCTCCCGGGATCGCCATGCCGACCGCGCGCGGGATCGCGCGGAACACGCCGTGCGGGACGTCGGTGTTGCGCAGGTAGCTGTCGACCGCGAACGCGGCCTGCTGGCGCGGCGGCACGACCGGGGCGGACACGAGCACGGAGAACGCGATCGTCGGGTCCTCGACCGCCATGACGGGCACGATCCACGTGCCCTCCGACTCCCCGTACAGGCCGACCTGGTCCGGGTCGACCCCCGGCCTCGCCCGGAGCAGGTCCACGGAGCGCTCGTAGTCGCGAGCCATGGCCTCGTAGTCGCGGTGGCGCGTCGTGTACGTGTCGAGGCGCTTGTCCGGGACGAGCGTGACGACGCCGGCGCTCGCGAGGTCGGCCGCGACGTCGACGAAGGCCTCCGTCGCCAGGCCCGTGCCCGCGCCGTGCACGAACACCACGCCCGGGAGGTCGTCCCCCGCGTCGACGGGCTCGCGCAGGATGCCGCCGACCGTCGCGCCGTCGAGCCGGATCGTCACGTCCGTCTCGCGCACCTCGAACGTGCCGACCGGGGCGGCGCCGCCGGGGGGCTGGCCGCCGATCGCGGTGTCGGGCGTCGCGGGCTCCAGGTGCTCGGTCACGGGCACCGGGTCCCACTGCGGTCCCGTGACCGCACCGACGATCGCGAGGACGATCGCGAGGGCGGCGGTGGTCGCGGCGGTCCGGAAGATCACCGGGGAATCGTACGTCGCGCCCCGGACGCGGGTCCCTGGTGCCGCCCCGACGACCGGACGGGGGCTCTCCCCCGCCGGGTCGTCGGACGCGTCAGAACCCGAGACGGTGGAGCTGCTTGGGGTCGCGCTGCCAGTCCTTGGCGACCTTGACGTGCAGGTCGAGGTAGACGCGGGTCCCGAGGAGCGCCTCGATGCCGTGGCGGGCGCGCGTGCCGACCTCGCGCAGCCGCGAACCGCCCCGGCCGATGACGATCGCCTTCTGCGAGTCGCGCTCGACGAAGAGGTTGACCCGCACGTCGAGCAGGGGCGGGCGCCCGCTGGCCTCGTCGCCGCTGCCCTCGCGGGGCACGATCTCCTCGACCTGGACGGCGAGCGAGTGCGGCAGCTCGTCGCGCACGCCCTCGAGCGCGGCCTCGCGCACGAGCTCCGCGACCATCACGGCCTCGGGCTCGTCGGTGAGCTCGCCGCCCGGGTAGAGCTCCGGCCCCTCGGGGAGGTGCGAGACCAGGACGTCGGTGAGGACGTCCACCTGGTAGCCGTCCTGCGCCGAGACCGGCACGATGTCCGCCCAGCCGCCCGCGACCTCCCCCAGCCGGTCCACGGCGAGCAGGTGCGCGGCGAGCGTGCCGCGGTCCACGAGGTCGGCCTTCGTCACGACGGCGACCACGGGCGTGCCGCGGCGCCCGCGCATGAGCTCGGCGAGCTCGTTCGCGATGAAGCGGTCGCCCGGGCCGATCTTCTGGTCGGCGGGCAGGCAGAACGCGATGACGTCGACCTCGGTCAGCGTCTCGCGCACGAGGTCGTTGAGACGCTCGCCGAGCAGCGTGCGGGGCCGGTGCAGGCCCGGCGTGTCGACGAGCACGAGCTGCGCGTCGGGCCGGTGCACGATCCCGCGGATCGTGTGGCGCGTCGTCTGCGGCCGTCCGGACGTGATGGCGACCTTCTGGCCCACGAGGGCGTTGGTCAGGGTCGACTTGCCGGCGTTGGGCCGCCCGACCAGGCAGGCGAATCCGGAGCGGTGCTCGGGGGTGGTCGTGCTCACGGGGTGTCCTTCACGGTCGGGAGGGAGGGTCGGGTGTCGGCCGGGGTCTCCGGCTCGTGGGGCGCCGCGGGCGGCACGGCGGACGGTGGAGCGGTGTGGGAGACGAGGACGGTCGCGAGCTGCTTGCGCCGGCCCTCGACCCGGTCGGCCTCGATCCGCAGGCCGTGGACGTCGGCCACGGAGCCGGGCAGCGGAACCTTGCCGAGGGTCTTGGCGAGCAGGCCGCCGACGGTGTCCACGTCGTCGTCGTCCAGGTCGAGCCCGAAGAGCTCGCCGAGCTCGTCCACGCCGAGCCGGGCGGGGACGCGCAGCACGCCCTCGCCGAGGTCCTCGACCTCGGGCTCGGGCCGGTCGTGCTCGTCCGTCAGCTCGCCGACGATCTCCTCGAGCGCGTCCTCGATGGTCACGAGCCCGGCGATGCCGCCGTACTCGTCGACGACCATCGCGATGTGCGACGACGACGCCTGCATCTCGCGCAGCAGGTCGTCCACGGGCTTGGACTCGGGCACGAAGATCGCGGCGCGTGCGACGTCACCCACGGGTCGCGCGTCCGTGCCCGGACCACCCTGGAGGACGCGCACGACGTCCTTGAAGTAGGCGACGCCGACGAGGTCGTCCGCGGACGTCCCCGTCACGGGGATGCGGGAGAACCCGGAGCGCAGGAACAGCGACAGCGTCTTGCGCAGCGGCGTGTCCCGCGAGGTCGTGACCATGTCCGTGCGGGGGACCATGACCTCGCGCGTGAGCGTGCTGCCCAGCTCGAACACCGAGCGGATGAGCTCGCGCTCCTCGTCCTCGATGACCTCGGACTCGTTCACGCGGTCCACCATGTCCTGGAGCTCGCGCTCGTGCGCCCCCGAGTCGGGCGCGGGCGCGAGGCGGGTGAGCCAGCGGGTCGCGGCGACGATCCCCGTGAGGAGGCCCGAGAGCGCGAGCAGGGTACGGACGGCGTGCCGGCGGCCCAGCGACCGGGGGCTGACGCGCACGACGAGGAGCCCGACGACGACGCTCACCGCGAGCGCGACGAGCAGGACCTGCCACCACGGCTCGAGCCACGCGGCGACGAGCAGCGTGAGGCACGTGATCGCGGCGACCTCCGCGACGACGCGCACGAAGCCGACGGAGCGGGCGGTCGCGGCCGGGTCCGCGAGCAGGACGAGCGCGCGACGCCCCGAGGGACGCGGCGGCGTCGCCAGGTCGTCGCCGAGCGCGGCCTCGCTCACCGCCGCGCGCGTCACGCGCAGCACCGCCGCCTCCCCGGCGCTCAGCGCCGCGGCGAGCACGACCGTGAGGACGGTCAGGACCGCCAGGAGCGCGACGGGTTCGCCGCTCACCGGCCGGCGAGGAAGGTCAGGAGCAGCTTGCGCTGGAGCGCGAACATCTCCTTCTCCTCCTCCGGCTCGGCGTGGTCGTAGCCGAGCAGGTGCAGGATGCCGTGCGTCGTGAGCAGCAGCATCTCCTCCGCGGTCGAGTGACCCGCGGTGACCGCCTGCTGCGCGGCGACCTCGGGGCACAGCACGACGTCGCCGAGCTGGCCGGGGCCGGACGTCTCGCCGTCGCGGCCCGGCCGCAGCTCGTCCATGGGGAAGGAGAGCACGTCCGTCGGGCCGGGCTCGTCCATCCAGCGCACGTGCAGCTCGGTCATGACGTCGGTGTCGACGAAGAGGATCGACAGCTCGCTCTGCGGGTGCACGCGCATCGCGTCGAGCACGTAGCGCGCGAGCGCCGCGAACTCGGCCTCGTCGACCTCGGCCTCGGTCTCGTTGTTGACCTCGATGCTCACGCGTCGTCCCTCGTCCGTCGGTCCCTGGCCGCGGGGCGTCCGCGGCGCTCGTCGTCGCGGCGGCGCGGTCCGCCGCCCGTCCCCTGTCGCGCCCCGGCGCCGGTCCCGGACGCGAGGTCCCACCGCGCGTACGCGTCGATGATCTCGCTCACCAGTCGGTGGCGCACGACGTCGGACGACGTGAGGCGGCAGAACTCGACGTCGTCCACGCCCGTGAGGACGTCCTCGATCACGCGCAGCCCGGACTGGGTGCCGCCCGGCAAGTCGACCTGCGTCGCGTCGCCCGTGATGACCATGCGCGACCCGAACCCGAGGCGCGTGAGGAACATCTTCATCTGCTCGGTCGTCGTGTTCTGCGCCTCGTCGAGGATGATGAACGAGTCGTTGAGGCTGCGTCCGCGCATGAACGCCAGCGGCGCGACCTCGATCGTGCCCGCCTCGATGAGCTTGGGGATCGAGTCGGGGTCGATCATGTCGTGCAGCGCGTCGTACAGCGGGCGCAGGTACGGGTCGATCTTCTCCGTGAGCGAGCCGGGCAGGAACCCGAGCCGCTCCCCCGCCTCGACCGCCGGGCGCGTGAGGATGATCCGGTTGACCTGCTTGGACTGGAGCGCCTGGACGGCCTTGGCCATCGCGAGGTACGTCTTGCCGGTGCCCGCGGGTCCGATGCCGAACGTGATGGTGCTCGCGTCGATCGCCTCGACGTAGCGCTTCTGCCCGACGGTCTTGGGCCGGATCGTGCGCCCGCGGCTCGACAGGATGTTGAGCGTCAGCACCTCGGCCGGGCGCGACACCGTCGCGGCCGTGAGCATCGCGATGGAGCGCGACACGACGTCGGCGGTGAGCTGCGTGCCGGCCTCGACGACCTCGACGAGCTCGTCGAGCAGGCGCGAGGCGAGCGCGACGTCCCCCGGAGGGCCGGAGACCGCGATCTCGTTGCCGCGCACGTGGACGTCGACCGAGCCGAACCCCTCCTCGACGGCCCGGAGCACGGAGTCGCGGCTGCCGAGGAGCGCCACCATCGGCACGTGGTTCGGGATGACGATGCGGTGCTCGACCCGGTGCTGCTGGGGGTCGGGTTCTCGGGACGGAGAGGTCATGAGCCGGCTTGCGCCGCTGCGCTCCTTCGGTCGGACGGTAGGGCCGGGGCCGCCAGGGCCCCGCAGATCGCCTCCATCGTACCGAGCGCGCCCGGGCTCCACACGTCCTTTCGCGCAGGGCTCAGGCGGGCGTCCACCCGAGCTCGGCGCCCGCGATGACGTGCCCGTGCACGTGGAACACGCTCTGCCCGGCGCGCGGGCCGGAGTTGAAGATGAGGCGGAACTGGCCGTCGGCCTGGTCGCCCGCGACCTCGTCGGCGAGCGCGACGACGTCGCTCAGCAGCTCCGGGTCGGCGGCCGCGAGCTGGGCGATGTCGCCGTGGTGGTCGCGCGGCACGACGAGCACGTGCACGGGGGCCTGCGGGTCGATGTCCCGGAAGGCGATCGAGCGCTCGCTCGTCGCCACGACGTCGGCGGGGAGCTCGCCCGCGACGATGCGGCAGAAGAGGCAGTCCGGGTCCGTGCGTGCGTCGGTGCTCGTCATGACCCCGAGGCTAGTCCAGGCCCGGCCCCCACGCCCCAGCGGCCGAGGCGCTCGGCGAGGAGCGCGACGGCGACGGGTCCCGCGGTCGACGTGCGCAGCACGTGCGGCCCGAGCCGGGCCGCGACCGCGCCGGCCGCGGTGAGGTCGGCGACCTCGCGGTCGGAGATCCCGCCCTCCGGGCCGACGACGACCAGCACCTCGGGCGCGGGGCCGCCGTCCGCGGTCGCGCCGTCGGGCAGCGCGACGTCGGCGAGCGGCGTCGCCGCCTCCTCGTGCAGCACGATCGCGCACCCGCCGCGCGCGACGACGTCGGCCGCCCGGGCGGCGAGGCCGCGCGAGTCGAGGGCCACCTCCACGTGCGGCAGGCGCGCGCGCCGCGCCTGCTTCGTCGCGGTGCGGACGGTCGCGAGCCAGCGGGCGCGGGACTTCGCGGCGCGCTCGCCCCGCCACACGACGACGGAGCGCTCCGCCTGCCACGGGACCACGACGTCGACCCCGATCTCGGTGGCCGCCTCGATCGCCATCTCGTCGCGGTCGCCCTTGGCCAGGGCCTGCACCAGCGTCACGACGACGGCGGGCGCGGGCTCGCGGTCGGCCTCCTGCACGAGCAGGGTCACGCGGCCCGCGTCGGCGTGCTCGACGACGCAGCGCAGGCGCAGCCCGTCCCCGTCCACGACGTCGACCCGCTCGCCCGTCCCGCGGCGCTGGACGACGCCCGCGTGGCGACCCTCCGCCCCGTCGAGGACGTAGCGGTCGCCGGGCGCGACGGCGTCGAGCCCGGTCTCGGCGAGGAACACCGGAGCACTCACGCGCCCGCCCCTCAGCGC
Source organism: Cellulosimicrobium funkei (assembly GCF_001019615.1). Taxonomy (GTDB): domain Bacteria; phylum Actinomycetota; class Actinomycetes; order Actinomycetales; family Cellulomonadaceae; genus Cellulosimicrobium; species Cellulosimicrobium cellulans_E. Next base: position 41,348 of record NZ_JNBQ01000012.1, on the reverse strand, counting down.
CCGGAGAGCTTGTCGCGCAGACGCGAGAACACGCCCGGGTGCGCGGCGGACAGGCGCGGCTCGGGCCGCTCCTCGCCGCGCAGCGTCGCGAGCGTGCGCAGGAGCTGCTCCTGCTCCTCGTCGAGCTCGCGCGGCACCTGGACCTCGATGTGCACGTTGAGGTCGCCACGGCCGCTGCCGTGCAGGTGCCCGACGCCCAGGTTCTTGAGCGTGACGATCTGGCCCGGCTGCGTGCCCGGGCGCAGGTCGATCTCCTGCGCGCCGTCGAGCGTCTCGAGCTCGAGGACCGTGCCGAGCGCGGCCGCGGTCATGGGCACCTGGAGCGTGCAGTGCAGGTCGTCGCCGCGGCGCACGAACGTGTCGTGGTTGCGCTCGCGGATCTCGACGTAGAGGTCGCCCGCGGGGCCGCCGGCCGGGCCGACCTCGCCCTGCGCGGTGAGCTTGATGCGCGTGCCGGTGTCGACGCCCGCGGGGACGTTGACGGTGATGCTGCGGCGGCTGCGCACGCGGCCCTCGCCGGAGCACTCGGCGCACGGCTCGGGGATGACGGTGCCGAAGCCCTGGCACGCGGCGCACGGGGCGCTCGTCATGACCTGGCCGAGGAACGAGCGCGCGACGCGCTGGACCGTGCCGCGGCCGTGGCAGACCTCGCACGTGCGCGGCGAGGTGCCCGGGCGGCAGCACGAGCCGCCGCACGTCCCGCACACGACCGCGGTGTCCACCTGGAGCTCTCGCTGCGCGCCGAACGTCGCCTCGGACAGGTCGATGTCGAGCCGCACGAGCGCGTCCTGGCCGCGCCGGGCGCGCGGGATGGGGCCCTGCTGCGCCTGCCCGCCGCCGAAGAACGTCTCGAAGATGTCCTGGAAGCCGAACCCGCCGCCCATGGGGCCGCTGCCGCCGCCGGGCGCGCTCGGGTCGACGCCGAGGTCGTACTGCTGGCGCTTCTCGGGGTTGGAGAGCACCTCGTACGCGCGCGCGACGTCCTTGAAGCGGTCGCCCGCCTCCTCGCCCGCGACGTCCGGGTGCAGCTCGCGCGCGAGCTTGCGGTACGCCTTCTTGATCTGGTCCTGGCTGGCGTCGCGCGCCACGCCCAGGATCTCGTAGTAGTCGCTCACACGTCACTCTCTGCTGGTGCGGGTCGTGAGGCCGGCACGGGGCCGGTCGTGAAGGGGCTGGTGGGAGTCGTGAGACCGGCACGGGGCCGGTCGTCGAGGGTGCCCGCCGCGTGCGGGGAGGCCGCGGCGGGGCTCACGTGCCGAGCACCCGTGACAGGTAGCGCGCGACGGCGCGCACCGCCGCGATGGTCCCGGGATAGTCCATGCGCGTCGGCCCGATCGAGCCGACGAGGGCGACCGTGTCACCGTCGTTACCGTAACCGGTCGTCACGACGGAGGTCTCGACGAGGCCCTCGAGCTGGGTCTCGTGCCCGATCCGGACGCTCACGCCGGACTCCGCGGCCATCTCGGTGAGCAGGCCGAGCAGGACCACCTGCTCCTCGAGCGCCTCGAGGACCGGGCGCAGCGCGTGCTCGAACCGCATGCCCGCGCGGGCGAGGTTCGCCGTGCCGGCGAGCACGAGGCGCTCCTCGCTCTCCTCCGCGAGCGTCTGGGCGACGAGGTCGCCCACGGCGCGCACGAGCGGGGCGTCGTCGGGGTGGAAGCTCTCCGTCACGGCGGCGAGCCCCGGCGCGAGGTCGGTGAGGCGCTTGCCGGCCGCGGCGGCGTTGAGCCGCGCGCGGACCTCCACGAGCGTGCCCTCGTCGGGCACGCTCGCGACCTCGAGCGTGCGCTGCTCGACGCGGCCCGTGTCCGTGATGATGACGACGAGCAGGCGCGACTCCCCGACGGGCACGAGCTCGAGGTGGCGCAGCCCGGACCGGCTCAGGGACGGGTACTGCACGACCGCGACCTGGCCCGTGAGCTGCGCGAGCAGGCGCCCGGCGCGGGCGATGACGTCGTCGAGGTCGACCCCCTCGGAGAGGAAGGTCTCGATCGCGCGCTTCTCCGGTGCCGACAGCGGCTTCACGCCCGACAGCCGGTCGACGAAGAGGCGGTAGCCCTTGTCCGTCGGGATGCGGCCCGCGGAGGTGTGCGGCTGCGCGATGAACCCGGCGTCCTCGAGGGCGGCCATGTCGTTGCGGATCGTCGCGGGCGAGACGCCGAGGCTGTGCCGCTCGGTGAGCACGCGCGACCCCACGGGCTCGCGCGTGAGGACGTAGTCCTCGACGATCGCCCGCAGCACCTCGAGCCGGCGCTCCTCGCTCACGTCCACCTCCGTGTGCCGCGCCGTCGCCGCCCCGGGCGGGCGCGCGGGCGTCGGCACTCTCGACCTCCGAGTGCCAATCCTACGCGTCCGCGCGGCCCGTCCCGCGGTCCTCCGCTCGTCGCGAACGCAGGTCCACGAGCCCGACGACGAGCGCGAGCGCGACGAGCACGATCGTCACGAGCAGCGCGCGCCCCGTCGCGTGCGCCGCCGTGTCGCCGCTCGCCAGCCCGCCGTAGTACACGGACAGCACGACCGAGATCCCGACCGCGGACCCGATGCGCTGGCCGAGCTGGAGCATGCTCCCCGCGACTCCCGCACGGCTCACGGGGACCTCGGACAGGGTGAGGGTCTGGTTCGGCGCGATGACCGTGCCGCTGCCCGCCCCGGCGACCAGCAGCGCGCCCGCGAGCGCCGGCCCGACGGCGCCGGGGTCGTCCCCGAGCAGCCGCACCACGGCGTCGGCCGCGACCACCCCGACGAGGACGAGCAGCACGCCGCCCACGACGAGCTGGCGGCCCCACCGCGCGACCCACCGTCCCGAGAACCAGGCGGAGACCCCCGATGCCACCGCGAAGGGCGTCCCGACGAGCCCCGCCTGGAGCGGCGTGTACCCGAGCTCGTCCTGGAGGTAGAGCGTGACGACGAGGAAGATCCCCGTGAAGCCCGCGAAGTAGGCGAGTCCGAGCAGCGCCCCGTTGCGGAACGACCCGAGCCCGACCACCTGCGGGTCGAGCACCGCCTCCCCCGTGCGGCGCTGGTACCGGCGCTCCCAGACGACGGCCGCGAGTCCCGCCGCCGCCGCGGCGGCCAGCCACCACCAGCGCGACGCGTCGTCGCCCTGTCCCGTGGTCGTGACGAACGGCATCATGACGCCGAGCGTCGCGGCGCCCAGGAGCGCCAGCCCGACGAGGTCGAGGCGACGCGGGCCCCCTCTGGTCCGCGCGTCGGCGGGCGGTGGCCCGGGCACGAGCCGCCACGCGAACGGCAGCAGGACGGCCACGACCGGGAGGTTCACGAGGAACACCCAGCGCCAGCCGTCCGCGGAGCCGGCCGCCGCGATGATGAGCCCGCCGAGCAGCGGGCCGAGCGCCGTCGAGACACCGATCGTCGCGCCGAACATGCCGAACGCCCGGCCGCGCTCGAACCCGGAGAACTGCTGCTGGATGAGCCCGACGACCTGCGGGTTGAGGATGCCCGCGCTCACGCCCTGGAGCAGGCGCGCGACGCCCAGCCACGTGTCGGTCGGCGCGAGCCCGCACGCGAGGCTCATGAGCGCGAAGCCCACCAGCCCGGCGATGAACAGCGAGCGCCGGGCGCCCGCGTCACCGAGGCGGCCGGCGGGAACCAGGGCGAGCCCGAACGCGAGCGTGTAGCCCGCGACGACGAGCTGGAGCTCCGTGGGGCCCGCGTCGAGAGACGACTCGATCGACGGCAGGGCGACGTTGACGATCGAGACGTCGAGCGTCGTGACGAAGCCCACCGCGAGGCAGACGGGCAGCACGCGCCAGCGGTTCGGGTCCGGTTCGGCGCGCTGCGGGCTCACCGCTCCGTCGTACCACCCGCCCCCGGTTCCGCGCGCGGCGGGCGCCGCGTGCCGAGATCGGCCCGAGCGTCCGAGATCGGCCCTCGGCAGGTCGATGTCGCGACGCACGGGCCGATCTCGGCGGGGTGCGTCCGGCGCTGACCTAGGGTGACGGCGTGTCCTTCGACCGTTATGGCTCCGACGTCCTCGGCGGCGCGCCCGCCCCCGCCCACCACCGCGCGCGACCGGTGTCCCGACCGCAGCCCGCCGAGCGCGGGCTCGTGGTCGAGGAGGTGCAGACGGGGTGGGTCGGCGCCGTCGTCCGCGTCGAGAAGTCGGGCGGCATGCACGTCGTCGTGCTCGAGGACCGCGCCGGCCGCACGCGGACGTTCCCGCTCGGGCCCGGCTTCTGGGTCGACGGCGAGCCGGTCGAGCTCACCGCGCCCGTCACGTCCCGCGCCCCCGCGGCTCCGGCACGCACCGCGTCCGGCTCGCGGGCCGTCGTCGGGCAGCGGGCGCGCGTGGCCCGCGGCAGCCGCATCTGGGTCGAGGGCAAGCACGACGCCGAGCTCGTCGAGAAGGTGTGGGGCGACGACCTGCGCGTCGAGGGCGTCGTCGTCGAGCCCCTGCACGGCGTCGACGACCTCGCGGCGGCGCTCGCGGACTTCGGACCGACGCCGCAGCGCCGGGTGGGCGTGCTCGTGGACCACCTCGTCCCCGGGAGCAAGGAGCGGCGGATCGCCGACGAGGCCCTGCGCCGCTCCCCTGCGGGCACCGTGCTCGTGCTCGGGCACCCGTACGTCGACGTGTGGCAGGCCGTGAAGCCTGCGCGCGTCGGCCTGGAGCGCTGGCCCGTGATCGAGCGGGGCACGGAGTGGAAGCGCGGCATCCTGCGCGAGCTCGGCTGGCCCGCGGACACCGCCGAGGACGTCGGCCGCGCGTGGCAGCGCATCCTCGGCACCGTCCGCACGTACGCGGACCTCGAGCCGTCCCTGCTCGGGCGCGTCGAGGAGCTCATCGACTTCGTCACCGCGCCCTGACCTCGCCCCGGGGTCCGGACGCGCCGCGCCCCGGCACCGACGAGCGGCACCGGGGCGCGGTGGACGGGCGACGACGACCGGCCGTCAGGCGGCCGGCACGCCCCCCGTGAGGCGGCGGTAGGCGAAGCCCACGGCCACGTAGCTCAGCGGGATCGTGACGAACAGGCCGAGGCCGCAGGGGATCGCGCCGAGGATGTTGATGCCGAAGAGCGCGAGCAGCAGCAGGAACACCTGGCCGAAGTTCTTGGCCACGAGCGAGAAGCTCGTCCGGATCGCCGTGATCGCGTCGACGCCCTGGTCGAGCGCGACGTAGTAGACGAACGCCGAGAAGAGCAGCACCGCGAAGCCCGGCAGGATGCACAGCACGAAGCCGATGCCCGTCAGGATGCCGACGATCAGCGCCGCGAGCAGCACGTTGACGACGTTGCCGATGCGGAAGAACGCCGCGACGTCCGGGCGGCGCCCGTCCACCTCGTCGAGCGCGCCGCGCGTGAAGAACGCGGTGATGAGGTAGCCGATGACGGTGCCGACGATCCCGAGCAGGATGCTCGTGAAGGTGATGCCGCTGACGGCGGCGAAGTTCGTGTCCGTGAAGTCGTACTGGTCCTGGAACTGGTCGAACCCGCCCGAGATCCAGCTCCAGGCCACGTTGACGGCGATGAAGATGAGCGCGACGAGGATCCACGGCCCGAGGTTCGAGGTGACCTTGCGCCAGCCGTAGGAGATCGCCTCACCCACCGCGAACGCGGGTCCCGTGTACCCGGGCTGGGCGCCGTAGCCGCCCGCCGCCTGGGGGTAGGAACCCGGCGGGGGCGGGTAGGCGCCGGACGGCGGCGGGTAGGCGCCCGGCGGCGGGGCGGTCGGTCCGGGGGCCGTGGGGTCGCCCGGCGCGCCCGCGGGTGCGCCGTACGCTCCGGGTGCGCCGTACGCGGGCGGGCCCGACGGCGGTGCGGCCGGGTCCTGCGGCCCACCCCAGGCCGGCGGACCCGACGGCGGGGCCGCCGGGTCCTGCGGCGTCGCGTCGCCCGGTCCGTACGGCGAGGCCGGCGGAGCGTCGGGGGTCGTGGGTGGTGGGCCTGCGGGCTGGTCGGGGGCCGGACCCGCGGGGGGCTCTGCGGGCTGCTGCGGGGTGCCGGAACCGTCCGTCGGCGTCGGCTCGTCGTCGCGGGGCGGCTGACCGCCCGGGTTCGTGGGGTCCGTCATGGTGCACCTCGTTCCTCGTCGTCACGTGCTGCGGGCAGCACGCGTCCTCGACGTGCTCGGTCCTATCCTGGCTGCTCAGAGGCCTGGGCGCGCGGCGAGCACCGCGACGCCCATCCTCCTCAGACGGGCTGCTCGGCGTTCAGGCGTCGGTACACGTACGCCGTCGCGATCTGGGCGACCGGCAGAGCGACGAGCAGGCCGACGTAGCACAGGAGCGTCCCGACGAGCTGGGCGAGGTACACGCCGAGGAACAGCAGCACGACCGTGCCGAGGTTCCTGCTCACGACCGTGAAGCTCGCCTTGAACGCGTCGAAGACGCCGAGCTTCTTGTCGATGACGTAGAACAGCGTGAACTGGGCGAAGAACACGAACACGATCGGACCCACGATCGTGATGGCCAGCACGCCCGTCGCGAGCCCGATGAGGAGGGCGGCGAGGATCACGGTGCCGAGGTTCGGGTACCGGAAGAAGTCCGCGTACTCGAGCTTCTTGCCCCGGGTGACCAGGAGCGACACGTTGACCACCGCGGCCTGCACGAGGAAGCCCAGCACGACGAAGATCGCGACGAACAGGAACGTGCCGAACCCGAACGCGAACCCGCCCGCCGTGCTGACCTCGCCGGTGACCGGGTCGACGGTCGTCTGCGCCGTCCCGACGAGGATCGCCCAGAACGCGACCGACAGGCCGGCGAGTACGGCGACGTACGTGAGGACGCCGCCGAGGATGACGCCGACGTTCTGCGTGAACTTGTTCCAGCCGTAGGAGAAGGCGTCCTGGACCTGGACCGTCTGCCCCGGGTAGCCCGGCTGCCCGTACGGCGCGGCCGGCGGCGGGTAGCCGGGCTGCCCGCCGTACGGCGGCTGCCCCGGCGGCTGCTGGCCGTACGGCTGCGCGGGCGGCGGCCCCGCAGGCGGCGGGTACGCACCGGCCGGCGGAGCGCCGTACGGCTGACCAGGCGGCGGCCCGGCCGGGGGCGGGTACGCACCCGCCGGCGGGGCACCGTGCGGCTGTGCCGGCGGCCCGGCCGGGGGCGGCGACGCGGGCGGTGCGGATGCCGGCGGCGGCTGCGGCGCGGCGGGCTCGGGAGCGCCAGACTCCTGGGGCGGGACCGGCGGCTCGGCCGCCACGTACGGGTTCTCGGGCGCCGGGGCGTCCGACGGGAGCTGCGGCTCGTTCTCGTCGCGCGGCGGGCCGCCCGCGGTGCTCTCGCTCATGGGTCTCCTCGGACGGTCGACGGGCCGCGGCGAAACCGCCGCCACGCACCGGATGTGGACGTCGTGTGTCAGTCGCACATTTCGCTGTCGCCGTACAGCCTCTCGGGATTCCGCCGACGACGCTAGGGGAAACGCCGGGCGGAACGGCCGCGGGCAGATGTCACCCGGCGCCCCCACGGGCGAGACCGCACGACGTGACGCAGGGTCAGCTCGTCGCGGAGCCCAGCGCCGCCGCGCGGGTCAGGCCGTCGACGACGACCGCCGTGTACGCCGTCGCGCCGGCGTCCGTGGGGTGCACGCCGTCCGGGCCGAGCACGGAGGGGTCCGCGGCCGCCGCGGCCGACCAGTCCGCGACGACCACGCCGGGGTGCCGGCCCGCGGCGGCGACGATCTCAGCGTTGGTGCCGGGGACCCACGGCCGGTCGGCGTACCCGGTGACGAGCACGACGCGGTGGTCGGGTCCGATCGCCGCGAGCAGCTCGTCCATCGCCGCGGCGCTCGCGGTGCTGTTCGTCCCGAGGGAGACGACGACGTAGGGCCGCAGCGCGCCCGCGCCGCGCGCGGCGGCGAGCGCCGCCGGTCCGTCCTTGACCTGGCGCGAGACCGCGCCGTCGACGTAGGCGCCCGGGAGCGCGGACAGGAGCGCGGGCGCGCTCGCGAGCGTCACCGAGTCGCCGACGACGGTGACCTGGTCGCCCGTCGGCGCGGCGACCGGCCCCGCCGGCACCTCGTCGGCCCCGGGCTCGGGGTCCGGTGCGGGCGAGGCGGCCGGGTCGGGCCCGGCTCCGTCTGCCGGTGCTTCCCCCTCCGGGGCGTCCGCCTCCGGAGCGGCCTCCGCCGGGGCGTCCGACGCGGCCTGCGTCGCCTGCGCTGCCTGCTCCCCCGCCGCGATCTGCTGCTCCACGCTCGTCGTGGCAGGAGCTGTGACGACGCCGGCGGCGGAGAGGCCGACGACGAGCGCGCACGACGCCGCGAGCGCCCAGCCCCGGCGGGAGAGGACGCGCGGCCCGGCCTCGTCGGACGTCGGCTGGAGCCGGCGCGCGAGGTCGCGCGCCGCGCCGCGCAGCCCGCGCCGCAGGACGGGGCGCTCGACGTACCGGAAGGAGAGCGCCGCCGCGATCACCGTCACGGTGAGCGTCACGACGACGACCACCGGGTGCACCGTGCCCGGCGGCACGGGCCCGACCACGGTCCCGAGCGAGGACGCGGCGAGCACGAGCACGGGCCAGTGCCACAGGTAGAGCCCGTACGACCGCCGTCCGACCCAGCCGAGCGGGCCGCGGTCGAGCTGCGTGCCGAGGCCGGGCAGGCACACGACGGCGTTGAGCACCGCGGTCGCGGCGACGGCGCACACGAGCAGCCCGCCGCGGTAGGCGAGGGCGTCGTCCCAGCGCATCGTCGCGACCGCGACCCCGAGCACGACCGCGCCCGCCACCCCGGCGGCGAGGACGGCGAGCCGGCCGCGCGGCGTGCGCACGCGCGGACCGCCCGGCAGGAGGACGTGGGCGTCGGCGCCGGACCGGGCGTCGCCGTCGGGCCGCTGGACGGGGCGCACGTGCCAGAACGCGAGCGCCGCCCCGGCCATGAGCGCGAAGAGGTGGGTGTCGGTGCCGACGTAGACGCGCGTCGGGTCGGCGCCGGGCGCGTAGAGCAGCGCCATGAGGGCCGCGGACGCCAGCCCCAGACCGGCCACGATCCACGGCGCCCGACGGCGCAGGGGCCGCACGACGCTCAGGAGCACGACGGCGAGCGGCCACAGGAGGTAGAACTGCTCCTCGACCGCGAGCGACCACAGGTTGCCGAAGAGGTGCGGGAGCAGGGCTCCCGAGTACGTGGCGCCGCTCGCGACGTCGACCCAGTTGCTCGTGAACGTCGCGGCGCCGAGGAGCTGGGGGCCGATGCCGACGAGGACGTCGCCGCCGACGACCGCCGCGACGGCCGTGCACACCGCCACGACCAGCCCGAGCGCGGGGAGCAGGCGGCGCGCCCGGCGCGCCCAGAAGGCGCGCAGCCCCACGTGGTGCCGGTCGCGATGCTCGCGCACGAGCAGCGTCGTGATGAGGAAGCCCGAGAGCACGAAGAAGACGTCGACCCCGACGTACCCGCCCGGGAAGGTGGCGGGGGCGAGGTGGAACGCGACGACGACCACGACGGCCAGCGCCCGCAGCCCGTCGAGCCCGGGCATCCGGCGGTAGCGCACCGTCGGGCGGCCCGGCCGGCGGCCCGATGACGGTGCGCGCACGTGCCCGACGACACGAGGCGTCTCGAGCGTCGGGCGGCCGACCCCCGCAGGGGTCGTCCCGGGTCGAGATGCCTCGTGAGTCGTCGTCACTCGTCCGTGATCTCCCGTACCACCGTGTCCGCCAGCAACCGTCCTCGCAGGGTGAGCACCGCGCGTCCCGCGACCGCCGCGCGGCCGTCGAGGAGCCCGTTCGCGACGAGCCCGGCGACGGCGCGCCGTCCGGCCGGGGACAGGACCGCGAGGTCGAGACCCTCGTGCAGCCGCACGCCGAGCATGGCCTGCTCGAGCCGGCCCTCGTCCCGCGTGAGGAGCTCACGTCCTGCGGCGGGGCTCGTGCCCGCCTCGAGCAGCGCCGCGTACCGGCGCGGGTGCTTCACGTTCCACCATCGCACGCCGACCCTCGCGTCCCGGACCGACGCGCCCGTGTCGTCGGTCACTGACGGGTCGGCACGCAGCGCCCCGGGGACCGCGACGTACGAGTGCGCGCCGGGACCGATCCCCCACCAGTCGTCGCCCCGCCAGTACGCGAGGTTGTGGCGGCAGCGGTCGTCGTCGGCGCGAGCCCAGTTGCTCACCTCGTACCAGGTGAGCCCGGCGGCGGTGAGCAGCTCGTCGGCGAGCTCGTACTTCGTCGCCTGGTCGTCCTCGCTCGGCAGCGCGACCTCGCCGCGGCGCACCTGGGCGGCCATCTTGGTGCCCGCCTCGACGACGAGGGCGTAGGCCGACACGTGGTCGACGCCGGTCGCGAGGGCGGCGTCGAGGCTCGCCCGCCAGTCGTCGAGGCTCTCCCCCGGCGTGCCGTAGATGAGGTCGAGCGAGACCTGGAGGCCCGCGTCGCGCGCCCAGCGCACGACGTCGGGGATGCGGCGCGGGTCGTGCGTGCGCTCGAGGGTCGCGAGCACGTGCGGGACGGCGGACTGCATGCCGAACGAGACGCGCGTGAACCCGGCCGCCGCGAGCTCCGCGAGAGACTCGGGCGTCACCGAGTCGGGGTTGGCCTCGGTCGTCACCTCGGCGTCGGGCGCGAGGCCCCACGCGTCGCGCACGCCGCGGAGCAGGCGCACGAGGTCGCCGGCAGGCAGGAGCGTGGGCGTCCCCCCGCCGACGAAGACGGTCGAGACGGGGCGCTCGGGCAGTGCGGCGTCGCGCAGCACGCGCGCCGCGAGGTCGATCTCGCGCAGCGCCGTGCTCGCGTACGACGCCTGGCTCGCGCCCCCGCCGAGCTCGGACGCCGTGTAGGTGTTGAAGTCGCAGTACCCGCACCGGACCGAGCAGAACGGGACGTGCAGGTAGACGCCGAACCCGCGCGACGCCGTCGGGCCGGGCGCCCCCGCGACGGACCCGTCCCCGCCCGCCGCGATCCACGCGGGGAGCGAGCCGTCGGGCGGGACCGGCTCGCCGTCGGGCAGGGCAGGGCTCACTTCTTGGACTTGTCCTTGGCGTCCTTGCCGCCCGCGGCGTCGGAGGAGAGCGCGGCGATGAAGGCGTCCTTCGGGACCTCGACGGACCCGATGTTCTTCATGCGCTTCTTGCCCTCCTTCTGCTTCTCGAGCAGCTTGCGCTTACGGCTGATGTCGCCGCCGTAGCACTTGGCGAGGACGTCCTTGCGCATCGCGCGCACGGTCTCGCGCGCGATGACGCGCGCGCCCACGGCCGCCTGGATCGGCACCTCGAACTGCTGGCGCGGGATGATCTCCTTGAGCTTGGCGGTCATCATCACGCCGTAGTCGTACGCCTTGTCCTTGTGCACGATCGCGCTGAACGCGTCGACCTGCTCGCCCTGGAGCAGGATGTCGACCTTGACGAGATCCGCGACCTGGTCGCCCGAGGGCTCGTAGTCGAGCGACGCGTAGCCGCGCGTGCGGGACTTGAGCTGGTCGAAGAAGTCGAACACGATCTCGGCGAGCGGCAGCGTGAAGCGCAGCTCGACGCGGTCCTCGGACAGGTAGTCCATGCCGAGCATCTGGCCGCGGCGGTCGTTGCACAGACCCATGACGGTGCCCACGAACTCGCTCGGCGCGAGGATGGTCGCCCGCACGACGGGCTCGCTGACCTGCTTGATCTTGCCGCCGGGGAACTCCGACGGGTTCGTCACCTTGATGACCGTGCCGTCCTCGAGCGTCACGTCGTAGACGACGTTCGGCGCGGTCGAGATGAGGTCGAGGTCGAACTCGCGCTCGAGCCGCTCGCGCACGATCTCCAGGTGCAGCAGGCCGAGGAACCCGACGCGGAACCCGAAGCCGAGCGCGACCGAGGTCTCCGGCTCGTAGTTGAGCGCCGCGTCGTTGAGCTTGAGCTTGTCCAGCGCGTCGCGCAGCACCGGGTAGTCGGTGCCGTCGATCGGGTACAGGCCCGAGAAGACCATCGGCTTGGGGTCGGAGTAACCGCCCAGCGCCTCCGCCGCGGGCTTCGCGGAGTTCGTCACCGTGTCGCCGACCTTCGACTGGCGCACGTCCTTCACGCCCGTGATGAGGTAGCCGACCTCGCCGACGCCGAGGCCCTTCGTGACGATGGGCTCGGGCGAGATGACGCCGATCTCGAGCAGCTCGTGCGTCGCGCGCGTCGACATCATGAGGATGCGCTCGCGCGGGTTGAGGTTGCCGTCGACGACGCGCACGTAGGTCACGACGCCGCGGTAGGTGTCGTAGACCGAGTCGAAGATCATGGCGCGCGCGGGGGCGTCCGCGTTCCCGACGGGGGCGGGCACGCGCTCGACGATGCGGTCGAGCAGCGCCTCGACGCCCGCGCCCGTCTTGCCGGAGACCTTGAGCACGTCGTCCGGGTCGCCGCCCACGAGGTTCGCGAGCTCCTCCGCGTACTTCTCGGGCTGCGCCGCCGGGAGGTCGATCTTGTTGAGCACGGGGATGATCTCGAGCTCGTTCTCCATCGCGAGGTACAGGTTCGCGAGGGTCTGCGCCTCGATGCCCTGCGCGGCGTCGACGAGCAGCACCGCGCCCTCGCACGCGGCGAGCGAGCGCGAGACCTCGTACGTGAAGTCGACGTGGCCCGGGGTGTCGATCATGTTCAGCGCGTGCGGGGTCTCGACCCCGTCCTCGACGACCGCCCACGGCATGCGGACGGCCTGCGACTTGATCGTGATGCCGCGCTCGCGCTCGATGTCCATGCGGTCGAGGTACTGGGCGCGCATGGCGCGCGGCTCGACGACACCGGTGAGCTGCAGCATGCGGTCGGCCAGGGTCGACTTGCCGTGGTCGATGTGCGCGATGATGCAGAAATTCCGGATCAGCTCGGGCGGCGTGGCCGCGGGCTGGATGCGGGTGCTCAGCTGGGCGCTGGGGATCGGGGACAACGCGGGTGCGCTCCTGGGAGTGGCGTGCGGGTCGGGCCGCGCGCTCGGGGGCGGCGCGCCGACGGTCGCTCTCGGGCGGGCGGGAACGTCCATTGTCCCACGTCCGGCGTCGCGCACCCGCCCGCCCTGCGGGGCGCCGTGCACCGACCTAGCGTGGAGGTCCCGGCGGCACCGGCCGCCCGGCGACGAGAGGAGCACTCATGGCCCAGGACACCGCGCACCGGACCTCCGGCCGCCCCGGCGGCCGTCGCGTGCTGGCGATCGTGACGAACTACGGCGTCGAGCAGGACGAGCTCGTGGTCCCGCTCGAGCACCTGCGCGGCGAGGGGGTGGAGGTCGACGTCGCCGCCGTGTCCGCCGACGACGTGCAGACCCTCGTGGACGACAAGGACCCCGGCCGCACCGTCACCCCGACGCTCACGCACGCCGACGCCGACCCCGCCGCGTACGACCTGCTGCTCGTGCCCGGCGGCACGATCAACGCCGACGCCCTGCGCCTCCAGGACGACGCCGTGAGCCTCGTGCGCGCGTTCACGACCGCGGGCAAGCCCGTCGCGGCGATCTGCCACGGCCCCTGGGCGCTCGTCGAGGCGGCAGCCGTCGAGGGCAAGACCCTCACGAGCTACCCGTCGCTCGAGACCGACGTGCTCAACGCGGGCGGGGCCTGGGTCGACCGTCCCGTCGTGCGGGACGACGACGGCTACACGCTCGTCACGTCGCGCGACCCCGGCGACCTCGACGACTTCCTGCGCGAGGTGGACGCCGTCCTCGGGGGCTGACGCGGCGGTCCCGCGCGGGCATACTCCCGCCATGGACGACGCCCTCGACCACCTCGCGCTGCTGTCCCGCCTCCAGGACGCGTTCCTCGCCGAGGTCCGCGACGCCGACCCGGAGACGCCGGTCCCGGCGTGCGCCGGGTGGCGGGTCCGCGACCTCGTCGAGCACGTCGGGAGCGTCCACCACTGGGCGGCCGCGCAGGCCCGACGACGGCCGGAGACGCCGCTCGGGCCCGGCCCGTTCGACCTCGCCCCGTTCTACGCCGAGCACGCGGCGGAGCTGCGCACGACGCTCGCCGCGCTCGACCCGGACGCCCCGGCGTGGACGCTCCTCGCACCGGACGACCCGGCCTCGACGGTGCTCTTCTGGCACCGCCGGCAGACGCACGAGACGCTCGTGCACCTGCACGACCTCCGCGCCGCCCGCGGTTACGCGGTCCGTGACGTCGACCCCGTCGTCTGGGCGGACGCCGTGGACGAGGTCGTCACGGTCATGGCGCCTCGCCAGGTCCGCCTCGGCCGTGCGGAGCCGCTGGCCCTGCCCGTCGCGCTCCGGGCCATCGACGCCGGACGGTCGTGGGTCCTCGGCGACGGCGAGCCGGCAGCGACGGCGTCGGCACCCGCGCGCGAGCTCGCGCTCCTGCTGTGGGGACGGCTCGCACCTGCCGCGGCCGGCGTCGTGGTGGACGGCGACGCCGACGCGCTGGCCGCCGCGCTCGCCAGGCGCCTCACACCCTGACCGCACCAGCCGCCCTGAGCGCCCTGACCGCGGCGAGGCACGCCCGGTAGGGTGCGCGCGTGGCACGCAACCGATGGCTGGGACTACTCACCGACGCGGCACGCGCCGTCGTCTCCGGGCTCACGCGCTCGTCGCAGGGCTCGCAGGGCGGCACGGGCACCGCGGCGACGCGCGCGCCCGGGAGGGAGCGGACGCCGTCGGGCCGGACGCCGTCCCCGCGCCCGGGCCCACGCCCGACGGCCCCTGGCCGGCCAAGCGCCCCGGCGCGCGGGAGCGGGCGGCAGCCGCACCGGCGCGTACCCCGGCGACTACGAGGGTCGCGTCCGCGCGCAGTACGCGCCGCGGCTCGACGGCGACCCGGACCCCGGGGAGATCGTCTGGACCTGGGTGCCCTTCGAGGAGGACTTCTCGCAGGGCAAGGACCGGCCCGTGCTGCTCGTCGGGTCGGACGGTGACTGGCTGCTCGGCGTCATGCTCACGAGCAAGGACCACTCGCGCGACGCGCGCGACGAGGCCCGGTGGGGTCGCTACTGGCTCGACATCGGGTCCGGCCCGTGGGACACCCAGGGCCGCGACAGCGAGGTCCGGCTCGACCGCGTGATCCGCGTCGAGCCGGGCGCGGTGCGGCGCGAGGGCGCCGTGGTGGGGCGCGACGTCTTCGACCGCGTGGTGGCGGGCATCGCGCAGCACCGCTGACCCCGCGGACCGGGAACCCGACAGGGACGCGACGCGGCGACCTCGCGGCGTCGTCCGGTGGGGGCTCCGGCGGGAGCTCCGGCGGATTGGAGTTCGGGCCCCGACCGCTGGTAGTCTTGGTGGTCGCGTGTCCGCCCAGGTCGGCGGGCACAGCCCCAGCACCTCTCCACGGGTTCCCCACCCCAGTCCCGGAGCTGGAGCCGCCCTCTACGACCTATCCGCTCGCTCCGGCGAACAGAACCAGAGAGTCCACACGTGGCAAACATCAAGTCCCAGATCAAGCGCATCCGTACGAACGAGAAGGCTCGCCTGCGCAACAAGGCGGTCAAGTCCGAGCTCAAGACGTACGTGCGCCGCGTGCGCGAGGCCGTCGCCGCGGGCGACAAGGACGCGGCGAGCACCGCGCTCCAGGCTGCGTCGCGCAAGCTCGACAAGGCCGTCTCGAAGGGCGTCATCCACGCGAACCAGGCCGCGAACCGCAAGTCGGCCATCGCGAAGGCCGTCAACGCTCTCTGAGCGCACGGTTCGCCCGCGCTGACGTGACACGCTGAACGTCACGACGGCCGCACAGGCTTCCCACGGAGGGGCGCCGACCCGCACGGGTCGGCGCCCCTCCGTGCGTGGGGTGAGAGAACACCCCTACCCGGCGAGGTAGAGCCCTGGTCCGGCGAGGTAGAGCCCTGGTCGGGCGAGGTAGAGCCCTGGTCGTGGTCCGCCGTCGTCGGCCCGTCGAGCGCGCTCAGCGACCGTGGGCGCGGGCGATGGTGAGGACCGCCCGCTCGACGGCGAACACCGGGTCCCGCCCGGCGCCCTTGACCTCGGCGTCGGCCTGCGCGACGGCGCTGATGGCCGTGGCGAGGCCCTCCGGGGTCCACCCCGCGAGCTCGCGGCGTGCACGGTCGACCTGCCAGGGGGCGAGCCCGAGGTCCTTGGCGGCGATGCCGCCGCGACCGCGCATCGCGCCGACCTTCGCGAGCGCGCGGAGCTTCATCGCGAGCGCGGCGACGAGCGGCACCGGGTCGGCACCGGTCGCGAGCGCGTGGCGCAGGAGCGCGACGGCCTCCCCCGCGTTCCCCGCGACGGCTGCGTCCGCGACACGGAAGCCGGTCGCCTCGACCCGGCCGCCGTAGTAGCGGTCGACGACCGCCTCGCTCACGGTGCCGTCCGTGTCGGTGACGAGCTGGCTGCACGCGGCGGCGAGCTCGCGCAGGTCGTTGCCGACCGCCTCGACGAGCGCGCGCACTCCCGACGCGTCGATGCGGCGGCGGGCACGACGGAACTCGGCGGTGACGAACGCGGTCTTGTCGGAGTCCTTCTTGATCGCCTCGACCGCGACGACCGGCGCGCCGCTCGCCTTGATCGCGTCGAGCATGCGCTTGCCACGCACGCCGCCCCCGTGCACGACGACGACGGTCGTCTCCGGGTCGGCCGTCGGGACGTAGTCCACGACGTCGGCGACGAGCGCGTCGGTCGCCGCCTCCGCCCCCTCGATGACCACGACCTTGGCCTCACCGAACAGCGACGGGCTCGCGGCGACCGTGAGCATGCCCGCCTGGTAGGTCGCCCCCTCCATCGTGACCTTCTCGACCTCCGGGTCCCGCTCGCGCGCGAGCCCGACGATCGCGTCCACGGCACGCTCGGCCAGGAGCGACTCGGGACCCTGCACCAGCACGACCGGTGCGATCCGGACGTCGTCCCACGCGAGCGACGGGCCGGCGGACGGACGGGCGGTACGGGTCGGCGCGGGCATGGCACCAGCCTCCCACGAGCCGCCCACCGCGCGAGAACCCCGGCGCGTCCTGGCGCCCCCGCTCGACGGATCCCTGGCTCCCCGGCCTCTAGGGCGTGTCTCCCTACTCGAGTTGAGCGGCGCCCTGTTCGATTCCCTCGTGCCGGACCTTGCCGAGTGCGTCGCGCTGTGATCCGAGGCCTGAATGGGTTGGCGGGGCCGGTAGAGGTGCTTGGTGCGACACGGCCCATGGACTCAAGCCTCTACGTCCGGACATCAGTCGGCTCCGGGGCGCCGATGCGCATCGTCACGTGGCTCGCGTACTCGAGTGGCTCTCTGATGACTTGCACTCGTATGGGCCCTCGACGGACGTCGACGACGCGCTCATTCTCGGCGTCCCCGATCGCGAGGCGCCCGGACGGGCAATTCAGCTGCCCGTCGAACTCCACCGCGTCATCCAATGGAAAGGGCTCACCGACGACGACCGCCACGGTCACCATCGCCGACGGAAGGGTCACGTCCTCGGGCCAGTCATCCGGGATGTCGATGTCGGCTGCATGTAGCACCGGTACGGCTAGGCAAGACTCTGACGAGGTGATCGCCTCGTCGCCAAGGTCCGTAGGCAGGTCGAAGGACTCCCGTTCGTCGAAAGCCAGGAGGAGGCCCCACCGAAACGGTTGTGTCCACTCGAGCTGCATCCCCGAACCGTATCGAAGGTGTCAAAGCCCACTCAGGCAGGCCTGCTGCACTGTCTTTGGTCGGGAGTGATGCTGGCGCGTGCCTCGTGATGGCTGCGCTGGGGCACGACAGCACGCCAAAGTAGGTTCGCAGAACCAGTCGCTTAGCTGCGAAGCCAGACGACGATTGCGGCCAGGACGGCTCCGGCGCGGTAGACAATGGCGTGCTTGTCGTATCGGGTTGCCAGGCCGCGCCACTGCTTGAGCAGGTTGAAGGACCGCTCGACCACGTTGCGCCGCTTGTAGGTCTCCCGGTCGAGCTTCGGCGGGCGACCACCCATCGCACCTCGCCGTTTCCGGTTCGCCTGCTGGTCGGACGGTTCGGGGATCACGACTCGGATCCCGCGCCCACGCAGCATCGCCCGGCTCCCGCGTGAGGAGTACGCCTTGTCTGCGAGCACAGCATCGGGGGTTGTCCGCGGTCGACCCGCGCCAAGTCGTGGAACCCAGATGTCAGCGAGCACGAGCTCCAACGCTCGTCCATCATGGGACTGCCCCGGAGTCACGACGACCGCCAGCGGGCGGCCTCGCCCGTCGACGGCGTGGTGGATCTCGCTCGTCAGCCCGCCGCAGGACCGACCGATGCCGTGACCAGCAGGTTCACTGTTGACCGCCTCGGTCCCACGGTTCTTGTGATTCGACGTCGCCCCCTGTGTCTTGCTCCGGGCGCCTCGTGTTCGTCGGATGCTGGTATGCGCGGTTGATCGTGGAGTCCACCGACACGGTCCAGTCGACCTGGCCCGCGGAGTCGGCCTCGGCCATCAGCTGGGACAGGATGCGGTCCAGGTGCCGTCCTCGGCGAACCTCTTGTGCCGCTTCCACACCGTCCGCCATGGCCCGAACACCTCACGGGGCAGGTCGCGCCACGGGATCCCAGTCCGATACCGATAAGCGATGCCCTCAACCACCGTGCGGTGATCCCCGAACGGACGGCCGACCTTGCCCGCATTCGACGGCAGCAACGGCTCGATCCGCTCCCACTGCTCATCCGTCAAGGCCTGGAACCGACTCACCGCCGAGATTCTGCCGCGCGCCCGTACTCACCGTTGGGAGACACGCCCTAGATCCCTTGGTTCCCCTGGCTTCTCGGGCTTTGCTGGCTCCCCTGGCTCCGTCCGCCACGGTACGGACGGCATGCGTCCCGTGGCCGGGACGCTCCGGCCGCGTCAGCCGCAGCCCGCGGCGGCGAGGACGTCGTCACGCACGACGAGCGCGAACGTCCCGCACGTGTCCGTCCGCAGCACCGTCGCGCCGACGCCCCGGTAGAGGTCGAGGGCCCGGTCGGTCGGGTGCCCGTAGGTGTTCTCCCCCGAGCTGACGAGCGCGACCGTCGGGGCGAGCAGCTCGGCGAGGCGGTCGGACTGCGTCGCCGAGCCGTGGTGCGCGACCTTGACGACGTCGACCGGGCCGGAGCCGCGCTGCGCGAGGGTCCGGGCGAGCGCCGCCTGGCCGGCGTCCTCCAGGTCGCCGAGCGCGACGACGTCCATCCCCGCCACGTGCAGGAGGAGCACCACGCTCGCGTCGTTCGCACCGCCGTCGGACTCCGCGGCGGCGGTAGGTGCCGTGCTCGGGCGCGCGACGCTCGTCGGCCCGCCGCCCACCCCGGCCTGGAGCACCTCCCACCGCACGCCGCCGGCGCCGGGGCCTCCGGACGCGCCGACGTCCTGACGGCCGTCCATGTCGTCCGCGCCTCCCGCGCTGCCGGTGGCGCCCGGCTGTGCGACCTGGATCGGGACGCCCGCGTCCGTGAGTGCGGCGAGTGTCCGTTCGGCCTGCTCCGGAGGACCAGCCGTCGCGGTCACGAGGGCGCGTTCGACCTTCCGGCCGCGCAGCACGGCGTCGAGACCGCCCACGTGGTCGGCGTGGAAATGGCTGAGGACGAGCAGGTCGACCCGGTAGATGCCGAGGCGGTCGAGGCAGTCGCCCGCCGCGGCTCCCGCTGGCCCCACGTCCACGACCACCGCCGACCGGGGCCCGGAGCGCAGCACGAGGGCGTCGCCCTGCCCGACGTCGCACGCGACCACGGCCCAGTCCTGCGGAACCGGCCCGGCCGTCACGACGAGCGGGCGCACGAGCGCGACGACGAGCACCACCAGGCCCACGACGGCGAGCGCACCAGCCACGACCTTCCCCGGGGACCGGCGGGGCATCCTCGGCGTCGTGCCGGGCCAGGCCCCGCCTCGGCCGCCGCGGGACCACCGGCGCCGGGTGGCCCGGACCGCCCGGGCGACGCGGTCGCCCAGCGGCGGCGACGACGCTCGCCGCACGGCACGTCGCTCCCCGGCCTCGCGCAGCGCGCGCGAGCGGAGCACGACGGCGATCAGCACGACGGTCCCGAGCGCGAGCAGGACCAGCCCTCCGACGCCCCCCGGCCAGGGCAGTCGTGCGCCGGGGAGACCCGCGAACGCCTCTGCGACGCCCGCGATCCACCCCGTGAAGATCCCAGCGGCCCACCCGAGCGCCGTCGCCGCGGCGGGCCACCACGGCGCGACGAGGGTGGCGACGACGCCCAGGACGGTCGCGGGTCCGAGTGCCGGGGCCGCGAGCAGGTTGGCGGGGACGGACCAGGTGCTCACGCTCGGGTCGAGCAGGACGAGCACCGGGGCGCACGCGGCCTGCGCGGCGACGGGCACCGCGACCACGTGCGCGACGGTCCGCCCGCACCACGGCGCCATCCGGCGGGCGAGAGGCGTCGTGAGGAGCGCGAGCCCGGCCGTCGCCGCGACAGAGAGCACGAAGCCGTACGAGCGGGCGAGCCCGGGGTCGAGGACGAGCAGCACGACGACGCCGGCCGCGAGGGCAGCCACGGCGCGCGACGGCCTGCCGAGCGCGATGCCGACCACGCCGACGGCGCCCATCGCGGCCGCCCGCAGCACGCTGGGCTCCGGGTGGACGAGCACGACGAAGCCCGCCATGGCCGCGCCGGTGATCACGACGCGCGCCCAGCGGGGCGCGCGGACCAGGACGCACAGCCCGGCCACGCAGGCCACGACGATCGCGAAGTGCCCGCCGGACACGGCGGTGACGTGCGTGAGCGAGGTCTGGTGTCTTGAACCACCTCATCCGTATACGGTGGCGCCAGGGGCGCCCGAGCGCCCGGAGAGGAGGTCCACCGGTGGACGCGGTGGTGTACGTACGGATCAGCAAGGACGACCTGGCAGACGACGACAAGGACGGGAGGAAGGCCGTCAAGCGTCAACGCCAGGACGCCGAGAAGATGGCCGAGATCAAGGGCTGGACGGTCGTCGAGGTCGTAGAGGACAACGACACGAGCGCGACCAAGGGGCAGCCGCGCCCAGGCTTCGAGCGACTACTCCGTCTCGTAGACGAGCGACGCGTCCAGGTAGTCGTCGCGGACAGGTGGGACCGCCTACTGCGCAACCGCAAGGACCAGTACCGGCTCATGGAACTCGGCCAGGAGCGTGAGCTCCGGGTCTCGCTCATCAAGGGCACCGACGTGGACATGTCCACCGCGCAGGGACGACTCGTCGCGGGCATCCTCGGCGAAGTCGCCACGAGCGAGTCCGAGATCGCCAAGGAGAGGATGCGACGCTTCTTCACCCAGCACGCCGCCGAGGGGAAGCCCTGGTGGAGCAACCGACCTTACGGATACGAGCGCGACGGGACACTCCGCGAGAGCGAGGCCGCGTTGATCCGAGACGCGTACGACCGGGTCCTGCACGGAGACACGCTCAAGGACATCGCGCGCGACATCGGCAAGGGTCCGTCTCACCTGAGACAGATCCTCTGCGCCGCGCGGAACGCGGGCATCCGGACGCACAACGGCGAAGAGGTCGGACCCGGCAACTGGACTCCCCTCGTCTCGGAGGACACCTGGCGCGACGCGGTCGCAGTGCTCAACTCCCCCGGTCGCACCCACGGCGGTCCACGGCGCCTTACCTACCTCCTCTCGACGCTCGCGTGGTGCGGCATCTGCGACAACGGCGCGACGGTCGTCTCGGTGAATTCGCACGGCAACCGGGCGTACCGCTGCCGCGAGAAGCACCACTGCACGCGCAAGGCGGCGGACATCGAGGAGCACGTAGTCCTCGCGACGCTCTGGACTCTCGCGCACGGCGCCGGTGAGTCGATCGTCCGGCAGAGCGACCCCGAACAAATGAGGGAACTCCGCGGCGAGCGCATCCGCCTCGGTGTCGAACTGGACGAACTTGCCGACGCACACGGCAAGGGACAGATCACGCTCTCGCAGCTGATCGTGGCATCCAGCGGCCTCCAGGAGCGCGTCGACGCGATCGACGCCCAGATCCACGAGCGGACGCGCTCCGACCTCCTGGACGGGCTCTGGCACTTCACGTGGGAGGACGCGGAGGCGCGCGCGGAGGCGATCCGCCGCTTCAACGAGTTGCCCCTGATGCGTCGGCAGGACGTCCTGCGGTCCGTCTGGGACCGGATCACGCTCCTGCCGATCCGGCCGAACCAGAAGTTCCGGCCCGAGACCGTCGTCTTCAGGCGGGCGGCAGAGGTCGAGGCGGTCTGGGACTCGACGGACGAGCCCAGGGAGTCCGGGCTCGAGATCACGCTCGGTGAGGTTGCGCTCGCACCGGTCCGGGTGGAGAACGTCGTCTAGACGAAGATGATCGCGGTCGTCTTCACCTTCCTACACCGTGTTCGGCGGCGTGCACTACCTGCGGAAACGCGACTCTGACCTGCACGGACGCCTGGTTTGTCCGGGAATCCCTGCGGCGGGGCTCCGAGGGCGACCAGGCTCTCGGGGGCATGGTTGTCGAGCACGAGGGAAGAGCCCTCGGCACGACACCAGGAGATCGAGTGACCGACACCGAGAACACCCCGCCGAGCGTGGACAAGATCCTGCGACGGTTCGTGAAGGCGGACCGTCGCCTCAAGCGGCGCATCGCGAAGCTGAACAAGGCGCACGACGAGTGGGTCGAGGCCCGTGATGCCTTGAAGGCATCGAGTACGACCCTCGAGGTCGGCTCGAACACGACGCCCGCTCTCGTAACCGGCGGAATCGCGCCGGTCGCCGTCACGATTCCGCAAACCACCCCGGACATCACCAGCAAGGAGAAGTTCTACAGGGAACTTGCCGAGAGGTACACGACATCCGAGTAGCGCGCCGAGGGCGGCCCTCCGGGGCCGTCCTCGGTCGGTTCCTGGTGAACTTCGATGAACCTGTGTGATGCCCAGACCGTTGCAACTGCAACGGAAAGCAGATGGCGCGCGCATTCCGCGATGCAAGTAGCCGCTTCCTGCCGCTTACGGTTAATCCATCGCCAAAGCGGCGAATTGGACACAGGGAGTAGAAGTGGGAAAGCACTACAACCAGCCCGACAGCCTGACGTACCGGATGCGCATCCGACTCCGCGAAAAGGGCTTGAAGCAGATGGCGGAACGTCACGCCCGTGAGCGCCGCACGAAGGAGCAAGAACTCTCCGCCCTACGCGCTGAGTACGAGCTGTACCTCAACGAGCACCCCGAGGACGCCCGATGAGCGGCGAGAAGGTCGACCTCGACGCAGTACGCCGCGCACTTGAGGAGAAGGGCGTCGTGGCGCCGAAGGCCGAGCGTCAGCGGACGGTCGTGATCGTCCTCCTCGGGGTGATCGCGGGAGTGCTCCTGCTCGGCACGCTGGTTTGGGCAGTCGCGTGATCACGGCGTTCATCGTCGTCACGTGCCTGCTGTGGCTCGCGGCAGGCGCGCTCTGGGGATTCGTCGCGCGGCAGGCATGGGAGACAAGACGAACGGCCCGCCTTGTGGGCGAGCCGTTCGAAGAAGTAGACGTGGCTGCGTCAACTACTAGTAAGGATTCTATCAGGTGACTGGATACGCAATCGATCTGGACCTCTCCCTCAACCAGCAGGAAGAGATGCTGCACAAGGCGGTCGAGACGTGCAACCGAAAGCACGACCTCCTCGAACTTCCGGACGGCAGCCTAGGGCGCGTCGTGGACAAGCACGGGGAGTTCGTCTACCACCCCTTCCGCGAGGAGCGTCTGAACTCGTTCCTCATGAACTGGGTCGTACCGTCGAAGAAGACCCTCAAGAAGAACGCCGACAACTCGACCTCGTGGCAGACGCGACCCGAGACGGCGATCCCTCAGACGCTCCTTCGCGCGTACATCGGCGCAGAGGCTCACCCCGGGGTGCCGCGTGTGACGCGCATGGCACCGGCTCCGATCGTTCGTCCGATGTGGACGCTGGCGTGGGAGCAGGGATACGACCCGGACTCGGAGACGTTCGTGACCCGCAAGGCACCCGTGACACCGGCCTGGCGTGATCGGCCGATCGAGCAGAAGGAAGTCCGGGTGGCGGCCGGACGGCTCATGGAGTGGTTCGACGAGTTCGCGCTCAAGCACGAGTCGTCCCGCGCAGACTGCCTCGCGCTCGCTCTAACACCGCTGATCGTGAGCGCGATCCCTACCGCGACGATCCCCGGAGGTCTCGTCATGGCGAACCGCCAGGGCTCCGGCAAGACGGCTCTCGCAGAGGTCATCGGCACGATGGGCTCCGGCGCAAAGCCGGACGCGCAGGCGCTTCCCGGCGAGGCGGAGATCGAGAAGCGCATCACGGCGACCCTCCGAGACGGTGACGCGGGCGTGGTCCTGTTCGACAACATCAAGCACGACCTCAACTCCCCATCCCTCGAATCGGTGCTCACGAGCCGATCGTTCACCGGTCGTGTGCTCGGGCGCTCCGAGAAGATCAGGCTCAAGAACAACGTCACGTGGCTCTTCACGATGAACGGCGCGTCCGCTAGCCCGGACATGCTCCGCCGCCTAATCCTCATCCCGCTCGACCTCGAGAGTCCAACACGTACGGCGTGGTCGGGCGGGGTCGTAGACCGAGCCCGGATGATGGCCGACGACCTGCGCATGGACCTCGTGCTCCTGATCGCCTACTGGGTACAGCAGGGGTGCACACAGGGTTCCGTCGTGAAGTCCGGCTACGAGACGTGGTCACGCACAGTCTCCGGCATCCTCGAAGCGGCAGGGGTGAAGGGCTTCTACGAGGCACACGAGGAGACCGCAGGAAGCGTCTACACCGAAGACGAGGACGACGCCGATGTGGTGGCGCGCATCGCGAAGGTAATGGGCACGGAGGAGACGTGGCAGGCGAAGGACCTCTGGGAGCGCGTGGACCAGGTAGACGCGCTGAACACGCCTGAGGGCCGGTTCCTCCACGAGTGGCTGCGCGATACACCCAAGGGCTCGAAGATGGCAGCCGGCCGGAAGCTAGCTCGAATCACGCGCCGGTACTACAACTACGAGCTCCGGAACGTGGGCACCAAGGGCGGAGCGTGGTACCGGCTGGCCCCTGTGGGCGCTCCAGCAATCCAGAAGTGGTCGATGTAGTACCGGAGGCGCACAAGTAGACCGGCTCGAAACCCTGTGATTCCAGCACTCTGTTCTACTTCTACTACTTGTTCTACTTCTGGAGTGAGAGATGTTGATGGATGGAGTCAGAGAGTACGGGACCTGAGCCAGACAACAAGTAGTTGTAGACCATCTGGAACGACGAGGGGCCAGATGCCCCGATCAACGACACAGAGACGCCCACCGGTCAGCACAAGGCTGGCCGGACGAGAAACGGGCGAGAAGTTGAGCACGAACAAGAACAAGAACACACGAGACATCGTCAAGCAGCTGTGCATGGACCTCGGGTACGACCCGAACCACGTGAGCGCGATTAGGTGGAGCGGCACGACCATCGAGGTCGAGCGCGCGATCTGGGACGAGGACAAAGACGGTCCACGTCTCGTCAAGTACACGGACCCGTTCACGGGCGAACGGTCCGGACAGTTCCTCCTCACGACGGACGAGATCGAGGTCCGATGATGGCGTACTACACGGACCCGGACGGCCAGCAGGTCCACTTCCAGGCGGACATCGACGACGTGTACACCGCGATTCAGCGTCTCGCGAAGGCGACAGAGGAACGGCTCGCGATCGAGCAGGCGGCGTTCACCTGGACGCAGGGGATGTACCAGCAGCAGAAGCGGACAGCGGACGCGCTTGAGCGAATCGCGGACTCGTTGGAGCAGCGATGAGCGCGGTCTACTGGAACGACGAGATCGGGTCGTGGTGGTCTCGCGAGGACGACGAGTTCATCGCGGAGATCGAGCGCTACCTCGCGGAGTCGGACGAATGACGGCGCCAGGATCACGAGGTGCCGCTGAGAGAGGCGTAGAGCCTGAGGCCGGGCGGACAGGCAGGGTCGAGCCGTACCGCCCTTGTATGCGCTGCTTCCGCCCCTCGGCTGTCGGCTGGTGGTGGTGCGCGGACCACATCGAGCAGGGCTGGGCTCCGAAGACGGAGCCGACGCCGGACACGTGGACCAAGTCCACGCACACGAGGTACCACACGAAGCGCGGGGTCTCGGCCCCGGACCGCTGCCCGCTGTGCGCGGCGGAGGCCGAGCGATGAGCGGCGTCGGGTACGACGTACGCAGGCTGCGCGCGCACTGGGCGGCGAGGCTCGCAGCTGGTCCGCTGCCCTGCTCGAAGTGCGGGGGTCCGGTCACGGCGGACAACTTCCACGTCGATCACCTGGTTCCGCGCTCGAAAGGCGGAGCGCCGAACGACGTGAACAACACGTGGCCGTCGCATCCGCGCTGCAACATGCGAGCAGGTCAAGCACTCGGTCAACAGAGTCGACGCGCGAACACACGCGCGGACTCGGATCAAAGACTGCTCGACCTGTGATGCGAACGCAACGCGACGAGTCGCACGCATCCTTTTTAGAATGCACGACAACCCTCGCGACTTCCGTTAACTTTCTCTCTCTATTCCACGATGTGGAAAAGCGGTCCAGAATAGGCACCAAATGAGCACGCTAATCGCGCCCGAATTCAGGGCAATACCGCGGTACATGTCCGCCGTCCCGGACGACGTGCCGCTAGATGCGCCCGAACTCGGCGCGAAGCACCTCGGACTCGATCTGAAGCCCCAGGGCCGCCAGGTCGGCTCGCTCCTGGAGGCGCGGCGCGAGGACGGACGTCCGCTCTATCGCCGTGTCGCCATCCAGTTCGCGCGACGCTCGACCAAGACAACGTCGATCGCTTCGACGCTCCTCGGTCGCTGCCTCTCGACGCCGGGTTACCGCGTGATCAGCACGGCGCAGGACGGCTCCCGCGCGTCGACCGCGCTCCGCGAAATCATGTACATCCTGGACGCCGTCGACCCGGACGGAACGCTCGGACTCTGGGAGACGCGCTGGTCGAACGGCGGCGAGATGATCCTGTTCTCGAACGGGTCTCGCTGGGAGCGTCGACCCCCGAACGCGTCCGCGTTCCGAGGAGCGGCGGCGGACGCACTCTGGTTCGACGAGGCCGGCGAGTACGGACCTGAGGTCTCCGACGCGCTCGTTCAAGGAGCCCTGCCCCTCATGGACACGCGCCAGATGGGCCAGGTCATCATCAGCGGGACACCCGCGCCCAGCCGTACCGGACTGCTGTGGGACTCCATCGTCGCGGCCCAGGAAGGCAAGAGAGGCACCGGAGCACTCGACTACGGCATGGGAGAGGAGGACGACCCCGCCTCAGAGGACGTCTGGTGGCGCTGCCACCCCGGACTCGCCTGTGGCCTCGTGGACATCGAGATCGTCCGTGAGCGCTTCGAGCTGATGCCGCTCCCGGCGTTCATGGTGGAGTATCTCGGCTACTGGCCCAAGGCAGCGCACGACCGCGCCATCGACCCGGACCGCTGGGAGGAGTGCGCGGGAGAGTTGGCCCTGCCGGACACGGACCGCTTCGTGCTGGCGTTCGACGTTCACCCGCAGTCGTCGTCCGCCGCACTCGTCGCAGCCTGGCGCGACAAGAACGGTGTCGCGCGCGTCTCTCTCACCGAGCACAAGCCGGGGACGAACTGGCTCGCCAAGACCGCGAACGACCTCCTCGTGAAGTACCCGAAGGCCCGCCTGATGTACGACGCGGTCGGCGCGAACCTGGACCCCGCTCGCACGCTCGAACGTTCCAAGGTGAAGAACCGTGTGAAGCCGGTCAACTCAAAGGACGTCCAGGCAGGGCAGGCCGCGTTCGTCCGACAGGTCCACGCCGGAGACCTCGAACACCCCAACCAGCCGGGACTCAACGCTGCGGCGGACTGTCTCCAGTGGCGCGAGTCGGCGGAGCGCGGGCGCTGGTTCGGGTTCTCCCGCTCAAAGGGCGACATCACGCCCGTACGTGCGGCGGCAATGGCGCTGTTCGAGTTCGAGAACAACACGAAATCGAGCATCGGTGTCATTCCGAACGCATACACGTAATACAATCGAATAGGTGATCAAACCCTCGCCCCGCCGGAACAAGGTTGCCCGGCGGGGCTTTCACTTGTGCATTGTGTGAATGCAGTCGGCCTAGAAATCCCGATAAAATTGATCTATCCAAGTATCGGGTCATGACAGGCGGATTTTAAGTGGGGCTCTTCACACGTAACAGCGTTGTTGATGCCGCACTTACCGCTACCCACGCGACGGCCCCCCAGGGCGTAGTACCCACCTACGGCATGGGGGGCCTTCCGCTTGCCTCCTCGACCCCGAACAACCTCGCGACGATCGTCCTCCCGGACATCCTCGGAGACGCCTCCTGGCTCCCGCTCTCGCAGGGCGAGGCCATGCAGATTCCGGCTGTCGCCGCCGCGCGAAACCTCATCTCAGGCACCATCGCCCGCCTGCCGCTCCAGGCCAAGAAGGACGGCACCCCGCTCGCGAACCAGCCCACCTGGCTCTACCGCACGAACGGCAACCTCGCTCCGCAGTACCGCTTGATGTACACCGTCGATGACCTGCTCTTCTACGGCTCGTCTCTTTGGAAGGTCGCGCGCGGCACGGACGGTCAGATCACGGACGCCGCTCGGGTTCCGTTCGAGCGCTGGGACCTCAACGCGCAGGGCGAAATCCTCATCGACAACGAGAACGTCGACGTCCTGGACGTCATCCTCTTCTCCGGCCCGATCCCGGGCGGACTGCTGACGATCGGCGCCCGCACCATCCGCGCGGCCCGCGACGCTCAGGCGACCCGCTCGCAGCGTCTCCGCAACCCCTCGGCGGTCACGGAACTCCACATCACCGACGACGCGCAGCTTGACGAGGAAGAGATCGTCGGGATCCAGAAGAACTACGTCGAGGCCCTGAGGTCCGCGAACGGCTCCGTCGTCGTCACTAAGCCGGGCATCGAGATTCGCGAGCGCGGTGACATCAAGGTCGACCTCTTCGTGGAGGTCTCGAACGCGCTCGGCGTGGAAATCGCTCAGCTGCTCGGCATCCCCTCCAACGTCATCGACACCGCCGTCGCGACGGGCAACACGTCCTCCCTGACGTACGAGAACAAGACACAGAGCGCCGAGTGGTTCGCGAACACCGGCCTCGCCTTCTGGGCTGAGGCGATCACGTCTCGCCTCTCCATGGACGACTGCGTCCCGCGCGGCACCTACGTGCAGTTCGACCTTTCCTCCGCGGTTAACACCTCAGTACAGGACTGACCATGACCACTCTCAAGGCCCAGGGCCAACTCATCACCGCTAGTGCGGATAGCAGAGTAGTGCGCTATCTGTTGCTCCCCTTCGGAGAGACCGGACGGACGTCCGCGGGCGCGATCACGGCCTCGGCCGGCTCGGTCTCCTGGCCGGAGGACGCCACGACTCTGACGGCGAACCTCGAGCACGACCCGACTCGTCCGGTCGGACGCTTCGTATCGGTCGAGGAGACGGAGGAGGGTCTCACCGCCTCGGTCCGCGTCGTCGCCAACACGGCGGGCAACGACCTTCTTGCCGAGATCGCAGAGGGCCTGCGAACGGGCATCTCCGTCGAGATCGAGAACCCGGTCATTCGCGCTGGCGCGCTGCTCGCGGGTGACCTCACCGGAGCGGGATTCGTCGTGACTCCCGCCTTCCCGAGCGCGCAACTCGTCGCATCCGACTGCGGCGACCTAGACCCCTCCGGTAACCCCGATCCCGCGTCTGAAAACGACCCCGTTTCGGTGACCCCGGAGGCCCTTTCCGCACCAACGTCTGAGGCGTCCGCCGACGACACCAACACAGAACAGGAAGTGAACGTGGACAACGCAGTTGCACCACAGGAACTCCTGGTGGCGTCGAAGAACGTCAACCAGGACAAGACCGACGCACCGGTCAACATCAAGGGATTCGCAGAACTCGTTGCGAGCCACCACAAGAGCGGCCAGGAGAACAAGCTGACCGCTGCTCTTGAGAACATCGGCATCGGTGACGTCTACGACGACATCACGCAGCCGCAGTTCCTCGGAGAACTCTGGGACGGACGCTCCTTCTCGCAGCGCTTCGCTCCGCTCGTCTCGCACGCCAGCCTCACGAGCCGCAAGGCAGTCGGCTGGAAGTTCGTGGAGACGCCGACCGTAGACGACTACGCGGGCTTCCCGGCAGAGGTCCCGACCTCGGGCGTCTCTACGGAGTCCGTCGAGGTCAACGCTCAGCGCCTCGCGGGTGGCTGGAAGCTTGACCGCGAGTTCGTGGACTTCGGTGAGTCGGCGTTCATCTCGTCGTTCTTCCGCCACGCAACGGACGACTACGCACGCAAGATCGACGCGAAGGTCCTCAACAAGATCAGCGCTTCGGCAACGGTCGTGACCGGCGGCACCGTTCCAGCGGGCATGAACGCCACCGCTACCAAGATCGTTGACGGTGCGCTCGACCTGCTCGGCCAGGACATCGTTCCGACCTTCGCGGTCGTCGGCTCGGACCTCTACCGCTCGCTGCTCCTCACCCCGAAGGACAACGTCTTCGAGTACCTGTCCAGCGCGTTCGGCCTGGAGTCCGGCAACTCGCTCGGCTTCACGGTCGTACCGTCCTCGGCCGCTGCCCTTCAGGGCAAGGTCCTCGTCGGCGCTCGTGAGTCCCTGACGCTCTTCGAGCTCCCAGGCTCCCCGATCCGCGTGAACGCTCTCGACGTCGCTCACGCCGGTATCGACGAGGCACTGTACGGCTACTACGCGCTGCTCTACACGGGTCGCGGAATCGTCTCGGTGGTCTGATGTTCCCGGACGACGGCTTCATCGGGTGGGTCCCTGACTTCGAGTACGTCTATCGACTCTGGCCCGAGGCCGCGCGCATGGACGAGTTTGAGTTGGGCTCCTACCTGGTGGCCGCCGTCCAGCAGTGCGCGGCGTTCGTCGGAATCCCTGCCGACTACGAGGGTCCAGAACTCGAGGAGCGCCATCTCATGGCGCAGGTCATGCAGGCCCGTGCGCTGTGGCGCTCCGGCAAGGCCGGTGACGCCGATCAGGTGGGCCCGGACGGATTCACCGTCACGGTCTTCCCGATGGACTGGACCGTCAAGGACCTTCTTCGTCCGAAGCGTCCGGGCTCGTTCTACTTCGGAGCGCGTTCATGAGCGCCCGCACTGAGGTTGTCGCGTTCCTCCGCGAGAACACGGACCTGAAGGTTGAGGACTACGCACCTGCGAACGCGGCTGCGATCACGGCGCCGACCGTCTACGTCACCCAGAACTCCATTGAGTGGGGTCTGACGGTCGGCCTCTTCCAGGTCGGCCTGACGCTCTCGCTCGTCGTTCCTTACGAGGACTACAAGCGAGCCGAGGACGCCCTAGACGACACGGTCTTTGACCTCCTCGCCGCGTTGGACGGCCTCCCCTCAATTACCGGGACCGCAACCCGCTCCGTCTTCGGAGACAAGGTCCACGGCTACGAAATCTCACTCACTCTTCCGCTTAAGAAGGAAACAGAGTAATGCCAGTCATCGACGTTAAGCCGCTCGTACTCAAGGACGTGACTTTCATCTCGTCACTCTCGGGCGCACCTTCCGGCACCAGCCCGGACTTCAAGAAGCACATCGACGCGGTCACCTTCACGCCGACCACGTCATCCGTGACGTGGACGGGCCTCGGCTCGAACACTCACACCGACGTCTCGACCGCCACGTGGACGTGCGTCATCAATTACGTTCAGGATTGGGAGACCACGGATTCTCTCAGCAAGTACCTCTTCAACAACGAGGGTGCGGAACTGAGCGTGGTCTTCAAGCCTCGCTCCGCTGGGACGACGACGGTCACGGCGAAGCTGGTTGCCGCGCCGGGTGCCATCGGCGGCACGGTCAACGCCTACGCGACGACCTCGGTCACGCTCGGCGTGAACGGTAAGCCGGTCATCTCCTGATGAGCCGGGTCCGCGTCGACGGGATTCGTGAGGCGCGCGCCGCGTCGTACGCGCTCCGTCGCGTCGACGCGGACCTGCGCAAGGACATCAACGCTCAGGCGCGCGGGGTCCTGAACGAGATATGGCAGGGCGAGGTCGCTGAGCGGTCGGGTCACCCGATGGACGCCAGAGTCCTCCAGAAGGGCGCCAGAGTCGCGACGGGCGCGCGTCCGTATCTCGCAGCCGCCACGTCCTCCCGCGCGCTCTCAGGTGGCCTGGTGCCCTCCGAGTCGTGGCGCGCGTTCGAGTTCGGAGCCAACCGCCACGAGCGCGTCGCTTACTCACGCACGTCACCCAAGGGCAAGCGCCACCAGGTGATCCGCAAGACCAAGCGGCAACTCCCGCAGAAGACCAAGGGCGGGCGTGTCCTGTACCCCGCCGTAGCGGCGACCGCGCCGCGCATCTTCGCGCTCTGGTCGCAGAACGCAATCCGACTCGTATTCGAAGCACTGAAGAAGGGAGCCTGACGTGGCCGGTGGTTTCAAGTTCGCTATTGACTTTGACACAAGGAATTTTAAGAAGGGCTCCGACGAGGCGGCCGACTCTCTCGAAATTCTCGGTGACGAACTAGAGAAGCTTGAGAAGGCGGACCTGGGCGACGTCGACAAGTCGTTCGAGGACGTCGCAGACGCGGCCAAGGACGCCGGTCGCGACATCGACAACAAGTTCACCGAGAAGGTGGACGACGCGCAGGACTCTGCGCGCGACCTTGAGCGGAAGTTCAAGGACGCGTTCGACAACGTCGAGAAGAACGCGGACAACGCCGGAGACAAGATCGGCAAGTCAGCGAAGGACGGTTTCAACCGGGCGAAGGAGGGCGCGGACGAGTTCAAGGACTCCGCGCGTCAGTCGGCCGAGGAAGCGGCGTCGTCGTTCGACGGCTCGCTTGAGGGCATCGCGGACTCGGCCCAAGAGATCCTTTCCGAGGCGTTCGCCGGGTTTGGTCCGGCCGGTGCGGCGGGCGGACTCATCGCGGCGATGGGTCTCGGTCTGGCGATGACCAAGTTGCAGGAGGCCGCCGACAAGATCAACGAACTCAAGGAGGAGACGGGCGACCTCGCGCTTGAGTTCAAGGAGGCGGGTGGTCGTCTCGCGGAGATGGACCTCGTCGCCAAGTTCGATGAGTGGCTTGTCGCGATTGAGGACACGAAGCAGGCGTGGGAGTTCTGGCAGGACGACGCGATCACGAACCTCGACAACCTCAACGTCGCGCTTGAGGGAACCGGCGTCTCGCTCGGGGACCTCTACAACGCGTTCTCCGAGGGTGACACGTCGACGCTTGAGGAGTACGTCGAGCGCCTGAAGGAGGTCAATCGTGAACTCGTTCCCGAGGGCCACCAGGCGAACACCGTTGCGATCAACGATGAGTACCAGGCGCGCAAGAACGCGATCAGCGAACTCGAGAAGGAGATCGAGAAGCGCCAGGAGGCCGAGGACGTCGCCTACGACATGCGCGCCGCTGAAGAGGGCGTGACTGTCGAGGTCATCAAGCAGCGTGACGCGATGCAGGAGCGCAACGCCGCGATGGAGGAGGCCGCGGAACTCAACCGCGGAATGATCGACTCCGAACTCGACTTCCTCGACACGCTCGACGAGACGACGGCGAAGTTGCAGGAGAACGCCGAGGCGGGCTGGGACAAGAACACCGCCGCGGGACGCGAGAACCTGCGTGCGCTCGGTGACATCTCCGAGGGCGCGCTCCAGTACGCGGACTCGATCACCGAGGCCGGCGGCTCTCAGGAGCAGGCCAACGCGGTCATCAACCAGGGACGCGAGCGCCTGATCGCGGCCGCACAGCAACTCGGCATGACTCGTGAGCAGGCCGAGTCGTACGCGACCTCACTCGGGCTGATCCCGAAGGAAGTCGACACGACGGCCAACGCTCACACGCAGACCGCCGAGGAGCAGCTGAACAACGTCGCGCGCAGGCGTGAGGCGGTCATCGCCGCAAAGGCAGCGGTCGCTGGTCTTCAGGAGGCCATCGACTCGGCCGCGCGCCGCGTCCGTCCCCCGACGATCTACTACCGCTCCGCAGTGGGCGCACCGAGGGCTGTTTGATGTCTCAACGATTCCTATCTCTGACCGCACCGCGCGTGCGCGTCAACTACGCGACGAACCCGGCTCCTGACGCGACGGTCGGTGATGCGGGCTACTTCTACGGCGCAGGCACGGGCGGCGTCGTGAACACGACACCGTCGTACAGCGCAGGTACGGGTGGGCTGCGAACAGTTCGCCGCACTTGGACGACACCCGGCACGGGTGACTACGGCGTCGGCTACATGGTCCAGGGCGTGATCAACGGCAAGGCCGGAGACGTCATCTGGTTCGCGTTCTCACAGCGCGCGAGCGATGCACGCAACGCCACCACGAGCGTCTACCTGACCAAGGCCGGAGAGCCCGTCGCGTTGTCGGCGCAGGCTTCCACCAACTTCGGCACGGGCTTCACGCAGCGCACCTTCAGCCGAACCGCGCCGACCGACTTTGACGGCGTGATGTTCTACGTCACCGTGCCCGGCTCGACACCGCTGCCCGCTGGCGGCTGGCTAGAGATCGGCGGAGTCCAGGTCGAGTACGCGAGCACCTTCCCCTCTAGTGCGGGCAGCACGACGCGAGCGTTCAGCGGTGACACACCTCCGGCGACCGGCGCGACAGGCTCGTGGTGGACCGGTTCGCGCGGAGCTTCGCTGTCCGTCGCGCAGCCGACCATCGAGCCGGCCGCGCTCAACGTCCCGCTCGCGGTCACGCAGTACGACGAGGACAAGACGACTCGCGGGTACGAGCTCCTACCGCTCGGCGCGACGAGCCCGGTCGTCGTCCTCGCTCCGGGCGCCGTCCGCTACACGCCGCCGTCCGGGACGCTCAAGGCGATCATGTTCCAGGACGGCGTGAACCGCTTGCAGTCGATCACGCGATCCTCCGCCGTGTACTTCGAGGACACGGACAACCCGGCTCGCTCGCGCGCGATGCACGTCCGCTCGATCAGCGTCTCGCACGTGCCCGGATTCGCGAAGGAGTACCGCGAGGTCACCCTTGAGTGGGTCGAGGTTGCCTGATGGCGGTCGACTACTCCAAGGACCACTGGCGTACAGCCTCAGCGGCGCTCTACTCACCTAGCGGAACGTTCATCCGCGACCTCGACGTGCTGCACTTCAACATCACGGAGAACTCGGACTGGGCACCCACATCGCAGGGACAGGTCGTCACCCCGTACAACGGCGTCACGACCTCGTGGGACTTCTCGATCCCACGCGTCCTCGTGCTCACCCTCTCGGCAGGTGGCCCGACAAGCACAACACCGGACTCCGCGGCGTCCACGACGTTCAAGTTCGTCGCATACAAGGCAAGCATCGACTACGTGCAACGAGAGGTAACCGTCG
This sequence comes from Cellulosimicrobium funkei, assembly GCF_001019615.1. Lineage (GTDB taxonomy): Bacteria > Actinomycetota > Actinomycetes > Actinomycetales > Cellulomonadaceae > Cellulosimicrobium > Cellulosimicrobium cellulans_E. The sequence continues at coordinate 6,342 of NZ_JNBQ01000012.1, read as the reverse complement.
ACGTCGCGTCCCTGGACATCCTCCTGGACTACCCGCGCTACTCCACCAGCGAGGACCCCCAGACATACGTGAAGGGTGCATCGCTCGCGACGATCACGACCAACGTGCTGAGCAACCTGGACCTGACCATCTGGGGCATCACGCGTGTCGGGAGCACGGGCACCAACCGCGCGCTCGAGTGGAAGACCGGACAGAGCGCATCCGGCTTCCTCACCGACGCCGCACGCTCCGCAGGTCGAATCATCTACGGCTCGCGCGCGGGCGCCATCACCTACGTGGACAGCGCGACCACGCTCACTCCTCCGGCAACGGGGTCAGAGGACCACCAGATCACCGACGCCACGATCCTCGCGATGTCCGCGCAGTTCGACTCCTCGAACCTCACGAACATGGTCGTCGTCCGCTACTCCGACGGTGTCACCACGTCGTCCCTCACCGGACCACGAGCCCCCACAGAGATCGGCCGACGCACCGAATACCTCAACTACAGCGACTCAACCGCCGTGACACTCGCAGGCGCGGCAGAGGCCAGCGAGTTGCTGGACCGCGTGATGACCCAGAGCCGGCTCTACGAGGTCGAGGCCATCGCGCACTACCCGCTCGCGGCTCGCCAGTGGGTCCGCCTCAACGCGCTTGGTGAAGACCGCATGCTCAGCGTCGAGTCCGTGACCTTCCAGGTGAACGGAACAATGCGCGCCGTCCTCAACCCGAACCCGTCCGGGAGTGTGTGATGGACGTCGACAGCCTGATCAAGCTTGTCGAGGCGGTGGGAACGTCGTGGCCCGCGCTGTTCCTCGTCGTCCTCGCGGGCATCTTCGTCCTGCTGTGGAAGTTCGGCAAGGACATCATCAACGCCTTGGCCGCTAACACGCGCAAGACCGAAGAGGTCCGCAAGCAGTTCAAGAACAACGGCGGCTCGACGCTTCGTGACCAGACCGACCGCATCGAGCGTGTCCTCGCGGAGCACATCGAGGCTGCCGCGCCGGTCAACGAGTGGGCCGCGCGGAAGATGGCGGAAGAGGCCGAGGCGGACAAGTGATCGTCGTCTGGACGATGTTCGCGGTCGGCGGGTTCGTCGCGGGCTGGTTCCTCTGGCAGGCGATCAGGTGGTGGCGGCAGTGGCGTTAGTTGATACGTGCATTTCGCTCCTCATTTGCTGGAGCAATTCTCTGCACTCTTGCTGAAGCCTTCGAGCGCGGGCAACCAATTTTGTAATTTGCGCTTCATCAACATCGTCCGCTTCGCTCAGGTGCTTGATCTCGCCGAGGTCCATAGACAGACCGAACGCAGTTCCGAAGATTTTCGATGTGAGGAACGACACTTCATTGCTGCCAAATAGCGAAGCCCGATCGTCCACCTTGCTGAAGGCGTTCATCGCCTCATCGAGCCGTTCGACTCCGCCCGGTGTCATGTTGAGCCAGTCCAGCGCGTTGTCCTTCGTCATGTTTGTAATGAACCAACAGGCTCGAGAGAGTTCGTGACGCGCGGCCTCGATTTCCAAGTACAAGTCACGGATGTTGTCGACAACGTGCGCGTGCGTCGCCTGCCGAATCGCATTTGCGTGACGAGCGTTCTCAGCGTCAAGCGCCGCCTTTGCTCGGACATTCTCGGCCTCGATCGCCAGAGCTGCCCGCTTGTCTTCCGCGATCTCGGCCAGACGCGCACGCTCCCGCTCAGCGACGATCATGTTCTTGCCGGTCTTCCGCTGCGCATAGATGACACCGCCAAGCGCGACGAGTGAGACGAGCAGCGGCACGAGGGTCGGACCCCAGGTCTGCCACCACGAGGGCTCGGACGCCGCAGACTCGACCACGATCGTGAGGGGATTGGGGATGGGCGGAAACATGCGGTGAGCGTACCGATCCGGAGTACGGCAAGAGCCGCCGCTCCCGGGTGAATCCAGGAACGGCGGCTCTTCGTGCGCTACGGTCGCGCTAGTCGGGTCGTCCTGCTGAGTCTCAGGCAGCAGGACGACCTGTCAGCCCCTCGGAGGGAACGGGTCGTCGCCGTAGCTGTTGCGGTCGTGAATCTGCCCGTTGTCCTTCCGGTGCTTGACCCACTCCGAACCGGTACTGCGCGCGAGGTCCTGCCCCCGAGCGCTCGCGTCGTCCGCGCGGTCGTGGGCGCTCGAGATGCGGCTAGCACCCTCGCGCCGGTTGACCCACTGACCCCGCTCGTCGTCGTACGACGTGTGCACGTCGCCCTTGGCCATGGTGGCTCCTTTGTGTCAAGACGCCGCCCGTGTTGGCCGCGTCACATTCAGTGTCCCGGACCAAGTTGCACAGTTGTAGTTCTCGAACGCGCGTTCGCTTAGGGCGGACAGGAGGCACTCCTCGTGGCAGTAGAGTCACGCAACAAGAAGGACCCCGGCGATACCCGCGCCGGGGTCCTTCTGCGTCTTAGAGGGTCACTCGTGCACTCGGTCTCCGCGTGACACGTAGGCGGCCCAGGCGTCGGCGTCCTCCTGTGATGAGGCGTCGACCTCCGCGAGGAGTGATGAGGCGCCCTCGGTCCATGAGGCGACGACGACTCCGAAGCGGTCGACGCCGATGTCCTCCGCGAACGACTGCGCAGCGTCCGTGAGGAGCGGCAGGGTCACGGTGAACGTCGCCATCACTTCGCCTCCTTGGCGACGCGCGGGCGGCGGGTCTGCGCCCAGATGGTGACGGTGCGGCCGTCGATCTTGGCGCGGAAGCTGACGCCGTCCGCGGAGCCGGAGCGGATCTTGCCGAGCGCGTAGCCCGGGCGGTCGTGGTTGAACTCGACCGCTCCCTCGGCGTCGTCCACGTGGCCGTTGAGGTAGTCGATCACGTGCTGGAACGGGTTGGGCGCGACGGTCTTGGCGGGGACGGCGACGCGGTTGAACTCGACGACGGTCTCGGTCTTGCGGGCGGGCTTGGTGGCCATGGTGTCCTCCTGGGTTGAGTGTCGGATTATCCTGACGTTGATAACCATATCTAGCGGTGCTAGGCATGTACACCCAGAGGTGGTAGTTCATGAATTTCACCGACGTCGTCCGCATCGCGTCGTCGAGCACGGGGTCGAGCCGCGAGGTGTCACCGACCGCCACACCCGGGACGAGCCCGCGCGCCTGCGGGCTCAGGCCCGCGGTCGCGTCGAGGAGCCCGCGACGCATCGCGTGCACGCCGCGCAGGAACGCGCCCGGTGGCTCGACGACCCGCGGCGGGCCCTCCGTCCGGAGCATCGTCCGGTCGCCCTGGACCGCGAGCCGGCCCGTCGCCACGACGGACGCCCCGTACGGGAGCTCCTCCCAGCCGTCGCCCGTCCCGGTGACGACGACGGTGCCCGCCGCGGCGGTCGTCACGCCGCGCGCGGTGAGGTCGCGCAGGAAGACGCGTACCTCGTGGCGGTCGGTGGCGCCCGACCACGGGTTCGACCGCGGCACGACGGCGGAGCGCACGGTCGCGGTCACCGTCGCCGTCGCACCCTGGCCGGCCAGGTCGGCGAGCGCCTGCCGGTCGGCGAGCTGCGCGCCCGTGGACAGGAGCACCGCCACCACGCACGCGGCCACCAGGGCGACCTGTCCCAGCACGCGCGCGGTCAGGCCCGACCGGACGGGCCGGCCCGGGCCCGACGGAGGTCGTCGGACTCCCGGCCCCGACGGCACGCGGGCGGCGCCCGGGGAGATGGCGGGTCCCGTGCCCGCCGGCGTCCCGCGGCGGGCATGTCGCGCGCCGAGCAGCACTCCGCCGAGCACGACGCCCAGCAGCACGACGGTGATCGACGCACCGCGCAGGACCAGGGTCGGCGCAGCGCCGACCGCGAGGAACGCCGCCCCCCAGGCCGCGAGCGCCGCCGGGACGAGCCGCAGGTCGGTCACACGCGGACGAGGTCGCGCACGTCCGCGAGCACGGCGGGCCCGATCCCGCTCACCTCGCCGAGCTCGTCGACCGTCGTGAACGGACCGTTCTCGTCCCGCCACGCGACGATGCGCTCGGCGAGCACGGGCCCGATCCCGGGCAGCGCGTCGAGCGCCGTCGCGTCGGCCGCGTTGAGGTCCACCGCTCCGCCCGCGGTGGTCCCGGCCGCGGGCGCTGCCGGTCCGGCGGCGGGCACCGCCTCGCCGGGTCGTGGGACGACGATCTGCTCGCCGTCCGTCACCGTCCGGGCGAGGTTCAGGGCGGCGAGGTCGGCCTCGGCGGTCGCCCCGCCGGCCGCCTCGAGCGCGTCCGCGACGCGTGCGTCGGCGGCGACGGTCACGAGGCCGGGAGCAGCGACCTGGCCCACGACGTGCACGACCACGCCGCCCGACGGCGCGCCCTCGGCCCCGGACTCGGCGCTCTCTCCCCCTCCTCCCGCTGCTGCACGCTCCGCGGTCCCGCCGCCGGTCGTCGCGTCGGCGCCCGCCAGCGCCGCGGACTCCCCGTCCGGCTCCGTCGCCGGACCGCCGGCCGGCGTCGCGTCGATCGGCGCGACCGCAGTGACCCCTCCGGCCGGGGACCTCAGCAGCACGACCCCGGCCGCGAGGAGGAGCACGACGACCAGCGCGACCACCGCCGTCCGTGGCCGCAGCGCCCACCGGCGGCGCCCCTCCTCGCCGAGCCCGGCGAACCCCGCGTGCGACGTGGGGTGCCCGTACGTCGCGGTGTACGCCGTCGCCGCGGTCCGCGCCGCGCGGGACCGCAGGCGGTCGACCGCCACGTCGCCCGGACTCGCGCGACCGGCGAGCCCGGAATCCTCCGTCCCGGCGTCGTCCGTCCCGGCTTCTCCCGCGCGGTCCACGCCCTTGCTCTCGTCCACGTCGGGGCGGGGCGGGAGCCAACCCGCGGCAGTGTCGTCCGACCCCCGCGCACGAACGCGTCCGCGGCGATCACCCTCGTCGGGCACGGGAGACTCTCCCCAGCCTCCGGGCGCCTCTCCGCTGGACGCGGGTGCCGCGCCATCGCCCACGGGGTAGAGCGCCGGCGTCCCCGGACCGCCCGGCCACGGACCGACGTCGGGCGCGGCTTCCGGGTCGCCCAGTGGTCCGACCTGCGGAAGGGTCGTGGTCGCCGGGTGCCACGCGAGCGCTGGTCGCCCGGTCCCGGTCACGGCGCGCAGACGCTGCCGGACGACCGCTCCCTCCCGGACGGGGTCACGGGCGGGACGGGCGTGCTGACGCGGCTCGGGTCGTGGGGTGCTCACGTCGCGCACCGTACGGAGGTCGGGCAGGGCGGGGACCGGGCGCCGGGCGGCCCTGTGGACGAGACCGTCCGCGAGCGGTCCTGTGCACGGCCAGGACCAACGAGGCGCTCCCGCAGCAGGCCGGAGCGACGGGACTCAGTGCGCGGCCGAGCGGCCCCCGACGCCGGAACCGCGGTCCGCGAGCTCCGCGACGACGACCGCCAGCACTCCCGGTCCGACGTGCGCCCCGAGCACGGCGCTCACCGGGGTCACCACGACGTCCAGGCCGGTGCGAGCGGTCAGCTCGGACGCGAGCCGGTGCGCGCCGGCGTCGTCCCCGACGTGGTGGACCGCGAGCGCCGGCCGCGTGCGGCGTGCGGCGGACTCGACCGCGACCGTCGTCAGGCGCTCGACCGCCGCGGCCTTGGTCCGGACCTTCTGCACGACCTCGATCTTCCCGTCCCGGACGGCCAGCAGCGGCCGCACGCCGAGCACCGTCCCCAGCGCCGCCGACGCCGCGCTGAGGCGGCCACCGCGGCGGAGATGGTCGAGCGAGTCGACGAGGAACACGGCGCGGCTCGCGTCGGCGACCTCGATCGCGCGCCGCGCGACGACGTCCGTGCTCTCCCCCGCCGCCGCGGCCCGGGCGGCGGCCTGCGCCGCGAAGCCCAGCCCCATCGCGACGGTCCGGGAGTCCACGACCCGGACCGGGACCGGTGCGTCCGCCGCCGCGATCGCGGCCGCGTGCACCGTGCCCGACAGCTCGCCCGAGAGGTGGACGGAGACGATCTCCCGCGCCCCCGCCGCGGCGGCCGCGGCGTACGCCTCGGCGAAGGCGCGCGGCGTCGGCTGCGAGGTCGTGACCCGACGACCGGCCTCGAGGTGCGCCGCCACGTCCTGGGCGGTGAGGCCCACCCCTTCGAGGGAGGACACGTCGTCGACGATCACGTGCAGCGGGACGGAGCGGAGCCGCTCGTCGGGGACGGGCGGGAGGGACGCCGTCGAGTCGGTGACGACGTGCACGCGGTGGTCGGTCATGGCCGCGCCACCTTACGGCGCGCGCGGGCCGTCGCGCATCCCGGCCCGGCTGCGCCCGCGCGGTGCCACCCCTACGATCCGAGCATGGCCGACGACGCCGCACAGTCCCCGACCGAGCTCGCCGCCCTGCGCGCGGCGGCCGCGCAGGCGGCCGCGGAGGCCGCCGAGGCCAAGGCCGTC
>NZ_JNBQ01000011.1 GCF_001019615.1 Cellulosimicrobium funkei | reverse complement strand
TCTCGTCACGAACCACGTGCCGACCACCTCTCTCCAGGAGCACACTGGGAAACCGAGCCGTGCCGCGACCCCGCCGGGGTCCGGGGGCCGCGCGGCCGCCGAGCACGAGGGTGTGCGGAAGGGCTCCGACATGGGAACGCACGAGAACAAGGCCACGGCGGTCGCCGTGCACACGCGGGCGATCCCCGGCAACCACGGCGACGCGCTCGCGACGCTGCTGGCGCCCGGGTTCCGCAACCACGACACGTCGCCCGGCTGCGACGGCGGCGCGGACGCCCTCCTCGCGACGATGCACTGGTACGACGAGGCGTTCGAGGACCAGCGCGTGGAGGTCCTGCACGCGGTCGCCGAGGGCGACCTCGTCGCGCTGCACGTCGAGCTCAGCGCGCGGCACACCGGGTTCTTCCGCGGTGTCGCCCCGACGGGACGCCGGTTCCGGGTGCGCGAGATGCACGTGCTCCGGTTCGCGGAGGGCCAGGAGGCCGAGCACTGGTGCGTGCGCGACGAGTCCGCGCTCGTGCGGGCGCTGGCTCACCCCGCGCCCGTCGGCGTCGGCTGAGCGGTCGGTCGCGCGGTCGCCTCGGCGGCCGGTCGCGCCGCGGCGCGGTAGGCCCGGTCCACCGTGGCCTGGCCGAGCACGCGCGCGCCGGCGTAGACGACGAGCGACTGCCCGGCGGCGACGCCCCGCAGCGGCGTCCCCGTGAGCTCGACCTCCATCGCGTCGCCGACGGCCCGGACCCGGGCCGCGACCGGGGCACCGTGCGCGCGGACCTGCACCTCGACGTCGGCCTGCTCCCCCGCCGCCGGGCGCGCGTCGTCGAACCAGACCGCCGCGCCGGCCTCGACGCGGTCGACGCTCAGCAGCTCGGCCGGCCCGACGACCACGCGGTTGCTCGCGGGCTGCACGTCGAGCACGTACCGCGGACGGCCGTCGGGTGCGGGGCGGTCGATGCCCAGGCCCTTGCGCTGGCCGACCGTGTACGCGTAGGCGCCGTCGTGCTCGCCGAGCACCGTCCCCTCGGCGTCGACGATCTCGCCCGGCCGCGTGCCGAGACGGTCGCGCAGGAATCCCTGGGTGTCGCCGTCGGCGACGAAGCAGATGTCGTACGAGTCGGGCTTCGCGGACACCGACAGCCCGCGCCGCGCGGCCTCGGCGCGCACCTCGTCCTTCGACGCGAAGTCCCCGAGCGGGAACATCGCGCGCGCGAGGCGCTCGGGCCCCATGACCGCGAGGACGTACGACTGGTCCTTCGCCGTGTTCGGGGAGCGGTGGAGCTCGCGCACCGTGCGCACCCCGCCCGGGGCCGACGCGTCGGCCTCCTCGCGCGTCACGATGCGCGCGTAGTGGCCCGTCGCGACGGCGTCGAAGCCGAGCGCGGTCGCCTTGTCGAGCAGCGCCTCGAACTTGATGTGCTCGTTGCAGCGCACGCACGGGTTGGGCGTGCGGCCCGCCTCGTACTCCGCCAGGAAGTCGGCGACGACCGTGTCCTCGAACCGCTCCGAGAGGTCCCACACGTAGTACGGGATGCCGAGCACGTCGGCCGCGCGCCGCGCGTCCCCCGCGTCCTCGATCGAGCAGCACCCGCGCGACCCGGTGCGGAACTGGTCCCGGTTGCGCGACAGCGCCATGTGGACGCCCACGACCTCGTGCCCCGCCTCCACCGCGAGCGCCGCGGCGACGGCGGAGTCGACGCCGCCCGACATGGCGGCGAGCACCCTCATGCGGCACCTCCCGCGCGGCTGGGGACCGCGGTGCGGGTGGGGCCCGACGCGAGGCCCGCCGCCCGCGCGCGCTCGACGGCGGGAGGCAGGGCGTCGAGGAGGCGCGCGACGTCGTCGGGAGTGGACGTGACGCCGAGCGTGAACCGCAGCGCGCCGCGCGCGTCCTGCTCGGGCACGCCCATCGCGAGCAGCACGTGCGACGGCTGCGGCACGCCGGCCTGGCACGCGGAGCCCGTCGAGGCCTGCACGCCCGCGGAGTCGAGAAGGTAGAGGAGCGAGTCGCCCTCGGCCCCCGGGAACGTGAAGTGCGCGTTGCCGGGCAGGCGGGCGGCGACGCGGTCGCCGGACCCCGGCTCGGGCCCGCTGAGGAGGGCGTCCGGGACGCGCTCGCGCACGCCCGCGACGAGCTCGTCGCGCAGGGCCGCGAGGTGGGCGGCGCGCTCCTCGCGGCGCGCGACGGCCTCGGCGACCGCGACGCCGAACGCGCGGATCGCAGGCGCGTCGAGCGTGCCGGAGCGCACCCCGCGCTCCTGGCCGCCGCCGTGCAGCACGGGGGTGAGCGGGGCGTCGCGGCGCGCGACGAGCGCGCCGACGCCGACGGGGCCACCGAGCTTGTGCCCGGACACCGTCATCGCGTCGAGGCCGCTCGCCGCGAAGTCGACCGGGACCTGGCCGACCGCCTGCACCGCGTCGGAGTGCACCGGGATGCCGTGCGGGCGCGCGAGCTGCACGACCTCCTGCACGGGCTGGAGCGTGCCCACCTCGTTGTTGGCCCACATGACCGAGATGAGCGCGATCTCGTCCGCGTGCTCGGCGATCTCCGCGCGCAGCGCCGCGAGGTCCACGCGGCCCTCGCCGTCGACGGGCAGCAGGACGATCTCCGCACCCGCGTGCTCGGCCATCCAGAACGCGGGGTCGAGCACCGCGTGGTGCTCGACCGCGGACACGACGATCCGCAGCCGGCGCGGGTCCGTCGTGCGCCGCCCCCAGAACAGGCCCTTGATCGCGAGGTTGTCCGCCTCGGTGCCCCCCGCGGTGAACACCACCTCGCTCGGGCGCGCGCCGAGCGCCGCGGCGATCGACTCGCGCGCCTCCTCGACCGTGCGGCGGGCGGCACGCCCCGCGGCGTGCAGCGACGACGGGTTGCCGGTGCGCGACAGCTCGTCGACGAACGCCTCGCGCGCCGCCGCGGACAGCGGCGTCGTCGCGGCGTGGTCGAGGTACGCGGCCGCCGCGGGGACAGGGCCGGATGGATGGGTCACGGTCACCCAGTCTACGAACGGTCGCGGCGCTCGCGGTCCGAGGAGTGGGCGGCGCTGGACTTCCCGGCGAGAAGCGCTAGGTTGTGGGAGGTCTGCGCCCGGCCGTCGCCGGGCGCTCGTCCCGGTCGCAGGACCGCCGTCGCGCGCCACACGTCGCCGCGGGACGGAAACGTGCCGAGGACGAGACCGTCCAGCCACCGACAGGGGAAGTGGCATCTCGATGCCCGACGACGCCGCACCGCCCGCCGTCGAGGCCGCCGGGGACGTCCCGGTCGCCTCGGGCGGCGGTCGCCTGCTCTGGGGAGACCTGCCGCTCGCGCTGCGCGACGAGCTGGAGGCGGTCGCCGGGGGCCGGGTCGTGCAGGAGCGCTCGATCTCGTCCGGGTTCAGCCCCGGCCTCGCGTCCGTCCTCACGCTCGACGACGGCACGCGCCTCTTCGTCAAGGCGGCCCGGACCGCGGACGAGCCCGTGGCGGCCAACCTCCACCGCGCCGAGGCGAAGGTCGCGACGCGGCTGCCGCGCGCGGTCCCCGCCCCGCGCTTCGCCTGGGGTCACGGGGACGGCGACTGGATCGCCCTCGCGTTCGAGGTCGTCGACGGGCACGTGCCCGCCACGCCCTGGGACCCCGACGAGCTCGACCGGGTCCTGACCACGCTCGTCCGCGTCGCGGCCGTCCCGGGGGCCCGTGCGATGCGTCTGCCGCCGACCGGGCCCGACTTCGCCGACATGGCGACCGGGTGGCGCGCGCTCCGTGCGGACCCCGACCCGCGCCTGCCCGCCGTCGCGCCCTGGGCGGCCACGCACCTCGACGCGCTCGCGGAGGCCGAGCGCGGGGCGCTCGTGGCGTGCGAGGGCGAGTCGTTCGTGCACGGCGACCTGCGCGCCGACAACGTCCTGCTCACGCCGGAGAGGGTCTACCTCGTGGACTGGCCGCACGCGTCGAGGGGTGCGGCCTGGCTCGACCTCGCGATGTTCCTGCCCAGCGTCGTCATGCAGGGGGTCGTCGGCGTGTGCGAGCCGGTCACGGTGAGCGCCGACGCGGCCCGCCGCGCGCGCGGCGGCGCGTGGGCGGCGTCGACCTTCGCCGCGCACCCCCTCGGGCGTGACGTGCACCCCGCCGACCTGCGCTCGGTCGTCGCCGGGATCGCCGGGTACTTCCTGCACTCCGCGCGCAAGGCCGCCGTCCCGACGATCCCCCGCCTGCGCGCGTTCCAGCGCGCCCAGGGCGTCGCGGCCGTCGCCTGGCTGGCGCACCTCGGTCTCTGAGAGTCCCACCGCGGACGAGGGAGGGGCCCGGCGCCGTCGCGGCTCCGGGCCCCTCCGTCGATCGGGAGACGTCAGTCGCGCCAGACCTGGACGACGGACGGGCGCGGGCCCGCGAAGGCACCCGTCGGCACCGGGGCGCCCGGCGTCAGGTAGTCGGGGAAGTACGACGCCTGGGCGTCGAACGACCCGTCCTCGCCCGGGTGCTGGACCGCCACGTAGACCATGCGGTCCGTGGAGTCCACGAGGGGTCCGCACGTCTCGGCGCCGCGCGGGACGGAGAGGAACTGCTCGACGCGACCGCGCTCGCGGCCGTCGAGCGTGACCTTGAACAGCCCGTCGCACTTCTGGATCGTGCTCGGCTGACCGTCGGTCGAGATCCAGAGGTTCCCCTCGGCGTCGAACGCGAGGTTGTCCGGGCAGGAGATCGGGGACACCTTCTCCTTCGGGTAGCCCGAGAAGTACGTGGAGGTGTTCGTCGCGGGGTCGCCCGCGACGAGCAGGAGGTTCCACCGGAACGTCAGGGACGCGGCGTCGTCGCGGTCCTCGACGATCTCCACGACGTGCCCGTCGCGGTTGGTGTTGCGCGGGTTCGGCTCGGTCGCGGCCTCGGCCGCCGCGGGCCCGCGCGACGTGTTGTTGGTGCACGCGACGTAGACGCGGCCCGTGACCGGGTTGGGCTCGACGTCCTCGGGGCGGTCCATCTTCGTCGCCCCGACCTTGTCGGCCGCGACGCGCGTGTAGACGAGCACCTCCTCGAGGCTCATGCCCTCGACCTCGCTCCGCCCGTCGAGGACGAGCGGGACCCACTCGCCCCGGCCGTCGAACGCGCCGTCGGACGGCACCGCGCCCGACCCGTCGATCTCGGACGCGGGCGAGTCGCCGCGGAACCGCGCGACGTAGAGAGAGCCCTCGGTGAGCAGCGTCTTGTTGTGACGACGCGCCGCCTCGCTGGTCCCCGGGCGCATCGTGCGCGACGAGACGAACTTGTACACGTAGTCGAAGCGCTCGTCGTCGCCCATGTACGCGACCGCGTTGCCCCGGCGCGAGAGGATCACGTTGGCGCCCTCGTGCTTGAACCGGCCGAGCGCGGTGTGCTTCACCGGCGGCTCGTCGGGCGCGTACGGGTCGATCTCGACGATCCAGCCGAAGCGGTTGGGCTCGTTCTCGTACCCGGGGTTGCGGGCGTCGAACCGCGGGTCGTCGAGCTCCCAGCCGTAGCCCGTCGCGGCGTCGCGCAGGCCGTAGCGCGCGTCGTGGCCCGCCCCCGACGTGCGGAAGTAGCCGTTGTAGTTCTCCTCGCCCGAGAGCACGGTGCCCCACGGCGTCGTGCCGCCCGCGCAGTTGTTCAACGTGCCCAGCACGCGCGTCCCCGACGGGTCCGCGACGGTCTTGACGAGGTCCGAGCCGGCCGCCGGACCGGTGAGGCGGAACTCGGTCGTCAGGTGCACGCGGCGGTTGTACCGGCTGTCGGCCACGTAGTCCCACGGCGTGCCCGTCCGACGGCGGCGCACCTCGACCACGGACATGCCGTGCGCGGCGCGCTCGATGGCGCGGCGGGTCGCGGCGTCGTACGAGGCGTCGAACATGATCGCCGGGTTCGTGTACTCGTGGTTCGCGACGAGCAGGCCGCGCGTGCCGCGGCCCGGGCCCTTGCCCCGGCCCTGCGCGCCGGCGAGGGCGTGCTGACGCTCGAACGGCAGGATGTCGAGGTAGTCGTTGTTGTAGCCGAACTGCCGGGCCTGGGCCTCGGGGGTCTGGCGCGCGACGTCGAACGGCTGGGCGCCGCGCAGGATCGGGTCGCCCCAGCGGATCACCGGGCGCCACCGGTAGCCCTCGGGCACGACGAACGCGTCGCGCGCCGCGGGCTGCGGCGAGATCGCGCCGAAGGCCAGGCCCTTCTGCGGGCGGCCTCCGCCGTGGCCGCCACCGTGGGCGGGCAGCGCCTGGGCCGCGGCGGGCGGGGCGCCGACGGTCTGGGCACCGAGCACGACGGCCGCGGCGCCGACCGCGAGCCCGCCCAGCAGCGCACGGCGCGACATCGCGCCCGCGACGACGTCGCGGAACGTCTCGTTGGCGCTCTCGTTGGGGACCGGGTGCGAGCACGCGTCCGCGCACTTCAGCCGGCAGGTGACGGGGCTGCGCTTGCCGCGCGCGTGCGGCGCGACGGAGAGCAGGGGGCGATGCTCGGGGGCAGGCGTGATCGTCATCGGTCGTCTCCACGGGTCGGGGGGCTTCCCCGTCACCGGGGAGTCGGCCCGACGCTAGGAACGGTCGATGACCGGCCGGCCACCACCCGGAGGACGCCGGGTGAATTCTCGGCACCGGCTGTCCGCCCCCTGGGCGGCGAGCGCGGAGACGGACCGGTGCTCACGTACCGGTGGGTGTGCCGTCAGGCGCGCGCGAGCGTCCCGGCAACGACCGTCACGACGGCGCCCACGACGAAGACCACGATGCACAGACCCCCCACGGCCCGCGCGACGCGCAGCGCCGCCGGCGAGGGTCCCTCGCCGGGGTTCAGGAGCCCGATGGACGCGGAGCCGGAGTACGAGCGACGGAACGGCACGTGGAACTGCCGCACGTCGTGGTCGGTCAGGGCGGGCGGCGGCTCGTGCGCGAGCGCGGCCGCGACGCGCCGGTCCCGCAGGCGACCGGCCTGGAGCGCGTAGAAGGCCAGGACCCCGTACTGGCTGAGGTAGAAGATCCCCAGTGCGAGGACGGTGGCGCCGAAGCTCGTCCCCGCGACCGTGCCGGCGAGCCGGAGCACCACGACACCGGCGGCCGTGACCACCGCTCCGAGCAGCAGCCACCACGGCAGGGTCGCCCACGCGCCCGAGCGGTCGCCCTCGTAGGGCGACGCCGACCGTACGGGCCGGCTCGAGTCCGCGAGCTGGTCGGCGAGGTTCGACCGCTCGTCCTCCCACCAGGCCATCGGGCCCCTAGCCCTGGGACGACCGGTGCTCGCGCAGCACCTCGGCCGCCTGGGGCAGCACGTCCGCGAGGTCGCCGACGACCGCGAAGTCCGAGATCTCGAACAGCGGGCACTCGGGGTCGTTGTTCACCGCGACGATGACCTGCGAGGCCTGCATGCCGCCGCGGTGGTGCGGGGCGCCGGAGATGCCCGCGCCGATGTACAGCCGCGGCGCGACGGTCACGCCCGTCTGCCCGACGAACTGGTCGTGCCAGCCCTCGTACACGGCGTCGCGCGTCGCGCCCACGGCCGCGCCGAGCGCGTCGGCGAGCTCGATGACGGGACCGAAGTCGCCGTTGGTGCCACGGCCCCCGGCGACGACGATCGCGGCCTCGCCGAGCGCCGGGCGACCCGCGCCGGCCGACTCGTCGACCGTGCGGGACACCACGCGCGCCGCGGTCGCGGCGGGCGAGAGCTCGAGCCGCAGCGCAGCGACCTCGGTCGCCACGGCGACCTCTGCGGGCTGCGGCACGACGGAGTTCGCCCGCAGCGTGAGCACGGCGGGATCGGTGACGATCTCGCTCCGCACGTCCCAGGACCCGGCGAAGACGCGCTTGTCCGCGACGAGGTGCGTGCCGCCGTCGGTCAGCGCGGACGCGTCGACGACGAGGCCCGCCTCGGTGAGGAACGCGAGGCGCGCCGCCGCCTCCTTGTTCGGGAAGGACGACGTGAGCAGGACGGCGTCCGCGTCGGACGCGCGCGTCGCGGCGGCGAGGACCTCGGCCACGACGGGCGTGAGGTGCAGCGCGTCGCCGGTCACGACCTCTCCGCCCGTCGACGGCTCCGCCTGGCGTACGAGCGCGACGCCGTAGGCGCCGAGCTGGGCGAGCACGTCGACGCTCGGCGCTTCCAGGGCGACGGCCTCGACGCGCCCCAGCGAGCGGCCGACGGTGATCAGCTCCAGCACGGGCGAGCGCAGCTCGGTGCCGGCGGAGTCGAGGAGGACGAGGACGGTACGGGTCCCGGGGGTGCTCATGTGCGGACGCCTCTCAGACCAGGTCGTTGCGGATGAGGAACTCGGCCAGGGCGCGCCCGCCCTCGCCCTTGTCGACGACGATCTCGGCGTCGGGGCGCGGCGGGCGGGGCGACGCGTCGGTCACGCGCGACCGCGCGCCGGCGTCGCCGACGAGCGCCGGGTCGACGCCGAGGTCGGCGAGGCTCCACGCCTCCACCGGGCGCGTGCGCGCCGCCATGATGAGCTTGAAGTTGGGCATGCGCGGGTCGTTCGCGTGGTCGGTCACCGACACGACGGCGGGCAGCGGCGCCTCGAGGACCTCCTCGACGCCGTCGAGCTCGCGCGTGACGCGAGCCGTCCGAGCGCCGGGCTCTCCCTCGACCTCGAGCTTCCCCGCGAGCGTGAGCTGCGGGAGCCCGAGCTCCGCCGACAGGAGCGCGGGGACGACCGAGCCGAGCCCGTCGAGCGCGGCCATGCCCGTCACCACGACGTCCACCGGCGCCTCGTCCGCGAGGCGGCGCACCGCGGCGGCGAGCACGCGCGCGGTGCCGAAGTAGTCCGAGCCTGCGACGGCGTCGTCGCTCACGCGCACGCCGCGGTCCGCGCCGAGCTGGTACGAGCGGCGCACCGCGCCGTCCGCGTCCGGGCCGGCCACCGTGAGGACGATCACCTCGCTGGTCTCGCGCTCCCCCTCCGGCAGCGCCTCCTTGAGGCGCAGCGCGGCCTCGACCGCGTTCTCGTCGAGCTCGTTGAGCGTCCCCTCGTCGGCCCGGCGCACGACGCGCCCGCCCTCGAAGCCCCGGTCCGCATGGATGTCCGGGACGTACTTCACGGCGACGACGATCCGCATCGGCTGCTCTCCCTGTGCGCTGGGCGGTCGGCCGGAGAGGTTCCCGGCCCGCTCGGGGCAGCCTACCGGCGGGCGGCGGGACGAGCCGGTGACACCCGCCACAATGGACGGGTGCACGTGCCCCGCCCCTCCGCCGTCCCCGAACCGACCCCCGGCACCGTCCCGGCAGCGCTCCCGCTCCCGACGGGGCCCGTCGACCGGCACGCCCTCGTGCCGCCGCTCGGCGTCCGCGTCGCGGGCGACGGCGTGGACGTGGCCGTCCTCGCGTCGCACGCGACCGCCGTCGAGCTGTGCCTCGTGGACGTGGTCGACGCGTCGCTGCCCGCCCACGACCCGGCCCGCTACCGCGAGCGCCGCGTCCCGCTCGCCGGGCCGGCGTACGGCGTCTGGCACGCCCACGTCCCCGGCGTCCGGCCGGGGCAGCGCTACGGGTTCCGCGCGCACGGGCCGTGGGAACCCGCGGCCGGGCTGCGGCACAACCCCGCGAAGCTGCTCGTCGACCCGTACGCGCGCGGCCTCGTGGGCGAGCTGGTCGACGACCCGGCGGTCCACGGCCAGGTCGGGAGCGACCCGTACGGCCCGGCGGACGCGACCGACTCGCTGCCGTTCGTGCCGCACGCGGTGGTCGTCGCCGAGCCGACCGGGACCCTGGCGCCCCGGCCGCGCGTCCCGTGGCGCGACACGGTGGTCTACGAGGCGCACGTGCGCGGCCTCACGCAGCGGCTCGAGGCCCTGCCCGAGCACCTGCGCGGCACGTACGCGGGCGTCGCGCACCCGGTGACGATCGAGCACCTGCGGTCGCTGGGCGTGACGACGGTCGAGCTCCTGCCGGTGCACGCGAACGTGCCGGAGCCGCACCTGCTCGCGAGCGGCCGGTCGAACTACTGGGGCTACTCGACGCTCGGGTTCTTCGCGCCCCACGCCGCGTACGCGACGCGCGCGGCGCGGGAGGCCGGGCCGGGCGCCGTCCTCGACGAGGTCCGCGGCATGGTCCACCTCCTGCACGAGGCGGGGATCGAGGTGCTGCTCGACGTCGTGCACAACCACACGTGCGAAGGCGGCGCCGACGGGTACCACCTGTCGTGGCGCGGGCTGGACAACGCCGGCTACTACCTGCACGACGGCGGCTCGCCCGCCCGGCTCGCCGACGTCACCGGGACGGGCAACTCGCTCGACTTCCGGCGCCCGGCCGTGGTGCGCGCCGCCCTGGACTCGCTGCGGTACTGGGCGGAGGTCGTGGGGGTCGACGGGTTCCGGTTCGACCTCGCGGTCACGCTCGGGCGCGGAGCGGCCGGGTTCGACCCCGACCACCCGTTCCTCGTCGCCCTGCAGACGGACCCGGTGCTGTGCGGGCTCAAGCTCGTCGCGGAGCCGTGGGACGTGGGCCCGGGCGGCTGGCGGACCGGCCAGTTCCCGCCGCCGCTCGCCGAGTGGAACGACCGGTTCCGCGACGCGGCGCGGCAGTTCTGGCTCGCCGACGCGCGCGAGGCGTCCCACGGGCGGCCCGGCCACGGCGTGCGCGACCTCGCGACCCGGCTCGCAGGGTCGGCGGACCTGTTCGGCCACTCCGACCCGCCGCTGCTGCGCGGACCCGTCGCGTCGGTGAACTACGTGACCGCGCACGACGGGTTCACGCTCGCCGACCTCGTCGCGTACGACCACAAACACAACCTCGCGAACGGCGAGGACAACCGTGACGGTACGGACGACAACCGGTCGTGGAACCACGGTCTCGAGGGTCCGGTCGCGGCACCAGACGCGCGGGCGGGCGGGGGGTCCGGGCGCGGGACTCGACGCGCTCGGGATCGGAGTGGAGATCGCGCCCCTGCGCCGCCGGTCGATCCGCAACCTCCTCGCGACCCTCGTCCTCGCCGCCGGCACCCCCATGCTCACCGCGGGCGACGAGATGGGGCGGACGCAGCGCGGCAACAACAACGCCTACGTGCAGGACGACGAGACGTCCTGGGTGTCGTGGGACCTCTCGCCGTGGCGCAAGGACCTGCTCGCGACGGCGCGGTACCTGCTCGCCCTGCGGCGCGAGCACCCCGCGCTGCGCCCCGACACGTTCTACACCGGCCGCCCGCGGCCCGCCGACTCCTCGGGCGGGGGTGCCGGCGCACGGGGACCGGGGAGCGACGTGGGCGTGCCCGACCTCGTGTGGTTCGACGCCGACGGCGAGCTCCTCGACCACTCCGCCTGGCACGACCCCGCCGTCCGGACGCTGCAGATGCTGCGCACCGCCCCGGAGCCCGGCGACGCCGACGTGCTCATGGTGCTCGCGGGCGGGCTCGACCCGGTCGACGTCACGCTGCCGGGCGTGCGCGCCGCCTCGGACGCGGACGCCGAGCGCTGGGACCTCGCGTGGGACTCGGACTGGGAGCACCCCGAGGACCGGGACCGTGCGAACGGTGACGGCACCGCCCGCGCGGGCGACGTCGTCGGGCTCGAGGCCTTGAGCCTGCGCGTCTACGTCTCCACCCCGCCGAGGTAGAGGCTCGGTCGCACGAGGTAGAGGCGCGGTGGCACGAGGTAGAGGCGTGGTCGCGCACGACTACCCGGGCCTGCCGGTGGCTGGACACGTGCTCTACTCTTCCCGCATGAGTGACAGCGCGGTCGACTCCTCCGTCAGCTCCCCCACGATCGAGAACCCCGAGGTCGTCGTCGTGGGGGCCGGCCTCGCCGGGCTCGTCGCGGCGACCGAGCTCACCGCGGCCGGGCGGCGCGTCGTCCTGCTGGACCAGGAGCCCGCCGCGAGCCTCGGCGGGCAGGCGTGGTGGTCGTTCGGCGGCCTGTTCCTCGTCGGCTCGCCCGAGCAGCGGCGCATGGGCGTCACCGACTCCGCCGAGCTCGCGTTCGACGACTGGCTCGGGTCCGCGCGGTTCGCGCCCGGCGCCGACCGCGGTGAGGGCCCCGACCGCCACGGGTACGCCTGGGCACGCGGCTTCGTCGACTTCGCCGCGGGCGAGATGCGCGGCTGGCTGCACGACAAGGGCGTGCGGTGGTTCCCGCTCGTGCAGTGGGCCGAGCGCGGCGGGTACCCGGTGACCTCGGGCGCCGACGGGACGGCCGCGGGGGGGCACGGCAACTCCGTCCCGCGCTTCCACGTCACCTGGGGCACCGGTCCCGCGATCCTCGAGCCGTTCGTGCGCGCCGCGCTCGACGCCCGCGCCGCCGGGCTGCTCGACCTGCGGTTCCGCCACCGCGTCACGTCGCTCGTCGTGACCGACGGCGCGGTGACCGGCGTGCGCGCGGAGGTCCTCGCGCCGTCGGACGTCGAGCGCGGCGCACCGTCGTCGCGCGAGGTCGTCGGCGAGGTCGAGATCGCGGCGAGCGCCGTCGTCGTGACGTCGGGCGGGATCGGCGCGAACCACGAGCTCGTGCGCTCGCGGTGGCCCCAGGCGGCGGGCCGGCTGCCCGCGCGCATGCTCTCCGGCGTCCCCGACTCGACCGACGGGCTCATGATCGGCGTCGCCGCCGACGTGGGCGCCGCTCTCGTGCACGAGGACCGCATGTGGCACTACCCCGAGGGCATCGCGAACCACTCCCCCGTCTGGACCGACCATGGCATCCGCATCCTGCCCGGCCCGAGCTCGCTGTGGCTCGACGCGGACGGCAACCGGCTCCCCGCGCCGCTGTTCCCCGGGTTCGACGCGCTCGGCGCGCTCCAGCACGTCGCCGAGCGCGGCGACGACCACTCCTGGTTCGTGCTCAACAAGGCGATCATGGAGTCCGAGTTCGCGCTGTCCGGGTCGGAGCAGAACCCCGACCTCACCGGCAAGGACGTCAGGCTGCTCGCCCAGCGCGTCCTGCCGCGCGCCGTCGGCCCCGTCGCGCGGTTCGCGGAGCAGTCGCCCGAGTTCGTCTGGGCCGACACGCCCGAGGAGCTCGCGGCCGGCATGAACGCGCTCGTCGACGCGACACCGGGCTCGCGCGGCCACGTCGACCCCGACGCCCTCGCGCGCATCGTCCACCTGCGCGACGAGCAGGTCCGCACCGGGCTCGGCAAGGACCCGCAGGTCGTCGCGACGGCGATGGCGCGGCGCTACCGCGTCGACCGGCTCATCCGCGTCTCGCCCCCGCGCCCGCTCACGACGCCCAAGGACGGGCCCCTGCTCGCCGTGCGCCTGTCCGTGCTCACGCGCAAGACGCTCGGCGGGCTGTGGACGGACACCTCCGCGCGCGTGCTGCGCCAGGACGGCACGGTGCTGCCCGGGCTCTGGGCGGCGGGCGAGGCCGCCGGGTTCGGCGGTGGAGGCGTGCACGGCCACCGCGCCCTCGAGGGCACGTTCCTCGGCGGCTGCCTCTACTCCGGCCGCGTCGCGGGCCGCTCGCTCGCGGCCGAGCTCGGCTGACCCCCGCGAGGTAGAGGCCTGGTCGGCCGAGGTAGAGGCCTGGTCCACCGAGGTAGAGGCCTGGTCACGCGAGGTAGAACCGTGGTCGCTGAGGATCGTCCGTCAGCGTCGGTCGCGCACGGTGCCGCGGCGGGTAGGGTCACCGAGCATGAGCGTGCACGACGACGCGCCCCGAACCGGGCGACCCGCCCCAGCCTCGGGCACGGGACCGGTCAGGCACGACGATCCGGCCGGTCCGGGTGCCGGCGAGCAGCCTGGCACGGACCCGGCGGCCGCACCCCCCGACGTCGCCGCGTGCGAGCGCGTCTTCCGCCGCAACGGGCTGCCGCTGCTCGTCGAGGGGCACTCGCTCGACCGCGACGTGTTCGGGCGGTCGGCACCGTTCCTGCTCGTCGTGCTGCTCGCCGAGCTCACGGGCGCGATCCGGTCCGGCTGGCCGGCCTGGGCCAACGCGCTGGCGCTCCTGGGGGGCGCCGCGATCGTCGCGGCCGCGTACGCCGGCCTCAACGTGCTTCGCGGCCGCCCGTGGTCGACCCTCCCCCAGTCGGTCGGCGTGCCCGAGCTCGCGTTCTTCGTCCTCGTGCCCGCGCTGCTGCCCCTCGTGTTCGGCGGGCAGTGGGACGAGGCACTGCTCACGGTGGCGGGCAACCTGGTCCTGCTCGGGGCCGTGCGCGTCGTGGTCGGGTACGGGGTGCTGTCGTCGCTGTGGTGGGGCCTCGCGCGGGTGGTCGACGAGCTCGGCGCGTCGCTCCTGCGCCTCGTGCGACTGCTGCCACTGCTGCTCGTCTTCTCGCTCGTGCTGTTCTACAACGCCGAGGTGTGGCAGGTCTTCGACCGCACCCACGGCGTCGCGGACATCGTGCTCGGTGCGTTCTTCGCCCTGCTCGTCGTGGTCTTCGTCGGCCTGCGCGTGCCTGGGGAGGCGCGCGAGGCGCTCGCGGAGACCGTCGCCGACATGCCGGAGCACGAGCGGGCCGCCCGCTTCACCCCGCGGCAACGAGCGAACCTCGCCGCGATGATCGCGACGAGCCAGCTGCTCCAGGTGCTCGTCGTGAGCCTCGGGATGGGCTTGTTCTTCATGGCGCTCGGCACGCTCACCGTGACGCCGGAGGTCATGGCGCTCTGGGACGTCGACGGCGGCACGTGGGAGCGTACGTTCTCGCTCGCGGGCGGGGGTGGCGTCGGCGGCGCGGACCTCGTCGTCACGCAGACCCTCCTGCGCGTCTCGGTCGCGATCGCGACGTTCACCGGTCTGTACTACGCGATCTCCGTCCAGGTCGACGCCGTCTACCGCGAGGAGTTCGTAGACGGGATCCAGACTCAGCTCGCCGACGTCGTCCGCACCCGCTCCCGCTACCTCACCCTCCTGGACAGCCGCGAGGTAGAGCTTCCGGTCGCGAGGTAGAGCGCGCGGAGCTCTACCTCGCGGCGGGAGCCTCTATCTCGCGGAGCGTCGCGCGAGCGCTGCCCGGATGCGACGGAGAAGCACGTCAGGTTCGGCGAGGTCGTTCCACGTCACCCGCAGCACGAGCCAACCGGCCTCCACCAGCGCGTCGTGCCGGGCCTTCTCCGCGAGCAGCCGTCCCCGCGGGTCGCCGTACTCGCCGCCGGAGTACTTGACCGCTCCGTCGAACTCCACCGCGACGCGATGCGTCGTCCATGCGAGGTCCAGCCGGTACGAGCCTCGCCAGGTGGTCACCGCGAGGTTCGGCTCGGGGCGCGGGAGGCCGGCGTCGACCACCAACCAGCGGACCAGGCTCTCGCCCGGCGACTCCGAGCGCGCATCTGCCTCGGCGAGCACTCGACGCGCACGTCGCACGCCACGTCCACCGGCGGCTGCCGGCAGAGCCGCCTCGACCCGACGGACGTCAGCGCCCGCGCGGAGCCCCGAGTCCGCGACCACGATGCCCGCCACCGGGCTGAGAGAGCGCGCGCAGTCGACGATCGTGCGCTCCAACGAGGTGACCGGGAGGCCGTCGAGCTCGCCACGGTCGCTCTCGGGCAGCGACGTCCAGTGCCTGCGGAGACCCGGGTCGGTCCGGCGCACGGACGGGTTCCCGAGCTGCGTCACGTGGACCTCGTCCGCGAGGCGCCAGGTCCACAGGCCGTGCAGGACGGCGGCGGTCGAGTGGCTGAACCAGTAGTCCGTCGTCAACCGTCCCGAGAGCGCCACGGCGCGCGCGACGACGGCCTCGCGCCGACGCTGTGCCGGCGAGGCCGCCGGGTCCGGCGGGGCCGTGTAGACACCCTGACGCACCCGCACGAGCGTGCCGCGGCGGACGCCTGCCACGATCTCCGCGCGCCGCTCCGTCGAGAACCGGACCACCGACGGCAACGGCGCAGAGGCGTACGGGTCGTCGTGACGCCCGGGCGGACGCCGCGCGTCCCGGGGACGGCTCACCGTCCGACGCGCCTGCTCGACCTCGTGCTCGTCCGTGCTCATGGGCACAGACTGTCCGAGCACGCCGGCCACAGCCAGGGCTGGGCAGGGGCCTGTGGAAAACCGCTAGCGGTATGCGCCAGTCTCGTCACCGGCCGCGTCCCGCGAGATAGAGCCTCCGGTCGCGAGGTAGAACACACGGGGTTCTACGTCGCGACCGGAGGCTCTACTTCGCGCGAGGCGTCACGCGTTGGCGACGAGGCCGAGCTCGGCGACGCTGGGGAGGCCGCTGTGCGTCGGGACGACGCGGACCGTGTACCCGAACGGGCCGGAGGCGTCGAGCACGACGTCGCCGGCGAACGCGTAGCGGCCGGCCTCGTACGTCTCGGCGAGCGCGAGCGGCTCGGCGGTGAACTCCTCGATGACGTCGGCCTCGCTGACGCGCCCGTGCACGACCTGCACCTGCACGTCCTCGGGGCGCAGGTCGCCCAGCGACACGTACGCGCGCACCGTGAGGCGGTCCCCGACCTGCGGGACCTCGCCGATGCCGGACGAGTCGACGTGGTCGACGCGCACCCGCGACCACCCCGACCGCACGGACTCCTTCCAGTGCGCGAGCTCGCGTGCCGGGGCGAGCCCGTCGGCGGCCAGCGTCCGCCCGGCCGCGGCGGCGGGCGCGTACAGGCGCGTGACGTACTCGCCGACCATGCGCGTCGCCTGGACCTTGGGCCCGAGCGTCGCGAGCGTGTGGCGCACCATCTCGAGCCATCGGCCGGGCACGCCGTCGGTGTCGCGGTCGTAGAAGCGGGGCGCGACCTGCTGCTCCACGAGGTCGTAGAGCGCGGCGGCCTCGAGATCGTCACGACGGTCCGCGTCCTCCACGCCGTCCGCGGTGGGGATGGCCCAGCCGTTCTCCCCGTCGAACCACTCGTCCCACCACCCGTCGAGGATCGACAGGTTGAGACCGCCGTTGAGCGCCGACTTCATGCCCGACGTCCCCGACGCCTCGAGCGGCCGCAGCGGGTTGTTGAGCCAGACGTCGCAGCCCGGGTAGAGCGACTGCGCCATGGCGATGTCGTAGTTGGGCAGGAAGACGATGCGGTGGCGTACCTCGGGGTCGTCGGTGAAGCGCACGAGCTGCTGGATGAGCCGCTTGCCCTGGTCGTCCGCGGGGTGCGACTTGCCGGCCACGACGAGCTGGACCGGACGCTCGGGGTGCAGCAGCAGCGCCTTGAGCCGCTCGGGGTCGCGCAGCATGAGCGTGAGCCGCTTGTACGTGGGCACGCGGCGCGCGAAGCCGATGGTGAGCACGTCGGGCGACAGGACGTCGTCGACCCAGCCGAGCTCGGCCGGGGTCGCGCCGCGCTCGCGCCACGACTTGCGCACGCGGCGGCGTGCCTCGTCGACGAGGCGGCCCCGCATCTCGCGGCGGATCGCCCACAGCTCGCCGTCGCTCACGCCGCCGTCCCCGGCACCGCGGAGCCAGCCCGACGACGCGGCGTCGGCCGTGAGCTCGTCGAGCCCGAGCCGGTCGGCCTCGAGGGCCGCGAACGCCGGGTCCACCCAGGTGGGCGAGTGCACGCCGTTCGTCACGGACGTGATGGGGACCTCGCGCGCGTCGAAGCCCGGCCACAGCCCCTCGAACATGCCGCGCGAGACCTCGCCGTGCAGCAGCGAGACGCCGTTGGCGCGACCGCCCAGGCGCAGGCCCATGACGGCCATGTTGAAGACGGTCGGGTCGCCGCCGTCGTAGTCCTCGGCCCCGAGCGCGAGGACCCGCTCGACGGGCAGGCCGTCGACCGCCATGTCGCCGCCGAAGTACTGCGTGACGAGGTCGCGGCCGAACCGGTCGATCCCGGCGGGCACGGGCGTGTGGGTCGTGAACACGGTCGCGGCGCGCACCGCCTCGAGCGCCTCGTCGAACGTGAGGCCCTGCTCCACGAGCTCGCGGATGCGCTCGACGCCGAGGAACCCGGCGTGGCCCTCGTTCGTGTGGTAGACCTCCGGCTCGGGCGCGCCGGTGAGGCGCGACCAGAGGCGCAGCGCGCGCACGCCGCCCACGCCGAGCAGGAGCTCCTGCTGGAGGCGGTGCTCGCCGCCGCCGCCGTAGAGGCGGTCGGTGACCTTGCGCGCGGCCTCGTCGTTGCCGGGCACGTTCGAGTCGAGCAGGAGCAGGGGCACGCGCCCGACGGCCGCGACCCACACGTGCGCGTGCAGCGTGCGCCCGCCCGGGAGGGCGAGAGACACGCGCGCGGGCGTGCCGTCGTCGTCGCGCAGCAACGTCAGGGGCAGGCCGTCCGGGTCGAGCAGCGGGTAGGTCTCGACCTGCCAGCCGTCGCGCGTGAGGGACTGCTTGAAGTACCCGGCGCCGTACAGGAGCCCGACGCCGACGATCGGCACGCCGAGGTCGCTCGCGCTCTTGAGGTGGTCGCCCGCGAGGATGCCGAGGCCGCCCGAGTACTGCGGCAGCACCGACGTGATGCCGAACTCGGGCGAGAAGTACGCGATCGCGGCGGGGAGCGAGTCGCTCCCCTCGTCCGAGGCCGCCTGCTGCTGGTACCACAGCGCGTCGTCGAGGTAGTGCCGCAGGTCGGCAGCCGCCGCGCGCACGCGCTCGACGAACGCGCCGTCCGCGGCGAGCTCCGCGAGGCGCTCCGGGCCGAGCGCGCCCAGCAGCGCGACGGGGTCGCCGTGCGCCGACGCCCACGCCTCGGGGTCGATGCCGGCGAACAGGTCGCGTGTCGGGGCGTGCCAGGACCAGCGCAGGTTGTGCGCCAGCTCGTCCAGGTCGCGCAGCTCGGCGGGCAGCAGGGTGCGGACGGTGAACCGTCGGATCGCTCTCACGGGGACGAGACTACGGGGGCGCGGGCCGCTGCACACCCTCGCGCTGTCACCCGCACGTAACGCTTGCATGAACTTTCACCCGGGTGCGCGCCGCCTGCGCGCACGGACGTGCGACGCGCCGACCCCCGCTCCCAGGTGCCTGGGCCCCGGGGGCCTCGATACGTTGTGCGTGTGACGACGACCCCTCCGGCCCGCGCGCCGCACCGCTCGCCCGCCCCCGCCCCCGCCGCCCCGATCGGCCGCATCCCCGTGCTGGACGTCTCGCCCGTCGTCGAGGGCGGCCGGTGGCCCGCGAAGGCGGTCGTCGGCGAGATGGTGCCGGTCGAGGCGACCGTGTTCCGCGAGGGGCACGACGCCGTCGCGGCGACCGCCGTCCTCGTCGCCCCCGACGGGACCGAGCGCACCGCGCCGATGGTCGACGTCGCGCCCGGCCTCGACCGGTTCCGCGCCACGCTGCACCCCGACGCGGTCGGTGACTGGTCGCTGCGCGTCGAGGCGTG
The DNA here is from genome assembly GCF_001019615.1 of Cellulosimicrobium funkei. GTDB lineage: Bacteria > Actinomycetota > Actinomycetes > Actinomycetales > Cellulomonadaceae > Cellulosimicrobium > Cellulosimicrobium cellulans_E. The sequence goes on along the minus strand of NZ_JNBQ01000011.1, from coordinate 77,122 downwards.
GAGCGACCCGTACGGCACGTGGTCCCACGACGCGACGATCAAGATCGAGGCGGGCGTCGACGTCGACCTCATGCTCGCCGAGGGCGTCCGGCTCTTCGAGCGCGTCCTGGCCGACGCCGTCCCCCTGCCGGGCGCGGACGGCACCCCGGGAGCCCGCTCCCCCGAGGACGCGCGCACGCTCGCCGACGCGGCCGCCGCGCTCGCCGACGCGAGCCGGCCCGCGCAGGCCCGGCTCGCCGCCGCGACGTCGCCCGAGGTGCGCGACGTCCTGCGTCGCGCGCCCCTGCGCGACCACGTGACGGCGTCGGCCACGTACGCCCTGCGCGTGGAGCGCCCGCTGGCGCTCGCGGGCGCGTGGTACGAGATGTTCCCGCGCTCCGAGGGCGCGCGGCGGCTCAAGGACGGTCGCTGGCGCTCGGGCACGTTCACCGCCGCTGCCCGCCGCCTGCCGGCGATCGCCGCGATGGGCTTCGACGTCGTCTACCTCACGCCCGTCCACCCCATCGGCACGACCCACCGCAAGGGCCGCAACAACTCCCTCACCGCGCTCCCGGGCGACCCGGGCAGCCCGTACGCGATCGGCTCGAAGGACGGCGGCCACGACGCGATCCACCCCGAGCTCGGCAGCGACCGCACGTTCCGCGCGTTCGTCAAGGAGGCCCGGCGCCACGGGCTCGAGGTCGCGATCGACCTCGCGCTCCAGTGCTCGCCCGACCACCCGTGGGTCGCCGAGCACCCCGAGTGGTTCACGACCCGCGTCGACGGCTCGATCGCGTACGCCGAGAACCCGCCCAAGAAGTACCAGGACATCTACCCGCTCAACTTCGACAACGACCCCGAGGGCATCTACGCCGAGGTCCTGCGCGTGGTCCGCGTGTGGATCGACCGGGGCGTCACGGCGTTCCGCGTCGACAACCCGCACACCAAGCCGCTCGACTTCTGGGAATGGTTGCTCGCCGAGGTGCGCGCGACGAACCCCGAGGTGGTGTTCCTCTCCGAGGCGTTCACCAAGCCCGCGATGATGCACACGCTCGCGCGCATCGGGTTCCACCAGTCGTACACGTACTTCACGTGGCGCAACACCCGCGACGAGCTCGCCGAGTACCTCGAGGAGGTCTCGGGCGAGGCCGGGGCGTACATGCGGCCGAGCTTCTGGCCGACGACGCACGACATCCTCCCGCCGTACCTCCAGCACGGCGGGGTGGCCGGGTTCGCGGTGCGCGCGGTGCTCGCCGCGACCGGGTCGCCGACCTGGGGGATCTACTCGGGGTACGAGCTCGTCGAGAACGTCCCGCGGCCGGGCGTCGAGGAGCAGATCGACAACGAGAAGTACGAGTACAAGCCGCGCGACTGGGCGCTCGCCGAGGAGATCGGCATCTCGACGCTGCTCACGCGCCTCAACGAGGTCCGGCGTGACCACCCGGCGCTCCGCCAGCTCCGCAACCTCACCGTCCACCCGACGACGAACGACCAGGTGCTCGCGTTCTCGCGGCACCTGCCCGCCGAGCACTCCCCGACCGGCGAGGCGGACACCGTCGTCGTCGTCGTGAACCTCGACCCCCACTCTCCGCAGGAGTCGAACGTGCACCTCGACCTCGAGGCCCTCGGCCTCCCGGCGCTCCCGGACGGCCACGACCCCTGGGCGCCGTCGTTCGTCGCGCACGACGAGCTGTCCGGAGAGAGCTACGGCTGGGGACAGGACGTGTACGTGCGGCTCGAGCCGATGCGCCAGGTCGCGCACGTCGTGCACGTGAGGCCCGCATGACGTTCCCCCGCGACGCTCGTCCGGTCCAGATCCCGAACCCCGTCCGGGGGCCGGCTGCCGGCCCCGCCCCCGTGCCGCCCATCACCGCGCCGGTCCCCGTCGCGGCGCTCCCGCCGCGCCGCCAGCCGGCCGCGCCCGTCGACGCGCGCCCCGGCCTGTCCGACGACCCGGACTGGTACCGCACCGCGGTCTTCTACGAGGTGATCGTCCGCGCGTTCTCCGACTCCGACGGCAGCGGGACGGGCGACCTGCGGGGCCTCATCGACCGCCTCGACTACCTCCAGTGGCTCGGCATCGACGCGCTGTGGCTGCCGCCGTTCTACCCGTCGCCCCTGCGCGACGGCGGCTACGACGTCTCCGACTACACCGCGATCGCCCCGCAGTACGGCTCGACGTCCGACTTCGCGGAGCTCGTGAGCGAGGCGCACGCGCGCGGCATGCGCGTCGTCATCGACCTCGTCATGAACCACACGAGCGACCAGCACCCGTGGTTCCAGGCGTCGCGCGCCGACCCCGAGGGCCCGTACGGCGACTTCTACGTGTGGAGCGACGACGACACGCGCTACCAGGACGCGCGCATCATCTTCGTCGACACCGAGACGTCCAACTGGACGTTCGACCCCGTGCGGCGCCAGTTCTTCTGGCACCGGTTCTTCTCCCACCAGCCCGACCTCAACTTCGAGAACCCGCGCGTCGCCGACGCGATGCTCGACGTCGCGCGGTTCTGGCTGCAGATGGGCGTCGACGGGTTCCGGCTCGACGCGGTGCCCTACCTCTACGAGGCCGAGGGCACCAACTGCGAGAACCTGCCGCAGACGCACGAGTTCCTGCGGCGCGTGCGGCGCATGGTCGACGCCGAGTTCCCGGGGCGCATCCTGCTCGCCGAGGCGAACCAGTGGCCGCGCGAGGTCGTGGACTACTTCGGCACCGAGGACGAGCCCGAGTGCCACATGTGCTTCCACTTCCCCGTGATGCCCCGCATCTACTACGCGATCCGTGACCAGCGCGCGAACCAGGTCCTCGAGATCCTCGCCGACACGCCCGACATCCCGCCCGGCGCCCAGTGGAGCACGTTCCTGCGCAACCACGACGAGCTCACGCTCGAGATGGTCTCCACCGAGGAGCGCGCGTCCATGTACGGGTGGTACGCGCCCGACCCGCGCATGCGCGCGAACGTCGGCATCCGCCGTCGGCTCGCGCCCCTGCTCGACAACTCGCGCAAGGAGGTCGAGCTCGCGCACGCGCTCCTGCTCTCCCTCCCGGGCAGCCCGTGCCTCTACTACGGCGACGAGATCGGGATGGGCGACAACATCTGGCTGCCCGACCGCGACTCGGTGCGCACCCCCATGCAGTGGACGCCCGACCGCAACGCCGGGTTCTCGACCGCCGACCCCGGCAAGGTGTACCTGCCGCTCGTGCAGTCGCTCGTGCACCACTACGGCTACGTCAACGTCGAGTCGCAGCTCGAGCAGTCGACGTCCCTGCTGCACTGGGTGCACGGGATGCTCAAGGTCCGGCGCCGCCACAAGGCGTTCGGCACGGGCGACTTCGTCGCGCTCGAGTGCGACAACGAGTCGATCCTCGCGTTCCTGCGCCGCACCGACACCGAGACGATCCTGTGCGTCGCGAACCTGTCCGCGACCGCGCGCTCGGCCTCGGTGCACCTGCCCGGGCACGCCGGCGCGACGCTCACCGACGTGTTCGGCGGGGCCCACTTCCCCGCCGTCGACGACGACGAGCGTGTCGTCATGACGTGGGGGTCGCGCGACTTCTACTGGCTCGTGGTGAGCGACCCCGCCTGACCGTGCGGCTCACCCTCGGTCCAGGAACATCTCCGTCCGGGTGACCACCGCGGCGCGCTCCCCGCACGCGTCGCACGTGAACCAGTGCACGACCGAGACGCAGTGGCTCAGTCGCACCGGCTCCTCCGTGAGCGTGACGGCCGGGTGCGGACAGTCCATCGGTATCCCTCCTCAGCGCCCGTGGGCGTGTCCGGACAGTGTGCGCGCCACCACCCACAGCGCCTCGTGCGGCGGGCGAGGCGCTCGCGTGATGGCATGGAGGCGACCTGGACCCGGGAGGCACGTGTGACGGTACGGCGGACGGACCCGCCCTCGGCGGAGCTCATGGAGCTCCTGGACGCCTGGCTGCCCGCGCGGCGGTGGTACCCCGTCAAGGGAGTCGCCGTGCGCCACGTGCCGTGGCTGTCTTTCGCCCTCGACGTCCCGGCGTCCGCCGCGACGCCCGGACCGCCCGACGACGCGTGGTCGGGGACGCGCGTCGAGCTCCACCTGCTGCGGCTCGTCGGCGACGGCGTGGACCTCGTCGTGCAGGTGCCCCTCGTGCTCGAGCCGGTGACCCCGCCGGGCGACCCAGCCCTGGGCGACACGACGCCGGGCGGCGCGGCGCCGATCGGGACGCTCCCCCCGGGCGGCGCCGACGACGGCGGGTGGGTCGTGCACGACGGCGCCGCGCACCCCGCGTGCTGGGCGGCCCTCCTGGCCGTGGCGGAGTGGGAGAACCCGGGCACGGCACCGGACGGGGCGAGTCCCCGCGGCGGAGGCCCCGACGCCGACACCGACCTCACCGGTGGACGCGCGCTGAGCGTCGAGCAGTCGAACAGCTCGGTGCTGCTGCCGCGGGTCGCCGGCGGGAGCATGCTCAAGGTCCTGCGCGCCATCGCGATCGGACCCAACCCCGACGTCACCATCCCCCGCGCGCTGGCGGCCCAGGGCTGGGCCGGGGTTCCCCGGCCGCTCGCGTGGCTCGAGGTGACGTGGGACGCGGCGGACGACCCGGCCGCCGTCGACCCGGGCGCGGACCACCGACCGGGAGAGCCGACCGCGGGGGGCGGGGCGCCGCCGTCGGGCACCGGCGCGGGTCCGGCGGCGACCCGCTCCGCGCACCTGGCGATCCTCAGCGAGTTCGTCGAGGGCGCGCGCGACGGGTTCGACCTCGCCTGCTCCTACGCGGGGCAGGACGCCTCGTTCGCCGACCTCGCGGCCGACCTGGGGCGCGTCCTCGCCGACCTGCACGGCGCGCTCCGCAGCGCGTTCGGCGTCGGCTCGCCCGTCGACGCGCGCTGGCTCGTCGCGGACCTGCGACGGCGCGCGGACGAGGCCGTCGCGTCCTCCAGCGCGCTCGGACGGCGCGCGGCGGACGTCGCCGCGTTCTGGGACCGGACGTCCGCGCGGCTCGCGAACGTCACGCGCGTCCCCGACGCGCTCCCCCGGCTCCAGACCGTCCACGGCGACCTGCACCTCGGCCAGGTGCTGCACGCACGCCGGTTCGGCTGGAAGGTGCTCGACTTCGAGGGCGAGCCCCTGCGGCCCGTCGCGGAACGCACACGCCCGGACCTCGCGCTGCGCGACGTCGCCGGGATCGTGCGGTCGTTCGACTACGCGGCCGCCGTCGGGCGCGCGCGCGACGCCGCGTGGGCCGTCCAGGCACGCACCGCGTTCCTCGACGCGTACGACCGGGCCGACACGGCCGGCGTCGACCGCGCGACGTCCGAGGCGCTCGTGCGGGCGCTCACGCTCGACAAGGCGCTCTACGAGGTCGTGTACGAGTCGCGCAACCGCCCGGACTGGGAGCCCATCCCCCTCGCCGCCGTGGACCGCCTGCTCGCGGGCAACGCCTGACCCGGGAGCCCTGGAGGGAGGAACCCGGTCGGTCGCCGGGTCCCTCCCTCCGGACACGGGTCAGCGCCGACCGCGACCGGTGACGAGCTGGTTCGTCGAGCGCAGCACGCGCGGGGCGACGAGGGCCCCGGGCTCGACGCCTGCGAGCGCCGCGTCGGGCCCGGTGACGTGGAACGTCACGGACTCGCCGGGCAGGAGCGTGACGAGCATGTCGTCCGCGCGCAGACCCGGGTGGAGCTTGTCGGCCAGGAGCGCGACGTCGCGCACGAGGTTCTCCGCCGTCACCCGCACGGCCCACCCGGCGGGCTCGCGGTGCACCTCGGTGACGAGGCGCGGTGGCGTGAGCGACGCGTCGCGCGGCTCGGCGAACCACCACAGCGCGCGAGCTCCGCCGAGCGTCGCGACGAGCAGCTCGGCCGCCGCGTCGTCGGGCGTCGCGACGTCGCGCGGCACCTCGATGCTGGTCGTCCCGCGCGCGTCGACCCGGGCCGGGACCGACGTCACCCGCCGTTCCGTGCCGTCGAACGACAGGCGTCGCACCACGACGTCGCCCGACCACGTCTCGTCCGTGTCGTTGGCCACGACCACGACGAGCCGGTCGGTCTCGTCGCCGGCCGGGACGCCGCCGTCCGCCGACCGCGGCTGGACGGTGAGGAGGCGGTCGGCATGCGCGTGCGCGAGGGCGTGCAGGAGCGGCTTGGCGCGCCCGTCGCCGTCCACCGCGGCCCAGGACGTCACGGGCCAGCAGTCGTTGAGCTGCCACAACACGGAGCCCATCGTGCGCGGCGCCCACGAGCGCAGGTGCTCGACCGCGACCTGCACGGCGACCGCCTGGTTCCAGGACATCGCCCAGTGCCAGTCCTCCATGTCGTCCGGCAGCGGCACGTGCCGCACGAGGCCGTCGGTGAGCTTGTCGTTGCCCTGCGCGGCCTTCTGGTGCACGAGCATGCCGGGCGACTCGGGCGTGAGCGGGTCGTCGCTGATCGCGCGCGTGAGCGTCGACCACGTGGGCGGGCCCTGCCAGCCGAACTCCGCCATGAAGCGCGGCACGTCGTCGCGGTAGCGCGGCCAGTCCTGCCGGTTCCACAGCTCCCACGAGTGCATCGAGCCGTGGTCGGGGTCGTTCGGGTGCACCTCGAGGCTCCCCGACCACGGGCTCGACGGCGTGTACGGGCGGGTGCCGTCGAGCTCGTCGAGCACGCCCGGGAGCAGCTCGGTGTAGTAGCCCAGGCCCCACGACTTGTCCTCGAGCCGCAGCTCCCAGCCCCACGCGCCGAAGCCCCAGATGTTCTCGTTGCTCCCGTTCCACACGACGAGGCTCGGGTGCGGGGCCAGGCGCGTGACGTTGTCGCGCGCCTCGGCCTCGACCTCCGACCGGAGGGGCTCGTCCTCGGAGTACGCGGCGCACGCGAACGCGAAGTCCTGCCACGTGAGGATGCCGCGCTCGTCGCACAGGTCGTAGAAGTCGTCGGCCTCGTAGATCCCGCCGCCCCACACGCGCAGGAGGTTCATGTTCGCGAGCTCCGCCTGGTCGAGCCGCGCGGCGTAGCGCTCGCGCGTCACCCGGTGCACGAACACGTCGTCGGGGATCCAGTTCGCACCCTTGACCCACACCGCACGTCCGTTGACCACGACCGTGAACGACGTCCCGTGCGCGTCCGGCGTGAGGTCGAGCCGCGCGTCGCGGAACCCCGTGCGCCCGGCCCACCCGTCGAGCGCACCGTCGCCCGCGGCGAGCGTCACCTCGACGTCGTACAACGGCTGCTCCCCGTACCCGCGCGGCCACCACAGCGCCGCGTCCGGGACGTCCACCGGCACGACGGCGGTCGTCGCGCCCGCGGGGAGCGCCACCTCGGCGTCGTGGCGGCCGGAGGGACCCCGCAGCGCGACGCGCACGGCGAGCGGACCGTCGCTGCCGGGACCGGGGGCGTCCGGGTCGAGCGGCGCGCGCTCGACGTCGACGTGCACCGCGACCCGGCCCGGCGCCGTCGCGAGGTGACCCGCCCGGGAGGACGCGTCGTCGGGCAGGTCCACCGAGACGAGCGGGCGCACGGACGCGACCCGCGCCGTGGACCACGACTCGAGGCGCACCGGCTTCCACAGCCCGACCGACGGCGCGTCGATCCCCCAGTCCCACCCGAAGCTGCACGCGGACTTGCGGATCGCGTTGTACGGGTGCTTGTTGACCTGCGGGCGGTAGCCGAGCGCGAGGGACTCGCGGTCGGCGTAGCGCACGGGGGACGCGAACCGCACGACGAGCTCGTTCTCGCCCTCGCGCAGCAGGTCCGCCACGGCGACGCGGAACGTGCGGAACTGGTTGCGCGCGCTCAGGACGCGCGTGCCGTTGAGCGACACCGTCGCGACCGTGTCGAGCCCGTCGAAGGCGAGGTCGTGCCGGTCCAGGCCGGGTGCGTCGGACGCGGACCACGCGAACGTCGTCCGGTACTCCCAGTCGCAGCGCCCCACCCAGGCGACGAGGTTCTCGTGGTCGTCGAGGTAGGGGTCGGGGATCAGCCCCGCCGCGAGCAGGTCGGTGTGGGCGCTGCCGGGGACCGTGGCCGGGACCTCCACGCCGGCGACGTGCGCGGGGACGGGCCCCGCGACGGCGCGCGCCGTCCAGCCCGCGTGGAGCTCACGCCGGACGAGGCGCGCGGGGTCGGTCGCCGGCACGGCGGGTGCGGTCGGCGTCGGGGCGGTCGTGCTCGTCACTTGGTGGCTCCTGAGGTCAGTCCGTTGTAGATGTAGCGCTGCAGCAGCAGGAACGCGACCAGCGTCGGGACGATGACGAGCACGGTCCCGGCGGAGATCACCTCCCACTGTGCGCCGAAGGGGCCCTTGAAGCGGAACAGCGACGTCGAGATGACGCCGAGGTCCCGCTTCGGCATGTAGAGCCAGGGCAGGTAGAACTCGTTGTAGATCGCGATCCCCTTGATGATGATCACGGTCGCGATCGCGGGCTTGAGCAGCGGGAAGACGATGCGCGCGTAGATCGTCAGACGGTTGGCGCCGTCGAGCATGGCCGCCTCGTCGAGCGACCGCGGGATCGACTTCATGAACTGGAGGAAGATGTAGATCGAGATGATGTCGGTGCCCATGAACAGCACGATCGCGGCCCACCGGGTGTTGAACAGGCCGAGGCCGCTGACGATCTGGAACGTCGCCACCTGCGTCGTGACCCCCGGCACGAGCGTCGCGAGCAGGAACGCCCCGACGACGAGCCGCTGGCCCCGGAACGTGAAGCGGTCGATCGCGTAGGCGGCCATCGTGCCGATGATGATCGTCCCGGTGAGGGCCACCACGAGGATGATCGTCGTGTTGACGAAACCCTGGAGCATGCCCCCGCGAGTGAAGGCCGTGACGAAGTTGTCGAGGTTCGTCCAGCTCGACGGCGGGTCGAGCGGCCCGGTCTCGCGGAACTCGGCCTGCGTCTTGAAGGACGCCATGAAGATCGTCACGAGCGGCACGACCGCGACGAGGCACGCCGCGACCAGCGACGCGTACTTGAGCGTGGTGCCGACGGGGCCGAGGACCGGGCTCGCCCCGCGCGTCCAGCGCGCCCAGCCGGACCGGACCCGGTCGGTGGCCGACGGCGCGGGGAGCGGGCTGGCGGGCACGTCGCGCGGACCGGGGGCCGTCCGGGGCGCCGGGGCGTCCTCCGCCCGGGAGGCGTCGTCCTGCGCGGCGGACGTGCGCAGCGGTGCGGCGCTCATACGAGGTCACCTCTCTCGTCGGGGACGATGCGTCGCTGCACCCACGAGATGAGCAGGACGATGATCAGCAGGACGACCGCCATCGCCGAGGCGAGACCCACCTTCGAGAACGTGAAGGCCGTGTTGACGGTCTGGATGACGAATGTCTCCGACCCGTTCGCGCCGCCCGTCATGATGAACGGCATCTCGAACACCGACAGCGCTCCGGACACGGCGAGGATCACCGACAGCCCGATGATCTGCCGGATCCCGGGGGCGATGATGAAGCGGAACTTCTGCCAGGCGTTGGCGCCGTCGAGGTCGGCCGCCTCGTAGAGCTCGTTCGGGATCGACTGGATCGCCCCGAGGAAGAGCACGAAGTTCAGACCCATGTAGCGCCACACGCTCGTCGCGGCGAGCGAGACGTTGACGAGCGACGGGTCGCCCAGCCACAGCGGCGGCTCCGTGAACCCGAACGCGGCGAGGAACGCGTCGAGCGTCCCGCCGGGCCGGAAGAAGTAGAGGAAGACGAGCCCGATCGCGACCCCGTTGATGAGGTACGGGAAGAAGATGATCCCCTTGAACCAGTTCCGGAACCGCGTGCTGAAGCTGAGGATCGTCGCGAAGTACAGCGCGAGGACGAGCTGCACGGCGGCGCCCACGAGGTAGTACAGGCTCACGAGGAACACGCGGAAGATCTCAGGGCGCGTGAAGATCTCGACGTAGTTCTTCCAGCCGACGGGCTCCTTGACGGGGTCGAGCCCGTCCCAGGACGTGAAGCTGTACCACACCATGTTCGCCACGGGGACGTAGGTGAACAGCAGCAGCATGCCCACGGGGACGAGCAGGAAGAGCCACGGCGTGACCCGCCACCCGCCCTTGGTCGCTCCCCCGCCCGGGGCGGGACGACGTCGTCCCCTCAGGCGTGCCGGGCGCGTCGCTCGGAGCGCACCGGCCGGTCCGGTGACCGCGGCCATCGCAGTCGCCTCCTTCGTTCGTGCTCGCTGGGTCGTCGCTCGCCGGGGCCGGCGAGGCTCGTGCCGGGGGCGGTCGCGCCCCGGGCGGGGCGGCCGCGTGCCGTCGGGCCCGCGGCCGCCCGCCTCGTCAGCCGACGACCTCGGCGCGGGCCGTCGCCCAGCGGTCGTTGAGGTCGGCGAAGAACGACGCCTTGTCGCCGTCCGCCGCGCCACGCGCGACGTCGATGTACTGGCGCCGGAACTGGTCGCCGTTGAGGTCGATCTCCGCGGCGTTGTAGATGTCGGCCAGGAGGTTCTCCTCACCCTCCGGCGCCGGGGCGATCTCGACCTCCTCGACGCCGAACGTCTCGAAGTCGGCGAGGATCTCCGGCGACTCCCCGCCCACCTGCGGCGCGAGCCCGCCCTGGCTCGCGGCGAAGCCCGACTCGTCGAGGAACCAGTACAGCCACGCCTCGGCGGCCTCCTTGTTCTCCGAGTGCTTGGAGATCGCGAGCTTGTAGTCGGCGCCGACCGTGGAGTGGAACGCGCCGTCCGTCTGCCACGGCATCGGCCAGAACCCGATGTCCTCGCGCGGGTTGCCCGCCGCCTCCGCGGCGTCCTGCATCTGCGTCACGGCCCACGAGCCGAGCACCATGCTCGCGACCTGGCCGGTGCCGACGAGGTTCTTGGACTCCTCCCAGTTCGTCGTGGTCGGGTCGGGCTCGGAGAGGCCGGCCTCCACGACGTCGAACAGGAGCGAGTCGATCGCGTACTGCTCCTCGCCCTCGGTCCACGGCGCGTCCTGCTCGGTGCGCAGGTTCACGGCCTCCGGGCCGTCGATCGAGCCCTGGTTGGACTGCCACTGCGTGAGCGGCCAGCCGTCCGCGTAGTTCGTGTAGTACGGGACGGTGTCGGGCGAGCTGTCCTTGATCGCCTTCAGCGCGTCGAGGAACTCCTCGGGCGTCGCGGGCGGTTCGGTGATCCCCGCCTTCTCCCAGACCGGCTTGTTGAGCACGTAGCCCATCGCGGTCCCGAACGTCGCGAGCCCGTAGACCTGGCCCTCGTACGCCTTGTCGTGGATGAAGCGGTACTCCTCGCCGAGCTCGTCGACCGTCCCGAGGGGCTCGAAGAAGGTCGAGAGCTGGTCCGCGTCGACGGTGTTCGGGATGAGCAGGACGTCGCCGTAGTCGCCGGAGTTGAGGCGGATCGAGACGTCGCCCTCGTAGTCCGTCACCGCCTCGAACTCGACGTCGACGTCCGGGTAGGTCTTCTGGAACTCGGTCACGTAGTCCTGGAGCACGGTGTCGACGATGTCCGTGCGGTTCGTCAGGACGGTGATCGTCCCCGACGGGCCGTCGCCGTCCCCGTCGTCTCCGCCGGTGGAGCCGCCGGAGCAGGCTCCCAGCACGAGCACCACGGCCGCGGCCGTGCTCGCGGCAAGGATGCGCCTCTTCGCCATCTCGATCCCTCATTCTCGTCGTCGTTGACAGTGCGCGCCGCCCCGATGCGGATACAGCGCTTAAGCCGTTCGGCTGTCTGGTGCACCGGATGATCAGGTCCGATGTCGATGAGGACGAGTGAAGCGGTTAAGTTGTCGTAAGTCAACGACGACTGGTCACGGTTCGGTCACGGCGACGAGAGCGCTCGGGTCGGGCGCCCGGGCGGCTTCAGCTCTCGACGCGGCGCGCGGTCGTGCCCCGGGGGCGCAGCGTCGGCGTGGAGTCCAGGAAGCTGCCGCCCGTCCGGCCGTCGATGCGGTCGAACAACCGCCTCGCGACGTGGGCGCCGAAGCTCGTCACGTCGTGGCTCAGAGCCGACAGCCGGGGGTACGTCGCCTGGCACAGCGGGGAGTCATCCCAGGCGATGATCGACAGGTCCGACGGCACACGGACGCCGAGCTCGCTCGCCACGCCGAGACCCGCGAGGGCCATGACGTCGTTGTCGTAGATGATCGCCGTCGGCCGCTCCGGTCCCGTCAGGAGCGTGCGCGTGGCGCTCGCCCCCTGGTCGGCCGTGTAGTCGGTCCGTCCGATCTCGCCGCGCACGCCGAGGCGCGCCACCTCCTCGCGGAACGCCTCGTCGCGGATGTGCGTGTGCCCGAAGCTCGTGACCCCCGCGACGCGCGCGATGCGCCGGTGACCCACGGCGTGCAGGTAGCGGACCGACTCGCGCATGGCCGAGGCGTCGTCGGTCCACACGTTCGTGAGGTCGCCGGCGAGCGCCGGGTCGCCCACCACGACGGCGGGGATCGCGTCCGGCTCGGACAGCCAGGCGACGCGCGGGTCGTCGAGACGGAGGTCCACGGTCACGACGCCGTCGACCCGGCGCGCGGCCCGCCACTTGCGGTAGGCGCGCAGCTCGGCGTCGAGATCGGGGACCACCTGGAGGAGCAGGCCGTACGACCGCGCCGCGAGCTCGGACTCGATGCCCGCGATGAACTGCATGTAGAACGACTCGAAGCCGAGCGTGCTCGGGTCGCGCGCGAGCACCAGGCCCACGGTCTCCGTGCGCGCCCCCGAGAGCGAGCGCGCGGCCGAGCTCGGCTCCCAGCCCAGCTCCGCGGCGACAGCGAGGATGCGCGATCGCGTCTCGGCCGACACCCCCGGCCGGTTGTTCAACGCGTACGACACCGCACCCGTGGACACGCCTGCCCGCCGAGCGATGTCCGCGATCGTGATCCGGGCCATGGTGCGCTCTCCTCGTCGTCGGGACGGCCCCCGTGCCGTCGCCCACACGCTGCACTGAAGCGCTTCACCTGTCAACTGCGGCGCCTCGGCACACGGCGGCAACGACCAGCCGGACGCCGCAGCGCCCGGCCACCCGCCCCCGTCGCCGCTGCTAGGGTCGGCCCGTGCAGAGGCCGCAGCAACGAGCCACCCTGGCCGACGTCGCGCGGCTCGCCGGGGTGAGCGCCAAGACCGTCTCCCGGGTCTACGACGGCAGCACCAACGTCTCCCCCGACACCCGGCGCCGCATCGAGGAGGCCGCCGCGCGCCTGAGCTTCCGGCCCAACCTCCTCGCGCGCGACCTTCGCCACGGCGGGGTCTCGTCCGCCGTCGGCTTCGTGCTCGGCGACCTCACCAACCCGTTCTATTTCCAGGTCGCCGCCGGCATGGAGCGCGAGCTCGCGCAGCACGGTCTGACGATGGTCCTCACGGCGACCGAGGACGACCCCGCCGAGGAGGAGCGCGTCGCCGGGACGCTGCTCGCCCAGCGCGTCCGCGCGCTCGTCCTCGTGCCGATCGCCCAGGACCAGTCCTACCTCGAGAGCGAGCGCCGGCTCGGCACGCCCGTCGTGACGATCGACCGCCCCGCGCACAACCTCCTCGCCGACTCGGTCGTCCTCGACAACCGGGAGGGCACCGCGGAGGCGGTCCGGGCGCTCACGCGGCTCGGCCACCGCCGCATCGCGTTCGTGTGCAGCCCGGCGGACCTGTACACGCACGCCGAACGTCTCGCCGGCTACCGGGAAGCGCTGCGCGAGGTCGGCGTCACGGACTCGTCCGCGTGGGAGCGTCTCGACGACGCCGGCGGGAGGAGCACCGAGGCCGCGGTGCTGGACGTCCTCGACCAGCCGGATCCTCCGACCGCCGTCGTCACCGGCAACAACCGTGCGAGCGCGGCGCTCGTCCGCGCGCTCGGTCCCGCGCGCGACGATCTCGCGTACGTCGGGTTCGACGACTTCGACCTCGCCGACGCCTTCGGGTTCAGCGTCGTCGCCTACGACACCCGCGAGATCGGCCGCGCCGCCGCACGCCGCGTCCTCGAACGGCTCGCCGACCCGCAGGGCGCACCGGTCCACGTCCGCATCCCCACCCACCTCGTCGCCCGCGGTTCCGGCGAGCGTCCGCCCGCTCGGTCGAGCTAGAGGCCCGGACACCCGAGATCGCTAGGCCCAGGAGGCTGCTCACCGGGTCGGCCCCAGGGTCGCGAGGTGGGAACCTCGGGAGTGCCACCTCACGACCGCACGTCCCCATCTCGAGCCTGGGACCCCGCCATGCCAACGATGGCATCCGAGCGCGCCGACCACCCGGCCCCTCCCGGCGACTACGGGCATCTTCGCTCGTCGAGCTCATGTCAACGTTGACATTCGTCGAGCTCGGCCCTAGCGTCCGCTGGGTCAGCACACCCCTCGGACGAAGGAGTCCTCATGTCCCGACGCTCACGTCGGTGCGCCACAGCCGCTGCGGCGGCGCTGTCGCTCCTCGCGACGCTCACGCTCGCGGCGACGCCCGCGTGGTCCTCTCCCGGTCCGGCAGCGGGGTCCTCCGCCGCCGACCCGCCCGGCGGCGAGCCCGTCGTGGTGAGTCTCGACGACTTCGACGGCTACGGCGACGACGCGGCGCTGTCGTCGCTGTACCCCCGCAACACGAACGGCGGGACGAACACAGCGACGCTCGTCGACTCGCCGTTCGACGCCGAGGGCGAGGACCTCGGGAGCGCGATGCGGTTCGACTACGCGTTCACCAACGGCTACTCGGGTCGCTCGCGCGCGGTCGACGGCTACTGGCCCGGCCTGCAGGCGGTCGAGCTGTGGATCACGAACGGGACGCCCGGTCAGGACGTGCTGCTGCAGCTCTCCGACGGCGCGTCGTTCGAGGCGCACCTCAACGACGTCGCGGGGTTCGACCCGACGTCGACGGAGGCGCAGCGTGTGCGCGTCCCGATCGAGGACTTCCGCCCCAAGTCCGGGACCGGCACCCTGCGCACGAGCGGGATCACCTCGTTCGCGCTCTACGTCAACCAGGTCGGGGCGGGGACGGGAGGCACCATCGTGGTCGACGAGATCGATCTGCTGTTCGACGTCGCACCGCCGGTCCCGGAGGTGACGTTCCCCGTGACGGAGCTGCGCACCGACGGCGCCGGGAACCTCCTCACGCTGCTCGCCGAGCACGCCGTCGTCCCCGACGGCGCACGGGCCGTCCAGGCGACGTGGACGTCCGACGACCAGGCGGTCCTGCGCGACGCGACCCGGCCGGAACCCAAGGGCGACTTCCGCGCCGAGGGCCGGGTCGGCGTCGACCTCCACCAGGTACGCCTCTTCGTCCCGGCCGAGGACGGCGGCGCGGGCACGACGTTCGCCGTCGACGTCGACACCCACCTCGAGGTCGAGGTGACCGACCTGCCCGCGCCGGTCGACGTCGTCGACTACCTCGACGCGATCACGGGCACCGGGATGCTCTCCGCGATGCACCACGACCAGTCGTACGCGAACCCCGCGGCGAACGACGTGCTGCACCAGCGCGTCGCGAACGAGTTCGGCGTCTACCCGGCGCTGTACAGCGCGGACTTCCTCACCGGCCAGACGGTCCCCTACCGCGAGAACATGGTCGACGAGGTGCGCCGTCAGTGGGACGCCGGGAACCTGGTGCAGATCATGTTCCACGTCTCGCCGCCGCAGTACACCGTGGCCCAGGAGGTGCAGGGCGGCTGGGGCGGCGACCAGGCGCACGAGACGCTCCCGAGCCCCAACCGGATCTACTCGTTCCTCTACGAGGACCAGTGGGACGAGCTGCTCACCGACGGCACGGCTCTCAACGAGAACTGGAAGCTGCGCCTGGACGAGTACGCGCGCCTGCTCCAGCCGCTCGAGGACGCGGGCGTGACGGTCATGCTGCGCCCGTTCCACGAGATGAACCAGCACGTGTTCTGGTGGGGCGGGCGGCCCGGGCTCGACGGCAGCGCCGGCCTGTACCGCATGGTCCACGACTACCTCGAGCAGGAGAAAGGGCTGTCGAACATCGTGTGGGTCTGGAACGTCCAGGACCTGCCCGACGACTACGGCTTCGCCGACGGGGATCCCAAGTTCGACCGCTACGAGGGCCTCGAGGGCGGGCTGCCCGAGTACGACGCCAACGACTGGTCGAGCTTCAGCCCTGGCGCGGACTACTACGACGTGCTGTCCGTCGACTTCTACGACGTCGAGGGCTACGCGCCGCGGCACTACGAGCAGGCGCAGCGCATCGCGCAGCGCGACGGCAAGCCGATGATCGTCGGCGAGACGTTCGTCTTCCCGACGCAGGACGAGATCGCCGCCCAGCCGGACTGGTCGCTCGCCATGCCGTGGGGTGTGCGGACGTGGAACTACAACACGCCGCAGGCCATGGCGACGTTCTACGAGCACAGCATCGGTGCCGCGGGGCTGCCCCGGTTCACGACGCGTGACAACACGGCGACACCGACGGCCACGGACGCGCGCGTCGTCGGCGTCGTGAACCCGCACGGGTACGAGGTCGCCGCGCTCGCGGTGCGCTACTCCGCGCCCCTGCCCGCGGGCGAGCTCGACCCGGCGGCGTTCGCCGTGCGGGCCGATCTCGACGGCCCGACGCCGGAGACCTCGTCGGACGGCCCGCGCACCGTGGTCCGAGCCTTCACGGCAGCAGGGCCCGACGGCGCCGGCTCGCCCGGGCAGGAGCCCGCGCCCGGCGCGTGGGTGGTCCTCGAGCTCGACACGTCCGACGCCAACGCGGCCGGGACGTTCTACTCCGGGACGACGCAGACGTACGACCTGGCCGCCGCGTACTCCGTCACGCAGGTCGCCGACCTGAGCGTCGGCGCGACGACCGTGCCCGCGTCTCTCGACCCGGTCGCGGCGTCAGCGGTCGACACGCCCGTCGTCGACGAGTACGAGGCCGGGACGTGGGCCGGGCCGGGCGACGCGTTCCGGTACCGGCTCTTCACGCCGCACGCGTACCGCGAGGCGCCGGACGACGACACGCTCTACCCGCTCGTGCTCACGCTCCACGGCACGGGCGAGACCGGCACCGACAACGCCGTCCAGCTCCTCGGCAACCAGCTCTCGGTCGCGTTCGCCGCGCCCGAGCGCCAGGCGAGCGACCCGGCCTTCGTCCTGTCGCCCCAGCGCGCGCCCGACCAGGACTGGCTCACGCCCAGCGGGCGCGAGGCGCTCGTCGGGATGGTCAAGGACCTGCTCGACCGCTACCCGGTCGACCCCGACCGCGTGTACCTCACCGGGCTCTCGCGCGGCTCGCGCGCGAGCTGGCCGCTGCTCGCCGAGGACGGCGACCTCTTCGCCGGAGCGCTGCTCGTCGCAGGTGGTGAGTCGGCCGAGCTCACGGCGCAGATCGCCGACCTGCCGGTCTGGGTGCACCATGCGATCGACGACCCGACGGCGCCGTACGGCCTCACCCTCACCGCCCTCGAGGGCCTCGAGCACGCGGGCGCCGTCGTGACGCGCGGCGAGTGGGCGGGCAACCTCCCGCGCGACGCGGCCGCGGCGCGGGCACAGGCGCTGTGGGACGAGGCCCGCGCGGCCGGGAGCGACGTGCTCCACACCGCGTACTCGCCCGGCACGACGGGCACGCCGGACCGGCTGGCGTACCCGCACTCGTCGTGGATCCCGACCTACGCGAACCCGGTCGTCCTCGACTGGCTCTTCGCGCAGTCGCGCGACGGCGACCCGGCGGTCTCGGTCGAGGCGTCGGCGCGCTGCCTCGCCGGGAAGGCCTACGTCGCGGTCCGGGCGACGAACGACGGCGGCGCCCCGGTGGGCGTCACCCTCACCACGCCGTACGGCAGCAGGACGTACTCGGCCGTGGCGCCCGGCGTGAGCGCCTACCAGTCGTTCGCGTCGCGGGCGACGGCGTTCCCGGCGGGAACCGCGACCGTCACCGTCACCGCGGGCGACGGCATCACGACGCTCGACGCGCCGTACGACGCCACGACCTGCGGGTAGCGTCCGACCTCCCCGCACGTCGTCCACCGTCGAACGACGCCCCCGCCGCCCGCCCGGGCGGCGGGGGCGTCCTCGCTCCGTCGGGCCCCGCACCTTCGGCCTCGCACCGTCGGGCCCTGCACCCAGCGACCGTGCACCCAGAGACCCTGCGTCCGGTGACCATGGGTGCCCCGCGCCGTACCGGCTCGTCGAGCCCGACCTTCGGCCTCCTCAGTGGACAGCGGCGAGCAGGACACCGACCCCGACGAAGAGTCCGCCGAAGAGCCGGTTGACGGTGCGCTGCCCGCGCGGGCTGCGGGTCAGCCGCCGCAACCCTGTCGCAGCGGTCGCGAAGAAGAACCACATGACGAGGACGTCGATCACGACGACCGTCACCCCGAGCACGACGTACTGCGGCAGCAGCGGCCGGTCCGGACGGACGAACTGCGGGATGAACGCGAGGAAGAAGACGATCGCCTTCGGGTTCGTGAGGTTGACGAGGAGCCCGCGCCGGACCATGGACCACCGCGGCTCCGGGCCGCGCGCGACGGCGTCGCCGTCGTCGCCGCTCGGCCGCGACCGCCACTGCCGGATCCCGAGGTAGACGAGGTAGGCGGCGCCGCCGTAGCGGACGACGTCGAACAGGACGGGCGAGCCCGCGACGAGCACGCCGACGCCGGCCGCCACGATCGCCACGTGCGCGACGAGGGCGAGCTGCTGGCCGAGGATCCCCCAGATCGACCGCGCCCATCCGACGCCGATCGAGTTGGCCATCGTGTTGACCGCTCCCGCGCCCGGCGTGAGCGAGATGAGCACCCCGGCGGCCGCCAGGGTCGTCCAGACCGACCACGCCATGGCGGACAGGATAGGCGCCCGCCGGCGGTCGCCGAGCACCCGAGCGCGCCACGTACCCAGAGCAGCGTGCACCCAGGGCGGAGCGCCCCGGGCACGACGACGGCCCGCGCGGCCCTTCCGGCGCGCGCGGGCCGTCGTCGTGCCAGGTGTTCTCTCCGACTGCTCAGCCGCAGGCGGCCGCCGCGTACGGGGCGTCGAGCTCGACCGCGTCGCCGCCCGAACCGACGGTGACGACCGCCGACCCGGCGGGCACCGACGTGGCGCGGACCGCGAACGACTGGTACGCGTTGGCCCCCGGCGCGACGGCCGCGAAGACCCTGCTCCCGTACGGCGTGCCGAGCGTCACGGCGACGGGCGCGTCGCCGTCGTTCGTCGCCCGGACGGCGACGTACGCCTTGCCGGCGAGGCACCGCGAGGTCGCCTCGACGGTCACGGGCACACCCGGTCCCGCGACGGCGGTCCGCACGTCGTCGACGACGAGCACCGCCGGCCCGCCGCCCCCGAGGTAGAACGAGATCTCCGTGACCGTCTGGAGGTCCGGGCGACCGCCGCCGCCCGCCCACGGCGGGAGCGCGAGGTCGGCGAACGGCACGTGCACGACCCCCGCGGGCTGCGGGCCGACATCGGGCAGCACGGTCTCCCAGAACTGGCCGCCCGCGACGACCTGCACGGTGACGTTCTGCCCCGCGCCGAGGCCGGAGCGGTCGAGCCACAGGTCGAGGCCCTCGTAGCCCCACCACGACTGCGGCGCGTCGAACGTGCGGGTCACGCCCGCGTACCCGGACGACGCGAGCGTCGTCGCGAGCCGCATCGCCTGACCGCCGTCGGCGCCGGGGACGAGCGTCGACGTGATCGGGTCTCCCCCGGTGTTCGCGCGGTGCGCGGCGGTGAGCGCCGCGTCGTCGGCGAAGCCCTCGTAGTCCTCGACCACGAGCGGCTCGGTCGGCAGCGCGTCGGTCGCGAAGCTCCGCGGCCCGCCCGTCATGCCCGTGCTCCCGGCCCCGTTCACGGCCTCGACGTGCCACGTGTACGACGTCGCGGGGTCGAGCTCCACGGCCGGGGCGAGGCTCGTGCCGCGCACCTCCGCGGACACGAGCGGCGTGCCGACGGCGTCGGTCCGGGCGAGCGTCACGCGGTAGGTCGCGGCCTGCGCCGCCGGCTCCCACCGCAGGGTCGGCGTGCCGCGCAGGGCGGGCGCGCCGTCGTCGGGTGAGAGGGCCGCGAACGCGCCGGGAGCGGCGAGCTCCCCGCCCGTGCCGAACAGGCGCACGTCGCCGAGCTGTTGCGCCCACTCGGGCGTCGCGGCAGCGGGCCAGACGGCGCGCACCGCGTCGGTTCCCGCGGGCAGGGGCGCGGTGTACGCGAAGCGACCCCACGCGCCGCCCACGGTCCCCGGAGCGCCGGCGACCCCGACCTCGAGACCGCGCCACGCGCCGTCGACCCGCGCCTCGAACGTCAGGTGCGCCGGATCGGCGTCCGGCCAGTACCACCCCGTCGCCTCGAGCCACGTCAGGCCGTCCGCCTCCCACGCGAGCGAGGCCGCGCCGGGCGCGTCACGCTTGGCCCGTCCGGCGTCCCCGCCGAACAGGCCCGGGTTGCCGGTGTCGATGCCGACCGACCCCTCGACGCTCGCCCCCGCCAGGTCGTCCAGAGCGTCGTCGACCACGGGCAGGTCGGCGGCGCCGCGCAGCGTGACGCGCTCGAGCCGCACCGACGAGCCTGCCGGCCATGTGACGCGGAGCTGCCCGCCGTGCGCCGCCGAGACCGCGACGCGGAAGCGCCCGTCCCCGTCCGGCCCGACGACGGTGCTCGCGGCGGCCCACGTCTCGCCGTCGGCGCTGGTCTCCACGACGAGCGCCGCGACGTCGGCGGCGGTCGCCGCCCGCACGCGCAGCTCCGCGCCCGTGAGGCCGTCGTGGGCCCACGTCGCGTGCGCGGGGTCGTCACCGGCCAGGCCGAGGAGCGCGGCGTCGCCGTCAGGCGTGACGCGGAGCCCGGCATGGTCGACGAGCGGGCGCTGCGTCTCGAGCGGGTCGACGACGACCTGCTCGCCCGCCGCGACGACGACCGGCTCGGAGGCCGGGCCGTCCGCGCCGTCCGCGCCGACCGGGACGACGCGGTAGGCCGCGTCGCCGCCCGCGGACGTGTCGAGATACGGCTCACCCGTGTCTGTGAGGCCCTCGGCGACGGCCTCGAACGCGCCGCTCGGGACGCCGTCGGACACCGCCGCGCGCTCCACCCGGTACGTCGCCGCACCAGCAGCGCCGCGCCACGACACCTCGTGGAAGCCGTAGGTGCTGCCGACCGACGTCACGAACGGCTGCCCCACCTCGACGGGGATCGGAGCGCCCGCGAGCGCCGCCGAAAAGCCGCGGATCGCCGCGACGTTGCCACGCATGCGGTCGTCGGTGCCCGGGTAGTGCAGCGTGAAGCCGTCGTCGTGCGGCACGAGGCCGGACGCGTCATCGTGCCCGAAGAGGGACCAGAACATCATGCCCGTGACGTCGGGCTCGGCCGCGAGCGGCTCGAGCAGCTCGGGCGTCGCGGCGGTCGAGGCGTACTCGCCGGCGACGTACACCTTCCCGGCGTCGGTGATGCGGGCCGCGTCCGCGCGGACGCCGCTCGCCGTCGGCGGGTAGTAGTGCACGTCGACGATGTCGACGAGCGGGGAGGCGAGCGTGTCGTCGTCGATGCCGAATCGCTTGCCCGCCGCGACGAGCTGGCGCGGCGCGCGCTCGGAGATCTCGGTGGCGACGTGCTCGATCCACTCCGGCGTCATGCCCTCGAGCTCGTTGCCGAGCTCCCACGCGAGGACCGTCGGGTCGTCCTTGAGCGCGAGCCCGGTGTACGGGTTCACGTGATCCATGACGTGGCGCACGTAGTCCGTGAAGTCCGCGACGACGCGCGGGTCGGAGTAGAACTCCGCGCACGGCGTGAGCGGCGTCGTCGGCGCGCACAGCCCGTACGGGGCCCCGAAGTCGCGGTGCCCGCCGTGGTAGTACGCCCACTCGTCGGTGAGCGGCAGGATCAGACGGATGCCCTTCGACGCGGCGTACGCGACCGCGTAGTCGACGCTCGCGAAGGCCTCCTCCTGGTAGCCCTCCTCCTTCGAGGGCAGGATCGCGAGCTCCGTACCCGTCGACGCGAGCATGTGCGAGCGCACGACCGTCACGCCCAGGTTCGAGGCCGTGTCGAGCGCGTCGCGGATGCGGAAGGCCGTCGGGTAGTCCACCGTGCCGGGCGGGACGTTCTCGTCGAGGCCGAGCCAGTAGATGTTCGTCCCGTTGAAGCGGAACGTCTCGCCGTCGAGGACGAGGCGCGTGCCGTCGCGCTCGACGAACGAGGTGTTGCGGCTCTCGCCGAGGGGTGCGCTCACGGCGGGGATCTCCTTCGTCGGGGCGGCGGCGGTGCTGGCCGGGCTGCCGTCTGCGCTGCCTGCGGCGGCGCCGACGGGGACGACCGTACCCGCGAGCGCCAGCACGACGGCGGTCGCCAGGCCGAGCGGTCGGCGCCCGGCAGGTGGTCGACGTCCGGCGTGCGGTCGGCCTCGGTGGGTGTCGGCGTCGCCCGCGCGGGGCCTCGCCGCACGCAGTGGTCGTGGGGTCATCGTCCGCTCCTTCGCGTCGGTGGCGCGCCGGCCGCCCGACGCAGGGCGACCGTAGATCGTGACGATGCAGTATGTCAACGCTGTCACGATGATACCGCTCCCACGCTCGAGGCTAGAGATACCAGTGCATTAAGCGGTTCATGACAACGGTAGACAGACCTATCGGCACGGTACTACCGTTGCCGCCCGTCAGGCACCACTCACGCAACGACGCGGAGGACGCATGCGACACCTCACCCCAGCCCACGGCAGACCCGGCAACGCATCCGGGCCTCGACCCGACGCGACGACGACCGCCCGCCCGAGCACCCCACGACGAGCCCTCGCCGCGCTCGCCGCGGGCCTCGCGGCCCTGCTCGTGGCCACGCTCGTCCCGACGGCCCCTGCCGCGCACGCCTTCCCGGCGCGTAACAAGCAGGCCGTGATCGACTACCTGCGGTCCATCACCGGGACCTCGATCGTCTCGGGCCAGCACAACAAGGAGCCGGCCTCGGCACCCGGTCAGTACACGCAGCAGGTCCGCGACATCACCGGCCAGTACCCGGGCCTGTGGGGCGGCGACCTGATGTTCCGCGGCGAGGACCAGGCGAACCGGCAGCGCGTCGTCGACCAGGCGAAGACGGAGTGGGCGAACGGATCGCTCGTCGCGCTCACGTGGCACGCGTGCTCCCCGACCGGCCCGGCGACGTGCGAGTTCGAGGGCGGCGTCAAGACGCAGATCAGCCAGAACCAGTTCGAGCAGGTCGTCACGGGCGGCACCGCGCTCAACCAGACCTGGCGCGCGCGCATGGCCGAGGTCGTGCCGTACCTGCGCCAGCTCAAGGACGCCGGGGTGCCCGTGCTGTGGCGGCCGTTCCACGAGATGAACGAGACGTGGAACTGGTGGGGCGGCCGCGCCGGGGTCAACGGCGGCGCGAAGATCTACCAGCAGATGAAGGACTACTTCGACTCCCAGGGGCTCGACAACCTCATCTGGGTCTGGAACGTCCAGGACAACCCGAACGCGAACTGGTCGAGCTACTACCCCGGCAGCTCGTACGTCGACGTCGTGAGCCTCGACGTCTGGTACAAGAACCACCCCAGCCAGTCCGACTACCAGCAGCTCCAGTCCATCGCCGGGAGCAAGCCCCTTGCGATCGCCGAGATGGGCAAGGTCCCGAACGACGCGCTCCTCACGGCCCAGCCGCGCTGGAGCTACTTCATGGTCTGGTCCGAGCAGCTGCGCGGGAGCAACACGAACGCGGAGATCCAGGCGGCCTACTTCCACCCGCGCGTGCTCAACCAGGGCGAGGTGCAGCTCGGCTCCGGCGGCGGATCACCCGACCCCGGCCCGACGCCCGCGACCGGCGCGATCGTCGGGCTTGCCGGCAAGTGCATCGACGTCGCCGCGTCGGGAACCGCGAACGGGACCGCCGTCCAGCTCTACACGTGCGCGCCGGGCGTCGCGCAGACGTGGGAGGTGCGCTCCGACGGCACGATCCGCAACCCGAACGCGGGCAGGTGCCTGGACGTCGCGGGGCAGGGCACGGCCAACGGCACGGTGGTCCAGATCTGGGACTGCAACGGCTCGGGCGCGCAGCAGTGGGTGTACTCGGCCGCGACGCAGTCCCTGCGCAACCCGCAGGCGAACAAGTGCCTCGACGTCACGGGCCAGTCGTCGGCGGACGGGACGCGGCTCCAGGTCTGGGACTGCACGGGCACCGCGAACCAGCGGTGGACCCTGCCGTCCTGACTCCCCGGTCCGGCTCGCCCGGCGGTCGCGAGCGCCCCCTCGCGATCGCCGGGCGAGCCTGTCAGGTGCGCGGCGAGCCGACGTGGAAAGGTTGCCCCATGACCGGGCCAGCCGACTCCACCACCCCGCCCCCCGTCGTCGTGCCGCCGGACGCGCTCGCCGCCGCGGCGGCGGGCCGCACGTTCGACCCGCACGCCGTGCTCGGCCCGCACCTGGCGCCCGACGCCGGCGACGCGCGCGCCGTCGTCCGGGTCCTGCGCCCGCTCGCCGACGAGGTCGTCGTCGTCACGACCGACGGCGAGCACGCGGCAGCGCACGAGCAGGACGGGGTCTGGGCCGCCGTCGTCCCGGTGCACCAGGACGCTGACGGGACCCGGCACGCCCCGGACTACCGCGTCCGGGCACGCTACGGCCACGAGGCCACGACCGCCGACGACCCCTACCGCTTCCTGCCCACGCTCGGCGAGGTGGACCTGCACCTCATCCGGGAGGGGCGGCACGAGGAGCTGTGGCGCGCGCTCGGCGCCAACCTGCGCACGTACCCCAGCACGCTCGGCGACACCACGGGCACGGCGTTCGCCGTCTGGGCGCCCAACGCGCGCGCGGTCCGCGTCATCGGCGACTTCAACGGCTGGGGCGCGACCCACCCGATGCGCTCGCTCGGCTCGACGGGCGTCTGGGAGCTGTTCGTCCCCGGCGTGGGTGCGGGCGCGCGCTACAAGTACGAGATCCTCGGCCCGGACGGCTCGTGGCGGCAGAAGGCGGACCCGCTCGCCAAGGCGGCGGAGGTGCCGCCCGCCACGGCGAGCATCGTCGTGGAGTCGCAGTTCGCCTGGACCGACGACGCGTGGCTCGCCGCGCGGGCCGCGCACGACCCGCACACGCAGCCCCTCAGCATCTACGAGGTGCACCTCGGGTCGTGGCGCCAGGGCCTGTCGTACCGCGACCTCGCCGAGCAGCTCACCGCGTACGTCGTCGAGCAGGGCTTCACGCACGTCGAGCTCCTGCCCGTCGCCGAGCACCCGTTCGGCGGGTCGTGGGGCTACCAGGTCACGGGCTACTACGCACCCACCTCTCGGTTCGGCCACCCCGACGACTTCCGCTACCTCGTCGACCGCCTGCACGCCGCCGGGATCGGCGTCGTCGTCGACTGGGTGCCCGCGCACTTCCCGCGCGACGAGTGGGCCCTCGCCCGCTTCGACGGCACGCCCTGCTACGAGCACGCCGACCCGCTGCGCGGGGAGCAGCCCGACTGGGGCACGTTCGTGTTCGACTTCGGGCGCAACGAGGTCCGCAACTTCCTCGTCGCCAACGCGACGTACTGGCTCGAGGAGTTCCACGTCGACGCGCTGCGCGTCGACGCCGTCGCCTCCATGCTCTACCTCGACTACTCGCGCGGCCCCGGCCAGTGGCACCCCAACGTGCACGGCGGGCGCGAGAACCTCGAGGCCATCGCGTTCCTCCAGGAGGCCAACGCCACCGCCTACCGGCGCACGCCCGGGGTCATGATGATCGCCGAGGAGTCCACGGCATGGCCGGGCGTCACCCGGCCCACCTCCGCGGGCGGCCTCGGGTTCGGGCTCAAGTGGAACATGGGCTGGATGAACGACTCCTTGCGCTACGTCGCCGAGGAGCCGATCAACCGCCGGTACCACCACCACGAGATCACGTTCTCGATGGTCTACGCCTACTCCGAGCAGTTCGTCCTGCCGATCAGCCACGACGAGGTCGTGCACGGCAAGGGCTCGCTCTACGGCAAGATGCCCGGCGACGACTGGCAGAAGCGCGCCGGCGTGCGCGCGTTCCTCGCCTACCAGTGGTCCCACCCCGGCAAGCAGCTCCTCTTCATGGGCAGCGAGATCGGCCAGCACTCCGAGTGGAACGAGGGCCGGTCGCTCGACTGGGACGGCCTCGCCGCCGACCCCGGGCGCCAGGGCGTGCAGCGCGCCGTGCGCGACCTCAACGCCCTCTACCGCGCGACTCCCGCGCTCTGGGAGCTCGACCACGACCCCGCCGGCTTCGAGTGGCTCGACGCCGACGACGCCGACCACAACGTCCTCGCCTACGTCCGCCGCGGGCGCGACGGCGGCGAGGTCGCCGTCGTCGTGAACTTCGCCGGCACGCCGCACGAGGGCTACCGCGTCGCGCTGCCGTCCGGCGGGGCGTGGCGCGAGGTGCTCAACACCGACGCCGAGGTCTACGGCGGGTCGGGTGTCGGCAACCTCGGCGAGGTCGAGGCGGAGGCCGTGCCGTGGAAGGGCCGCGCGCACTCCGCGACCCTGCGCCTGCCCCCGCTCGGCGCGCTGTACCTCGTCCCGTCGCCGAGGTAGAGGTCTGGTCCGCCGACGTCGAGGTCTGGTCCGCCGAGGTCGAGGTCTGGTCACCCTGGGTGGTGGGTGGGGTGGTGGCGCCGGGTCTACCATCCGCCGCTCGTCCCTCGCGGCTCCCGCCAGGCCCGCCACGACCCGGCGCCACCACCCCACCCACCCGGCTTCGTCTCACCTTCCGCGCTGCCTCCTCAGCGCGACGGCGGCCGGTCACCGTGGGTGACCGGCCGCTGATCGTCCGCGTGCAGGTGGAGGTGCGTCAGTAGAGGCTGATCGCGAGGCGCTGGCGGGCCTTGCCGACGCGCGGGTCGGTGGGGCCGACGACCTCGAAGTAGTCGAGGAGGCGCACGCGCAGCTTCTCCTTGGCGTCGGCGTCGGCGCCGGGGAGGAGGTCGAGCAGGCGGCCGAGCGCGTCGTCGACGTGGCCGCCGAGGATGTCGAGGTCGGCGATGGCGAGCTGGGCGTCGACGTCCTGCGGTGCGGCGGCGGCCGCAGCGCGGACGGTCCCGAGGTCGGCGTCGCGCGTGCGCTGGAGGAGCCGCACCTGGGCGAGACCCGCGACGGCGAGCGCGTCGCGCGGGTCCTGCTTGATCGCCTTCTCGTAGGCCGCGACGGCGGCGTCGAGGTCGTCGCGCTCGATCGCGTCGTACGCCTCCTGGTGCAGCGGCGGGAGCTCGGGCTCGGGCTCCGGGGCCGGCTCGGCGGGCACCGGCTCCCCGTCGCCGCCCTGGGCCGGCGCCCGGCCGGTGACGCCGTTCGCCTCGGCGGCCTGGAGCACCTGGTCGATCACCGAGCGCACCTGCTCCACGGGCGCGGCGCCCTGGAAGAGCGGCACCGGCTGGCCCTGGAGGATCGCGACGACGGTCGGGACGCCCTGGACCTGGAACGCGGCGGTGATCTGCGGGTACGCCTGGGCGTCGACGCGGGCCAGGAGGAAGCGGCCGGCGTACTCGTCCGCCAGCGCGCCGAGGTCGGTCCCGAGCTGCGCGTTCGCCTGGTCGGTCGGGATCCACAGCAGGACGACGACCGGGTACTGCGTCGAGTCCTGGACGAGCTGGCCGAACGTCTCGTCCGTGACGTCGACGACGTAGCCTCCGGCCGCGGGCGCGCCGCCCTCCTCCCCCGGCGGCGGGGACTGCGGCCGGTTCAGCGCGGACAGGTCGACCGCTCCGCGCACGTCGAACGCGGGCTGCTGGGTAGGTTCGCTCATGGACGCAATCCTAGGGAGGGTCAGCTGTTCGCGACGGACGTCGCGACGTGCTCGTTGCCCACGACGCGGATCTTCTCCTCCGACCCTGCGGGCGGGACGTAGAGCGCGACGACGTCCTGGTACCCGACCTTGAGCACGTTCGTCGGGGTCTTGTCGCCGTAGAGCGCCTTGATCGTCTCGGTGTCGGGCGGGACCTGCGCCCCCTCCTCCGCCGTCATCGACTCCTGCGACGTCATGGCCCCCACCACGAGCGCGCCGCCGTCCGCGGTGCGGACCGAGCGGACCGGCTCGTCGGCGTTGGGCGTGAACGTCAGCGCGTACTTTCCGGCCGCGGGCTCGAGCGCCGTCGTCCAGGCCTGGGCGCGCTCCGCGAGGAGGGTGCGGAACGAGTCGTCCTCGAACGACTCGGCGTAGCCGGAGCCCGTCCCCAGGTTGAGCACGTCGGCGTACTGCGCGACGGCGTCCGTGGGCGTGACGAGAAGGCTCGAGTCGTCGGGTGCGACGGCTTCGCTCCCGATGCTCGGGTCCGCGAAGCTCGGCATCGTCACGCCGGGGAGCAGCCGGACCCACGCCCAGAGCTGGTAGGGATCCCGCGCGCCGGCCTGCTCGAGCACCGACAGTCGAGGCGTCTGGAGGCTCTCGGGCTGGACGCTCACGGCGTACGAGGTGCGGGGCCAGGTCTGCGTCGTCGGGATGACGACCTGCTGGGCCTCGGTCGGCAGCTCCGTCACAAGGTCTGCGTTGCCGCGTGCGGCCGCGACGGCGAGCTGGCTCGTGCGGATGGCGAGCGCCGGGCCGGTGACGCGGCCCTCGAGCTGCTTGGGGTCGTTCGCCTCGCTCGCCGCGGCGAGCGCCGAGGCGACCGCGTCGAGCACCACGGTCTCCTGCGCCTCGGAGAGGACGGGAGGGGGCGGGTCCTGGGTCGGGTCGGGCTGCGCCGTCGGCAGCGGGGCGGAGCAGGCGGCGAGCAGGAGCGCGCCGACCAGACCGCCGGCCACCCCGGCGAGGTACCGGCGCGCGCCGCGCGGGCGTGCCGTGTCGCGGGCGGTGCTGATCATCGGGTGCTGTCCTTCGTCTCGTCCGTGTCGCGCTGCGCGTCAGGTGCCTCGCCCGACCCCGTGCTGCCCGGGGTGAATCCCCACGCCCGACGCCAGGCGTCGGCACGCGTCGTCGCGCTGTCCTGGGTGGTCGGGTGCCCGTCCGCCGCGTCGACGGCCGGCTGCGCCGCGGTCTTGGGTCGCCGCTCGCCCCGCGCGACGATCGGGATCTGGCCGGTGAGCCACGCGCGCCGGGGCTTCTGGGCGCGCGTCTGCTGCTGGGCGAGCCGCTCGGCCTCCTCGCGCTCGCGCAGCTCGCGTCGCGTGAGCATGCGCACCTGCGCGGTGTCGGTCGGCACCTCGCCGTCGGACGCGTCGCCGTCGCGCTCGCCCGACGCCGTTCCCGGCGCAGCCGCGGCCGGGGCGACCGCAGGAGTGGCCGACGTCGCGGTGCCGCGCCCCGACGGGCCGCGGCGCTTCGGTCGCAGGCTCGCCGCGCCGATCCCGAGGCCCAGGAGGATGAGGACCGCACCGCCGATGACGCCCGGCCACAGGTACGGCGTCTCGACCTGGCGCGGCCAGGAGAGCTCGAGCGTCGGGGCGACGGCACCCTCACCGACGCCGGCCACGAGCAGCTGCCAGCGGCCGGGCTGGTCGGACCAGCGCAGGCTCGCCGAACCCGCGCCCGTCGACTCCTCGAACCACATGTCCGACCCGGCGGGGTCGACGCCGACGACGGCCGTCTCGGCCGGGGTCTCGCCCTCGGCGGGGGTCTCGCCGTCCGCAGGGGTCTCCCCCTCGGCCGCCTCGCCCTCGGCAGGCGTCTCGCCCTCGGCGGGCGCGTCCTCGGCCGGGGTCTCCCCCTCGGCAGGGCTCTCGCCCTCGGCGGGCGTCTCGCCCTCGGCGGGCTCCTCCGCGGCGGCCGGCTCGGCCGCACGGGTCGCGAGCGCGTCCCAGTCGCTGAGCCCGGTGACGACGCCGTGGGCGTCCTCCCCGACCCATCCCGTCACGTCGACCTCGCGGCCGATCGCGAGGGTGACCTGCTGCTCGCCCGGTGCCGTGGCACGGATCGTCACGTCCTCGGCCACGAGGTCCAGGACCCCGGGCTCGGTGACGAGCATGGTGCCGTCCCCCGTGTAGGCCGTGGTCGCCACGACCGTGTCGCTGTCCCGCCACACCGTGGCGGACGCGACGCCGAGGCCGACGGCCACCAGCCCTCCCACGAGCAGGAGGGCGGCGATGATTCGTTGCAGCACCGAGCTTCCCTTCGTCGATCGACGTTCCAGAATAGGTGCGGAACCCCTCGTAGATCGACCGCGGGGCATCGGGCGCGGATCCTCACGATCCGTTCACGAGCCCCTCTCCCCACGGTCCCACGCTCGTCAGCCGACCTTCAGGGAAGGGGGCGCGCGACGCCGCCGGACCAGCCTGCCGCCTCGCCCTGTGCCGTCCGTCCCGCAGCACTGCGACCATCGTCTCACCTGCTCCAATCCGGGTATTCAGGACAGCGCGATCCCCGTATCCTGGTCGGAGCACGGCGGGGCCGTGGCACGACCGCCGCGCCCTCCCTCCTCGCGAGGGACGCCGCCCGGCGGCGGACGCCGCGACGAACCAGCACCGGAGGTCATCGACGTGTCCGACGAGCGCACGCTCTTCCCCATCACGATGCGCGGCTACGACCGCGTCCAGGTCGAGGCTCAGCTCGCAAAGCTGGAGAAGGCCGTGGAGGACGCGCGCTCGCGCGTCGAGGCCGCGGACGCCCGCGCCATGCAGCTCACGAGCGAGCTCTCCGACGCCCAGCGGCAGCTCCGCGAGGCGGAGCGCCCCTCGTACGCCGGCCTCGGCTCCCGCATCGAGCAGCTCATGCGCTCGGCAGAGGAGCAGTCCGCGGACATCCTCTCCCAGGCCAACGCCCAGGCGGCCGACATCATGGCGCGCGCCAAGCTGTCGGCCGGGCAGGTGCGCTCCCGCGCCGAGAACGAGGTCGCGGAGCTTCTCAACAGCGCGCGGCTCGAGTCCGAGGAGGTCCGCGCCACGAGCGCGTCGGAGGCCGAGGGCACGCTGCTCAGCGCCCAGCGCCGGGCCGAGGAGTTCGTCGGCTCCGCCGAGCGCGAGGCCGCGCGCATCCAGAGCGCCATCGCCACCGAGGAGAGCGAGCGCCGCGCGTCGCTCGAGCGCGAGCTCGGGACGCTGAAGGCGACGGCGGAGCGCGAGACGACGGAGCTGCGCGTGACCACCGAGCGCGAGGCCGCCGAGCTGCGCGCCCGTGTGGCGGCGGAGACCGCCGCCCAGCGCGAGTCCGCCGAGCGCGAGTCCGCCGAGCTCCTGGAGAACGCGCGTCGCGAGGCGCAGCGCCAGGTCGACGAGGCGCAGCGCAAGGCGACCGAGGCCGCCAACGCGGTCACGTCGGAGATGGAGGAGCTGCGCGACAAGGCCCGCACCGCGCTCGCCGACGCCGAGCTCGAGGTCGTGCGTCGCCGCGAGGAGGCGGAGCGCGAGAACGCGGAGCGGCACGCCGCCGCCAAGGCCGAGACGGAGAAGCTGGTCTCCACGGCCGAGGAGCACGCGGCGGAGGCCGAGAAGCGCGTCGCGCTCGCGCTGGAGCAGGCCGAGAAGGTCCGCCGGGAGTCCGACGCGTACGTCAAGGACCTCATGTCGACGGCCCGTCGCAACGCGGACCAGATCGTCGCCGAGGCGCGGTCGTTCGCGGACCAGACGGTGAGCGACGCGAAGGCGGAGGCCGAGCAGCAGCGCAACGTGGCCCAGCGCCAGCTCGAGGACCTCACGCGCCAGCACGACTCGATCAACACCTACCTCGACGAGCTGCGGGGGCTCCTCGGCGGCGAGGCCGAGGCCGCGAAGGCTCCCGCCACGAAGAAGGCGGCGGTGCCCGCGGGCACGCCCGCGCAGCAGGCGCGGGCGGCGACGCTCATGACGGCGGAGTTCCCGGTCGTCGCCGACGAGCCGGCCCCGAAGGGCGGGTCGAGCGCCTCGACGAAGCGGGGCTCCGCCGGTCAGGCGGAGGCCGAGGCCGAGTCCGAGTCCGACGCCCCCGCGCCGGCCTGACCGGTGTCCTCCGCGGACCCCTCGGGCCGCACCGGGTCCGCTGCCGACGACTGGCGTCGGCAGCGGACCGAGGCTGCCGCGCACCAACAACGCGAGCTCGACCGCCAGCGCGCGCGGGAGAGCGCAGCAGCACGAGCGCTCCTCGCCGAGTTCGTGGTGCGCGCTCGTGAGCGCGGCCTCGCGCCCGAGCCGCTGCGCGCCCGGTCGTTCGACGGCAGCGCCACGTACCGGACCCCGCTCAAGGGCTGGTACCTGCGCCGCAACCGCAGCGTCGCCGTCGGCGAGCACGGGGAGTTCTACGTCCTCGGGGTGCCCGGCACCGTGCTGGGGCGGCTCCGCGGGGTGGACGTCGAGCCGTCGGACCCGCCGCTCGTGCTGGGCAAGGGCGGCCGGGACGGCGAGTCGATCGACCTCGCGGACGCGCTCGCGCTGGTGCTCGACGGGCGCTGACCGACGGCGGCCCGGGAGCGCCGGGGACGGCCCGACCCGTCAGGTCGCGGCGCGGGCCAGGAGGTCGGCCAGGGCGTCCGCCACGGCCGCGGGGTCCTCGACCGCGCTCATGTGCCCGGCGCCGGGCACGAGGACCAGCTGTGCGGCGGGCGCGGCGTCGGCCATGTGCTCCGCCTCGGCCGCGGGCGTGAGCGCGTCCTCCTCCCCCACGACGACGGCCACCGGGCCGGCGAACCCCTCGAGGACGTGGGTGCGGTCCGGCCGGGCCGCCATCGCGCGCTGCGACCACGCGACGCCGTCGGGCCGCTGGCCGCGGATCCACTCCTCGAGCCGCGCGGTGAGGTGCTTGCGCGCGGCCTTGCTCGTCTCGCCGAGCATCACGCCCGGCATGCCGAGGACGGGGTCGACGGTCTGGGACCGCGCGGCGTCGTCCGCGATCCGCAGCCTGTTCGCGGCGGCCTCGTCGGTGTCGGCCGTCGACTTGGTGTCCACGAGCCCGAGCCCGGCGACCAGGTCGGGGTGCCGCTCCGCGAGCGCGAGGGCGACGTAGCCCCCCATCGACAGCCCCGCGACGACCGCGCGCGTGATCCCGGCCGCGGTGAGCGCGGCGGCGGTGGCGTCGGCGGCGGCGTCGATCGACGGCGGACCGCCCGCGAGCGGGCTCGCGCCGAGCCCCGGGAGGTCGACGGCGACGACGGTGGGCTCGCCCGGCAGCGCGGCCGCGACGTCGGCCCACATACGGTGGTCCAGCGGGAAGCCGTGCAGCAGCACGAGCGGGGTCCCGTACCCCTCGCGCAGCGTGAAGGTCTCGAGCGGGGCCGTCGTCACGTCGTCCTCCTCAGGTCGTGCGTCCGTCGTCGTCGGGTCTCGTCCCACCGTGCCACGACCGCGACCGGCCCGCCGGGGCTGTCAGTCGTCGACGCCGTCCGACCGGCTCGCGTCGTAGCTCGCCTGGTCGGAGTCGGCGGTGTCACGCTCGGCCGTCACGGCCCCGGTCCCGTCGCCGGACCACTCGGTCGGCAGCGGCAGCGGGAACCCGGGGCGGACGTGGCCCACGATCTCGTCGAGCACGCGCCGCACGGACGGCTCCCCCACCCACAGGTGCTTGGCGCCGTCGACGCCGATCACCTCGGCGTTGCGCACGCGCGCGAAGCGTCGGCGCGCCTCGTCGGGGCGCAGGTAGTCGTCGAGCTCGGGGACGAGCACCACGAGCGGCTTGCCGAACGCGTCCCACCGGTCGAGGTCCTCGTCCGTCGCGCGGTGCAGCGGCGGCGACAGCAGGATCGCGCCCTCCACGGCCGGGTCGGTCCCGTGCTTGAGCGCGAGCTCGGTCCCGAACGACCACCCGACGAGCCAGCGGTGCGGCAGGTCGCGGAACTCCGCGAGCTCGATGGCCGCGGCGACGTCGAAGCGCTCGGCCTCGCCGCCGTCGAACGCACCCTCGCTCGTCCCGCGGGGCGACGACGTCCCGCGCGTGTTGAACCGCAGCACCGCGAGGTCGGCGAGCGCGGGCAGGCGCCACGCCGCCTTCCGGTAGACGTGCGAGTCCATGTAGCCGCCGTGCGTCGGCAGCGGGTGGAGGGTCACGAGGGTCGCGACCGGGTCGCGGTCGGCGGGGAGCGCAAGCTCGCCGACGAGCGTCAGCCCGTCCGCCGTGTGCAGCTCGACGTCCTCGCGCCGTGCGGGCAGGACCGTCAGGGACCGGATGGGGGTCGGACCGGCCGGTGCGTCGGCTCCGGCGGGCGCGGGATCGGGTGCGGTGCTCATCAGGGTCGAGCCTAGTTCGTCCACTGCGGACCTCTACCGGGGGCGACGGCGCCCGCGCGCCTGCCAGCACGACGTGTGCCAGTGCCGGCGGTGGTCGAGCGCCGTCTCGGCGCCGAAGAACGAGTCCTCCTGCCACGCCACGACGTGGCCCGTCCCGGGCGGGATCTCCTGGTTGCACCCCGGGCACAGGTAGGTCTTGGACCCGCCGCGCACGGTCCGGACCTGCCACTCGCCGTCGGCCCCGGACTCGCGGCGCGCGCCGCCGAGAGCCCGGTCCAGGTCGAGGGGTGCGGGCTCCGCTCCCCAGGGTCGCTTGCGGGACGGTCGGCGGGACGGCATGCGCCCATTCTCCCCCGGGCGCCGCGCGCGGGGGCGACTGACGGGCGGGGCGACGTACGGGCGCAGCCGTCGGGCCGGCGGCTCCCAGCGGGTGTCCAGGCAGGACCGCTAGAGTGTCCGCGCCGGTGCTGCACCCGGCACGCGGACGCGAGGCGGCCCCGACCCGGGACGCCGACGACCGCCGTCCTGCGGGGTGCGGCCCAGACCCGACGACCCCGCGTCGTCCCACCGACCGAAGGACCCCCTCTCGTGAAGCACCGCACCCTGCGCGGCGTCGCCGCGCTCACCCTGGGCGCCGCCCTCGTCCTCTCCGGCTGCTCGTCGGAGGGCGGGTCCGGCGACGAGACGTCGCCGAGCCCGTCCGAGACCGACAGCGCGGACGCCGCGACGTCGGCGCCCGAGGACGTCGCGGCGCTCGAGGCCGTGACGGTCACCGGCGACCCGGGCGCCGAGCCGACGGTGGAGTTCGAGACGCCGTTCGAGGTGTCGGGCGCGGCCGCGATCTCGCTGAACGACGGCGACGGCGACGAGATCGCCAAGGGCCAGGAGGTCACGCTGCACCAGGCGGCGTACTCCGGCGCGGACGGCTCCAAGGTCGGGTCGACCTGGGTGGACGACTCGGCGCAGTCGGTCCCGCTCGACGACAGCGTGTACCCGCAGCTCATCGAGGTCCTCGTGGGCAAGAAGGTCGGGACCCGCTTCCTGTTCGCCGCGCCGGGCCAGGACGGCACGGCGATCCTCACCGTCGGCGAGGTCACCGCCGTCAAGGACGCCCCGGTCGCCCCCGACCCCGCGGACGTCCCGGACCGCGCCGAGGGCGAGGCCGTCACGCCCGCCGAGGGCCTGCCCGTCGTCACGCTCGACGACACGGGCAAGCCGTCGATCGAGATCCCCGAGGGCTACACCGCGCCGACCGAGCTGGTCGTCCAGCCGCTCATCAAGGGCACCGGCCCCGAGGTCACCGAGGACCAGACCGTCATCGCGCACTACACCGGCTGGAAGCTCGACGGCGAGCAGTTCGACTCGTCGTGGGACCGCGGTGAGCCCTCGACCTTCCCGCTGAGCGGCGTCGTCGCCGGCTGGACCCAGGGCCTGTCCGGCCAGACCGTCGGGAGCCAGGTGCTCCTCGTCATCCCGCCGTCGCTCGGCTACGGCGAGAAGAGCGACGAGAACACGCACGAGCTCGCGGGCGAGACGCTCGTCTTCGTCGTGGACATCCTCGCGGCGTACTGACCCCGCACAGAGCCGACACAGCGCGACGAGGGCCGCACCCCGCTCGGGGTGCGGCCCTCGTCGTGTCGGTAGGGGCGCGGGTCCGGGCCGTGGGTCCCGGACCGCCGGGACCTGGACCGGCAGAGCCCGCGCGTCGCGCGACGTACGCTCGGTCCATGACGGACGCCTCCACGAACCCGGTCCCCGCGGTGCCCGACGACGCGCTGTCGCCGAGCCCCGCCGTCCCGCCCGAGCGCGAGGTGCTCACGTGGGAGACGTTCGGCGTCGCCGCGCGCGAGCTCGCCGAGCAGGTCGTGGCGAGCGGGTTCCGGCCCGAGGTCGTCGTCGCCGTCGCGCGCGGCGGGCTGCTGCCCGGCGGCGCGGTCGCGTACGCGCTCGGGACCAAGGGCGTCGGGACGCTCAACGTCGAGTTCTACACCGACATCGGCCAGACCCTCACCGACCCGCGCGTCCTCCCGCCACTCATGGACACGTCCGACCTGCCAGGTGCGCACGTGCTCGTGGTCGACGACGTCGCGGACTCCGGCCGGACGCTCGCCCTGGTCATGGAGATGCTGAGCACCCACGGCGCCGAGGCACGGTCCGCGGTGCTTTACACCAAGCCGCGCACGATCATCCAGCCGGACTACTCGTGGAAGGACACCGACCTCTGGATCACGTTCCCGTGGTCGGCCGACCCGCCCGTCGAGGGCGCGCAGTCCCGCCCGAACGACTGAGCCGACGATCGTCGTCGGTCAGCGCGCCCGGAAGGGGGCCAGCGTCGCGCGGACAGCCTCCGCCGCGCCCCAGTCGGGCTCGAACTGCGCGATGACGGCCAGGTGCTGCCGGAGCTGGACGACGGGAAGGCGCGCACGCCAGTCGTCGTCGAGACCCGTGAGCTCCGCGTAGAGCCCGAAGAAGACATCGGCCTCGGGCGGGGGCGCGGTCGTCCACACGTGAGCGAGGTCGACCTCCGCCCACGTGTAGGAGACGGCCGGGTCGATCAGCGCCGGGCGGCCGTCGGCGGTCGCCATGACGTTCGACGCCCACAGGTCGCCGTGCGTCAGGCAGGCCGGTCCTCCCGGCAGCACCTCCGGGAGCCGCGCGCAGAGGCGCTCGAGCGCTGCACGGTCCGCGGCGTCGAGCGCGGCGTGGACCCGGGGTTCGTCGAGCCAGCGCAGCAGCCGGTGCTGCGCGAAGAACTCGAAGCCGTCCTCCGTCCACGTGTTCACCTGCCGGCGGCGGCCGAGCCAGCCGTCCTGGTGCCACCCGAAGCGGTCGCTCCGCGTCGTGGTGTGCACGCGCGCCAGCGAGCGGGCGAGCTCCTCCCAGAAGACCGGCGTCGACGGCCGCGGAGCGAGCGCCGACAGCACGAGCAGGTCCCGGCCCGCGTGAACCACCTCGGGGGTCTCCAGCCCGGCTGCGCGGAGCGCAGCCAGGCCCTCGGCCTCGACGGTGAAGACGTCGTCGCCCGGCGCGTCCGCGTCGAACGCCTTGACGAACAGCGGCTCGCCGTCGGCCCGCCGGGCCAGCCCGGCCGTCGCGGCGAGCCCACCGCTCACCGGCTCGACGGAGGTCACGTCGTCGAGGCCCGCGGCGCGCAGCCGCTCCCTGAGCATGCCCATGGCGGGACTATGCCAGACGCCGAGGGCCCGGACCCGCAGCTTGGTGCAGGTCCGGGCCCTCGGCGCGCGATTGGCGACGGTCAGAAGTCCCAGTCGTCGTCCTCGGTGTTCACGGCCTTGCCGATGACGTACGACGAGCCGGAGCCGGAGAAGAAGTCGTGGTTCTCGTCCGCGTTCGGCGACAGCGCCGAGAGGATCGCGGGGTTGACGTCGGTCTCGTCCTTGGGGAAGAGCGCCTCGTAGCCGAGGTTCATGAGCGCCTTGTTCGCGTTGTACCGCAGGAACTTCTTGACGTCCTCGGTGAGCCCGACGCCGTCGTAGAGGTCCTCCGTGTACTGCACCTCGTTGTCGTACAGCTCGAAGAGCAGCTC
This sequence comes from Cellulosimicrobium funkei, assembly GCF_001019615.1. Classification (GTDB taxonomy): domain Bacteria; phylum Actinomycetota; class Actinomycetes; order Actinomycetales; family Cellulomonadaceae; genus Cellulosimicrobium; species Cellulosimicrobium cellulans_E. Next base: position 39,798 of record NZ_JNBQ01000011.1, on the reverse strand, counting down.
GAACGTGTACGCCTTGAGCTCGTCGCGCTCCTCCGGGGAGAGCTTCTCGAGACCCTTCTGGAACTTGTAGCCGATGTAGTACCCGTGCACGGCCTCGTCGCGGATGATGAGGCGGATGAGGTCGGCCGTGTTCGTCAGCTTGGCGCGGGACGACCAGTACATCGGCAGGTAGAAGCCGGAGTAGAAGAGGAAGGACTCGAGCAGCGTGCTCGCGACCTTGCGCTTGAGCGGCGAGTCGCCCTTGTAGTACTCCATGACGATCTCGGCCTTGCGCTGGAGGTTCGGGTTCTCCTCCGACCAGCGGAACGCGTCGTCGATCTCGCGCGTCGAGCACAGCGTCGAGAAGATCGACGAGTAGCTCTTGGCGTGCACCGACTCCATGAACGCGATGTTGGTGTACACCGCCTCCTCGTGCGGCGTGATCGCGTCGGGGATGAGCGACACCGCGCCGACCGTGCCCTGGATCGTGTCGAGCAGCGTCAGACCGGTGAACACGCGCATCGTGAGCTGCTGCTCCTCCGCCGTGAGCGTGTGCCACGACTGGATGTCGTTCGACACCGGCACCTTCTCGGGCAGCCAGAAGTTCCCGACGAGGCGGTCCCACACCTCGAGGTCCTTCTCGTCCTCGAGACGGTTCCAGTTGATCGCGCTCACGCGATCGATGAGCTTGAGCTTCCCCGTGGGCGACATCTGCCTTCTTCTCTCCTGCTGACCCCGGACCGACCGGGACGACTTCGTGGGACCGGACCCTGCGCCGTCGGCCACGCCTCTGAGGGACGTGGCCGACGGCGTCGGGCATCGAGGCAACGCACAGTTGCCTCAGGCGACTACAGCATGCAGCTGACGCAGCCCTCCACCTCCGTGCCCTCCAGGGCCATCTGGCGGAGGCGGATGTAGTAGAGCGTCTTGATGCCCTTGCGCCACGCGTAGATCTGCGCGCGGTTGACGTCGCGCGTCGTGACCGTGTCCTTGAAGAACAGCGTGAGGCTCAGGCCCTGGTCGACGTGCTGCGTCGCGGCGGCGTACGTGTCGATGATCTTCTCGTAGCCGATCTCGTACGCGTCCTCGTAGTACTCGAGGTTGTCGTTCGTCAGGTAGGGCGCCGGGTAGTAGACGCGCCCGATCTTGCCCTCCTTGCGGATCTCGATCTTCGACGGCACCGGGTGGATGGAGGACGTCGAGTTGTTGATGTAGGAGATCGAGCCGGTCGGCGGGACGGCCTGGAGGTTCTGGTTGTAGATCCCGTGCTCCATGACCGAGGCCTTGAGGGCCTTCCAGTCGTCCTGCGTCGGCACGTGCACGCCGGCGTCGGCGAAGAGCTGGCGCACGCGCTCGGTCTCCGGCTCCCACACCTGGTCGGTGTACTTGTCGAAGTACTCCCCCGACGCGTACTTCGAGTCCTCGAAGCCGCCGAACGCGCGCCCACGCTCGATCGCGAGGCGGTTCGACGCCGCGATCGCGTGGTAGGCGACCGTGTAGAAGTAGATGTTGGTGAAGTCGATGCCCTCCTCGGACCCGTAGTGGATCCGCTCGCGCGCGAGGTAGCCGTGGAGGTTCATCTGGCCGAGGCCGATCGCGTGGCCCGCCTCGTTCGCGCGCTTGATCGACGGCACCGACTCGATGCTCGTCTGGTCCGAGACCGCGGTGAGCGCGCGGATCGCGGTGTCGATCGTCTTGGCGAAGTCGGGCGAGTCCATCGTCTTCGCGATGTTCAGCGAGCCGAGGTTGCAGGAGATGTCGCGGCCGACGTGGTCGTACGAGAGGTCCTCGTTGAACGTCGACGGCGTCGAGACCTGGAGGATCTCCGAGCACAGGTTCGAGTGGGTGATGCGGCCCTTGATCGGGTTCGCCTTGTTCACCGTGTCCTCGAACATGATGTACGGGTAGCCGGACTCGAACTGGAGCTCGGCGATCGTCTGGAAGAAGTCGCGCGCCTTGATCTTCGTCTTGCGGATGCGCGAGTCGTCGACCATCTCGTCGTACTTCTCGGTGACCGAGATGTCGGCGAACGGCTTGCCGTAGACGCGCTCGACGTCGTACGGCGAGAAGAGGTACATGTCCTCGTTCTTCTTGGCGAGCTCGAACGTGATGTCCGGGATCACGACGCCCAGCGAGAGCGTCTTGATGCGGATCTTCTCGTCCGCGTTCTCGCGCTTGGTGTCGAGGAACCGCAGGATGTCCGGGTGGTGCGCGTGCAGGTACACGGCGCCGGCACCCTGGCGCGCGCCGAGCTGGTTCGCGTAGGAGAACGAGTCCTCGAGCAGCTTCATCACGGGGATGACGCCCGACGACTGGTTCTCGATGTGCTTGATCGGCGCGCCGTGCTCGCGGATGTTCGACAGGAGCAGGGCGACGCCGCCGCCGCGCTTGGAGAGCTGCAGCGCGGAGTTGATGCCGCGCGCGATGGACTCCATGTTGTCCTCGATGCGCAGCAGGAAGCAGGACACGGGCTCGCCACGCTGCGCCTTGCCGACGTTGAGGAAGGTCGGGGTCGCAGGCTGGAAACGGCCCGAGATGACCTCCTCGACGATGTCGAGCGCGGCCTGCTCGTTGCCGTCCGCGAGACCGAGCGCGACCATGCACACACGGTCCTCGAAGCGCTCGAGGTACCGCTTCCCGTCGAACGTCTTGAGCGTGTACGACGTGTAGTACTTGAACGCGCCGAGGAACGTCTCGAACCGGAACTTCTTGGCGTACGCGAACTCGAAGAGGGACTTCACGAACGCGCGGTCGTACTTCGCCAGCACGGCCGGGTCGTAGTACTTGTTCTCGACGAGGTAGTCGAGCTTCTCCTGCAGGTCGTGGAAGAAGACCGTGTTCTGGTTGACGTGCTGGAGGAAGTACGCGCGCGCGGCCTCGCGGTCCTTGTCGAACTGGATCTCGCCGTTCGGGCCGTAGAGGTTCAGCATCGCGTTGAGCGCGTGGTAGTCGAGCTGGGTGCTCGCCAGCGGCACCTGCTGGGGCGCGAGCTCGACGTCACCCGCCACTGCGCTCGCGGAGTTCACGCCGGAATCCGTGACTGTCGTTGCCAAAATCGTCCCAATCCGTCGCGGACGCGCGCGGCGTCCTCGGCTGTTCCCAGGAGTTCGAAGGCGTACAGGTAGGGCACCTGGCACTTCGCGGAGATGATGTCGCCGGCGATGCAGTAGGCCTCGCCGAAGTTGGTGTTGCCCGCGGCGATGACGCCGCGGATCAACGACCGGTTGTGCACGTCGTTGAGGAACTTCACGACCTGGCGCGGGACGGCACCGCCCTCGTTGCCGCCCCCGTAGGTCGGGACCATGAGCACGTACGGCTCCTCGACGCGCAGGAAGCCCTCGGTCGGACGCAGCGGGATGCGCTGCACGTCCATGCCGAGGGCCGGCAGGTCGAGCCGCTGGACGAACCGGTGCGTGTTCTCGCTGACGCTGGAGAAGTACACGAGCGACCCCACGGGGACGCACCTCCGTCCTGCCCTGCTCCGCCTGCTTCCGTACGTGGTCGGGGCGCCTCGCGGCGCCCCGGGAGGCCGGTCAGGCGACGACCGGCGACACCTTCTGCGCGAGGGCGTTGATCTGGTCGGGACGGAACCCGGACCAGTGCTCGTCCCCGGCGACGACCACGGGCGCCTGCAGGTAGCCGAGCCCGCGGACGAGCTCGAGCGCCTCGGCGTCCTGGCTGATGTCCACGACGGAGTACTCGATGCCCTTCTTGTCCAGAGCGCGGTACGTCGCGTCGCACTGAACGCAAGCCGGCTTGCTGTAGACCGTGACGCTCATGGGGTGACTCCTCGTCTCTCGCGCTCTGTCCGGGATCGGTCCTCGGGGAGGGAGAAACGTCTCTGACCTCGAAGGACACCGGTGGAACTACGTCTGTGTGATTCGCCAGAAGGCCTCCGGCCCCCTGGGTGTGCAACCACTATACCTAGTGGTCGACACCGTGCCACCGCACTAGATGTCGTGGTCGAACTTCACCCGTCGGCATGTGGTAAGAGCCATGGATCCATGGTCCCACCCCCCTCTGACACGCCCCTGGAGGGCGTCGTCCACAGCCCGTCGTCCACCGCCGGAGGTGTCCGGAACGGCTCGTTCTCGCGCCCCGCGACGAGCCGTCCACAGGATGGGGACGGCGTCGGTCCACACCCTGTGCGACGCGCCGACACCTCTGCGGGACGCCGGCACGGAGTCGTGCGGGCGCCCGAACCTGCACGACAAACAGCCCAATACGGACGCAGAATCTCGTGATCCTCTCGGCGTGTCGTGCCGTCGGCGTGTCGTACGCCATGCCCGGTCCCTGCCGCCGTGCCCGCACCGGCTCGGGCGCTTCGCCCGGTGTCGCCCGACCGCCAAGTCACCCGGTGCAGGTGATACGCCCGCGCGCTGCCCCGGTGGACGATCGGCTCGTCGGACGTCCACGACTGCGCCGAGGAGGCGGTCGAGATGCACCCAGAGCACGCAGCAGTGCACCGCAGCGACGAGGAGCGGGCGACATGAGCGCGGCAGACGCCGCCGAGGGGCCGGCGGTACCCGCCACGTCGTCCCGGGCGCGCGCCGCCATCCCGGCGAGCAACTACATCTCGTGGATCGCCCTCGCGATGATGACGACGAGCTCCGTCGCGAGCCTGCGCGCCGCGCCCACGATGGCCGTCTACGGGCTGGCGTGCGTCTTCCTCTATCTCCTGCCCGCCGTGGTGTTCCTCCTTCCCACGTCGCTCGTCTCCGCCGAGCTGGCCTCCGGCTGGAGCGGCGGCGTCTACAAGTGGGTGTCCGAGGGGATCTCGAAGCCGATGGGCTTCCTCGCGGTGTGGTGCCAGTTCGCGATGACGATCTTCTACTACCCGAGCCTGCTCGGGTTCGTCGCGAGCACGCTGGCCTACGTCATCAACCCGAGCCTCGCGAGCAGCGGCGTGTGGACGGCGATCGTCATCGTCGTCGTCTACTGGTCCGGCGTGTGGGTCTCGTCGCGCGGCACCAAGGGCGTGGCGGGGCTCGCGAGCGGCGGGCTCATCATCGGCACGCTCATCCCGGGCGTGATCCTGGTGACGCTCGGCGTCGTGTTCCTCGGCCAGGGTAACGCGTCCGCCGCGCCGATGGACGCCGAGCACCTGCTGCCCGCCTGGGCCGGCCTGTCGAGCCTCGTGCTGATCGTCAACAACTTCCTGTCGTACTCCGGCATGGAGATGAACGCGGTGCACGTCGGGTCGCTGCGCAACCCCGCACGCGAGTTCCCGCGCTCGATCTTCCTCGCCATGGGCATGGTGCTGCTGATCTTCATCCTCCCCGCGCTCGCGATCAGCTGGGTCGTCCCGGCCGAGCAGCTCTCCCTGACCGCGGGCATCATGCAGGCCTTCGACGCCGTGTTCGCCTACTTCGGCTCGCAGTGGCTCACGCCGATCATCGGGATCATGCTCGTGACGGCGTCCGTCGCCGGCATGCTCACGTGGTTGGCCGGGCCGTCCAAGGGCCTCCTGCTCATCTCGCGCCAGGAGGGCTACCTCCCGCCGTTCCTCCAGAAGCTCAACAAGAACGGCGTCCAGCAGAACATCCTCGTCACGCAGGGCGTCGTCACCACGGTGATCGCGCTCGGCTACGCGCTCATCCCGAGCGTCTCGAGCGCGTACTGGATCTTCTCGGTCATCACGACCCAGGTGTACCTGATCATGTACCTGCTCATGTTCGTCGCGGCGATCCGCCTGCGCCGCCAGCAGCCCGACCACGCACGCGGGTACCGCGCACCGATGCTCGGGGCGCTGTGCGGGGTCGGCTTCGTCGCGTCGCTCGCCGCGCTGCTGGTCGGGTTCATCCCGCCGTCGCAGTTCGGGTCGGGGAGCCCCGGCTCGTACCTCGTCATCGTCGCCGGCGGGGCCCTCGGCCTGGGCCTCCTGGTGCCGTACCTGTTCTACCGGTTGCGCAAGCCGTCGTGGAGGCTCCCGGACGCGACGACGCAGGAGAAGGAGGCGAGCGCACCATGAGCGAGGTCACGGAACGGCAGCCGCGCCGCGAGCGCCGGACCATCTACGTCGTCGCGGCCGTCGTGGTCGTCGCGCTCGTCGTCGTCGCGCTGCTGGTACGTGGCGAGCGGCAGACGACGACGGAGGCCGAGCAGAAGGCGGAGCAGCTCCTCACCGCGCTCGCCGCCGCGGGCGCGCCGACACCGCAGGTGGACCAGGTCGTGCGGGTCCTCGGGGACGACGGCGGAGCCACGTGCGAGGACCCCGGTAGCGCGCTGGGCCGGGCGACCCTCCTGGGTCAGCTCGTCAACGGGGCCGCGGGCCCGGGCATCCGGCCCGTCGTCGCGGACAACCGCGTCGTCGAGGGACAGCTCCTCATCATCCAGATCTACTGCCCGGACGAGCTCGCCGGGTTCCAGGACGTCGTGGACGGTCTGCACCTCGACGACACGGTCAAGGGCTGACCCCGCGCCGGGGCCGGCACGGTCCCGGGGACGGGGAGAGGGCGAGGGCGAGGGCGAGGGCGAGGGCGAGGGCGACGGTCAGTCCGTCGCCCTCGCTGCGACCGGCGTGGCCGACGTGGGCAGGGTGTGCGTCACCGCGGCGGCGGCCGACGCGGCGTCGTGCACCGTTCCTCGCTCGGCCCGGTACCGCCGTCCCATGACGACCGCCATGACGACCCCGAGCGCGCTGGTCCCGGCCATGACCCAGGAGGCGGTGCCGAGGCCGGAGGCGAGGGCGTCGGCGGTCGTCGCACCCGCGGCGGTGCGGTCCGCGACCACCGCCGCGTAGATCGAGGCCACGACCGCCGTCGCGACCGCGGCGCCGACGTAGCGCGCCATGTTGGAGACGCCCGACGCGGCGCCCACCTCGTTCGCGGAGACGCACGCCGTGGAGGCGGAGGACGCCGGCCCGTTCGACAGGCCCATGCCGACGGCGATCGCGATCAGGGGGAGGACGAAGGCGCCGTACCGCCAGTCGGCCTGGACGACGCCGACGACGCCGAACCCGACGGCGGTGAGCAGGAACCCGAGCCCGACGACCTGCCGTCCCCCGACCTTCGCCGCGAGCTTCGGCACCAGCGGCGCGACGATCACGAGGCCCGCCGTCGCGGGCAGCGTCGCGAGCCCCGCCTCGAGGGGGCTGAGGCCCAGGGTGGCGGGGTCCTGGAAGTAGATGCTCAGCAGGTACATGAGCCCGTTGATCGTGCCGGAGCCGATGAGGATGGCCATGGTCGCGCCGACGAGCACGCGGTTGCGCAGGAGGGCGAGATCGAGGAGCGGGACCGCGACCCGGCGCTCGACCACGACGAACAGGCAGCCCGCCACGACGGCGACCGCGAGGCTGCCGAGGGTCGCGAGCGAGCCCCACCCCCAGTCGCTGCCCTTGCTCAGCGCGAGGATGAGAGGAGCGAGGGTGAGCGCGACGAGCACGGTGCCCGCGTAGTCGATCGAGCGCGAGCGGTCGGGGTCGCGCGACTCGGACACGACGACGTACGTCAGGACGACGCAGGCCGCGGCGACGACGGCGTCGACCCAGAAGAGGCCCTGCCACCCGGTGAGGTTGACGAGCACCCCGCCGAGCAGCGGACCCGCCGCGGCACCGACGGCGGACGCCGCACCCCACAACGACACCGCCCGGAGCTGGGCGTCGCCGCTGTTGGCCACCGACAGCAGGCTCAGCCCGCACGCCACGATCGTCGCCCCGGCCGCACCCTGGACGAAGCGCCCGGCGATGACCATGCCGCCCGACGGGGCGAGCGCGATGAGCACGCAGGACGCGACGAAGAGCAGGAGCCCGAGCTGGAACACCCGCTTGCGGCCGAACACGTCGCCCAGGGCTCCCGAGGTGACGATCACGGCGGCCCCGACCAGGGAGTAGCCGGTGACCGCCCACTGGAGGGTCGTCACGCTCGTGCCCGTGTCCTCGCTGATCGCGGGGAGCAGGATGCTCACCGCCGACGTGTTCGCGTTGACGACCAGCGTCGACAGGCACGCGGCGGCGAGCACCCCGCCCGTCCTGGTCTTGACCTCGACATCGCTCATGGCTGCGAGGCTAGGGAAGGTCGCCTGGGTCGCGCCTCACCCCGTCCGGGCGAGACGGAGGCCGCCCGCACGGGCCGCGGTGCACGACGAGGGCCCGCCCGGTGCGACCGGACGGGCCCTCGCGCGGGCGACGAGCAGATTCGTCAGGCGGTCTCGTCCACCGTGGGGAGCGTGTTCGACGTCGCGAGCCGGCGGTACCAGTGCGCGGAGTCCTTCCACGTGCGCTCGAGCGTGTCGTAGTCGACGCGGATGATGCCGAACCGGCGGTCGTAGCCGTAGCCCCACTCGAAGTTGTCGAGCAGGGACCACGCGAAGTACCCGCGCACGTCGGCGCCCGCGTCGACCGCGGCACCGACGGCGTCGACGTGGTCGTGCAGGTACGCGACACGGCGGTCGTCGTGCACGCGGGCGGTGCCGTCGGCGTCGACCGTGACCTCGTCGGCGAACGCGGCGCCGTTCTCGGTGACCATCATCGGCTGGTGCGGGTACGTCCTCGCCACGGACACGAGCAGCTCGGTCATGCCGGCGGGCTCGATGTTCCAGCCCATCGCGGTGTACGGGCCGGGCTGCTGGACGAACTCCACGTCGTCGACGCCGATCCACGGGCTGTGGCTCGACGCGCCGTGGCCGTCGTTCTCCGACCGTTCGCCGTCGCCGGAGAAGTGGCGCACGCGCACGGTCGAGTAGTAGTTGACGCCGAGGATCGACAGCGGCTGGCGCACCGTCTCGAGGTCGCCCTCCTGCACGAACGACCAGTCGCTCACGTGCGCGGTGTCGGCGAGCAGGTCGGCGGGGTACTCGCCGTCGAGCATCGGGGCGAGGAACGCGCGGTTGGCGAGCGCGTCGATCTTGCGCACCGCGTCCAGGTCCGCCGCGGACGACGGGTCGTCGGGCCGGATGACGTGGAGGTTGAGCGTGACGGACGTCCTCGCGTCCTCGCCGAGCTCGTCGCGGATCGCCTGGACGGCGAGGCCGTGCGCGAGGTTGAGGTGGTGCACGGCCGCGAGCGCCGCGGCCGGCTCGGTGCGGCCGGGCGCGTGCACGCCGGAGCCGTAGCCGAGGTAGGCGGAGCACCAGGGCTCGTTGAGCGTCGTCCACGTGTCGATCCGGTCGCCGAGCTCGCGCGCCATGTGGCGGGCGTACTCGGCGAACGCGTACGCGGTGTCGCGGTTGGCCCAGCCGCCGGCGTCCTCGAGCTCCTGCGGGAGGTCCCAGTGGTAGAGCGTGACGACGGGCTTGACGCCCTTCTCGAGCAGCGCGTCGACGAGGCGCGAGTAGAAGGCGACGCCCTCGGGGTTGAGCGGGCCGGTGCCGCCGGGCTGGACGCGGGACCAGGAGATCGAGAAGCGGTACGCGCCGAGGCCGAGGTCGGCGATGTGCTGCACGTCCTCCTGCCACCGGTGGTAGTGGTCGTCCGCGACGTCGCCCGTGTCCCCGTTGAGCGTGCGGCCCGGGGTGTGGGAGTAGGTGTCCCAGATGGACGGCGTGCGGCCGTCCTCGGCGGCGGCGCCCTCGATCTGGTACGCGGCGGTGGCAGAGCCCCAGAGGAAGTCGGTCGGGAACGTGCGGCGGCCCGACGACGCGGGCGCGGCCTGGGCGTCGACGTCGACGGGGGCGGTGGTGTCGGTGGTCACGAGGGTCCTCGCTGCTCGGTCGTCGGACGACGCGGTCCGCGACGGGTGGTCGGTGGGTGCTCGTGCGGTCTCGGCGGGTGCGAGCGGAGCACGCGCGGGGAGTGCACGGGCGAGCATGCCATGGGAGCGCTTCCATGACATGCTCGCCCAGGATACGTCGTCAGCCGAGGTCGATCGTCACGCTGGTCGCACCGTGCGCCTCGGCCGTCGCGGAGCCGGCCCGCACGGACCACCCCGCCACGGCGTCGTCGGACGAGACGGTGAGCGTCGCGCCCGACCGCCGGATGCGGAACGTCGCCCCCGGAGCACCGTCCGACGGCGGGACGACCACGAGCTCGTCGTAGCCCTCCGGCAGCTCGAACGCGTGCAGTGTGACGCCGTCGGCCCAGTCGTAGTCCGGCCGGTCGGTGCGGGCGCCCACCGGGAGGACGGTGCCCGGGCGCACGAGCACCGGGAGCGAGTCGAACCCGTGGGTCTCGGTGACCCAGCGCGGGCCCGTGACGGTCTCGCTCAGGGCGGGGCCGTCGTCGGGCTGGACGAGGCGCGTCCACGTGCCCTCCGGCACGTAGTACTCCACGCGGCCGTCCGCGCGGAACACGGGCGCGACGAGGAGCGCGTCGCCCAGCAGGTACTGCGTGTCCGCGGTGAACCCCGCGCGGTCGTGCGGCAGCTCGAGCGCGAGCGGGCGCATCATCGGCACGCCGTCGGTGTGCGCCTCCTCGGCCACGCGCCCGAGGTACGGCATGAGCGACAGCTTGAGGCGCGTGAACTTGCGCGTGACGTCGACGGCCTCGTCGTCGAACGCCCACGGGACCCGCACCGAGCCCGAGCCGTGCAGGCGCGAGTGCGACGAGAGGAGGCCGAACGCCGTCCAGCGCTTGAACACGCCCGGGTCGGGCGTGCCCTCGAAGCCGCCCATGTCGTGGCTCCAGTAGCCGAACCCGGACATCGACATCGAGAGGCCGCCGCGCAGCGACTCGGCCATCGACGCGTACGTCGAGTCGCAGTCGCCGCCCCAGTGCACGGGGAACTGCTGCCCGCCCGCGGTCGCGGACCGCGCGAACAGCACCGCGTCGCCCTCGCCACGCTTGCGCTCCAGCAGGCGGAAGACCGCCTCGTTGTAGAGCTGGGCGTAGTAGTTGTGCATCTTCTTCGGGTCGGAGCCGTCGTGCCACGCGATGCCGTCGACGGGGATCCGCTCGCCGAAGTCGGTCTTGAAGCAGTCGACGCCCTGGTCGAGCAGGCCCTCGAGCTTGCCCACGTACCACGCGGTCGCGTCAGGGTTGGTGAAGTCCACCAGGCCCATGCCCGCCTGCCACAGGTCCCACTGCCACACGGACCCGTCCTCGCGCTTGACGAGGAAGCCCTGCTCCGCGGCCTCCGCGAAGAGCGGCGAGCGCTGCGCGACGTACGGGTTGATCCACACGCACACCTTGAGCCCCCGGTCGTGCAGGCGGCGCAGCATGCCCTCGGGGTCGGGGAACGTGCGCGGGTCCCACTCGAAGTCGACCCACTGGTACTCGCGCATCCAGAAGCAGTCGAAGTGGAACACCGACAACGGCAGGTCGCGCTCGGCCATGCCGTCGATGAAGCCGTTCACGGTCTGCTCGTCGTAGCTCGTCGTGAACGACGTGGTGAGCCACAGCCCGAACGACCACGCCGGGACGCGCGCGGGGCGGCCGGTGAGCGCGGTGTACCGGCGCAGCACGTCCTTGGGCGTCGGGCCCTGGATGACCAGGTACTCGAGCGACTGGCCCTCGACGGAGAACTGGACGCGCGTGTTCACCTCCGAGGCGACCTCGAACGACACCTTCTCCGGGTGCTCGACGAACACGCCGTAGCCCTTGGTCGTCAGGTAGAGCGGGACGGACTTGTACGCCTGCTCGCTCGACGTGCCGCCGTCCTCGTTCCAGATGTCGACGACCTGGCCGTTCTTGACGAACGGGCCGAACCGCTCCCCCAGGCCGTAGACGAGCTCGCCCGGCTCGAGCGCCAGCTGCTCGTGCGTCCAGGCGCGGCCGTCGTCGGCCGTGACGTGCCCGACCGACTTGGGCAGCGACGAGGTCAGCACCTCGCCGTCCGCCTCGAAGTCGACGCGCCACCGGTCGCCCCGGTGCACGCGCACCGCGAGGTCCTTGGACCGCAGGACCGCGACGTCGTCGTGCACCTCGACCTCGGGACGGAACCCGGGCTCGCCGGTCACCTGGAACGCCGGGCCGCGGCGCACCGCGCCCTGGTGGTGCTCGACGCGCACGCGGATCACGCCGGGCGCGGGCGAGGAGTACGTCGTCGTGAGCATCGGGCGGTTGAGCGTGTCGCCACGACCGCGGATCTTCGCCGTCGGCGCGTACACGGTGAGCGTGCCGGCCGCCTCGTCCGCGCGGACGTCGTCGACCTCGACCGCGTAGAGGGGGTGCATGCCGGGCCGGACCTGCCAGTACCCGTCGGTGAACTTCATGGGTGGTGCTTCCTTCGTCGGTGCGTTCAGGAGTCTCGGGGGCGGCCGCGGGCCGCGGTCACTTCACGGCACCGGCCGTGACGCCCCGGGTGAGCGTGCGCTGGAAGATGAGGAAGAAGATCAGCGCGGGGATCAGCGAGACGAGCGCGCCCGCGTTCGTCGTCGGGGCGTCCATCATCCGGTCGCCTTGGAGCGACGCGAGGGCGATGGGGATCGTCTGGGTGTCGTTGGTCGTCAGCATGACCAGCGGGATGAAGAACTCGTTCCACGTCCAGATGAAGAAGAAGATCATGAGGACGCCGAGCGTGGGCTTGACGATCGGGTAGACGACCTGCCACAGGATGCGCCAGCGGCCGGCGCCGTCGAGCTGGGCGGCCTCGAGCAGCGCGGGCGGGAACGTGCCGAGCACGGACGCGAGCAGGTACGTGCCGAACGCCGCCTGGATGACCGTGAAGATGATGATGATCGACCACTGCGAGTTCGACAGGCCCACCTTCTGCGCCATGTCGAACAGCGGGTAGATGAGCGCCTCCTGCGGCAGCATGTTGGCCACGAGGAAGAGCGTGACGATCCACAGGCGACCCTTGATGCGGCCGACGCCGATCGCGTAGGCGCTGAGCAGCGACAGGAGCGTGCCGAACACGGCGACGAGTGCCGAGATGAAGACGGAGTTCCAGAGCTTCTGCGGGAAGTTCGTCCGCGTCCAGAAGTTCTGCACGCCCTCGAGGTAGAGCTCCTTCGGGATGCTCAGCGGACCGTCCTGGGAGTACTCGGCCGGCGACTTGAACGCGTTGAGCACCATGATGACGAACGGCGACAGCATGAGCAGGGCGACGAGGATCGCCGCGGCGAGCACGAACCAGCGACCGACGCCGCGGCGGTAGCGCTCGTCCTGGCGCGTGGCCCGCAGAGGGCGGCGGGAACCGGACGACGGCGCGGGCGCCGCGGGCGTGCCGCCCGCGGTCGGGGTGGTGGTGACGGTGGACATCAGCGGCCCTCCTGCTCACGACGCTCGGCGCGGCTCTGCAGCGCGAGGATCACGACGGCGACGACGATGATGACGAGGGTCAGCACGGTCGCCACCGCGGCGCCGTAGCCGACCTTCGACTTGTCGAAGAAGTTGAGGTACGAGTAGTAGCTCGGGACGAGCGTCGAGCTCTCGGGCCCGCCGCGCGTGAGCACGTAGATGGGGCCGAACACCTTGAGCGCGGCGACCGTGCACGTGAGCGTGACCACGAACGTCTCCGGGCGGATCTGCGGGATCGTGATGGCCCGGAAGCGGCGCCACCAGCCCGCGCCGTCGAGCTCGGCCGCCTCGTACAGCTCGGGGTCCACGCGCTGGAGCGCGGACATGAAGATGACGACGGGGTAGCCGATCTGCACCCAGATGAGCACGAGCATGACGCTCGGCAGCGCGGTCGTCGTGTCGCCGAGCCAGTTCGGCGGGTTCTCGATGCCGATCCCGCGCAGGATCACGTTGAGCGCGCCGGTCTGGGCGTTGAGGATCCAGTTCCACAGCACGCCGGCGACGGCGACGGGCAGGATCTGCGGCAGGTAGTACGTGGCGCGCAGGAACGCCGCGACGCGCGGGCCGAAGCGCCGGCCGAGGTAGTCGAACAGCACGGCCGCGAGCACGAGCCCGATGAGGGTCGGCGCGACGACCATCGCGAGGATCATCGCGATCGAGTTCTGGAACGAGGTCCAGAACGCCGAGTCGTTCATGAGGTCGGCGTAGTTGCCCAGCCCGTACCAGCGCATCGGCGCCATGCCGCCGCGCCACTTGAACAGGCTGTAGTAGACGTTCATCACGAACGGGTAGCCGATCACGACGACGAACGCCACCGCGCCGGGCAGGAGGTAGGGCAGGTACGGGAGCCAGGCGGGCCGGCGACGGCGGCGGGGCGCCGCGGTCGCGCGCGACGCCTCGCGCGCGGGGCCGGGCCCGGCGTCGGGCACGGTGTCGGTGCGGGTGGTCATGACGGTCTCTTTCGCGGGAGGTCCTCGGGTGGGGGCCCGGGCCGGCCGGGGCGATCCTGGGATCGGCCCCGACCGGCCGGGCGCGTGCGTCCGCTCAGCTGTCGAGCAGGTCCGCCTTGCCGTCCACGTACGCGGACTCGAGGCCGTCGAGCACCTCGGTCGGCGACTTCGACTGGTTGATGAGCGACTGCAGCTCGCTGACGATCACGTCGTAGTAGCCGGGCACGGGCCAGTCCGGGTAGAACGCGAGGCCGTCGTCGTCGAGGATCGCCTGGAAGTTCTCGGTGAGCTGCTGCGTGCGCTCGTCCGTGATGACGGACGCGTCACCGGCGACGGGCAGGCCGCCCTTCTCCGCGAGGATGTTCTGCACCTCGGGGCGCAGCGTGATGTCGATGAACTCCTCGGCGAGGTCGGGCGAGTCCGCGTTCGCGGGGACGACCCAGAGGTTGCCGGACGAGCCGACCTGGAGCGTGTTGCCGGGGAAGTTGAACTGGCCCCAGTCGGCGTCCATCTCCTCGACGATGCGGCCGAACCACCACGAGCCGGAGACCATCATCGGGTAGGTGCCGTTGATGAACGACACGCCCATGTCCTCGGCGGTCAGCGCGGCGGAGTCGGACGCGACGTACCCGGACTTGATCCAGGAGTCGAGCTTCTCGGTCGCCTCCGTCATCTCCGGTCCGTGGAAGTCCGGGTCGCCGTCGAAGAGCTGGTACTGGTCGATGAAGTCGCGCTCGGAGTTCGCCAGCACGAGCTCGTACCAGAGCTGGCCCATCGGGTACTCGGCGCCGGCCTCGGCCAGCGGGGTCACGCCCTGGTCCTTGAAGGCCTGCATGACGGTCTCGAGCTCCTCGAGCGTCGTCGGCACCTCGAGCCCGTACTGGGCGAACATGTCCTTGTTGTAGTAGACCTGCACGAACTCGCCGTAGTTCGGGACGCCGTACCAGTCGCCCGAGCCCATGAGGCCCTGGTCGTCGTAGGTCGCGGTGGTCTGGAGCGAGCCGCTGAGCTTCTCGTCCCAGCCGCGCTCGGTCGCCGCGTCGGTGAGCGGGGTGAGCAGGCCCTGCGCCGCGAGCTGGCCGGCGGTCGCGTTGCCCTTGTTGTACTCCATGACGTCGGGCACGTCGTTGCCGGTGAGGACGATCTTGGCGTTCTTCTGGATCTGCTCGAACGTCTGCTTCTCGACGACGACGTCGACGTCCGGGTTCTCCTCCTCGAAGATCTCGATCGCCTTGGCCCACGCCTGGCCCATGGCGGAGTCCTCGTTCTCGTAGTGCCAGATCGTCAGGGTCTGGTCGTCGGACCCGCCGCTGCCGCCGGAGCCCCCGCACGCCGCCAGGGCGAGTGGGAGCGCTGCCACGGCAGCGACGAGCGAGATCTTCCGGGATCGCAGCATGTGCGTGTCCTCCTCATCGAGTTCCGGCGCTGGAGCCGGAGGGTGACCGGGGCGTCGCCCGGCCGGTCGGTTCAGCGAGCCTCGGGCTCGCGGTCGTCGTCGTCCGGGGCCCGGCCGGCCGCGGGGGCGACGCTGCTGCCGGGTTCGAGGACGCACGGGATGAGCACGTTCGGCGTGCTCGGACGGGAGCCGTCCACGAGGGACAGCAGCTTCTGCACGCCCAGGCGGCCGAGCTCGGCCCCGGGCGCGTGCATCGTGGTCAGCGGCGGGTTGCTCATCTCCCCGACGCCGGGCGACGTGACGATCGACAGGATCGACATGTCGGTGGGGATCGCGACGCCGCGCTGCTGCAGCTCGGCGACGACGCCGAACGTCGCGATCTCGTTCATGGTGACGAAGGCCGTCAGGCGCGGCTCTCGCTCGAGCAACGTCGCGACGGCGTCGCGGCCCGCGCGCGGGGACTCGTCGACGCGCAGCGCGATCGGTTCGAGCCCGCGGCGACGCATGGCCGCCTCGAAGCCCTCCTCGGCGCGGAACGTCGGCGCGTAGCCGTCGTCCGCCGTCGCCTGCGAGTGGTTCACGAGGGCGACGTGCCGGTGCCCCAGGTCGACGAGGTGCTGGACCGCGTCGTCCGTCGTGCGCTCGAAGTCGATGTCCACGGACGGCCGGTCCGTGACGTCGCGCGTCCGGCCGATCATCGTGTACGGGACGCCGGCCTCGTCGAGCACGTCGACGCGGTCGTCGTCGAGCGCGACCTCCATGAGCAGGACGCCGTCCGCCATCCCCTGGCGCACGAGATCGCGGACCTCCGGGGCCTGGGTCGTGCGGAAGGGCCACAGCACGAGGTGGTAGCCGTTCTCGCGCGCCGTCTCCGCGGCGGACGAGACGAACTCGGCGACCGTGCCGCCGAGGCCCTTCTCCATCGCGGGGTAGATCAGCGCCAGCACGTGGCTGCGGCGCGACGCGAGCCCGCGGGCCATCGCGTTGGGCTGGTAGCCGAGCTCGGACATCGCGTCCTCGATGCGACGGCGCGTGGCGTCGGAGACGGGACGGGTCCCGGACAGCGCGTAGGAGACCGTGCTCAGCGAGACCTGCGCGCGTCGCGCCACGTCCTGCATCGTCGCCATCGCCACCACTCCCCTGTGGTCCGGTCCGTCGCCTCGTCCGTCGAAGCGCTTCGTCGAAACGCATCGTCGAAGCGCTTCGCTGTTACGAGTATTGGATGAACAAATGAGGAGAGTCAAGCCCGCGGAGCGAGAACGCGCTCTCTGGTTGAGGGCACCCCCGCCGACCTGGGCCGACGCGGGAGACGACCCGCCAGCCCTGCGGAGCGCCGAACCCGGGCATATCGGTGGCTTCGACCCGCAGGTCGCCCGCGCCCCCGGGTTCGCCGCGCTCCCCCGACCGGACGAGACCGGGGTCGCTCCTCACGGGACGGGCTGGGTGAGGAACGACCCCGGGTTCGGCGGGTGCGGTCGGCCGCGCGACGGGTGCGGGCGCGGGCGGGTCAGGGCGCGAGGTCGACCGGGTCGCCCGCGCGCAGGACCTCGCGGACACGCAGGTCGGCGTCCGTGACGACGACGTCGGCGCGGCGGCCCGCGACGAGGCCGCCGCGGTCGTCGAGGCCGAGCACGCCGGCTGGCGTCCACGACGCGGCACGGACGGCGTCGACCAGCGGCACGCCGGCCTCGACCGTCTCGCGCACGACGTCGAGCAGGTGGTACGTGCCGCCCGCGATGGAACCGCCCTCGGTGAGCCGCGCGACGCCGTGCGCGACGGTGACGCGCATCGGCCCGAGCTCGTAGGCGCCGTCCGCCATGCCCGCCGCGGCCATGGCGTCGGTGACGAGCGCGACGGCGTCCGGCCCGGCGACGGCGCCGTCGGCACCGACGTGCGACCCCACGAGCTCGACGACGCTGCGGATCGTGCCGTGCGCGAGGTGCGTGCCGTCGGCCACGAGCTCGACGACCAGCTCGCCGCGCGCGGCCGCCGCGAGGCACGCCGCGATGGGGCCGGGCTCACGGTGGTGCAGCGGCCGCATGCCGTTGAACAGGTGCGTCGCGGTCAGCCGCGCGCCGGGCCGACCGGCGGCCGCGAGCGCCGCGACGCCTGCCGCGATCGCCGCCTCGGTCTGCTCCGTGCTCGCGTCGGTGTGCCCGATCGACGGTAGCGCCCCGACCTCGACGAGCGTCTCGATCACTCCCCCGGCGCCCACGACGCCCGGCACCTCGGGCGCGACGGTCATGGTCCGCAGGTACCCGCGCGCCGCGGCCGCGATCGCGCGCACGAGGTCCGGGTCGCCCTCGAGCATGTCGTGCGGGTTCTGCGCGCCGCACCGCACCTCGGAGAGGAACGGCCCTTCGAGGTGGATGCCGACGATCTCGCCCGCGTCGGCGAGGTCCGCGAGGTTCGCCGTGCGCTCGAGCAGGACGTCGCGCGGGGCCGTGACGAGCGAGGCGACGAGGCTCGTCGTGCCGTGGCGCAGGTGCTCGCGCGCGGCGACGCGCGCCTCCTCGACGCTCGTCGCGTCGGGGAAGCTCGACCCGCCCCCGCCGTGGTCGTGGACGTCGACGAGCCCGGGGAGCAGCGTCGCCCCGTCGCCGGCGGGCACGTCGGCGTACCCCGCGGCCGCGGCGTCCGCTCGGGCGCCCACCCACGCGACACGCCCGTCCTGCACGGCCACGACGCCGTCGTCGAGCACTCCCGTGGGGGTGACGACGCGGCCCACGAGGACTCGCGCGGTACCGGGCTGCTGGTCGGGACGAGGGCTGCGGGCGTCGGTCATGGGCTCATTCTGGCGCACTTCGTACACCTGGCGTGCAAACTCGTGCGGCCGTGGACGCGCGGGGGTCGGGAGGCGAGACGTCAGCGGTCGCGCGAGGCGAGCAGCCGCCTCGCGCCGCGGCCGAGGTGCAGGGCGAAGAGCCGCTGGAACGTCGGCACGGCGAAGGCGAGCGGGCGCACCCACCACAGCACCGGGCGGCTGAACACGTCGATGCTCCACCACAGGTCGCCCGCCTCGTCGCGCTCGACGGCGAAGCGCTCCTCCCCCACGAACGCGTGCCCGGGGAGGGTGCCGTACCCGAATGCGACCCGGTACGCGGACCGCTCGACCCACACGACCTCGCACGGCTCGTGCAGGCGGAGCCGCCCGACACCGAGCAGCGTCGTCACCCGCGCACCGGGCTCGGCGACCGGCGCCCCCGTCTCGAGCCGCACGCGCGCCGCGGCGTGCACGCGCCACGTGAGGAGCTGCTCCCCGAGCCACGCGAGGTCGTCAGGCGTCCGGGGCCGATCCGTGAGCCGACGGCGCACGTGCAGGTGGCGATACCCCGCGGGCCAGCTGTCCGTCCGGGTCGCGCCGACCTCCGGGTACGTGAACGTCATGCCGCACTCCCCTCCGGGGCCCGCCCGGGCCCGCGTGTCGTGTCCTGTCCCGCGTCGCGACGCCCCTCGTCCACACCCTCGACCTCGTGCGGAAGCACCTGCCGGGCCGCGAGGACCCGCAGCCCGAGGAGGGTGCAGAGCACGAATCCGAGCGCGTTCGCGACGCCGTGCGTCGCCGCCATGACGTCGAGGCTCGGGTGCGCGAAACCGAGCGCCTCGCCCGCGGCCCACCAGAGCGCGAGCAGCATCGACAGCCCGACGACGACGGCACCCGTCCCGACCAGCGCACGGGCGCCCGCCGTGCTCGCCGGGCTCCCGGGAGCCGCGAGGTGCCCGCCTCCGGCCGCACGCGCCGGACCGGAAGGTCGCGCGAGAGAGCGGACCGCCGCGACCGCCGTCGCCCACAGGGCGAGCGTGAGCACTCCCGCGCCGACGAGCTCGGCCACGTCGCCGACGAAGTAGCCGGCGAGCACGAGCACCGTCCCGACCGGCACGCCCCACGCGCCGGCGACCGCGAGCCGGTCGGTGACCGCGAGGTGCGCGACCGTGCCCGCGACCAGTGCCGCGCCGAACCCGGCGTAGAGCATGTGCGGGACCGTGAGCGCGAGATACGTCCCGGAGAACCCGAGGAGCCCCCACCCGGCACGCTCGGCGACCAGCGCGCTGGCCCCGACCGCCGGCATGACCAGCGCGGTCGCGGTCGCCGCGCGCGAGGCAAGTCCCGCCGCGGCGACCCGCCCGTCGCGGACGTCGCGCACCGTGCGCACCGCCAGCCGCGCGCCCGCGCCGGCGAGCACGACGGTCGCCGCCGCGAAGACGAGCGCGAGGAGAACGGACACGGTGCCGTGCGGGAGCACCACGGCGGCGGCCCCCGCGACCCCCGCGAGGGGCCACGCCACGCTGCGCGCCGCGGGGACGACGTCGGGCCCCAGGAGCCGGAGGCCGAGCGGCAGGACCACGACCATGCCGAGGACGACCAGGCCCGAGACGAGGGCCGCGCCGGCGGGGCTCACGCGCCCACCTCCTGCTCGCCCCCGCGCCCGCGGGCCGCGTCCGCCGGGACCGTCGCCCCGGGCGTTCCCGGGTGGACCGCGCGCACGAGGCCCAGGACGCCGTCGACCACACCGCGCGCGACGGGCAGCCGGGCGAGCCGGACGAGGCTGCCGACGAGCGCCGCCCCGCCGTCGACGAGCCGGCGGGTGCGCGCGAACCCGGGCGAGGTGTCGTGCACCCAGAAGAGCGTGATGCCGAGCTGGGCGAGCCACAGCAGCTCGGGGAGCTGGGCGCGCAGCCGCTCGGGGACGCGCGTCGACGTCCCGGCGACGACCTCCTCGAAGAGGGCGCGCGAGAGGTCGCGCGAGCCGGAGGAGGCGGCGGAGAAGGGGCTCGCGTCCGAGCCGGGGCGGATCGCGACCGACACGAACTCGCCTCCGAACGCGTGGAAGGGGGCGAACGCGTCGACCGACGCCCCCCAGACGCCGCGCAGCCGGTCGGCGAGCGAGCCGCCGCGGGCGAGCACGGGGGCGGCGCGCTCCGCGTGCTCGCGCTGCACCTCGAGGTAGAGCTCCTGGACGAGCGCGTCCTTGGACGGGAAGTGGTAGTACGCGTTCCCCGTGCTCACGCCGGCCTCGGCGGCCACCGCGCGCATGGTCGTGCGCTCGTACCCGACGTCGCGCAGCATCCGCACCGCGACGTCGCGCAGGTGCGCGCGCGTGCGCTCGGACTTCGGCGTCGCGCTCATGCGCCGAGGCCTTTTTTGAACATGTTCAAAACCTACCATGCGCCTGGCCGCCGGCGGACGCGGGAGGCTACGGCTGTTGTTTTCTGTTTGCTCTTGTGGGAATCTGTGGCCGACAGCGCAGTCACGTCCCCGTGCCTGGACCACGCGGGACCCGCTCTTCGACGACGAAGGACACGCATGCGACGACCACGCTCGACGGGCGCCCTGGCGCTCGCCTCCGGCCTCCTGGCCCTCGCCCTCGCGGCACCGGCGGTCGCGGCGACGCCGCCGGTCCCCGCGGCCGTCCCCGCCACGTCCCCGGCTGCCACGACCGGCGACCCGACGACGCCCCTCGACCGGCCCGAGGTCGGGCCGGGGACCTCGTTCGTCGACGTCCGCGAGAAGCTCGACGGCTACGCCGACCCCGACTGGTACGCAGCCAACGTCCCGGTCGTCGACCTCCCCGACGCGGACGCCGAGGCGGTCTACTACTACCGCTGGCGCGTGCTCAAGGAGCACCTGCGCTACACCGAGCCCGGCACGGGCTGGGTGCTCACGGAGTTCCTCGACTGCTGCGGCTACGCCGCGCCGTACCAGGCCATCAACGCCGCGGCGGGCCACCAGCTCGCCGAGGGCCGCTGGCTGCGCGACCAGCGCTATCTCGACGACTACGAGGACTACTGGCTCACAGGCCCCGGCCAGATCGAGCCGGCGCAGAACCCCGAGGCCGCCGACTGGGCGCACCAGTACTCCTTCTGGGCGGTCACCGCGATCGTCGAGCGCGCGAAGGTCACCGGCAACCTCGACCGCCTGCGCGCGCTCCAGCCCGAGCTGGAGACCTTCGTCGAGGACTGGGGGAACCAGTTCGACGCCGACCTCGGGCTCTACTGGCAGACGCCCGAGTACGACGCCAAGGAGAGCTCGCCCGCGTCGTACGTGACCGACCGCGACTACGCGGGTCGCCACACGTTCCGGCCGTCGATCAACGCCTACCTCTACGGGGACATGCTCGCGCTCGTCGAGGTCGCGACGCTCAACGGCGACGAGGCGACCGCGACGGAGTACCGCGACCGCGCCGCCGCGCTGCGCGAGGCCGTGGACACCTACCTCTGGGACGACGAGCGCGACTTCTTCTACGACGTCGTGGACTGGGAGAACCCGGACCACGAGCGGCTGCGCGACCGGCTCGACGTCGGGTTCGTGCCGTGGAAGTTCGGCCTCGCCACGCCCGAGCAGGCGGTCGCGCTCGACCAGCTCCTCGACCCGCAGGGGTTCGCGGCGCCGTACGGTCCGACCGTGACCGAGCGCCGCTCCCCCGACTTCTGGCGCTCGTCCGACCAGGGCTGCTGCAAGTGGGACGGGCCGTCGTGGCCGTTCTCGACGTCGCTCACGCTCGACGGCGTCGCGACGGCGCTGCGCGACGACGCCGCGGGCGACCTCACGCGCGCGGACTACCTCGACCTGTTCGACACCTACGTCCGCACGCAGTTCCGCGACGGCGAGCCGTACGTCGCCGAGGCGCACCACCCCGACGAGGACCGCTGGATCTACGACGGGAACAACCACTCCGAGGACTACCTGCACTCCAGCTACGTGGACCTCGTGCTCCAGGACCTCCTCGGCCTCCAGCCGCAGTCCGACGACTCGCTCGTGCTCGACCCGCTCGTGCCCGCCGACTGGGACTGGTTCGCCGCGGAGAACGTGCCCTACCACGGGCGCAACGTCACGGTCCTCTTCGACCGCGACGGCTCGCGCTACGGGGCGGGCGCGGGCCTGCGCGTCTACGTCGACGGCGAGCAGGTGCTGCACGCCGACGCCGACGCGGTCGCCGAGGGCGCCGACCCGGTCGAGGTCCCGGTGCCGAGCGGCGACCCGCAGCGCCTCCCCCACGCCGTCAACACGTCGGCGAACCCGCTCCGGAACGCCTACCCGCGCCCCGTCGCCTCCTCCACGTGGCGGTACGACGACGCGTGGCGGGTCCTCGACGGCAAGGTCTGGTACGACGAGGTGCCGCAGAACACGCGCTGGTCGAACTACTCCTCGCCGAACGCGCGCGACTGGCTCGGGGTCGAGTTCGCCGAACCGACGACGATCGGCGACGTCCGCTTCCACGGCTACCAGGACGCCGACGCCGTCCAGCCCGCTGCCGGCTACGAGCTCGAGTACTGGGACGGCGCGGCCTGGCAGGTCGTCCCCGACCAGACGCGCGTGCCCGAGCAGCCCGTCGGCAACGGCCTGAACCGCATCACGTTCCCGCCGCTCCGGACGACGAGCTACCGCCTCACGTTCGACGCCGCCCCCGGGAAGTCCGTCGGGGTGACCGAGCTCGAGTCCTGGAGTCCCGTGTCCCGCGCCGTCTCGGCACGCGTCGAGGCCGCGGAGCCCGCCGTCGGGCGCGCCGCGCGCGTCGACGTGACGATCTCGACGCGCGACGACGCCGTCGCCGGCGCCGAGGTCTCGCCCGACCTCCCGGCCGGCTGGACCGCCGTCGCCGTGGGCGCGGAAGGCCCGCTCGACCTCGGCGCGTGGGACCGGGCGACCCGGTCGTGGGACGTCACACCCGGGCCCGACGCCGTCCCCGGCAGCGAGGTGCGGATCGGCGCCGTCGTGCGCTGGGGCGGGTCGAGCACGCCGGAGGAGGCACACGCGACGACGACCGCCCGGCTGACGTTCGACCCGGCCTGGTACGACGACGTCGTGCTGCACGACGACTTCGACGCCGACACGACCGCGGACTGGACGACGCTGCGGCCCTCCGGCGAGGCGCTGCCGGCCGTCGCGGCCGGCGACGGGGTGCTCGCCGCGTCCGGCGACGCGCGCTACTGGGGGCTGTACGGGCACCGCACGGCCCGCGCGACGCCGACGTCCGTGGTCATCGCGGAGATCGGCGCGTTCTCCGGAGCGGGCACGCAGGAGGACTCGCTGTTCCTCGGCCTCGCCGCGGCGGACCGCACCTACGCGCTCGCGTGGTTCAACCACACGAACGTCGCCTCGGGCCTCGACTACGTCGGGGGCGCGGACGGGTCGTCACCGTACTTCGGCCTGCGGGGCTACGGCCCCGGCGACCGGATCGCCCTCCAGGTGAACGGCGCGCGCGTCGACGTGTTCGCCGAGGAGGACGGCGGGTGGACCTGGTACGGCGGCACGACGACCGGCGGCGCGCTCGACACGTCCGACCCGGACGTGCTCGCCGAGCTCCTGCCGACGATCGGCTTCCGGGCCGACCGCGGCACGGTGAGCGTCGCGTCGTTCGAGGTGAGGTCCCGCACCACCGACGTGCCCACGCCCCAGGTCGACGTCACCGCGGTGCCGCGCTGCCTCGCCGGCACGGCGTACGTCGCGGTCCGGGCGTCGTACGTCGGGACGGGCGGCCCCGGGGCGGGCGGCCCGGTGGACGTCGAGCTCGTGACGCCGTTCGGGTCGCGCACGATCACGGGCGTCGCCCCGGGCGCCAACGCCTACCAGTCGTTCTCCGCGCGCGCCGCGTCGATCCCGGCGGGCTCGGCGACGGTGCAGGTGACGGACGCCGCCGGGACGGTCACCGAGCACGCGGCGCCGTTCGCGGCCCTCACGTGCTGACCGGTCGGCCGAGCCCGCGGTCCTGACCCCTCGACCAGGCGGTCGTGGCCCTTCTCCGCTGCGAGACGCGCCACGACCGCCTGCTCGTCCGGGTGGGCGGCTCCCGCGCCGGAAGTCTCGCGCGTCAGAAGAGGCGGGAGTCCACGTCGTCGACGCCGCGCATCGCGTCGTAGTCGAGCACGAGGCAGCCGATCCCCCGGTCCGTCGCGAGGACGCGCGCCTGCGGCTTGATCTCCTGCGCGGCGAACACGCCGCGCACGGGGGCGAGGAGCGGGTCGCGGTTGAGCAGCTCGAGGTAGCGCGTGAGCTGCTCGACGCCGTCGATGTCGCCCCTGCGCTTGATCTCGACGGCGACGGTCGCGCCGCTCGCGTCCTTCGCGAGGATGTCCACGGGGCCGATCGCGGTCGGGTACTCGCGGCGCACGAGCGTGTGCCCCGAGCCGAGCAGCTCGATCTGCGCGGCGAGCATCTCCTGGAGGTGGGCCTCCACGCCGTCCTTGACGAGGCCCGGGTCGATGCCCAGGTCGTGCGAGCTGTCGTGCTGGACCTCGTGGAGCTCGATCTCGAGGCGGTCGTCGCTCTTGGCGTGCTGCACCGCCCAGACCTCGGTCACGCCGCGCTCGCGCGCCTCCTCGGACGGCTCGCGGACCGCGAGCGAGCACGGAGGGCTCATCCAGTTGAGGGGCTTGTACGAGCCGCCGTCGGAGTGCAGCAGCACGCTCCCGTCGGCCTTGACGATGAGCACGCGCGTCGCGAGCGGCAGGTGGGCCGAGAGACGGCCGGTGTAGCGGGCGGAGCAGCGGGCGACGACGAGACGCATGAGGCAGGTCCTCCGGGTCGATGGTGGGCGGTCCGGGACGCGGCGTCAGCCCACGGGCGACGCCTCAGACGACGACGTCGCGCCGACCGGGCGGCGCGGCCTCCAGCCAGGAGGCGAGCCCCTCGTACGCGGCGCGCGACATCGTGAGCTCGAAGTCCTGGCCGTGGTAGCGGCACCGGACGAGGTAGGTGTCGGGGCCGTCGCCGACGAACGGCTCGCGGCCCGCGATGACGAGGTCGTAGCGCGACCACGTCCGGGCGGGGCGGATCGACACCGACCACAGCCGCCACCAGTCGATACGACCGACGCCGTAGTGCGCGATGCCCGCGACCCAGGGGGCACCGGCCGCGCCCGCGCGCCGTGCACCGCACTCGAACGAGCCGACGCGGTGGGACAGGGCGCGCAGACGCCACGCCCCCAGCCCGATCGCGAGAAGGACGAGGACGAGCAGTCCGATCGCGAGCCAGGCCAGGGGCGTCATGGTCGTGCGAGGGTCAGCGGGCCGGTACGGACTCGACCGAGTCCGCGACGATCGTGACCTGGTTGGAGTCGACGGAGAGGAACCCTCCGCTGACGCGCACGTCGAGGGTCTCACCCTCGGCCACGATGCGCACCGAGCCCTCGCGCAGCACGGAGAGCAGGGGCGAGTGGTCCGCGAGGATGCCGATCTCACCGTCCGCCGCAGGGGCCGTGACCCGCTGCGCGCGGCCCGACCAGATCTTGCGGTCCGCCGCCACGAGGTCGACGTTCAGCTGTGCCACGGGAACTCCTTCATGGGCGGTTCATGCCCGGCGTGGTGTCCGGGTCCGGGTGCGACGCCCGCGGGGCCGGGCCGAGCGGCCCGGCCCCGCGTCTGCGTCGGATCAGGCGCCGTACTCCTGCTGGATGCGCGCCCAGTTGCGCTCGAGGTCCTCGAGGCCACCGATGTTGAAGAACGCCTGCTCGGCGACGTGGTCGAACTCGCCGTCCGCGATCTTCTTGAACGCCTCGATGGTCTCGCTCAGCGGCACCGTCGAGCCGACGACGCCCGTGAACTTCTCGGCCATGTAGGTGTTCTGGGAGAGGAACTGCTGGATGCGGCGCGCACGCGCGACGACCGTCTTGTCCTCCTCCGAGAGCTCGTCCACACCGAGGATCGCGATGATGTCCTGGAGCTCCTTGTTGCGCTGCAGGATCGACTTCACGCGCGTCGCGACGTCGTAGTGCTCCTGGCCCACGTAGCGCGGGTCGAGGATGCGGCTCGTCGACGCGAGCGGGTCCACCGCGGGGTACAGACCGCGCGAGGCGATCTCACGGGAGAGCTCGGTCGTCGCGTCGAGGTGCGCGAACGTCGTCGCCGGCGCCGGGTCGGTGTAGTCGTCCGCCGGCACGTAGATCGCCTGGAGCGACGTGATCGAGTGACCACGCGTCGAGGTGATGCGCTCCTGGAGCAGACCCATCTCGTCCGCGAGGTTCGGCTGGTAGCCGACCGCGGAGGGCATGCGGCCGAGCAGCGTCGACACCTCGGAGCCCGCCTGCGTGAAGCGGAAGATGTTGTCGATGAACAGGAGGACGTCCTGCTTCTTCACGTCGCGGAAGTACTCCGCCATGGTCAGCGCGGAGAGCGCGACGCGAAGACGCGTGCCCGGGGGCTCGTCCATCTGGCCGAAGACGAGGGCGGTCTTGTCGAAGACGCCGGCCTCCTCCATCTCGACGATGAGGTCGTTGCCCTCACGCGTGCGCTCGCCGACGCCGGCGAACACGGACACGCCACCGTGGTCCTGCGCCACGCGCTGGATCATCTCCTGGATGAGGACGGTCTTGCCGACGCCCGCACCACCGAAGAGGCCGATCTTCCCACCCTGGACGTACGGGGTGAGGAGGTCGATGACCTTGATGCCCGTCTCGAACATCGTGGTCTTCGACTCGAGCTGGTCGAACGCCGGGGGCTTGCGGTGGATCGGCCAGCGCTCGGTGACCTCGACCGTCTCGCCCGGAGCGCCGTTGAGCACGTCGCCCGTGACGTTGAAGACCTTGCCCTTGGTGACGTCGCCGACGGGCACGCTGATCGGCGCGCCGGTGTCGGTGACCTGGGCACCGCGGACGAGGCCGTCCGTCGGCTTGAGGGCGATGGCGCGCACGAGCGAGTCACCCAGGTGCTGGGCGACCTCGAGCGTGAGCGTGAACGACTTCTCGCCCTCGCCCTGCGACGAGAGGTCGATCTCGACGGTCAGCGCGTTGTAGATGTCGGGGATCGCGTCCGCCGGGAACTCGATGTCCACGACGGGGCCGATCACACGAGCGACCCGGCCCACGCCGGGACCGCTGGAGTGCTCGACCTGTGCTTCCACGGTGGTGGCGGTCATTGCTGGCCTCGCTTCGCAGTGCCGGAGTGGTCCCCGGCGGTGTCGGTCAGGATGTCGGTGATGGTGCTGGCCGCGCGGGCCGTGCGGCCCGTCATGACGCCGCCAGGGCGTCGGCACCCGAGACGATCTCGCTGATCTCCTGGGTGATGTCCGCCTGACGCGCCTGGTTCGCCAGCCGCGTGTAGTTGCGGATGAGGTCCTCCGCGTTGTCCGTCGCCGTGTGCATCGCGCGCTGACGTGCCGCGAGCTCGGACGCCGCCGCCTCGAGGAGGCAGCTGAAGATCCGGCTGCGCACGTAGCGAGGGAGCAGCTCGTCGAGCACGGCCTCGGGCGAGGGCTCGAAGTCGTACAGCGGGAGCACGTCGTGCTTGCCCGCCGGGGCGACGCCCTCGACGACCTCGAGCGGGAGCATCCGCACGACGCGCGGGCGCTGCGTGACCATGTTGACGAACTGCGTGTACACGATGTGCAGCTCGCTCACACCGCCCTCTGCCGCCGGCGCGAGGAACGCCCCGAGCAGGGCGTCCGCGATCTCGCCCGCGACCTCGGAGTTGGGCGCGTCCGACCCGTACGACCACGACCCGGCGAGCTCACGCCCGCGGAACGTGTAGTACGAGATCGCACGACGACCGGCCCCGTAGAGCGCGACCTCCTTGCCCTCGGCCACGAGACGCTCGACGAGGCGCTCCGTCTCGCGGATGATCGACGCCGAGTAGGCGCCGGCCATGCCGCGGTCGGAGGCGACGACGAGCACCGCGACGCGGTTGGTGTCCGTGCGCTCGCTCGTCAGCGGGTGCTTCGTCGACGTGTGGGTCGCGACGGCCGACACGGCCCGGGTGATCGCCCGGGCGTACGGCGACGCGGCGGCCGTGCGGTCGCGCGCCTTGCCGATCCGCGACGCGGCGATGAGCTCCTGCGCGCGGAACATCTTCTTGAGCGACTGCGTCGACTTGATCCGCTGCTTGTAGACGCGCTGGGATCCGGCCATCGTCAGGCCCTCTTCTGCCGGACGATCTGCTCCTGCTCGATCTCCGTCTCGGCCTCGTCCTCGGTGTCCCCACCGACGAGCGGCGTGCCGTCACCCGTGAGGAAGCCGGACCGGAACGTGTCGACCGCCGAGGAGAGCTGGGCCTCGGTCTCGTCCGACAGCTTGCCGGTCTCCGCGATCGTCGACAGGACGTCCGTGTTGCGGCGCAGGTGGTCGAGCAGCTCGGACTCGAAGCGACGCACGTCCTCGACCGGGACGTCGTCGATCTTGCCCTTGGTGCCGGCCCAGATCGACGCGACCTGGTCCTCGACCGGGTACGGCGAGTACTGGCCCTGCTTGAGCAGCTCCATCAGGGCCGCGCCGCGCTTCAGCTGGCCGCGCGACGCCGCGTCGAGGTCGGACGCGAACATCGCGAACGCCTCGAGCGCACGGAACTGCGCGAGCTCGAGCTTCAGCGTGCCGGAGACCTGCTTCATGGCCTTGACCTGCGCGGCACCACCGACGCGGGACACCGAGATGCCGACGTCGACGGCCGGGCGCTGGTCGGCGTTGAACAGGTCGGACTGGAGGAAGATCTGGCCGTCGGTGATGGAGATGACGTTCGTCGGGATGTACGCCGAGACGTCGTTCCCCTTGGTCTCGATGACCGGCAGGCCCGTCATCGAGCCGGCGCCGAGCTCGTCCGAGAGCTTCGCGCAACGCTCGAGCAGGCGGGAGTGCAGGTAGAAGACGTCACCGGGGTACGCCTCGCGGCCCGGCGGGCGGCGCAGCAGGAGCGACACGGCACGGTAGGCCTCGGCCTGCTTCGACAGGTCGTCGAACACGATGAGGACGTGCTTGCCGCCGTACATCCAGTGCTGCCCGATGGCCGAGCCGGTGTACGGGGCGAGGTACTTGAAGCCCGCCGGGTCGGACGCGGGAGCCGCGACGATCGTCGTGTACTCGAGCGCGCCGGCCTCCTCGAGCGCGCCGCGCACCGACGCGATCGTGGAGCCCTTCTGGCCGATGGCGACGTAGATGCAGCGGACCTGCTTCTCGGGGTCGCCCGACTCCCAGTTGGCCTTCTGGTTGATGATCGTGTCGATCGCGATCGCCGTCTTGCCCGTCTGGCGGTCACCGATGATCAGCTGGCGCTGGCCGCGGCCGATCGGGATCATCGAGTCGATCGCCTTGAGGCCGGTCTGGAGCGGCTCGTGGACCGACTTGCGGTCCATGACGCCGGGCGCCTGGAGCTCGAGGGCGCGGCGGCCCTCCGTCGCGACCTCGCCGAGGCCGTCGATCGGGTTGCCCAGCGGGTCGACGACGCGACCGAGGTACCCGTCGCCGACGGGGACCGAGAGGACCTCGCCGGTCCGGCGGACCTCCTGGCCCTCCTCGATGCCGGTGAACTCGCCGAGGACGACGACACCGATCTCGCGGACGTCGAGGGTGAGGGCGAGACCCAGGGTCCCGTCCTCGAAGCGCAGCAGCTCGTTGGCCATCGCGCCCGGCAGACCCTCGACCTGGGCGATGCCGTCGGCGGCCAGGGTGACCCGGCCCACCTCCTCGGACACGGCGCCCTCGGGCTCGTAGGACTTCACGAAGCTGTCCAGAGCGGCCCGGATCTCCTCCGGCCGGATCGTCAGCTCAGCCATTGCTCTTCTCCTGTCGTGGCCGCACCTCGTGGTTCGGGTGCGGTCGAACGTTTGTCGGTTGTGCGGCCGGTGGCCGGCAGGACGGTCGTCGGTCGGAAGGGTCGGCTCGTCAGCTCACGAGGCGACGGCGCGCGTCGGCGAGCCGGGAGAGCACGGTGGAGTCCACGACGTCGGCACCCACCTGGACGCGCAGCCCGCCGAGCACCGTGGGGTCCACGGTGACGTTGAGCTGCACGGCTCGCCCGTAGGCCCGCTCGAGCAGTCCCGCGAGACGGTCGAGCTGCGCCTGCGTGAGCACCGCGGCCGACGTGACCGAGGCGACGAGGCGCTGGCGACGCTCGGCCGCGATCTCCCCGATCCACCCCAGCGTCGGGACGAACCGGCGACCGCGCAGCGCGCGCGTCGCGTGGACCGCGAGCACCTCGGTGACGCGGTCGACCTTGCCGTCGAGCAGCGCGTGCACGAACGCGGCACGGCGCCCGGGGTCGGTCGTGTCGTCCGAGAGGACCTGCCGCGCCTCGCGCTGCCCGACGAGCGCGCGCGAGGTCCGGAACAGCTCGTCCTCGACCTTCTCCAGCGCACCGCGGGCCTCGGCCGACGCGAGGACCGCGTCCAGGCCCAGGCGCTCGGTCGCGTCCGCGAGGTCGCCCTCGCGGGTCCAGCGGGACCGGACCAGGCCGGACACGAGGTCCACGACCCGCTCGTCGAAGCCCGACGCGAGGACGGCGGACACGAGGGCCGCCTTGTCCGCGCCGGACCGCGACGGGTCCGCGAGCGAGCGCCGCAGCGGCGCCGACTCGTCGAACGCCGCGGTGACCGCGAAGAGCTGCTCGCCCAGCGCGAGCGCGCCCTCGCCCGCCGAGCGCAGGACCGGCTCGAACCGGTCCCGCGCCTGCGTCAGGGACTCGCCGCTCGTTCCGCGCATCAGCGCTCCTCGGAAGCCGTGCCCGCCGCGCTCGCCGCCGCGGGACCCGCGGCCTCGAGCTCGTCGAGGAAGCGGTCGACGACGCGGCTCTGGCGCGCCGAGTCGGCGAGCGACTCGCCCACGATCTTCGAGGCGAGCTCCGTCGCGAGCAGACCCACGTCGTTGCGCAGCGAGACCGCGGCCTGCTGGCGCTCGGCCTCGATCTGGCGGTGCGCCGTCTCGACGATGCGCGCGGCGTCGTCCGACGCCTTCGCCCGCAGGTCGGAGACGATGGCCGAGCCCTCGGCCCGTGCCTCCTCGCGGATCTTCGCCGCCTCCGTGCGCGCCTCCTGGAGCTGCTGGTGGTACTCCGCCAGCGCCGCCGCGGCCTCCGCCTGGGCGGACTCCGCCTTGGCGAGGCCACCCTCGATCTTCGCGGTGCGCTCGTCGAGCACCGCCTGGAACTTGGGCAGGATGGCCTTGTAGAAGACGATCGCGATGACGACGAGGACGACCGCCGACCAGAGCAGGTCGTAGCCGGCCGGCAGGAAGAGGTCGATCCCCTCCGGCTCCTCCGTCTGCGCCACCAGCGAACCGGCGGCGCTCGTCAGCGCCGACATCACGCCGCGGGGAAGAGGAAGCCGGCGACGAGACCCAGCAGGGCGAGGAGCTCGACGAACGCGACACCGAGGAACATGGTGGCGCGGAGCTGGCCGGCGACCTCGGGCTGGCGGGCGATGCCCTCGATGGTCTTGCCGATGAGGATACCGAGGCCGATGCCCGGGCCGATCGCGGCGAGGCCGTAGCCGACCGAGTTGAGGTTACCGGTGACCTCGGCGAGGGTGGTGACGTCCACGATGGGTGTTCCTTCCGTTGGGCGCCGGCCCTGGGTGGTCCGGCGTCGCGTGGGTTGATGCGTCTGGAGCGAGCTGGTGGTGCGAGCGGCGAGGTGCGCCGACCGTCAGGTCAGTGCTCTTCCTCGAGCGACATGTTGATGTAGACCGCCGCGAGCAGGGCGAAGATGTACGCCTGCAGCGCCGCGACCAGGATCTCGAAGAGCGTGAAGGCGAAGCCGCCGGCCAGGCTGAGGACGCCGAGCGCCTTCATCGCGGGAGCCGCCTCGAAGAAGAAGTACTGCGTCGCCGCGAAGCAGAGCACGAGCATGATGTGCCCGGCGACCATGTTGGCGACGAGACGGATGGCCAGCGAGGCCGGCCGGATGATGAGGATCTGGAGCAGCTCGATCGGCGTGACGATCAGGTAGATCGGCGCCGGGATCCCCGGGGGGAACAGGTTGCTCTTCAGGTAGCCGCCGAGGCCGTGCTTCTTGATGCCGACGTACCAGTAGGTCACGAAGACCCACAGGGCGAGGAGCAGCGGGATGCCGATCCGGGCGGTGCCGGCCATGTTGAGGCCGGTGATGATGCCCGTGATGTTGAACGCGAGGATCGCGCAGAAGATCGTCGTGATCATCGGCACGAAACGCTTGGCGTTCTCCTTGCCCATGATCTCCTCGACGACCTGCACGCGCACGAAGTCGAGGATCATCTCGATGGCGTTCTGGAACCGGCCGGGGACGAGCTTCGCGCGGCGCGCCGCGATGACGAAGATCGCCAGCAGGGCGACCGTCGCGACGACGCGGACGATCCAGATGCGGTCGATCTGGAAGATCGTGCCCTCGAAGAGGATGGCCGGCGGGAAGAAGTCGGCGATCGACGGCGCGTGGAAGCCACCTTCGCTCTCGGAAGCAGCGAGGAGCACGGGGGTCGCAAGCGTGGACAGGGTGGACTCCCAATGGTCGTGTGGTCCGGGCAGCCGTCACTCGTTGGTGGGCACGCCGTCGGACCTGGCCGTCATGGATTCGCCAGTAGCCTAACGTATGGATCGGCGTGCTCACGCCGATCTGGCGGCGCTTGTGACATTTTGCTCATGCGCTCCGGGCAACTGGTCCCTGGCCCGGGCGCCGCCCTCCTGGTAGGGGCGCGGTCGGTCAGCGGGCGTCGGGCTCGACGTAGGGGATGCGCCCCCTGCTCACGGCCCGGTAGTCGAGCACCGCGGAGCCGATGACGCCGACGAGCAGGACCCCCGCGAAGACCCAGCGGTCGTAGAAGTCCATGCCGCGCAGGACCACGAGGATCACGATGAGCACGACCATCTTCGCGAGCCAGCTCCCCATGACGACCGCCGCGGTCGTCGTCGGGCTGGCGTCCACCGTGCGGAGCATCGCCCAGACCGTGGTGGCCGAGAAGAGCAGCGCCACGCCCACGCCGAGGAGGGCACCCCACACGCCCGGCAGACCGGCGACGAGCGCACCGATCGCGACGCCGAGGACCGTGAGCGCGCCGAGCAGGACGAGCACGTCCCGCAGCGCGGTCCGGAAGACCGCGCGGACGGCCTGCCCGTGCGGGCCGATCGTCTGCTCGGCGGACTTCTCGGCGGGCTCCGCGCCGTCCGGCTGGGCGGGTTCGGGCTGGCTCGTGGTCATCTGAGGGCTTCCTTCGGCGGGGTCGTGACGGCGGGCGAGGACGGCGGGGCGGCCTCGCTCGGGTCGTCGTCGGAGGTGGTGGTCGTGACGGGCACGGACGACGTCGTGGTCGCGGCGTCGTCGTCGAGGAACCGGCCGCGCGTGCGCAGCGGGCCGAGCGTGAGGACCGCGGAGACCAGGACCGCGACCGCGAGGCCCACGGCCACGCCGTGCCAGTGCCACTGGACGAGCGCGACCGCGGCGAACGCGAACACCGACGTCCAGACGTAGAGGATGAGCACGGCGCGCCG
This sequence comes from Cellulosimicrobium funkei, assembly GCF_001019615.1. Classification (GTDB taxonomy): domain Bacteria; phylum Actinomycetota; class Actinomycetes; order Actinomycetales; family Cellulomonadaceae; genus Cellulosimicrobium; species Cellulosimicrobium cellulans_E. Next base: position 6,207 of record NZ_JNBQ01000011.1, on the reverse strand, counting down.
GTGCGAGTGCCCGATCGCGAGCATCCGGTGGTGCAGGTGCATGCGGTCCGGGTGGAACGGCGACTTCCCGCGCGCTACCCGGCGCACCACCGCCATGCCCATGTCGAGCAGGGGCAGGAGGATCACCGCGAGCGGCAGCAGGATCGGGATGAACGCCGGGATCTGCTGGGCGCCGGAGAGCGCGTCGGGATCGATCTTGCCCGTCACGACGATCGCCGCGGCGGAGAAGACGAGCCCGAGGACCATCGACCCCGAGTCCCCCATGAAGATGCGCGCCGGATGGAAGTTGTGCGGCAGGAAACCCACGCAGATGCCGACGAGCACGGCGATCACGAGGGTCGCGAGGCTCGAGTAGTCGTCGGCGCTCGCCTTCTGCGTGAGCACGTAGGAGTAGACGAAGAACGCCGCACCGCCGATCGCGACGAGCCCGGCCGCGAGACCGTCGAGGCCGTCGACGAAGTTCACGGCGTTCATCGCGACGACGACGACGAGGATCGTCGCGGCGAGCTGGAGGCGCGAGGACCAGATGAGCTGCTGCTCGCCGATCCCGAGGGGGAGCGTGAAGAGGACGACCCCCTGGGCCGCCATGAACCCCGCCGCGAGCACCTGCCCCGCGAGCTTCGTCATCCAGTCGAGGTCCCAGATGTCGTCGGCGATCCCGAGCAGGCAGACGATCGCGGCCGCGCCGACGATCCCCCACGCCCGCGAGTCCGCCACGAGCCGGCCCGCGACCTCGCTGACGAACACGCTCTCGAGGAACGGCATCTGCGACGCGAAGACCACCGCCACCACGAGGCCCAGCAGCATGGCGAGCCCGCCGAGCCGGGGGGTCGGGATCGTGTGGACGTCGCGGTCGCGCACCGCGGTGATCGCGCCGGTGCGCAGCGCGACCCAGCGCGCGAAGGGCGTCGCGAGGAACGTCACCACGGCGGCGACGAGCATCACGAGCAGGTAGACCCTCACCCGCCGTTCGCCTCCGGCTCCCCGGCGTCGTCGGTGGTCTGAGCGTCGGTGGGCGCGTCGGTGGGAGCGCCGGCGGGCGGGTCGTCCGGGCCCGCGACGTCCGCGACCTCGCGGAGCCGGTCGAGCGTGACCGCGCCCTGGCGCACGACGCGCAGCGTGTCGGACGTCGCGTCGACGATGGTCGACGCCACCCCGCCGGGCGCCACGCCGCCGTCGAGGTAGACCGTCACGGAGTCGCCGAGCTGCGCCTGCGCGTCGTCGACGTCGAGGGCCGCGGGACGGCCGGTCGCGTTCGCCGACGACACCGCGAGCGGCCCGGTGCGGCGCAGGAGCGCGAGCGCGGCCGGGTGGTCGGGCATGCGCAGCGCGACGGTCCCGTGCGTCTCCCCCAGGTCCCACGCGAGCGAGGGCTGGGCACGCAGGATGATCGTGAAGCCGCCGGGCCAGAAGGCCTCGACGAGGCGGCGCGCCGCGTCGGGCACGTCCGTGGCGAGGCCGTCGAGCGTGCGGGCGTCCGGCACGAGCACGGGCGGGGGCATCTGTCGGCCACGGCCCTTGGCCGCGAGCAGCGCGGCGACGGCCTCGGCGTCGAAGGCGTCGGCGCCGATGCCGTAGACGGTGTCGGTGGGCAGCACGACGAGGCCACCGCGGGAGATCGCGTTGACCGCCTCGTCGATGCCGGCGCCCCAGGTGTTCGGGTCGGTCACGGGGTGGACGGAGCTCACGGGTCCATCCTTCCACGCCCACGGGCGGGCTCCGGGTCACCGGCGCGCTCGGGTCCGGAGCGCCGGGCCACGACCATGCGGTCGCGTCCCGCAAGGTCGACGACGGTGCGGACGTCGGCGAACGCGCCGGTCGCCGCGACCATGTCGCGCGCGGCCGCGGCCTGGACCTCGGCGTGCTCCATGACGTAGAGACCGCCGGGGCGCAGGAGCCGCGCGGCCGCGGCCGTGATCCCCCGCGGCACCTCGAGACCGTCCGGCCCGAGGCCGTAGAGCGCCACGCCGGGGTCGTGGTCGGCCACCTCCGGGTCGCGCGGGACGGCACCGGGGGGCACGTACGGCGGGTTGGACACGACGACGTCGACCGTGCCGTCGAGACCGCCGTCGGCGGCAGGCCCGGCGAGCGCCGTGCGGGCGTCGCCCCGCACCAGGTGCACGACGACGCCGCTCGCCTCGCGCACGGCCGTCACGTTCCGCTCGGCCCAGGCGTGGGCGGCGGCGTCGAGCTCGACCGCGTGCACGTCGGTCCCGGCGACCTCCGTCGCGACGGCGAGCGCGATCGCCCCCGAGCCGGCGCACAGGTCGACGACGGTCGCGCGCCCCGATCCGGCCACGACCGCGCGGGCCTCGTCGACGGCGACCTGCGCGACCTGCTCGGTCTCGGGCCGCGGGACGAAGACGCCCGGCCCGACGGCCAGCTCGAGGTGCCGGAACGGCGCGGTGCCCACGAGGTGCTGGAGCGGCACGCGCCGCGCGCGCCGGGCGACGAGCTCCGCGAGGGCGGGCGCCACGTCGTCGGGGACGGGCGTGCCGAGGATCGCGCGACGTGCCACGTCGCTCCGGGGCACCGAGAGCGCGTGGGCGAGCAGGAGCTCGGCGTCCGCACGCGCCGAGGGCACCCCCGCGGCGTCGAGGACGGCCGTCGCCCAGCGGAGCCAGGTGGAGGTGCGGGCGTCCGACGGCGGGTTCGGAGCGACCGGCTCAGGCATCGCCGGCGCTCGCGAGGCGGGCCGCCTCGTCGGCCTCGACCGCCGAGCGCACGACGGGGTCGAGGTCGCCGTCGAGCACCTGGTCGAGGTTGTAGGCCTTGTACCCCGTGCGGTGGTCCGCGATGCGGTTCTCCGGGAAGTTGTACGTCCGGATGCGCTCGGAGCGGTCGACCGTGCGGACCTGGGAGCGGCGCAGGTCGGCGGCCTCCGCGGCGGCGGCCTCCTGCTGCGCGGCGAGCAGGCGCGCGCGCAGCACGCGCATCGCCTGCTCGCGGTTCTGGAGCTGCGACTTCTCGTTCTGCATCGACACGACGATCCCCGTCGGCAGGTGCGTGATGCGCACGGCGGAGTCGGTCGTGTTGACGGACTGCCCTCCGGGTCCGGACGAGCGGTACACGTCGATGCGCAGGTCGTGGGGGTCGATCTCGACCTCGCCCGCGTCCTCCACCTCGGGGAACACGAGCACGCCGGCCGCGGAGGTGTGGATCCGGCCCTGCGACTCGGTCACCGGCACGCGCTGGACGCGGTGCACGCCGCCCTCGTACTTGAGGTTCGCCCAGACGCCGTCGGCGGGGTCGGTCGGCGTGCTGCGCGCCTTGACCGCGACCTGGACGTCCTTGTAGCCGCCGAGGTCGGACTCGGTGGACTCGAGGACCTCGGTCTTCCAGCCACGACGCTCCGCGTACCGCAGGTACATGCGCAGCAGGTCGCCCGCGAACAGGGCGGACTCCTCGCCGCCCTCGCCCGCCTTGATCTCGAGGATGACGTCGCGCCCGTCGTCGGGGTCGCGGGGCACGAGCACGCGGCGCAGCCGCTCGCGCGCCTCCTCCTCCGCGGCGCGCAGGCCCGGGAGCTCCGCGGCGAACGCGTCGCCGTCCTCGCCCCCGAGGGCCACGAGCTCGGCGGCGGCCTCGGCGTCGTCGCTCGCCTCGCGCCACGCGCGGTACGCGCCGACGACCTGGTTGAGCTCGGCGTAGCGCCGCCCCAGCGTGCGCGCACGACCGGTGTCCGCGTGGACGGCGGGGTCGGCGAGCTGGCCCTCGATGTCGGCGTGCTCGGCCAGCAGCGGCTCGACGGCGGCGAACGACTCGGTCACGGACTGCTCCTCGGTGGCGGGCTGGGTCGCGGCCGGCGCGCCGGGGCGGCGACCGCGCGAGGATCGGAGGATCGCTCGGGCAAAGCAACAGCGCCGGTGGTCCGAGCTCGCCGACTGCCCCTGGAGAGGTTGTCGGGCTCGGACCACCGGCGCTGCGGAGCGGCTACTTGCCGGCGTCCTTCTTGCCGTAGCGCGCCTGGAAGCGGGCCACGCGGCCACCGGTGTCGAGGATCTTCTGCTTGCCCGTGTAGAACGGGTGGCAGGCGCTGCACACGTCAGAGCTGATCTTGCCCGACGCCTCGGTGCTGCGCGTCACGAAGGTGTTCCCACAGGTGCAGGTCACCTCGGTGACGACGTACTCGGGGTGGATACCAGACTTCACGGTTTTCTCCTTGGGGTGACGTCTCCGGGTCAGGTGCGGCGACCGCGCCTGTGAACCGGCGACAGGCGGCCTGACGATCGCAGGCCGACGAACTATTGTGCCAGAACGCGCGGGCGCCCCGAGAACTTCCCGGGGCCGCCCGCCGTCGGCTCCTGCCGGACGACCGTCAGATCGTGCGGCCGACGTTGTCGTCGTCCGCCAGACCACCGGGCGTGGTCTTCTGGACGTGGAGCAGGAACTCGACGTTCGTCTGGGTCTTCTTGAGCTGGCCGAGCAGCAGCTCGATCGCCTGCTGCTGGTCGAGGGCGCCCATGACACGACGGAGCTTGTAGACGATCTTCAGCTCGTCCTGCGACAGGAGGATCTCCTCGCGGCGCGTGCCGGACGCGTTGACGTCCACGGCCGGGAAGATGCGCTTGTCCGCGAGGTTGCGCGACAGGCGGAGCTCCATGTTCCCCGTGCCCTTGAACTCCTCGAAGATGACCTCGTCCATCTTCGAGCCCGTCTCGACGAGCGCCGAGGCGAGGATCGTCAGCGAGCCGCCGTTCTCGATGTTGCGGGCCGCGCCGAAGAACCGCTTGGGCGGGTAGAGCGCGGACGCGTCCACACCACCGGACAGGATGCGGCCCGAGGCGGGCGCCGCGAGGTTGTACGCGCGCGACAGGCGGGTGAGCGAGTCGAGGAGCACGACGACGTCCTGACCGAGCTCGACCAGGCGCTTCGCGCGCTCGATCGCGAGCTCGGCGACGATCGTGTGGTCGGACGCGGGGCGGTCGAACGTCGAGGCGATGACCTCGCCCTTCACCGTCCGCTCCATGTCCGTGACCTCTTCGGGCCGCTCGTCCACGAGCACCACCATGAGGTGGACCTCGGGGTTGTTGGCCGTGATCGCGTTCGCGATCTGCTGCATGATGATCGTCTTGCCGGCCTTGGGCGGCGCGACGATGAGGCCGCGCTGGCCCTTGCCGATCGGCGCGACGATGTCGATCACGCGCGGCGTCAGACGCGTCGCCTCGGTGTTCTCCAGGCGCAGGCGGTCCTGCGGGTACAACGGCGTGAGCTTGGTGAACTCGGGGCGCTGGCGCGCCTCGTCGGGCGACATGCCGTTGACGGTGTCCAGGCGCACGAGCGCGTTGAACTTCTGGCGCGCCGTGCTGCCCTGGTTCTCGCCCTCGCGCGGCTGGCGCACGGCGCCCGTGACCGCGTCGCCGCGGCGCAGGCCGGCCTTCTTCACCTGGCCGAGCGAGACGTAGACGTCGTTCTGGCCCGGCAGGTACCCGCTGGTGCGCACGAACGCGTAGTTGTCGAGGATGTCGAGGATGCCCGCGACGGGGAGCAGCACGTCGTCCTCGTTGACCTCGATGTCGTCGAGGCCCGCGACGTCCGGACCCTGGCGGTTCCGGCCGCGCTTGCGGTCGCGCTCGCGGCCGCGGTCGCGGCCCCGGCGCCGGCGGCCGCCGCGCTCGTCGTCCAGCAGCTGGCGGTCGTCCCGCCGGTCCGCCTGGCGCTCGCCGCGGGTCTGCTGGCCGCCGCCCTGCTGCTCGCGCTGCTGACCGCCCTGCTGGTCGCGCTGGCGCTCGCCGCCCTGCTGGTCGCGCTGACGGTCGGCGCGCGTCGCGTCGCCGTCGCCCTCCCCGGTCCGGGGGGCGCCGGCGCCGCGGCCCGCACGGCGCGAGCCCCGCTCGCCCGTGACGAGGCCGACCGCCGCGGCGGCGCGCGCGGCGCGCTCGTCGGCGGACTCGTTCGAGGTGTCGCGCGTGCGCACGCCCTGCTCGCCGAGCGCCTCGGCGACCGCGGCGGCGGCCTCCGAGCGGGAGTCGCGACGGCCGTCGCGACGCTCCCCCCCGCTGGTCCGTGCGCTGCTCGTCGGCGCGCACGGGCAGGTCGAGCACGGGAGCGGCGGTGCGCTCCTCGCGGCTCGCGGCCGAGGGCGCGTCCTGACGCGCCGTCGTCGCGGTGTCGGTGGTGCCCGCCGGGCTCGCGGCGGGGCGCTCGGCGCGGCGGCTGCGGCCGCGCCCGGAGGCGGCGGGCGCCTCGCTCGTCTCACGGCCCGCG
>NZ_JNBQ01000010.1 GCF_001019615.1 Cellulosimicrobium funkei | reverse complement strand
CTCGACCGTGCCGCCCAGGACCGCGACGCGCTCGCGCAGGCCGCGCAGCCCGAACCCGCCCCGGTCCGGGGTGTCATCCGTGCCCTGAGACCCGTGGCCGTCGTCGCGGACCTCGACGGCGAGCACGTCGCCCGGCGCACCGGGCGAGCGCTCGAGCGCCACGCGGACGACGGCGCCACGCGCCCCGGCGTGCCGCAGCACGTTGGTCAGCCCCTCCTGGACGACTCGGTACGCCGCCGCACCCGCGGCGGTGCCGTCGGCGGTCCCCGACGGCAGGTCGACGTCCAGCGCGACGTCGAGCCCGGCCGCCCGGGCCGTGCGCACGAGGTCCTCGAGCCGGTCGATACGCGCCTGGTCCGCGAGCCCCGCGGGCGCGGTCGTCCCGCGCAGTGCGCGCACCGTGGCGCGCAGGTCCGCCAGGGCCGTGGTCGTCGCCGTCCGGACGAGCTCGAGCTCAGCCCGTGCGGTCGCGAGCGCGGCGGACGCTGCCGTACCGGCGGCGTCCACGTCGTCCAGGGCCTCGCGGGCGACGTTCGCGTGCAGGGAGACGACGGCGAGGTGGTGCCCGACGACGTCGTGCAGGTCGCGGGCGACGGCCTCCCGCTCGTGCGCGAGCCGGTCGGCGGCCTCGAGCTCGTGCGTCTGCTCGCGCAGCGCGTCCGCGTGCCGCCGCTGCTCGTCGCGCTGCCGGCGGGTGAACGACCCCTGCCCGAGGGCGATCGCCGCGGCCATGAGCGCCACGGTCGTCGCCAGCTCGTAGCCGACGACGTACCGGACGTCGTCGCCCTCGGCGAGCCGGAAGTACGTCGAGGCGACGACGAGCGCCGCCGCGACCCCGACGGCCCAGCCGAGCCGGCCCGCGACGGCCGCCGAGTACAGGGCGACCGAGACGGGCAGGGCGAGGCCGATCGCGGGCAGGTCGAGCGTGTAGTAGGCGCAGATGACCAGCGCGGTCGCGACGAGGACCCCGACGGGGAAGCGGCGCCGGCCGAGCACGAGGAGCCCCAGCACGAGAGCGATCGGGTACGCGACCCACGGGTCGGCCCGCGTGCCCCCGACGTCCGCGGCGATCGCGAACGCGACGACGTCGAACACCGCGAACCCCAGCAGGGCGTCGATGAGCCAGGGCGGTGGCGACGGACGCGACGGCCGGGTCGCGGGAGGCGACCCGGCGGGCCGGTCGTGCGGGATGTCGGGGGACGTCACGCTCACCGAGTCTAGGAAGACCCACCCCGGCGCGCGTCCGTCGCGGGGCGGGTCCGCGTCAGGGTCGACTACGTCGAGACGCGTACGCGCGGGGCGCGGGACGACGCATCGCGTCGCGCGCCGGGGCGGACGCGTCGCCGCACCGCCGCTCCCTAGCGTCGACGCCATGAACCCGACTCCCCGCTCCGCGCTCGGCGAGACCGTGCGCTCGCTGAGCTGGCCCCTCGTCCTCGGGCTCGGCGCGCTCGCCCTCGTCCGACCGCTCCTGAGCGTCACGGGCCTCGACGGCGCGATCGGCCGGCCCGCGGCGCCCCTGCTCACGACCCTCGTGCTCACGGTCGTGTGGGTCGTCGCGATCGTCGTCGCCCGCCCGGCGCACCCGCTCGCGACCGGCGTGGCCGTCGGGCTCGCCTACGGCGTCCTCGCCCTGGTGCTCAGCGCCGTGCTGTCGCCGATCCTCACCGGCGAGCTCCAGGGCCCCGTCGCGCACCCCGTCGCGATCGTCCCCATGCTGCTCACCAACGCGGCCTGGGGCGCGCTCACGGGGGCCGTGGCGCTCGGTCTCCTCGCGGCCCGACGCCGTTGAGGCGCGACCAGCCGACGGCTCGCCGCGCCACCCCGACTCCCATGCCACCCCGACTCCGAGACCGCCCCGTCCCTGGCGCCGCCCCGAGGCGCGACCCGGTGCGCTCGGGGTCCGTTCCGGGCGCGCGTACGCTTCCGGGCGGACGCGCCCGGCACCGCCCGGTCCCTAGCGTCGACAGCGTCGCCCGCACCGCCGGGCCGCCGTCGCACCGCACCCGCCGACCGCCGTCGTCCACCCTGGAGAAGACCCGATGACGACCACGTACACCACCCCGCCTCCCGCCGTCCCGCCGGCACCCGGAGCACCCGCCGGACCGCCGGGCGCTCGCCCCCGCCGGCGCCGCGGCCCGCTCGCCCGCGTCCTCCTCGTGCTCGGGCTCGTCGTCGTCGTGTTCGTCGGGGCCGTCGCCGCGGTCGTGGGCGTCGCGTGGGCGCGCGCCGCGACGAGCACGGCGGGAGCCGTCGAGTTCACGCGGCCGCTCGCCGTCCCGCCGCTCGCGGAGTCGCGCGTGGAGGACGGCGTGCGCGTCTTCGAGCTCGAGGCGCGTGAGGGCGTCGCCGACCTGGGCGCGGCCGCCCCCACCCCGACGATCGGGCTGAACGGCGACTACCTGGGCCCGACCCTGCGCGCCGTCCGCGGCGAGCGCGTGCGCGTCGACGTGACGAACTCCCTCGACGAGACGACGACGCTTCACTGGCACGGCATGCACCTGCCGCCCGCGATGGACGGCGGCCCCCACCAGATGGTCGAGCCGGGCGAGACGTGGTCGCCCACGTGGACGATCGACCAGCCCGCCGCGACGCTCTGGTACCACCCGCACCTGCACGGGCAGACCGCGAGCCAGGTGTACCGCGGGCTCGCGGGGATGTTCCTCCTCGACGACCCGGCCGCCGCCGACGGCCCCGCCGCCGACCTTCCGCACGAGTACGGCGTCGACGACGTCCCGGTCATCCTCCAGGACAAGAGCTTCCATGCCGACGGACGGCTCGACGACGCCGTCTCCTTCCTCTCACCGGTCGGCCCGCTCGGCGACACCGTCCTCGTCAACGGCACCCCCGGGCCCTACCTCGACGTGACGACCGAGCGCGTCCGCCTGCGCCTGCTCAACGGCTCCGACTCGCGCGTCTACGACGTCGGCCTCGCCGACGGCGGCACGGTCCAGCTCGTCGGGACCGACGGCGGGTTGCTCCCCGCCCCGCAGACGGTCGAGCGCGTGCGCCTCTCCCCGGGCGACCGGGCGGAGGTCGTCGTGACCATGGACCCGGGGCAGCGCGCGGTCCTGCGCAGCTTCCCGCCCGAGCTGGGCGTCAACCCGCTGTTCGAGCGCTTCTCGGGCGGCGACGACACCCTCGACCTCCTCGAGCTGCGCGCGGCCGGCACGCTCGAGCCGAGCCCCGACGTCCCCGGCACGCTCGGCGCCACCGATCCCGCGGACGCGCTCGACGAGGCCGACGCCGTGCGCACCCGTCGCTTCCAGCTCGCCGGGACCGCGATCAACGGACGCTCCATGGACATGGCGCGGATCGACGAGGTCGTCACCGTCGGCGAGACCGAGGTGTGGGAGGTCACCGGGCTCGACGACACCCCGCACAACTTCCACGTGCACGACGTTCAGTTCCGCGTCCTCGACGTCGCCGGCCGGCCGCCCGGGCCGGATCTCGCCGGGTGGCAGGACACGGTCTACGTGCAGCCGGGGCACGTGACGCGCCTGCTCGTCCGGTTCGACGCCGCCGAGGGCGCGACCGACCCGACCACCCCGTACATGTTCCACTGCCACCTCCTCACGCACGAGGACCGCGGCATGATGGGCCAGCTCGTCGTCGTCGCGCTGGGCGAGCAGGCGCCGTCCCGCATCGACGCGCCCGACGGGGGCACCCACCCCGACCACGACGCCGACGCGCTCCCGGGCGACGGCACCGGCCCCCGCCGCCTCGACCCCGACTCCCACGGCGGCCACTGACCCGCGGGGCCGAGCATGCGGCTGCCGCCCTATCCGAGCGCCGGACGAGCGGCGACCGCATGCTCGGCCGGCGACGGACGTCCGGGATGTGAGCGGGCGGCGGGGTCGGTCGGCCGGGCCGACAGCGGCGGGTAGCGTGTGGCCATGACCGCTCCGCACCCGGACTCCCTGGCCAGCGCCCGCACCCCGGCGACCGTCGACGTCCCCTCCGGCACGGTGCCGCGGGCGGAGGACGAGGTGGTGCGGATCTGCCGGGAGCTGCTGCGGATCGACACGTCGAACTTCGGCGACGGGACCGGGCCGGGGGAGCGGCGCGCGGCGGAGTACGTCATGGGGCTGCTGCACGAGGTCGGGCTCGAGCCGGAGCTGTTCGAGTCGGAGCCCGGCCGGGCGAGCGTCGTCGTGCGTCTGGAGGGCGCGGACCCGACGCGGCCGGCGCTCGTGCTCCACGGGCACCTCGACGTCGTGCCGGCGCAGGCGGCGGACTGGTCGGTCGACCCGTTCGCGGGCGAGGAGATCGACGGCCTGCTGTGGGGCCGCGGCGCCGTCGACATGAAGGACATGGACGCGATGATCCTCGCGGTCGTGCGCCAGATGGTGCGTGAGGGGCGCAAGCCCGCGCGCGACGTCGTCGTCGCGTTCTTCGCCGACGAGGAGGCAGGGGGCGTGTACGGGGCGCGCTACGCCGTCGACCACCGACCCGAGCTGTTCGAGGGCGCGACCGAGGCGATCAGCGAGGTCGGCGGGTTCTCGGTCGAGGTCGGGGGGCGGCGGGCCTACCTGCTTCAGACGGCGGAGAAGGGCATCGCGTGGCTGCGCCTCGTCGCGGAGGGCCGCGCGGGCCACGGGTCGCAGGTGAACGACGACAACGCGGTGACGCGGCTCGCGGAGGCGGTCGCGCGCATCGGGACCCACCACTGGCCGAACATGCTGACGCCGACGGTCGACAAGCTGCTCCGGGGCGTCGCGGACCTCACCGGGCTCCGGTACGACCCGGAGGACCCGTCGTCGGTCGCGGCGCTCGTCGCCGCGCTCGGCCCCGCGTCGCGGTTCGTCGGGGCGACCGTGCGCCACACGTCCAACCCGACGCAGCTCACCGCGGGCTACAAGGCGAACGTCATCCCGGGCCGGGCGGAGGCGGCGATCGACGCGCGGCTGCTGCCCGGGCACGAGGAGGAGGGGTTCGCGACGCTGCGCTCGCTCGCGGGCGAGCACGTGCGGGTCGAGGAGATCCACCGGGACATCGCCCTCGAGGTGCCGTTCGAGGGCGACCTGGTCGACGCGATGGTCGACTCGCTGCTCGCCGAGGACCCCGAGGCGACCGTGCTCCCGTACACGCTGTCGGGCGGCACGGACAACAAGTCGCTGGCTCGGCTCGGGATCACGGGCTACGGCTTCGCGCCGCTGCGCCTGCCGGCGGACCTCGACTTCTCCGGCATGTTCCACGGGGTCGACGAGCGCGTCCCGGTCGACTCGCTGCGGTTCGGCGTGCGGGTGCTGGACCGCCTGCTGCGCACCTGCTGACGCCGTCCGGGTCGGCGGCTCAGGCGTCGCCCAGCAGCGCCCGGACCGACGAGCGGAGCTGCGCGCGGTAGCCGCCGCCGAACAGCACCGCGTGCACGGCGACCGGGTACACCTGGTGCAGCGACACCCGGTGGCGCCACCCGCGCGCGAGCGGGTGCGCGGCGTCGTACCCGGCGACGATCTCGTCGAGGTACGGCGCGCCGAACAGCGCGAGCATCGCCAGGTCGGCCTCGCGGTGCCCGCCGTGCGCGGCAGGGTCGATGAGCACCGCCTCGACGCCGCCCGGACGCCCGCCCGGGCCGGGACCGACCGGGGACCACAGCACGTTGCCCGACCACAGGTCGCCGTGCACGCGCGCGGGGGAGTCGTCGAGCCCTGGTCGGGCGAGGTCCGCGAGGCGGTCGCCCAGCCGTTCGAGCAGGCGGGCGTCGTCGGCATCGAGGGCGCCGCGGTCCCGGCCCTGTCGCGCGACCGGGAGCAGCCGCGCCTCGGCGTAGAAGGTGGGCCAGTCGGGCCACGCTCCTGTGGGCATCGGCAGCGGGTCGTCCAGCGGACCGAAGAACCCGTCGCCCGTCCAACCTGGCGGTGGCGCACCCCACGAGGGGGCGCCGGCGTCGTGCACGACGGCGAGCGCCTGGCCGAACGCGTGCGCCGCCTCGGGCGTCGGCGCGGCAGGCAGGACGCGTTCGAGGTCGAGGCGCGTCGGGCTCACGTCGAGGACCCGCGCGACGCGGGGCCCGCCCGCGACGGCGAGCCAGGCGAGCCCCGCGGCCTCGCAGTCGAAGAACCCCCGGGGCGCGTCGACGCGCGACTTGGTGAAGACGCCCGATGGCGCGCCCCCGGGACTCCTCATGGTCCCGGGGTCACAGGGTCGAGCTGACCCGGATGATCTTGCGTCGCAGCCAGACGCGGCGCTCGCCCCCGACGTAGAGCCGCGTGCGGGCCAGCTCCCAGCGCCCGTACTCGGCCTCGTCGGTGAGCAGCCTGCTCGCGTCCGACCGGCTCGTGGAGCGGTCGATCGTCAGGACGCGGTACTCGTACTGCCCGCCGTGCGCGGCCCATCCGGACCGCCGACGTGACGTCGGCCTCTCCTCCACGTGCCACCGTCCTCTCTCGCCTGTCTCGGTCGTCGGCCGAGCGGGGGAACCGGCTCGGCTAACGAGTGCCATTGTGCCCCTCTCGGCGCTACCGTCAGGGTATGACCGCTGACCCGCGTGCCGCGCTCGACCGGTTCATCGCCGCGCTCGAGGCCCACTACAACGCCGTCGCCGCACGCCGCGGGGAGGACGACCCCTCCGTCGACGACGCCTACTACGTGCTCGCGGACGCCTTCGAGGTCTATGACGAGGCCCTCGGGCAGGTCCACGGGGAGGCGACGCCGTTCTACCTCGCGGAGGAGGACGACGACGAGGACGACGAGGACGACGAGGAGGAGGACGAGGTCGACGACCTCGACGACACGCTCGACGACGACGTCCTGACCGGCGAGCTGGAGACCGACGGCGCGCGCTGACGCGCGGGCCTCACCACCGCTCGGGGTAGCCGACCTCCAGGTCGCTCACGTCGTCGAGCGCCGCACGGACCGCGTCGGGGAGCTCGAGGTCGGTCGCGGCGAGCGACGTCCGGAGCTGGGCGGGGGTCCGCGCGCCGACGATCGCGCTCGCCACGGTGGGGCGGCCGAGGAGCCACGACAGCGCGACGTCGAGCGGGGCGCGGCCCAGCCCGTCGGCCGCGGTGACGACGGCCTCGACGATCCCCGACGAGGACTGGTCCAGGTAGGGCTCGACGAACGCGGACAGGTGCGGCGACGCGCCGCGCGAGTCCGCGGGGAGCGAGCGGCGGTACTTGCCCGTGAGCACGCCCCGGCCGAGCGGCGACCAGGCGAGCAGCCCGAGGCCGAGCGCCTCGGCCGCCGGCACGACCTCGCGCTCCGCGCCGCGCTGGAGCAGCGAGTACTCGAGCTCGACCGCGGCGAGGCCCACGTCGTCGGTGCCGCCGAGCAGCGTCGCCGCGCGCGCCGTCGCCCATGCGGGGTGGTTCGACAGGCCGACGTAGCGTGCGCGCCCGGACGTCACGGCGTGGCGCAGCGCGGAGAGCGTCTCGGTGAACGGGGTGCTCGGGTCGGGCGCGTGCACGAGGAACAGGTCGACGTGGTCCGCGCCCAGGCGCGACAGCGAGTCGTCCAGCGAGTCGAGGAGCGCCCCGCGGGACGCGTCGACGACCGGGCCCTGCGCCGTGCGGCGCACGCCGGCCTTGGTGCACAGGAGCACGTCGCGCCGGTCGACCTTCGCCCCCAGCAGCGACCCGAGCAGCGTCTCGGCGTCCCCGTCGGCGTACGAGGCGGCGGTGTCGACGAGGGTCCCGCCCGCGTCGACGAAGTCGCGCAGCTGCTCGGCGGCGTCGAGCTCGTCCGTGTCCCGGGCCCACGTCATGGTGCCGAGGCCGAGCTCGGACACGCGCAGGCCGGTGCTGCCGAGGTGGCGGTGTTCCATGGGAGCCGAGGGTACCGGCGGACCCTGCCGCGCGACCGTCGGGGCGCGCGGCAGGGTGCCGGGAGCGGCGAGGTTCACCCTCCGCCCCGGCCCCGACGGCCGGGTCCGCAGGACGGTGTTCACGCGCCCGTCGCCCGACGTTCATCCAGGGCCCCGACCCGCCGGCGGGGTGCCGGGCGGGCCTGCCCGAGCGGGTATCGTGGCCGCTCGTGAACGCGTGGGAAGCCGTCCTCCTCGGCCTCGTCCAGGGCCTGACCGAGTTCCTCCCGATCTCCTCGAGCGCGCACCTGCGCATCGTGGGCGAGCTCATCGGCTCGCAGGACCCGGGGGCCGCCTTCACGGCGATCACCCAGATCGGGACCGAGACGGCGGTCCTCCTGTACTTCCGTCGCGACATCGCGCGGATCTGCGCGGCGTGGTGGCGCTCGGTGCGCGGCGACCACGGGACGGACTGGAAGGCGCGCCTCGGTCGGCACGACCACGACGCCGCGATGGCCTGGTACATCGCCCTCGGCTCGGTCCCGATCGTCGTGCTCGGCCTGCTGTTCCAGGACGCGATCGAGAACACGTTCCGCAACCTCTACCTCACCGCGCTCATGCTCGCGGTCTTCGCGCTCCTGCTCGGCTGGGCGGACCGGATCGGCGCCAAGCGGCGCACGCTGCGCGAGCTCTCGCCCGGCCAGGCCGTCGCGTTCGGGTTCGCGCAGGCGCTCGCGCTCGTCCCGGGCGTCTCCCGGTCCGGCGGCACGATCACGGCGGGCCTCCTCATGGGCTTCACCCGCGAGGCCGCGGCGCGCTACTCGTTCCTGCTCGCGATCCCCGCCGTCATGGGCTCGGGGTTCTACCAGCTCTTCAAGTCCGCGGACGAGCCGGCGCCCGGCGCGCCCGGTGCGGGCGCGACGCTCATCGCCACGCTCGTCGCGTTCGTCGTCGGCTACTTCGTCATCATCGCGTTCCTCAAGATCGTCTCGACCTTCAGCTACACGCCGTTCGTGGTCTACCGCCTGGTGCTCGCCGCGCTCGTCGTGCTGCTCCTGCTCACCGGTGTGCTCGAGCCCGGCGGGACGGCCGCGTCCACCCCGTGACCCGCGGTCAGAGCCAGCCGACCCGCTTGAACACGCGGTAGAGCACGAGGCAGCCCGCGGCCATGAGCCCGAGCGCGAACGGGTAGCCGAACGCCCAGTGCAGCTCGGGCATGTTCCGGAAGTTCATGCCGTAGACCCCCGCGACGATCGTCGGGTAGACGAGGATCGCGGCCCAGGCCGAGATCTTGCGCATGTCCTCGTTCTGGCGCACCGACACCTGGGACATGTGGACCTGGAGCATGTCCGAGAGCAGGTCGTCGTGCGCGTCGAGGTGACGGTCGATCCGCTCCACGGTCGTCACCACGCGCTCGAGCATGCGCCGGTTCACCGCGAGGTGGTCCGGGACGTCGGGGTCGAGCAGCTCCGGCAGCTCGGCCGAGACGGGCATGAGGGCGCGCCGCGCCTCGGTGATCTCGCGCTTGAGGTCGTAGATGCGCTCGACCGGGTCCTCGCGCTGCTGGTCGAACACGACCCGCTCCGTGTCCGCGACCGCGTCCCCCAGGCCGAGCTCGACCTGCGACGCCCCGCCCACGATCGCCAGGACGGCGGCGGACACGATCCGCTGGACGGGCGTGCCCCGCGGGTCGCCCGGGGCGGCGAGCTTGTCGAGCATGGTCGCGTGGACGTCGGCGTCCCCTTCCTCGGCGGTGACGACGGTCCCCGGCCCGAGGAGCGCGGCGAACTGGCCGGTGTGCACCTGGCGGTCCGCCTCCGTGAACCAGGCCGTCGGCGTGACGAGCAGGAGCCAGTCGGCCGCGAGGCGACGCACGTGCGCCAGCGGGTGGTGCGCGTGCCGGGACAGCTCGTGGCGCGTCGATCCGGGGCCCGTCGAGACCCGGGCCGCGGCGTCGAGCACCGCGTCGAGGTCGGCGACCCGCACCCACGTCGCCGGGCCATGGGCGGCCCGGTGGTCCTCGTGTGCGCGGGCCGCGTCGTCCCCGGGGCGGGCGTCCCCGAGCGTTCCGGGGTCGAGCTCGCGCACCCCGGCCGCTCCCGGCTCCACGGTCCACGCCGCCAGCACCCGGACGTCGGGGAGCAGCGGGCCGTCGTCGCTCGACCCGTGCCGCGGGGCGTCGACGTGGGGGTCGGTGGGCTTCGTCACGTCCGCATTGTCCCGCGCCCGGCACGGACCTGCCCGGGCGCGCTGGATCGCCGTCCGTGCGACGGCCGTGCGCCGTCCGGGCCGCGGGCGCGCGGTGCTCGTCCTCCGGACGACGGTCCGGCGCCGACGTCCCGACGGCTAAGGTTGACGCGTGCACAGCTGGCCCGCCCCGCAGATCCCCGAGCTCCCCGGACGAGGCCTCCCGGTCCGGGTGCACGACTCGACGACCCGCGACCTCGTCGTCGCGGCCTCGGGCGAGGACGCCACCCTCTACGTGTGCGGCATCACGCCGTACGACGCGACCCACATCGGCCACGCGGCCACCTACGTCGCGTTCGACCTGCTCGTGCGCGCGTGGACGGACGCCGGCCAGCGCGTGCGGTACGCGTCGAACGTCACCGACGTGGACGACCCGCTGCTCGAGCGCGCCGCCGCGACCGGTGTCGACTGGCGCGCGCTCGCCGTCGACCAGACGGCGCTCTTCGCCGAGGACATGACGGCGCTCGGAGTCGTCCCGCCCGACGTCTACGAGGGCGCGGTCGAGACGATCCCCGCCGTCGTCGAGGCGGTCACCCAGCTCCTCGACGCCGGGCTCGCCTACCGCGTGCCGGTCGAACCCGGCGCGGGCGGCACCGACCCGGGGCTCGGCGACGTCTACGCCGACCTCTCGGCCGACCCCGCGTTCGGCTCGGTCTCGCGCCTCGCGCGCGACGTCATGCAGCACCTCTTCGCCGAGCGCGGGGGCGACCCCGACCGCGAGGGCAAGAAGGACGCGCTCGACCCGCTCCTGTGGCGCCGCGAGCGCCCGGGCGAGCCCGCGTGGGACGGTGGCACGCTCGGCACCGGGCGGCCCGGCTGGCACGTCGAGTGCGCGGTGATCTCGCGCGACGGGCTCGGCCTGCCGTTCGACGTGCAGGGCGGGGGAGCGGACCTGCTCTTCCCGCACCACGAGATGTCGTCCTCGCACGACCGCATGCTCTCGGGCGGCGGCGCGCCGCGCGCCCACGTCCACGCCGGCCTCGTCGCGTACGAGGGCGAGAAGATGAGCAAGTCGCGCGGCAACCTGGTGCTCGTCTCGAAGCTGCGGGCCACGGGCGTCGACCCGATGGCGATCCGCCTCGCGCTCCTCGCGCACCACTACCGCGGCGAGTGGGAGTGGACCGACGACGACCTGCCCGTCGGCGTGCGCCGTCTGGAGACCTGGCGCGACGCCGTCTCCGGCAACGGCGGTCCCGATGCCACCGCGACGCTCGCCGCCGTGCGCGCCGCGCTCGCCGAGGACCTCGACGCGCCCGCGGCGCTCGCGGCCGTCGACGCGTGGGCCGCGGAGTCGCTGCGTCCGGGGCGCGACACCTCCGGCGACGACGAGGGCGCGCCCGGCGTCGTCGCCCGCGCGGTCAACGCGCTGCTCGGCGTGCGCCTCTGACGCGCCGCCGCACGCCAGCGGCGGCGCGGGTGCGTCAGACCGTCGGTCCCTTGCCCGGGTTGCCGCGGTCGCGACGGCGCAGGTAGCGCTCGAACTCGCGCGCGATCGCCTCGCCGCTCGCCTCGGGCAGCTCCGCGGTGTCCTTCGCCTCCTCGAGCTGCTGGACGTACTCCGCGATCTCCGCGTCCTCCGCGGCGAGCTCGTCGACGCCGTGCTGCCACGCCTCGGCGTCCTCCGGCAGGTCCCCGAGCGGGATCGGCTCCGAGAGGAGCTCCTCGATGCGCGCGAGGATCGCGAGCGTCGCCTTCGGCGACGGCGGGTGCGCCACGTAGTGCGGCACCGCCGCCCACAGCGACACCGACTGGAGCCCGCGCTCGGCGGCGGCGTGCTGCAGCACGCCGACGATGCCCGTCGGCCCCTCGTACGTGCTCGGCTCGACGTCGAGCACCGCCTGGAGCCCGACGCTCTCCGACGTCGCCGTCATGGGGATGGGCCGCGTGTGCGGCACGTCCGCGAGCAGCGCGCCGAGCGTGACGACCGTGCGCACGTCGTGCTCCTCCGCGATGTCGAGCAGCTCGCGGCAGTACCGACGCCAGCGCATCGACGGCTCGATGCCGTGCACGAGCACGACCCGGCGCCCGCCGGGCGACAGGACCGCGGAGGCGATCGTCGTCGTCGGCCACGTGATCTCGCGGAGCCCGTCGTCGTCGGTCGTGACGACGGGGCGGTTCACCTGGAAGTCGTGGTACTCCTCGGGGTCGAGCTCGTCCACGTCCTCCGCCCCCCACACCTCGTGCAGGTGCTGGAGGGCGGCCGTGGCGGCGCTCCCCGCGTCGTTCCAACCCTCGAACGCCGCGATCATCACGGTCTGCCGGGTGCCCTCGGTCGCGTTCTCGGTCATCGCCCCAGCCTATGCGGCCGGGCCCGGCGACGGCGGAGCGGGTTCGCGCGTGGCGTAGCCGCACGTAGGGTGGAGTGGCCGGGTGCACCGCGTCGTGCCCCGCCCGGACCCCACCCCTCGTCCTTGGAGCCATGCCGTGACGTCCCCGCGCCCCGCCACCGATCCCGCCCTCCCGCAGGCCGTCCTGTGGGACATGGACGGGACGCTCGTCGACACCGAGCCGTACTGGATCGCGGCGGAGCACGAGCTCGTCGACGCGCACGGGGGCACGTGGACGCACGAGGACGCCATGTCCCTCGTCGGCAACCCCCTGCGCGAGTCCGCGCGGATCATCCGGGACCGCGGGGGAGTCGACCTGCCGATCGACGAGATCGTCGCGTTCCTCATGGGGCGCGTCATCGAGCAGGTGCGGGCGGAGGTCCCGTGGCAGCCCGGCGCGCGCGAGCTGCTCACGGCGCTGCGCGAGGCGGGCGTGCCGTGCGCGCTCGTCACGATGTCGTACCGCGAGCTCGCGGCTCCGGTCGCCGAGCTCGCGCCGGACGACGCGTTCCAGGTGCTCGTGTGCGGGGACGAGGTCGAGCGCGGCAAGCCCGACCCCGAGCCCTACCTGCTCGCGGCCGAGCGGCTCGGCGTCGACGTCGCGCGCTGCGTCGCGATCGAGGACTCGCCCGCGGGCATCGCGTCCGCCCGCGCCTCCGGCGCGGCCACGCTCGGCGTGGAAGCCGTGGTCCCCGTCCTCCCGGCGCCCGGCCTGAGCCGGACGCCGTCGCTGGAGCTCGTCGACCTCGACCTGCTCGCCCGGCTCGTCTCCGGCGAGGTCGTCGACCTCATGGCCGACGACGCCGCCTAGTCCCGGGGGAGGCGCGCCGCGTCGCGGCGGTACATCGCGGCGTGGTCGTGCAGGTCCGGCCGATCGGTCTTCCGGGCGTGCGCGTCCGTCCAGTCGGCGAGGTCCCGGAGACGGTCGTGCATCGCCGACAGCACGTCGTCGGGAGCCGGCGCGCGGTCGCGGCCGTAGCCGGCGAGCAGCTCGGCGAGCCGCTCCTCGGGCGCGAGCCCGGGCGGGGCCGGCATGTCCTCGCACCAGCCGCACAGTCGGTAGGCGAGGTACGCGACGTCCCAGACCCGGGGCCCGGGCGACGCCATGTCCACGTCGATGAACCCGACGAGGGTGCCGTCCGCGCGGACCATGTTGTACGGCGCGGCGTCGTTGAGGCACACGACCTCGGCCGGCTCGCGCACCGGGGAGCGCCAGACGGCCCGCTCGAGACCGAAGCCGACCGTCGCGTCGTGCCACGCGCGCAGCATCGCGCCCGACTCGCGCAGGGTCGAGCGGTCCCAGAGCCAGTCGGGGAGCGGCCAGCCGCCGACCTCGCCCTCGGTCCAGGTCAGGACCTCGCGGCCGGCGTCGTCGAGGCCGAGCGGGGCGGGCGCCACCGAGACCCCCTGGGCGCGGACCCACGCGAGGAGCGCGTGGATCGTCGGGGTCCACGGTCCCCCCGTCCGGTGCACCGTGTCGCCGACGCGGACGACCTCGTTCACGTTGCCGCCCGACAGCTCAAGCTCGACGGGGGCGGGGTCGTCGGTGCGCACCGACCGATGGTGGCACGGTCCGGTCCTCCGCCCGCAGGGCTTTTCCTCCCGGCGCTCGGAGCAGCCCGGCGAGCAGGAAGTGCGGCGCGCGGGCCCGTGCGTCACGACGGGCGGTCTCGTCCCCACGGCGCTCGTCCTGCTCGCCGTCGTCCCGGGGAGCCCGCGACCGCATAGGCTTCCGGGGTGGACGGACCCGAGCCCCGAACCCCCCGCACGCCCGCCCCGGTCGGCCCGCGCACGAAGGGCTGGGTCATCGGTCGCATCGTCGGCGCACCGGTCATCCTCACGCCGTCGTGGTTCCTGGCCGCGGCGATCCTCACGGTGCTGTTCGTCCCCACGGTGCGGCGGCTCGCGCCGCACCTGGGCACCGAGGTGTACCTCGTCTCGTTCGCGTTCGTGCTCCTGCTGTTCGCGTCGGTGTTCCTGCACGAGGTGGCGCACGCGCTCGTCGCGCGGGCACGCGGGCAGCACGTCACCGAGCTCGCCGTCACGCTGTGGGGCGGGCACACCGCCTACTCGGGGACGTCCGCACGCCCGCTCGACGGCTTCCTCATCTCCGTGGTCGGGCCGCTGACCAACCTGGCGCTGGCGGTCGTGTTCTGGGTGACGTTCCAGGCGCAGCCGACCTTCTCGGTGCCCGCGCTGCTGCTGTACGCCGGGGCGTTCTCCAACGCCTTCGTCGGGTTCTTCAACCTGCTGCCCGGGCTGCCGCTCGACGGTGGCCAGATCCTCGAGTCGGCCGTGTGGGCCGCGACGGGCTCGCGCACCAAGGGCACGGTCGCGGCGGGCTGGGTCGGGCGCGCCGTCGCCGTGGGCGTCGTCGCGTGGGCCCTCGTGTGGCCGCTCACCCTCGGACGGCAGCCGGACCTGTGGACCGTCGCGTGGGCCGCGCTCATCGGCGCCTTCCTCTGGAGCGGCGCCGGGCAGGCGATCGCGGTGGGTCGTTCGCGCGAGGCGGTCTCCGGACTCTCCGTTCGCGGGCTAGCGCGGCCGGCCGTCGTCGTGCCGTCCACGGCGACGGTCGCGGCCGTGGGCCGGTCCGTGGCGCTCGCGGGCGGTCCGCACGTCCTCGCCGTCCTCGTCGACGGGTCGGGACGACCCGTCGGGTACGCGGACCCGGCCGCGGCCGCGGCGGTGCCGCCGGACGCCGCCGAGTCGACTCCCGTCGGCGCCGTCGCGGTCCCGCTGCCTGCCGGAGCCACGATCGACGCGCACCTCCAGGGCCAGGACATGCTCGCCGTGCTCGCGCGCGTCGGCCGGGACGGCGCGGTCGTCGCCGTGACCGACGGCGGCCGGGTCGTCGGGGCGCTCGAGGTCGCCCGCGTCGTCGCGGCCCTGCGGGACGCGCAGCGCGGCCGCTGACCGGGCCCGCCCACGCCGCCGAGCGCACAGTACGGCGACTCGCCGCGGGGCGTGGCCGACCGGCCCGTAGGATGGTCGCCCGTGACCTCCGAGCCCGCCGCCACGCCCGGCCCCCAGACGACGCCCTCCGGACCGGACGGCGCACCCGCGCCCGCGGGCACCCCCACGGACCGCCCGGTGGCGACCGGCGCGGACGAGCGCCGTGGCCCGCTGCGCGTGGGCGACAAGGTGCAGCTCACGGACCCCCGGGGACGCCTGCACACCATCACGCTCGCGCCGGGGGCGACGTTCCACACGCACAAGGGTTACCTGCGCCACGACGACCTCATCGGGCAGCCCGAGGGGAGCGTCGTCCGCAACACGGCCGAGATCGAGTACCTCGCGCTGCGCCCGCTGCTCGCGGACTACGTGCTGTCGATGCCGCGCGGTGCGGCGGTCGTCTACCCCAAGGACGCAGGGCAGATCGTCGCGATGGCGGACATCTTCCCGGGCGCGCGCGTCGTCGAGGCGGGCGTCGGCTCGGGCGCGCTGACCATGTCGCTCCTGCGCGCCGTCGGCGACGCGGGCGAGCTGCACTCGATCGAGCGGCGCGAGGACTTCGCCGCGATCGCGCGCGGCAACGTCGAGACCTTCTTCGGCGGAGAGCACCCGGCCTGGACGCTGTCCGTCGGCGACCTCGCCGACGTGCTCCCGACCGTCGCCGAGGACGGCACGGTCGACCGCGTCGTGCTCGACATGCTCGCGCCGTGGGAGAACCTCGACGTCGTCGCCCGAGCGCTCGTCCCCGGCGGCGTGCTCGTCTGCTACGTCGCCACGACGACGCAGCTCTCGCGCCTCGCGGAGGACCTGCGCGCGGACGGGCGCTACGCCGAGCCGGTCGCGTGGGAGTCGATGGTGCGGGGCTGGCACCTCGAGGGCCTCGCGGTGCGCCCGCAGCACCGCATGATCGGGCACACGGGCTTCCTGCTCACCGCGCGCCGTCTGGCCGACGGCGTCGCGCCGCCGGAGCGCAAGCGCCGCCCCGCCAAGGGCGCATACCCGGCCGACACCGAGCAGTGGTCGCCCGAGGAGCTCGGCGAGCGTCCGGTCTCGGAGAAGAAGATCCGTCGCGTGCGGCGCGACGTCGGCCAGGGCCCGGAGCAGGCCGTCACCCCTGGCTCCTCGCAGGACGAGCACCCGTCCGACGTGTCGGAGGCATGACGGTCCGGTAACGATCGGGACCCGGTCGTCTCACGCTGGGTGTCGTCCGTGTGCTCGGACGAGGATTGTGCCTAAGGTCTACACCCGACCGCCGGACGGTGGTCGGCACGGGTGCCCCCACGGGTCCGCCGTCCGCCGTCCAGCACGCGGTCGGGCGAGCCGCCGGCGAGAGGGGAACACCCGATGAGCGAGACATTCGGCCGTAGCGACGAGGCCCCGCAGAGCAGCGCGCGAGAGCTCGCGCTGCTGTCCGCGAAGAACGAGAGGCTCGCCGAGGCGCTGAGAGCCGCACGGGACCAGATCCTCGACCTCAAGAGGCAGATCGACGACCTCGCCAAGCCCCCCGGCACGTACGCGGTGTTCCTCGCCGCGCACCCGGACGGGTCGGTCGACGTGTCCGCCGCCGGGCGCAAGATGCACGTCGGAGCCAGCCCGAGCCTGGACGTGGAGCGGCTGCGCCCCGGCCAGGAGGTCAAGCTCAACGAGGCGATGACCGTCGTCGCGGCGGGCGGGTACGAGCGCACGGGCGAGATCGTCACGGCCAAGGAGATCCTCGACGCCGACCGTGTGCTGGTCGTGGGTCGCGCCGACGAGGAGCGCGTCGTGCGCCTCGCGGGCTCGGTCGCGCACACGTCGCTGCGCGTCGGGGACTCGCTGACGATCGACACGCGCAGCGGGTTCGTGTTCGAGGTGATCCCCAAGTCCGAGGTCGAGGAGCTCGTCCTCGAGGAGGTCCCGGACATCGAGTACGAGGACATCGGTGGCCTCGGTCCGCAGATCGAGCAGATCCGCGACGCGGTCGAGCTGCCGTTCACGCACCCCGACCTCTTCCGCGAGCACGGGCTGCACCCGCCCAAGGGCGTCCTCCTGTACGGGCCGCCCGGGTGCGGCAAGACGCTCATCGCCAAGGCCGTCGCGAACTCGCTCGCGCACACCGTCGCGCGGGCGCGCGGCGAGCAGGTCGAGGACGGGTCGGGCGCGGCGCGCAGCTACTTCCTCAACGTCAAGGGCCCCGAGCTGCTCAACAAGTACGTGGGCGAGACCGAGCGGCACATCCGCCTGATCTTCGCCCGCGCGCGGGAGAAGGCGTCCCAGGGCACCCCGGTCGTCGTGTTCTTCGACGAGATGGAGTCGCTGTTCCGCACGCGTGGCACCGGCCTGTCGTCCGACGTCGAGACGACGATCGTGCCCCAGCTCCTCGCCGAGATCGACGGCGTCGAGCGGCTCGACAACGTCATCGTCATCGGGGCGTCCAACCGCGAGGACATGATCGACCCCGCGATCCTGCGGCCCGGTCGTCTCGACGTGAAGATCAAGATCGAGCGGCCGGACGCCGAGGGCGCGAAGGAGATCTTCGCCAAGTACCTCACCGAGGACCTGCCGATCCACGCCGCCGACCTCGCCGAGCACGGCGGCAACCAGCGCGAGGCCCTCGACGCGATGATCCGGTCCGTGGTCGAGCGCATGTACTCCGAGGAGGACGAGAACCAGTTCCTCGAGGTCACGTACGCGAGCGGCGACAAGGAGGTCCTGTACTTCAAGGACTTCAACTCGGGCGCGATGATCCAGAACGTCGTCGACCGCGCCAAGAAGTCCGCGATCAAGGACTTCCTCGCGACCGGCCAGCGCGGCATCCGCGTCGACCACCTCCTCTCGGCGTGCGTCGACGAGTTCAAGGAGAACGAGGACCTGCCCAACACGACCAACCCCGACGACTGGGCGCGCATCAGCGGCAAGAAGGGCGAGCGCATCGTCTTCATCCGCACGATCGTCCAGAAGAAGGGCGAGGGCGGCTCCCCGCGCACCATCGACACGGTGACGAACACGGGTCAGTACCTCTGATCCGGCAGGGCACGGCCGCGCCGGGCCCACGGCCGCAGGGCCGGTGGGTCCTCGCGGTCCGGCTCCTGTGGGTCGTCGGCTTCCTCGTGGGGACGACGACGCACGTGCTCGACCTGACGGCGGGCGTGACCGGCGTGTACGCCGGCTTCCCGCCCGCCGCCCGCGCCTTCTGGGTGTCGCTCACGCTCCTCGACCCGCTCGTCGTGCTCCTGCTCGCGCTGCGTCGTCGGGCGGCCGTCCCGCTCGGGGTGGCGATCATGGTGGTGGACGTCGCGGTCAACGCGACCGTGGGCGCGCTCGTGGGCGGGCTGGCGCCCTGGGGCCTCGTCAACCAGTCGCTGTTCGGCGTCCTCGTCCTGGCGACGGCCCGTGTCCTGTGGCGCGCCGACGACCCGGCCGCTCGTGGACAGGACCGACGCGCCGTCGGCGGACCGACATAGGGTGAGCGCGTGAGCGTTCGACGGGTCATGGGGATCGAGACCGAGTACGGCGTCCTGCAGCCGGGGAAGCCGATGGCGAACCCGATGCTGATGTCGAGCCAGGTCGTCACCACCTACCGGGCGCTCGCCGCGCGCAGCGACGGAGCCCGGGGCCGGGCGCGCTGGGACTACGACGACGAGGACCCGCTCCAGGATGCGCGAGGCTTCCACGTCCCGCGCGCCTCGGCCCACCCGTCGCTGCTCACCGACGACCCTGCCCGGCCCGCGCCGTCGGGGCCGGTGGCGGAGCCTGCCGGGGGAGCGGCGTCCGAGGGCTCGCTCCAGGAGGTCGCGCGCCCGACGACCGAGGAGTACGACGACCCGAGCGCGGCGAACGTGATCCTCACGAACGGTGCCCGGCTGTACGTCGACCACGCGCACCCGGAGTACTCCTCGCCCGAGGTCACGGTGCCGCACGACGTCGTGTGCTGGGACGTGGCGGGGGAGCGCGTGATGCTCGCGGCGTCGCGCGAGCTGGACCAGGTGCCGGGCGGGTCCGTCGTGCTGTACAAGAACAACGTCGACGGCAAGGGCGCGAGCTACGGCACGCACGAGAACTTCCTCGTGGACCGGGACGTCCCCTTCGGGGTGCTCGTGGAGATGCTCACCCCGTTCCTCGTGACCCGGCAGGTGTTCGCCGGCTCGGGGCGCGTCGGCCTCGGCCCGACGGGCGAGGAGCACGGCTTCCAGATCTCGCAGCGAGCGGACTACGTGGAGGCCGAGGTCGGGCTGGAGACCACGCTGCGGCGCCCGATCGTCAACACGCGCGACGAGCCGCACGCCGACCGGCAGCGCTGGCGCCGGCTGCACCTCATCATCGGCGACGCGAACATGCTCGAGACCGCGACGTACCTCAAGACGGGCACGACGTCGCTCGTGCTGTTCGTCGTCGAGCACCTCGAGGAGCTGGGGCCGCGGGTGCGGGCGCGGCTGGCCGCCCTGCGGCTCGCGGACCCGGTCGCGGACGTGCAGCGGGTGAGCCGCGACCTGGACCTCACGCGTCGGCTCACCCTCGCCGACGGGCGCGAGCTGACCGCGCTGGAGGTCCAGCGCGAGTACCTCGCGGTGGCCGCGGAGGCGTCGGAGCGGCTCGCCGGCACCGCCGGCCTCGACGCGCCCACGCGCGACGTGCTCGCCCGGTGGGCCTCGGTGCTCGAACGCCTCGGGACGGACCGCGACGCGTGCGCGCGCGACGTCGAGTGGGTCGCGAAGCTGCGCCTCCTCGACCGCCTGCGCGAGCGCGACGGCCTCGACTGGGGCCACTCGCGGCTCGCGGCGATGGACCTCCAGTGGTCCGACGTGCGCCCCGAGCGCGGCATCTACCACCGGCTCCTCGCGGCGGGCGCGGTCGACCGCGTCGTCACCGAGCGCGAGGTCGGCGCCGCCGTGCACCATGCGCCGGAGGACACGCGCGCGTTCTTCCGCGGCGAGGTGATGGCGCGCTACGGCGACCAGGTCTCCGCCGCGAGCTGGGACTCCGTGATCTTCGACGTGCCGGGCGCGCCGTCGCTCCAGCGGGTCCCCATGATGGACCCGCTGCGGGGGACGCGGGCGCACATCGGTGCGCTGCTCGACGCGAGCCCGGACGCGGCGGCGCTCCTGGCGGGTCTGGCAGGCCCGTCGTGAGCGGCGGCGACTAGGCTGGACGTACGACGGCGCCCCGCCCCACGCGGAACGGGCGCCGCGTGCGAGCAGGGCCGGGAAGGGCGCGAGCCCCGAGCGGGTTGGAACGGACAGAGCGTCGGCGCGGCACCGTGCCGACGGACGAGGAGGCAGCCATGGCGGGTACCGAACGCACCCACGCGTCGCACGAGGACCGGCGTCCCGACGACGAGCCGGAGGGCCCCGAGGTCCCGGTCGCGCCGCAGGCGCAGTCGCGCGACGCGGAGGTCGACGCGCTCCTCGAGGAGATCGACGAGGTGCTGGAGACGAACGCGGAGTCCTTCGTCCGGGGCTTCGTCCAGAAGGGCGGCGAGTAGGAAGGGTGACGGCAACCCGATGAGCACGGACCAGCCAGGGCGCCTGCCCGACGCGTTCACGACCCCCGGGTCGTCGTCCTTCCTGGACTTCCTGTCCGGGCACGCCCCGGACCTGCTGCCGTCGCACCGCGCCGCCGCGCACACGTCCGGGGGCGTCGCGCCCGACGCGCCGCACGCGACGACGATCGTGGCGCTCACGTTCGGCGCCGAGGGCGTCGCGGGCGGCGTCGTCATGGCGGGGGACCGCCGCGCGACGATGGGCTCGATGATCGCGAACCGCGAGATCGAGAAGGTCTTCCCGGCGGACGAGTTCTCGGCGGTCGGGATCGCGGGGACCGCGGGCATCGCGGTCGAGCTCGTGCGCCTGTTCCAGCTCGAGCTCGAGCACTACGAGAAGATCGAGGGCTCGCTGCTCTCTCTGGACGGCAAGGCCAACCGCCTGTCGACGATGATCCGGCAGAACCTCGGCCTCGCGATGCAGGGGCTCGCGGTGGTCCCGCTGTTCGCCGGGTTCGACCTCGACCGCGGTGGCGGCCGCATCTTCTCCTACGACGTGACCGGTGGCCGGTACGAGGAGCGCGCCTACCACTCGGTGGGTTCCGGCTCGGTGTTCGCGCGGAGCTCGCTGAAGAAGCTCTGGCGCACCGAGCTCGACCGCCAGGCGTCGGTGCGCGTCGCGGTCGAGGCCCTGTACGACGCGGCGGACGACGACTCGGCGACGGGCGGCCCGGACCCGGTGCGTCGTATCTGGCCCGTCGTCGCCGTCGTGACGCAGGCCGGGTACGAGCGCGTCCCCGACGACGAGCTCGCGGCCGTCGTCGAGCAGATCGTGGCCGAGCGGTCCGGGACGGGCGTGCCGCGTCGGCGACCGGCCGTGACGAACGCCGAGGCGGTCCCGCACGACCAGCCGCACGACCTGTCGCAGGGCCCCGCGTCGGGAGGTGACGCCGAGTGAACATGCCCTTCTACGTCTCGCCCGAGCAGCTCATGAAGGACCGGGCGGACTTCGCGCGCAAGGGCATCGCGCGCGGCCGGTCCGTCGTGGTCCTCGCGTACGAGGACGGGATCGCGTTCGCCACGGAGAACCCGTCGCGCGCGCTGCACAAGATCTCGGAGATCTACGACCGCATCGCGTTCGCCGCGGTGGGCAAGTACAACGAGTTCGAGAACCTGCGGGTCGCGGGCGTGCGCTACGCGGACCTGCGGGGGTACTCCTACGACCGCACCGACGTCAACGCGCGCGGCCTCGCGAACGCGTACGCCCAGACGCTCGGCACGGTGTTCACCACGGAGTCCAAGCCGCTCGAGGTCGAGCTCGTCGTCGCGGAGGTCGGGCGTACCTCGGCGCAGGACCAGCTCTACCGGATCTCCTACGACGGCTCCGTCGCCGACGAGCAGGGGGTCGTCGTCATGGGCGGGCAGGCCGACCAGCTCGGACGCGTGCTCCAGGACGCGTGGGAGCCCGGCCTCGGCCTGGCCGAGGTGCTGCGGCTCGCCGTGCGCGCGCTCGGTGCGGGGAGCGACGGGGACGAGGTGCGGACCATCCCGGCCGCGCAGCTCGAGGTCGCCGTCCTGGACCGTACGCGCCCACGGCGCGCGTTCCGCCGCATCTCGGGGAGCGCGCTCGAGGACCTCCTCGCGGACGGCGACGACCCGGCGGCGGCCGCCGACGCCGCGACCGACGACGCGGGCGACGCGACGGGCGCCGGCCCCGCGACGGACGAGGGGTAGGACCGCGATGGACCGCAGGATCTTCGGGCTGGAGACCGAGTATGGCGTGACGTGCGCGTCCGACGACGGCCGGGGGCTGTCGGCGGACGAGGTGGCGCGCTACCTGTTCCGCAAGGTGGTCGCGTGGGGGCGCTCGTCCAACGTGTTCCTGCGCAACGGGTCGCGCCTGTACCTCGACGTCGGCTCGCACCCCGAGTACGCGACGGCCGAGTGCGACGACGTGCACCAGCTCGTCGCGTACGACCGCGGCGGGGAGCGGATCCTGGAGGGCCTCGTCGCCGACGCGCAGCAGCGCCTCGAGCACGAGGGTCTGCCGGGGCGCATCCACCTCTTCAAGAACAACACCGACTCGGCGGGCAACTCGTACGGGTGCCACGAGAACTACCTCGTGCGGCGCCAGGGCGACTTCTCGCGCCTGTCCGACGTGCTCGTCCCGTTCCTCATCACCCGCCAGGTGCTCACGGGCGCGGGCAAGGTCCTCGCGACGCCGCGCGGCGCGGTGTACTGCCTGTCGCAGCGCGCCGACCATATCTGGGAGGCGGTCTCCAGCGCGACGACGCGGTCCCGCCCGATCATCAACACGCGCGACGAGCCGCACGCCGACGCCGAGAGCTACCGGCGCCTCCACGTCATCGTCGGCGACTCGTCCATGGCGGAGACGACGACGATGCTCAAGGTCGGCTCGACCGACCTCATCCTGCGCATGGTCGAGGCGGGCGTGCCGGTGCGCGACCTGGCGCTCGAGAACCCGATCCGGTCGATCCGCGAGATCAGTCACGACATGACCGGCAAGCAGCCCGTCCAGCTCGCGAGCGGTCGGACGGTCACCGCGATCGACCTCCAGGGCGAGTACCTCCAGCGCGTCAAGGAGTTCGTCGAGCAGGACGTCTCTCCGACGCCGGTCGTCAAGCAGGTCCTCGACCTGTGGGAGCGGGGGCTGCGCGCGCTCGAGACGGGCGATCTCTCGCTGGTCGACCGCGAGCTCGACTGGGTCATCAAGTACCGGCTGATCCAGCGCTACCAGGCCAAGCACGGGCTCGAGCTCGACGACCCGCGGATCGCGCGCCTCGACCTCGCGTACCACGACATCTCGCGCACCGAGGGGCTCTACAACCTCCTCGCCGCGCGCGGCATGGTCGAGCGCGTCACGACGGACCTCGAGGTGTTCGAGTCGACGGCGGTCCCGCCGCAGACGACGCGCGCCAAGCTGCGCGGCGACTTCGTACGCGCCGCGCAGGAGGCGCGCCGGGACTACACGGTCGACTGGGTGCACCTCAAGCTCAACGACCAGGCGCAGCGCACGGTCCTGTGCAAGGACCCGTTCCGGAACGTCGACGAGCGCGTGGAACGCCTCATCGAGTCGATGTGACGCGGGACGTGATGTGACGAACCTTGCCCTCGCGGCCGGGCGCCCCGTGCGGGGCGCCCGGCCCGTCCGTCGTCGCGCGCCCGCGGCCCGCGCGGCGCTCGTGCTGCTCGTGGCGCTCGTCGCGACCGTGGTCCTCGCCGCGTGCACGGAGCCGGAGGACGCGACCCCGACGCCGCTGAACACCGACCTCACCGTGATCGGCTCATCGGGCGCGCCGCCCGAGCTGCAGTACCGTGCCCCGCTCGACGTCCCCGAGGCGACCTCGGAGGTCGTGTGGCCGGGCGCCGGGGCCGAGCTCGTCGACGGCGGGCCGCTCCTGCTCAACCTCTACGCGCAGGACGTGAGCGACGGGACGGTCCTGCAGAACACGTACACCGACGCCCCGCGCTGGCGCGCGCTGACGGACGAGTCGATCGGGCGCGACCTGCGCGACCTCCTGCGCGGGCAGCGGGTGGGCGCGCGCCTCCTGCGGCTCGAGGAGGACGACGGCGTCCCCGTCGCGCTGGTCGTGGACGTGCTGCCGACGCGCGCGTCGGGCGAGGCGGTCGCTCCCGTCGAGGGCCTGCCGACCGTGTCGCTCGCCGAGGACGGGGCGCCGAGCGTCACGATCCCGCCCGAGACGGCCGCACCCGCGGGGCTCGTCGTGCAGCCGCTGGTCCGCGGCGACGGCCGCCAGGTCGAGGTGGGGCAGGTCGTGACCGTCCGGTACACGGGGGTGCGCTGGTCCGACGGCGAGGTCTTCGACTCGACGTGGGCCGAGGGCGCCGCGCCGCTGTCGATCATGATCGGCATCGGCGAGGTCATCGAGGGTTGGGAGCAGGGCCTCCTCGAGCAGTCGGTCGGCAGCCAGGTGCTGCTCGTCGTCCCGCCCGACCTCGCCTACGGCGAGACGGCCAACCCGCTCGCGGGCGAGACGCTCGTCTACGTCGTGGACATCCTCGACGCCCAGTTCCCGGTGACCGCGGAGGAGGCCGCCGAGGGCGGCGCCGACGGCACCGGCACCGACACGACCGGCGACGCGCCCGCCGACCAAGGAGAGTCCTCATGACCGTCGCGATCCGCGTGATCCCGTGCCTCGACGTCGACGCAGGGCGCGTCGTCAAGGGCGTGAACTTCGAGAACCTGCGCGACGCGGGCGACCCCGTCGAGCTCGCCTCCCGGTACGACGCGGAGGGTGCGGACGAGCTGACGTTCCTCGACGTCTCGGCGTCCTCGGGGAACCGCGAGACGACGTACGACGTCGTGCGGCGCACCGCCGAGCAGGTCTTCGTCCCGCTCACCGTCGGCGGCGGCGTGCGCTCGGCGGAGGACGTGGACCGCCTCCTGCGCGCCGGCGCGGACAAGGTGGGGGTCAACACGGCGGCGATCGCCCGCCCCGAGCTCATCGCCGAGATCGCCGACCGCTTCGGCAGCCAGGTGCTGGTCCTGTCCGTCGACGCGCGGCGCACGACGGGCGACGTGCGCACGGAGTCCGGGTACGAGGTCACGACCCACGGCGGGCGCCGGGGGACGGGCATCGACGCCGTGGAGTGGGCCGCGCGCGCCGCGGGGCTCGGGGCCGGCGAGATCCTCCTCAACTCCATGGACGCCGACGGCACGACCGCGGGCTTCGACCTCGAGATGCTCGCCGCGGTGCGCTCCGAGGTCCGGGTCCCGCTCGTCGCGAGCGGGGGCGCCGGGACGCCCGAGCACTTCGTGGCCGCGGCGCGCGCCGGGGCCGACGCCGTGCTCGCCGCGAGCGTCTTCCACTTCGGCGCCCTGACGGTCGCCCAGGTCAAGGACGCGATGCGCGCGCAGGGCGTCGAGGTGCGCTGAGCGGGCCGCGCGCGGGCCTGCGGGGCCCGACCAGGTCGCGCCGTGGAATACCGTCGGGCCCTGTCAGGGCTGCATGAGAGGATCGTGCAACTCCCTGAACGAAAGACGAGGACCGTCCCGTGCCCGGCAGCAGGACGCGCCCCACCGGCGCCGACGCCCAGCCCGCCCCGACCGACCTGCCGGCTCCGACGGACCGGCCCGACCCGCCCCGGGACCTGCTCCCCGACGAGCCGACCGTCCGCCGCCCGCACGCCCTGACCGGGTCCCGCGTGCGCCGGTCGCTCGCCCTCATGGGCCGCGGCATCCGCGACGAGCCGCGCACGTACGCGCTGGCCATCGGGTCCTCCGCGCTCTTCGGAGCGCTCACCGTCGCCGTGAGCAGCGCGATCGGCACCGCGACGGACGAGGTCGTGGTCCCGGCGCTCGCGGGCGACGAGGCCGCGCGCGGCCGCATCTGGGTCGCGGGCCTCGTCCTCGCGGGCATCGCGGTCTCGCTCGCGGCGAGCGTCGCGGCCCGCCGCATCTTCGCCGGCAACGGGTACGCCGCGCTCCAGGCGCGGCACCGCACGGCGGTGACGCGCCAGTACCTGCGCCTGCCCATGTCGTGGCACCGCTCGCACCCCGCGGGCCAGCTCCTGTCGAACGCGAACTCCGACGTCGAGGCGGCGACGGGCGTGTTCAACCCGCTCCCGTTCGCGCTCGGCGTCGTCGTCATGATCGGCGTCGCCGCCGTGATGCTCTTCCGCGTCGACGTCTGGCTCGCGTGCGCGGCGATGGTCGTCATCCCGGTCGCGATCGCCGTGAACATCGTCTTCCAGCGCTACATGTCGCCCGCGATCACGCGCGCGCAGCAGCTCCGGGCCGAGGTCTCGGACGTCGCGCACGAGAGCTTCGAGGCCGCCCTGCTCGTCACGTCGCTCGGCACCGCGGACCGCGAGGAGCGCCGCTTCGCCGAGCGCACCGACGAGCTGCGCGCCGCGAACGTCAGGGTCGGCGTCGTGCGCGCGTTCTTCGACCCGGTCATCGAGCTCCTGCCCTCGCTCGGCACCCTCCTCGTGCTGGCCGTCGGGACCGTGCGCCTCACGTCGGGCGGTGTCGCGGCGGGCGACATCGTCACCGCCGCCTACCTGCTCACGATCATGGCCGTCCCGGTCCGGGCCTTCGGCTGGGTGCTCGGCGAGCTCCCGCGGGCCCTCGTCGGCTACGAGCGCATCAGCCGCGTCGTCGACGCCGGCGGGGTGCTGCGTCCCGGGACCGGCGGACTCCCCGGCGTGGGCTCCGGTCTGGGCGCGCGCCTCGAGGGCGTCGGTGTGGACGTCCGCGCGGGCGGACGCGTGATCACCCTGCTCGACGGGATCGACCTCCGGGTCGATCCCGGGACCACGGTCGCGGTCGTCGGCCCTACGGGCGCGGGCAAGACGACGCTCGTGTCGCTGCTCGCCCGGCTCTCCGACCCCACGCGCGGGCGAGTCCTGCTCGACGGCACCGACGTGCGCGAGGTGCGCGAGACCGACCTGACGTCCCAGGTCGCGCTCGTGGCCCAGCAGGCGTTCGTCTTCGAGGACTCCGTGCGGGCGAACGTCACGCTCGTCGACGACGGCGACCCGGGCCCGGACGACGACCAGGTCTGGGAGGCGCTGCGCCTGGCGCGCGTCGACGACGTCGTCGCGCGGCTGTCGGAGGGCCTGGACGCGCCGCTGGGGGAGCGCGGGGCGAACCTGTCGGGCGGCCAGCGCCAGCGGCTCGCCATCGCGCGCGCGCTCGTGCGCCGTCCCCGCCTGCTCGTCCTCGACGACGCGACGTCCGCGGTCGACCCGCGCGTCGAGCAGCAGATCCTCGCGGGTCTCGCGCGCGAGGGGGTGGACCGACCGACCGTCGTCATGGTGGCGTACCGCATGTCGAGCGTCGCGCTCGCGGACGTCGTCGTGCACGTGGAGTCGGGCCGCGTGGTCGACATCGGGACGCACGACGAGCTGCTCGCGCGCGACGCCGGGTACCGCGAGCTCGCGACCGCGTACGCGCGCGAGGCGGAGCGGCGCGAGCAGGAGCGTGCGGACGCCACCGACGACACCGCCCGGGAGGCGGCCGAGGACGGGCGCGACGAGCGCGACGAGGGCCGTCGTGAGGACGACCTCGCACGTCGCGAGGAGATCGAGGAGGACGACGTCGTGCGGCACGTCGAGACGGGGGCGCTGGAGGAATGAGCCGGACCACCACCACGCAGCGGCCGGCGCCGGCCGGCGCGCCGGGCCGGGCGGCCGAAGCCCGGATCGCCTCCGCGAGCTCGCTGGGCGTCCTCGCCACCCTGCGCCGAGGCGTCCAGGTGTCGCCGCAGATCCTCGACGGGATCTGGATCACGCTCGGGCTCGCGGTCGCGGCCGCGCTGGGCCGCGTCGTCGTCCCGGTGACCGTCCAGCAGACCGTCGACACCGGCGTGCTCGCCGACGGCGGGCCGGACACGACCCGCGTCGCGGTGCTCGTCGGCGTGGCCGCGGTCGTCATCGTCCTCGCGGGCCTCTGCTCGGCCTTCGTCAACGTCCGGCTGTTCCGGTCGACCGAGGCGGGGCTCGCCGGCCTGCGCGTACGGGCGTTCCGGCACGTGCACGACCTCTCCGTCCTCACGCAGAACACCGAGCGGCGCGGGTCGCTCGTCTCGCGCGTGACGAGCGACGTCGACACCATCTCGCTCTTCGTCCAGTGGGGCGGCATCATGCTGCTCGTCTCGGTGCTCCAGATCGGCGTCGCGACGGTCCTCATGGCCGTCTACTCGTGGCAGCTCACGCTCGTGGTCTGGGCGTGCTTCGTCCCGCTGTTCCTCGTCCTGCGCCCCGCGCAGGCCCGCGTCAACGACGCGTACACCCAGGTCCGGGCGCGCGTCGGCGGGATGCTCGGCGCCATCTCGGAGTCGATCGTCGGCGCCGAGACCATCCGCGCGTACGGCGCGGGCGCCCGCACCGCGCGGCGCGTCGACGCCGCGGTCGACGCGACCCGGCGCGCGATGGTCCGGGCGCAGAAGCTCGTCGCCGTCGTCTTCTCGAGCGGCGTGCTCGTCGCGAACCTCGTGCTGGCCGTCGTCGTCGTGGTCGGGTCCTACCTCGGGGTCGCCGGCGACATCTCGGTCGGCCAGCTCCTCGCGTTCCTCTTCCTCGTCCAGCTCTTCACGGGCCCCGTGCAGATGGCGACCGAGATCCTCAACGAGCTCCAGAACGCCGTCGCCGGCTGGCGGCGGGTCCTCGCGGTCCTGGAGACGCCCGTCGAGGTGGTCGACAAGGGCGACGCGGGGGAGCGCAGCCCGCGTGGCCCCGCCCACGTGCGGCTCGAGGGCGTGCGGTTCGCCTACCCCGACGGCCCGGAGGTGCTGCACGACGTCGACCTCGACCTCCCGGCGCGGGCGTCCGTCGCGGTCGTGGGCGCGACCGGTTCCGGGAAGACGACGATCGCGAAGCTCGTCACCCGGCTCATGGACCCGACCGCGGGGCGCGTGCTCCTCGACGGCACCGACCTGCGCGACCTCGCCGTGGAGTCCCTGCGCGAGCGCGTCGTGCTCGTGCCCCAGGAGGGCTTCCTCTTCGACGGCACGCTCGCGGACAACGTGGCGTACGGGCTGCGCGGCGACGCCGAGCACGAGCCCGACGCCGCGCGCCGTGCGCGGATCGAGGCCGCGGTCGAGCGGCTCGGGCTCACCGACTGGGTCGCGGACCTGCCCGACGGGCTCGACTCCCCGGTCGGTCAGCGCGGCGAGTCGCTCTCCGCGGGGGAGCGGCAGCTCGTCGCCCTGGTGCGGGCCTACCTCGCCGAGGCCGACCTGCTCGTCCTCGACGAGGCGACGTCCGCCGTCGACCCCGCGACCGAGGTCCGCATCGCCCGAGCGCTCGCGTCCCTCACCGCGGGCCGCTCCACGCTGACCATCGCCCACCGGCTCTCCACGGCCGAGGCGGCCGACCTCGTGGTCGTGGTGGACGCGGGCCACGTCGTCGAGGTCGGCCACCACGACGACCTCGCGCGTGCCGGCGGCGTCTACGCCCGCATGCACGACGCCTGGGTCTCCCAGACCCGCTGAGCCGCGGGCCGGCCTGGTGCGACGACTCGTGACGGTGGCGAGACGGGGGACCGAGGTCGCCGCGGCGTCTGGCAGGATTCTCGGGTGCCCGACTCCACGACCGGACCCACGACCGTCTCCGCGCTCGACCCCCGGCTCGCCGCGCGCCTCAAGCGCGACGACGCGGGCCTGGTCGCCGCGATCGTCCAGCAGCACGACACGGGTGACGTGCTCATGCTCGGCTGGATGGACGACGAGGCGCTGCACCGGACGCTGACGACCGGTCGCGTGACGTTCTGGAGCCGCTCCCGCCAGGAGTACTGGCGCAAGGGCGACACCTCGGGCCACGTGCAGGTCGTGCGCTCGGTGGCGCTCGACTGCGACGGGGACGCGCTGCTCGTGCGCGTCCACCAGGTGGGGGCCGCGTGCCACACCGGCACCCGCACGTGCTTCGAGGCCGGGGGAGACCTGGGCGCCGTCGTCGGTGACCTGCCTCCCGGCACCGTCGACCCCTCGACCACGCCCGACCCTGATCCTGAGGAGGAGAACCAGTGAGCGCGACCGTCGACCCGGCCGAGACCACCACCGTCCCCGCGGGCGGTCCCGCGTGGGGCGCGACGTGGCCCGTGCTCGACGGCTTCCGCGCGCTGGCCACGTCCCGACGGGTGGTCCCGGTGGTTCGGCGCGTGCTCGCCGACGACGTCACGCCCGTCGGGCTGTACCGCACCCTGGCGCAGGGACGGCCGGGGACGTTCGTCCTGGAGTCCGCCGAGTCGGACGGCCGCTGGGCGCGGTACTCGTTCGTCGGCGTCGCGTCCCGCGCGACGCTCACGGCGCGCGACGGCCGTGCGGTCTGGTCCGGCGACGTGCCGGCAGGGGTCCCGCTCGAGGGGGACGTCGTGGAGGTGCTCGAGGCGACGCTCGACGTGCTCCGCACGCCCGCGGTCGAGGGCCTGCCGCCGCTCACGGGCGGCCTGGCGGGTGCGATCGGCTGGGACGTGATCCGGCACTGGGAGCCGACCCTGCCGTCGGACGCGCCCGACGAGCTGGGCGTGCCCGAGCTCACGCTGTGCCTCGCGACGGACCTCGCGGTCGTCGACCACGCGGAGGGCAGCGTGTGGCTCGTCGCCAACGCGATCAACTTCGACGACACGGACGAGCGCGTCGACGAGGCCTACGCGGACGCCGTCGCGCGCCTGGACGCGATGCAGGCGCGTCTGGTGGCCGGCGGTGCGCACGTCGCGTCGGTCGTCGCGTCGGACGCCGCCGAGCCCGCGCTCGAGTTCCGCTCGACGCGCGACGAGTTCGAGGCGTCGGTCGTCGCGGGCAAGGACGCGATCCGCGAGGGCGAGGTGTTCCAGGTGGTGCTGTCCCAGCGCCTGGACCTCGACTGCCCGGCGGACCCGCTCGACGTCTACCGCGCGCTGCGGACGATCAACCCGAGCCCGTACATGTACTACTTCCAGCTCACGGACGCGGACGGGCGGGACTTCGCGGTCGTCGGGTCCAGCCCGGAGACCCTCGTGAAGGTCGAGGACGGCCGCGTCACGACGTTCCCGATCGCCGGATCCCGGCCTCGCGGCGCGACCCCGGAGGAGGACGTGGCGCTCGGGGAGGAGCTTCTCCAGGACCCGAAGGAGCTCGCCGAGCACATCATGCTCGTGGACCTGTCGCGCAACGACCTCGTCAAGGTGTGCGAGCCGACGTCGGTCGAGGTCGTCGAGTTCATGGCGACCAAGCGGTTCAGCCACATCATGCACCTGTGCTCGACGGTCGTCGGGACGCTGCGCGACGGCGCGACCGCGCTCGACGCGTTCCGGGCGACGTTCCCGGCCGGCACGCTCTCGGGCGCGCCCAAGCCCCGGGCGATCGCCCTCATCGACGAGCTCGAGCCTGCGTCGCGCGGGATCTACGGTGGGACGGCGGGGTACTTCGACTTCGACGGGAACATGGACATGGCCATCGCGATCCGGACGGCGCTGATCCGCGACGGTCGGGCGAGCGTCCAGGCCGGCGGCGGGATCGTCGCCGACTCGGTGCCGGCGCTGGAGTACGCCGAGTCGCGCAACAAGGCGGCCGCCGCGGTCCGGGCCGTCCAGGTCGCTGCGCGGCTGCGGGGGCTGGCATGAGCCGGCCGGCCGGGCCGAGCCGGCGCACCGCGATCTGGGTCCTGCTCCTGCTCGGGGGTGCGACCCTCGCGACGGCCGTGCCGACCTGGCTGAGCACGACCGGCGCGACGGCGCTCGACCCGGAGGTCGAGGTGACCGTCGCCGGGACGTCGGCCGCGCCCGGGGTGAGCGCGTCCGCGCTCGTGCTCGTCGCCGCCGCGCTCGCCCTCGGGCTGGTCGGCCGGGTCGGCCGCTGGGTCGTGCTCGCCGTCGCCGCCGCGAGCGGCGTCGTCGCGACCGTCTCCGCGCTCGGCGTCGCGCTCGACCCGGAGCCGAGCGCGCGCTCGGCCGTCGCGGACGCGACGGGGGTCACGGAGCTCACGGCCCCGGTCGACCTGACCGTCGCGCCCTGGCTCGCCGCCGCGCTCGGCGTCCTCACGGTGCTCGCGGTGGTCTGGGTCGCCGTCGGCTCGCGGTCGTGGGCGGGCGCCTCGACCCGGCACGAGCGCGCGTCCGGCGCGACGACGCCCGCCGCCCCGGCAGCGGGGACGGCGGTGCCCGAGGAGCGGCCGGACCGGTCCCGGGCCACGGAGCCCCCCGCCCCCGACGACCTCACCGACCACGACGCGTGGGACGCGCTGTCCCGCGGCGAGGACCCCACGGACCGCTGAGCAGCACGGGCACCCGCTCGCGTCGCCGCCAGCCGCGGCCGTGCGGGGGGACGGGCACCGGCCCGGTCCGATAGGCTCTGACCACATCTTGACGAAAGGCACGACCCTCATGGCCGAGAACCAGCAGACCACCGAGATCGCCTACCTGCCGCCCGCGGCACCGCCCACGAACCACGGCCACACCGTCGCCGCGTGGTTCACGATGATCGGCATCATGGTCGGGTCCCTCGTGGCCGCGATCGGGGTGGTCATCGCCGCCGTCTGGCTGTTCTGGGTCGGCATGGGCGTCGTGGCCGTCGCGCTGATCGGCGGGCTCGTGCTGCGCAACGCGGGCTACGGCCAGAAGCAGGCCACGCGGTGACGCAGCCGCCGGGACCCGGCCCGTACGACCCCGCAGGCCCGCAGGACGGGTCGCAGGCGCCGTACGGCTCGTCGGCGCCCGGCGGCTCGCAGCACCCGACGGGCGACCCCGCGGGAGCCCCGTACGGGGCACAGCCGCAGTACCCGACGCAACCGCAGTACTCGGCGCAACCGCAGTACCCGGGGCAGCAGCAGTACCCCGGACAGCAGTACCCGGCGGGTGCCTACGGGGCGCCGCCGTACTACCCCAAGAACAGCCTGGCCATCTGGTCGCTCGTGCTGGGGATCGCCGCGTTCGTGCTGAGCTGCGGCTTCGTCACGGGCATCCCGGCGGTCATCGTCGGCAACGCCGCGAAGCGCGCGGTCGCCGAGGGGCAGGCGGACAACGACGGCATGGCGACGGCGGGGATCATCCTCGGCTGGGTCGCGATCGGGCTGTCGGTCGTCGGCGTCCTGCTCCTGCTCCTCTTCTTCCCGGCCTTCCTCGCCTGGGTCGGCACCATCCCGGACCAGTACTGACGGGTGCGCACGTGACGTCCGAGGCCGTGCGACGTCGACGGGTCCCGCGCGCGGCGCAGGCCCCGCTCGCGGTGGGCGCCCTGGTCGCCGCGGCGACGGCCTACGTCGGCCTCGTCGACCCGAACCGCCCCGGGCACTACGTCACGTGCCCCCTCCTGGCGCTCACCGGCCTCGCGTGCCCGGGGTGCGGAGGCCTGCGGGCCACGCACGACCTCGTGCAC
Organism: Cellulosimicrobium funkei; assembly: GCF_001019615.1. GTDB lineage: Bacteria > Actinomycetota > Actinomycetes > Actinomycetales > Cellulomonadaceae > Cellulosimicrobium > Cellulosimicrobium cellulans_E. The sequence continues at coordinate 63,706 of NZ_JNBQ01000010.1, read as the reverse complement.
CTCGACCTCGCCTCCGCCTGGTCGATGAACCCCCTGTGGGTCCTCGTCGCGCCGCTGCTCGTGGCGCTGTGGGCCACGTGGCTCGTCCGGGCGTGGCGCGGGCGCCCGGCTCCCCGCCTTCCGGCCTGGCTCGCGTGGGTCTCGCTGGGTGTCCTCGTGCTCTTCGGCGTCCTGCGGAACGTGCCCGCCCTCGTCCCGTGGCTCGGCCCGGTGGCGGTCTGAGACGGTCGGGCAGCCCCGCGGCGGTCGTCTCGGGGGCTGGGCCGTGGTCATCGTCACTCGGGGTCGGCTCTACGATGGCAGGTACCTCCCTGTCAACGGGTCGGCCGAACCTGTGGGTGCACGACGGCCGACCGGCCCGGCCGGGGGGCGGGACGACACGGGGAGTGGTGGGACGATGACGGTTCTGGACGACATCGTCGCGGGCGTGCGCGAGGACCTCGCGGTGCGTCAGGCGGCGACCTCGCTCGACGAGCTGAAGGAACGTGCCGCCCGTGTCCCCGGGGCGCTCGAGGTCGTGAGCCGCCTCAAGGCGGACGACGCCGTCGCGGTCATCGCCGAGGTGAAGCGCTCGAGCCCCAGCAAGGGTGCGCTCGCGGCGATCTCCGACCCGGCCGAGCTCGCGGGGGAGTACGAGAAGGGCGGCGCGGCCGCGATCTCCGTGCTCACCGAGCAGCGCCGCTTCAACGGGAGCCTCGCCGACCTCGACGCGGTGCGCGCCCGGGTCGACGTCCCCGTGCTCCGCAAGGATTTCGTCGTGACGCCGTACCAGGTGTGGGAGGCGCGGGCGCACGGCGCCGACATCGTCCTCCTCATCGTCGCCGCGCTCGAGCAGACGGTCCTCACGTCGCTCGTCGAGCGCGTCCACTCGCTCGGCATGACCGCCCTCGTCGAGGTGCACACGCTGGACGAGGTCTCACGGGCGCTCGACGCCGGTGCGCGCGTCGTGGGCGTGAACTCGCGCGACCTCAAGACCCTCGACGTGGACCGCACGACGTTCGCGCGCCTCGCCCCCGCCATCCCGGACGAGGTCGTCCGCGTCGCCGAGTCCGGCGTGCGCGGGCCGCACGACGTCATGGACTACGCCCGTTCCGGTGCGCACGCGGTGCTCGTCGGCGAGGCGCTCGTGACCGACGACGCCCCGCGCTCGTCCGTCGCGGACCTCGTCGCGGCCGGGTCGCACCCGTCGCTGTGGTCCGTGCGGCCCTGAGGCACGACGGCACCGTCCGTCACGCCGCAGGCGCCGCGCCCCGGCCCAGCACACCCCACCACGCAGGAGGACCGGCCCCGTGCCCGACTCGACACCTTCGACCACCTCCCGGAGCGCCGAGCACTCCGTGCGCGCCGACCTGACGCGCTCCCTCGCGACCCAGGAGGGTCCCTACTTCGGCGAGTTCGGCGGACGCTTCGTCCCCGAGGCGCTCATCGCCGCGCTGGACGAGCTGGAGACCGAGTACCGCAAGGCGCTCGACGACCCGGCGTTCGTGAACGAGCTCGCGCGGCTCCGGCGCGAGTACACCGGGCGTCCGAGCCCGCTCACGGAGGTGCCGCGCTTCGCGCAGCACGCGGGCGGCTCGCGCGTCTTCCTCAAGCGCGAGGACCTCAACCACACCGGCTCGCACAAGATCAACAACGTGCTCGGCCAGGCGCTGCTGGTCAAGCGCATGGGCAAGACGCGCGTGATCGCCGAGACCGGGGCGGGCCAGCACGGCGTCGCGACGGCGACGGCCGCGGCCCTGCTCGACCTCGAGTGCGTCGTGTACATGGGCGAGGAGGACACGCAGCGCCAGGCGCTCAACGTGGCCCGCATGCGCCTGCTCGGCGCGGAGGTCGTCCCCGTGACGATCGGGCAGCGCACGCTCAAGGACGCGATCAACGAGGCGCTGCGCGACTGGGTCGCGAACGTCGACACGACCCACTACCTCCTGGGCACGGTGACGGGCCCGCACCCGTTCCCCGAGATGGTGCGCGAGTTCCACCGCGTCATCGGCGAGGAGGCGCGCACGCAGATCCTCGACCGCATCGGTCGCCTGCCGGACGCGCTCGCGGCGTGCGTCGGCGGCGGTTCCAACGCGCTCGGCCTGTTCAACGCGTTCCTCGACGACGACGCCGTCGAGCTCTACGGGTTCGAGGCCGGGGGCGAGGGCGTCGAGACCGGCCGGCACGCGGCCCGCTTCAGCGGCGGCGCCCCGGGCGTCCTGCACGGTGCCCGCTCGTACCTGCTCCAGGACGACGACGGCCAGACCCTGCCCAGCCACTCCGTCTCGGCGGGGCTGGACTACCCGAGCGTCGGCCCGGCGCACTCGTGGCTGCACGACCTCGGTCGCGCGACCTACGAGCCCGTGACCGACACCGAGGCGATGGACGCGTTCCGGCTGCTGTGCCGCACGGAGGGCATCATCCCCGCCATCGAGTCGGCGCACGCGCTCGCGGGCGCGCTGCGGGTCGGTCGCCGGGCCGCCGAGGCCGGCCGCACGGACCACGTGATCCTGGTGAACCTCTCGGGGCGCGGGGACAAGGACGTCGCGACCGCCGCCCGGTGGTTCGACCTCGTGGACGACGACGCGATCGCCGAGACGGCGACGGGCACGGAGGGACAGCTGTGAGCGCGGCGCAGACCAAGGAAGCCCCCGAGGCGCCGAGCGCGGGGACGACGTCGGTCACGGCGCGTCGCCTGCTCGAGCTCCGCGCGGAGGGCCGTGCCGGGCTCGTGGGCTACCTGCCCGTCGGGTTCCCGACCGTCGACCGGTCGATCGAGGCGGCGCTCGCGCTCGTCGAGTCGGGCGTGGACGTGCTGGAGCTCGGCATCCCGTACACCGACCCCGTGATGGACGGCCCGGTCATCCAGGCCGCCGCCCAGACCGCGCTCGACGCCGGCGTCCGCGTCGCGGACGTGTTCCGCGTCGTCGCGGCCGTCACGGAGCGCACGGGCGGGCGGGTCCCCGTCCTCGTCATGACGTACTGGAACCCGGTCCTGCGGTACGGCGTCGACGCGTTCGCGCGCGACCTCGCCGCCGCCGGGGGGGGCCGGGCTCATCACGCCCGACCTCATCCCCGACGAGGGCCGTGCGTGGCTCGACGCCTCGGAGGCGCACGGGCTCGACCGCGTCTTCCTCGTCGCGCCGAGCTCGACGGCCGAGCGGCTGCGGCTCACCGCGCGCGCGTCGCGCGGGTTCGTCTACGCCGCCTCGACCATGGGCGTCACGGGCGTGCGGGCGGCCGTCGGGCCGCAGGCGGCACGCCTCGTCGTCGACACGCGCGCCGCCGGGGCCGACCTCGTGTGCGTCGGGCTCGGCGTGTCGACGGGCGAGCAGGCCGCCGAGGTCGGGCGCTACGCCGACGGCGTCATCGTCGGCTCCGCGTTCGTCCGCCCCCTGCTGGGCGACGCGCCGTGGGACGAGCGGATCGCCGCCCTCAAGGCCGTCGCGGCGGGCCTCGCCGCAGGCGTGCGCTCGGGCCGGGAAGGGGCCGGCGACGACGTCCCGGCCGCCACGACGACGTCCGGCGAGGTGGTCGCATGAGCGCCGCGCTCGCCGTCGGGCAGCTCGTGGAGGCCGCGGGCGCCCTGCCCGCCGCGATCCCGAGCCCTCCGCAGCACACGTGGTACGTCGGGCCGTTCCCGATCCGGGCGTACGCGCTCGCGATCCTCGCGGGCATCGCCGTGGCCCTGTGGCTCACCCGGCGCCGCTGGGTGCAGCGTGGGGGAGAGGCGGACGACGTCCTGGAGATCGCCTTCTGGGCGGTCCCGTTCGGGATCGTCGGCGGACGTCTGTACCACGTGTTCTCGACGCCGGACCCGTACTGGGGCCCGAACGGCGACCCCGTCCGCGCGCTCTACGTGTGGGAGGGCGGCCTCGGCATCTGGGGCGCGGTCGCGCTCGGCGCGGTCGGCGCGTACATCGGGTGCCGTCGCCAGCGCGTGAGCTTCCCCGCGTTCGCCGACGCCCTCGCGCCCGGGCTGCTGCTCGCGCAGGCGGTCGGCCGCCTCGGCAACTGGTTCAACCAGGAGCTCTTCGGCGCGCCCACGACGCTGCCCTGGGGGCTGCGCGTCGACGACTCCGTGGCCGCCGCAGCCGGCTATCCGCCGGGCACCTTGTTCCACCCGACGTTCCTCTACGAGATGGTCTGGAACATCGGTGCTGCCCTGCTCCTGATCTACCTGGACCGTCGGTTCCGGCTGGGTCATGGTCGGGTATTCTGGCTCTACGTCTTCGTCTACACGCTCGGTCGGGTGTGGATCGAGATGCTGCGCATCGACGAGGCCGAGCTCGTCCTCGGCCTCCGGCTGAACGTCTGGACCTCGATCCTGGTCGGCGTCGGTGCGTTGATTGCGTTTATCGTTGTCGGGCGTCGCCACCCCGGGCGCGAGGAGACGGTGTCCCTCGACGCTCCGGACGAGGCGTCCACCACGGGGTCCGAGGAGCCGGTCGAGGAGTCGACCGACGACGCGGACACCTCGACGACCGAGGACTCCGACGACTCGGAGGAGTCCGAGCAGGCAGATGCCGCGCGACCAGACCCCGGTCGCTGAGCATCCGTCATTCATAGGCGAATCCGCCGGGCGACCGCCCGGTGGGTTCTGTCATGTCCATAGGGCCGACGACGTCCCGAATCCCCCAGCTGGAACCAGCCCGGCCGTCTCGGTCGGGCGCCTGTGAGGACGGTGTTGATGACCACGCCGCAGTATCGGGACGCGCACCGGGCACCTGCCCTGTCCGCCCCTCCCACGGCATCCGGTCTGTACGACCCCGCCGCCGAGCACGACGCGTGCGGCGTCGCCTTCGTGGCGACGCTCCGCGGCACGCCCGGACGCGACATCGTTGACGCGGGCCTGACGGCCCTGCTCAACCTCGACCACCGCGGCGCCGTCGGCGCCGAGGAGAACAGCGGCGACGGCGCCGGGATCCTCACGCAGATCCCCGACGCGTTCGTGCGCGACGTGGTCGACGCGGAGCTCCCGCCCGCCGGGCACTACGCCATCGGCATGGCCTTCCTCCCGCAGGACGCCGGCGCGGCCGCGGAGGCGGCCCGCGGTGTCGAGGCGATCGCGGCCGAGGAGAAGCTCGAGGTCCTCGCGTGGCGCGACGTGCCCGTGACCGCCGACCTCGTCGGACCGAGCGCCCGCGCGTCCATGCCGCTGTTCCGCCAGGTCGTCGTCGCGGACCCCGCGCGCGAGCTGTCCGGCGTCGAGCTCGACCGCCGCACCTACCGCCTGCGCAAGCGCGCGGAGAACGAGCTCGGCCTGTTCTTCGCCTCGCTCTCGGCGCGCACCCTCACGTACAAGGGCATGCTCACGACGGCGCAGCTCGAGCCGTTCTTCCCGGACCTGTCCGACCCGCGGTACGCGAGCGAGATCGCGCTCGTGCACTCGCGGTTCTCGACGAACACGTTCCCGTCGTGGCCGCTCGCGCAGCCGTTCCGGATGATCGCGCACAACGGCGAGATCAACACGGTGCGCGGCAACCGCAACTGGATGGCGGCGCGCGAGGGCACCCTCGCGAGCGACGCCGTCGGCGACCTCGCGCCGCTCCTGCCGGTGTGCTCGGAGGGGTCGAGCGACTCGGCGAGCTTCGACGAGGTGCTCGAGCTCCTGCACCTGTCGGGCCGCTCGCTGCCGCACGCCGTGCTCATGATGATCCCGGAGGCGTGGGAGAACCACGCCGACATGGACCCGGACCTGCGCGCGTTCTACGAGTACCACTCGACGCTCATGGAGCCGTGGGACGGGCCGGCGTGCCTGAACTTCACCGACGGGACGCTGATCGGCGCGGTCCTGGACCGCAACGGCCTGCGCCCGGGACGCTACTGGGTGACCGAGGACGGCCTCGTCGTGCTCGCGAGCGAGGCGGGCGTGCTCGACCTCGACCCCGCGACGATCGTCCGCAAGGGCCGCCTCGAGCCGGGGCGCATGTTCCTCGTCGACACCGGCCAGGGCCGGATCATCGAGGACGAGGAGATCAAGTCCCAGCTCGCCGCGCAGCGCCCGTACGCGCAGTGGGTCGCGGAGAACGCGGTCTACCTCGACCAGCTCCCCGAGCGCGAGCACGTCGCGCACAGCCCCGCGTCCGTCGAGCGCCGCCAGCGCGCGTTCGGCTACACGCAGGAGGAGCTCAAGGTCATCCTCACCCCGATGGCCAACACGGGGGCGGAGCCGCTGGGCGCGATGGGCACGGACACGCCCATCGCCGTCCTCGCGAAGCGACCGCGCCTGCTCTTCGACTACTTCACGCAGATGTTCGCGCAGGTGACGAACCCGCCGCTCGACGCGATCCGCGAGGAGCTCGTCACGTCCGTCGGCGGCGCGATCGGCCCGGAGCCGAACCTCCTCGTCGACACGCCCGAGCACGCGCGCAAGCTCATGCTGCCGTTCCCCGTGCTCGACAACGACCAGCTCGCGAAGATCATCCGCGTCGACAAGGACCCGAAGCTCGCCGGCATCTTCCGCGCGGTGACGATCAAGGGCCTGTACCGCGTCGCGGGCGGTGGCGAGTCCCTGCTCGCCCGCCTCGAGGAGATCTTCGCCGAGGTCGACGAGCACGTCGCCGCGGGCGCGAGCTTCATCGTGCTGTCGGACCGCGACTCGGACGCCGAGCACGCCCCGATCCCGTCTCTGCTCCTGTCGAGCGCGGTGCACCACCACCTGCTGCGCCGGCACACGCGCACCCAGGTGTCGCTCGTCGTCGAGGCCGGCGACGTGCGCGAGGTGCACCACGTCGCGCTGCTCATCGGCTACGGCGCCGCCGCGGTCAACCCGTACCTCGCCATGGAGACGGTCGAGGACCTCGCGCGCCGCGGCTACCTCACGGTCGACCCGGCGAAGGCCGTCGCGAACCTCATCAAGGGGCTCGGCAAGGGCGTCCTCAAGGTCATGAGCAAGATGGGCATCTCGACCATCTCCTCCTACCGCGGCGCCCAGGTCTTCGAGGCGGTGGGCCTGTCCCACGACCTCGTGCAGGCGTTCTTCACGGGCACGACGTCGCGCCTCAGCGGCATCGGGCTCGACGTCGTCGCGGCCGAGGTCGCGGCGCGGCACGTCGACGCGTACCCCAAGTCCGGCAACCACCGCCCGCACGTGCGCCTCACGACGGGCGGCGAGTACCAGTGGCGCCGGGACAGCGAGGAGCACCTGTTCGACCCGGAGACGGTCTTCCGCCTCCAGCACGCCACGCGCGAGCGCCGGTTCGACATCTTCCGCCAGTACACGCACCGCGTCGACGAGCAGTCCTCGCGGCTCATGACCCTGCGCGGCCTCCTCGCGCTGCGCGAGGGCGAGCGCCCCGCGGTCCCGCTCGACGAGGTCGAGCCGGTGAGCGAGATCGTCAAGCGCTTCAACACGGGCGCCATGTCCTACGGGTCGATCTCCGCGGAGGCGCACGAGACCCTCGCGATCGCGATGAACCGCCTCGGCGGCCGGTCGAACACGGGCGAGGGCGGCGAGGACCCGGAGCGCCTGTACGACCCGGAGCGCCGCTCCAAGGTCAAGCAGATCGCCTCGGGGCGCTTCGGCGTCACGAGCGAGTACCTGACGAACGCGGACGACATCCAGATCAAGCTCGCCCAGGGCGCCAAGCCCGGCGAGGGCGGTCAGCTCCCGGGCCACAAGGTGTACCCGTGGGTCGCCAAGACCCGGCACTCGACGCCGGGCGTCGGGCTCATCTCGCCGCCGCCGCACCACGACATCTACTCGATCGAGGACCTCGCGCAGCTCATCCACGACGCGAAGAACGCGAACCCGGCGGCGCGCATCCACGTCAAGCTCGTCTCCGAGTTCGGCGTCGGGACGGTCGCGACGGGCGTGTCCAAGGCGCACGCGGACGTCGTCCTCATCTCGGGTCACGACGGCGGCACGGGCGCGAGCCCGCTGACGTCGCTCAAGCACGCGGGCACGCCGTGGGAGATCGGCCTCGCCGAGACCCAGCAGACCCTCGTGCTCAACAACCTGCGCGACCGCATCGTCGTCCAGGTCGACGGCCAGATGAAGACCGGCCGCGACGTCGTCGTGGCCGCGCTGCTCGGCGCCGAGGAGTTCGGCTTCGCGACCGCCCCCATGGTCGTCTCGGGCTGCGTCATGATGCGCGTGTGCCACCTGGACACGTGCCCGGTCGGTGTCGCGACGCAGAACCCCGAGCTGCGTGCCCGGTTCACCGGCAAGCCGGAGTTCGTCGTGAACTTCTTCGAGTTCATCGCCGAGGAGGTGCGCGAGTACCTGGCGCGGCTCGGCTTCCGGACCGTCGAGGAGGCCATCGGCCGCGTCGAGCTCCTCGACACGCGCAAGGCGGTCGACCACTGGAAGGCCCAGGGCCTCGACCTCGGGCCCGTGCTCGAGCGGCCCGTGCCGGTCGAGGGCGCGTCGCTGCGCAACACCACGACGCAGGACCACGGCCTCGAGAAGGCGCTCGACAACCAGCTCGTCGCCCTCGCGGAGGACGCGCTGGAGCGGCGCGAGCCGGTCCGCATCTCCCTGCCGGTGCGCAACGTCAACCGCACCGTGGGCACGATGCTCGGGCACGAGGTGACCAAGCGGTTCCGCGGCGAGGGCCTGCCCGACGACACGATCGACGTGACCCTCACCGGGTCCGCCGGCCAGTCGCTCGGCGCGTTCCTCCCGCGCGGCGTCACGCTGCGCCTGTTCGGCGACGCGAACGACTACGTCGGCAAGGGCCTGTCGGGCGGACGGATCGTCGTGCGCCCGGACCGCAACGCGGTCCTCACCGGGTCGAGCAACGTCGTGGCGGGCAACGTCATCGGCTACGGCGCGACGTCGGGCGAGATCTTCCTGCGCGGTCGTGTCGGGGAGCGCTTCGGCGTCCGCAACTCGGGTGCGACGCTCGTCGTCGAGGGCGTGGGCGACCACGGCTGCGAGTACATGACGGGCGGCACGGTGCTCGTGCTCGGCCCGACCGGGCGCAACTTCGGCGCCGGCATGTCGGGCGGCACCGCGTACGTGCTCGACCTGCGGGAGGGCGCCGTGAACACGAGCGCGCTCGCGACGGGCGAGCTCGGCCTGAGCCCGCTCGAGGACGCCGAGGTGGCGCTCGTCGAGCAGCTCGTGCGTCGTCACCACGAGGAGACCGGGTCGCCGCTCGCGGCCGAGCTCCTCGAGGACTTCCCCGCGGCCGTCCAGCGCTTCACGCGCGTGCTGCCGACCGACTTCGCCCGCATGCGCTCGGCGCTCGAGAAGGCCGAGTCGGCCGGGCTCGACCCCGCGGCTCCGGGCGTGTGGGACCAGATCTTGGAGGTGGCCCGTGGCTGACCCCCGCGGATTCCTGAAGGTGCGGGAGCGTGAGCTCCCGCCCAACCGCCCGGTGGCCGTGCGCCTGCGGGACTGGAAGGACGTGCACGCGCACCTCGAGGAGGGCCAGGTCTTCCTCAAGGAGCAGGCGGGACGCTGCATGGACTGCGGCATCCCCTTCTGCCACCAGGGGTGCCCGCTCGGCAACCTCATCCCGGAGTGGAACGACCTCGTCTACCGCGACCAGTGGGCCGACGCGATCGACCGCCTGCACGAGACGAACAACTTCCCGGAGTTCACCGGTCGCGTGTGCCCGGCGCCGTGCGAGTCGAGCTGCGTGCTCGGCATCAACCAGCCGGCCGTCACGATCAAGAACGTCGAGGTCTCGATCATCGACGAGGCGTTCGCGCGCGGCTACGTCACGCCGCAGGTGCCGCAGCGCCTCACGGGCTCGACCGTCGCCGTCGTGGGCTCGGGCCCTGCCGGCCTCGCGGCCGCGCAGCAGCTCACGCGCGCCGGCCACACGGTCGCCGTGTACGAGCGGGACGACGCGATCGGCGGGCTGCTGCGCTACGGCATCCCCGACTTCAAGCTCGAGAAGCTCCACATCGACCGCCGCGTGGCGCAGATGGAGGCCGAGGGCACGCGCTTCCGCCCGGGCGTCGAGATCGGCGTGGACATCACCTGGGACGACCTGCGCGCGCGGTACGACGCCGTCGTGGTCGCCACGGGCGCGACCGTCCCGCGCGACCTGTCGATCCCCGGCCGCGAGCTCGACGGCATCCACTTCGCCATGGACTTCCTGCACCAGGCGAACGCCGTCGTGGCCGGCCGCGAGGTCGCCGACCAGATCACGGCCACGGGCAAGCACGTCATCGTGATCGGTGGCGGCGACACCGGGTCGGACTGCCTCGGCACCTCGCTGCGCCAGGGCGCGGCGAGCGTGACGACGCTCGCGATCGGCAAGCAGCCGCCGCTCGAGCGGTCGGCGACCCAGCCGTGGCCGACGGACCCCATCCTCTTCGAGGTGTCCTCGTCCCACGAGGAGGGCGGCGAGCGCGAGTTCCTCGCGTCGACCGTCGAGTTCCTGGGCGACGAGGACGGAGCCGTGCGCGCGCTGCGCGTCGCGGAGACCGAGTACCTGCCCGACGGCCGTCGCGTGCCCAAGGCGGGCACCGAGCGCGAGATCCCCGCGGACCTCGTGCTCGTCGCGATGGGCTTCACCGGGCCGGAGACGGCGACCCTCACGACCCAGGCCGGCACGGACCTCACGAGCCGCGGCCTCGTGGCGCGCGGCGACGACTTCGCGTCGTCGCTGCCGGGGGTCTTCGTGGCCGGCGACGCGGGTCGTGGGCAGTCGCTGATCGTGTGGGCGATCGCCGAGGGTCGGGCGGCGGCGGCTTCCGTCGACGCCTACCTTCAGGGAGGGACCGAGCTGCCCGCGCCCGTGCGCGCGAACACCGTGTCCTTGCGCGCTTGACGTGCACCCCGACGTCGGGTGTCCGGCGCCGGGACGATGAGCGGGGCATCCTAGGGAGGGGCACCCCGCGACGACCGGCTCCCGGCCGGTCGGAAGACTAGAGGCTGGAGATATGCGCAGAGCAAAGATCGTCTGCACCATCGGACCCGCGACCGAGTCGAAGGAGCAGCTCCGCGCGCTCGTCGACGCGGGGATGGACGTGGCGCGGATCAACCGCAGCCACGGCAGCGCCGAGGAGCACGCGGCCGTCTACCACGGCGTGCGCGAGGCCGCCGCCGAGTCGGGCCGGTCCGTGGCGGTGCTCGTCGACCTCCAGGGGCCGAAGATCCGTCTGGGCCGCTTCGGCGGCGACGAGAAGCACTGGCTCGAGGAGGGTGACACCTTCACGATCACGACCGAGGACGTCGTCGGTACCAAGGAGCTCGTCTCCACGACGCACAAGGGCCTGCCCGGCGACGCGCGCGTCGGCGACCCGATCCTCATCGACGACGGCAAGGTACTCGTCCGCGTCACCGCCGTCGAGGGCCCGCGCGTCGTGACGCGCGTCGAGGTCGCCGGGCCGGTGTCGAACAACAAGGGCCTGAACCTCCCGGGTGTCGCGGTCTCCGTGCCGGCGCTGTCCGAGAAGGACCAGGACGACCTGCGCTGGGCGCTCAAGCTCGGTGCCGACATCATCGCGCTGTCGTTCGTGCGGTCCGCGAAGGACTTCGAGGACGTCAAGCGGATCATGGACGAGGAGGGCCGTACGGTCCCCGTCGTCGCCAAGATCGAGAAGCCGCAGGCCGTCGACAACCTCGCCGAGATCGTCGACGCGTTCGACGGCGTCATGGTGGCCCGCGGCGACCTCGCGGTCGAGCTCCCGCTCGAGCAGGTCCCGCTCGTCCAGAAGCGCATCGTCGAGCTCGCGCGCCGCAACGCCAAGCCCGTCATCGTCGCGACGCAGGTGCTCGAGTCCATGACGAACTCGCCGCGCCCGACGCGCGCCGAGGCGTCCGACTGCGCCAACGCCGTCCTCGACGGGGCCGACGCGGTCATGCTCTCGGGCGAGACCAGCGTGGGCGAGTACCCGATCCTCACGGTGCAGACCATGGCCCGCATCATCGAGGCGACGGAGGAGGCCGGCCGCGAGCGCATCGCGCCGCTCGGCTCGACCCCGCACACGCGCGGTGGCGCCATCACGCGTGCCGCCGCCGAGATCGGCGAGATCCTCGGCGCGAAGTACCTCGCGACGTTCACGCAGTCGGGCGACTCCGCGCGCCGCATGTCGCGCCTGCGCTCGTCCATCCCGCTCCTCGCGTTCACGCCGCGCGAGCACGTGCGCAACGTCCTGTCGCTCACGTGGGGCACCCAGACGTACCAGGTGCCCGAGGTGGAGAACACCGACGCGATGGTCGGTCAGGTCGACACGACCCTCCAGGCCAACGGTCTCGCCGAGGTCGGCGACCTCGTGGTCGTCGTCTCCGGCGCCCCCGTGGGCCAGCCGGGCACGACGAACTCGATCCTCGTGCACAAGATCGGCGACCACTCCGACACGCGCGCCTGACCCCGTCGCGCCCGTGAGGGCGTAGACCGCGCACGACGCCGGACGGCGGCGCCCCTCTCGCAGGGGCGCCGCCGTCCGGCGTCTCGCCGTCGAGCACCGCGGCCACCGCGCGCGCGAGCGACCATCGGTGGAAAGACCACGACACGGACGCTCCGGTGCTCCTACCCTCGCGGGATGCGTGCCGTGCCGGACTCCCTGGACCCTGCGGTCGTGCGTCGGGTCGACGCGCGGCTGGACGCCGTCGTACGCGACGAGCAGGTCGCCATGCCGCTCGCGGTGGAGAGCGGGAGCCGTGCGTGGGGGTTCCCGTCGCCGGACTCGGACTACGACTGCCGGTTCGTCTACGTGCGGCCGGTGGCGGACTACCTGGATCCGTGGCCGCGGCGCGACGTCGTCGAGACGCCGCTCGACGCCGTGCTCGACGTGAACGGCTGGGACCTGCTCAAGGCGGTGCGGCTCCTCGTGCGGGGCAACGCGACGCTGCTGGAGTGGGTGCGCTCGCCGATCGTGTACCGCGCCGACGACGCGTTCCGGGCGGAGCTGCTCGCGCTCGCGGAGCACGTCGTCGACCGTGACGCGCTGCGGCGCCACTACCTGCACGTCGCACGGGGGCAGCGGGAGCGCTGGTGGTCGGACCCCGAGGTGCCGCTCAAGAAGGTGTTCTACGCCGTGCGCCCGGCGGCGACGCTGCGCTGGCTCCGGGTTCGCCCCGAGGCGGTCCCCCCGATGGACCTGGCGACCCTGCTCGCCGAGGGCGAGGCCTCGGCGAGCGTGGTGCGTGCCGCGTCGGACCTCGTCGCGCTCAAGGCCGTGTCGCGCGAGATGGGTGCAGGCGCCGTTCCGGGACCGCTCGCTCGGCTCGTGGCCGACGAGCTGGCCCTCGCGTCCGACGCCGTGCTGCACGACGGCGACCGCGCCGGTGCGCGCACGGTCGCCGCGGAGGCGTTCCGGACGTTGGTCGCGCGGTACGGTCCGGCGCCGTCCCGCCCGACGCCGGACCTCACGCGCGCACCGGCCGCTGGTCCGTGACCCACCGGGGCGCGGTGGGCGACGCCACGAGTCGGGCGAGCATCGCGTCGAGGACGGCGGCCCGGTCGAACTGCGACGCGTACGTCCGGGCCGCGCCGGCGCGCGCCCGTCGCGCCGGGGCGTCGAGGGAGAGCGCCTCGTCGAGGGCGTGCGCGACGGCGGCAGGGGAGTGCGTCGGGACGATCGTCGCGTGCGGACCGACGGCCTCGCCGATGCCACCGGTGTCCGTGGTGATCACCGGCCCCCCCGCCGGAGAGCATCGCCTCGGCGAGGGCGATGCCGAACGTCTCGACGAACTCCGGGCGTGGCTTGCTCGGGAGGACGAACGCGGCGCTGCCGGCCATGAGGTGCGGCTTGGTGGCGTCGTCGACGTCGTCGAGGAACACGATCCGGTCGGCCGCGCCGCTCGCGGCGGCGCGCGCACGCAGGTCGGCCTCGGCCGGACCGCGGCCCGCGACGACGAGGCGGGCGCCCGCGGCGCGGGCGGACAGCGTGAACCCGTCGATCAGGTCGTCGACGCCCTTCGCGGCGGCGAGACGGGACAGGAAGAGCACGTACGGGCGGTCGTCCAGACCGCGTCCGGCGAGCACGTCGCGCGTGACCGCCGGATCGAGACCGGTGTACGCGCTGGTGTCGATCGCCGGGTACGAGACCTGCACGCGCTCGGCGCACTGCTCCGCGAAGAAGGTCCCGTGCCGGTCGTCGATCTCCTGGGCGCACGCCACCACGAGGTCGCGCGTGTACCGGGAGACGGCGACGCACAGGTCGCTGGCCAGGTACCCGGACAGGACGTGCGCGGCGGCTCCGAAGCGGCCGTCCTCGACGCACGAGCGGACGACGTTCGTCACGTCGGAGCCGACCGCCTCGGCGATCGTGGCGACCTCGACGGGCAGGCCCGTGCTGCGTGCCACGCGCACGGCGTCGGTCACCGCGGTCGTGTGCGGGCTGAGGTACAACGAGAGGCAGACCGTGGGCACGCCGTCGGTGAAGAGCTCGACGAGGCGGCCGGTGAGCCCGGCGAGGTATCGGCCGTCGGGCACCTTGTAGTCGCCGACGGGACCCGGCCGCTCGACCGTGATGCCCGCGCTGTAGGGCAGGACGGAGTCGAGCGGCTTGAGCGGGAGCCCGGCGGCCTCGAGGCGCTCGACCGGCCAGGTCACGATCCGCACGTCCGTGAACCCACGGTGCAGCGCGGCCTCGGCGAGGTTGCGGGCCTCGCCCGAGTGGCCGCAGATCACGGGGTCGGCGCGGACGACGACGACGAGGCGGCGGGTGGGCGTCTGGCGCGGCGTGATGGTCATGACGTCTCCGAGGTCTGGTCGGTCGGGTGGCGTGCGGGGCTCCCGTCGGGGTACGACGGAGGCCGGTGCTCGGGTGCGGTGCCCCAGTCCGTGGGGTGCTTCCCGAGCTCGAGGACGAGGCGCCCGCCGCGGCGCACGCGCGTCGCGGGGAGCCAGGTCCCGTCGAGCGGACGGCCGTCGAGCCACGCGGCGCGCACGTGCTGCGGCGGCGTGCGCGGGCCGGGCTCGACGAAGCCGGTGGTCTCGATCGTGAGCGTCCCGCCGGGGACGCGGAGGCGGGACTCGACGAACGACGGCACGCTGACGAGGAAGATCCCTTGCCCGGCGACCGGGAACAGGCCGAGCGACGCCCAGACGTACCATGAGCTCAGCGCGCCCGAGTCGTCGTTGCCGGGCAGGCCGCCCGGCCCGGTGCCGAAGCGCTGGTGGACCGCCGCGTGCACGACCTCGGCGGTCCGGTCGGGACGCCCGGCGTAGTGGTAGGCCCACGGCGCCTCCATGTCGGGCTCGTTGTTCAGCCCTTCGAAACGGTTCAGCGCGTACCCGGCGGTCATCTCGGCCACGGACGGCCGCTCGCCCGGCTGCGTCACGGCCGGCGCGCCGACGCCGAAGAACCGGTCGAGGAGCGCGACGAACGCGTCGTCGCCGCCCGCGAGCGCGATCCGCGCCGCCATGTCGTGCACGAGGCGGAAGGAGTAGTTCCACCGGCCGCCCTCGTAGAAGGTCGAGTCGTGCAGCAGCCCGGTGGCGGGATCGAAGGCGTTCACCCACCCGCGGGCGTGCCGCGTGAGCTCGTCGGCGAGCGCGTGGTCGCCGACGCGGCGCGCGACGAGCGCGGTGCACCAGTAGCCGAACGCGAGGTCGAGCGTGTGGCTGATCGGGTGCGCGACACCGTGCAGGAGGTAGTCCTCGCCGTAGGTCCGGCGCAGGTCGGCGTGCAGGTGCACGAGCGCCCAGTCCCAGTCGATGCCCGGCTCGTCGAGGGCGCACAGGTCGGCGAGGAACGTGTGCGCGAGCGCGCTCGCCTGGCGCGAGAAGCGGTCGGCCCCGCGCGCCATCCGGTACCCGATCGGGAAGTTCCCCTCCTCCTCGCAGACGTGCAGGAGCGCGGTCGCGAGCTCGACGGCGCGCTCCGGCCAGAAGGTCGTGAGGAGGGGGAGCTGGGTCCGGTAGATGTCCCACATCGTCGACACGTCGAAGGCGAACGGCGTGTCGCCGGGCCAGAAGGGGCTCTCGTCCGGGGCGAGGCAGGGCTTGAGCAGCGCGTGGTACAGGGCCGTCGCGAAGACCGTGCGGCGTGCCGGGTCGGGGCACTCGACCTCGATCCGGTCGAGGTGCTGCGCCCACGTTGTCGTGGTGCCCTCGTGCCGGGCGGCGAAGGCCGCGGGGCCGGGGCCGCAGTCCGCGCGGAGGTTCGCGTGCGCCTGCTCGGGCCCGCGCAGCGAGAAGCCGAGCCGGACCTCGACGACCTGACCGGCCGTCGTCGGGCCCGCCCAGAGGAGGCCGAAGGGGCGCAGCGTCGTCGGCCGGATGTCCGCGAAGTCCAGGCGGGTGCTGCCCGGCATGAGGCGGCGGTCGTACCAGAGCATCTGCCGCCACGGGTGCGCGTCGCACTCGAGGTGGACGGCGAGCGGCGCGCCCTCGACGACGATCTCCCCGGCCGCCGTCCCCGGGCCGAGCGTCGCGAGGTGGGCGCGGAGCGGGACGGTCGTGCCGTACGGGATCGCCAGGCCGCCGAGCGAGAGGTCAACGACGAGGCGCGCGTCCGGGTGCGCGGGGAAGGTGTAGCGGTGGACCGCGCTCTTGGGGCCGACCGTGACCTCGCACCGGACCCCGTTGCCCAGCGTGGCGGCGTAGTAGCCGGGGGAGGCCTCCTCGTCGAGCAGGTCCCAGTGCCGGCCGAGCGCGTCGAGCGGCTCGAGCATGGGCGTCACCCGCACGTAGTTGTAGTACTTGCGGATCGCGCCCGTGCCGGACTGCTGGAAGTGCGTGAGGCCCGACGCGACCGGGTGGTCGAACAGCGTGGGAGGCACGCCCTCGGTGCCGAGGTCGTACCGGCCGTACCCCGTCGGGTAGGCGCCCGAGTAGGCGCACGCCGAGACCATCCCGAGCGGATGGGTGGCTCCGGGGTGGGTGTTGCCCACGAGCGGCTTGGGGGACCACCACGTCGCGGCGAGGCCGGTCGGCGCCGGGAGATCGGTCACACCCGTGCCCACGAACGGGTCCACGTGCTCGAGCACGCCCACCTCCCACCCGGACGCACGGCGACGCGCCCTGCTCCGGACGGTACGAGCGGGGTGTGTCGCGAGTGTTTCCTGCGGTTTCCTGCGCGTCACGACGCCGGGACGAGGTCAGGAGGTAGAGGGTGCCCCGGGTGGGATTCGAACCCACACTGGATCGGGTTTGAGCCGAACGCCTCTGCCGGTTGGGCTACCGGGGCGGTGCGCGGCGGGGCCGGTCACCGGGTCCGCAGCGCGTGCACCATCGAACCACACGTGCCCGCCTTCACGAGAATCACACTCCTCCGAGGGCGAAACGCGGGGGCGGCAGGGGGTACGGCGCACTACAGTGAACCCCGTGAGTGACCAGACAGCGCAGCCCGAGGACAAGCAGCCGCTCGACCTGCCCCCGATGATCGAGCCCGAGCCCGCCGCGACCCCCGCCTCGTCGGGCCGTCCCGCGCGCCGCGCGGTCGTCGCCGAGGACGAGGCCCTGATCCGTCTCGACGTGGTCGAGACGCTGCGCGACGCCGGGTTCGACGTCGTCGGCGAGGCCGGCGACGGCGCCACGGCGGTGAAGCTGGCGCTCGAGCTCAAGCCCGACGTCGTCGTCATGGACGTGAAGATGCCCGAGCTCGACGGCATCTCCGCCGCGGAGCAGATCGGCAAGGCGCACGCCGCGCCCGTCGTCCTGCTGACGGCGTTCTCGCAGGCGGAGCTCGTCGAGCGGGCGCGCGACGCGGGGGCCATGGCCTACGTCGTCAAGCCGTTCACGCCGGCGGACCTGCTGCCCGCGGTCGAGATCGCGATCTCGCGCTACTCCCAGATCACGGCGCTCGAGTCCGAGGTCGCGGACCTGGCGGAGCGCTTCGAGACGCGCAAGCGCGTGGACCGCGCCAAGGGTCTGCTCATGACCAAGATGGGCCTGTCGGAGCCGGAGTCGTTCCGCTGGATCCAGAAGACGTCGATGGACCGCCGCCTCACCATGCGCGAGGTCGCGGACGCCGTCATCGAGCAGGTCGGCGGCGCCTGAGCCCAGGTCGGCGACCGAGCAGCGGCCGTGGCGGGTGTCCTGAGCAGGACCTTTGTCACGGCGCCCCGGGCGGGCTATCGTCTTGGACTGGCGTCCAGCAGTTCCCGGGGCGGTGGACACGCGGTCGCCACGTAGTGCTCAGTCGACGGCCGACGGCGCCGTCCGAGCGACGTGGAACCATCTCGCGCCCCACGTCCCTCGGTGCCGTCGGTCCCACGGTGCGAACGAGGAGGAGCGCGGTGCGCCCAGCAGTGGAGGTCAGGCCCGCGGTCGGTGACGACCTGCCGGGGATCGCTGTGCTGTGCTCGGAGGCCCGACGCGAGTCGGCGTCGGGCGCCCAGATCTGCGCGCCCGACGAGGACCGGCTGGTCCGGCACCTGTCGGTGCTGCTGACGCTGCCCGGCGGCAACGTCCTCGTCGCCCTGCACGACGGCCGCCCCGTCGGTTTCGTGCTGGCGCGCGTGCTCGACCCGCACCTGTTCGCCGACGAGCCCAGCCTGTACGTCGAGGCCGTCTACGTCGGCGAGGACGCGCGCCGCCGCGGCGTGGGCCACGCGCTGCTCAGCGCCACCGCCGACCTCGCCGCCACCTCGGGCGCGACGCACGTCTACTCGGTGCCGATCCCCGGCTCTCGCGGCGTCCAGCGCTTCCTGGCGCGGCTCGGCTTCGGCCCGGTCGCGGGTCACCGCGTCGTGTCGACGGCGGTGCTCCAGCGCCGCCTCGCGGCCGACCTCACGCCCACCCGGCGGGGCACCCGGTCCCTCGAGGACCTCATCGCTCGTCGCCGCCGGGCTCGGACCGAGACGATGTCCGGCCCCGTCGACCTGCGCGAGTTCCAGGCGGAGTACCGCAGCCGCAGCGGCGTGGTGACGCCGGTCGAGGCCCGCGAGACCCTGCCCGGCTGAGCGACGGCCGCCCACCGGCGGCCCGTGCGGGCCGCCGGGCTACGACGCGTCCTGGTCAGTCCAGGCTGAGGATCATGCACGTGAGGCGTGCCGTGCACACGCGACGCCCCGCGTCGTCGGACACCACGATCTCGTAGCTCGCCGTCGTGCGTCCCCGATGCACGGCGACGGCCTCCCCGTGGACCCAGCCGTCGCGCACCCCTCGGTGGTGCGTCGCGTTGACCTCGATCCCCACCGCGGCGCGCCCGGGCCCGCCGTGGAGCTGGGCGGCGATCGACCCGAGCGTCTCGGCGAGCATTACCGACGCGCCACCGTGCAGCAGCCCGGCGGGCTGCGTGTTGCCCGCCACCGGCATGCGCGCCGTGACGCGCTCGGCGCTCACTTCCCCCAGCTCGATGCCCATGCGCTCGATGAGCGTGCCCTCGGTGCGCAGGCCCATGGCCTCGTAGGCGTGGCGCGGGGCCTCGGCGGCCTCGGTCGCGGGGGGCGTGGGCGCGGTGGGGTCGGTGGCCCGGTCGGGGCCGTGCGTGTCGGTCATGGACTGTAGGTTGGCACCCGTGACGACCTCCGCGCGACCTCGCCTCCTGCTCATCGACGGACACTCCATGGCCTACCGCGCGTTCTTCGCGCTCCCGGCGGAGAACTTCTCGACGACCACGGGGCAGCACACGAACGCGGTGTACGGGTTCACGTCGATGCTCATCAACCTCCTGCGCGACGAGGAGCCGACGCACGTCGCGGTCGCGTTCGACGCGGGTCGCCAGTCGTTCCGCACGGAGATCCTCCCGAGCTACAAGGGGACGCGCGAGTCCTCGCCCGAGCCGTTCCGCGGCCAGGTCCCGCTCATCAAGGAGATCCTCGAGACGCTGCACATCCCGACGCTCGAGCGCGAGGGCTACGAGGCGGACGACATCTTCGCGACGCTCGCCACGCAGGGCGCGGCGGCCGGGATGGAGGTCCTCGTCTGCTCGGGCGACCGCGACTCGTTCCAGCTCGTCGGGCCCGACGTCACGGTGCTCTACCCCAAGAAGGGCGTCTCGGAGCTCGCGCGCATGGACAGCGCCGCGGTCGTCGAGAAGTACGGCGTGCCGCCCGAGCGCTACCCGGACCTCGCCGCGCTCGTGGGCGAGACGTCGGACAACCTGCCGGGCATCCCCGGCGTCGGCCCCAAGACCGCCGCGAAGTGGATCACGGCCTACGGCGACCTCGACGGCCTGCTCGACCACGCGGACGAGATCAAGGGCAAGGCGGGGGAGAACCTGCGCGCGCACCTCGACCAGGTCCGCCTCAACCGACAGCTCAACGCGCTCCTGCGCGACCTCGAGCTGCCCGTCGGCCCCGACGACCTCGCGACGCGCCCGTGGGACCGCGAGGCCGCCCACCGCGTGCTCGACGCCCTGGAGTTCCGGGCCCTGCGCGACCGGTTGTTCGCGATCGCCCCCGAGGGCGAGGTCGAGGCCGAGGCGGGGTTCGACGTCACGCTCGCCGACGTCCTGCCGGGCGGCCTGGGCGCGTGGCTCGCCGAGCGCGGCGCGCGCCCGCTGGGCGTCGAGGTGGCCGGCAAGGCCGTGCCGGGCGGCGGGGACGCGTGGGGCCTCGCGGTGTCCGACGACGCCGGGGCGGCCGTCGCGCTCGAGCTCGCCGACGTGGCGGGTGCCGACGACGAGGCGCTGGCCGCGTGGCTCGCGGACCCGGAGCGCCCCAAGGTCGTGCACGGCGCGAAGTCCGCCTGGCACGAGCTCGCGGCGCGCGGCTACGACCTCGCGGGCGTCACGTTCGACACCGAGCTCGCCGCCTACCTGTGCCACCCCGACCAGCGCGGCTACGACCTCGGCGACCTCGTCGTGCGGCACCTGCACCGCGAGCTGCGCCCCGACACCGAGGCGGGCAACGACGCGCAGGGTGCGCTCGACCTCTCGCTCGACGGCAGCGGCGAGCAGGAGCGCGACGCGGTGCGCGCGCTCGCCGTCGCGCAGCTCGGCGAGGTCCTCGCGGGCGAGCTCGAGGACCGCGGAGCCACGACGCTCCTCTCCGAGCTCGAGCTGCCGCTCTCCCAGGTGCTCGCGCGCATGGAGCAGCGCGGCATCGCGGCGGACGTCGAGTACCTGCGCGAGCTCGAGCAGCACTTCGGCGACCTCGTCGCGACGGCCGCGGCCGAGGCGTACGCGGTGATCGGGCGCGAGGTGAACCTGGGCTCGCCCAAGCAGCTCCAGGAGGTCCTGTTCGACCAGCTCGGCATGCCCAAGACGAAGAAGATCAAGACGGGCTACACGACCGACGCGTCGGCGCTCGCGGACCTCTTCGTGAAGACCCAGCACCCGTTCCTCGAGCACCTTCTCGCGCACCGCGACGCCTCGCGCCTGCGCCAGACGGTG
Source organism: Cellulosimicrobium funkei (assembly GCF_001019615.1). Lineage (GTDB taxonomy): Bacteria > Actinomycetota > Actinomycetes > Actinomycetales > Cellulomonadaceae > Cellulosimicrobium > Cellulosimicrobium cellulans_E. The sequence goes on along the minus strand of NZ_JNBQ01000010.1, from coordinate 42,589 downwards.
GAGGGCCTGCTCAAGTCCGTCGCGGACGACGGACGGATCCACACGACGTTCCAGCAGACCATCGCGGCGACCGGACGCCTCAGCTCGACCGACCCGAACCTCCAGAACATCCCGATCCGCACGGAGGCGGGCCGCCGCATCCGGCGCGCGTTCGTCGTCGGCGAGGGCTACGAGACGCTCATGACCGCCGACTACAGCCAGATCGAGATGCGCATCATGGCGCACCTGTCGGGCGACGAGGGCCTCATCGAGGCGTTCCGGTCCGGCGAGGACCTGCACTCCTACGTCGGGTCGCGCGTGTTCGAGGTCCCGGCGGCCGAGGTGACGCCCGCGATGCGCTCGAAGATCAAGGCGATGTCCTACGGCCTGGCGTACGGGCTGTCGGCGTTCGGACTGTCGCAGCAGCTCACCATCGAGGTGGGCGAGGCGCAGAAGCTCATGGACGACTACTTCGAGCGCTTCGGCGGCGTGCGCGACTACCTCACGGGCGTCGTCGACGAGGCACGCGCCACGGGCTACACGGCGACCATCCTCGGGCGCCGTCGGTACCTGCCCGACCTCACGAGCGACAACCGTCAGCGACGCCAGATGGCTGAGCGCATGGCCCTCAACGCGCCGATCCAGGGCAGCGCGGCCGACATCATCAAGGTCGCGATGCTCAACGTGCAGCGCGCGATCGACGAGCGCGGGCTGCGCTCGCGGCTGCTCCTCCAGGTGCACGACGAGCTCGTGGTCGAGGTCGCACCGGGCGAGCGCGACGTGGTCGAGGAGGTGCTGCGCACGCAGATGGGCGCGGCGGCGGACCTCGACGTGCCGCTCGACGTCTCGGTCGGCGTCGGCGCCACGTGGCACGAGGCGGGTCACTGACCCGGACGCGTCAGCCCGGGAGGCGCGTGCGGAGGATCGCGGTCCCGGGCAGATACGCGCCGCGCACCGGTCCCCAGCCGCCCCACACCTCGGTGTTGTCGGCCGGCCACTCGGGCTCGACGACGTCGAGCAGCTCCAGCCCGGCGGCGACCACCTCGCGCACGTGGTCGCCCAGGGTGCGGTGGTACTCCGCGTAGACGACGCGGCCGGCGTCGTCGGTCTCGACGTAGGGCCGGCGGTCGAAGTAGGAGCGGTTCGCGGTCAGCCCGTGCTCGCTCGGGTCGTCGGGAAAGGCCCAGCGGGTGGGGTGCGTGACGGAGAACGTCCACGTGCCGCCGGGCCGCAGCACGCGCGCGACCTCGCGGTGGATCGCGTCGGCGTCGGGGACGAACGGGATCGCGCCGAACGACGTGAACGCGACGTCGAAGACGTCGTCCGCGAACGGCAGGCGGCGCGCGTCCGCCTGGACCGCCGGGACCCGGACCCCCGTGGCCCGGTCGAGCGCCGTCCCCGCGGCGAGCATCCCCCGGGAGACGTCCGTCGCGACCACGTGCGCCCCCTGCGTCGCGAGCCAGCGCGAGCACTGGGCCGCGCCCGCGCCGACCTCGAGCACGCGGAGTCCCGCCACGTCGCCGAGCAGCCGGGCGTCGCGCTCCCGCAGCCCCTCGGGGCACCAGCAGAAGTCGGCGGCGCCGAGGAACGCCCCGTGCTCGTCGAGGTACTCGACGGCGTTCGCGTCCCACCACCCCCGCCCGGCGTTCCCACCCTCGGCGGCGGGCACGTCGCGGTAGCCGGCGTCGGCCGTCGGCCCGGGCGGGGCGACATCGTGCGGGGCGGGGACCTGGGGCGGCACGGGGGGCGGGGTCGCGCTCATGCGGCCATTCTCCCGGGCTGCGCCGTTCCCCGGCGCCGTCGCGCGCCGCACGGCCCGGGTGCTCGGGACCTTGGTCGTCGGCGTGCCCGAGGACCGGGACGGACCGTGACCCACGGCGCCGGGTTGACTAGGGTTGAGGGCGACGCGGTGCCGCGGAGGTCGGCACCTCCGTCGACGCCGGGCACGCGCGCGAGGACGCGCGACGCGACGACGAGACGGAGGAACAGGTGCGCATCGGACTTCTCACCGGCGGAGGCGACTGCCCCGGCCTGAACGCGGCGATCCGGGCCGTGGTCAAGCAGGGGACGGGGGAGTACGGGCACACCATCATCGGCTTCCGCAACGGCTGGCGCGGGGTCGTCGACGGCGACGTGCACCCCCTCGGCCGCCAGGACATCCGGAACGTCCTCCCCGTGGGCGGCACGCTGCTCGGCACGGCGCGGTTCCACCCGCGCGAGGAGGACGGCAGCATGGACGCCGTGCTCGCGACGGTCGAGGCGGAGCACCTCGACGCGCTCATCTGCATCGGCGGCGACGGCACGCTGCACGCCGCGAGCCGCGTCGCCGAGGCGGGCGTGAAGATCGTCGCGATCCCCAAGACGATCGACAACGACGTCGAGGGCACGGACCTGTCCATCGGCTTCCACACCGCGGTCAACATCGCGACCGAGGCCCTCGACCGCGTGCACACCACGGCCGAGAGCCACAACCGCGTCATGGTCGTCGAGGTCATGGGCCGCCACGCCGGGTGGATCGCGGTGAACTCCGGCATCGCGGGTGGTGCCGAGGTCGTCCTCGCCCCCGAGGAGCCCTTCGACATCGACCAGCTCGTGAAGTTCCTGCGGCACCGGCACCGGGCGCACGCGAACTTCTCGATCGTCGTCGTCGCGGAGGGCGCCGTCCCGCGCGAGGGCTCGTCGATGGAGTTCACGCAGCAGCTCGGCCGCTTCGGCGAGATCGTCGCGGGGTCCATCGGAGAGCGCGTGAGCGCGGAGATCGCGGAGCGTACGGGGTTCGACACGCGGCTCACGGTGCTCGGGCACGTGCAGCGCGGTGGCGAGCCCACGCCCACCGACCGCATCCTCGGCAGCCGGTTCGGCGTCGCCGCCGTCGACGCCGTGAGCGCGGGGACGTCGGGCGTGATGACGGCGCTGCGCGGGGAGCGCGTGAAGCTCGTGTCGCTGGCGGAGGTGGCCGGGCGTCCCAAGCGCGTGCCCGAGGAGCTGCTGCGCGTCGCGCGCGTGCTCGCCTGACGCGGGAACGGGTGAAGCCTGCGCGGCCTCCGGCGCCGCGTTGACCACCGGGGTGACACCCGGATAAGGTGGACGGCGGTGCGTTGCGCCTGCCTTCGTCCCGGATCACGACGCCAACCATGACGTCCACGGGTCAGCGGCAGCGGCGCGCCGAGAACCCTACCCGCTCGACTACACCTGTCCGCATCGGAGCATCGAACTCAATGACCATCTCTACCCCCGCGAAGTCCGCACCCCAGGTTGCCGTCAACGACATCGGCACCGAGGAGGACTTCCTCGCCGCCGTTGACGCGACCATCAAGTACTTCAACGACGGCGACATCGTCGAAGGCACGATCGTCAAGGTGGACCGCGACGAGGTCCTCCTCGACATCGGCTACAAGACCGAGGGCGTCATCCCCTCCCGCGAGCTGTCCATCAAGCACGACGTGGACCCCGGTGAGGTCGTCAACGTCGGCGACGCGGTCGAGGCCCTCGTCCTCCAGAAGGAGGACAAGGAAGGCCGTCTGATCCTGTCCAAGAAGCGTGCGCAGTACGAGCGCGCCTGGGGCACGATCGAGAAGATCAAGGAGGAGGACGGCGTCGTCACCGGCACCGTCATCGAGGTCGTCAAGGGTGGTCTCATCCTCGACATCGGCCTCCGTGGCTTCCTCCCGGCCTCCCTCGTGGAGATGCGTCGCGTCCGCGACCTCCAGCCGTACGTCGGCAAGGAGATCGAGGCGAAGATCATCGAGCTCGACAAGAACCGCAACAACGTCGTCCTCTCGCGCCGTGCCTGGCTCGAGCAGACGCAGTCCGAGGTCCGCTCCACCTTCCTGCAGACGCTGCAGAAGGGCCAGGTGCGCCCCGGTGTCGTCTCCTCGATCGTCAACTTCGGTGCGTTCGTGGACCTCGGCGGCGTCGACGGCCTCGTGCACGTCTCCGAGCTCTCCTGGAAGCACATCGACCACCCCTCCGAGGTCGTCGAGGTCGGCCAGGAGGTCACGGTCGAGGTCCTGGACGTCGACTTCGACCGCGAGCGCGTCTCGCTGTCGCTGAAGGCGACGCAGGAGGACCCGTGGCAGACGTTCGCCCGGACCCACGCGATCGGTCAGGTCGTGCCGGGCAAGGTCACCAAGCTCGTCCCGTTCGGTGCGTTCGTGCGCGTCGAGGACGGCATCGAGGGCCTCGTGCACATCTCGGAGCTGGCCGTGCGCCACGTCGAGCTGCCGGAGCAGGTCGTCAACGTCGGTGACGAGGTCTTCGTCAAGGTCATCGACATCGACCTCGAGCGTCGCCGCATCTCGCTCTCGCTCAAGCAGGCCAACGAGGGCGTGGACCCGGAGTCGGACGACTTCGACCCCGCGCTCTACGGCATGGCCGCCGAGTACGACGAGCAGGGGAACTACAAGTACCCCGAGGGCTTCGACCCGGAGACCAACGAGTGGCTCGAGGGCTTCGAGACGCAGCGCGAGGCCTGGGAGGCGGAGTACGCCAAGGCGCACGAGCGCTGGGAGGCCCACCGCAAGCAGGTCGCCGAGGCCGTCAAGGCCGACTTCGACGCCGCGTCGGGCGACTCGGGCTCGTCGAGCTCGTCGTCGTCCTCGAGCAGCACGTCCTACTCGTCGGCCCCGGCCGCCGAGGCGACGGGCACGCTCGCGTCGGACGAGGCGCTCGCCGCGCTGCGCGAGAAGCTCACCGGCAACTGATCTCCTGACGCCCTCCGCCGCTCCGGCGGAGACGTCGCAGGTCGCACGAAGGCCCGCCACCCCCAGGGGTGGCGGGCCTTCGCCGTTCCCGACGGCCGCGTCCGGTGCCGAACAGGTCGTCCCGGTCCGTCGGTGGCCGCGGACGAGCCGAGACCGCCTGCTAGGCGGTGCGGGATCGCCTGGTCGGCGATCAGGGCGTCAGGCCGTGGCGGTCGCCGGCTCAGCGGACGCGCCGGCCGGGTCGGGGTCCGACGGCGCGGGCGAGTCCGCGAACTGCGTCCGGTAGAGCGCGGCGTACCGGCCGCTGCGGGCGAGCAGCTCGGTGTGCGTGCCGGTCTCGACCACGCGCCCCGCGTCGAGGACGACGATGAGGTCCGCCTCGCGCACGGTCGAGAGACGGTGCGCGATGACGAGCGACGTGCGCCCGCGCAGCGCCTCGGCGAGCGCGGCCTGGACCGCGGCCTCCGAGCCGGAGTCGAGGTGCGCCGTCGCCTCGTCGAGGACGACGAGCCGCGGCGCCTTGAGGAACACGCGCGCGATGGCCAGGCGCTGGCGCTCCCCGCCGGACATCCGGTAGCCGCGGTCGCCGACCACGGTCTCCATCCCCGACGGCAGCGCCGCGACGACGTCCCACACGTGCGCGCGCCGCAGCGCGGCCTCGAGCTCGGCGTCGGTCGCGTCAGGCCTGGCGTACCGGAGGTTCTCCGCGATGGAGTCGTGGAAGAGGTGGGCCTCCTGCGTGACCACGCCGACGGCGTCGTGCAGGCTCTCCTGCGTGACCTCGCGCAGGTCGCGCCCCGCGATCCGCACGTGCCCGGAGGTCGGGTCGTACATGCGCGTCACGAGCTGCGACACGGTCGTCTTGCCCGCGCCGGACGAGCCGACGAGGGCGACCATCGCCCCCGCGGGGACGGAGAACGAGACGTCGCGCAGCGTGTCGGTCGTGGGGTCGGCCCCCTCGACGGCGACCGACTCGAGCGAGGCGAGGGAGACCTCGGCGGCGCCCGGGTAGCGGAACGTCACGCTGTCGAGCTCGAGGCTCGCGCCGCCCTTCTCGAGGTCGTCGGCGAGGTCGTCGGCGCCGGGCGCGTCCGTGACGGTCGGCTCGAGGTCGAGCACCTCGAGCACACGCTCGAAGCTCACGAGGGCGGTCATGACGTCGACCTGGACGTTGGACATGGCCGTCAGCGGGCCGTAGAGGCGCCCGAGGTAGGCGGTGAGCGCGACGACCGTGCCGACCGTGAGCGAGCCCGAGATCGCCATGACACCGCCGAGCCCGTAGACGATCGCCACGGCGACGGAGGCGACGACGGTGAGGCCGACGCGGAAGACGGTGCCGTACATGGCCTGCTTCACGCCGATGTCGCGCACGCGGCCGGCCTGGGCGGCGAACCGCGACGACTCGCGCGCGGGGTCGCCGAAGACCTTGACAAGGTGGGCGCCTGCGACGTTGAACCGCTCGTTCATGGTCTGCGCAGCCTCGGCGTTGAGCTCGTAGCTCTCGCGCGTGATCGCGGCGAGGCGCTTGCCGACCCAGCGGGCCGGGAGCACGAACGCGGGCAGCAGGGTCAGGGCGAGGAGCGTGAGCTGCCAGGACATGGAGAGCATCGCGGCGAGGACGAACACGACGGTGAGGAGGTTCGAGAAGACGTTGGAGAGCGTCGACGTGAAGGCCTGCTGCGCGCCGAGGACGTCGCCGTTGAGCCGCTGGACGAGCGCGCCGGTGCGGGTCCGGCTGAAGAAGGCGAGCGGCATGCGCTGCACGTGGTCGAAGACGGCGGTGCGCAGGTCGACGATGAGGCCCTCGCCGATGCGCGAGGAGAACCAGCGCTGGGCGACGCCGAGGGCGCCGGAGAGGATCGCGAGCCCGGCGGCGACGAGCGAGAGCGTGACGACGACGCCGACGTCGCCGGCGGTGATGCCGTCGTCGATGATGCGCTGGAACAGCAGCGGCGTGGCCGCGCCCGCGGCGGCATCGATCGAGATGAGCACGAGGAAGGCGGCGAGCTGGCGGCGGTAGGGCCGGGCGAACGTGAGGACGCGTCGGATCGTGCCGCGATGCAGCCGCCGGGACGCGACGGAGGAGTCCTGGCGGAACGAGCGCATGCCGCGCCCGCCGCCCGAGCCGGGGAGAGGTGAGGTGAAAGACATGGGGCCTCCTGGATAGGGGAGGGGCGCGGTCGTCCGCGGCGGCGTGGCGCCGGCCGGCGCGGCCGGCTGGGGGACTCGGTCGCATGGACCGCTCGCGCGACAACGATAGTGAGTCTAACTCACAATGAGCTTTCTCAACAAGACCCCGTCCTGCCGGGTACGCTCGGCCTCGTGACGAGCGATGCGAGCGCGCGCCCCGCACCGGGCGCGGTGGGCGACCCGGCCTCGACGGACGAGGCAGGGGAGTTCCTCGCGCTCCTGCACGCGGCGCTCCGGAGCGTACGACGCGAGGCCAGCGAGCGTGCCCAGCCGGCGGGGACCACCCCCGGGCAGTACCGGATGCTGCGGTTCCTCGCCCGATGCGACGAGCCCTGCCGGCTCGGTGCGGTCGCGTCCGCGCTGGACGTCGCCCCTCGCTCGGTGACGTCCAAGGTCGACGACGCCGAGCAGGCGGGTCTCGTCCGGCGCACCCCCGACCCGCACGACCGGAGAGCGACGCTCGTCGAGCTCACCCCGCGGGGGCGGGAGGTCGTCGCGCAGGTGGGAGCGGAGCGTTCGTCGAGCGCCGGCACGCTCCTCGCGCGCCTCGACGCCGCCGAGCGTGCCGAGCTCCTGCGGCTCCTGCGTGCCGTCGCGGGCGAGCGGCAGGACGATGCGCGCGGCGGCGACCGACCGGCGGCCGGCGCGGTCGAGCCGCGGGGTGCGCACGGCTGAGCGCTGAGCGCTCCGTCCCTCCCAGGTCGATCGTCCCGGCGCGAGGTCGCCTACCGGCTGGCAGGATGGGGCGCATGTTTCGCATCGGCCTGACCGGAGGAATCGCGGCGGGGAAGTCCGTCGCGCTCGCACGCTTCGCCGAGCTCGGCGCCGTCGTCGTGGACTACGACGCGCTCTCCCGCGACGCGGTCGCGCCCGGGACGGTCGGCCTCGACGAGGTCGTCGAGGCGTTCGGGCCGGGCGTCCTCGACGCCGACGGCGCACTCGACCGCGCTGCGCTCGGTCGCGTCGTGTTCGGCGACGACGCCGCCCGCGAACGCCTCAACGCGATCGTCCACCCGGAGGTGCGCCGGCTCGCCGCCGAGCACGAGGCGGCGGCAGGAGCGGCCGACCCGCGAGCCGTCGTCGTGCACGACATCCCGCTCCTCGTCGAGACGGGCGACCGCGCGCGCTTCCACTGCGTCGTGGTCGTGCACACGCCCGTGGACGTGCGGGTCGGGCGGCTCGTCGAGGGGCGAGGACTGAGCGAGGACGAGGCCCGCGCGCGCCTCGCGGCCCAGGCGGACGACGCGGCGCGGCTCGCCGCGGCGGACGTGACCCTCGACGGCTCCGGCTCGCCGGAGGCGCTGCGCGAGCAGGTCGACGAGCTCTGGGTGCGGGTCCGCGCCGAGGTCGACGCCGAGGTCCAGGCCGAGATCGAGGAGCACGAGGCGTGACCGTCGTCGTCAGCGGGTTCGAGCCGTTCGACGGTGCCCTCGCGAACCCGTCGTGGGAGACGGCCGCGCGACTCGCCGAGCGCGGGGAGGAGCTCGTGGGCGACCGGGTGGTCGCCGTCCGGCTCCCCGTGACCTTCGCCGGGGCGTGGCCGATGCTCGACGCGGCGATCCGTGAGCACGAGCCCGACGTCGTCGTGGCGCTCGGCCTGGCGGGCGGTGCGCCGGGCGTGCGCCTCGAACGGGTCGCGGTGAACGTGCGCGACGCGCGCATCCCCGACAACGCCGGCGACCGTCCGGTGGACGTCCCCGTCGCGGAGGGAGGTCCGGTCGGGTACTGGTCGACGCTCCCGCTCAAGGCGTCGCTCGCGGAGATCCGCGCGGCGGGTGTGCCGGTGGCGGTGTCGAGCACCGCGGGAACCTACGTGTGCAACGACGTCTTCTACGCCCTCATGCACCACTGGGGTCTCGGGCCGGGGCGGCGTGCCGGTTTCGTCCACGTCCCCGGGTCCGACGTCGTCCCGATCGACGATCAGGTATCCGCCGTGGCCGCCGTCGTGCGGCACGCGCTCCTCGGTACCCCCGAGCCGGTCCTCGCGGGCGGCACGGAGAGCTGAGCGCGGCGCAGGGACGCCGAGGGCCCGGCAGGTCGCCCTGCCGGGCCCTCGGTGCGTGCTGGGAGCGTCAGCTCGTCGCGCGCCGACGTGCGACGACGAGGATCGTCGCGCCCCCGGCGAGCAGCAGCGCGGCCACCACGGCCAGCACGACGACCGAGGCGCCCGTCGTCGCGAGGCCGCTCTCCGGCGTGTCGTCGCCCGGCTCGGCGGACGTGGAGGGCGCCTCAGGGCTCGGCGTCGCCGAGTTCTCGGCGGCCGGTGTCGACTCCGGCGAGGGCTCTCCCGGTTCCTCGGCGACCGGGGTCTCCTCGGACGTCGGCGGCGTGGTCACGCCCTCGCCCGGGTTGGGGCCCTCCGGCGACGGCTCCGGCTTGGGCTCCTCGACCAGCGGCGTCGTCTCGCACGGGCCGGCGAACGGGTAGTTGTGGTGCTCGATCCCGGCGCCGCCGGTGTAGGAGACGGCGCCGTTCGACAGGATGCGCCCGTTGGTCGAGGTCGCGACGGTGAGGGTCGCGTCCGTGCGGGGGACGACGATCGTCCCGGGGAACTGGTCGTTCGTGCCGAGCGTCACCTGCGTCGCGTCCGGGAAGCTCCACAGGAAGTGCGCCGACAGGTGCTGGGCGGCCTGGTAGACGCGCACGCCCCCGTACTCGACGTGCTGGAGCCGCGGCACGTCGACGGTGGTGCCGGTGACGGTGAGGAGCACCGGACCGCTCCCGGTGACGTACAGCGTCGTCAGGGTGGAGGCCTGGGAGGCCGTGAGCGTGTACCGCGCGCCCGCCTCGAGCGTCAGGATCCCGTCGCGGGGCGTGGCGGCGACGGCACCGTCGGCGGCGTCGGCCGCCATGCCCGTGACGAGCCCGGGGAGCGCGGTGTAGGGGCGCAGCGCGGCGTCGCGGCCGACGCCCTGCGTGACGGTGCCCGGGCGGCCCGGGACGTTGCGGCTCTCGGTGCTCGGGGTCGCGCCGGTGATCTCGCCGCCGACGACGACGTTGCCGCCGCTCGACGCGTGGAAGCCCACCTGGGTGTTCGTCGCGGTCGCGAGGTCGCCGCCGACGACGAGCATGTCGGTCCCGCCGGCCGGGGTGATGGCCGAGCCGCCGCCCCCCGCGGTCCCGACGTTGAGGCTCCCGGCCCCGGAGAGGTCGGCGTCCCCGCCCACGACGACACGGCCCTCGAGCTCGGTCGCCGTCGTGACGGTGAGCCCGCCCCCCGCCCAGATGCCGACTCCCGCGTCCTCCACGGCGGTGAGCTCGTACACGCCGACCGGTCGCGTGGACGGGTCCGCGGTGCAGACGTCGTCGGCGGTGAGCGTCGGCGCGGCAGCCAACGGGGCGGCGGTCGCGGGCGCGGCGAGGCCGACGGTCGTCAGGGCGAGCGCGGTGAGCGCGAGCAGGGGGATTCCGCGGGGGCGCGCGGGGTGAAGGCGCATGGTGTCGGCTCCAGGTCGAGGGTTCGCTAGCGGCGCTGACTTACTGCGGGCGGACTCCGTCGCCCGTGGTCCGTGCTGTCAGGCTGCTCCACGGGCGTCGGGGAGCGCGGCAGGGTCGAGGCGACCCTAGGGGTTCCGAATGACACCTTCCAAATTACGTCCGGGTGATTTCCGGGGGCGGCTTCGTGGTGGTGCGTCGACCGCGCGGGAAAGGGTCCGTGTGGGTGGCTCGACGTACCGTGGAGTCATGCGTCCTGTGACCGATCTCCAGCGTGCGACCGCCCCGTTCGAGGTCATCTCCGAGTACCAGCCGTCCGGCGACCAGCCGACGGCGATCGCGGACCTCTCGCAGCGCATCCGCGCGGGGGAGAAGGACGTCGTGCTCCTCGGCGCGACCGGGACGGGCAAGTCGGCCACGACGGCATGGCTCATCGAGGAGCTCCAGCGCCCGACGCTGGTCATGGCGCCCAACAAGACCCTCGCCGCGCAGCTCGCGACGGAGTTCCGGGAGCTGCTGCCCAACAACGCGGTCGAGTACTTCGTCTCCTACTACGACTACTACCAGCCCGAGGCGTACATCGCGCAGACGGACACCTACATCGAGAAGGACTCGTCGATCAACGACGAGGTCGAGCGGCTGCGGCACTCCGCGACCAGCTCGCTGCTCACCCGGCGCGACGTCGTCGTGGTCGCGTCCGTGTCGTGCATCTACGGCCTCGGCACGCCCCAGGAGTACGTCGACCGCATGGTCCGGCTCGACGTCGGCATGCAGGTCGAGCGCGACGACCTGCTGCGGCAGTTCGTGACCATGCAGTACACGCGCAACGACATGGCGTTCACGCGCGGCACGTTCCGCGTGCGCGGGGACACGGTCGAGATCATCCCGGTGTACGAGGAGCTCGCGGTCCGCATCGAGTTCTTCGGCGACGAGATCGAGAGCATCCAGACCCTGCACCCGCTCACGGGTGACGTGATCCGGTCCGAGCCGAGCATCCACGTGTTCCCCGCGACGCACTACGTCGCGGGGCCTGAGCGCATGGAGCGCGCGATCTCCTCGATCGAGGCCGAGCTCGCCGAGCGGCTCGACGAGCTCGAGCGGCAGAACAAGCTCCTCGAGGCCCAGCGGCTGCGCATGCGCACCACGTACGACATCGAGATGATGCGCCAGATCGGCACCGCGTCCGGGATCGAGAACTACTCGCGGCACATCGACGGCCGCGAGGCGGGATCGGCGCCGAACACGCTGCTCGACTACTTCCCGGAGGACTTCCTCCTCGTCATCGACGAGTCGCACGTGACCGTGCCGCAGATCGGCGCGATGTTCGAGGGCGACATGTCGCGCAAGCGCAGCCTCGTCGACCACGGGTTCCGCCTGCCGAGCGCGATGGACAACCGCCCCCTGCGCTGGGAGGAGTTCGTCGAGCGGATCGGCCAGACCGTGTACCTGTCGGCGACCCCCGGCGACTACGAGCTCTCGATGGCGGACGGCGTCGTCGAGCAGATCATCCGCCCGACCGGCCTCGTCGACCCGGAGGTGCTCGTCAAGCCCACCACGGGGCAGATCGACGACCTGCTGCACGAGATCCGCGAGCGCGTCGAGCGGAACGAGCGCGTGCTCGTCACGACGCTCACCAAGAAGATGGCGGAGGACCTCACCGACTACCTGCTCGAGAAGGACGTGCGGGTCCGGTACCTGCACTCGGAGGTCGACACGCTGCGGCGCGTCGAGCTGCTGCGCGAGCTCCGCCTCGGCGAGTACGACGTCCTCGTCGGGATCAACCTCCTGCGCGAGGGCCTCGACCTGCCCGAGGTGTCGCTCGTCGCGATCCTCGACGCGGACAAGGAGGGCTTCCTGCGGTCGCCCAAGTCGCTCATCCAGACGATCGGTCGTGCGGCCCGCAACGTCTCGGGCCAGGTGCACATGTACGCGGACAAGATCACGCCGGCGATGGCCGCGGCGATCGAGGAGACCGAGCGCCGTCGCGAGCGGCAGATCGCGTACAACACGGAGCACGGGGTCGACCCGACCCCGCTGCGCAAGCGCATCTCCGACGTGACGGACATGCTCGCGCGCGAGGACGTCGACACGGCCGAGCTCCTCGCGGGCGGGTACCGGCAGCCGGGCAAGGGCGCGAAGGGCAAAGCACCCGTGCCGGGCGGACCCAAGGAGGGCGCGTCGTCGGGCAACCGGCTCGCGGGCGCCGCGGCGAGCGACCTGGCCCAACTCATCCAGGAGCTCAGCGACCAGATGCACGCGGCCGCGGGCGAGCTGCAGTTCGAGCTCGCCGCTCGGCTGCGCGACGAGATCTCGGGACTCAAGAAGGAGCTGCGGCAGATGCAGGCCGCGACCGCCTGAGCGGTGCCGGCCGCGCTCCGGACGGGTGGCCCACGAGCGCCCGAGGAACAGTCCACGGTGGCGTGGTGTTGTCACGTCCGGAGGAGCGATGGCCTATGCTGGCTCCTCGTTGAAGGGGAGTATTCCTCCGCGGTGATGTCGTCATCACGGCCGGCGCAGTCGTCGGCCCGGTGTCACCGGTCCCGCAACCACCAGCCCGCTTCCCGTGCGGGTGCGCGTGGCGGCGCGTGGCGGAAGAGACCTTCGGTACACAGTGCTCCCCACGTACCGGAGGAATCTTCATGGATGTGCCTGTCTGGGCCTGGCTCGTCACCATCGGCGTGATCCTCGCGATGCTCGCCGTCGACTACGTCGGGCACGTGCGCACGCCGCACGCCCCGAGCCTGCGCGAGGCCACCTGGTGGTCCGCCGGCTACGTCGCCGTCGCGGTCGCCTTCGGCGGGATCGTCTGGGCCGTCTGGGGCTCGACGTACGGCGGCGAGTACTTCGCCGGCTACATCACCGAGAAGAGCCTGTCGGTCGACAACCTCTTCGTGTTCGTCCTCATCATGACGAGCTTCCGGGTCCCGCGGCTCTACCAGCAGAAGGTGCTGCTCATCGGCATCACGATCGCGCTGGTCCTGCGGACGATCTTCATCTTCCTCGGCGCGGCCCTCATCGAGAACTTCAGCTGGATCTTCTACGTCTTCGGCGCGTTCCTGCTCTACACCGCGTGGACGCAGGTGAAGGCCGGCTCGGGCCACGACGAGGAGTTCCACGAGAACGGCGCGCTGAAGCTGACCCGCCGCCTGTTCCCGACGACGGAGACGTACGTCGAGGACAAGATGACGGCGAAGATCGACGGCAAGCGCTACATCACCCCGATGCTCATCGTGATGATCGCCATCGGCAGCGCCGACCTGCTCTTCGCGGTGGACTCGATCCCGGCGATCTTCGGGCTCACGCAGGAGACCTACCTCGTGTTCGCCGCCAACGCGTTCTCGCTGCTCGGCCTGCGCCAGCTCTACTTCCTCATCGACGGCCTCCTCGACCGCCTCGTCTACCTCGCGTACGGCCTCGCGGCGATCCTCGGCTTCATCGGCGTCAAGCTGCTCATCCACGCGCTGCACAAGAACGAGGTGCCGTTCATCAACGGCGGTGAGCACATCACCGTCATCCCGGAGATCCCGACCGCGCTGTCCCTCGGGTTCATCGTCGTCGTGCTCACGATCACCACGGTCGCGAGCCTCGCCAAGGACCGCGCCGACCGTCGGCGTTCCGTCGAGAGCTCGGAGGGCTCACGCTGATGGTTCACGAGCTCCCCGTCTGGTTCGAGTGGGCGTCGCTGTCGGCGCTCGCGGTGCTGCTCCTCGTCGACCTGTTCGTCGTGGGGCGCCGCCCGCACGTCCCCTCGATGCGCGAGAGCGCGCTGTGGGTCGGCTTCTACGTCGCTCTCGCCCTCGTCTTCGGGGCGATCGTGGGCGCGGTGGGCGGGGCGGCACCGGCCGGGGAGTTCTACGCGGGGTGGCTCACGGAGTACAGCCTCTCCGTGGACAACCTCTTCGTGTTCGTCATCATCATGGCGAGGTTCGCGGTCCCGCGGGACCAGCAGCAGCGCGTGCTGATGGTCGGCATCATCGTCGCGCTCGTCCTGCGAGGGGCGTTCATCCTCGCGGGCGCCGCGATCATCGCGCAGTTCGTGTGGGTGTTCTACCTGTTCGGCGCGTTCCTCATCTACACGGCGATCAAGCTCGTGGCCGGCGGGGACGAGCCCGAGGAGTACCACGAGAACCGCGCCGTGCGGGCGCTGCGGAAGGTGCTGCCGCTGGGCACGCAGTACGACGGCGGCCGGCTGCGCACGGTCGAGGACGGCAAGCGGGTCTTCACCCCGCTCGTCATCGTGTTCCTCGCGATCGGCAGCACCGACCTCCTCTTCGCGTTCGACTCGATCCCCGCGATCTTCGGGCTCACCCAGGACCCGTTCATCGTCTTCACGACGAACGTCTTCGCGCTCATGGGCCTGCGCCAGCTCTACTTCCTCCTGGGCGGCCTGCTCGAGCGGCTGGTCTACCTGCCGATCGGTCTCGCGGTGATCCTCGGGTTCATCGGCGTGAAGCTCATCCTCGAGGCGCTGCACGAGAACACGCTGCCGTTCGTCAACGGCGGCGAGCACCTCGACGCCGTGCCGACGGTCCCGATCTGGCTGTCGCTCGTCGTGATCATCGGTGCGCTCGTCGTCACCACCGTCGCGAGCCTGCTGCGGACGCGGGCGCTGCACGCCCAGGACGACGCTGCTGCCGCCCCCGCGGGCGGCGGCGCCGGTCCCGTGGAGGATGCGGTCGAGACGCCGGCCGACGAGCCGGTGGGCGAGGCCGCGCCGGCGGCCGGCGAGACGCCGTCGTGGGGCACGGGCCCGCAGGACGGCGCCGCGCGGTAGCGCGCCTGGTCAGGCGCGGTCCGCCCAGTCGCCGATGACCGGCGCCCAGGGGCGGACGGTGCGCTCGGCGACGAGGCCCGCCCGCCCGAACGGGTCCTCGTCGAGGACTGCGGCGACGGCGTCGGGCGTCTCCCCGTCGAGGACGAGCAGCGCCCCGGCGGGTGCGCCCTCGTGCGCGGGCAGGGGGCCGGACGCCAGGAGCGTGCCCCGGGCGTACAGGTCGCCCAGGAACGCGCGGTGCTCCGGACGCAGCGCGTCGAGCTCGGCGGCGCGGTCGGCGTAGACGTAGGTGACGGCGTGGATCGGCATGCCGTCAGTGAACCAGGACCCGCGACGGCGCGCGGTCGGGTCCGCGCCTCGGTCGTCACCGCGGCGGCGTCCCGGGCTGGTCCGCCCCCCGCTACCAGCCGCGCTCGCGCCACTCGTCGAGGTGCGGGCGCTCGGCGCCGAGGGTCGTGTCCGCGCCGTGGCCGGGGTAGACCCAGGTCGCGTCGTCGAACCGGTCGAAGACGCGCTCCGTGACGTCCGTGAGCAACCGCTCGAAGCGGGCCGGGTCGCGCTGGGTGTTCCCGACGCCGCCCGGGAACAGCGAGTCGCCCGTGAACAGGTGCACCCGGCCCGCCACCGCCTCCGGCTCGTGCACCTCGGCGGGCTCGCGGTAGGCCAGCGCGACGGATCCCGGCGTGTGCCCGCGCAGCGCCACGACCTCGAGCGCGATGTCCCCGGCGCGGACGACGTCGCCATGACGGAGACGGCGGGTGACGTGCACGTCCGCGGCGGTCGCGACCGCGTCGGCATCGAGGTCCCCGACGGCCGTCGTCGCGCCGGTGACCGCGACGATCGAGGCGAGCGCGCGCAGGTGGTCCGTGTGGTGGTGCGTCGTGACGACGACGTCGAGGCGTGCGGCCGGCGACCCGTCGCGGACGAGCGCGAGGACGTCGTCGGGCGCGTCCGCGGCGTCGATCAGGACCTGGGCACCCGTCCGCCGGCACGTGAGCAGGTAGACGTCGTTCGCGAGCGGTCCGACGGCGAGCTTGCGGATCTCGACCTCGTCGAGGCGGCGCCGGTCGCTCGGCCCGCCCACGACGACCTGTCCCGTGTACACCATGCCGTCAGTCTGCCGCGGCGGGGACCGTGTCGGGGACGGGTGCGCCCGCGGTGAGCGTTCGTCGGAGGACGCGCGAACGTGATGTCGAACACCTGTGCGAATGTGGGTGGTCGGTCGTACGATGCTGCGGTGAGCAATCGCCTCGTCATCTCCGGTGCCCGCGAGCACAACCTCCGCAACGTCGACCTCGACCTCCCGCGGGACAAGCTCATCGTCTTCACGGGGCTCTCCGGCTCGGGCAAGTCGTCGCTCGCGTTCGACACCATCTTCGCGGAGGGGCAGCGCCGCTACGTCGAGTCGCTGTCCGCGTACGCGCGCCAGTTCCTCGGGCAGATGGACAAGCCCGACGTCGACTTCATCGAGGGCCTGTCGCCCGCGGTGTCGATCGACCAGAAGTCCACGAACCGCAACCCGCGCTCGACCGTCGGCACCATCACCGAGGTCTACGACTACCTGCGCCTGCTCTTCTCGCGCGCCGGCACGCAGCACTGCCCCGTCTGCGGCGAGCGCGTGACCGCGCAGACGCCGCAGCAGATCGTCGACCGGCTCCTCGAGCTGCCGGAGGGCACGCGGTACCAGGTGCTCGCGCCGGTGGTCCGCGGGCGCAAGGGCGAGTACTCCGAGCTCTTCAAGGAGCTCCAGACCAAGGGTTTCGCGCGCGCCCGCGTCGACGGCGAGGTGCGCACGCTCACCGACGTCCCCGCTCTGGAGAAGAAGCTCAAGCACGACATCGAGGTCGTCGTCGACCGCCTCGTGGCGCGCGAGGGCGTGCAGCGCCGGCTCACCGACTCGGTCGAGACCGCGCTCGGCCTGGCGGGCGGTCTCGTCGTCATCGAGCTCGTCGACGCCGACGCCGACGACCCGGCGCGCGAGCGCCGCTTCTCCGAGAAGCGGGCGTGCCCCAACGACCACGAGCTCGCGCTCGACGAGATCGAGCCGCGCACGTTCTCCTTCAACGCGCCCTACGGCGCGTGCCCCGAGTGCACGGGCATCGGCTTCCGCCTCGAGGTCGACCCCGACCTCGTGGTGCCGGACGTCGAGAAGTCGCTGGGCGAGGGCGCGGTCGCGCCGTGGGCCCAGATCTCCTCGGAGTACTTCGAGCGGGTCCTCACGGCGCTCGCGGACGACCTCGGGTTCTCCATGGACACGCCGTGGCGGGCGCTGCCCGAGCGCGCGAAGAAGGCCGTGCTGCACGGGCAGAACCACCAGGTGCACGTGCGGTACAAGAACCGCTGGGGCCGTGAGCGGCAGTACTCGACCGGGTTCGAGGGCGTCATCACGTTCCTCGAGCGCCGGCACACCGAGACCGAGTCGGACTGGTCGAAGGAGAAGTACGAGGCCTTCATGCGCGAGGTCCCGTGCCCCGTGTGCCAGGGTGCTCGTCTCAAGCCCGAGGTCCTCGCGGTCAAGGTGGGCGGCAAGTCCATCTGGGACGTGTGCCGTCTCCCGCTGCGCGAGGCCGCGGCGTTCCTCGGGGCGCTCGAGCTCGGCGCGCGCGAGCGCGCGATCGCGACGGAGGTGCTCAAGGAGATCGACGCGCGGCTCGGCTTCCTGCTCGACGTCGGCCTCGACTACCTCTCGCTCGAGCGCCCCGCCGCGACGCTGTCCGGCGGCGAGGCGCAGCGCATCCGCCTCGCGACGCAGATCGGCTCGGGCCTCGTGGGCGTCCTCTACGTCCTCGACGAGCCGAGCATCGGCCTGCACCAGCGCGACAACCGCCGCCTCATCGAGACGCTCACGCGCCTGCGCGACCTCGGGAACACGCTCATCGTCGTCGAGCACGACGAGGACACCATCCGCACCGCGGACTGGGTGGTCGACATCGGCCCGGGCGCGGGCGAGCACGGCGGTCGCGTCGTGCACTCCGGCGACTACGCGGGCCTGCTCGAGGCGCCGGAGTCCGTCACGGGCGCGTACCTCTCGGGCCGTCGCAGCATCCCGCTCCCGGCGGAGCGCCGCCCGACCGACCCGCGCCGTCAGGTCAAGGTCGTCGGCGCCCGCGAGCACAACCTCACGGGCATCGACGTGAGCTTCCCGCTCGGGACGTTCACCGCCGTGACCGGGGTGTCGGGGTCGGGCAAGTCGACGCTCGTGAACTCGATCCTCTACACGGTCCTCGCCAACGAGCTCAACGGCGCGCGCCAGGTCGCGGGCCGGCACACGCGCGTCACGGGCCTGGACCACCTCGACAAGGTCGTGCACGTCGACCAGGGCCCGATCGGGCGCACGCCGCGGTCGAACCCGGCGACGTACACGGGCGTGTGGGACCACGTGCGCAAGCTCTTCGCGGAGACCACCGAGGCCAAGGTGCGCGGGTACACTCCCGGCCGCTTCTCGTTCAACGTCAAGGGCGGCCGCTGCGAGGCGTGCTCGGGCGACGGCACGCTGAAGATCGAGATGAACTTCCTCCCGGACGTCTACGTGCCGTGCGAGGTGTGCCACGGCGCGCGCTACAACCGCGAGACGCTCGAGGTGCACTTCAAGGGCAAGACCGTGGCCGACGTCCTCGACATGCCGATCGAGGAGGCGTCGGAGTTCTTCGCGGCCGTCCCGGCGATCTCCCGCCACCTCAAGACCCTCGTGGAGGTCGGCCTCGGGTACGTCCGCCTCGGACAGCCCGCGCCGACCCTCTCCGGGGGCGAGGCGCAGCGCGTGAAGCTCGCGAGCGAGCTCCAGAAGCGTTCGACGGGGCGCACGATCTACGTGCTCGACGAGCCGACCACGGGCCTGCACTTCGAGGACATCCGCAAGCTGCTCGGCGTGCTCCAGTCGCTCGTCGACAAGGGCAACAGCGTCCTCGTCATCGAGCACAACCTCGACGTCATCAAGAGCGCCGACTGGGTCGTCGACATGGGGCCGGAGGGCGGCTCGGGGGGCGGCAAGGTCGTCGCGCAGGGCACGCCCGAGCAGGTCGCGCGCGTCGAGGCGAGCCACACCGGCCGCTTCCTCGCGGAGATCCTCGACCAGCACGACCCGGTGCCGGTCGGTGCACCGACGAAGCCCGGCGCCGCGCAGACGCCCGCCGCGAAGGGGGCCAAGGGCCGCTCGGCCAAGGCCCGCCGGGCGACGGACGAGGGCACGACGCGCTCGCGCCGCAAGGCCTCCGCGGCCTAGCCGCGACCCGGCAGGGAAGCCCCGGCACGCCGTCGTCGGGCGACCCCGCGGTGACGCGTCCTCGGACCGTCACCGCGGGCGTCCGCGACCACGGACGGAGCGCTCAGGCTGCCGCCCGCCGCGCGGGCGCCGGCTCCACGAGCACGCGGAAGTTCACCGAGCGCGCGATGAAGCAGTGGTCGTGCGCGCGGCGGTGGAGCGCGGCCAGCGACTCCTCGTCGGTCCCCGGGCCGTCGTCGACCACGACGCGGGGGTGCAGCGTGACGTCCGTGAACTGCCCCTCGCCGCCGGACTCGACGCGCATGGTGCCGGTGACGTCGTCCACGTACTCCCGCACGACCACGCCCGCCGCCGCGGCGAGGTGGAGGAACCACAGCATGTGGCACTGCGAGAGGCTCACGACGAACAGCTCCTCGGGGCTGTAGCGCGTCGGGTCGCCGCGGAACGCCGGGTCCGCGGACCCGGGCAGCGGCGGCCTCCCCTCGAGGAGCACGTCGTGGTCGCGGCCGTAGGCCGTGTACGAGGCGGTGCCCCTGTCGCCCGCGCCCGTCCAGCGGACCGTGGCGGCGTACCCGTGGTGTGCGCTCATGGCCGCCACCCTAGCGGGCGGTGGTGCAGGTCACACCACGTCTTCGCCGGGCCCGCCGCGGCACTCGCACGTCCCCTGCCGCCGCACCGTCGGTGGCCTGACCTAGGCTGGAGAACATGGCTGATCCCGCGACGTACCGCCCGGCGCCGGGGGAGATCCCCACCTCGCCAGGCGTCTACCGGTTCCGCGACGACCACGGGCGCGTGATCTACGTCGGCAAGGCCAAGAACCTGCGCGCGCGCCTGTCGAACTACTTCCAGGACGTCGCGAACCTGCACCACCGCACGCAGACGATGGTGACGACCGCGGCGTCCGTCGAGTGGACCGTCGTCGGCACCGAGGTCGAGGCGCTCGCGCTCGAGTACTCCTGGATCAAGGAGTTCGACCCGCGGTTCAACGTCAAGTACCGCGACGACAAGTCCTATCCCTACCTCGCGGTGACGATGGGGGAGGAGTTCCCCCGCGCCCAGGTCATGCGCGGCGCCAAGCGGCCCGGCACGCGGTACTTCGGCCCCTACGGGCACGCCTGGGCGATCCGCGAGACGCTCGACCTCCTGCTCCGCGTCTTCCCGGTGCGCACGTGCTCGGCGGGCGTTTTCAAGCGGGCCCACCAGACGGGCCGCCCGTGCCTCCTGGGGTACATCGACAAGTGCTCGGCGCCGTGCGTCGGGCGCATCACGCCCGAGGACCACCGGGCGCTCGCCGAGGACTTCTGCGACTTCATGGCGGGCGACACGCAGCGCTTCGTCCGCCGTCTGGAGCGCAAGATGAACGAGGCCGCCGCCGCGATGGAGTACGAGGCCGCGGCGCGCCTGCGCGACGACATCGTGGCTCTCCAGCGCGCGACCGAGAAGAACGCGGTGGTGCTCGGCGACGGCACGGACGCCGACGTCTTCGCGCTCGTCGGCGACGAGCTCGAGGCGGCCGTCCAGGTGTTCCACGTGCGCGGCGGGCGGATCCGCGGCCAGCGCGGCTGGATCGTGGAGAAGGTCGAGGACGTGACCGACGCGGAGCTGGTCGAGCACCTGCTCCAGCAGGTCTACGGTGCGGCCGAGGAGGCCGCGGCGGCCGACCCGGGGACCGGCCAGGGCCGTGCCGGCGCGCGCGACGTCGTCCCGCGCGAGGTGCTCGTCCCCGTCCTGCCGCCGGACACCGAGCAGGTCACGACCTGGCTCTCGGGGCTGCGGGGCGCGCGCGTCGACGTCCGGGTCCCGCAGCGCGGCGACAAGAAGGAGCTCGCCGCGACCGTGCGGGCGAACGCGGAGCACGCGCTCGCCCTGCACCGCACGCGCCGGGCGGGCGACCTCACGACGCGCAGCCAGGCGCTGCGCGAGATCCAGGAGGCGCTCGACCTCGACACCGCCCCGCTGCGGATCGAGTGCTACGACGTCTCGCACAACCAGGGCACGTACCAGGTCGCGTCGATGGTCGTGTTCGAGGACGGCCTCGCGCGCAAGAGCGAGTACCGCCACTTCACCGTGCGCGGGCCCGACGGCGACGGCGCCGCGGACGACACGGCGGCGATGTACGAGGTCATCACGCGCCGGTTCAAGCGCTACCTGTCCGACCGCTCGCGCTCGGGCGAGGTCGAGCTGGACCTCGAGGCCGACGACGTGGCGGCCGGTTCCGACGCTTCGGGCCGCCGCGCGGAGCGGGCCGCGGAGGCTGCGGGGTACGTGCCGCGCAGCGGCGAGGTCGACGCCGACGCCCCCGTGGACAGGCGAGCGAGGTTCGCCTACCCGCCGAACCTCGTCGTGGTCGACGGCGGCCCTCCGCAGGTCGCCGCCGCCGCCCGGGCGCTGGCCGACCTCGGGATCGACGACGTCGCGCTGTGCGGCCTCGCCAAGCGCCTCGAGGAGGTGTGGGTCCCGGGGGACGACTACCCGGTGATCCTCCAGCGTTCGTCGGAGGGCCTCTACCTGCTCCAGCGCGTGCGCGACGAGGCGCACCGGTTCGCCATCGCCCAGCACCGCAGGCAGCGCAGCAAGGGCATGACCGCGTCCGCGCTCGACGACGTCCCGGGCCTCGGTCCGGCGCGGCGCACCGCGCTCCTCAAGCACTTCGGCTCGCTCAAGCGCCTGCGCGCCGCGAGCGTCGAGGAGATCGCGAGCGTGCGGGGCATGGGCGAGCGCACGGCGCGCGCCGTGGTCGCCGCCCTGGGCGGAGCCGCCGAGCCGTCCCCGGGAGCGGCCCCCACGGGGCCGGCGCCCACCGAGGGCGCCACGCGCCCGGAGGGCGTGCCCGAGGTCGCCCGGGACACTCCGGTGGGTGACGGGGCCACGGCCCGGGCGTGAGCGGCTGGCATGCTGGTGCCATGACCTCGGAGCCGACCCCGGACCTCAGCCCGCAGGGGCCGCCCGCCCGCGTGCCGGAGCCCTCGCCGACCACGGTCCCCAGCGGGATCCCCGCGATCGAGGCGGCGACCCACGCCCCGGAGCCGCGCGAGGCCGAGGTGCTCATCATCACGGGCATGTCCGGCGCCGGGCGCACCCGGGCCGCGGCCGTGCTCGAGGACCTCGACTGGTACGTCGTCGACAACCTGCCGCCGCGCATGATCGTCCCGCTCGTGGACCTCATGACGCGGTCGGGCTCGACGCTCGAGCGCATCGCGGCGGTCGTCGACGTGCGCGGCCGCGAGTTCTTCACCGACCTCGTCGAGGTGCTCGACCACCTCCGCCAGAGCGGGGTGTTCTACCGGATCCTGTTCCTCGACGCCTCCGACGAGGTGCTCGTGCGCCGGTACGAGCAGGTCAGGCGCCCGCACCCGCTCCAGGGGGAGGGGCGCATCCTCGACGGCCTGGCCGAGGAGCGACGCCTGCTCGCGAGCCTCGAGGAGCGCTCCGACGTCGTCATCGACACGTCCGAGCTCACGGTGCACGACCTCGCGCGCGAGGTCCGTGCCGCCGTGGCGGACGGGACGCCCGAGACCCTGCGGATCAACGTCGTCTCGTTCGGGTTCAAGTACGGGCTGCCGCTCGACGCCGACCACGTGGTCGACGTGCGGTTCCTCGCGAACCCGTACTGGATCACCGAGCTGCGTCACCTCACCGGGCGGGACGCCCCCGTGCGGGACTACGTGCTCGGGCGCCCCGGCGCGCTCGAGTTCGTCGACCGCTACGTGAACGCGCTCGAGCCGGTCCTGGCCGGCTACCTGGGTGAGGAGAAGCGCTACGTGACGATCGCCGTGGGCTGCACCGGGGGCAAGCACCGTTCCGTCGCGATCAGCGAGGCGATCGCCGCGCGCCTGCGCGCGCAGGGCCAGCGCGTCATCGTCACCGCCCGCGACCTCGGCAAGGAGTGATCGTGGTCGCCCAGCGCAACCCTGCCGTCGTCGCCCTGGGCGGCGGCCACGGCCTGTCCGCGAGCCTGTCCGCGCTGCGCCTCATGTCGGACCGGCTGACCGCCGTCGTGACCGTGGCCGACGACGGCGGGTCGTCCGGGCGCCTGCGCACCGAGCTCGGCGTCCTGCCCCCGGGGGACCTGCGCATGGCGCTCGCGGCCCTGTGCGACGACTCGGAGTGGGGCCGCACGTGGAGCGCGCTCCTGCAGCACCGGTTCACGTCGGAGGGGGACCTCGACAACCACGCGGTGGGCAACCTGCTCATCGTCGCGCTGTGGGAGCTGCTCGACGACCCGGTCGCCGGTCTCGACTGGGTGGGCAAGCTCCTGGGCGCCCGCGGGCGCGTGCTGCCCATGGCGTCGGTGCCCCTCGGGATCGAGGCCGACGTGCGGACCGGGGACCGGCTCGAGACGGTCGTCGGGCAGAGCCACGTCGCGGTGACGCACGGCCGCATCGAGCAGCTGCGACTCGTCCCGGCGGACCCGCCGGCCTGCGCCGAGGCGGTCCGGGCGGTCGAGGACGCGGACTGGGTCGTGCTGGGCCCGGGCTCGTGGTTCTCGTCGGTGATGCCCCACCTGCTCGTGCCCGACCTCGCGCGCGCCCTGCACGAGACCTCCGCGCGGCGCTGCGTGACGCTCAACCTGTCGAGCGAGACGGGGGAGACCTACGGGCTGACGGCGACGGACCACCTCGAGGCGCTGCACAAGCACGCGCCCGGTCTCCGGATCGACGCCGTCGTCGCGGACCCGTCCGCCGTCGAGGACACGGAGCAGCTCGCGGAGGCGTCCGCGCGCATGGGTGCGCGCCTCCTCCTGCGGCAGGTGCGGCGCGGGGACGGCACCCCGCGGCACGACGCGCTGCGCCTGGCGGCGGCGTACCGGGACGTGTTCGACGACTTCCTCGGCGACGTCGGCTCGCCCGCGCGCTGAGCCTGCGGGACGCGGGTCCCGGCGGCCGACGGGCGCCCGGTCCGCCGCCGCGACGCCACGGCATCGATGGCAGGATGTCCCGCATGGCGCTCACGGCACAGGTGAAGGACGAGCTGGCTCGACTGCGGGTGGACAAGACCTCGTGCCGCAAGGCGGAGGTCTCGGCGATGCTCCGGTTCTCGGGCGGGCTGCACCTCATCTCGGGCCGCGTCGTCATCGAGGCCGAGCTCGACACCGCGATCGCGGCGCGCCGCCTGCGCGAGACCATCGCGGACGTCTACGGGCACACGAGCGAGCTGATCGTGGTGTCGGCCGGGGGGCTGCGCAAGAGCAGCCGGTACGTCGTGCGCGTCGTGCGCGACGGCGAGTCGCTGGCCCGCCAGACGGGCCTCCTGGACCAGCGCGGGCGGCCTGTGCGAGGGCTCCCGCCGCAGGTCGTCTCCGGCGGGGTGGAGGAGGCCGAGGCGGCATGGCGCGGCGCGTTCCTGGCGCACGGGTCGCTCACCGAGCCGGGCCGGTCGTCGGCGCTCGAGATCACCTGCCCCGGTCCGGAGGCCGCGCTCGCCCTGGTCGGCGCTGCCCGCCGCCTCGGCGTCTCCGCGAAGTCGCGCGAGGTGCGCGGCGTCGATCGCGTCGTCATCCGGGACGGGGACGCGATCAGCGCGCTCCTCACACGCCTGGGCGCGCACGAGGCGGTCCTGGTCTGGGAGGAGCGACGCGCCCGGCGCGAGGTGCGCGGGACCGCGAACCGGCTGGCGAACTTCGACGACGCGAACCTGCGACGCTCGGCCCGGGCCGCCGTCGCGGCGGGGGCGCGCGTCGAGCGGGCCTTCGAGATCCTCGGCCCGGACCTGCCCGACCACCTGCGCGAGGCCGGCGAGCTCCGGCTCGCCCACAAGCAGGCGTCGCTCGAGGAGCTGGGACAGCTCGCGGACCCGCCGCTGACCAAGGACGCGGTCGCGGGACGCATCCGGCGCCTGCTGTCGACGGCCGACAAGCGCGCGGCCGAGCTCGGCATCCCCGACACCGAGGCGGGCCTGAGCCCGGAGCTGCTCGACCTCTGACCAGCCCGTCCGGGGCGCGCCCGCCACCTGGACGTCATGCACCGACGGGACGATGGTCCCGAACCGTGGGATCCAGGTCACACGCTGGCGTGGTGTTGGTATAGGCTCGGATGCGTCAGGTGACAACGACGTGCTCCTTCGCTGACACCCCTCGTGGGCGTGGGTGGTCCCGGCTGTCGCCGTGACGGTCCACGGGCACGGAGGATGCTGTGCCGGGATCCCGGGCAGCGGGGCACGGGCGCGATCACCACCTGCGTACGACGGCGTACGTGATCGTTCGGCATCAACCGTGTGCGTCGGGACAACCGGCGCGCCCTGAGGAGGGCATTGTGACCATCCGCGTCGGTATCAACGGCTTCGGTCGTATCGGACGGAACTTCTACCGCGCCATCGTCGAGTCGGGCGCCGACATCGAGATCGTGGGCGTCAACGACCTCACGGACAACAAGACGCTCGCGCACCTGCTCAAGTACGACACGGTCCTCGGCCGTTTCCCGCTGAGCGTGGACTTCGACGACGACAACATCATCGTCGACGGCAAGAAGATCCGTGCTCTCGCCGAGCGCGACCCCGCGAACCTCCCCTGGGGCGAGCTGGGTGCCGACATCGTCATCGAGTCGACCGGCTTCTTCACCGACGCGACCAAGGCGAAGGCGCACATCGACGCCGGCGCCAAGAAGGTCATCATCTCGGCCCCGGCCAAGAACGAGGACGCGACGTTCGTCGTCGGCGTGAACTCGGACCAGTACGACCCGGCCGCGCACCACATCATCTCGAACGCGTCGTGCACCACGAACTGCCTCGCCCCGCTGGCGAAGGCGCTCAACGACTCGATCGGCATCGAGCGTGGTCTCATGACCACGATCCACGCCTACACGGGTGACCAGAACCTGCAGGACGGCCCGCACCGCGACCTGCGTCGCGCCCGCGCCGCCGCGCAGAACATCGTCCCGACCTCGACGGGTGCGGCCAAGGCCGTGTCGCTCGTCCTGCCGGAGCTCAAGGGCAAGCTCGACGGCTTCGCGCTGCGCGTGCCGGTCATCACGGGCTCGGCGACGGACCTCACCTTCACCGCCTCGCGCGAGGTCACGGTGGACGAGGTCAACGCCGCGGTGAAGGCCGCGTCGGAGGGCCCCCTCAAGGGCGTCCTGGCCTACGTCGAGGACGAGATCGTCTCGAGCGACATCGTCACGGACCCGCACCAGAGCATCTTCGACTCGAAGCTCACCAAGGTGATCGGCGACCAGGTCAAGGTCGTCTCCTGGTACGACAACGAGTGGGGCTACTCGAACAGCCTCGTCGCGCTGACGCAGCTCGTCGGCGACAAGCTCTGAGCCACCTGCTGACGCAGCACGACCCTGCGTAGCAACCATGCGTCCGCGTGCGCGTCCCGGCACCGCCCGGTGACGCGCACGCGGACGTCCTCATGTGCGGGCCCGGCCGGTCCTCGGCAGGCGCCCCGTACGACGGCGACCGAACCGTAGGAGACCGCATGAAGACCATCGACTCCCTGGGCGACCTGCGCGGCAAGCGCGTCCTCGTCCGCTCCGACTTCAACGTCCCGCTCGACGGGACGACCATCACGGACGACGGCCGCATCCGGGCCGCGCTCCCCACGCTGAAGAAGCTCACCGACGCGGGTGCGAAGGTGATCGTCACCGCGCACCTCGGCCGCCCCAAGGGCGAGCCGGACGCGAAGTACTCGCTCGCCCCCGTGGCCGCACGCCTCGGCGAGCTGCTCGGTGTGCCGGTCCACCTCGCGCAGGACGTCGTCGGCGACTCGGCGCGCGAGACGGTGGCCGCGCTCGCCGACGGCGAGGTCGCGCTGCTGGAGAACATCCGCTTCGACGCGCGCGAGACCTCCAAGGACGACGCGGAGCGCCAGTCGCTCGCGCACGACCTCGCGCAGCTCGCGGACGTGTTCGTCTCCGACGGCTTCGGCGTCGTGCACCGCAAGCAGGCGTCGGTCTACGACGTCGCGCAGGTGCTGCCGTCCGCCGTCGGCGAGCTCGTCCTCAAGGAGGTCGACTCCCTGCGCAAGGCGACGGAGGACCCCGCGCGCCCGTACGCGGTCGTGCTCGGCGGGTCGAAGGTCTCGGACAAGCTCGGCGTCATCGCGAACCTGCTCACCAAGGCGGACCGTCTGCTCATCGGCGGCGGCATGGTGTTCACGTTCCTCGCCGCCAAGGGCTACGGCGTCGGCAAGTCCCTCCTCGAAGAGGACCAGATCGACACCGTCAAGGGCTACCTCGCGGACGCCGAGAAGAACGGCGTCGAGATCGTCCTGCCGACCGACATCGTGGTCGCCGACGCGTTCGCCGCCGACTCGCCGCACGAGGTCGTCGCCGCGGACGCGATCCCGGCCGACAAGATCGGCCTCGACATCGGCCCCGAGTCCGCGCAGCTCTTCGCGAGCAAGATCGTCGACGCGAAGACGGTCGTGTGGAACGGTCCCGCCGGCGTGTTCGAGTTCGAGGCGTTCTCGGGCGGCACGCGTGCCGTGGCCCAGGCGCTCGTCGACGCGACCGCGAACGGCGCGTTCACGATCGTCGGCGGCGGCGACTCGGCCGCCGCGGTCCGCATCCTCGGCTTCGACGAGGCCGGCTTCAGCCACATCTCGACCGGTGGTGGCGCGAGCCTCGAGTTCCTCGAGGGCAAGGACCTCCCGGGGATCTCCGTCCTCGAGGGCTGAGCCCTCCCGAACCATCCTCACGCACCGCCCGCGGCACGCCGTGCCCGCGGGCGGTGCGACCCCCACAGAGAGAAGAAGGACCGTGGCGAACAGCCGTACCCCGCTCATGGCGGGCAACTGGAAGATGAACCTGGACCACCACCAGGCGACGCACACCGTGCAGAAGCTCGCGTGGACCCTCAAGGACGCGAAGCACGACTACGCGGCCGTCGAGGTCGCCGTGCTGCCGCCTTTCACCGACCTCCGGTCGGTGCAGACGCTCGTCGACGCGGACAAGCTCGAGCTCAAGTACGGCGCGCAGGACGTCTCGGCGCACGCCGAGGGCGCGTACACGGGCGAGATCTCCGCGACGATGCTCGCCAAGCTCGGCGTGAGCTACGTCGCGATCGGCCACTCCGAGCGCCGCCAGTACCACGGCGAGACGGACGCGCAGGCCAACGCGAAGATCGTCGCCGCCGTGGGTCAGGGCGTCGCCCCGATCCTGTGCGTGGGCGAGGGCCTGGACGTCCGTAAGGCCGGCGAGCAGATCTCCTACACCCTCGCCCAGGTCGAGGGCGCCCTCGCGGGCATCCCCGCCGCGCAGCTCGCGACGCTCGTCATCGCGTACGAGCCCGTCTGGGCCATCGGCACGGGCGAGGTCGCGACGCCGGAGGACGCGCAGGAGGTCTGCGGTGCCATCCGCGGCGCCCTCGGCGACCTGTACGACGCGGACGTCGCGGACGCGACGCGCATCCTGTACGGCGGCTCGGTGAAGTCGTCCAACGTCGCCGCGATCATGGCCCAGCCCGACGTCGACGGCGCGCTCGTCGGCGGCGCGAGCCTCGACCCCGAGGAGTTCGCGAAGATCGCGCGCTACCAGTCGCACGCGACCGGGGCCTGACCTCCGCGAGACCCTCGCGCCGACGGCCCCGGGAGCGGATCCCGGGGCCGTCGGTCGCTGACGTGAGACGACGGCGGCCGGGGTTGGCCGCAGCGGCCTCCCGTCGCCTACTCTTGTCCCCTGTGCGGCAGGTCACGCCTGCGCACGACAACCGTGCGGTCGCGCTCGACATCGGTCGGGACGGCCCTGAGCCTCAAGGACGTACTCGTGGACGTGCTGCGCATCATCCTCCAGATCCTGCTGGTCCTCACCAGCGGCTTCCTCACCCTGCTCGTGCTCATGCACAAGGGCAAGGGCGGCGGCCTCTCCGACATGTTCGGCGGCGGGATCTCGAGCTCGGTGGGCAGCTCCGGCGTCGCCGAGCGCAACCTCAACCGGATCACCGTGGCGTTCGCCCTCGTCTGGGCTGTCGTCATCGTGCTCCTGGGGCTCCTCCAGAAGGTGAGCTGACCCGCAGGCGTCCCGCACGGGGCGTCGCGGTCGAGCAGGGCTCGAGGAGTCGGCAGGGGGCAGCCGCGCCGGACGGCGCGGTACGGGCAGGATCGAGTGCCGACGACGGCACGGACGGGGGAGAGCACGTGGCAGGTGGTAACGCGATCCGCGGGTCGCGCGTCGGGGCGGGACCGCTCGGGGAGTCCGAGCGCGGCGAGATCGCACCGCGCTTCTGGGTGTCCTACTGGTGCGCGAACGGCCACGAGACGCGGCCCAGCTTCTCCTCGGAGGCGGAGATCGAGGCTCCCGAGACCTGGGACTGCCCGCGGTGCGGGTTCCCGGCCGGGCAGGACCGGGAGAACCCGCCGACCCCGTCGCGCAACGAGCCCTACAAGACGCACCTCGCGTACGTGAAGGAGCGTCGCAGCGACGAGGACGGCGTCGCGATCCTCGACGAGGCGCTCGCCGCCCTGCGGGCCCGTCGCGGTCGCTGACGTTCCGGGCCTGGCGCGGAGGCCGGGCCTCGCACGCGGGTCAGCGCACGCGCGCGAGCACGAACCCGTCGTAGCCCTTGGAGCCCACGGTCTGGACGGCCGTGGCGTCGAGCCGCGGGTCCGCGACGATGCGGTCGACCATCTCCCGGACCCCGAGCACGTTCGGGTCGGTGCTCTCCGCGTCGGCGACGGCGCCGCCACGGACGGTGTTGTCCACGACGACGAGCGTGCCCGGTCGCGAGAGCCGGACCGCCAGGTCGAGGTAGACCGGGTTCGACGGCTTGTCGGCGTCGACGAACACGAGGTCGAACGGCTCGACGCCGTCGTCGACGAGGCGCCGCAGCGTGTTCGCGGCGGGACCGAGCACGACGTCGACGACCCCCGCGAGGCCGGCCTCGGCCAGCGACTCCCGCGCGACCGCGGCGTGGGCCGCGTCGATCTCGCACGTGACGAGCACCCCGTCCGGCGGCAGCGCACGCGCGAGCCAGATCGTCGAGTAGCCGCCGAGCGTGCCGACCTCCAGCACGCGGCGCGCGCCGGTCGCGAGCGCGAGGAGCTGCAGGAGGCGGCCCTGCGCGGGGGAGACCTGGATCTCCGGCAGGCCGGCGGCCCGCGCCCTCGCGCTGGCGGCGGCGAGCACGTCGTCCTCGCCCACGAGCGGGGCGAAGTAGGCGTCGACCGCGTCCCAGGTCGCCGCGGGGTCGCCGTGCTCGCCGCCGGGCGTCATCGGTCGGCGTCCCGCGTGCCCGCCGCCGCGGCGTCGACGAGCCACAGCGTGCGCTCGGTGCCCGTGACCGAGCCCGCCGGGGTCTCGGCCGCGGGGGCCCCGCCGAGCGCCGACGCGACGGCCGGGGCCTTCTCGGCGCCCGCGGCGACGACCCACACCTGACGAGCGCGCGCGATGGCCTCGAAGGTCAGCGTCACGCGCTCCGGCGGGGGCTTGGGCGAACCGTGGACGCCGGCGGTCGGGACGCCCGTCACGTCGAGCCCCGGGTGCCCGGGGAAGAGCGACGCGACGTGGCCGTCGGGTCCCATCCCGAGCAGGAGCACGTCGAACTCGGGCACCTCGGCGCCGTCCGGGGCGTGCTCGGCGAGCGTCGCCGCGTACGCCGCGGCCGACTCCTCGGGGGTCGCCACGGCGTCCGCCGCGGGCATCGGGTGGACGTTCCCGGCCGGGAGCTGGGGCAGGTGGGCGAGCAGCGCGTCGCGCGCCTGCGTCTCGTTGCGGTCCGGGTCCCCGGCGGGCAGGAAGCGCTCGTCGCCCCACCAGAGGTGCACGCCCGACCAGTCGACGGCGTCGCGCGCCGAGTGGCGCTCGAGCGCCGCGAGGCTCGCGATGCCGACGGTGCCGCCGGTCAGCACGACGTGCACGGGGCGGCGCACGGACTGCACGTCGAGCAGGCGCGTCACGAGCCGCGACGCGACCGCCTCGGCGAGGACGTCCGCGTCGGGGTGGACGACCACGAGGCGCCCGTGGGACGCGTGCGCGCCCCCGGGTCGGGCGGCGGTCACGCGCCCACCTTCTGCAGCCCCTTGGTGAGCACCTCGCCGTAGATCTCGTCCGGGTCCAGGCGGCGCAGCTCCTCGATGAGCGCCTCGCTGAGCGTCCGGATGGGCAGCGCGACGCGGCGGTCGGGCTTGCCCGGCTGGCTGATCGTCACGATGCGCCCGTCCGGACGGTCGAGGATGATCGGCCCGCTCTTGCGCTCGAGCGTGACGCGCGTGATCGCCTCGGCCCCACGACGGCGCACGACCTGCGTGGGGCAGCGCAGCCGAGAGCCGAGCCACGCCGCGAGCAGGTCGAGCGAGGTGTGCTTCGCCTGGCCCTCGACGAGGACGCTCGTCACCGGCTCGTACGGCGGCTGGTCGAGCGCGGCGGCGATGAGGCCGCGCCACAGGGTGACGCGCGCCCACGCCAGGTCGGAGTCGCCGGGCCCGTACGTCGTCGCGAGCTGCGCGAGCGTCGCCTCGGGGTCCTTGGACGTGATCGAGTCGGTGATGCGGCGCTGGGCCATCGCCCCGACCGGGTCGTCGTCCGGCGAGGCGGGCGGCTGACCCGGCCACCACACCACGATCGGCGCGTCCGGGAGCAGGAGCGGCATGACGAGCGTGTCCGCGTGCTCGAGCAGGGGGCCCGCGGTCCGCAGCACGACGACCTCGGACGCGCCGGCGTCGCCGCCCACGCGGATCTGGGCGTCGAGGTGCGGGGTCGCGCTCCGGCCGGACGGTGCCACGACGATGACGCGGCACGGGTGCTCGCGGCTCGCGTCGTTCGCCGCCTCGATCGACGTCTCGACGTCGGACTCGCGCGCGATGACGACGAGCGTGAGGACGCGACCGAGCGCGATCGCCCCGCCCTCGTCGCGCAGCCGCACGAGCCGCTTGTTCACGGCGTTGGTCGTCGTGTCGGGCAGGTCGATGATCATCGCGGGGTCCTCGCCGGTCGGAGGGTCGTGCCGCCCTGCGGGGCACGACGGGGTCGGGGGGTCTCTCTCGGGGGCGTCGCGCTCCGCGGGGCCGACGCCGGCACGACGGCCGTCACGGGCGCCGCCACGAACGGCCGTCGCGCGCGAGCATCGCGTCGGCCGACTCCGGCCCCCACGTGCCGGACCGGTACTGGTCGGGCGTGCCCTTGGCCGCCCAGTGCGCGGTGATCGGGTCGAGGATCTTCCACGAGAGCTCGACCTCCTCGCGCGTCGGGAAGAGCGGCGGGTCGCCGAGCAGGACGTCGAGGATGAGACGCTCGTAGGCCTCGGGGGAGGACTCCGTGAACGCGTGCCCGTACCCGAAGTCCATCGTGACGTCGCGGACCTCCATCGCGGTGCCCGGGACCTTCGCGCCGAAGCGCATCGTGACGCCCTCGTCGGGCTGGACGCGGATGACGAGCGCGTTGTTGCCCAGGTCGGAGGCCTGCGACGTCTCGAACGGCAGGTGCGGGGCCTTCTTGAACACGACGGCGACCTCGGTCACGCGGCGCCCGAGGCGCTTGCCGGTGCGCAGGTAGAACGGGACGCCCGCCCAGCGGCGGTTGTCGATGTCCACGCGGATCGCGGCGTAGGTCTCGGTCGTCGAGTCGGCGGGGATCCCGTCCTCGTCGAGGAAGCCGATGACCTCCTCGCCGCCCTGCCACCCGGCGGCGTACTGGCCGCGCGCGGTGTGCTTGGACAGCTCGCGCGGCAGCCGGACGGCCGACAGCGCCTTGATCTTCTCGGCGCGCAGCGACGGGGCGTCGAACGACACGGGCTCCTCCATCGCGACGAGCGCGAGGAGCTGGAGCAGGTGGTTCTGGATGACGTCGCGTGCGGCGCCGATGCCGTCGTAGTAGCCCGCGCGGCCGCCGATGCCGATGTCCTCGGCCATCGTGATCTGCACGTGGTCCACGTAGTTCGCGTTCCAGATCGGCTCGAACATCTGGTTGGCGAACCGCAGCGCGAGGAGGTTCTGGACCGTCTCCTTGCCGAGGTAGTGGTCGATGCGGAAGACCGAGTCGGGCGGGAAGACCTCCGACACGACGGCGTCGAGCTCGCGGGCGCTCTCGAGGTCGTGGCCGAAGGGCTTCTCGATGACGACACGGCGCCAGGCGTCTCCTTCGGAGCGGGAGAGCCCGGAGCGGGAGAGCTGCCGGCACACGACCGGGAACGCGCTCGGCGGCACCGAGAGGTAGAAGGCGTGGTTGCCGCCCGTGCCGCGCTCGGCGTCCAGCGTCTCGACGGTCTCGCGCAGGCGCTCGAAGGCGTCCTCGTCGTCGAACGTGCCCTGCACGAACCGGATCCCCTCGGCGAGCTGCCGCCACGTCGCCTCACGGAACGGCGTGCGCGCGTGCTCCTTGACGGCGTCGTGCACGACCTGCGCGAAGTCCTGGTCCTCCCAGTCCCGGCGCGCGAAGCCCGTGAGCGCGAAGCCCGGGGGGAGCAGGCCGCGGTTGGCCAGGTCGTACACCGCGGGCATGAGCTTCTTGCGGGCGAGGTCGCCCGTGACGCCGAAGATGACGAGCCCGCAGGGGCCCGCGATCCGGGGCAGGCGCAGGTCGAGGGGGTCGCGCAGCGGGTTGTGCTCTGGCGTGATCTTGGCCGGTCTCACCTGGTGGCACCGTTTCGTTTCGAGGAGGGGTCGGGAGGACTGCAGAAGGCTGAGGCGTCTGCGGATGATACGGGCGGCGCGCGTCGTCGCGTCGTCGTTCCCGCAGGTCGGACGCCCGACCGCCGCCCGGCGGTCAGGCGCGCCGGGATCAGGAGGAGGCGATGCGGCGCAGGTTGTCGCGCGTCGTCGCGAGCAGCTCGGTCCAGCTGTCCTCGAACTTGCGCACGCCCTCCTCCTCGAGGCGGTCGGTGACCTCGACGAGCGAGACGCCGAAGGACTCGACCGTCTCGAGCGTGCGGCGGGAGGCGGCGGCCGTGCCGGTGATCGTGTCGCCCGTGACGACGCCGTGGTCGGCGAACGCCTGGAGGGTCGCCTCGGGCATCGTGTTGACGATGCCGTCGGTGACGAGCTCGTCGACGTACATCGTGTCGCGGTACTCGGGGTTCTTCACGCCGGTCGACGCCCAGAGCGGGCGCTGCGGGTGCGCGCCGGACGCGGCGAGCGAGCGCCACCGGTCGGTCTGGCGGAACTCCTCGTAGGCCTCGAACGCGAGGCGCGCGTTGGCGATCGCGGCCTGGCCGCGCAGGTCGAGCGCCTCCGGGGTGCCGACCTTCTCGAGCGCGGCGTCCACCGCGGTGTCCACGCGCGAGACGAAGAACGACGCGACGGAGCCCACCGGCGCGAGGTCGATGCCGTCCGCGCGCGCCTGCTCGAGCCCGATCGCGAACGCCTCCATGACCGCGCGGTAGCGCGCGAGCGAGAAGATGAGCGTCACGTTGACGCTGATGCCCTGCGCGAGGGTGCGGGAGATCGCGTCGAGGCCCGCGACGGTCGCGGGGATCTTGATGTAGACGTTGGGCCGGTCGATGGTGGCCCAGAGGCGCTCGGCCGTGACGACCGTCTTGTCGGCGTCGTGCGCGAGGCGCGGGTCCACCTCGATCGACACGCGCCCGTCGACACCGTCGGTCGCGTCGTACACGGGACGCAGCAGGTCGGCGGCGGCGCGCACGTCGTCCGTCGTGATCCGCTCGACGGCGGCCTCGACCGCCGCGTCGTCCACGCCGGCGGGCGCGAGCTCGGCGAGCTGGGCGTCGTAGGCGTCACCCTTCGAGAGCGCGGCCGCGAAGATCGTGGGGTTCGTCGTGACCCCGACGACCCCGCGCGTGGCGACGAGGTCGGCGAGGTTGCCGGTGCGCAGCCGTTCTCGCGAGAGGTCGTCGAGCCAGATGGACACGCCCGCTCCCGTGAGCTGCTCGATGGGGCCGGGGACGGTGGGGGACTGCGTCATCGGACTTCCTCTCGGTGGTGCTCTCGCTGCGGGCGTGCTCCCGGGCGGTCGCGCACGGCGGCCGGTTCCCGGGGCAGTTCCGAGGTGGGGCCGCGCACGGCCCCACCTCGGAATCTACGAAGGGTCAGCGCTGGTCGCCAGTGCCGCCCTCCGACGGCGTCGGCGCGGCACCCGGGGTGTCGCCACCGCGCGCGGCCGCGATCGACTCGCGCGCCGCCGAGGCGACGGCCTCGGACGTGATGCCGAACTCGCGGTACAGCACCTGGTAGTCGGCCGACGCGCCGTAGTGCTCGAGGCTCACCGAGCGACCCGCGTCGCCGATGAGCTCGCGCCAGCCCTGCGCCACGCCCGCCTCGACGGACACGCGCGCACGGACGGCGGACGGCAGGACCGACTCGCGGTAGGCGTCGTCCTGGCCGTCGAACCACTCACGGCTCGGCAGCGACACGACGCGCGCCTGCACGCCCTCGCCCGCGAGGATCTCGCGCGCCTCGACGGCGAGCTGCACCTCGGAGCCGGTGCCGATGAGGATGACGTCGGGCGTGCCGTCGGTGTCGAGCAGCACGTAGCCGCCGCGGGCGGTGCCCGACGCGTCGGCGTAGCCCTCGGTCCCGCGCGGGAACGTCGGGACGTTCTGGCGCGTGAGGATGATGCCCGCCGGTCGCTCGGTGTTCTCGAGGATCGTGCGCCACGCCCACGACGTCTCGTTGGCGTCGGCCGGACGGACGACGTCGAGGCCCGGGATGGCGCGCAGCGCGGCGAGGTGCTCGACGGGCTGGTGCGTCGGGCCGTCCTCGCCGAGGCCGATCGAGTCGTGCGTCCACACGAACGTCGTCGGGATCTCCATGAGCGCGGCGAGGCGCACCGCGGGGCGCATGTAGTCGCTGAACTGGAGGAACGTGCCGCCGTAGGCGCGCGTGCCGCCGTGCAGGACGATGCCGTTGAGGATCGCGCCCATGGCGTGCTCGCGGATGCCGAAGTGCAGCGTGCGGCCGTACTCGTGGCCCGGGAACTTCTTGGTCGCGTGCTCGACGGGCACGAACGACGGCTCGCCGTCCATGGTCGTGTTGTTCGAGCCGGCGAGGTCGGCGGAGCCGCCCCAGAGCTCGGGGAGCACGTCCTTGAGCGCGGTGAGGACCTTGCCCGACGCGGAGCGCGTCGCGACGGCCTTGCCCGCCTCGAACGTCGGCAGCGCGTCCTCCCAGCCCGCCGGGAGCTCGCGGTTCTCCAGGCGGCCGAGGAGCTCGGCGCCGGACGGGTTCGCGGTCTTCCACGCCGCGAAGGCCGTGTCCCAGGCCGCGCGCGCGTCGCCCTGGCGCTCGCCGACGGCACGCGTGTACGCGAGCACCTCGTCGTCGATCGCGAAGCTCGCCTCAGGGTCGAGGCCGAGCTCGATCTTCAGGCCCCTGATCTCGTCGGCGCCCATGGCCGAGCCGTGGATGCCGCCGGTGTTCTGCTTGGTCGGCGACGGGTAGCCGATGATCGTGCGCAGCGCGATGATCGACGGCTTGCCGGTCTCGGCCTTGGCGGCCTCGATCGCGGCGTGCAGCGCGTCGACGTCCTCGTCGTAGCCTGTGCCCCCGTTGGTCCAGTCGACGCGCTGGGTGTGCCAGCCGTACGCCGCGTAGCGCGCGAGGACGTCCTCGGTGAACGCGATGTCCGTGTCGTCCTCGATGGAGATCTTGTTGTCGTCCCAGATGACGACGAGGTTGCCGAGCTGCTGGTGGCCGGCGAGCGAGGAGGCCTCGCTCGTCACGCCCTCCTGCAGGTCGCCGTCGGACGCGATGACGTAGACGTGGTGGTCGAACGGCGACTCGCCCGGGGCGGTCGACGGGTCCAGCAGGCCGCGCTCGCGGCGGGCCGCGAACGCCATGCCGACGGAGGACGCGAGGCCCTGGCCGAGCGGGCCGGTCGTGATCTCGACGCCGCGGGTGTGCTTGTACTCCGGGTGGCCGGGGGTCTTGGAGCCCCACGTGCGCAGAGCCTCGATGTCCGCCATCTCCAGGCCGTACCCGGCGAGGAAGAGCTGGAGGTAGATCGTGAGCGACGAGTGGCCCGCCGAGAGCACGAACCGGTCGCGGCCGACCCAGTGGTCGTCCGACGGGTCGTGGCGCATGACCTTCTGGAACAGGAGGTAGGCGGCCGGGGCCAGCGAGATCGCGGTGCCGGGGTGGCCGTTGCCCACCTTCTCCACCGCGTCGGCGGCGAGCGCCTTGATCGTCTTGACGGCCCGGTCGTCCAGGTCCGTCCAGTCCAGGGGCGTGTGAGCAGGGGACAACGCGTTCACCGAACCTCATTCCCGTCCGGAGCGCGCGCCCCGGATCCTCGCGACAACTCGAAACAACCGTTGAACATTTCCCGGCCTCACGCCTCAGGGGGCGGGGCGGCCCGGTGCCGGTCACGTCGTCCGCGGGCCACAGGTCCTGACGGGCGGTCCGACGCGGGACGGTTGCAGACCCAGCCTATACGCGGACGCCGTTCGTGCCCGGGCGGTGCCCACGTGCTGGATTTCGGTCGGATGTCACACAATCGCCCGGCCCGTCCGGTCGGCCCCGGCGCAGGCGGGGACGTACGATGAGCGAGGACGACCGGCGGTCCGTCCCAGCTCGCCCCCCACCTCAGAACGGAACACCGAAGCGCGTGCACACCACGAGCCAGGCACCGATCGACGGGACCGGAAGCCCGTCTGGCGCCGCGTCGACCCAGCAGCCGTCCTCGCCGACGAGCCCCGCGACCCCCGTCGCGCCGACGGCCGAGGCGGCCCGCGCCACCCTCGCCCTGCGCGAGCGCGTCGGCGCCTACGTCGCGCTGACCAAGCCGCGCATCATCGAGCTCCTCCTCGTGACCACGGTGCCGACGATGATCCTGGCCCAGGGCGGGCTGCCGGGCATCGGGCTGATCCTGGCGACGCTCGTGGGCGGCACGCTCGCGGCCGCGTCGGCCAACGTCTACAACTGCTACCTCGACCGCGACATCGACGAGGTCATGAACCGCACCAAGCGGCGCCCGCTCGTCACGGGCGAGGTGACGCCGCGGGCCGCGCTCGTGTTCGCGACCGTCCTCGGTGTCGTGTCGCTCGTGTGGTTCGCGCTCCTGGTCAACGTGGTCTCGGCCTGGTTGACGTTCGCCGCGATCGCGATCTACGTCGTCGGCTACACGATGATCCTCAAGCGCCGCACGCCGCAGAACATCGTCTGGGGCGGCATCGCGGGCTGCATGCCGGTGCTCATCGGCTGGTCCGCCGTGACGGGCTCGCTGAGCTGGGCCGCTCTCGCGCTGTTCCTCGTCATCTTCTTCTGGACGCCGCCGCACTACTGGCCGCTGTCCATGAAGTTCAAGCGCGACTACGCCAACGCCGGCGTGCCGATGCTCCCGGTCGTCGCGGACGACCGCAGGGTCGCGCGCGAGATGATCGTCTACGGCGTCGCGATGGTCGCCTCGTCGCTCGCGCTGTGGCCGCTCGCCGGCATGACCTGGGTCTACGGCGTCGTCGCCACCGTGCTCGGGGTCTGGTTCCTGTCCTCGTGCGTGACCATGCTGCGCCGCGCCCGCGACAAGGCGGACGGCAAGGGCGGCAAGGTCGGGGAGATGAAGGTCTTCCACGCCTCGATCACGTACCTCACCCTGCTCTTCGTCGCGGTGGCGGTCGACGTCTTCCTCCCGCTGTGAGCCCGGCCGTGCCGGGAGGGCGGTAGGGCGATGGGGGCCGGCGAGGCGCACGTGCCCGACGCGCTGGACCGCGCCGCGCGCGAGTACCTCGCGCACCTCGCCGTCGAGCGCGGCCTGTCCGCGAACACCGTCGCCGCCTACCGGCGCGACCTCGCGCGCTACGTCGCGTTCCTCGCCGCGCGCGGCAACCACGCCGTGCGCGAGGTCGAGGCGGACGACGTCGCGGCGTACGTCACCGCGCTGCGGACCGGGGCCGACGGCGGGGCGAGCCTCTCGCCGTCGTCCACCGCCCGGTCCGTGGCCGCCGTGCGCGGCTGGCACCGCTTCTGCGCCGCGGAGGGCCTGGCCGACGCCGACGCGTCCGCCGACGTCCGCCCGCCCGCCCAGGGCAAGCGGCTGCCCAAGGCGATCTCGACCGACGAGGTCGCGCGCATCCTCGAGGCGGCGGGCGTCGGCGACGGCGCCGCCCCCCTGCGCGACCGGGCGCTGCTCGAGCTCGTCTACTCGACCGGCGCGCGCATCACCGAGGCCGTGAGCCTCGACGTCGACGACCTCGACCTCGGTACCGGCGCCGTCCGCCTGCTCGGCAAGGGCGGCAAGGAACGCGTGGTGCCCGTCGGGTCGTTCGCACGGCGCGCGCTTGACGCCTACCTGGTGCGGGGCCGCGCGGCGCTCGCCGCGCACGGGCGCGGCACGCCGGCCGTCTTCCTCAACACGCGGGGCGCGCGGCTGTCGCGGCAGAGCGCCTGGGCCGTGCTGCGCACCGCCGCGGAGCGCGCCGGCATCGACCATCCCGAGCGGATCTCGCCGCACACGCTGCGGCACTCGTTCGCGACCCACCTGCTCGCGGGCGGCGCCGACGTGCGCGTCGTCCAGGAGCTCCTGGGGCACGCGTCCGTCACGACGACACAGATCTACACGCTCGTGACCCCGGACACGCTGCGCGAGGTGTACGCCGCCGCCCACCCCCGCGCGCTGGGCTGACGGAGCCGTTCCCGGAGCGACGGGCGGGAACGCGGCGCGCGGGCGCGTGCGCACGAGCGGGGGCGAGGTCCTGCGATACCGTGGCGAGCGTGAGCAGCCAGGCCGAGACCCAGCCCGAGACGCGCGGCGCGCAGAGCTCGCACGGCGACGCCGTCCGTCCGGCCGCCCCCGTGACCTCCTCCGAGCGCGACGTCGCACCTGTCGTCGACCACGCCACGAACGGCGCGAGCCGCGAGACGACCGAGGCGCCCACCGACGTGGTCGGCCGTCCCCTGCCGGAGTTCCCGGTCCCCGCGCCGCTCGCGTCGCACGGTCCTGGGCGCATCATCGCGATGTGCAACCAGAAGGGCGGCGTCGGCAAGACGACGACCACCATCAACCTCGGAGCGACGCTCGCCGAGTACGGCCGCAAGGTCCTGCTCGTCGACTTCGACCCGCAGGGCGCCGCGTCCGTCGGCCTCGGCGTCAACCCGCACGAGCTCGACCGCACGGTCTACAACCTGCTCATGGAGCGGGGCGCGGACATCCACGACGTGCTCGTCCCGACGGAGGTCGAGAACCTCGACCTCCTGCCCGCCAACATCGACCTGTCGGCCGCCGAGGTCCAGCTCGTCGGCGAGGTGGCACGCGAGTCCGTCCTGTCGCGCGTGCTGCGGCCCGTCGTCGACGACTACGACGTCATCCTGGTGGACTGCCAGCCCTCGCTCGGCCTGCTCACCGTCAACGCGCTCACCGCCGCGCACGGCGTGCTCATCCCGCTCGAGTGCGAGTTCTTCGCGCTGCGCGGCGTGGCGCTGCTCGTCGAGACGATCGAGAAGGTGCGCGACCGGCTCAACCCGCGCCTCGAGATCGACGGCATCCTCGCCACGATGTTCGACTCGCGCACGCTGCACTCGCGCGAGGTCGTCGCGCGCGTGCACGAGGCGTTCGGCGACAAGCTGCTCCAGACCGTCATCGGGCGCACCGTGAAGTTCCCCGACGCGTCCGTCGCGGCCGAGCCCATCACCGTCTACGCGCCGACGCACCCCGGCGCCGTCGCCTACCGGCAGCTCGCCCGGGAGCTGGTCGCCCGTGGCGACGCCGCCTGACGCGCCGACCGAGTCACCGCCCGGCTCGACCTCGCCGGCACGGAGCGGCTTCGAGGTCCGCCTCGACAACTTCAGCGGCCCGTTCGACCTGCTGCTGTCCCTCATCACCAAGCACAAGCTCGACATCACCGAGGTCGCGCTCGCGCGCGTGACGGACGACTTCATCGCCTACATCCGCGACGCCGAGCGTGCGGCCGCCGCCGCGCGCGCCGCGGGGGAGGACCACCCCGGGTGGGACCTCGGGACCGCGAGCGAGTTCCTCGTCGTCGCCGCGACGCTGCTCGACCTCAAGGCCGCGCGGCTGCTGCCCACGGGCAGCGTCGAGGACGACGAGGACCTCGCGCTGCTCGAGGCGCGCGACCTGCTGTTCGCGCGCCTCCTGCAGTACCGCGCGTACAAGGACGTGTCGGGCGTCCTCGCGGAGCGGTTCGAGAGCGCGGGCCGCCGCTTCCCGCGCGTCGTGCAGCTCGAGCCTCACCTCGCCGCGCTGCTGCCCGAGCTCGTGTGGACCATGGGGCCCGACCAGCTCGCCGCGCTCGCGGCCCGGGCGCTCGCGCCCAAGGCGCCTCCGCCCGGCGTCTCGCTCGACCACCTGCACGCTCCCGCGGTGAGCGTGCGCGAGCAGGCGGGCATCGTCGTCGACCGCGTCCGCAGCCACGGCACGACGACGTTCCGCGCCCTCGTCGCGGACGCGGGGGAGACCGCCGTGGTCGTCGCCCGGTTCCTCGCCCTGCTCGAGCTCTTCCGCCAGGCACTCGTCGCGTTCGACCAGGTGACGCCGCTCGGCGAGCTCACCGTGCGGTGGTCGGGCGACGACGCGCCCGAGCCGGCGCTGGCCGACGTCGGCAGCGAGTTCGACGAGGGCGACGTCGCGCCCGTCGACGCCCCCGAACCCATCACCCAGGAGGTCCCCGCGTGACGCAGCCCGACGGCGCCCCCGCCCTCGACGAGGTCCTCGCGCCGGCCGTGCACGACCTTCCCGGCGGGCTGCCGGCGGCGCTCGAGGCCGTGCTCATGGTCGCCGACGAGCCGATCCCCGTCCTCGAGCTCGCGACGGCGCTCGCGGTCCCGGTCGACGACGTGCTGAGCACGCTGCACGACCTCGCCGCCGAGTACCGCGGCGACGACGGCGGGCGACCCCGCGGGTTCGAGCTGCGCGAGGCGGGCGGCGGCTGGCGCGTCTACTCGGCACCGGCGCACGCCGAGGTCGTGGGACGGTTCGTGCAGGGCGGCCAGACGGCGCGGCTCACGCAGGCGGCGTTGGAGACTCTGGCCGTGATCGCGTACCGTCAACCGGTCAGCCGCGGCCAGGTGTCGGCGGTGCGAGGGGTCAACGTGGACGGCGTGGTGCGCACTCTCGTGGCGCGCGGGCTCGTGGCCGAGGTCGGTCAGGACCCGCACACCGGCGCCGGCCTGTTCGGCACCACGGGCTACTTCCTCGAGCGCATGGGCTTCACGTCGCTCGACGAGCTGCCCCCGCTCGCGCCGCACCTGCCGGACATGGACGACCTCGAGGGCCTGGACGGGCTCGCCGACCTGCGCGGACCCGCGCGGGCCGCCGCCGTCGCGCCCGGGACGGACCTCTCCGACGGCGCGGCTGACGACGGGGACGACGCACCGGCGTCGGCCCCGACGCCGCACGACGTGGCGGACGACGCCACGCAGGACACGACGGACGAAGGACACGCATGAGCTCGAAGGACGGACGGCCAGCCCGGTGACGGGGGGCGGCGGGCGGCTCCCCGCCGCGACGGGGC